>DASWNP010000052.1:0-65855 GCA_036399175.1 Pyrinomonadaceae bacterium | reverse complement strand
GGAGCTAGTCTAGAACAGGCTGATGCTTCTTGACCGTTTTCTTGATTAAAGCCGCTAAATCAGCGACTTTTCGGTGATTGAATCGGAACTCCATTTCTTTCAGATAGAAATAGAAGTGTTCGCGGCTCACGCCGTAGTAGCTTTTCAACTTGGTCTTTGCATAACCCCAGAAGTTCTCAATGCCGTTAATGTGGTTGCGCTTGCCCACTGCGAAGCACTTCTGATGGTTGATGCGGTAGTGCTTGAAGCCATCGAGTACGAGCCCATCATAGGAGCGGAAGCTGTCGGTGTAGATAACGCTGTCAGGCACAACCTTCGTGCGGATGATTTGGCGCAGCGTCTTGCGCGATACGTCCTCGACGATGCGGGTGTAAACTTTGCCGTTGCGCTTGAGGAGTCCGAAAACAGGCACTTTGCCGGCTGCGCCGCGCCCGCGCGGGCCTTTGCGCCGACCGCCGAAGTAACTCTCGTCGCACTCGACCTCGCCACCGAGCGGGCTGTGGAGTTCGCACTCCCGGGCTAAGCAGCGGCGGATGATGTGGTAGACGCGCTCGGCGCTGTGGCGATTGATCTGCATGACGTTGGCGGCGCGGCTCGCAGGTACTTCCAAAGCGAAGTACCTGATTAACTCGTTGAGCTGGCGGTTCGTCAGCTTACTGTTTTTGATTAACCGTTGAGCCACTGGAACAGCCTATTTCTCTATCGCTGTTCTAGACAAGCTCCTTGATTATTTCTTACAGCCTTTCTTCTCTCACGCAGGCCATCAGTACTTCTCCGCCACTTGCATGGCCGCCCGCCTCACAGCATCCCCCATCTGACGCCGTAAAGGGGCATGGCTCAGCCAACTCCGCGATCTCGGCGAGCCTGCGGCGGAGGGCATCGCGCAGCGTCTTCTCTTCTTTATCCCGCGTTACCGGTGACCGCTCCTCTTAATCGCCTACTACTCTCCATCCTTGAATAGCCTTTTTAACTTTCTGAACAACTCAGGCAGGTTAATCTCAACCCCTTTTCCTTTGAGTGGGATGATCGAGACTGTGCCACCCAGCAGTTCTTCCTTGTCCTTATCCTTCGGTTTCGGGGTTACGTCCTTCATTGAGTTAACAATCACTTCACCGCTCAGTAAGCCCTTCTGGACTTCTATGATGAGTTGTTGAGCTTCGATGGTCGTGTTCTTGGCTTGGAGCTCCGCAGCAGCCAGTTTGAGATCACTCCTGAGGCGAAGTATGTTGGATTCCAACCGTTGAACTGCTATTGATTCGCTACCCGCATCGCTGACTGGGTTAGATGGGAGATGAAGATAGGCGTTAAGGGCCGCGCGGATTTTATCGAGCGCCTGCTCCTTATCCGCCGGGGTGACTGTAAAGAGTACTTGGCCGGCCTCGTGAGTTAAAGCGGTGTCCACCCGCACCCCTAAGTCGCGTAGGAATTGAGCGAAGTATAAAAGATATTGCTCGCAGGGAACTCTTACTTCTTCCGGGAAGTCGAAATGCATTACAACCGCATCACTCCGGAGTTTCGCCATTAGAGAAGCCTGAGTTAATTCATGAAGTTGGTTTACCGAACTTGAGTGGCTTCGAACTTTCCCTTCAATGGTTAATGTAAGATCACTCACAGGCGGGACTTCCAGAGCGAATCCATTATCAAATGGTGGTATTTCTGTAGGCTCTGTTGGCGTAAGCATTAATTCTTCTTCTTGTCTTGCTATGTGGTTAGCTTCTTCAATGAACTCCGCAATACTCCAGAGGTGTTTCCACCTTTCTGAGTGAAAACCGATTTCTAAAGTTACACCAAAGTGATCTGATTCAGTCGAGGTAACTATTACGTAAAGATAAAACTCCTCAGGATTAAGAAGGGGAGGGTTAAAAGATAGGGTTAAAATCTTTAGCTGTTTTGGCAGATCAGAGAACCGGTGGGCCGCAATTTTATTCGCGAGCGATTCATCATAGACACTTAGGCGGAAGTCGGCTTTCTCCGGATCAGTATTCTGAAGTTGACGGAGATGAATGCCTCTCTCCACACATTCAACACCATCAATCAGTAGCTGGGGGGTATTAGGTGAGGACGCTGTTCTCTTTAACTCGATCATTGTACCACCTATTATTTCGCGATCTTACTGTTTCCCTCGATTACCTTTCTCGCCTGTCTTTTCTACTATCTTTTCTGCTTTAGCCTTTGGCGGTGTGCCGAGTTTGCGGCCTTCGACGACCTTCTGGCGCAGACGATGACTTATGCACCGTTGCGCCCCTCACTGATGTAGCGCTCGACGGTGCGCGTCAGCGTGTTTAGACCTTCCGTCAGCGCGACGATTTGCGTGTCATGCCTCTGGAGCAATTCGGCGATTGCCGTGTAGGAACGCTCGAAGCGTGCGATGCGCTCGTCGTGATCAGCCTGGTTGGCGGCAATCGCAGCTTGGCTGGCCGCCATTGCGGCAATCTGCTCGGCGGCTACTTCCTGCCGCTCGATGATGAAATTCATTATTCGCTCTAACTCGTCGTTCGTCATCTCTTACTGCCTTTCTTCTTACTCTCTGAGATCAGTCTATGAATATTCCGGTGTGGGGCAGGTGTCAATAGTGAGAAGGAGCACTATTGAGCGGTCGAGTTAAGCGAGGGATGATCATCCGGCAGTACTGGATGCTACAGAACTAGATAAGTAAACGTCCCTGATAGTGAAGGGGGAGGGACGGGAGGTGCGTGACGTGCGGCTCTATGCAGGGGTTGCAGTGCTCGCACTTCTACTTGCGGAGGTATCTCTATCAGGTTCGACCTGCGTAACTGTAACGCGATGTGTTCATCCTGTAATAGGAGGCACAACAGAGACAGGCGACCGTATGAGAGATATATGCTTAAGGCATTTGGGCCGGGGGTGGTCGCTGAGCTAGACCAGTTGCGGGCGAGCCTTCGGAAAGTGAACGATGCGCAACTTCTTGAACTGCTGGATGAGTAGAGGGTTATGGCGTAGAGATGGGGACATGTACATAGCCGTCTGCTTTTTACTTATTATGTTTTAAGAAGTACACGGGCTTCGATATTCGTTTATAAGGGATGTAATAGCCCACTGCTTCGAGAATATATTTGTGAGCGACTAATCCTTTAGGAATAGCAAATTCGACCTCGAATTGCTCTCCTTTCCCTAGTGTTAGGTATACTTTGTCAATAGAACGTAACCGTTTGTTAACGGGATACAAAATCGTTTCGCCACCGTCAGGGGACGCTGCTCTGATAAAGATCAAATCAATAAATGACTGCTCTGGGTCTTTTTCTTTAATTAACACTCTCCCATCAAACCGACGTAACAGCTTCACATCCCTTGACTCTTTATTTCTTTCACTAAAACCGTACAAAATCACACCTTCGTTTAGCCACTCTTTATCTTCTGGTGAATAGGTATAAACGTAAGGGCAACTACCTTCTTCGACCTCGCCGGTTATAATGATTTTCTTTGGGTCGAATTGGCGGAATGGGTAGTTAACATTATCAATTTCTATGCTCTCTATACTAATAGAAGGGCCATATACATACTCTCTGTTAAGCGTAAATGCGATGTTCGGTCTATTCAAAATGTTTTCAATCATCTTAGCGTTAATGACAATGCCTGATGCTTTTTCATCTATTGGGAAATCTATATCGCCAGCCTTTTCTAACTCCCTGATAAAGTTGCGGCGGTCTTTAGGTATGCTTACTTGAAATTCGGTCTGCATGTCGTTGTCTTGTCTTAGTACCATCTCTACTGGAATCACGATCTTCTCGCCAGGCTTCAACATTTCCGGGGGAAACAGATCCTGCCGTTCAGAAACCTCTTTATCAAGAGAAGCTTTGTCGTCTTCGCGACTGCGAAGCTGGTCTGACTTATTTTCTTTAATTGTGAACTTTGTTAGCTTAATCGGCTCATTCGTAACGTTCTCAACTACTGCGACTCGGAGACTTAGATACCTTCCTACGAAATGAATTGTTGTAGATGGCTCCCCAAGGCCACAGACCGCGGTAGGTATGTACATATCAATGTATCCGAAATCAGGCGGCATATACTCTTTGGTGATATGCCGGTAGAAGTCGGCGAGAGGATCGTCGAAATACTCTAGATCATGACGGTTAGCAAATTTACGAAAAATCACCCCTTCAACTACATCGTCGCTCCCTTTGGCAACGAACACTCGCCACGGCTGCCTAGAATCTTTCAGCAAGTTGATATACTTGGAATCCGGAAAGGCTATCATCGGCCCGCCGTCCTTAGGCGACCAAGGCATCCCACCAACAAAAAAAGGCTTGTCATAATTTCTACTAGCCTCTTCGTTTAGAGAACCGATCTGCTTTCCTTCTTTGCGAACCTCAAAGCGAGCGTAATTAAATTTCTCGCCAAATTTACGGACGAGTTCCTTGATTTTCTGAGAAACGCTGTTTGGAACGATATAAGGTTGTCCGGCAAGTTTCTCTTCCCACCTCTTGTCCATCTTTCCACGCAGGAGAAAATCAATCGCGTGCCCTTCGAGGAGGAAGTAGGAAACCCGAAGGGGAGAGGCCCCCGGCGGCAACTTGATTTCCAAGCTTTGAGGCGGGCCTTTGGTAAGATCGACGGTGGTTTCTACCTCGTAAGTTTTCCATCGGGTCCGTATTAATAAGCTTTTGGGCGGCTCTTCTCCGAAGTCGAGCTGGGGAAATATAAACCTTCCTTTATCAGTCGTCGTTTCTCTCGGCCGGTTGAGAAAAACGGTGACGATGGCTCCATCGGCAGGCTCGCCCCCAGCTGTTATGACGAGGCCTTCAATAGTTATTTTTCGATTTTCGACCTCCCTCTTTCGAGACTCTTTTCTGATTTGATTAATACAATATATTCCAAGACCGATAGAAATTATCCAGATTGCAACCGTTGCCGTTCTTAGAAATAGCCCCACGTTCAAACTGTGCTTTAGCTTCGATAGTAGCCAGTTGTTGCCTGAAGCGCCTGCCGTGGTCCGGCTTAAAAGTCCGTTAATAATGCTGATAACAATCATTGCGCCGCCAACCATAGCTGCAAACAAGGAAAGCCCGAAGGCCACCATAGCGGTCATTACGCAGACAACAACTCCTGCCAGAAAGGCATATTGCCAACCTTTTTTCCGGCCGTCGTCCATAAGGCATGCTCACTTTAACTTTCAAACAAGGTGAATATCTAACTAGCGGTAAATCACTACGGATGTCCAATCATTCGTATGGGCTACTTTTACCGCTATCAACGGCTAAACTCAACAACTATTTGAGGCACGATATACTTCCGCAGAAAGGTTCTTTCGTGGAAATTCAAATGCCGAGCGAGCTAGGAGCACACCCTTAACGCACTGAGCCCCTCGCGCCTCCAGCTCGGCGGCACGCCTGGCACCGACACGCCCGCGCCCGGACTCAATTACACGACGCTCAAGAAAGGGTTCAAGAAAGCCTGCGAGTTGGCTGGTATTCCATACGGCCAGAACACTCCGGGCGGAATTACCCAGCAGGACCTGCGGCATACTTTTGCTACTCGCCTCGCGGAACGAGGGGTAGATGAGAGCGTCAGGATGCCTCTCTTAGGCCAATCAAGCCTCAAGATGGTTCGCAGGTACAGCCACGCCACACCACAGGCGATGCAGGAGGCAATTAACAGGCTTTCGCACAGGGCAGGAGAGGTCTTGAAGTTCAAGCGGAAAATGGGATGATCGCGTCATCTTCGCGTCATCTGGCACAGACGGCTATCTGATACAGATCAAGCAGCCGTCGTAAAGCTTTGAAACTGAGTGAGATAAATGGTAGCGGGGGGGAGACTTGAACTCCCGACCTTGGGGTTATGAATCCCACGCTCTAACCGGCTGAGCTACCCCGCCACTTGGAGTGGGTGAAGAGGTTATTATAGGAAGGTGGGGTGAAAGGTCAAGTTGGGGTTTGGTTGGATGGAGGGTTTTGCGGGTGTGTTGGGGTGGGGGTATGATTGGGAGGTGTTATGTGAGAGGGGATTGGGGGAGTAGGTTTGAGCTAGGGAATTTAGTTAAGGGAGTTGAGGGGTCGTTTATTCAATGCGTGATCTGATTCATCGTCCGAGGCGTTTGCGGCGGCGCGAGGGTTTGAGGGGGTTGGTGAGGGAGGCGCGGCTGTCGAGGGAGAGTCTGGTGCTGCCGTTGTTTGCTTGTGGGGGCGAGCGTGTGCGGCGAGAGGTGGCGTCGATGCCGGGGGTGTACAACCTTTCGGTGGATGAGGTGGCGCGGGAGGCGGCGGGGGCGTTTGAGTCAGGGGTCGGGGCGGTGATTTTGTTCGGGCTGCCGGAGACGAAGGATGAGGTGGGCTCGGGCGCGTATGCAGGGCGGGGGGTGGTGCAGGAGGCGATTCGGGCGGTGCGGCGCGCGGTGCCGGAGATGGTGATTATCGCCGACACTTGTTTGTGCGAGTACACTTCGCACGGGCATTGCGGGGTGGTGCGTGAGGGGGAGGTTTTGAACGACGAGTCGCTGGAGCTTCTGGCGAGGACGGCTGTCAGCCAGGCGGAGGCGGGGGCGGACATCGTCGCGCCGTCGGCGATGATGGACGGGCAGGTGAGCGCGATTCGTGAGGCGCTGGACGGCGAGGGGCTGTCGCAGGTGGCGATTATGTCTTACGCGGTGAAGTATGCGTCGGCGTTCTACGGGCCGTTTCGTGAGGCGGCGGGGAGCACGCCAGCATTCGGCGACCGGAGGGCTTACCAGATGGACGCGGCGAACGCGCGCGAAGCTCTCAGGGAGGCCGAGCTGGATTATGCGGAGGGCGCTGACGTGTTGATGGTCAAGCCGGCGACGGCTTACCTGGACATCATACGAATAGTGCGCGACCGTTTCGATTTGCCGCTCGCGGCCTATCACGTGTCGGGCGAGTACGCGATGATTAAGGCGGCGGCTGAGCGCGGTTGGATAGACGAGCGGCGCGTGATGCTGGAGACGCTGACGAGCATCAGGCGCGCGGGCGCAGACATTATCATCACTTACTATGCGACGGAGGCGGCGCGCCTGTTGAAGTAGAAAAATTGTCGTAGAGTCCGGCGGATGGTGTTTGAGATTGATGCTGAACGAAGGTCAAGGCGGCGTTCGGCTGTTAGTTCCCTTCCCGGAGCGTGTCGTTCGAGGCGGCGTCAGAGGCGTTAGTCGAACGAGACGGTAAAGCGTTTAGAAGTTCTGTCCACGCAGTTTCAGTTCCCTCCTCTTAAATCTCATCTCAAATTCATTTCAACTCGACTTCGACGGGGGATGCGCCGCGCGCGTCGTGGCCTTCGGGGAAGTTGGAGATGGTGAGGCCGAAGGGATGGTCGGCGTCGAGTTGGACGGCGAAGCGTATGGAGAGCGCTTGGCCGAGGGCGGCGCGTGTGCGGAGCGGGAGCGAGTCGATGCGCCACTCCTGGATAGGGGCTTGAGGTTTGGGGGCGAGCCGGACGAGGCGCGAGCCGCAGTCTGTGTCGTTGACGTAGAGGGTGACGCGCGTCGAGTCGAAGCGCGAGCGGGCGTCGGGGGGAATGGTGGGTTGGAGATAGGCGCGGACGAGGATTTCGTCGAAGCTGCGTTTGAAGTCGCGCGCGGGCAGGAGGTATTCAAAGTAGCCGACGCCGTCGCCCCAGACGTAGCCTGCGCCGCCGCCGAGTTTCTCGAAGCGTCCGCGCGCGGCCTGCTCGGGCGCGAAGCTGTAGACGAGGGGCGCGGCTTCGCCTTCGGTGCGAAGACGTGGGAGGGCGGCGGGGTCGTCCGGCGAGCGCGCGAAGGCGAACTGGCGCGGGATGAGATGTCGTCCGAAGTCGAGGAGGTCGGAGGGAGGCGCGGGGTCGTCGAAGGATGTGAAGAGGGTCGAGGCGCGTTTGAGTTCGGCGCGGGTCGCGTCGTCGCGCGGGGTGGTGTAGGAGATGCCGTAGTCGCGCTCGGCTTCGCGCGTGAGTATCCAGAACATCGCGCCGCCTAAGTGGGCGCGCCCGGCGAGGTCGAAGTAGGCGCGAAACCAATCGGCTTGCGAATGCGACCGGAAGCCTTCGCGCGGGATGCCGAACTCGCCGACGACGAGCGGCTTGTCGATTGAGAAGGCTGCGGCGGCGCGGTTGTCTATGAAGTAGCGGAGAGCTTCCGTAGAATCGACGTAGCTGTCGAGGTCGTCGCGCGGGTAGACATGAACGTCGCAGTAGTCGATGGTCGGCAGGCGATGCGTTTCGAGCCACTCGCGGCGCTCGCGCGAGTTGCGATAGCCCCAGAGGCCGGGCGTGACGAGATGATTGGGGTCGAGCGATTTCAGGTAGGCGCTCATCTCGGCGACCCACGCGCGGCGCTCGTGGTCGCGCCCGGTCGGAGCCTGCGCTTCGTTCATCAACTCGTAGCCGAAGATGGTGGGGTCGTCGCGGTAGAGCTTGCCTGTGAGGGTGTTGCGGCGCGCGACGATTTTTTCGACGTGCTGTCGATAGAGGCGTCGCGTCTCTTCGTTAGTGTAGAAGAGCATGGCGCGCTCTGTGTTGACGTTGTGTGGATGCTGTCGGTCGAAGGCGTCGCGGATGCCAGCCCAGGCGAGATACTGCGTGACGCCGCCGGTGTCAGGCCACCAGTTAGAGAGACAGAGCTGGACGCGCAAGCGTCGGCGCGCGGCTTCGACGAGGACGCGGTCGAGATGTAGAAATGCCGCTTCGTTCCAAACGTGGGGCGCGCGCCGGAAAGGGTTAGCGCGAAGCCAAGCGTTGCCGCTCCCCGCGATGCTCGCTTGAGAGTCGCGCTCGTCAATCTCGCCGTGCGCCCAGACGCGGACGACGCGGACGCCGTCTCGCGCGGCGGCGTCGAGCGTTTCCGTCATGTGCTCCGGCTCGCCGCCGTACATGACGGCGACGTTTGCGCCGACGAAGCGAAAGGGGCGTCCGTCAATCGAGAAGTGTGTGCCGTCGGCGATGACGAAACCGGGCGGCGCGGCGTTTGGCTTTGAATCCGAAGCAAACGAGCGCAGGTATCGGCGCACATCCTCGGACATGAACAGAAGACCCGCGCAGGCGAGCGCGACGGAGGCGAGCGCCGTCAGTAGTAAAGCTGTTCTCTTTTGCTTCAAGGAAGTGCGGGGCGGCGGTAGGGGCGTCGGCGTCGGTCAGTGACGATTCAAGGGCGCGGGTCGGTGAGCCGGACGAAGCCGACGATGGCGCAGACGGCTCCGAGCACGATGAAGAGGTTGAAGAATGCGCCGATGCTGAGGACGAGGTCGTTATCTTTCTGCGCGACTCCGAATCCGAGGACGAGCAGTTGCAGGTGATAGATGATGAGGCAGACGGAGGCGAGGGCGAACCAGCGCGCCGATGCGCCGAAGGCACGCGCGCGCGCAAAGCCGAGCACCGCCGCGACGAGCCAGCCGATTGCCCCGCCGGCCAGCAGTACGAGGAAGACCGGCGCGAAATAGCTGGGCGTGCGAAAGACCTGGTCGTCCGCCGCCTGCACGAGTAGCAACAAAGGAGCAATGAGCATCGAGCGCTCTCCCCGAGAAGTGTTTGATTCGTCGTCAGGAGCGCGACGACAAAAGAACAGAACGCCGTCTGCGCCTGAAGAGGCGTGCTATCGCGGCAGACGCAAACGGCGTCGGATGGTCTGTAGACGAATTGATGTCGGAGGCGACGAGGCGCGCACGCCGCCAGTGAAGAGGCATGTTCGCTGCCCCGTCGCCCGGAAGCTTCAGGCAGCAGGCAGCGTCGGCGCTCGTCGCAAAAACCCGAGGCTCGCGCTTGCGACGACAAGGACGGCAGCCCGGCGCAGAGCGCAGACGCATCTGCTACTGCGTAATGTGAATCTCTTCTTCCTTGTTGACGTGGCGAAGGAAGAGGCCGAGCGCGCAGGCGCAGAGGACGACTGCTCCCCCGATTGCCAGCCAGAGGTGCTGTTTCGGCCCCTCCGGCCCCGGCGGCGCGGCGAACCAGTAGAACTGCAACACCGTGAACACAAGCGCGATCAATCCGACGATCACAAGCACGATATCCATCAGGCTCTTCATTTGGAACCTCCACGTTCTTTATGAGTTGGAAGAAATAATGGCTTACAGAATACGAAGCCAAACAGTCGCGCCGTCGAACTCGAAAACCCGGTCGGGTGTCAGACCGCTCGCAGCAGACCTTCGGCCAGCGCAACTCGCGCCCGAAATTCCCGCCGCAACAGCCTTGAGATGGCGTTTATGTTACCGCCCTCGCGCGCGAGAAGCAAGAAGGAATGATTAGTAAATCGTGAATCGTGAATCGTGAATAGATAAGAGATGGTGAATGGTGAATGGTAAATGGTGAGAACAGGTTTTATCCATTTACCATTTACCATTCACCATTCACCCGCTTTTCACGATTCACGATTGACGAGTAATTATTCTCCGGTCGCCTGCGCGGCGCGTGATGTGCTCGCGGTCGAAGTATTCGAGGAGGGGGATGGCGTATTTGCGTGAGACGCCGGAGAGGTCTTTGAAGGCGGCGACATCTATGAGGCGCTCGGGCTCGTGCCGGTCGCCGTAGTCTCGCAGAGCTTGAGTCAGGCGCTCGATGGCGGCGCGGTGAAAGAAGAGGTCGTCGCGGACTCGGGCGAGCGTCCCGGCGTCGATGAGCAGTTGGAGAAGCTTGCGTCCGTGCTCGCGGCGTGCGGGCGTGCCGCCTGCGCGCAGCCACGCTTCGTCGAAGGTGGGCGCTTCGAGCGCAGCTTCGACGTAGACCCGCTCCAGACGGTCGCGCAGGTGCGCGTCGGCTTCGGAGAGCGAGAGGTTGTGTGCGGCGAGCCGCACAACGTCGCGCTCGGAGAGAAGCGTGCCCGCGCGCTCTCCGTGTTGCAGCACGGCGCGAAACAGCTCGGGCGCGGAGCGCGCGAAGGCTCGCTCGCGCAGAGTCTCGCGCGCGAGGCCCCGAGAGAGAGGCTCGCGCCTGTGATGCGCTTCGACCTCTTCGTGCGCCTGCTTGAGCAGACGCTCGAAGCTTTCGCGCCCGACCAAAACGCCTTCGGCATCGACGACCGCGCCGCTTTGTTTGACTTCCAGTAGCGCCGCGTCGAGCACGTCGTCGCGCCAGCCCGTGCGCGCGGAGGCGTCGGCGCGCCTGAGCCCGCGCTCGGCGGCTGATTCGACGAAGATGGCGAGACGCTCGGCGTCGTCGGCTGCGGCGAGCTGTTCGAGACGCGCGCGTGCTTCGGCGCGGTCGCGCCCGCGATGCTTGGCGGCGTGTGCGTCGAGCACGCGCCCGCCCGCAATCGTATGCTGCGGCGAATACGAACGCGTGATGAAACGCTCGTCGGGCAGCGCAACTACGGCTGACTCCAAACGAAACTGCGCCATGCCCTTTGCGCCCGGAGCTATCTCGCCCGTCTCTTCGAGCACCTGCACGCGCGCCAGAACTTCGGTCGTGCCGACGTGCAGGCGCACGCGCTGGCGCGAACGCAGAGGGCGCGGCGCGCTTGAGAGAGTTTCTACTTCGGCGTCGATAATCTGCGTCGGCAGGAGGCGACCCAGAGCGGCGAGCACCATCCCGCGCTCGATGGCGGTCGTGTCCACGCCTCCGAGGTTGACCGCCGTTCTCTGCCCCGCCCTGGCCGACGCGACGCTCGCGCCGTGCACCTGCAAGCCGCGCACGCGGGCGCGTGTGCCTTGAGGCAAAAGCTCCATCTCGTCGCCTTCTCGAATCTCGCCCGCGACGAGCGTGCCTGTGACGACCGTGCCGAAGCCGCGCATCGTGAACGAGCGGTCGATGGGCAGGCGCGCGATTGTCTTCGACGAGCGCGCGGGAGCAGCCTCTCCGACTTCGCGCAGACGCTCCTTCAACTCTTCGAGCCCCGCGCCCGTGCGCGAGCTGACGCCGACGACGGGAGCGCCTTCGAGAAACGACCCGGCCACCAGTTCTTCCGTTTCGGCGCGGACAAGCTCCAGAAGCTCTTCGTCTACCGCGTCCGTTTTGGTGATGACGACGAGCCCGGCGCGCGTCTCCAACAGGCGGCAGATGTCGAAGTGCTCGCGCGTCTGCGGCATCACGCCTTCGTCGGCGGCGATGACGAGGGCGACGGCGTCGATGCCGTGCGCTCCGGCCAGCATGTTCTTGACGAAGCGTTCGTGGCCGGGCACATCGACGAAGCCGACGCGCAGGTCGCCCAAATTAAGCTCGGCGAAGCCGAGGTCAATCGTGATGCCGCGTTGTTTCTCTTCGGGCAGGCGGTCGGCGTCCACGCCCGTCAGGGCGCGCACGAGAGAGGTCTTTCCGTGGTCGATGTGTCCGGCTGTGCCGACGATGATGGAACGCATAGGGGAACTAATGCTCGGACGTGCGTCGGTTAAGCTTGCCGTGCTCGTCGCCTGTTTGTCGTCCGGGTCAGGTCTCTATTTGACTATCTCAAAATCTATCCACTGTGTCGCCGTCCGGCGCTTCTCGCCCGCGAGCAGGTCGGCGACGATAACCTGCAAGAGATATTCGCCGGGCTGTAGATGCCCGCCGAGATGGATGCGCGAGCCGCCGACCAGTTGCCTCGCGTCGGGCTGGCGCGTCAGGTCGAGAGGCGTGGGCGTGCCCGTGTAGACGGGCTGACCTTCGCGGAAGAGTCGCACCTGGGTTTGAAGCTGAGGGCGTCCGCCTGCGCGGTCGAGCTTCGCGTTGTAGATGTAATAGAAGTAATCGAGCACCGCGCCGCGACGAAACTGTCGAACCGCCGGGTGCATCTGCGGATCGACCTCGCTTCCCTCTCCGAGCCGCGCATCGACGGAGGCGGCGGCGCTCGCGGAACTCCGCGCATCTGCGCCCGGCTGCGTCGCCTTCGAGTCGGCGGCCGAATCGCCTTTGATGCCTGTGAGGACGATGCCCGAGAGCGTGAGCCGTTTTTTGTTCACGTCGGGCACTTCGATGAACTGACTGGCCGAGCCGATGCGCTCGGAATCAGTATCGCGCACGGCGATGCGCAACTGGTATGCTCCCGGCTTTTTGATTGGAACGTCGAAGTTATAGACGAGGCCGTTTTTGAGAACGTCCGTGTAGGTTTCGCCGCGCGCGCGAATCGTCTCGGAGCGGCTAATCTGGTTGACGACGCGCCCGTTGTCGCCAAAGGTGAAGGCGACGACTTCGATGACGGCCTTCTGCCAGCCGTCGGCCTCGGGCTTGAACGCGAAGTCTCGCGCGTTTATGTGCAGGAGCGAGCGCACGAAAGAGCCGTCGCGGTCGTTGTTGGCAAAGAGCGTCGTCAGTCGCAGGCCGACTCCGCCCGACGCGAAGGGCGAAGAGAGGGCGGCGAGTATTTGTTCCTGCCGCGTGCGCGCGGCCGGGCGCGTCTCTTCTTCCGTGAAGCTGTAGAAGCCGCTTCGCAGACGCAGGCGAAGGCCGCCGGAGCGTTTGACTCGCCCGGTGATTTTGTGGAAGCGGCTGCGGCCTCCCTTGATGTCGAAGGTCGATTCGTCGGGGCGATAGCCGATGAGGTAGTAGCCCTTCTGGTCGTCGAGCACGCGCCCGACTCCGCGCGAGAGGTCGTTGGAATTGCGGATGGCGAAGCCGCCCGTCTGCTGCGCCAGGTACTGGAGGCCGCTCTGCGACTCGAAGAGCTTCCGGCTGCGCTCCTGAACCAGCGTTTCGATATCCCTGATGCGCATGCCGGAAGTGCTGTCGGCGGCGGTCAGCCCGGCGTACTGGAGGCCGCGCGCATCAATCGTGTAGATGACGACCGAGGCGCGATTGGCGAGGTCAGTCAGGCGTCGGAGGGCTTCGAGGATGCGGTCGTTGCGCTCCCCGTTGCTATCCAGCAACTCGATGCCGTCGGAAAAGAGCACGACGGCTTTGCGCCCGGGTAGTTCTCTCATGCCCCGAATGACGAAGTTGAGCGCGCCGAGCGTGCCGACGGAAAAAATCTGCTCGCGGAATTCGTCGAGTTCGGCGCGTGCCTCAGAAGGCGTCCGGCCACTGTCTCCGAGCCCGGCCTCGCGCTGCGCCTGCGCGAAGGGATCGGATTCTATCGGCGCAAAGGCGCTGATGCGCCCGCTCACCGGATTCCAGCGCACGCGCTCAATGGCGGCGTTAAGCTGCCGCCGGTCGGAAGTGAACTGCTGAAGCGCTCCCATCCCTGCGCTCGTGCGGATGATGGCGACTAAATCGGTCGGCTGCATCTGCTGCTCGACGTACTTGCGCAGAGCCTGCCTGATGGAATGCGTGCTCTCGAACGAAGCGCCGAGGTCATCGACGACGAGCGCGACGGTGCGGCGCACCTGCTCGGGTCTGGGGCGTGCAGGCGGAACGGGCGGCGCGAGTTTCTCGTTCGGCTTTGAAGTTGCGGTTGAAGCTACGAGCGGCTCGGCTCGCATGCCCGTCTCGTTCGAGACGTAGGAGAAGTTTGTGATTTTCTGCGGGCGGCCGTCCTCGAAAATCTCAATCTCTTCGGGTCGGAGGTCTGTCACCTGCACGCCGTTTCTGTCCGTCACGACGGCATCAATCTGCACGAGGTTCGACGTAATGCGAACCACTTCGTCGTCGTCCGATGCCTGCGCAGGCTGCGTCGCGCCTGAAGACGACTGAGGCGGAGCGGAAGGCACAGGCGTCGTTTGCTGTGCTTTGCAGAAGGGCGCGAAGGGCGCGCAGAGCAGCAGGCAGACGAACAGCAAACTCAGACCGAGCGGGGATTGTTTCTTCATAAGCTTTCTCCGCGAGCGTTCGGCGAGCGGGCGGCGACCCGGCAGGGCATCGAGTTCGCCCGGACTCGCTTTGGGCGACCAAAACCCGGCTTGGCTTTTCGCCTGCGAGTATGCGATGCTTCCCGAAACAAATACAACCGGAGCAAAACGATTATGGCAAACGAGGCGAAAAACGGCGATACCGTGCAGGTTCACTACACGGGGCGACTCCAGAGCGGAGAGGTTTTCGACAGTTCCGAGGGCGGCGAGCCGCTTGAGTTCGAGGTGGGCGCGGGTCAGGTCATCCCCGGCTTCGACGAAGCCGTGCGCGGCATGAACGTCGGCGACAAGAAGACCATCAACATCCAGTCCGACGACGCCTACGGGCCGCGCGTCGATACGCTCGTTCAGGCCGTCCCGCGCGAAGGCATGAATCTCGGCGAAATCGAGCCCGAGGTCGGCATGAACCTTCTCATGCAACTGCCCGACGGCAACCAGATTCCCGTCGCCATCACCGACGTTACAGACACCCACATCACCCTCGACGCCAACCACCCGCTCGCCGGCCAAGACCTGACCTTCGACATCGAACGAGTCGAACAGCAAGGAGGAAGTAGGAAGGATGAAGGATGAAGAGCGAGAATTAAGGCGGAAGGATTAGGGAAAGCCTCTCAAGAGAGTTGAGAGGCTTTCCGCCTTCCGCCTTCCTATTTCCTACTTACTCTTCATTCGTCTTCCTCCACTCCGAAATAGCGCATCCATTGATTCATCTCCGCGTCGGGCACGCCCTCGCGTCGCTCAACGGGCGCAGAGCCGTCTTCACTTCCGGCCTGCGTCTCCTCGATGCGTCGGCGAAACTCCCCCGCGCGCACGACCTGCGCGCCGCACAGACGCACGTAATCGGCCAGCGCGCGGTCAGACGTAACGACGCGCAGCGTCCGACGCTCACGCGACTCTTCCACCATCCGCTTGATACGCTCGTCGGCGTTCGACCCGCGCTCGGCGTAAAAGACCCGGATGCCCCGATAGCGCGCCCCGTCAGGAAAATGCTCCTCCGGCGCACCGTCGAACACCACCGACACACGCGCCCCCGCCCGCCCCGCGAAACGCGCCAACTCCTCCATCAACCTGCGCCGCGCCCCCGTCCTGTCCCTGTGCCACCCGACGCGCTGCGCCATCACATTATTGCCATCGACGAGATACGACATAATCAGTTTTCAGTTTTCGGTTTTCAGTTTTTAGCAGAAGAGTTCCGTCCCTTTTCTGAAAACTGAAAACCGAAAACTGAAAACTCATTTTATATGATGCTCTGTCCGTAGTCGCAGTATTCGACGATGGGGCAGCGCTCGCAGAGGGGTTCGCGTGGGCGGCAGAGGGCGCGGCCGTGACGGATGAGGTTGACGTGGAAGGAGTAGAATTTTCCTTCGGGGACGCGGCTGTTCATAATTTCGTGGGCGCGGCGGTCGGTGCATTTTCGTGGGATGAGGCCGACGCGGCGAAGGACGCGGAAGATGTGCGTGTCGAGGGGGAAGGTCTCTTTGTGGAGGGCGAAGAGCAGCGTGCAGGCGATGGTCTTGGGGCCGATGCCGCGAAACTGCGAGAGGTAATCGGTCGCTTCTTCGGTCGAAAGGTCTTGAAGGAAGGAGAGCGTGAGGGTGCCTTCGCGTTCTTTTATCTGCCGCAGGAGGTCGCGGATGACGGCGGCCTTCTGGTTGGCGAGACCGCCGGAGCGAATCGTGTCGGCGACTGTCTGAGTGCGTGCGCGAAGCAGCGCATCCCAATCGGGGAAACGCTTTTTGAGGGCGGCGAAGGTACGTTCGGAATTGGTGTCGGTGGTGGCCTGCGAGAGGATAATCTGGATGAGCATGTCGAGCGGGTTGGAGGTGCGCCGGTTCTCGGGCACGCCGTAGGTGCGCTCCAGATTCTGCACGATGTAGCGAATCGGCTTCTCTTCGAGCGAAGCCTCTTCGCGCTCACTTCGTAGCGGCGGCGGCGTTGTTCGACGCGGCGATGACGCGCTCATAAAAATCGAGGTACTGAGGAATGACGAGGTCTGTGCTGTAGCGCGAGACGGCGGACTGGCGCGCGCGCGCGCCCATCTCTCGGCGCGTCGCTTCGTCTCTGAGCAGACGCGCGGCGTCGGCGCTCATCTTTTCTATGTCGCCGACTTCGCTGAGGCATCCGGTCTCGCCGTCGGTGACGACCTCCGGGATGCCGCCGACGCGCGAGGCGATGACCGGCACTTCGCAGGCCAGAGCTTCGAGCGCGGCCAGTCCGAACGACTCCTGCTCGGAGGGCAGCAGCAGCACGTCGGAGGCCGAGAGATAATCGACGATGCGCGGCTGCTTGCCGACGAAGACGCAATGCTCGTCCACCTTCAGACAACGCGCGCGATGCTCGGCGTGTCCGCGCTCGCTGCCGTCGCCCACCATCACGAGCCGCGCCTCAACGCCGCTCGCGCGCACCCGCGCCAGAATCTCCACGCAATCGACCGGACGCTTCACCGGACGAAAATTCGAGACGTGGACGAGCAGCGGCTCGCCGCCGGGCGCAAGCTCCCGGCGCAGGTCGGGCATCGAGTGTCGCTGATAATCTGAACCGCAGATGAAGTTTGGGATGACGGCGATGTGGTCGAACTGGAAAGTCTCTGCCGTGACGCGCTTGAGATAATGCGAGACGGCCGTTACGCCGTCTGACTGCGCGATGCCGTAGCGCGTAATCGGAAGATACGAGCGGTCTGCGCCGACGAGCGTGATGTCTGTGCCGTGCAGCGTGGTGATGACGGGCAGACGCCTCTGCGGGGCGAGCGATTCGCGCGCGAGGATGGCGCTGATGGAATGCGGGATGGCATAGTGAACGTGCAGCAGGTCGAGATTCTCGCTCTGCGCGACATCGGACATCTTCGTCGCCAGCGCCAGCGTGTAGGGCTGATGCTCGAAGAGCGGATACGACATCATCTCGACTTCGTGAAAGCGCACGCGCTCGTTGAGCTGTGTGAGGCGCGTCGGCAGCGCGGAAGAGATGAAATGCACGGTATGCCCGCGCTGCGCCAGCTCCTTGCCAAGCTCTGAGCCGACGATGCCGCTTCCGCCGTAGGTCGGATAGACAGTAATGCCGATGTTCATAATGTGAAAGAGGCCAGAGGTCAGAGGTCAGTCAAAGACAAAAGCCAAACTCTGGTCTTGGCTTTTACTAACCTCTGACCCCTGACCTCTGACCTCTGAATATAGCAAAAGGCAGATGGCCCTCGCTACCATCTGCCTTTTGTCTCAACTTGTCTCACCTGTAGAAGGGGGACAAGCGAGGGTTTTGAATATACCCCCTCGGCACATTTTTGACAACCAAATTTCAGCAGGCGAGCGAGACGCCCCGAAAGCACGGCAATAGTCCTCAAGCGACTTGAACGGCAGAGACTACGTTTTGCTGAGCACAGCCGCCGCCATGAGCTTTGAAGCGAGAAGATTGGCGCTTCATCCTTTCAGAGCATCTTGCCTAACGCTACCTTTCGCGTGTACAGTATCACTGTACATAGCTTCAAAGGTACGTTTATGCCCATTCAGACGACATACACACGCGCACGCGCTAATTTAGCCAAGCTTTGTGATGAGGTGGCTAAAAATCAGGAGATTGTCATAATTAACCGTCGCGGCTCGAATGATGTGGCGCTGGTGTCTGCCGAAGAGTTGTCGGGCTTAATGGAAACGGCACATCTTCTCAGGTCTCCAAAGAATGTAGAACGGCTATTGACTGCTCTGAATCGAGCTAGGGCTCAGAAGCCAAAAGCAAAGACTGTTGCATCTTTGCGTAAGGAGCTTGGGCTTGGCGAAAAAGAGTAAAGCTCCGTCCTCAAAGAAAAAGGAGCGTGTGGCGGCGTTCCATCCGGAGTTCATCGAAGATTTACGTTACTGGGTAGAAACAGACCGCAGGGTTGCGCTGAGAGCTTTTGATTTGATTGAGGCTGTGATGCGCGACCCGTTTATAGGGCTAGGCAAGCCGGAGCCGTTGAAATATTTGCTGGCCGGCGCATGGTCGCGTCGCTTAACTCAGGAACATCGAATCGTTTATCTAATTAGTGAAGAAAGAATAGATTTTCTTCAAGCGCGTTATCACTATTAATGCCGCATCGGCATCTAAAGAAGAGAGATTATTTCGTGAAGCAATCATTTCGAGGGAGAGTTGGAAATGCCAAAGATTGATAATATCGAGGAGACGCCGAATCCGAACGCGGTGAAGTTTATTCTGAAAGAGCCTCTGACGCAGGGGGCGGCGCGTTCGTTTTCGAGCGCGGAGGAGGCGGCGGCTGACCCTCTGGGGCGCGCGCTGTTCGAGGTCGGGGAGGTCGCGTCGGTCTTTTACATGGATAGGATGCTGACGGTCGAGAAGGAGGAGCAGGCCGACTGGGACGACCTTCTGCCGCGACTGGCCGTGCCGATTCGCGCCGCCGAAGCCGTCCGGAACGGCGCGGGCGCGGCGGCGGCTGCGAGCGAGGGTGTGGGCGGCGCGCTCGGCGCG
This sequence comes from Pyrinomonadaceae bacterium, assembly GCA_036399175.1. GTDB lineage: Bacteria > Acidobacteriota > Blastocatellia > Pyrinomonadales > Pyrinomonadaceae > DASWNP01. Next base: position 46,776 of record DASWNP010000052.1, on the reverse strand, counting down.
CTGATGAGCGACGACCCGCGTCTGCTGCGTATCAACGAGATACTTGACGAGCGGATTCGTCCGGCGCTGGCGGGCGACGGCGGCTGGCTCGAAGTGCTCGGACTCGAAGAGGACACGCTCAAAATCCGGTATCAGGGCGCGTGCGGCAGTTGCCCGAGTTCAATCTCGGGGACGCTGATGGCTATCGAGGGGATGATTCAACAGGAGGTTGACCCGCAGATAGAGGTCGTCGCCGTCTGAGAAGACTGGGAGCTTTCAGCCTGTCGGCAGTCAGCTTTCAGCCGAACGTCTCTGTCTGAAGCTTTCGCATGAATGTCGCGCCGCGTGAGGATTGATTCCCTGCGCGGCGCTTTCGTTTGCGTATCCGAGCGAACAAAATTATCCTCACGTCCGTAAATCAGTTTTGCGCCGGGTCGGATTTGGCGCGCCGCCCGAGGCCGGATTTTTCGGAACATCGCGCGGGCGAGCGCGTGTAGGCTCTTATCTCGAAGCAGACGGGCGGGACGAACTCTGCTCTGCCCGTTCGCCCTTCCGTCATTCGATTAAGACAATTCTGAAACCTTTCGCCGCGCAAGGGACGAGGGTCTCCCGCGCGGCCTTTGGAGGGAAAATGGCTCGACAGGTTCGTCAAAGCTTCCTCGCGCTCTTTATCGTCGCCTTCGCGCTCCCGACCTTCGCGCAAACTCCCGCCAAGCCCAAACGGACGCCGCGCACGGCGACTGCCGACGCCGACCCGCTCGTCGAAGTCCGCCGCAACGCCGCCATCACGCTCGTCACTTCTCTGGCCGACGAGGCACGCAACTTCCGCGACCAGACTTTGCGTGCGCGCGTGCAGGCGCGCGCCGCAGATGCTTTGTGGGAGACGGATGCGGAGCGTGCGCGCGCGCTGTTCAGGCGCGCGTGGGAGGCTGCCGAGGCGGCTGACGTGGAGAATGCGCGGCGGACGGAGGATGAGAGGCGTGCTATACAGGCGTCGCGCGGAAGCTCCGCGTCGCGTTCGCTTCCGAGCGCGCGTCCCGAAGTGCTGCGCCTCGCCGCGCGGCGCGACCGACAGCTCGGCGAAGAGTTTCTGGCAAAGATGGAAGAGGCGAGAAAGCAGGAGGCGAGCGCGACGAATCAGCCCGCCGCGACGCCCGCCGTCTTTAACCCGGACGAGCCGCCCGCCAACGTCGAGCAGCGTATGAGTCTTGCGCGGCAGTTGCTCGAAGAGGGCAACGTCGAGAGCGCGATGCAGATTGGCGATACAGGGCTCTATCCGGTCAACGTCTTCGGCATGAATTTTCTCGACAAGCTGCGAGAGAAGAACGCGGCGGCGGCCGACCAGCGTTACACGGCGCTTCTCTCGCGCGTCGCGCTCGACCCGGCCTCGGACGCCAACACCGTCTCGCTGCTCTCATCCTACGTCTTCACGCCCTATCTCTACCTAACCTTCAGTCGCAACGGCGGCGGCCACACGCGCCGTTGGCGAGACGACAACTCGCCGCCCGCAGACCTGCCCGCGCAGCTTCGCGCGGCTTTCTTGCAGACCGCCGCGACAGTCCTGCTTCGTCCGACGCCGCCGCCCGAACAGGACAAGACATCTGCCGGACGCAAGGGTAAGCATTCCGTCATCGCGCGCCTCGCCCCGCTCTTCGAGCAGCACGCACCCGACAAAGCGCCAGCCCTCCGCGCGCAGCTCGCAGCCCTCCAGCCCGATGCGCGCGAAGACGACCGGCACGTCGATGAGTCTGCCCTGACGCGCGGCCTCGTGCCCGAAGACCCGAACCGCGACCGCGTGCAGGAGAGCCTCGACCGCCTCAACCGCGCCAAGACCGCCGAGGAGCGCGACCAAATCTACGTGCAGGCCGCGATGGCCGCCGCCGAGCAGAAGGATGCGCGCGCCCGCGAGTTCGTCGATAAGATTGAAGACCTCGACGTGCGCCGACAGATGCGCGCCTTTATGGATTTCCGCGCCGTCAGCAGTGCTATTCGAGATAAGAATGCCGAGGATGCTCTGCGTTTCGCGCGCTCGGGCGAGCTTTCGAGCGTGCAGCGCACGTGGGGCATGACCGAGGCCGCGCGCCTGCTCGGCAAGGCGGAAGCCGGACGCGCCATCGAGATTCTCGAAGAGGCCACAACCGAAGCGCGCCGCATCGACCCCGCTTCGCCCGACCGCACGCGCGCCCTTCTCTCCATCGTCACACAACTCTTCGAGCTTGACCGCGCACGCGCCTGGGACGCGATGGCCGAGGTCGTCAAATCGGCCAACGCCGTCTCGGCCTTCACGGGCGAGGACGGCGGTCTCACCGTCCGCGTCAAGTTCAAAGAAGGCGCGATGACGATGAACTTCAACATCGAGAGCTTCGACCTCGGCGGCATCTTCACCGCGCTTGCCAGAGACGACTTCAACCGCGCCGTCGAGCTGGCTCGAAGCTTCACAGCCGAATCTCCGCGCGCCACCGCGACGCTCGCCGTCGCCCGCACGGTGCTCGACAAAAAGAGGTAATCTGCGAATCGTAGATAGAAAGAGTTAGAAGTTAAATTTCACTTCGACGCCTGCCATGATCTTCGACGGGCGAGAAGGCGGACTCTGCGGGCGCAGACAGTGCCGCACAGTCGCCCGGATAAGAAGGAAGGGACGTGAAGGCAGAGGACTACGCAGACTTATATTCTCTCGAAGAGAGCTTCTGGTGGTTTCTCGGCATGCGGGAGATTACGGCCGTCCTGCTCGACCCCGTGTGTCCACCTGCGCAGGATAGAGTCATTCTCGATGCCGGGTGCGGCACGGGCGGGATGCTCTCATGGCTTGCGCGCTACGCAGGGCGCGGAGAGGTGATAGGCATCGACGTAGCTCCGGAGGCTCTCAGATTTTGCCGCCAGCGCGGGCATAAACACCTCGCCCAAGCTTCCGCGGAACACTTGCCGTTCGGCGATTCTGTCTTCGACCTCGTGACGAGCTTCGATGTCCTGGTGCAACTGCCGGGCGAAGGTTCGGACGCGTCCGCCCTGAGCGAAATGCACCGCGTACTGCGCCCGGGCGGCTTCGCTTTCGTCAGGGTGGCCGCCTATGAATGGATGAGAAGCGGCCACGACGCAGCGCTCGACTCGCAGCGCCGATACACTCTCGGTCAACTCAAAGAGAAGATGGACAGCGCCGGGTTCAAAGTCTTACGTGCCTCTTACGCCAACAGCATACTGTTTCCTGTGGCAGTGCTCAGACGGCTGATTCTGAAGCGCATCGGTCTGGCCGAGAAGGGGTCGGACGTGAAGCCCCTTCCGCCGAGCTTAGGCTGGCTTAACCGTGCGCTGACCCGGACGCTGCTGAGCGAAGCCCTCCTGCTCAAGCTCAAGATTGGCTATCTACCGTTCGGGCTTTCAATTATCTGCGTAGCTAAAAAATCGGAGGAATAGTCTGCTACGTCGAGAAGGCGAGCAGCGCGTTCTTCAGGTCTTGAAGCTCGGCGGGAGAGAGGTGCGGGTGGAGAGGAAGCGAGAGGATTTTACCGACGAGGCTTTCGGCCACCGGGAGGCTCCCCTGAGCGCTGCTCCTGAAGAGCGGCTGCCGATGCAGCAGCTCTGGGTAGTGAATCATCGTCTGGATTCCTCGATGCTTCAGATGAGCAATCAGGCGCTCGCGCTCCGGGTGCTGCACAACGTAGAGGTGAAAGACATGCGCGTCCGGCTCATTCGCAGAAGGGGGCAGGATGCCCGAGCGCCTGTCGAAGAACGACTTGTACTCTTCGGCCAATTCCCTCCTGACTTTGTTCCATCTATCCAGGTGTTTGAGCTTAACCCGTAAGACGGCCGCCTGAAGCTCGTCGAGGCGTGAGTTGGCTCCGACAACTTTCCCACGCATGGCCTCGGGGTGTCCGCCCTGACGCAAAACCTTGACCCGCTCGATGAGCTTCAAGTCGTCGGACGTGACCGCTCCGCCGTCGCCGTATGCGCCGAGGTTTTTGGTCGGGTAGAAGCTGAAGGCGGCGGCGTGACCGTGCGCCCCGGCGCGCCTGCCCCCGCTCAGCGCACCGTGCGCCTGCGCCGCATCCTCTATGACGACGAGGTCATGGTGCTCGGCCAAACGCTTAATGGCATCCATGTCGGCCATCTGACCGTAGAGATGAACGGGGACGATAGCGCGCGTGTGCGGCGTGATGGCTCGCTCTACGGAATCGGGATTGAGCGTGTAGGTCTGCGGGTCGATGTCTGCGAAGATGGGGAGGCCGCCCGCCATCCTGATGGCGAGCGCGGTATAGCCTGCCGTGAGCGGGGAGGTGACGACCTCGTCTCGGAAGCCCTGACGCACCGCGCCCGACGCGACCAGCGCCAGTGCGAGCGCGTCCGTGCCGCTATTGACTCCGGCGGCGGCGGCCACACCGCAGAATCCCGCCCACTCCTTCTCGAAAGCTTCTACCTCACGACCGAGGACGTATTGACCGCCCTTGAGCACGCGAGAGAGCGCCGAGTTGATTTCAGTTTCGATTTCCGAGTGCTGACTCTTAAGGTTGAGAAAGGAGACAGGCATCAGTGTTCCAGTATTGGTCGCGGTGCTTCTTGTAGTATTCGACGGTGCGAGCCAAGCCTCCACGAAGCGGCGTCGTCGGACGCCAGCCGAGCACAGACTCTATTTTCCGGTAGCTCGAAAATGAATTGCCGATATCTATCAACTGCCGCTCCGGCGGAAAAGGAAGAGAGCGGACGCCTCCGCATCCGGTAATGGCGATTAGCTCTTCGGCCAAATCGTTGAGCGTTATCGGCACGTCGCCGCCCAGGTTAAAGATTTCCCCTTCGCCGACTTCGCTCGCGCCTGCGAGCAGCAAAGCCTCAACCACGTCGTCCACGTAATTCAGGTCGCGCTTTTGTCTGCCGTCTCCGAAGAGTTCGATGACTTCCCCGTCGATAGCCTTGCGGATAAACCAGCCGATGAAGCCCTGCCTGTCGTGGCTGATGAGCTGTCGCGGCCCGAAGGTGTTCGTCAGCCGCAGGCAGACGCAGCGCGTTCCATAGACGCGTCGGTAAAGGAGGTGGTAGTTCTCGGCAGCGTATTTGTTAATGCCGTTCACGTCGGTCGGCGCGATTCTGTGTTGCTCGTCGAGAGGAAGATAGATTGGATTACCGTAAACCTGCCGGGTACTGGTGAAAACAATCTTCACGTGGGGATTGAATCTGCGGCAGGCTTCAAGGAGCACCAGTTGAGCGCGGCAGTTCAGCTCCAGGTCTCTGAGCGGCTCAGACATCGAATCAAGGTGGCTGACGCTGCCGGCCAGGTTGAAGATGTAATCGACGCCCGCGACGATGTGGTTGACCGCCCACTCGTCGCCCATGTTGGCCGAATGCACCGTCACCTTCTCTCTGATGCCTTCGATGTTGAACAGATTTCCGCCCTGCCCCGGAATCTGCGCGTCGAGGATAATCACCTCGGTTTCGCCCAGCTCGACGAGCTTGTGCGCCAGGTTGCTGCCGATGAAACCGAGGCCGCCCGTGATGAGAACAGAACGGGCTTTATATTCACTAAATTTTTTTGAGACGTTCATCGAGATGTCGAAGACTCTACCGGGTAGCTGCCGAAGCGCTGGCCGACCGAAGCGGTTCTCTTAATCTACGCTCTATTATTCGGCGCGGTTCATTTTACGTCGGCCTCGCTCGCCGTGCGTCTCGCCCGCGCGGCGCTGGCTGCTGCGCGGCGGGGCAGACGAGGCAGCACGACGAGCTGAAGCCATAACGAGAACAGGTCGAACACCGTGCGAGCGACGCGCGCGAGCGTGAAAAACTGTGAGCGCCCGTAGAGGCGCGGGTAGTGGCTGACGGGAATCTCGGCAAAGGAGCAGCCCGCACGGTGCAGCTTGTACACCAGCTCGACGCAGATGACGCCGCTTGACGACGACAGAGCCACTCGATTCAGCGCGCTCCTTCTCAGGAGACGAAAATCGCAATCCACGTCGCGCACGGGAAGGCTGAACAAGAGATGCGCGAGGTGATTATAGGCTGCGCCCAAAAGCCTGCGCCGCCCCCCGTCAGCCCGCCTTTTCTTGTAGCCGTTAACTACGTCCACCCCGGGCTTGAGCAACGGGCGCAGGGCGAGCAGCTCTCGCACGTCGTATTGCCCGTCGCCGTCCGTGTAGAAGACCAGCTCCTTGCTGGCAGCTCTGAACCCCGAGCGAAGAGCGCCGCCGTAGCCCTTGTTATTTTCGTGATGAATCACTTTCAGGCCGGGAGTTCGGCGCGCTATTTCGTCGAGCACCGAGGCCGTCTCGTCGGTGCTTCCATCGTTGACGACGATGACCTCGTAATCGTCCGTCAGCGACGGGAGCACGGCGAGGGCATCGGAAATCAGACGGGCAATCGTCAGAGAGTCATTATAAGCGGGAAAGAAGAGACTGATACTGTCCATGCTTACACCGTCAAACCTGTTCAAATTATGAGAGCGCTTAACGCAAATTGTGTACACCTTCGAGCTTGAATGCTCTCCCACTGTCGGCATCGAAAGCCCACGCCGAAAGCTCTCCGGCTCCCGCCGGAATCGCTTCTGATGTGAAAGAATGTTGCCAGGAAAAGAGAGCCCGTTCGTTCAGAAGCCTTTTCAGGAAGTCCCCTTTATAATCCATTTCTGCCACGGCGAAAAGCACATCCTGACCTTCGCCGTCCCTGTAAGTTAAAAGCACGGCGTCGGCGGGCTCGCGCCTGCCGGGCAGCGCGGCGATTCCAGAGGCGACGTACGTGCCACTTTCCCTGATTAATCGTTCAAACGACCCGTAGGCCGGATGAGGCTCGACCCGTTCGGCGAAATCCCTCACGCGTCGGCTGCTCAAGAGGCCGGGGCGCAGGAAGCCCAGCTCGTCGAGCGCCCTCGCCCTCTCCTGTAGAAGCGAGAAATCAGGACTCACCTGCGCCCGGCATCTACCGCCTACGAGGTTGATGAAGAGCAGACACGCCTTCGAGTGTAGTACGCGCAGCCTGAACTCGCCCACATGCCGGATGGAGTTGACCGTCGCGAGCAGGTGCAGGCCGAGAAGAATGACGATTGCAGCAGTTAAACGTCTCGGGGCACGGGGCAGCCTCTCGCCTCGCGGCCTTCCAACTGCTCCGCGCACGATTGCTGACAGGTGAATCAGGGCTACGACGAGGTAGAGAGAGAAGGTCGTATATCTGGAGTTCAACGCCTGATAGAGGCCGAATCCCGCTCTCCCGAAGGTGATTAAAGCTGCCGTCGCCGCAGAGTAGATGCCCAGCATGAGCCAGCAGAGCATCCGTCGTCTCAGGTCGGCGTCCGGGACACACTTCAGGTATGAGACCCATGCGCGGACGAACATTACAGAGAGCGCCAGCCCGACCAGGACGGCGACCGGACTCAGATAGCGGCTGAATCCGGTCAGAGGTGAGCCTAACAGCGAGAGGAAATAGGCGACTGCCAGCCAGGGCTTGGAGAGCGACTCCGAGGTTGAAGGCAGCGAGGATGGTCTCTGGAAGTCGTACAAGTACAGAGCGGCACAGAGAGCAAAGCCCAGACACCAGACCGCCGTCGGCCACCTGAGCCTCGCAAACGCCTTCAAGCTCTCAGCCCTCGTGAGCGCGGGCAGGGTCACGACCCAGCAAAGGATGCCGTTGGCCGAAGAGAAGGAGCTGACGGTTGACAGCGCGGCGCAGATAATCAATCTCTTCCAAATCCCCATGTCGGCTTGAGAAATGAGCAGGCATGTGGTGACGCAGGCGATGGGGATGAAGTAGATTACCTGCTGACCCATCAGCCAGTTCTCATACTGCACGAGGGAAAAGATAATGAGGCTCGATAGAAGGAACGCCCACAGGTGAGTGTCGCCTTCAAGTCGCAGCGTTCTTCTGCCGAGCCGGTAAATGTTGTGCGAAACCAGGCAGGCCAACAGAAAGCTGAGCAGCATCTCAAAGCGAACGTCCCAGCCTGTGAGCCATCCGAGATGGACGAAGATAAGGTTGGGAAAGAATTGGCGGTACTCGTTGACGAGGGCGAACAACTCGGAAAAGGCCAGTCTGCCCTGAGCCTTCTTCGTAAAAAAAGGAGCTATCTCCCATTCGTCCGCGAACGGCACATCAACCCCGTATGCAAAAATCACATAGCATACGACGACGGCGGGGATGGTCGCTGATAGCAGAAAGAACTTTCGCTTGTTTTTATACTCCCGCGACATAAATTTGCGCGACGAAGCATCTTCCTATATCGTTTTCGGGGTCAGAGAGATATGAAGCTTTGAGCCCGAGCCTTTGAAGGGTCTATCATCCTATTTGCTGAATCCGGGTCAGACCATCAAGCGCATCGCCGTCCTCGTCGCGGCGTGCTTTCTGGCGTTTGCTCCCCCGGGAACTCTCATCTTCGGGGCGCTCGCCGTTGTGATGCTGTTCGGCAAAACGGGGCTGATAGTCGTCGCAGTTTCGCTCGTCTTCCTACTGGCGCTCGTCCGGCTTCTTTATAAAAGCTCAGAAGAAAAACCGCATTAGCTATTTCCCGAGTCTCACCTTATAACCATCCTGCCACTCACGTTGAGGGCGGTCTCCAAACCGCTTCTCGAACGAGCGTCGGGTCGGTGCATTCATTCGCAGACTGTTATCGACGCCCCGGTTCGGCTTCCCTGTCTCTGGAACATTCAGGAGTAGATGTTCATAGGGCGGGTGAGCAGGCTGACAGGGTCGTCGATGTTGAGGGCTTCGCGGACGTAGAAGGCTTCCCCGGCGGCGACGCCGATGAGCGAGCCGTAGTAGCGCATGCGGTATTCAATCATCTGGAGGAAGCCTTTTTCGCTGATGCGCGTCTGCGGCTCGTCGGCGTCGGGGCGGTAGAACTGCGAGGCGTGGGCGCGGATGGCCTCCATCTTCTGTTCGACGAAATCAGAGACATCGACGATGAAGGAGGGCACGACGAGGCGCGAATAGGCCGAGTGCGCGAGCGCGGGCATGGGCGTGGAGGGCTGCCCCGCCTCTTCGTCGTAGCGGCGCATGCTGGCGAGACGCGCCGCTTCGCGCACGATGCGAGCCGTCGCCGCGTGGTCTGGATGCGGGTCGTCCCAGTGCGCCGTGAAGACGACCTTCGGCCTGTAGGTTCTGAACACTCGCACCATCGCGCGGCGCGAATCCTCCGTCAGCCAGACGTGCCCGTCGGGCTGTTCGAGGTTGAGGCGCACGTCGAGCTTCAACAGGCGAGCGGCTTCGCGCGCTTCTTCGGCGCGGCCTTCGGGCGTGCCGCGAGTGCCCATCTCGCCGCGCGTCACGTCGAGCACTCCCGTTCGGTAGCCCAACTGTTTGAGTTTGAGCAGCGTTCCGGCCATCGTCAATTCCGCGTCGTCCGGGTGCGAGAAGACGGCCAGCGCGTCGAGTTCCAGATTCTCTGACATCTTCAGTCTTCCTTCGTCGCTTGAGCACAGGGCTTGGTTTGGTGCGCGCCGTCGCCGTTGAAATTGAAACGGCATCTGAGCCCCTGTTCCGTGCCCGTGTCGTAAATCATCGAGAGGTTGTTGACGTTTATCTCCCAGTGAAACTGCCGCTCGCTGAAGGCGAGCACGATGGCGGAAAGCTGTGCGTAGTCGAGGTCGCCGTGTGCGAGCGTGATGTGCGGAACCCACATCTCGGGCTGGTAGTGGCGGGTGGCCGTGCTGTCGGCGACTCGCGGGATGCGCAGCCAGAGCTTTTCGTGGAGGGCGGAGAGCGCCGGGCTTCTCACGATAGGGATGTAGAGCACCGGATGCGTGACGTTGAAGATGCCGAGCCCGGCGGTGCTGATTTTGAAGGGAAGAGATTCGCTCGCCGTCTCCCTGAGCACGGCTTCGACCGAGTCGATATCGTAGCCTTCGGCCACCTGATAGGAGAGATGCGGAAAGGGCGTCACGTAGATGCCGCGCACGCCGAAGTCGCGCTCCAGCTCATCCCAGATTTTCTCCACCAATGCATAGTGCTCGTCATCGAGCAGCGAAACGACGCCATGCATCCAGTTTGTTTCCTTTGAACCCGAGCCCTCGACTCTTTTGAAACTGCTTTGGCTAGAGGTGTAGCGCAAGCCGGCGCGCGCGGTCAAGTCTGCTGCGCGCAAAGCCCAAAAATGAAAGAGACGCGAGACCATGTTCAAGTCCCGCGTCTCTTTTGTTACCGGACGACTGTCGCGTCGTCGTTTTTAGTCCGGCTCGAAGTTTAGAACTCGGGCGTCGTCGCCGTGGTCACTTTGGTCGGATTCATGTCGGGCGCAGGCTGCGCGAGGCCGCGATTGACGAGCATCCGGACTTCGACGCGGCGGTTCTGCTGCCGACCAGCGCGCGTCGTATTGTCGGCGACGGCCTGAGCTTCGCCGAAGCCGTAGGGCGTGATGATGCGGCGCAGAGGGATTCTGTGCTCTTCGACGAGATAGCGAATCACTGCGTCGGCGCGGCGCTGGCTGAGACGACGGTTGGCCTCCGGCCCGCCCTCGGCGCTGGCAAACCCGCTCACTTCAAAGACGAAGCCGCGCGCGTTCTGCGACTGTGTGGCGAGCTGGTCGAGCTGCTCTTTGGCTTCGCGCGAGAGCACGGCGCTGCGGTTGCGGAAGTTGACGGTCAAGGTCTGCTGCGCGACGTAATCGTCGAGCGCCGCGATGCGCTCGTTGGTGGCGTTGACGCCGACGAGCGCGGCATCAGCCGTGTCCTGCGCGGCTTTTGCGCCGCCGCGCGCCGCGTTCGAGACGGCGGCCAATTCGTCCAGCTGACCTGAGAGGCGCGAAGCGTTCTGCTCCACCTCACCGATGCGATTCTCAGCCGTGCCGACTCTGTTCTCGACCGGGTCAACACGCGCCTGCAACGAGCGCGCTACCCTCAAGTCGGAATCGTTGAACCTCACCTTGTCGGCGATGAGCGTGCCGGTCTCGTCCGTGCGGCCTTCGACTTCGAGGTTGAGGCCGCGCAGTATGTTGGTTGATGGATAGCTCGTGCCGCCGCTGAAGACGCCGCCCTTCGTCTTGACGCTCGCACGGTCGCTCAGGCGGACGACCGTTTTAGCGCCGCTCACGTCCTGCACGGTGAAGGTGTCGGCGGTGCGCTCGGTGACGATGCCCTTGACTTTCAGCTTCTGCCCGCGCGCGGCGGTCTGCGCCGTCGCGGTCTGGCTCGTGTTGTTCGTATCCTGCGCGAAGGTCGCGGGCGCGAGCGCGAGCAGCAGCAGGAGGGTAAAGAGTTGAGACGCTCTCGAATAATTAAAGGTCACAGGTTTTTCTCCATTCTTGAATTTTGAATCTTGTCGTCGAGACAGACGGAAGTCATAGTTGCTTTAGCGAGGCTATCTTTGACTGGACTGCTCCTTGCCGATTTCGTGTGGTCAAGGGAAGGTACGCCGCCCAAAGCCGCGAATGGTTGCAATTCACTTGTGTTTGTCGTGCGAGGTGATTGCGAGGCGCGTGGAGACGGAGAAGGACAAAAGGCGCGAGAAACGGCCGGGCGAAATCTTTTCGAGAGCGGCGACAGTGCTTTCAATATAGACGCTTTGCGCTCGAACGCTCGACCGGGTTCGGGTTCGCGTTTGACGCTCGGCGTGCCGGGTTGTTAGCCTCTTTTCGGAAAAATCGTCGCAGTTTCGGAGAATTGAAGAGATGCAGCTCGTCGTCCTCGGCTCAGGGACAGCCGTCCCGCACGCGCGCCGTTCCTCTACTGCACACTGGCTCGGAACCTCCGGCGGCTCGGTGCTGCTCGACGCGAGCGCCCCCTTCTTTCATCGCATGGCCGAAGAGAATCTCGATTGGCCGGGGCTCGACGCCGTCTGGATTAGCCACTTTCATCTCGACCACGTCGGCGGCCTCGCCCCTTTTCTTTTCGGCACACGACACGCGCCGCAGACGCGCGAGCGTCGTAAGCCGCTTCGCATCTACGGCGGGCGCGGGCTCGGGAAACTCCTGCGCGCCTTCGACGCGGCGGGCGCCTACAAGCTGATGGAACAGCCTTTCCCCGTCGAAGTCTGCGAGGTCGCGCCGCGCGCCGAGTTTGAGCTGCTGCCGGGCGTGCGCGCAGAGACTTTCTCTACGCCGCATACAGCCGAGAGTTTGGCGCTACGTCTGACCGACCAGGACGGCGCATCCGTCGTCTACACGTCCGACACGGGCTACACCGAATCGCTCGCCACCTGCGCGCGCGGCGTCAGCCTCTTTATGATGGAATGCTCCTTCCCGAGCGGTAAGCCTATCGAGACGCATCTCGACCTCGCGGACGCCATGCGCCTCGCGCGCCTCGCTTCGCCCCGGCGCGTCCTGCTCTCGCACCTCTACCCCGAATGGGACGGCATCGACCTTGCCGCCGAAGCTCGAAAACTCTGGGACGGCGAGACAATCGAAGCCCGCGACGGCCTGCGGCTCGAAATCGAGAGGAATTGAATCATTGATTCATTTTTTCATTGAATCAATGAACCGATGATTCAATGATTCAATTATTCTCAGTTCATAGTTCCCACCCCGGAGACGTTGACTGATGGGCGACTTACTGCTCCTTCTTCTTTACGTGACGATTCTGGCAATCCCTTTTCAGTTGATGGGCGTGGTCGCTTACCTTCTGATAAGAAAACGAAATCTCAAGCGGGCGCGACTGGCGGGCATCGTCATCCCGCCGGCGGTTTTCTTCGTCGTCTTTCTCGCCATCTTCCTCCATCAGCAGTCGAAGCCCCCCTCCGGCCTCATCCCTATGCTCGACGGCTTCATGCTGCTCATCCTGCTCGTCGTGATGATTGGCGGAACGATTCTCAACCTCGTCTTCGGCCTCGCCGGTTATCTCCTTATCCCCTACTTCATAAATCGCAGGCGCGCACGCTCAGGCGAGCAACGGCTGACGCAATGAGCGTTCGTGTCGTATATTAGCTTTCAGAGATGAAATCGAGATTGATTGTGAACCCGGTGGCGGGCACGGATGCTGCGCCCGACTATTTGCAGACGATTAACGAGCGTCTGCGCGAGGCCGTCGGCGATTTGGACATCGTGATGACGATTGCTGCGGGCGATGCGCTGCACGCCGGACAAGCGGCGGCCAAAGACGGCTACGAACAAATCTTCGTGGCGGGCGGCGATGGCACGCTCAACGAGGTTCTGAACGGCGTCGCTTCGGTGGAAGGCGCGCTCGGGCGCACCGTGTTCGGCCTCATCCCGCTCGGCACGGGCAACGATTTCGCTTCTGCGCTCGGCCTGCCCGAAGACGTGGAGAGCGCGCTTGAGATTCTGCTTGAGCGGCGCACCGTCGAGGCCGACATAGGAGTTTTGAACGAGCGTTATTTCATCAACGTCTCGGCGGGCGGCTTCATCGCGGAAGTGTCGGACGCCGTCAACCCGCAACTGAAATCCATCGCCGGGAAGCTCGCATATCTCATCGGCGGCGCGCAGGTCTTGATGGATTACGATGCGGTTCGTGCGAGCCTGAGCGTCGTCTCCGTCGAGGGAGAGACAATCGAGCGCGAGATGAGCCTTGAGATGTTCGCCGTCTGCAACTCGCGTCTCGTCGGCGGCGGGCGACTCATCGCGCCCGGTGCCATCATCAACGACGGCGCGCTCGACGTGTGCGTCGTCGAAGCGATGCCCACGCTCGACTTCATCACGCTGCTCTCAAGCGTCTCAAGCGGCGACCACATCGAAGACCCGCGCGTCTCATACATGCGCGCCACCGAACTCGACATGAGCTTCAGCCGTACCATCAAGGTCAACACCGACGGCGAAGTGCTCGAAGCCGAGCGTTGTCATTACCGAATCCTGCCGCGCGCCGCACGCTTTCTCGCAGGCGACGCACCTTATGCCGAACGATGAAAATTCTTCGACCAGACGCCGAAGCCGGCAGCGCACGAAGCGACGCGACGAAGAGCGTACAGCTCGCACGTCTTTCGTCGTCGCACAACATTTCATCCATCGTCCTGCGCGCCTGCGCTTTTGTCCTCTGTCTCGCCTTAGTCCTGCTGGCCGGTTTCGGTCTCTTCGACTCGCAGGCGCAATCGGGCGAGCGGGTCGTCGTGCCGCCTCTCAGTTCGGCGGCGATGAGCTTGCTTGAGACGGGCAGCCCCTCGAAGCCTCCGAGCCAGTCGCCGAAGCAGACGCCGGAGGAAATCAAAATCGTCTCTTACAACATTCGCTGGCGCGGGGGCGAGGATTTGCTGAAACTCATCGAGCAGCTTCGCGGCGGCGACGCAATCGGACGCGCCGACATCATCGGCTTGCAGGAGGTTGACCGTAACAGGAAGCGCACGCAGAACGTCAACACCGCGCGACAGATGGCCGAGGCTCTAGGGATGCACTACGCGTGGGCTGCGCCTCCGCAGGAGAAGGGAGAGAAAGAGGAAGGAACGGGAGTCGCCATTCTCAGCCCCTTTCCGCTCACAGATGTCGAGCGCATGGTCTTGCCGCACGAAGGGCCGAACGGCAGGCGACGCGTCGGAATCGGTGCGACCGTGCGCGTCGGCGACACTCCGGTTCGCGTCTATTCCATCCACGCCGAGACGCGCCTCAAGATGGAGTTGAAGATGGAACAACTCGGCGCTGCGCTCGAAGACCTCCGGCGGCATCCGACCATCAAGCACGCCGTCGTGCTCGGCGACTTCAACACCATCAAGTCGAAGGACGTGCGCGGCGCGCGCAAGCTCTTCACCGAAGCGGGCTTCAACACTCCACACCCCGACGACCGCGACACCTTCCGTGCCGTCTTCATCGAATTCAAGCTCGACTGGATTTGGCTTCGCGGCCTCACAGCCACCGACAGCGGCATCGCCCGCAACATAGGCTTCTCCGACCACTGGCCGCTCTGGGTCAAAGCTCGACTGAAATAGAGGTCAGAGGTCAGAAAAGAGGAAAGCAGGCTTGAGTTTTCTCTAGGAAGCTGTTTGGAAATCGGGAGTGCTGCTGTCCCGTCATGGACAGGATGAACATAGCCCAGCGATTTATCGCTGGGAACTCGCCGCAAACATTGCTCAGTCCCGTAGGGACGACTGAGTCAGGTTCAGCCGTCCCTACGGGACTGAGACATTGGACATGCTTCCTGACCCAGCGATAAATCGCTGGGCTATTATCAGCAGTCCCTTTCGGGACTTTTCAAACTGCCTCTGACATCTGCTTTACCGTATGCGGACTTCGACTTTGTTGGCTTCGAGGGCGTTGCCGGTGGCGCGTTGGAGTTCGGCGATGGCTTTGTTGAGTTCGGTCTGGGCGCGCAGCTCGTTGCCGCGCGCGTTGGTGAGCGCGGTCTGTCGTTCGAGGACGAGGAAGAAGGTTGACTGACCGGCGTCGAACTTGCGCTGCTCGCTCATGTATTGCTGCTCGGAGGCGGCGCGCGCGGCGGCTGCTGCTCTCAGGCGCGACTCGGCGGTGCGAATCAGTTGCAGCGAGTTTCTGACATCGACCTGAATCAACTGTTCCAGCTGCTCGCGCTGGGTGGCGATGCGCTCCTGTTCGACGAGCGTGCGACCGAGCTGTGCCTGGGCCGTGCGATTCCTGAGAGGCAGGTTGAGCTGCACGCCGACGCGAAAGTTGTTGAAGCGATTCGCGCCGAGGTTGGCGAGCGACTGCGGAAGCCCGCCGACGAAGATGTCGGGCACGCTCTGAGCGGGCGGTGCGTTGAGGGGGGGAAGCCCGTTGCGCTCGGAGAGCAGGTTGATGCGGTCGCGCAGTTGAGCGTTGGAGGCGGTGAGCGGGTTGTTGCTGGCCGACTGGCTGACCGAGCCGGCGAGGCCGACCGCGCCGTAGCTGCCGACGAGGTCGAGCTGCGTCCGGGTCTGCTCGCGCGCGAAGCGCTGCTCGATTTCGTTTATCTCGCGCGCCACGTCCGACTGCTTTAGCTCCGGACGGTTGGCGAGCGCGGCGGCCATCGCTTCCGTCAAAGCGACGACGGGCGGCTCGACACTCACCTGATCCGTCGGCACAAGCGCGACGTTCCAGAAAGCCGACTCGCGGTTCTCCGCGATGAGATTCTTCAGAGCGTTCTCGGCGCGGCCGACATCGTCGAGCGCGCTGTAGACGCTCTGCTCGAAGCCGGAGACCTGCGCCTCGGCGGCGACCACGTCAATCGGCGCGAGCATCCCTTCTTCGACCAAGCGACGATTATGTTCAAGCTGCGTGCGCGCGTCGCGCACGGCGTCGCGCTGAATCTGCAAGTTGCGCAGGGTGAAGACCAAATCCCAGTAGGCGCGCTGGACGCCCGTGATGGTCTCGATGGCTCGCTGGCGAAACTGTACGTCGGTGAGCGAGAGATTTCTTCTGGCAATCTCGATGACGCGGCGGTTCTGGTCGAAGCGCCGACCGCGCAGGAGCGGCTGCGTATAGCTGAAGGTGAGCGCCGAAGGATACTGCGGATTGAGCGATGCGAAGAGGTTGTCGGTCGTCACGCGGCTGCTGGAAAAATCGACGCGGTAGCCGCCGCCGGCAAACGGCGTGAGTCCCTGAAACGTCGCCGTGTTGAAGACGCCAGACTGCGTGACCGCGCCGCTCGCCGTGCCGGAGAGAAAACTGGCCGAGGGCGTCTCGGTCTTGTCGTAGTAAGAGAAGGTCGAGAGTCGAGGGTCGTAGACGCCGCGCGCGCTCTGCAAGTCGAACTCGGCGACGCGCACGTTCTGCCTGGCGACTTCGATGTCCTTGTTATTCGAGAGCGCCATCTCGATGGCTTCGCGCAAGGTGAGCGGGCGCTGGTCGCCCATCTCGACGCCGACGCGCTCAAGCAAGGGGAAGGGCGCGGGCGCGGAGCGAAAATCTGTCGCCACCTGCGGCACGGCGAGCGGGACTTCTCCGGTTGGAGCAGCCGACGGCACGCTCTCGCGTCCGGGCTGTCTGACGCCCGCGGGCGCAGGGATTTGTGCGCCGGAGACGCTCGGCGGCATCAGTCCCTGTGTCGCTTGAATGGTCTGCCCCTGCGGCTGCGAAGAGGGCGGCGGCGTACCGGCGGCGGGCGGCGGCGCGGGCAGAGGCGCTTGTCCGGGCGCGACGATGCTTCCGCTTCCCTGCGCGGGCTGTCCGGTCTGCGGCGTCGTCACCGCGCCGGGAGTGGGCGGCTGAGCGGTCTGCGGCGCCTGCACCCCCTGCGGCGGCGTGTTGGCCGAAGGCGCTTGCACGACCGGCGCGCTCGTGGCCTGTCCGCCCGGCTGCTGCGACGGCGTAGCGACCTTCGACGACGACGGCGCAGACGTTTCCGAGGCACGAGGCGACTCGGTCGCCGTCGGCGCGGGCAACTTCCCTCCCCATCGAGACGGCGTCGCAGACGACTCCGCCTTCTTCGTCTCGCTCGCTCGCTCGACGGAAGACTCTGTCTCCGACTCCTGCGCCGAAACGACCAGAGCGGGAATGACCGTCCAAAGCAAGATGAGAAGCGTCGCCCTCAAAATTCTCTTCGTCAGATGATGATTACGATAAAGCATAAATTTTATGAAGCACTCAGCAATCAGCGGTCAGCCGAACCGAAAAGCCAAAGGTGGTAAGTTTTCAACCAAGTCATTCATTCAACAGTTCGGCTGACTGCTGATTGCTGATTGCTGACCGCTCTGTCTAGCTTTTCCCGAACGTTCCAAACAAAGCTCCGGCGGCTGTCGCCGTGCGACGGCGCGCCCAGGCGAACGCGCCGCCCATGCGTGCGCCGACGCGCGAGAAGATGCGGCTTCTGGCAACGTCGTCGAAGAGCGAATAGAAGACGGGGACGGCCAGAAGCGTGAGCAGCAGGCAGAGCGATTGACCGCCGACGACGAGCACGCCGATGGAGCGGTTCGTGCCCGAGCCGGGGCCGCGCGCGACGACGAGCGGCATCATCCCCGCGACGAGCGCGATGGTCGTCATCAGAATCGGGCGCAGCCGATCGCGGTTGGCCTGAATGATGGCGTCGAGACGCGGCAACCCTTGAGAGCGCAGCTCGTTCGTGTGGTCAATCTGTAGAATCGCGTTCTTCTTGACGACGCCGAAGAGCAGCAGCAATCCGAGGCCGGAGAAGATGTTGACGGTCTGCCCCATCACGAGGAGCGAAAGAATGCCGAAGGGGATGGCGAGCGGCAGCGTCAAGAGGATTGTCACCGGATGGATGAACGACTCGAACTGCGCCGCGAGCACCATGTACATGAAGATGAACGAGAGCGCGAAGGCGAGCATGAAGTAGAAGCCCGCGCGCCCTAGTTCTTTCGAGCGACCGAAGAGGCCGGTCGTGTAGCCGGGCTCGAACTTCATCTCCTGCGCCGCGCGGTTCAGCTCGTCGATGACGGCGGCCTGCGAGCCGCCCGGTCGCACGTTGGCCGAAAGGATAACCTGCCTCTGACGATTCAGACGCTCAATCGCCGAAGGCCCCGTTCCTTCTTCGACGCGGACGAGGTTCGAGAGATTCGTCCACCCGATTTTGCTCGAAGCGACGAAGAGATTTTCCAGCGCCTCGGTGCTCGCGCGCGACTCGCCGATGGCGCGCACGCGCACTTCGTACTGGTCTGTTCCCTGATTGAAGGTTGAAGCCTCCTGCCCGGCGACGAGCGCGTTCAAGGTCTGCGCGATGTCGCCGACGCGGACGCCCAAATCGGCGGCGCGGGCGCGGTCGATGTGGACGCGCACTTCGGGCTTGCCGAGGATGAGCGACGTGTCGGGGTCAACCACGTCGGGGATGGCTTTGAGCTTCTCGAAGAGCTGATTTGAATACTCTGTGAGCTTCTGCAAGTCGGGGCCGCTGACGACGTACATCACGTCGGCGTTGCGGAAGCCGCCGCCCGAGAAGGCCTGCACCTGCCCGACGCTCAAACGAAGCTCCTTCGGATACTTCGCCAGAACTTCGCGCGCCTTTTCCATCAATTCAATCTGCGAAAGCTCGCGTTCTTCAATCGGCGTGAGCTTGACGTAGATGTTCGCGCTGTTGACTATCCCCTGCTGGCCGCCGCCGACGGTCGTCAGAGTGTCGGTGACGCCCGGCAGCGTCTTCAAATCTTTGGCGAGGCGCTCGGTGAGAGTCGAGGTGGCGGCGAGCGTCGAGCCTTCGGGCGCGCGCAGCGTAACCTCGAACTGCGACTGGTCATCGACGGGCAGAAAGTTTTTGCCGATGAGCATGAAGAGCGGCACGATGCTCAGAGTGACGAGCACGCACAAGCCCACCACCGCCCAGCGATGCGCCATCGACCACTTGAGCATCGCCGTGTAAGTGCGGTCAATCGGGCGATAGAAGCGCGATTCCTTCGCCGTCTTCCGGTGCGTCGAAGGAAGCGGCGCGCCCTCTTTGATGTCAGGCTCGCTCTCGGGCGTCGCGCCCGTGTCTTCGCTGAACGAGACGGTGCGCACCTGTGCGTCGTTCGATGCAGACTCGACCACCGACTGTTCGGCTTCGGCTGCGGCTGCGGTGGCGTGCTCTTCCTCCCTACGCTTGATGAGACGCGCCGAGAGCATCGGCGTCAGAGTGAAGGAGACGAGCAAGCTGACGGCGATGGCGAACGAGGATGTCAGGCCGAACGAGGACATGAAGCGCCCGACGATGCCGCCCATGAAGCCGACGGGCAGAAAGACCGCGAGCAAGCTAAGCGTCGTCGCCATGACGGCGAGGCCAATCTCCTTCGTGCCTTCGATGGCCGCCTCGAAGGGAGCGTAGCCCTTCTCTTCGACGTAGCGGTAGATGTTCTCAAGGACGACGATGGCGTCGTCAATCACGATGCCGACCATCAGCGTCAAGGCGAGCATCGTAATCTGGTTCAGGGTGTAGCCCATCGCCTTCATCAGTCCGAAGGTAGCGATGATGGAAGTTGGGATGGCGATGGCCGCAATCATCGTCGAGCGGAAGTTCCAGAGGAAAATGAAGACGACGATGGCCGCGAGGATGCCGCCTTCGATGAGGTGCGTCTGGATTGATTCGACCGCCGCCTTGATGAAGATGGACTGGTCGCCGACCAGCTCCGTCCGCACGTTCTTCGGGAGAAGCGGCTGAATCTCCGCGAGACGCTCCTTGACCGCGTCGGCCACCGCCACCGTGTTCTGTCCCGACTGCTTCGAGACGACGAGCGTGACGGCGGGCTGGCCGTTCAGGAGCGCGGCGGTGCGCTGCTCTTCTGTGCCGTCTTCGACGTAGCCGATGTCACTCACTTTGACGACGTAAGAGCCGCGCGTGGAGACGGCGATGTTGTTGAAGTCGGCGGGGTTCGTGATGCGCCCCATCGTGCGCACGGTCAGCTCACGCGCGCCTTCGTCGATGCGACCGCCGGGCACTTCCATGTTCTGCGCGCGCACGGCGGCGACCACTTCGGCCACCGTCACGTTGTAGGCGCGCATCTTGTCGGGGTCTACCTTGACCTGAATCTCGCGCTGTGCGCCGCCGATAATCTGCACCTGCCCGACGCCGTTAATGTTCTCGATGCGCTTCTTAATCTGCTTGTCGGCGATGTCGGTCACTTCGCGGAGCGAGCGCGGAGAGGAAACGGCGATGCGCAGAACGGGCGCGGCGTCGGTGTCGAGCTTCTGAATGGTCGGCTCTTCGGCGGTCTCCGGCAAGTCGCCCGTGATGAGATTGACCTTGTCGCGCACCTCCTGCGCGGCCACGTCGGCGTCCTTGTCGAGCAGGAAAGTGATGTAGACCTGCGACGCGCCTTCGACCGAAGTCGAGCGCAGCTCGTCGATGCCGCTGATGGTGTTGACGGCGGCCTCAACCTTGTCGGTTATCTCGGTCTCAATCTCCTGCGGCGACGCGCCCGGATTAATCACCGTCACGGTGATAGTCGGGAAATCAATCTTCGGAAACAAATCGACGCCCAGCGAGAAGAAAGAGAACGCCCCCACCACCGTCAAAGACAGAATCAGCATCGTGGCGAAGACCGGACGACGAACACAAATTTCAGCGAGCTTCTGCATAATGATTCAAGTCTGGAGTCTGGAGTCCGAAGTCTGGAGTCCGGGTTTTGACTTTAGACTCCAGACTCCGGACTTCAGACTGTATTTATTGCCTGACGGCTACGCCGTCGCTCAGTTGTTCGACGTTGGAAGCGGCGACGAGTTCATCAGCCGCTACGCCGCTTCTGACTTCGACGAGGTCTCCCTCGGTCTGTCCGAGCTGGACGAGACGTTCCTGCGCGCGTCCGTCTTTGATAACGAAGAGGCGGCTCGTGTTGTTCTCGGTGCGGACGGCGCGGATGGGCACGAGCACGGCGGGCTGCGAGGCCGTCTGCTGGACGCGGATGGTGGCGAACTGTCCGGGCTTGAGCAGGCCGCTTGAGTTCTCCACTTCGGCTTCGACCGTCAGCGTGCGCGAAGTGGCCGTCACGTTGGGCGAGATGCGCGCGACGCGTCCGCTGAAGGCGCGGTCGGGATAAGAGCTGACGCTGACCGAGACGCCCTGCCCCGGCGCGATGGTCGAAACCGATTGCTCTGGGATGTCTATGCGCACGCGCAAGGGGTTGGTGCGCACGATGGTTGCGACCTTTGAAGAAGTGGAGACGTATTCGCCGAGGTCGGCTGGACGGTCTGCGACGAAGCCGCTGATGGGCGCGACGACCGCCACGTCGCTCACGGCCTTGCGCGCCTGCTCGACCTGTACGGCTGCCGACTGCGCGGCGGCGCGTGCCGTCTGCACGCCCGCGTAGGACTGCTGCGCCTGCGCGAGCGCCGCCTCGTATTGCTGTCGAAGCTGGTCGCGCTGCGCACGCTGCTGGTCGTAGGTCGAGCGCGACACGTCGCCCGTCTCAATCAATTTCTCGAAACGCCTCAACTGCTTCTCGGCCAGTTCCAGAGCCGTGCGCGCCGCCCCGACTTCGGCCACGCGCGTCGGGTCGAAACGCTGTCCGGAGCGCAGGCCGATGCGCTCTTCGGCCTGCCGGATGGCGCTCTGCGCCTGCGCGTACTGCGCTTCGGCCTGCTGCAACCGGAGGCGCGCGTCCGCATCGTCTAAGCGCACGAGCAGTTGGCCGCGCTGCACGTAGCTGCCGAGGTCTACGCCGACCGCGACGACGCGACCGGCAACCTGCGGCGCAACGTCGGTCTGCTCGTCGGCGGCGAGGCTGCCCGTCGCTTCGATGAAGCGCGGCATCTCGCGCTGGATGGCCGGGACGGTTGCCACTTCGACGACGACGACAGGCGTCTCGGCCGCCGCCGCTCCTTGCTTGTTCGCCTGCGCCTTCGACCCGCCGCACGCGCTCGACGAGAGGCTCAAAGCGACGAGGGCGCACGCCGCTACTGCGTCGATGAAGATTTTATGAAGGGGAATCTTGCTCATACCTTCTTCTCTATTAAATTCGGTCTTGGAATTCCGTCTTGATAAGCTCAGGATTTCGTCTCGATAAACTCAGCTCTTCTTCCTGCTGCGCGCGGCCTGCGAGCCGCTTCGACGGTTGGCGACCCGGCTCGTCGTCGCCGTCGCAACAGCAGCGCCAGTCTTCGCGCCGCCCGACGCGCCGATGCCTTCGAGCAGTATCCGCGTGAAGTCGCGCGCCGCGCGCTCGTTCGGGATGTTGAGGAGCGTGCGCGACCTGTCCCAAAGCGTATTGGTCACGGAATGATGGATAATCATGCCCATAAAGGCGCGCACGACGACGAGCGGATCGACGTTGCCGAAAACGCCGTCGCGTTGGCGCTCGCGTATGTAGGAGCCGAGGAAGTCGTACATCAGACGCATGTTTCTGTCCCAGAACATCTGCGACAACTGGTGCTTTTCGAGCGCCGAATAGAAGAGCAGGCGGAGGAATTCTTCGTCCTGCTCGTGATGGCGCATCATCGTCTCGGCGATGCCCTCGAAGACGGCGCGGTCGTCGCGTCTCTCCATCGCCTCGGCCACCGAACAGCGGATGGTTTCGGCCACTGTCTGGTGCGCGTGCTCTCTCATCCCTCCGGCGCAGGCTTTGTGGTCGATGATGGCCGAGTAAAGCTCCTCCTTCGTGGCGAAGTGGCGGAAGATGATGGCTTCCGAAACGCCCGCCGCGTGCGCTATCTCTTTCGTCGTCGTGCCGCGAAAGCCGCGCTCGGAGAAGAGCCGCATGGCGACTTGAACTATCTGCTGTCGGCGCTCTCCGCTAGGCATCCGCCCGCTCGTCGCCACCGGCAGCACGCCCGCCTCCGCGCGCGCCGCTTCCATTCGTTTGCTCATTCGGCCTCCGACTCCCAAGCTCCTGAAAATTGCGAAGTAAGTACTTACTTACCTCAGTACGCGAGTGAAGTCAAGGAGGTTTCAGGGAATTTTTCTCTTATGTATTGTTCCCGACCTTGTGCTATCTTAGGCGTACCTTTTCGCAACAAGACAGGCTGTGAGACGGCTTTCGGAGGGCGCGCAGGCGAAGCGCGTCGGACTGCGCTTTTGACCGAAGCAGAGAGTGCGCATCCCTCGTCGGCACGTTGTTTGCAAACTTGCTGCGGGTAAACCATTTTTCAAGGAGCGTTCTCTCTCGCGCGCTTCCTTAAATCCAGCATTTCGGATGATTCACATTTGAAGGAGAAGAACAGAGATGTCAAACAGAGATTCCAATGATTCGATGAACACTTCGACGGGCGGCGGCGGCAGCACGGGCACGAGCGGCGGCAGTGGCACGGGCGGCGGCAGCGGCAGCACCGGCGCCGGGGGCTTAGGCGGAGGTACTGGAAGCGGGCTCGCGGGCACGGGCGCGACTGATTTGGGAACCACGCGCGATACCAGCTCAACGAGCCTCGCAGCCGCCGGTCTCGGCAGCACCGGCACCGGAGGCACAGGCAGCAGCGCAGGCGGCGGCGCGGGCGCGGCCACAGGGCTCGCGGCGCAGGCCAAAGAGTACGGCCAGAAAGTGGCCGACGCGGCTTCTACAGCCAGAGAGTACGTCACCGATAAGGCTTCGGCGGTTGGCACGGTCGTCAGCGACAAGTTCCGCGACATCCAGAACATGGATTACCGCCAGGTGGCCGAAGAGGCCAAAGAGTATGCGCGGCAGAAACCCGGCCAGGCGCTTCTGATTTCGGCGGCAGCCGGATTCGTCATCGGCCTGCTCCTTCGCGGCAGCCGTAGATAAGGAAACGCGGAAGTCGGAACGCCGCAACACGGAATGAAAGACAGAATGCTTTCTCTTCATTGTTCTGCGTTCCGACTTCATCGTTTTCTGCAAGGAGGTGTGTGATGGCCGAACTGGAGAGAAGAGCGGCGGGTCTGCCGGCGCAGCAGCAGCAGTCAGACATAGAGGGTTTACCGGCGCTCTTTGGGCGTCTGGGCGACGACGTGATGAGGCTTCTCGATACGAAGCTGAGTCTCGTCAAGGTGGAATTGAAGGAAGACGCTGCGGTCTATGCGCGGGGCGGCGCGTTCATCGGCGTCGGCGCGATTCTGGCCGCCATCGGCTTCGCCCTCCTGAACGTCGCCATCGCCTTCTTTATCTCGACGCTGTTCACCTTCGACCGCCAGCCGCTCAACTACGCGCTCGGATTCCTCATCACCGGCCTGCTCTACCTGATAATCGGTGGCATCATCGTCGTCGTGATGAAGAATCGTCTGGCGGCGCGCGACCCCGTCCCGCACAGAAGCGTCGATGAGCTGAAGAAGGACAAGCAGTGGTTGAAGAATGAAGTTTAAAATCTCGTGCCGCCCGGCCAGATAAAAAAAGGAACACACAGGGCAGAAAGGACATTCGGAATGGCAGAAGAAAGAAACACAGGGCTGGCGCGCGCGCCCGAACCCCTAACCGATACGGACGCGACCAAAGAGGAGCTTCAGCGTCGTATGGAGGAAGCGCGCGAATCTATCACGCAGACGGTGGCCGAAATCAAAGAGACCGTCACGACACAGTATCAGCAGGTCAGAGAGAGCATCAGCGAGACGCTCGACTGGCGCGAGCAATATCGTCGCCGTCCGCTCGCCTTCAGCGCAGGCGCGCTCGGCGTCGGCCTCATCCTCGGCTACAGCGTCCGAGGCGCGTTTGCCGGTGGCAGCGATGATGATGAAGAAGACTACGACACGGAAGACTCGGATCTTCAGGCGAGCATCAGCGCGAGCAGCTTCGGCGCGGCCTCGGCTCCGCGCTCCTACGCTTCGCAGCCCATCACGGGCTCGGTCTCGCCGCGTCCGGCAGTCTACGATAGCTCCATTGCGCCCACGCCCGACCTGCCGGGTCACTACACGGAGCGCGCCGCGACAGCAGGGGCTTACGCCTCTTCGCCCGCCGCCGCGCAATCGGACGACGTAGGCCCCAACACCAGACCCTCATACAGCAGCGGCTATCAGGGCGCGACTCAGGCTCTCGCGGCGACGACTTCCGCTCTGACCTCGGCAGCCGACGAGCCGCAGAAGCCCGGCCTGATTGACCGCGTCAAAGATTCGGGCATCATCGACCG
Organism: Pyrinomonadaceae bacterium; assembly: GCA_036399175.1. Taxonomy (GTDB): domain Bacteria; phylum Acidobacteriota; class Blastocatellia; order Pyrinomonadales; family Pyrinomonadaceae; genus DASWNP01. The sequence goes on along the minus strand of DASWNP010000052.1, from coordinate 21,602 downwards.
CTTCAAGGAGACGAAGGCTTACGACAAGCTTCAGGATGAGCTTTCGTCGCTCGGCGAGCGTTTCGTCGAAGAGTTGTCGAGCACGGCGCGCAACGTCGTCGTCCCTGCGCTTCTCGGCAAGCTCAAAGACCTCGTCGGCATCGATCTCTCGACGCAGCGCGAGGTAGCGCAGCGCAGCCACCTTGAGCATCAGACTGCGAAGGCACGAACCGCCGCCGAAGAGGCCGCGCCGTCCGGCGGCGAGGGCGGCAGCGACACAGCCGTCAGACCTTAGTCAGCCCGCGCGTTCGGGCGCGTTGACTTCGCGTTATCGACGAGCGGACAGAAACCACCGAACGGGCGAGCGCCGCTTCAAGACGGCCTCGCCCGTTCTCTTATTAACCGTATTGTTCTTTCTCGTTGTCCCTCCGTTTGGAGAACGGCATGGCTTCACTCTCTTCGCAAGGCGGAACGGTCGCGGGCGTCGGCGAGGCGCAGACTCGCACGACGAAGCGAGGCCGCGTCGAAGTTCTCATCAACGCCTCATCCGGCGCTGACGACAAAGAGTTGTTGAGCGAGCAACTGGGGAAGCTTCTGGCCGAGAGCGGCATCGAGGCTCATGTGACGCTCGTGCGCGACGGCGCGAAGACTGTCGGACTGGCCGAGCGCGCCGTCGCGGAGCGCTGCCGGATGGTCGTGGCCGGAGGCGGCGACGGCACTATCAATGCCGTCGCTTCCGCGCTCGTCGATACGGAGGTCGTGCTCGGCGTGCTGCCGCTCGGCACGCTCAACCACTTCGCCAAAGATTTACGGATTCCGCTCGACCTCGAAGGCGCTGTGCGCAACCTCTCGGAAGGACGCGTGGCGAGCGTCGATGTCGGCGAAGTCAACGGGCGCGTCTTCATCAACAATTCGAGTCTCGGCCTCTACCCGAGCATCGTGCGCAGTCGTGAGAAGCAGCAGGAGCGATTGGGGCGCGGCAAGTGGACGGCCTTCGTCTGGGCTGTCTTGAACGTCTTTCGCAAGTATCCCTTCCTCAACGTCCGCCTCGAAGCCGACGGGCAAAGGCTCGTTCGCCGCACGCCCTTCGTCTTCGTCGGCAACAACGAATACCAGATGGAGAGCTTCCAAATCGGCGCTCGCGCCTGCCTCGACGCCGGACACCTGAGCCTTTACGTCACGCATCGCACCACCCGGCTCGGGCTTCTGCGTCTCGCCCTGCGCGCCCTCTTCGGCGGCCTGCGCGAAGCCAAAGACTTCGACGCCCTGCAAGCCCGTGAAATCTGGATTGAGACGCGCCGCAGAAAGCGCCTGAGAGTCGCCACCGACGGCGAAGTCACGCTGATGCAGACGCCTCTCTACTATCGCACCCGCCCCTGTGCGCTGCGAGTCGTCGTGCCTAAAGACATGGACGATGGACGATAGACCATAGACGATGGACTAAAACAAGGATTGGCTATCGTCCATCGTCTATCGTCCATTGTCTATCGTCGCTCCGAAGGAGCTACTTATGCGAACGATTATTCATCTTTCCGACCTTCATTTCGGGCGTATCGACGAGGCGGTCGTCGAGCCTTTGGCGGAGACGGTCAACGGGCTTGCGCCGGACGTGGTAGTCGTCTCGGGCGACTTGACGCAGCGCGCTCGCTCGGAGCAGTTTCAGGAGGCGCGCGAGTTTCTGGACACGCTGCCGTCGCCGCAGATTATCGTGCCCGGCAATCACGACGTTCCGCTCTACAACGTCTTCAAGCGTTTCCTGCAACCGCTCGACAACTATCGACAATACATCACCGAAGACCTCGAGCCCTTCTATTCGGACGAAGAGATTGCCGTCATGGGCATCAACACGGCGCGCTCTCTGACCATCAAGGACGGGCGCATCAACGAAGAGCAGGTGGCACGCATACGCGAGCGGCTCTGTCCTTACGGCGACGAGGTGACGAAAATCGTCGTCACACATCATCCGTTCGATTTGCCCGAAGGACACGACCGCGAGCGCGACCTCGTCGGGCGTGCGCGCATGGCGATTGAGATGCTCGCGCGCTGCGGCGCAGACCTCCTGCTCGCAGGCCACCTCCACCTCAGCCACACAGGACACACCGCCAAGCGCTACAACACCGAAGGACATTCCGCGCTCGTCGTTCAGGCCGGCACGGCCACTTCGACGCGCGGCAGAGGCGAGGCCAACTCCTTCAACTGCATCCGCGTCAAGCACCCGCTCATCAACGTCGTGCGCTACTCCTGGCGACCGGAGCGCGCGGGCTTCGCGCCCGGCTCCAGCGAAAGCTTCCGTCACATGCCCGGCGGTTGGGAGCGCCTCTCAGACGAAGTGGCCGCCGGTATCGCCTTCGACGAAAAAACCGGCGGCCTTCAATCAAACGACCCCCTCGACCTCCCCCCGCGCTGAGCGGCAAAGCTCTCGCGCGAATTTATTCGTTGACACATCGCCCCGACAGCCATAGACTTTTGCACATCCCCGGACGCCGGTTTCTCCGAGCCCGATAATCTTTAACAAATCTTCAGCGCACCCGCGCAAAGCTTAATCAGAAGGACGCTCGACGCCCGGCAGAAGATACGCGCCTGCCGCGCGCTCTCCACATCAGTTCGCCGGGAATCCGGCTTTCGCCAACGTGAAGGATTAAAGTTATGAACAGACCCTCGCAGAGCCTCTACGCATGGGCGGTCTCCTTCGTCCTCTTCCTGTTCGTCTTCGCCGCAGGACGCACAGAGACGCACGCCGTCCCCGTCGCCGGTCTGACCAACACGAACGAGCTGGTCGTCTTCGACAGCGCCACGCCCGAAACGATTTTTCATCGTGTGACAATCAGCGGTCTTTCGCAGCCGGGCGAGCGCGTGCTCGACATCGACCTTCGCCCCTCGAACGGGCGACTCTACGTCGTCACCGACCGCAGCCGCCTCTACACCGTCAATCTTCTGACGGGCGCGGCCACTCAGGTCGGAAGCTCTGCGTTCACGCCCGCGCTCGGCGTCACCGAGTTCAGCGGCCTCGAAATCGGATTCGACTTCGACCCCGTCGCCGACCAGATTCGAGTGCTCACTGTCAACGATAATCTGCGTCTGAATCCTGACACGGGCGCGGTCGTCGGCGTCGATGCCCCGCTCACCAACGCGCCGGGCGAGGAAGGCGCGGGACAGCGCACGGGCGTCAACGCCGCCGCCTACAGCAACAACTTCGCGGGCGCAACCTCGACCACGCTCTATGCTCTCGATGCCAATGCCGACCTCTTCATGCGCATCGGCTCGGAGGGCGGCAGCCCCGTCTCGCCGAACACAGGGCAGGTCTTCCGCGTCGGACGCCTGCTCGGCTTCCGTCCTTTCTTCACCGAGTTGGCCGGGCTCGACATCGCGCCCGGCACGTCCAACCTCGCCTTCGCCGGGCTCACAGGCACGGACGCCGTCGCCACGCGCCTCTACAGCATCAACCTTTCGACCGGCAAAGCCACAGAGATTGGACACATCGGCACGAACGGCCATACTTCCGGAGGAGTCTACCTGCGCGGGCTGGCGATTCTGTCTCCCGGCACGAACATCTTCGGCCTCACCTTCACCAACAAGCTCATGCTCTTTAACAGCGCCGCGCCCGGCGTCGTCATCTTCTCGAAGCAGATTACAGGCTTGCAGCCCGGCGAGTCTCTGCTCGCCATCGACGTGCGCCCCGCCACCGGCCAGCTCTACGCTCTGGGCAGCACCAGCCGCCTCTACACCATCAACCCGACGACCGCCGCAGCGCGACAGGTGACGCTTCTCTCCGGCGCGCCGCCCTTCTCGCCCGCTCTTCAAGGGACGGAGTTCGGCTTCGACTTCAACCCGGTCGCCGACCGCATTCGCGTCGTCAGCAACACCGGACAGAACCTGCGTCTCAATCCCGACACCGGCGCGGTCGAATCGGCGGACACGAATCTTTCATACGCATCCTCCGACCCGAACGCCGCTCAGACGCCGCGCATCGTCGCCTCCGCTTACACCAACAACGCTCCCGGCGCAAACACGACCGCGCTCTACGGCATCGACTCGAACCGCGACACGCTCGTCACGCAAAACCCGCCCAACTCCGGCACGCTGCAAACCGTCGGCGCGCTCGGCTTCAACACCACCGACTACGCGGGCTTCGACATCAGTGATACGGGCGCGGCCTTCGCCGCCATGTCCATGCCCTTCTTCGAAACCTCGCCGCCCTCCCATCTCTTCCAGATAAACCTCTCGACCGGCGCGGCCACCAATCTCGGCTTCATCGGCGGCAAAGAGATTGTGCGCGGCATCGCCGTCGCGCCCTCGCGCGCCTTCTTCTTCAGCAGCGCCAACTACACGACCACCGAAGATTGCAGCGCGCTTCGCATCACCGTGCTTCGCTCCGGCGACGCATCGACAGCCGCCACCGTCGATTACACGACGAACTTCGACGGAACTTTCATCAATCCCGCCTCCGACCGCTCCGACTTCAACGCCGCTCACGGCACTCTGCGCTTCGCCGCAGGCGAGACGTTTAAAACCTTTGACGTGCTCATCAACGAAGATTCCTACAACGAAAAAATCGAGGGACAAATCGGCGAATCCTTCGCCGTCACTTTGAGCAACCCGACGGGCGGCTTCGCGCTCGGCGTCTCTTCCGTAGCCTCCGTGCTCATCATCGACGACCCGCAGGAGTCCTCTTCAAACGTCATCGACGACTCGCGCATCTTCGTCTGCCAGCACTATCACGATTTCCTCAACCGCGACCCGGACACTTCGGGGCTTGAGTTCTGGATAAACAACATCGAGTCGTGCGGCACGAACGCCGGATGCCGTGAGGTGAAGCGGATAGAGACCTCCGCGGCCTTCTTCCGCTCGATTGAGTTTCAGGAGACGGGCTTCCTCGTCTATCGTCTCTATCAGGCCGCCTTCAACACCGGCGAGCGCCTCTCGCTGCAAAGCTTCCTCCGCGATACTCAGGAGATAAGTCGCGGAGTGGTCGTCCTCGTCGGCGACTGGCGGCAGCAGCTCGAAGCCAACAAGCAAGCCTTCGCCAACGAGTTCGTCAATCGTCCGGCGTTTCTCCAAACCTACCCGCCTTCGATGTCGAACGCCGATTTCATCAACCTGCTCAACACGAATACCGGAGGCTCGCTCTCCGGCGCGGAGCGCGACGACCTTGTCGCCCGGCTCGACGCCGGGCAGATAACGCGCGCCGAAGCTCTGCGCCGTGTCGCCGAAGACGAGGATTTCAGAAGGAGAGAGACGAACAAGGCGTTCGTCCTCATGCAATACTTCGGCTACCTCAGAAGAGAGCCGAACGCCGCGCCCGACACGGACTTCACCGGCTACAACTTCTGGCTGGGCAAGCTGAATCAGTTCGGCGGCGACTTCCGTCGCGCCGAGATGGTCAAAGCCTTCATCACCTCCGGCGAATACCGCCGACGCTTCGGCCAGCCCTGAACGGACGCTCGGTTCAGCATCCACTTCAAGAAACATGAAGAGCCCATCCGCGCGGATGGGCTCTTCGCTTGCCTAGAGGGTTTGATGCGGATGAAAGCCTCGCTCTTCAACTTCTCGGCGTAGGCTTGCGCGGCAGCTTCTGGTCGGTCATCGCGGCGTTGTAGATGAAGGCGGCGACGACCGTCGCGGCCTGCCGCACGTCGTCGGCCAGTATGCGGTCGTATGTGTCCTGGTTGGAGTGCCATGTGCGCCTGCCGTACTCGATGTCGTCCTGTAGAAAATCGAGACCGACGAGGCCGACCGAATCGAAGGAGAGAAAATCCGAGCCGCCCGCGTTCGAGATGGTGAGGGTCTTGGCGCTCATGTCCTTGTCGCCAATCTTAAAGTCGCGGAAGGGCTGAAGCCACTGGCGGAAAATCGGGCGCAGGGCTTCGTTGCCTTGCAGGTAGATGCCGCGCACCGCGCCCGTGCCGCTATCGGCATTGAAGTAGACGTTGAACTTCTCATACTCCGGTTTGAAGCTCTGCGTTTGCACGCTCGCGCCCGGCGGCACGGCGCTCGCGCCCACGCCGGAACGCACGGCCGCGCCTACGCTGCTGCCTGCCACAGGCCCGAAGTGTTCCCTGACGTAAGCGCGCGAGCCGAGCAAGCCCTGCTCTTCGCCGCTCCAGAGAGCAATGCGAATCGTGCGGCGCGGCTGCAATTTCAGAGCCTTAATGATACGCACGGCCTCCATCATGATGCCGACTCCGGCGGCGTTGTCGGTCGCGCCCGTCGCCGTGTGCCACGAGTCGAGATGCGCGCCGAGCATGACGACTTCGTCCTTCAGGTCTGTGCCGGGAATCTCTGCGATGGTGTTGTAGCCCATCGGGTCGTCGTCGTTGAAATCGGCGGCGATTTGGACGGCCATGCGCACGCGCTCGCCCGCTTTGAGCAGGCGGACGAGGCGGTTGAAGTGGTCGTAAGAGACGCCCATCTGCGGGATGATGCGCGGCGCGTTCGCGTGCCACGGGCGGACGGCTTTGTCCGGCGGCGTATCGAAAGGCTGATTGACGCTCGCCGATTGAACGAACTGCAACATGCCGCCGTCGCCCCCGCCGCTCGGCGTGACAAAGAGAGCGACGCCTTCGTCGTAATAGAACTGCGTGCGCCGGTCGTTGAATCGCGCGGCGGCAATCTGTTCGGGCGTCGGCGGCGAAGGCGCTCGGCGCGGCACGGTCGCGGGGTCGGGCGCGTTCGCCAGCTCAAGCAGCTCCTTCTCCGACAGGCGCGTCGCCGTCGGCTCGAACCTCGCCCTCAGCTCTCGCTCAGTCCCGACGAGCACAATCGCCCCTTTCAGTTTCCCCCTGTACTTTTGCAACTCCTCCTCCGTGTTCGCCTCGACGCGCACGACCTCAGCCGTGAGCAGCCCGTCGGTGCCGGGCGACCACGCTCTCGGATAAGCCAGCAGAGGAAACGCCTGCGGCTCGACGACCTCAGCCGAGAAACGCCGGAGCGTCCAGCCGCGACCGAACGGCCCCCACGCTTCGAGGTGCGCGTTCTCCAAGCCCCACTCCGTCAGCTTGTCGCGCGTCCAGTTGTTCGCGCGCTTCATCGCGGGCGAGCCGGTCAGACGCGGCCCGATGACGTTCGTCAGGTAAGCGATCGTCTGCATCACCTGCGAGCGATTCAAGCCTTCGTCCTTGATGCGCTCGACGGGGTCTGCGACCGGAGTCGGCGTCGGCTGCGTCGCGGCCTGCGTCGAAGAAGGGCTCGGCGTCGGCCTCGGCTGCTGCGCGAGCGCGAGCGTCGGACAGAGCAGATAAAAGAGAAGCAGCCCGATGGCTGCAAGGCGGCGTAACATCACGCTAAAGTCTCCTGAATTTGAAAGCTGGAAAGTCCGTCTCGTTACAAGCAAGCCGGGAAATTGTTTGTGACGAAATCAATATACTTCATTCGATGCGCGAAAGTTTCAGCCCATCGACCCGACGAGCGAGCCATCCAAATGCGCGAACGAAAATCCGAAAAATCAAACGGAGGCCGAGCGACCTTTAGCGCCCTGGCCTCCGCTCTGTTTTCTAACCTCTCGCAAGAAAATCTGAACCCCGCAAATCCAAACTCACTTATTCCAACGTCTCAATCAGCTCGCAAGCTTTCGTCAGCCTCTACCGCCGCCGTTCGACCTGCCGTTTCTGTCTTCACTGATATACCTCTCCAAGACGCCGATAAATGCATCGAGCTTCGCTTCCGTATGCCTGTGTGTCTCAAACATCGCGGCGACCACTTCATTCATATGAGCCTGTGTTCGCGCCATCTCGGCCATGCTTCTCTGTAGCTCGTCCGTATTCGTCTCAAGCGTGGAAACTCTCTCGCTGACGTCTACTTGCACTAACACCAACTCAGACATATTAGTTTCAAGGCGAGTTTGCGCTTCCATCATGTCAGCCATACTCTTCTCAAGGCGTGTCACCCTCTCGCCGACCTGTTCCTGATTGGCTGCAAATATAGCCTGCTGCTCAAGGATGAACTGCATCGTTTTTTCCATCTCTTGGAATGTCATCTTTCGCTTAAGCCTCCGAAGCGGATTGCTGACGAGACGAGTTTAACCGAAGAACGATAGATACGAAACAGCATCCTCGAAGCTAGCGCGCGAGCTGGCGGCCTCGGTCTTTGCCGCCGGAGACGTTGGCGGGTTGCGCTCCGGTGGGAGCATCCTCGCTCGGCTCGGCTCTGAAGCCGCACTCTTCGCGGGCGCAGTAGCGCGTCGTGCCCTTCTTGGTCGTCTTCTCAAGCAGGAAGGGCGCGTTGCATTGCGGGCAGGACTGTGGCGTGGGCTTGTCCCAGTAGACCACGTCGCACTTCGGATACTCCGAGCAGCCGTAGAAGATTTTGCCGCGCTTCGATTTCTTGACGACGATTTCGCCCTTGCAGCCGGCGCGCGGGCAGGCGATGCCGGTCGTCTCGCGCTTGATGTACTTACAGGTCGGATAGTTTGCGCAGGAGACGAACTCGCCGAAACGACCGTGACGACGAACGAGTTGCGCGCCGTCAACGGGACAGTTCTCGTCGAGCGGGATGGGCGCGGGTGCGACCGTGCCGCTCTTGTTTATCTTGCGAATGTTGCGGCAGTCGGGGTAGCCCGTGCAGCCGAGAAACTGTCCGAAGCGCCCGCGCTTGAGAGCCATCGGCTTGCCGCACAAATCGCATTCCTCTTCGGCCTCAGTGCCCGACGCGGCGGCAGCTTCGCCCGCGCCGCTCGTCGCACCGCCAGTTTTGAAGGGCGCACCCGTCGCTCCATCTTCGACGGCGTTTGCGCCCGCGCTTGAGCCGGGTTTGGCAATCTCGCGCGTCGTGCGACATTCGGGATAGTTCGAGCAGGCGAGGAATTGTCCGAAGCGTCCGAACTTAATAACCATCGTCGAGCCGCAGTTGTCGCACTTCTCGTCGGTGGGGATGGCCTCGACCTTCTTCTTCTTCATCTCGGTCTCGGCGACCTTCAAATCGCGCGCGAATTTTTCGTAGAACTCGTGCAGCGCCTTCGTCCACTTGAGCTTGCCCTCTTCGATTTCGTCCAGCTCCTCTTCCATGCGCGCCGTGTAAGACTCGTTGAAGAGATCGTCGAAGCTGGCGACGAGCAGGTCGTTGACGGTCGTGCCGAGGGCGGTCGGATGAAAACGTCCTTCGTGTTTCTCGACGTACTCGCGGTCGAGAATCGTCGTCATAATGGCCGCGTAGGTCGAAGGCCGACCGATGCCCTTCTCTTCGAGAGCCTTGACGAGCGTCGCTTCGGTGTAGCGCGGCGGCGGCTCTGTGAAATGCTGTTCCGGCGCGACTGCGTTGAGTCGAAGCTCTTCGCCGCGCTCGACCGGCGGGAGCTTGCGCGCGGCCTCTTCATCATCTTCGGATTTCTCGTCGTGCCCCTCTTCGTAGACGCGCAGGAAGCCGTCGAACTTCAAGACCGAGCCCGTCGCGCGGAAGAGAAAACGACCGGCCTCGATGTCGATAGTCGTCTGGTCGAAGACGGCTGGCATCATCTGCGAAGCGACGAAGCGCTGCCAGATGAGACGATAGAGCTTCAATTCTTCCTTGTTGAGGAAGCGTGCGAGGGCTTCGGGCGTGCGCGTCGCGTCGGTCGGGCGGATGGCTTCGTGCGCGTCCTGCGCGCCCTTCTTCGAGCGATAGTGAATAGCCTTCTCGGGCAGGTAACGCTGGCCGTACTGCGTGGTGATGAGGTCGCGCACCTCTTGAAGCGCGGCCTCCGAGACGCGCGTCGAATCGGTTCGCATGTAGGTGATGAGACCGATTGAGCCTTCCGCCCCAAGCTCGACGCCCTCGTAGAGCTTCTGCGCGAGCTGCATCGTCTTCTTCACCGCGAAGCCGAGCTTGCGCGAAGCCTCCTGTTGCAGCTTCGACGTGATGAAGGGCGGCACGGGGTTGCGCTTGCGCTCTTTGGTCGAGACCTCCGCGACACGGTAGCTCTGCTGCTCGGCCTCTTCGACAATCTCTTTCGCCTGCGCCTCGTTGCCGATGAGGATTTCGTTCTTACGGATGTCCTGATCGAAGCCGCCGGTTTTCACCGTCTGCTCGCCGATTTTCAGAAGGCGCGCGTCGAAGGCGGGCGGAAGCTTGGCGGAGAGGTTGGCGTTGATAGTCCAGTATTCTGTCTTGACGAACTTCTCTATCTCACGCTCGCGCTCGACCACCATCCTGAGCGCCACCGACTGCACGCGCCCCGCGCTCAGACGCCCACCCACCGTCCGGCATAGCAGAGGCGAGACCTTGTAGCCGACCAGCCGGTCGAGCACACGCCGCGCCTGCTGCGCATCGACGAGGTTCTGGTCAATCTGCTTCGGCTCTTTGAAAGCCTCCTGCACGGCGCGCTTCGTAATCTCGTTGAACATCACGCGAAACGATGGCGTGCGCGGACGCTTCGGGACAATCTCTTCGGCCAGGTGCTGGCAGATGGCTTCGCCTTCGCGGTCGGGGTCGGCGGCCAGATAGATGGCCTCGGCCTCTTTCGCAGCCTTCTTCAACTCAGAAACCGTCTTCTTATTATTTCTCTTCTTCGTGTCGGGGATGACCTCGTAGGTCGGCTCGAAATCGTGCTCGACATCGACGCCCAAACCCTTCGACGGCAAATCCTTGATATGGCCGAGCGACGCCATCACGCGATAGTCCGGCCCCAGATACTTACCGATGGTCTTGGCCTTCGCGGGCGACTCGACGACTACTAAATTCTTCGCCATTTTAAATTCAGTGACGAGCGACAGGTGACGAGTGACGAGTTAAAAACTCGTCGGCCGCGCCGCCTGTCGCTTGCTACTTTTCACTCCTTTTTAAACCCCAATTTAGATGCAATCCAGAGCCTTCCGGCTCGCCGTCGAACTCAAAAGAAACGCAGGCAGTAACGAGAGCGAAGCTTTCATCTTGTCACTCGTCTCTCGTCCCTCGTCACCTGTCACTGCTTTCTGACTGTCTTTCACAGTTTTCTCACGAAACATTTTCCGGGCAGTTGCCGGACGAGTTCTCGCATTTCCAGCGCGAAGAGCGCGCTCGTCAACTCGGTCAGCGCGAGGCCGCAAGTTTCGGCGAGCGCGTCGATGTGCGCGGGCTCGTCGGTCGATAAGCGGTTGAAGACGGCGCGCTCGCTCTCGGAGAGGTCTGCGGGCGCGCTCGCGCTCAAAGCGCCGTCGCCTTCGGTCTTCTCCTTCTTCTTCGTCTCCGGCGGCAGGAGGCGGGCGGCTATCTCGGGCGGCATCTCCGCCGCTACGTCCTGCCATTGCTGGACGAGTTTCGCGCCCGCGCTCTTAATCAGGTAGTTCGTCCCGAAAGAGTTGCGCGAAGTGATATTGCCCGGCACGGCGAAGACTTCCCTGTTCTGCTCCATCGCGAGGCGCGCCGTAATCAAAGAGCCGCTATTCTCCGCCGCCTCGACCACGACGACCCCCAAACTCAGACCGCTAATGATGCGATTGCGGTAAGGAAAGTTTTCCGCAACGGGCGGCGTCCCCAAAGGAAACTGCGAGACGAGCGCGCCGCCCTTCTCAAGAATCTCTTCGGCGAGGCGTCGATGGTCTCGCGGGTAAACGTCGTCTATCCCCGTGCCCAGAACGGCCACCGTGCGGCCTCCGGCTTCGAGCGCGCCGCGATGAGCCGAAGCGTCGATGCCGCGCGCCAGACCCGAAACAATCGTCACGCCGCGCCCGGCGAGTTCGCGCGCCAGCGCGAGCGCCACGTTCTGCCCGTAGGTCGAAGAGCGACGCGAGCCGACCATCGCCACCGTCGGCGCTTCCAGGCAAGCTTCCCAATCGCCCTGCACGTAGAGAGTAATCGGCGGGTCGGGAATCTCGCGCAGCAGCGCGGGGTACGTGCCGTCGTCGAGGATGAGCACGTCGGCGCGCGCCAGGCCGCGTAGGCGCTCAAGCTCTCTGGCCGCCTCCTCGTGGCGGTCGCGCAGCATGATGCTCTCAATCGCTTCGGGTCGAAGCCTGAGCCGCTCCAGCTCTGCCCTCAACGCTCCGTAGACGGCCTCCGCCGAGCCGAAGCGCTCCAGAAGCTTCGCCGCCGCTCGCGGCCCCACGCCCGGCGTCATGTTGAGCGCAATCCAATCTCTCATAAAGTGAGCAGTGAGCTGTAAGCAGTGAGCAGTGGAAAGCAGTTGGTAAGTTTCGCGCTCTGCTTACCGCTTACTGCTTTCTGCTTACTAACTTTTTTGGCGGAGGCGTGTGGGAATCGAACCCACCTGAGCCTGCTCTCACAGGCTCACTGACGGTTTTGAAGACCGCGCCGTTCACCAGAACAGATGCGCCTCCCTCCGGTGTCAAGACCCAAACGCCTGAAGACCCTACGCGCGGCGAGCCTCGCCTGTCAAGCGTCGCTTCCGAGGGCGGCGCGCGCCGAGCGTCTCAAATGGACGCCCGGCTTTATCTGAGAAGCTGTTTGCGAAACAGCGCGTTTGATGTCCCTTTCGGGACTGCTTCGGCGGCTTCTCGCAGACGCTTCGGCAAGCTTGCCCAAGCGCCCGCGCTCGCGGCTTGACCGACGACGAGTAAATCGTTATCATCCTTTTTCGAACGAGCGTTCGAAAAACCAACTGCCGGGATTTTTACCGGCTGACGTTGCGGAAGATTTGAGACTTGCTTCGTTCAATTTTAGCTGGGGTTCAGTTTTTTAATGATTAACTTCGAGACATCGCCGGAACAGTATAAGCACTGGAAGCTACAGGTAGAGGGCGCGGTCGCCACGCTCTCGATGGACGTGCAGGAAGACGCCACTCTCGCCGACGGCTACAAGCTCAAGCTCAACTCCTACGACCTCGGCGTTGACATCGAGCTGGCCGACGCCGTGCAGCGCCTGAGATTCGAGCACCCGGAAGTGAGGGTCGTGGTCGTCACGAGCCTCAAGCCGCGAATCTTCTGCGCGGGCGCGAACATCTACATGCTCGGCACTTCCTCGCACGCCTTCAAGGTCAACTTCTGCAAGTTCACGAACGAGACGCGCTGCGCCATCGAGGACGCCTCGGCTCATTCGGGGCAGAGGTACGTCGCCGCCCTGAACGGCACGGCTTCGGGCGGCGGCTACGAGCTAGCCATCGCGTGCGACGAAATCTATCTGGTGGACGACGGCAACTCCGCCGTCTCGCTTCCAGAAGTTCCGTTGCTCGGAGTGCTTCCCGGCACGGGAGGCTTGACGCGCCTCGTCGATAAGAGAAGGGTTCGGCGCGACCGAGCCGATGTTTTCTCCACTCTGGCCGAAGGGCTCAAGGGAAAGCGCGCCAAAGAGTGGGGGCTGATAGACGAATACTTCCCGACCAGCAAATTTCAGGAAGAGGTCAGCGCGCGCCTGCGCAAGCTCGTCGAGGCTGCCGACGGGAAGAAGGCTGCAAAGGGCATCAAGCTAAACCCGCTTCAGGTCGAAGCGACAGACTACGGGCGCGAGTACAAGTACGTGACCGTCCGTCTGCACCGCGAGGGTCGTTATGCAGACCTGACCGTTCGCGCTCCCGAGCCGGGCTCGATGCCTTCGAGCGTCGAAGAGATAGAACGCCTGGGCGACGCCTACTGGCCGCTTCAGGCTTACCGCGAGCTGGATGATGCGCTGCTTCACCTGCGCGTCAACGAGCTGGAGACCGGCCTCGTCTGCCTGCGCACGGAAGGCCGCATCGAAGATGTCCTGTCCGTCGATGAAACTCTAAACGCAAACAGAGAGCACTGGCTCGTCCGCGAGATTATCCTCCACATGGCGCGAGTGCTCCGACGCCTCGACCTGACGGCCAAGAGCTTCTTCGCCCTCGTCGAGCCCGGCAGTTGCTTCGCGGGTAATCTCCTTGAGCTTGCGCTCTCCGCCGACCGCACCTACATGCTCAACGACCCGGAGGCCGAGGTCGAGATCGCCACCGGTGAATTGAACAAAGGCGCGCTCCCGATGAGCAACGGCCTGACGCGCCTGCAATCGCGCTTCCTCTCCAACCCCGAACAGGTTGATGAAGTTTTAGACCACGACGGAACATTCGACACCGAATCAGCCGAAGAAGCCGGGCTCGTCACCTTCGCGCCCGACGACCTCGACTGGGAGGACGAGATTCGCGTCGCCATCGAAGAGCGCACCTCGCTCTCGCCCGACGCCCTGACCGGCATGGAAGCATCGCTTCGCTTCGCCGGGCCTGAGACGCTCGACACCAAAATCTACGGACGCCTCACGGCCTGGCAGAACTGGATTTTCCAGCGCCCCAACGCCGTCGGCGAACACGGCGCGCTCACCAACTACGGCAAGCCGACTCAAGCGCAGTTCGACTACAAGCGGACATAAACAGTTTTCAGTTTTCAGTTTTCAGTTTTCAGTTTGCAGTTTTTAGTTTTTAGTTTTTAGTTTCCAGTGTTGATGTTGGAGGGTAGTTGTGGGGTCGCAGTCATACAGAGACTTGCTGGTTTGGCAAAAGAGCATTGCGCTATGCCTGCAAGTTTATAAAGACTGTGGCTCATTTCCAAGAAGTGAGCTTTATGGCTTGGCCGACCAAATGAAGCGGGCTGCGATTTCAGTTTCATCTAATATCGCTGAGGGACAAGGACGACAGCACATTAAGGAGTTCCTACACTTCATCTCAGTCGCTAATGGCTCTTTAGCCGAGCTAGATACACAACGTATCATCGCTGAGAATCTGCACTTCATCAGTTCTGAAAGCAGCCTTCAGATGGACGAACGCATCACTGAAATTCGCAAGATGCTTTACGCCCTTGCCGCTAAACTCAAAGCAAAAACTGAAAACTGAAAACCGAAAACTGAAAACTTAAAGAGGTCATATGCAGTTATACGAACGCATTCCTAACAACGTGAATCTTTCGGAGGACAAGCGCCTCCAGCGTGCGCTGGAGAAGTGGCTGCCCAATTATCTTGACTGGTGGCGCGAGATGGGGCCCGAAGGTTTTCAGGAGAAGGACGTTTACCTGCGCACCGCCATCAGCGTCGAGCCCGAGGGCTGGGCGCACTTCGATTACGTGAAGATGCCGGATTATCGCTGGGGCATCTTCCTCAAGCCCGCCGACCCGGATGCGCGCGTCGGCTTCGGCGACAACTACGGGATGCCCGCTTATCAGGAAGTGCCCGGCGAGTTTCGCAATGCCCTCCGGCGCATCATCGTCACGCAGGGCGACACCGAGCCCGCCTCGGTCGAGCAGCAGCGCGAGCTTGGCAAGACCTGCCCATCGCTCTACGACATGCGCAATCTCTTCCAGGTGAACGTCGAAGAGGGGCGACACCTCTGGGCGATGGTCTACCTGCTGCACCGCTACTTCGGGCGCGACGGGCGCGACGAGGCCGACGCCCTGCTTGAGCGACGCAGCGGCAACCCCGACAAGCCGCGCATCCTCGAAGCCTTCAATCAGCCCTGCGACGACTGGCTCAACTTTTTCTGCTTCACGATGTTCACAGACCGCGACGGCAAGTATCAGCTCGCCGCGCTCGCCGAATCCGGCTTCGAGCCTCTGGCGCGCACCTGCCAGTTCATGCTCACCGAAGAGGCGCATCATCTCTTCGTCGGCGAGACGGGCGTCGGTCGAGTCGTCCGCCGCACCGCGCAGTTGATGAAAGAGAGCCCCGACGCCGACGTGCGGAACTCAGGCGGCATCCCGCTCGAAATCATTCAGAGGTACATCAACTTCTGGTTCTCTTACTCGCTCGACCTCTTCGGCGGCGAGATTAGCTCCAACTCCGCAGACTTCTTCGCCGCCGGACTCAAAGGGCGCTACAAAGAGCAGGAGCAGTACGAAGACCACATCGCCGCGAGCGGGAGCTTTACGCTGATGGTCGTCGAAGACGGAAGGATTGTGCCGCGCGAAGTGCCGCTCCGCAACGCGCTCAACGAAGTGCTGCGCGGCGAGTACGTCAAAGACTGCGAGCGCGCCATGACGCGCTGGAACAAGTATCTGGCCGACGAAGGCGTCGAGGCGCGCCTCTACCTGCCGAGCACGCGCTTCCACCGCCACGTCGGAGAGTTCGCCGGACATCACTTCGACGTTCACGGCAATCTCATCGACGAAGCCGAGTTCGAGCGTCGCCGCGCCGAGTGGCTGCCCACTTTGGCCGACCGCGAATACGTCCGAAGCCTCATGCACCCCGTCACCGAGCCCGGCAAAATCGCCAACTGGATTGCGCCGCCCAACGCCGGAATCAAGGGCAAGCCTTTCGAGTTTGAATACGTCAGGCTATAAAAATTAACGTGGATAGACAGGAGGAACAGAAATGCGGAATGATGAATGATGAATGCGGAATGAAAAGCAGAAAGCTTTTGTCTTTAATTCATCATTCCGCATTCCGCATTCATCATTTGCCTCTATCCTGTCCATCCCTGTTTGAATTTCTCTTAGTTTGAATTCAAATGACAGCTAATCTCTCGGAAGATTTCACGCGCTACGACCAGAAGCTGGAATTTATCCTGCGCACTAGCGCGCGTATCTTCGCCGAGAAGGGTTATCATTCGACTTCGATGCGCGACATCTCGCGCGAGACCGGAGTGAGCCTCGCCGGGCTCTATTACTACTGCCGCTCGAAGGAAGAACTGCTCTTTCTCATCCAGGACAACTGCTTCGGCCACGTCCTCGAACGCCTCGACGAGCGCCTGCGAGAGACGACGAGCCCCGTCGAAAAGCTGCGTTGCGTCGTCGAAAATCATCTCTCCTTCTTCGCGGCCAACATGGCGGAGATGAAGGTTCTCTCGCACGAAGCCGAATCGCTCGAAGGCGAGATGCACGAGCACGTCTCCGGCAAGAAGCAGCAGTACACGCGCCTCGTCCGGCGGATTCTCGCAGAAGTTCAGTCGCAGCAACAGCAATCGGAAGGCAGCGCCCGAAAAATCGACCTCACGGTTGCGACCTACGCCCTCTTCGGCATGATGAACTGGATTTACAACTGGTTCGACCCGCGCGGCAAGCTCTCCGTCAGCGAGCTGGTCGATAACATCACGCGTCTCTTTCTCTCAGGCTTGCTCAACACCGCGCCCGGCGACGAGCGAAAGTTCAATCCAAAGGTCGCTGCCACCGAACGCCCGAGCGTCTGGCGCGTGCCGCAGTCGTGACTTTTAGATTCTGGTAAGTAACGAAGAACAAAGCGAGCCTCGCACCGATGCCTGATGAGCTTTAAAATCATTGGCGATATTACAGACGTTCGGATTATCGCTGTTGGAAACTCTATCCATGACCTCGCAAGATTACGTAGGATGTATGGTAAAGGAAGGTGGCGCAAACTTAAGGGCACAGCTTACGTGCGCCTGAAGAGTGGAAGGTGCGCCTTGCCGAGCTACATTGGTACGAAGCGCACGGTATAGGTCGAAAAGAAATCAAGCGTAAGCGATATCTCGATTAAGGCCATGAAGCAACAGAAGAAGTCTGCACACAAGTTCGTCGTCTGCATCGACAACGCGGGTTATCCGGCGTCGTTGGAGTTGCACAAAATTTATCGCGTGCTGCCGGATGAAGATGCTGCGACGGAAGGCGACCTGCGTGTCATAGACGAGAGCGGCGAAGATTACCTGTATCCGGCTGAGTATTTTGTTTTAATCGAATTGCCGAAGGCAGTGGAGCAATCGCTCTTGCGCGCGGCGTGAGAATGATAGGCGGAAAAAAGAAGAAATCTTCTGGGAGTGAATAAAGATGTCGGAAGCTAAAGCGCAGGAATCGGGAAGGGATGAAGCACAGGCTGGCAATCTCGTGCGGTACGCGGCGGAGGGCGGAGTCGCGGTGCTGACTTTGAACGACCCTCCGGCCAACACCTACAGCTACGAGATGATGCAGGAGCTTGACCGCGCGATTCTGGCGGCGCGGATGGACGAGAGCGTGCAGGTCATCGTCATTACGGGCGCGGGCGAGAAGTTCTTTTCGGCGGGCGCGAATATCAAGATGCTCTCCGAGGTCACTCCCACCTTCAAATACTTTTTCTGTCTCCACGCCAACGAAACGCTCTCGCGCCTTGAGCAGACGCCGAAGCTCGTCATCGCCGCGATGAACGGCCACTGCGTCGGCGGCGGCTTCGAGATTGCGCTCGCCGCCGACCTGCGCATTGCGCGCCGGGGCGCGGGCAAGATGGGGCTGCCGGAGGTTTCGCTCGGCGTGCTGCCGGGCACGGGCGGCACGCAGCGTCTCGTGCGTCTGGTCGGCAAATCGCGCGCTATCGAATTGATGACGACGGGCGAGCTGTTTGACTTCGAGCGGGGAGAAGAACTAGGGTTAGTCAATCGCATCTACGAAGCCGCGACTGCGGGCGACTTCATGGAGCAGGTTCTCGGTTACGCGCGCCAGTTCACGACTCCCGGCAAGGCCGCGCGCGCCGTCGGGCGCATCAAGCGCAGCGTCCAGTCCGGCGCGGAAATTCCATTCGAATACGGCCTCGCGCTCGAACGCGAGCTACAGCAACAACTCTTCCAATCGGAAGACGCCGCCGAAGGTCTCGACGCCTACGTCAACAAGCGCAAGGCGCAATTCAAAGGAAGGTAAGCAGTGAGCGGTGAGCAGTAAGCAGATAAGACAAAAGCCAGAGTTTGATTTTACTGCTTACTGCTCACCGCTCACTGCTCACTAAACATATGCCATACGAAAACATCAAAGTCGTCTACGAGTCGTCGATTGCTACGGTGATGCTGAACCGGCCTGAGAAGCTGAACGCTTTCGGCGGGCGGATGCGGCTCGATTTGGCGGAGGTCTTGGAGCAGGCGGGAAGCGAGCCGGGCGTGAGAGTGGTGATTATCACCGGCGTCGGGCGCGGGTTCTGCACGGGAGCCGACGTGTCTTACATGTCTGAGCTGATGGAGCGTCAGGACGTGGAAGAGTTCACGCGGCTTTTGGGCGCGGGGCGGCGTGTGCTGACGGCAATCCGTCAGATGAGAAAGCCCGTCATCGCGTCAATCAACGGCCCGGCTTACGGCGCGGGCTTCAATCTGGCGCTGGCCTGCGATTTGAGAATCGCGGCTGAGTCGGCATCGTTCAGCCAGTCGTTCGTCAAGGTCGGCCTGCACCCGGACTGGGGCGGCACGTACTTTCTGCCGCGCGTCGTGCCGACCAATCTCGCCTGCGAGATGTTCTTCTTAGGCGACGCGATTTCCGCCGAGCGCGCCGCGCAGCTCGGCATCGTCAACCGCCTCGTGCCCGACGCGGAGCTTGCCGCCGAGACGCGCAAGCTCGCCGAGCGTCTGCGCGACGCGCCGCACAAATCCATCGCCGCCGCCAAGCACGCCGTCTACATGAGCGAAGAGACGAGCCTTGAGCGCATGCTTCAGTACGAGACCGAGGCGCAGCTACACTGCTTCCAATCCGAAGAGGCGCGCGAGCGCGTCAAAGCCTTCTTAGAGAAACGCCAGCCCCGCAAGCTCCAGAGGGCTTAAGTGATGAGTAATGAGTAATGAGTGATGAGCTAAAGACAGAAGCTCTTGTCTTATCACTCATTACTCATTACTCATTACTCATCACTTCTTACTTATGAAGAGACTCGCCGATAGAGTAGCTTTAATCACGGGCGGCGGGCGCGGCATCGGTCGCGCCATCGCGTGTGAGTTCGCGCGGGAAGGTGCGCGCGTGATGGTGGCGGCGCGGACGGGGGCGGAAGTTCAGCGCGTCGCAGAGGAGATAGAGAACGGTTGCGGAGCGGAAGCGGCGCATGCGGTTTGCGACGTGTCGGATGCAGAGTCGGTGGCGCGTGTGTTCGATGAGGCGTCGGAGCGGTTCGGGCGCGGTGTGGACATTCTCGTCAACAACGCGGGCATGGCCGAGAGCGCCACTATCGTCAAGACCGACGATGCGCTCTGGCAAAGGCTCCTGAGCGTCAATCTCACAGGCACTTTCTATTGCATGCGCGCCGCGCTTCCCTCGATGCTGGAGCGCGGCTGGGGACGCATCATCAACATCGCGTCCATCGCGGGCAAAACCGGCGCGCCCTACATCGCCGCTTATTCTGCCTCGAAACATGGCGTGATCGGGCTGACCCGCTCCGCCGCGCTCGAAGTGGCGACGCGCGGCATCACCGTCAACGCCATCTGCCCCGGCTACGTCGAGACCGACATGACGAAACGCGCGCTCGAAAACATCCAGAACAAGACCGGCAAAACCATCGCCGAAGCCCTCGAAGTCCTCAAGCGCATGAGCCCGCAGCAGCGTCTCATCGAGCCTGAAGAAGTGGCCGCCCTCGCCCTCCTTCTCGCCTCCGAAGAAGGAGAAGGCATCAACGGCCAAGCCATCAACGTCGACGGCGGGAGCGTGCTCTTTTAGCTGTCAGCAATCAGCAATCAGCGTTCAGCCAGCAGTTTTTAGCTGAAAGCTGATTGCTGATTGCTGATTGCTGATTGCTGATAATGGATTTTAAACTCATCAATCCCGAATCGCTTGGACGACCGCGCGGCTACTCGAACGGCGTCCTCGCCGCGCAGGGCGGCGCGCTGCTCTTCGTCGCCGGACAAATTGCATGGGACGAGAGCCAACGCATCGTCAGCACGGATTTCGTCGAGCAGTTCGACCGCGCGCTCACGAATGTTCTGAAAGTCGTCGCTGAAGCGGGCGGCACGCCCGACTCCGTCGCCCGCCTCGTTATCTACGTGACGGACAAACGCGAATACCTCAGACGCCAGCGCGAAGTCGGCCAACGCTGGCGCGCGCACATGGGACGCCACTTCCCCGCGATGGCGCTCGTCGAAGTCAAAAGCCTTCTCGAAGACGCCGCGCAGGTCGAGATAGAAGCGATTGCCGTACTGGTAAATGGTAAATCGTAAATGGTAAATAGTTAGAACCCGTTCTTTCTATTTACCATTTACGATTTACCATTCACGATTTTCCTATGTTTTCTCCAAAGAGCTTTCTCTACGAAGCGCGTGAGGGCGTCGGTTGGATTACGCTGAACCGGCCAGAGCGCCTGAACGCGTTGACGTTTGAGGTCTATCGTGAGTTGACGGATGCGTTCGCGGCGCTGCGTGCGGAAGATGACGTGCGCGCGGTGGTGGTGACGGGCGCGGGGCGCGCGTTCTGTTCGGGCGGCGACGTGCGCGACATCATCGGCGAGTTGCAGGGGCGCGACATGCAGGGACTGCTTGAGTTCACGCGCATGACCTGCGAATTGATACGCAACATTCGCGCGCTGCCGAAGCCCGTCATTGCATCCCTGAACGGCACGACCGCTGGCGCGGGCGCGTGCATCGCCTTGGCCTCCGACCTGCGTCTCGCAAGTGAAGAGGCGCGCATCGCTTTTCTCTTCGTCCGCGTCGGTCTCTCCGGCGCAGACATGGGCGCGGCCTACCTTTTGCCGCGCCTCGTCGGCCTCGCCAAAGCGACCGAGATGCTCTACACAGGCGACTTCATCACGGCTGAAGAGGCTCTGCGCATCGGCCTGTATAACCGCGTCGTCCCCGCCGCCGAGCTTGAAAGCGAGACGCGCACGCTCGCCGAGCGTCTCGCGCGCGGCCCCGCCTTCGCCCTCGCCATGACCAAAGAGATGCTCAACCGCGAGCTGGACGTAAGCCTCGACACCGCCCTCGAATGGGAAGCACAGGCGCAGGCCGTCTGCATGCAGCATCCCGACTACCGCGAGGCTTACGAAGCCTTTATCGAAAAACGCGACCCAAGATTTAACTACAGTGACAAGTGACGAGTGACGAGTGACGAGCAAGAGAAAAGACGAGTGTTGGATGATGAGAAGAATGCTATACGGAGACCAAAGTCGGGCTTTCGGATAGCATTCTTCTC
>DASWNP010000051.1:0-164520 GCA_036399175.1 Pyrinomonadaceae bacterium | reverse complement strand
TCTGGAGTCAGGAGTCTGGAGTCAAAACTAAAAGCATTTGTCTTTGACTCCAGACTCCAGACTCTAGACTTTTTTTTCGAGCAGTCGTGCCGCTTCAGCCTGTTTGCCTGCTCTTGCCCAGGCGAGGGCGGTCTTGCCGTCTTTGTCTTTCAGCTTCGGGTCTGCGCCCGCTTCGAGCAGGAGCTTGACCGTTTCGGTCTTGCCGTTGGCGGCGGCGAGCATGAGGGCTGTGCCGCCCAGCTCGTTTTGCAGGTTCGGGTCAGCGCCGCGTGCGAGCAGCTCTTTCAGAAAATCGGTGCGGTCGTAGTAGACAGCCCAGACGAGCGCCGTGCCTACGTCGCCGTCGCTGGCGTTGATATTAGCGCCCGCGTCGAGCAGACGGCGAAAGATGCCGGAATGGTTTCTCCAGACGGCCTGCATCAATGCGGTCGAGCCGTCGGCGGCGCGGGCGTTCACGTCGGGACGACGTTCGAGCAGAGCGCGCACCGTCGGCTCAGAGCCCGAAAGAACCGCTTCTATCAAGGGCGTCTGACCTTTGTTGTCCGCCGCGTTCGGGTCAGCGCCGCGCGCGAGCAACACCTCGACGGGCTTCGCGTGACCGTTGCGCGCCGCCACGACGAGCGGCGTCTCGCCCCGCTCGTTTCGCACGTTCGGGCTCATCCCGGCGGCCAGAAACAGCCTCACTGCTATCAGGTCGCCGTCGCGCGCACGTTCGACGAACACGTCTTCCCTGAAGAGATGGCCGCGCAGAATCAGCTCGCGCTGCGCCGTGTCCGGCGGATAGACGTACTGCGAACGCTCCACCGCGCAGCCGCTCACCACCGACGCACACAGCCCCGCCGTCAACAACCACGCCCCGACAATTGTGCGCTCACGAAACATAAAAACACAGAGGTCATAGGTCAGTTAAAACCGAATCTTTTAGTCTCTGCCTTAATCTTTGCTTTTGTCTTTGACTGACCTCTGACCTCTTCTTTCAAAGTCCCTGCTCGGCCAGCTCGATTGAGCGCAGGAGGGCTCGCGCCTTGTTGAGCGTCTCCTCGTATTCGCGCTCGGGGACGGAATCGGCGACGATGCCTGCCCCGGCCTGCACGCTCGTCTCGCCGTCTCTGATGACGATGGTGCGAATGGCGATGCAGGAATCGAGATTGTCCGCGTAGTCGATGTAGAGCACCGCCCCGGCGTAGATGCCGCGCGGGTCGGGCTCAAGCTCGCCGATGATTTGCATGGCGCGGACTTTGGGCGCGCCCGTCACCGTCCCGGCGGGAAAGCACGCGGCGAGCGCATCGAAACGGTCGCGGTCGTCCCGCAGGCGCGCGCGCAGGTGCGTGACGAGATGCTGAACGTGCGAGTAGCGCTCGATGCTCATCAGCTCGTCAACTTCGACCGAGCCGAAATCGGCGACGCGCCCCAAATCGTTACGACCCAAATCGACGAGCATCGTGTGCTCGGCCACCTCCTTCTCGTCGGCGCGCAACTCTTCGCCGAGCATCCAGTCTTCGGTCTCGGTCGCGCCGCGCCTGCGTGTGCCCGCAATCGGGCGATAGTCCAAACGCTGACCCCGACAACGCACGAGCATCTCGGGCGACGCGCCGACGACCGTCTCTTCGCCCATCCGCAGAAAATACATGTAGGGCGACGGGTTGGTCGCGCGCAGGGCGCGATAGATGTCGAGCGGCGCTCCTGTCGCCCGCCTGCGGAAACGCTGCGAGAGCACCACCTGGTAACAATCGCCCGCCGCGATTCGTTCTTTGACGGCTTCGACCGCGCTCTCGAACTGCTGCTTCGTCCAGTTTGCGACGAACTGCTTCGCGCTCGCCGCCTCGTCGCGCGCATGCGCGTCTTCGGAAGAGGCGACTGCGAAGGCAGCGCCGCTCGACAGGAGTCGCTCAAGTCGCTCGGTCTCGCCGACCGCCGCCTCATACAACTCCCGCAAACGCGCTCGACTCCCGGCGGCTTCTTCCGTCAGCACGACGGACGTTATCTCCATCTGCTGCCGCACGCGGTCGAAAGCCAGCACCGTGCGAAAGAGCATGAAGACGGCGTCGTCCGCATCGACGTTTGAGCGCAAGTCTTCTTCCAGCACGGGCTCGAACCAGCGCGCGGCGTCGTAGGCGAGATAGCCGACCGCGCCGCCCGCCATCGGCGCGAGCCCCGCGCGCCGCGCCAGATGGCGTCGCTTGAAATAGTCGCGCAGAAAATCTGTCGCGCGCACGCCCTCGAACGTCTCTCTCTCCGCGCCGCGCTCGACGATTGTCCGCTCCCCGCGCCCGCGCACAATCATCTCAGGATGCGCGCCCAGAAAAGAGTAGCGCGCCACGCGCTCGCCTCCCTCCACCGACTCAAGCAGAAAAGCATAACGCGCCTCGCCCGCCACGCGCATGAACGCGCCGACAGGCGTCTGCAAGTCTGCCAGCACACTGCGCACCACCGGCACGACGTTACCTCGCTCTGCCTCCCGCTCAAACTCTCCGAAGCTCGCAGGCTGAAGACTAATCATAAAAAGCAAGGGGGAAACGGGTAAAAGGCGAAACGGGTAAAAGGGATAAGTCGAGAGTCGAAGTTGTTCGCAGGGTCTTCTTTTCCCTTTCCCCTTTTAACCCTTTCCCTTTCCCCCGACGTTTTTATCCCAGCGTCGTTCCCACCAGCCAGTGGCCGCCGTCTACAGGGATGATTGCGCCGTTGATGAAGCTGGCGGCGTCGGAACAGAGGAAGACGGCGCAGTGCTCGATGTCGCGGATGCGACCGAAGCGACCGAGGGGGATGCGACGGCGCAGACGCTCTTTGATGTCGGGCGGGACGAGACGGTTCATGCCCTCCGTGTCTTCGATGGGGCCGGGCGCGACGGCGTTGGTGCGGATGCCGTATCCGCCCCACTCGACCGCGAGGTTGCGCGTTAAGGCATCGACTCCGGCCTTCGCCGCCGAGACGTGCAACTGAAAGGGCGTGCCGCCGTAATGCAGCGTCGCGCTGATGTTGAGAATGCTGCCCCTCTGCCGTTTGAGTTCGCCGAAGGCCGCGCGGCAGACGTTGAACGTGCCCTTCAAATCAATATCGACGACCGTGCCGAAGCCGTTCGGCGAAAGCTCTTCGGCCTTGCAGAGAAAGTTGCCGGCCGCGCCGTTGACGACGATGTCCAACTGCCCGAAACGCTCGACGGTCGCGGCGACGGCTCTCTCCACGTCCTCGAAGCTGCGCACGTCCGCCGCCACCGCCAGAGCCTCGCCGCCGCCCGCGCGAATCACTTCCGCCGCAGGCTCAAGGTGCTCCATCCTGCGGCTCACGAGCGCGACGCGTGCGCCCGCCTCGGCCAGAGCGCGCGCCACGCCTCCGGTGATTCCAGTCCCGCCGCCCGTCACGAAGGCCACGCGCCCCGCAAGCACTTTATCCGTGAAAAGCTTTTCGCTCATCAAACTTTTACGCTACTCGCAGCGCCTCCTCCAAAGTGAAACGGCCTTCATAGAGCGCCTTGCCGACAATCACGCTATCGACGCCGCAGGCGCTGATGCTCTTTAACTGCTCGATGTCCTGAAGCGACGAGACGCCGCCCGAAGCCGTCACGCGCAAGCCCGACTCGCGCGCAATCGTGCAGGTCTGTTCGACGCTCACGCCTTCGAGCATTCCGTCGCGCGCCGCATCTGTATAGACGATGCGGTCAACGCCCGCGTCGGCCACGCGCCGCGCAAGCTCTACCGCGCTCAGCTTGCCCTCGCGCTCCCACCCGTGCGTCAGAACCTGTCCGCGCCGCGCGTCGATGCCGACGCAGATGCGAAAGCCGAAAAGCTGCACGAATTTTTCCAGCATCTCCGGCGACTCGGCGGCCAGCGTCCCGACGACCACCTGCGCCGCGCCGTACTCGATTAACTGCTGCACGTCGCCCACCGTCCGCAGGCCGCCGCCGAACTGCACCGGAATCTCCAGCGCGCGAATAATTCGACGCGCCACCTTTCGGTTACGCGAATCGCTCCCGGCAAACGCGCCGTCCAGGTCAACCACATGCAGCATCCGCGCGCCCGCATCCTGAAACCTACGGGCTATCTCGACCGGCTCGCCGTCGTAAACCTTAACATCCTCCCGCCGCCCCTGCGTCAAACGCACGCAGCGCCCGTCCTTCAAATCAATCGCGGGAATAATCAACATAACTGGTGAATAGTAAATCGTAAATCGTGAATAGATAAATCCTAATCTCTCCATTCACGATTGACGACTCACGACCTGCCTGTTTTATCTATTTACGATTCACGATTTACGGTCTTTATGGCTTCTTCTTGGGCTGCGCGGTGGGGGAGGGCGTTGCGGGGGCTGCCGTGTTGCCGTTGCTGTCGTCGGCGGTGGTGACGTTGGGGGTGATGGGGAGGGGCGCGGGCTCGCCGTTTTCTCCGGTGCGTCCTTCCTCAATCTGGGGAGAGATTTCGGCGGCGCGGCTCGATGCTTCCTCGTTGTCGGGATTGAAGCGGAGGGCTTCCTGATAGTCGCTGAGCGCCTCTCTCAGTTGTCGGGCGTCGCGCCGTGCGTTGGCGCGTTTGAGATAGGCTTGCGAGAGGGCGGTGCGCAGCGATTCGTCGCCGGGGCTCATCTCGGCCTGCTTCTCAAGCTCTGTTATCTCGGCATCGAGCTTCGAGATGTCGTTCGCATCGGCGGAAGCGTTGGAGGAATTGCCGGACGGCGAAGCGGCGATGGCCGACTGGTTGGCGTTCGTTGTCGCGCCGTTGCGGCCTCCGCAGGCGCAGAGGACGAGCGAGAGCAATAGCATGATTGGCAGAAACAGCAGCCGGGCGGGCAGGCGCGCGGGGCGCATCGTCGTGCACCGCTTCGATTCTCTTTTCATTCCCTCTCAGCTCCCTGTGATGTAAGGGCGTGACTGCACGATGTAAATTTGCCCGCCCATGAAAACCCACTCGATGTCCTGCTCACGACCTCCGAAGAGGCGCTTGATGGCCGCGCCCGCGCGCGAAAGGCGACGTACCACGTCGTCCGAGAGCACGGCGCGCTCGCCCGTTATCGGCACCTCCTTGACGCCGCCTCGCTCGTCGAAGGTGAGCAGGCTGTCTTCGGCCGAGCGCGTCAGAACCCGCACGGCATTCGAGCGCGGGCGATAGATAATCTGTTCGGCAATTCTCTTGCCTTCGACTACCTTGATGCCGAGGCCGCGCTTGGCGCTGATGTACATGGCTTCGCGGTTATCCCGGTCGAACGGGTCGGTCGTGACCATCACGCCGGAACTATCGGCGTTGATGCCCTCCTGTATGAGCACGGCCATGTAGACCTTCGAGTGGTCTATCCCGGCTCGCTCGCGCGCTTCGTACGCCTCGAAATTCCAGAGCGACGCCCAGACCGTCTTGATTGCTTCGATGAGCAGAGCTTCGTCTTTGACGTTGGGGACGGTCGAATAGAGCCCTGCGCCGCTGAAGTTCGGCAGGTCTTCGGCGTTTGAAGAGCTGCGGACGAAGAGACCCTTGCCCGGGAAGCGCACGCGCACGCGCAGGAGCACTTCCGCGCGAAGCGCCGCGTTGACTTCCGCTTTCTGCATACGCTCGCGCAGCGCGGCGAGGCGCTCGCGCCGGTAGGCCGGGTCGTGAACGAAGCGCTGGTCGTTCATCATCTCATAAATCACATTTTCCAGCTTGTTCTCTCGGACGAACTGGTCGTAATAAAAGAGCGGGATAGTGAAGCCTTCGGGGACGGTGATGCCGCGCAGGCGCGCGTTGTAGACGTGGCCGAGATTGGCCGACTTCGCGCCGTAGGCGACGACGTGCGGGGCGCGCTGCTCGCTCAGGAAGGCCAGGCGCTTGACCGAGAGGTCGGAGCGCGGCGTCATCAAATCCTCGCGCTCGACGAGACGCTTCTGGTACTCCTTCAACTGGTCGAGGTCGGCGCGCTTGATGGTGTACTTATCGCGCATCGTCTCGAACGACACCCACCAGCCGTCGTACTCTTTGAAAAGCTCGGCGGCGTTTTTGACGTAGGCGTTCGGCACGCCCCATGACTTCGCCAGCAGGTTGATGTGAGAGAGCGGCGTCGAGGGCTTCGTCACGATGATACCGGCGACGGGCGGCAGATGTACGGGCACTTCGTTTAAGACGAGGATTTCGTTCGAGCCGATTTCGACGTGCTCGTCCAATTTCTCGACGATGTGGATGCGACCGATGCCGCGCGCGAGGTTGAGCGGCGTGTATTCCTGCTCGCGCGCGATGTCGCTCTGCGTGACGCGCTCCAGCCCCTCGATTGAGACGGAGGCTTCTTCCTGCCGGAGCGAGTTTGGCTTGTAGGCGACGGGCTCGAAGAAGCTTGCGCCGATAATCTCGGACGCGAGCTTAATCTGCTCGGCGGGTATCAGGTCGCCCTCCCAGAACTCGAACGTCCAGCGCCGGACGGGAGTCTGGTAGGCGAGCGTGCCGAGGATGAAGCGGCGGTTCGGCTTGATGTAGTTGTTCTCGAAAAACTCCTGCCCGCGCTCAAGCGAGAGATAAGTGCCGTTGACGAAATCCCTGTGGAAGCGGTAGCGCTTCGAGTTGACGTAGTAGATTCGATTCTTGTCCTTGCGGTCGATAACGAACATGAGATGGGGCAGCGCGTAGGGCGTGTCGTTGTAGACGCGCGCGAGCCTGTCGAAGTCCGCGCGCGACTCGATTCGCGGAAGCGAGCGCGACTGCTCCGACGCTTGAGATTTGACCGGACGCTTCTCGACGGCGCGACGCTGCGCTGCCGCTTCGACCGCCGAGCAGAGCACCAAAAAGAGACCCGACAGCAACGCCGTTGCGAGCGTTCTTCCAGCTTCCCTTTTCCTCATCAATCCTTTCCTCCTTCGCCCGCCTCACACGCCTGCGATGCGCGCCCGCGACTGATTCTACCAGATTGTTAATAGGCAGCCTTTCGTTCAGAATGCCGACGGAAATTTAAACAGGGATAGACAGGATGAACGACAAATGCGGAATGCGGAATGCGGAATGCGGAATGAAAACCAAAGAGCTTTTGTCTTTTCATTCATCATTCCGCATTCCTCATTCATCATTTCTTTCTATCCTGTCCATCCCTGTTAATTTCTGGTTTCGCCGATGATGAACGAAAAAAAGCTATCACCTGCCGAGCGGTTTGTGAATGCGCTGGTCGAGAACGCGGGAGAGTTCGGCGTCGAGCTGGGCGACGAAGAGGCCGCGCGCCTCGGCGACTATTACGAGCTGACGATGCGTTGGAACGCGCGCCTGCACCTGGTCGCGCCCTGCTCGCCCGAAGAGTTTGCGACGCGCCACGTGCTCGAATCGTTGCTCGCGCTGCGGTTCATCGACGCGGGCGCGAGCCTCGTCGATGTCGGCTCGGGGGCGGGACTGCCCGCAGTTCCCTGTCTTATCGTGCAGGAGGATTTGACGGCGACGCTCTTCGAGTCTTCACAGAAGAAGGCCGTCTTTTTGCGCGAGGCGCTGCGCGCGGTGGGCGCGAGCGGGCGGGCGACGGTCGTCGCCGAAAGGTTCGAGAAGACGGATGCGCCCGCCGCAGACGTTCTGACCTGTCGCGCCATCGAACGCTTCGGGGAGATTTTACCCGCGCTTCTCGGGTGGTCGAAGCAGGTCGAGAAGCTCCTGCTCTTCGGCGGCGATTCCGTCGGCGAAGGGCTGGAGCAAGCGGGGCGGGTCTACACGCCGTTTCGAGTTCCCGGCTCGGAGCGGCGCACAGTGTTCGTCGTCAGACGCGTTTGAGATGAATGCTATTCGGAACGACGGGCAGCAATCACGCCTGAGAGGTCTCCCATTAGCACCGTGCGGCCTGCGAAAAACGAAACGAGGTGAGACCGGAGAAACCGTCTCACCTCGTTTGTCGTTTCGGGTCTTGAGCGTCCTGACGAGTTTCGTTTTAGCGGACGACGTTGATGCCGATGAGCTGTTGGCCGTTGATGACGAACTCGGCGGCGGGCAGCTCTTTTTCATCGACTGGCGAAAGCACCGTGGGCGTGAAGCCGCCGGAGCTGCGCTCGCTGTTGAGCGTGGCGACGACCGAGGGCGGAAGGCTCGGCATCTCGTCTGTGCCAATCACTGCGCCCGGCGTGATGCGGTAGAGCTTGACGTAGAGGCGGTCGTTCTTCTTGATTTTGTTGATTGCGCCGACGAGCTGGCCGAGGTCTTGCGGGACGAAGGTCTGCGCGACAGACGCCTGTTGCAGAGAGCCGCCGTCGCCGACGAAGACGAGTAGTTGGCCGAGCGGAACGTCCGAGGGTATCTGGACGGGGATGCGCTGGACGAACTGCTTGCCGGAATCGGTGCGAACGTAAGCCTGCACTTCGACCGTTTCGCCGCGCGCGACTTCCGTGCGGTCGAGCGAGATGCGGTCGAGCGTGCCGGACATGCGCGCGTCGGTCGAGGTGATGTCGAGCTTGACGCCGCTTAGCTCGACGCCCTCGAAGCCGCTTGAGAGCAGCGCGGCGATGGGCGCGGCCACCGAGCCTGCGGCCTGCATCCCGGCGTTTCCGGCGGAGAAGCGACGTTCGAGGCGAATCGTGTTCTGCCCCTTCACGTCAATCTGCCCGCGTATGCTGATGGTCGATTCGCCGAGGCTGCGCTCGCTCGAAGCGATGGTGTTGTAGATGGTCAGGTTCAAAAGGAGCGGCGTGAGCAGCTCGTCGTTGGCGACTTCGTAGTTGAACTTCTCCGTGCGGTCGCGGCTCGTGCGCAGGGTTATCTCGACGGGAATCATCTTGGGCGCGCGTTTGAGCTGGCCGTAGATGCCTGTCGCGCGGTCTTGCGAGATAGCGCCGACCATCTGGCCGGGCGCGGTCAGCTTGAAGGAGTTGAGCGTGCTCGGAATGACGGTGACGACCGCTGACTCAGACATCGGCATGTCGGCCGAGCCGAGGCCGAGGAACGGATGCCCGAAGGCGTAGATGCGCTCGCCGTCGCGCGCAGTGACCGTCCCCGAAGCGGCGATGGAATAGTCGCCTCTGACGAGCTGGACGCTGATTGACGTGCCGGGCGCGAGCGTCTTTTCCGTGATGGGCGCAAGCGGCGTGATGGGCGCTGCGCCGCCGACTCCGGCGACGGGCAGCAGGCCGTTGGTTTGAAGCTGCGGCGCGAAGTGCGCGAGCGCTTCCTGCGAGATGCCGCCGAAGACGACGGGCGTGGCGATGGGCGCAAGCTGTTGTCCGAGCAGGGCGGCTAAGGGCGAGCCCTGCGAGACGGGCGCGATGAAGGTGGTCGAGGCCGGGTTGGCTTTCGGAAGCTCGACCTTCCATTCGGTCGAGGCAAGCTGCGCGAAGGAGACGCGGCGCGGCGTGCGCATCGAAGCGCCGGCGTCGTTGGTCGCCGTCTGCCCCTGCTCGAAAATGTCAATCATCTGCTTGATGGGCGTGATGCCCGCAATCGGCTCTTTCGAGAAGGGGAAGCTGTAGGCGATAGCGCCGACGAGCTTGCCTTCGATGTAGACGGGCGAGCCCGACATCCCCGCGAAGACGCTCGTGCGCGCCACTTCGCCGCCCGAAATGCGCGCGATGATGATGGACTTGCGCGGCTGCGGAAAGCCGTGCAAAACGCCGAGCACTTCGACGTTGAACTCCTGCGGCTCAGTTCCCGAAAAGACCGTGCGCGAGACGCCCTTCATCCCCGCCTGCACATCTTCGAGCGCAAACATCGGAACTGCGCCCGACGCTTTGGCAGCCTCAGCCGTCGCACGCTTCGCCTCCTGAGCGGCGACAGACAGCGTGAGAGCCAGCGTCAGCGAGAAGGCTGACAGGAGAAGAAAACTCTTTTTCATGGAGATACCTCGGAGACCGGAAGAGACGTTGGCTGCCAGGAATTCGATGCGCAAAGCGGCTGGCGGCTCGCCGCTCGTCACACTCGCGCCGATGTTCATGTCCGCACGCGGCGCACGTTTGACTATAGCTTTCGCTTTCCGTCACGGTCAAGCACGATTGCGGCTAGAGTGATGAGCCGCAAACCGCAAAGGTTGCTTGCACTTATGCTTAAACGGCCGGTTGCCTTTAATCGCTGGGAAAGTAGAACGAAAACTGCTCTTGCCCGCCCTCGCCGTGCGTGATAACTTGCGCCTTAATGAATCGCGGGCAGGCTCACCCATACGTCACTTTCCCGGCAAGCTGGACGCTGATACCGACCGACTGGTGTCGAAACACCTGCGGCTACTGCCTCTTCGTCCGAAGAGAGGACGCGGGCGCAGGGCTGCTTTCGCCCGAGGCGGCGCGTGCTGAGATAGAGGATTCCTTTGCAGGGGCTCATGCCTGAGATAGAGGGTTTTATTCTGGCGGGCGGCGCGTCGAGCCGGATGGGCACGGACAAGGCTCGCCTGCCTCTCGACGGGCGCAGTCTCGTCGAGAGAGTCGCGGGCGCGCTCTCGCGTGTGGTTGGGCGCGTGAGTGTCGTGAGTAGTAAGGCGGACGCGGGTGCGTGGGGCTTGCCTGTTGTCGCCGACATACACGAAGGCTGCGGCGCGCTCGGAGGCATCCACGCCGCGCTCGCGCACGCGGAAGCGAGCTGGGCGGCCATCGTCTCCTGCGACCTGCCTTTCGTCACGGGCGAGCTTTTCGCGCGTCTCAAAGCGCTCCGCGAGACAGAGGAAGCGGGCGGCGATGCGTTCGACGCCGTCGCTCCCTTGCAGCCCGACGGGCGAGCGCAACCTCTCTGCGCTCTCTACGCGCGCCGTCCCGCGCTCGAAGAGGCCGAGCGCCTGCTTCGCTCCGGCGAGCTTCGACCGCGCGTGCTGCTCGCGCGCCTGCGCACGCGCTGGGTCGAGCCCGCAGAGCTTGCAGACCTCCCGAACGCCGCGCTCTTTTTTCTCAACGTCAACACGCCGGAAGATTACGCCGACGCGCTCAGAAGGACGCGCGACGGCGCGCGGGCTTGAGCAGGAAAATCTCGCACCGGGAGCGCAACGGCAAGGCGTCGAAGCTTTGAATGATAAACCGCCTCGAATGTGCGTATAATTCGTCGTTCAACTAATTCGTCGTTCATCAAACTGGACTCTTATGTCACCTCGACGCAGACCCGGACGAAGACTCGCCAAGGCGTTTCTGCCCATCGCGCTGCTGCTGCTTTTGGCGGCGGTCGGGACGGCTGTCTGGCTCGTCAGGGGCGCGGCTCACCCGCCGCAGCGACCTTACCTCGTGACGCCGGAGAAGTTCGAGGTGCTCAGTCATCGCGGTCTCAAGGTGACCGAAGAGACGTGGACGAACCGCGACGGCACGCAGGGGCGCGGCTGGCTTCTGCGCGGCGCGGAAGGCTCGCCCGCCGTCGTGCTCCTGCATCGCTACGGCGCAGACCGCTCCTGGCTTCTCAACCTCGGCGTCAAGCTCAACGAGGCGACGGGCTTCACCGTCCTCTGGCCTGACCTGCGCGGGCACGGACTGAGCCCGCCCGTCTCCACCTCTACCTTCGGCTCGCTCGAAGCGGAGGATGTGCTCGCCGCCCTCGAACACCTGCGCCGGTTGAAGACGCAACAGGACAGACCGCTTCTGGGAAACCGCGTCGGGCTCTACGGCGTCGAGCTTGGCGCTTACGCGGCGCTCGACGCCGCCGCGCGCGACTCGCAGGTGCGAGCCCTCGTCCTCGATTCCGTCCCCGCTTCGCCCGACGAGCTGCTTCGCTCCACCATCAAGACCAGCACCGGCCTCGACAACGGGCTCGTCCACTCGCTCGCCTCCACAGGCATGCGTCTCTACTCGCTCGGCGACTACGAAGACGCGCCCGCCTGCGCCTTCGCTTCGCAACTGAAAGACCGACAGGCGCTGCTGCTCGCCGGTGAAGACGCGCGACACCTGCGCCCCTCCACCGTCGCCCTCGCACGTTGCTTTCCAGACCAGTTCAAAGTCGAAACCCTCTCAGACCTTCCACTCACAGGCTTCACGCTCGCCTCCGCCCCCGGCGAACAGGGCGAGCTTTACGACCGCCGCGTCATAGACTTCTTCGACCGCGCACTCCAGCCTCAATAGCCGTTTGAAATTTGCTTCGAGATACGCCGCTTCAGTCGTGCTTCAGGCGCACGGCGACGAGGGCGTTCCATCCGTTGTCGCCGATAAGCTCGGTCTCGAAGTACGCGGCTTCGGTCAACTGCGAGATGTATTGCAGAGGGACGATGACGAGCGCCGCGCCGCCCTGTCGGCGCAAGGCTTCGGCCACTTCTCCGGGGCCTTGAAGGCGTGCGGGCTGCCCTTCGGCGTCGTAAGTGATGCGGACTGCGGCGTAGAACTCGGAGGTGCGCTCGATGTCGTGAAGCTGTAGGACTGGCGTCGAGGCGTAGCCGCGCGCTCGTGCGCGCTCAAGGAGCGCGTACATCGACTGGCTCTCGGCGATTTTCTGAAGCCCAAACGCCGTAATCAAAGCGACCAGCAGCAGCACGGCGCAGACCAGAGAGACCGCGCAGAGTCGCCGCGCCTGCGGGCGCAAGAGAGCGAGCGCGCCCGCGAGGACGCACGGCAGCGCGATGATGAGAGCGATGCTGAACGAAACGATTCCTGCGTAGACGGCGTAGCCGCCGCAGATAAGGACGAGCAGCAGCGCGAGCGCTCCGGTCAGACGCATCCCGCGCGTTCCGTTTTCGCCGCGCAGGTATCTCGACAGTCGTTCGCCCGCGAGAAGCATCGCGCCGGGCAGCGCCGGAAGGATGTAGCCGGGCAGCTTCGACCCTGAGAGCGAAAAGAAGAGGACGGGAAAGAGCAGCCACGCGAGCGCGAAGAGGCGCATGCTGCACGTCGCCTCAAGAGGCGGGCGGCGCGTCGCTTCTTGAAGCGGTCGGCTCGCAGCTTCGGCGTCGTCGCCAGTCGCTTCGTCGGCGCGAGAGTTGATGTCGTTCCGTTGGCTCGCGTTCTCCGGACGCCAGGCGAGGCGCGCGGCGCGCGTGAAGCCTTCGAGGAGAAAGATTGTCCAGGGGAGCGCGAGCAGGAGCGCGACGGGCGGGTAATAGTAGAAGGGCTGCGGGTGGTTGTACTTGTTCGAGACGTAGCGCGCGAAGTGGTGCTGGACGAAAAACTCGTCGATGAACTTCCAGCCGTGACGCGCGACGACGGGCGCGTACCACGT
Source organism: Pyrinomonadaceae bacterium (assembly GCA_036399175.1). GTDB lineage: Bacteria > Acidobacteriota > Blastocatellia > Pyrinomonadales > Pyrinomonadaceae > DASWNP01. Next base: position 151,507 of record DASWNP010000051.1, on the reverse strand, counting down.
CGCGGCCACGCCGAGCGCGACGAGGCCGCCCCACCAAAAGCTTTTCAGCAACGCTCGCGGCCAGCGGCGACGAAAGATAAAGTAAAGCCCGATGATGCCCGCCGGAAGCACGACGCCGACGAGCCCTTTGGCGAGCAGCGCCGCGCCGACTCCTGCGTAGAAGCCGACGAGCAAACGACGCCTTTGATGTTCGTCCCCGTCAAGCTCGGAGGCGAGGAAGCAGGCGAGCGCGGCCGTGAGCGTCGCCGTGAGAAAGATGTCGAAGCTCGCGCCGCGCGAGAAGATGACGAGGCCGCCGCAGGTCGCCGTCGTCGCCGCGCAGGCGAGGCCGAAGCCGCGCATCTCTTCGCCGCCCGCCGCTTCGATTCGTCGCCCAAGCCACCAGACGAAGAGAATCGTCAGAAGCCCCGCCAACGCCGAGCCGAGCCGAGCCGACCATTCCGAGATGCCGAACATGAGAAAGCTCGCCATCATCGCCCAGTAGGCCAGCGCGGGCTTCTCGAACCACGTCCGCCCGCCCAGAGTCGGCGTCACAGGGTCGGCGCGCTCGAACATCTCACGCGCCACCTGCGCGTAGCGAGGCTCGTCAGGCCCGATGAGCGGTATCTGGCCGAGTCCACCGATGTACGCGACAGCAGCAGCCGCAAACAGCAGCAGCCACGCGCGCTTGGCAAGCGTCGAACGTTGCAAGTATAGTCACCGAAAAGCTATCAGCGTTCAGCAATCAGCCGCTCAGCCAGCAGCTTGATTGATTTGATTAAGACTCTGACGAGTATCAACCAAGTTCCAACTCGTCTTCAACCTTTCAGCCGGGCGCGGCGCACACACGGCGACGCACTACCTCTGCTGGCTGAACGGCTGAAAGCTGACTGCTGATAGCTTTTCCGGAGGAAACCGTGACACTACGCACCGCCGTCATCGGCGTCGGACATCTGGGGCGACAGCACGCGCGCATTCACGCGGCGCTGGCTGCTGAAGGAAAGTCGCGGCTCGTCTGTGTCTGCGACATAGACGAAGCGACGGCGCGAAACATCGCTTCCGAGCGGGAGACGGATTGGACGATTGATTGGCGCACGCTTCCCGGGCGCGTCGATGCCGTGAGTCTCGCCGTCCCGACCGAAGCTCACAGCGAGATTGCCTGCGCGCTTCTGGAGGCAGGCGTCCACGTCCTCGTCGAAAAACCCATCTCGCGCACGCTCGCAGAGGCCGACCGGATGATTGAATCGGCGCGGCGCGGCGGCGCTATCCTACAGGTCGGACACCTCGAACGCTTCAACCCTGCGCTCGTCGCCTTGAAGCCGCACGTTCGCAATCCGCTCTATTTCGAGATTCACCGCGTCGGGCAGTTCACCGCGCGCTCGCTCGACATCGACGTGGTGCTCGACGTGATGATTCACGACCTCGACATCGTGCAATGGCTCGTCGGCTCCGAAGTCGAGTTGACGGACGTGCGCGCCGTCGGCATCCCCGTGCTGACCGACCGCGTCGATGCGGCCAACGCGCGGCTTGAGTTCGCGTCGGGCGCGGTCGCCAATATCACTGCCTCGCGCGTCGGCACGGAGAAGATTCGCAAGATGCGTTTCTTCCAGCCGCACGATTACATCGCCGTCGATTACGCCACGCGCTTCGCCTCCATCAGCAGCCTCGCGCCACCCTCCGCCACAGGCTCCTGGCCGGGCGTCCAGATTCGCCACCTCGACGTGGCCGACGTTGAGCCTCTGCGCGCGGAGATAGAATCGTTTCTCGAAGCGGCGCGTGAGCGCACAACGCCGCCCGTCACCGGCGAAGACGGACGCCGCGCGCTCGCGCTCGCCCTGCTTCTCATCGAACGCATACACGAACACGCCGAGCTGGCAGGAATCAGAACACGCGCCTGAGCGGCGGCGAAAAGGGCTTTGGCGAAGAGAGACGCGCGAGGAGAAACAGGGGGATGAGCGAGGTCGGAGTGAGTGGGTACAGGCAGGATGCATCTATCTCGTCGATGCTCGCGGAGCGCATCGCGGCGGGCGATTTCCCTTCTGCTGTCTACGCCGTGGCCGAGCGCGGGCGCATCCGTTTCGCCGGGGCGCTCGGCGAAGCGGTGCGCGAGCCCTCGCCCCTCCCGGCCACGCTCGAAACCATCTACGACCTCGCCTCGCTTACCAAGCCGCTCGTCACGGGGCTGCTCTCTGCCATCTTCGTCGAGCGCGGACAGCTTGAGCTTGAGCGCTCCGTCTCGCATTACCTTCCCGAATTCGCACGCGAAGACAAACGCTCAATCACCGTCCGACAACTGCTCACGCACACTTCGGGTCTGCCCGCGTGGCGACCGCTCTATCTCTCGACGGGCGGCGAGCGCGAACGTGTGCTTGACGTAATCGCCGCCGAGCCGCTCGACGCGACGCCAGGCACGCGCGTCACCTACAGCGACCTCGGCTTCATCACGCTCGGCTTTCTTCTCACGCGCCTCGGCGGAGAGACGATAGACCGTCTCGCGCGGCGCGAAATCTTCGAGCCGCTCGATTTGCGTCGAACCTTCTTCAACCCCGAACGCGCCCTGCAAACCGGCATCGCCGCCTGCGAGTCGGCGGGCAACGCCTACGAGCGCGAGACCTGCCGCGAAGCCGGAGAGCAGATTGACCCGCAGAGCTTCCGCACGAGCCTCATCTGGGGCGAGGTGCACGACGGCAACGCCTTCTTCCTCGGCGGCGCAGCCGGTCACGCCGGTCTCTTCTCCGACGCACGCGACACACTCCGCATCGCCCGGCAGTTCCTCGCCGAAACCACCGAACTGCTCGCGCCCGAAACCTGCGCGCTCTTTCGCACCAACATGACCGAAGGACTCGAAGAGTCGCGCTCGCTCGCATGGCAGCTTGCTTCGACCAAAGACTCGACCGCCAGCGCCGCCCTCTCTCCCGAAAGCTTCGGCCATCTCGGCTTCACTGGCACGAGCTGCTGGCTCGACCCCGTCCGTCAAAGAATCTTCATCCTGCTCACCAATCGAACGCACGCGCGCGCTCTCCCCTTCGTCAACATCAACAGCGTCCGTCGAAGCTTCCACACGCTCGCCGTCTCCGCGCTGGAAAACTTCCCCGTAGAGGAACGCTAATGGAGCAGCCCGCACCGCGCGCAGACGCCGAAGAAGCATCTCTCTCGACAAGCGTCGGCGAAGCGAGCCGCGCAGATGAAGCGCACCGCGCAAACGCCTCCGACTCGACGCGTCGGCGCGTCTCTTTCGGCGAGGCGCTTCGCTTCTGGGTCAAGCTCGGTTTTATCAGTTTCGGTGGCCCGGCGGGTCAGATTGCGATTATGCACCGCGAATTGGTCGAGCGCCGTCGCTGGCTGAGCGAAGAGCGTTTTCTCCACGCGCTCAACTACTGCATGCTCCTGCCCGGCCCCGAAGCCCAGCAGCTCGCCATCTACATCGGCTGGCTCATGCATCGCACCTGGGGCGGCATCGTCGCGGGCGCGTTCTTCGTCATCCCCTCCATCTTCGTCCTGCTCGGCCTCTCCTACGTCTACGCCGCCTACGGCGACGTTCCCGCCGTCAGCGGGCTGCTCTCCGGCTTCAAGCCGGTCGTGGTCGCCATCGTCGTCGAAGCTGTCTTGAAAATCGGAGGCCGCGCCATCAAGCGCCGCGTCCACCTGCTCCTGGCAGCCGCCTCCTTCGTCGCCATCTACTTCCTTCAAATCCCCTTCCCCCTCATCGTGCTCGCGGCGGGCGCGCTTGGATGGCTCATGGGGGATAGGGGTCGGGGGTTGGGGGTCGGGGATAAGAAGGTAAAGCAGAGCGCGGACGAGAGGAAGGATGAGAGGAAGGACGAAAAGAAGACCGCTTCGACTTCTGCCTCAGACACCCCAACCCCCAACCCCCAACCCCCAACCCCTGATTCCCATTCCCTACCCCCCCTCGTCATCTCCGATGACGAGCCGCCTCCCGCGCACACGCTTCCGTCGCGGCGCGGCGCGCTCTCGACGCTCGCGTTAGGGCTTCTCCTTTGGGCGCTGCCGCTCGTGGGGCTCGTGGGTTGGCGCGGGCGGGGCAGCCTGCACGCGCAGGAGTATCTCTTCTTCACGAAGGCGGCGCTCGTCACCTTCGGCGGCGCTTACGCCGTGCTGGCTTACGTGACGCAGGCCGTCACCGTCGCCCCTTACGAATGGATTACGCGCACGCAGGCTGTCGATGGACTGGCGCTCGCGGAGACGACGCCGGGGCCGCTCATCATGGTCTTGCAGTTCGTCGGCTTCATGGCCGGATGGAACAATGCGCAGGGGATGACGCCGACCGCAAGCGCCGTCACCGGCGCTCTCGTCACCACCTACACGACGTTTCTTCCCTGCTTCATCTTCATCTTCCTCGGCGCGCCCTACATCGAGACCCTGCGCGGCAACCGACACCTGACAGCCGCGCTCTCCGGCATCACCTCGGCGGTCGTCGGCGTCATACTCAACCTCGCGCTCGTCTTCGGCTCGGCCGTCATCTGGCCTCAAGGCTTCGCAGGCGGAACAGATTTCTTCGCCGCCGCGCTCAGCCTCGCCGCCTTCGTCGCCCTCTATCGCTTCAAGACAGACGTGCTCTGGGTCGTCCTCGCCGGCGGTCTCGTCGGCCTCGCGCGCGCTCTCCTGTTCGGATAGAACGAGCACGATAATTCGGCAGGCGTTATCGGACTCTTCGGTTGGGCGGCTGAAAAGTGTAGTAACATGCATCTGGCCGCGTGAGTGTCGGAGGGAAGAAACGAGATAAAGATATGACCGGTTTTTGTTGGTCGAAACTGTTGGCTCTCGTTCTGATTGAATCTCTCCTCGTCTCTTTCAACACGACTGCGCAGGATGCCGCGCAGGCGACGCGCCCGCGCCGCGTGAGCGACGCGACGCAGGAGGCGCGCGTGCCGCAGACGCCTCCAAACGTCGAACACTCTCGCGCAGAGCTTTCCTCCGAGCCGACCATTCGCATCGGCCTCGCCACCGACGCGCGCTCCGTCCAAATCTCCACTTCAGGCACGCTCCTTCACAGTCTCGGCGTCAATTCGACTCCGTTGCCGCTCGAAGTCGCGCGCGTCCGCATCGAGCCGCGCGCTTACCCGCGCACCTCTCCGTCGCCTCAGACTGAGGACTCGACCGAAAATTTCGCTTCGCTTTCTGCAACGGAGGAGTTTGAAAACGATGCTACCCGGAACGCATCAAGCGCGAGCGCCGGAACAAACGCAGGCGCGAGCGGCGGAAGCGCGACGGCGAAAGGCACGAACGGCGCAGGCGCAACGCCGAAGAGCACGCGCGGCGCAGACGCAAGGCGAAGCGCGGCAGATGCTCCTTCGGGAAGGCGCGCGTCGAGCGTGCAACTTGCCGCACGTGTCTCTCCGGCGACGCGCGGCGCGGTCATGTATGCGATGTCTGCGAAGAGCAGCGTTCCTCTTTCGGAGCTGCGTGCGCCTGTCACGTTCATCTCGGGCGACGAAGCGCAGCATCCTCTGCGTTTCAACGAGAAGACGTATCGCGGTCGTTTGGAAGTCTTCGCCAACCTGCGCGGGACGCTGACGGTCGTCAACGTCGTCGGGCTCGAAGATTACCTGCGCGGCGTCGTGCCGAACGAGCTTTCGCCGGGCGGCTATCCGGCCATCGAAGCCCTGAAGGCGCAGGCCGTCGCCGCGCGCACCTACGCCGTCAGCCATCGCGGGCAGTTCTCAAGCGAGGGCTTCGACCTCCTGCCGACCACGCGCTCACAGGTCTACGGCGGCAGACAGACCGAGCACCAGTTGACCGACCGCGCCGTCGAAGAGACGCGCGGGCGCGTCGCCACTTTTGACGGCGAAGTCATCAACGCGCTCTACACTTCGACGTGCGGCGGTCGAACCGAGCACGCCGAAAACATCTTCGGCGGCGCTCATGTCCCATACCTGCGCGGGCGCGAGTGCGCCGTCGAAGGGCGCGACGGCTTCGAGCCTCATCTCGTCCGTTCCTCGCGCGACCTGCCGAGCCTTCGCAGCGAAGCGCACACGACGAGCGCACGCGACGCGGCGCTTTTGCAATCGCACGGCTTCGACATGCTGCCTTCGAGACTGACGGACGAATGGCTCTCGACGCCGGTTGCGCTCGACGAAGTACGCGCTCTTTTGAGTCTCGTCGCGGGGCTCGCGCGCGTCGTGCGCGTGCCGGTCGTGTCTAACGAGGCGCTGCGCCCGCCCGCTTTCAGCACCGCGCTCGCCGAAGCCGTAGACGGCGAGAGTCGCGCAGACACTTTGCTCAACCGAGCCGACGTTGAATACCTGCTCGCCTTCCGCGACGCAGACGAAATCCCCGCGCGCCACCGCGCCGACGTTGCGCTCCTTTTGCGCGACGGCCACCTCGCGCTTCACGCCGACGCGACGCTTCGCCCGCGCCAGCCTCTCTCTCGCGCGCGTGCGCTGCGCGCCGTCGCGCACCTCGTCGAAGCGCGCGGCCTCTTTCGTTTACAGAAGGCGACGGCGCGACCCTCCGCTCAGGGCGCGCTGGTTCTTCGTACATCGGAAGGGCGAGGCGGCGAGCGCGCGCTGAGCGTGAGCCGCGACGCTCATCTCTTCCGAGCCTTCGGCGAAGCTCTCTACGCCGTGCGCGAAGTCGCACTGGTGGGCGGCGAGCCCGTCGTCTATCACACAGACCTGCGCGGCGAGGTCGATTACCTCGAAGTGCGTCCTGCGCCCGGCGGCGCGTCCGCCGAACGCTCCTCGCCTTTCACGAACTGGACTGTCACGCTCAGCCCCTCGGAGGTTTCGGGTCGTCTCGCACGCTGGACGAAAAACACGGGCTCGCTCGTTGACCTGCGCGTCGTCGAGCGCGGAGCGTCGCGCCGCGTGCTCGACCTCGCAATCGAAGGCACGAACGGCACAGTTCACCTTCGCGGCGGAAGGATTCGCTCCGCGCTCGGACTGCGCGAGCAGCTCTTCGTCGTCGAGCGCCGCTACGACGACGCGGGCAGAATCAGCGCCTACATCTTCAGAGGGCGCGGATGGGGACACGGCGTCGGGATGTGTCAGGTCGGAGCCTACGGCCTCGCCCGCAACGGCCTCAGCTACGACAAGATTCTCAAGGCTTACTACACCGGCATCGCCCTGACGAAACTCTACTGAAGAGAATTGATTCATTGGTTCATTTCTTCATTGAGCCTATGAAGAAATGGTTCGACGAATCAATAACATTGAATCAATGAACCGATGAACCGATGAATCAATCCTAAATAATCTCGATGAAAGATATGCTTCATGAAGCGACTGTAACGCTCTATGTCGTGCCGGGTTGTCCGCTCTGCTCGGCGGCGCGGGCGTGGCTTAAGACACACGGCGTCGCTTACGGGGAGCGCGACGTGGCGAGCGATTTCGGCGCGCTGCGTTCGATGTATCGGCTGACGCGGCAGGGCTATGTGCCGGTGTTTGAAGCCGGAGGGCGCGCTCTCGTGCGCCCGACCGATGAAGAGTTGAGGGAGTTTCTGCTGTGAGTCGTGCGTTCAGGTTCTCACGCGCGCAAGGGGCGGGCGCGCTGCTGCTGCTGGCGCTCGTGTGGCTGGTCTTGGTCTTTCGTCTCGTGCTGAGTCGCGCGTGAGTTCGTCCCCGACAAAAGCGCAGCCAGTCGTCGCCATCGTCGGCCCGACGGCTTCGGGCAAGAGCGAGCTTGGCATCGCGCTCGCGCTGCGCTTCGGCGGCGAGATCATCAACTGCGACTCCGTACAGGTTTACCGCGACATCGAGATAGCGACGGCGAAAGTGCCTCCGGTGGAGCGTCGCGGCGTCGCGCATCACCTGCTCGATTTCGTCTCGCCTGAAATCAACTACACCGCCGGAGAATGGGCGCGCGCGGCGCTTGCCAAGATTGAAGAGATAGAGGCGCGAGGCGCGCTGGCGCTGCTGGTCGGCGGCACAGGCTTCTACCTGCGTGCTCTGCGCGAGCCCTTCTTTCCGAGCCCGCCGACGGATGAAGAGCTTCGCAGACGACTCACACGCCTCCGCGAGCGACGCGGCGCGGCGCACCTGCACAAGCTTCTCAGACGCCTCGACCCCGACTCCGCCGCGCGCTTGCAGGAGCGCGACTGGTCGCGCGTTCAGCGCGCGCTCGAAGTTCGCCTGCAAACCGGAAGGCCGCTCTCCGAGCAGCGAGGAGAACGCCCCGCGCCTCCCGCCGTCGCCTCGCGTATACACGTCTGCGCCCTCTGCCCGCCGCGCGCCGAACTCTACCGGCGAATCGACGCGCGCACCGAGGCACACTTCCGCGCCGGACTCGTCGAAGAAGTCGGAAGCCTTCTCGCGCGCGGCGTCCCCGCCGATTCAAACGCGCTCGGCGCGCACGCCTATCGTCGCGTCGTGGAATACCTCGAAGGCAGACGCAGCCTTGAGAGCGCCGTCGAACAGAGCAAGCTCGACGTGCGCCACTACGCCAAGCGCCAGCTCACATGGTTTCGCCGCGAGCCCGGCACGCGATGGTTCGACGGCTTCGGCGACGACTCCCGCGTGCAGGAACAAATCGCCCGGCATCTTGAAGAAGTCTGGAGTCTGAAGTCCGGAGTCTAGAGTCAAAGCCAAATGCTTTTGCTTCTGACTCCAGACTCCAGACTCTCGACTCCAGACTTGGACAGACTTGATTTTTTGGACTTTAGTGTTGCGTTTGGTGTAATCTGGCGATATTGAGTTTTCCTGTTCAAAAGGGTATGGGTCAAGCAGTGGATACGAAATCTTCTCCTCAGAATATCCAGGACGCGTTTCTGAACACGGCACGCCGCGAAAGAAACACGGTGACGATTTACCTGACAAACGGCGCGAAGCTTTCGGGACGCATCAAGAGCTTCGACAAGTTTTCGGTGCTGCTCGAATCCGGCTCGCAGGAACAGCTCATCTTCAAACACGCCATCTCGACCATCCTTCACGCACGACGACCGGCAGGCGAAACGCGCCCTTCCTCGCACCCGTCCGATTCACCGGCCGAGCCGACATCCGACGGCTTCGGACAGTCCGAGGGCTGAGAGCGACGTTTGCCGTAGCCTGACACCACCGAACGGAGAATCCCGACAGTTGGCCGCCGCATTCATCACCTTTGAAGGCATCGACGGGAGCGGGAAATCGACGCAACTGCGTATGCTCGCCAGCGAGCTTCGCTTGCGCGGCCATGAGGTCGTCAGCACGCGCGAGCCGGGCGGGACGCCGCTCGGGATGCGCTTGAGAGCCGCGCTCTTAGACTCGCAGGAGAACATCGACCCGCTCGCAGAGCTTCTGCTCTACGCAGCCGACCGCGCGCAGCACGTCCGCGCTCTCGTCCGCCCCGCGCTCGAAACTAACCACATCGTTCTGTCAGACCGCTATGCGGATGCGACCGTCGCCTATCAGGGCGCGGGGCGCGGCTTCTCGCCGGAGCTTGTCAGAGAAGTGGTCGAGCTTGCGACGGGCGGACTCAAGCCGCACCTGACGCTCATCTTCGACCTGACGGTCAACGAAAGCAGTCGCCGCGCCCGTCGGCGCGAAGAGCGAGGCCACGAGCGAGACCGCCTCGACGCCGAGGACGCGGCTTTTCACGCGCGCGTCCGAGAAGCTTATCTCCAAATCGCCGCCGCCGAGCCCGAGCGCGTCCGCATCGTCGATGCCAGTGCTTCAATCGAAGAGACACATCAGCATGTAATGAAGATTGTGATGCCCTTTCTGGATTCTCAGGCTTCAACCTCCAGGTCTCAAGCTTGAAGACTTCGACCTGAAACTTGAAGCCCGAAACCTGCGACTTGAAACTTTTCTATGTTCTCCCGTCTCGTCGGAAACAAGCGTGCTCAGGAGATTCTGCGGCGGATGCTCGCGGCGGGGCGCGTGGCGGGCGCGCTGCTGTTCGTGGGCGAAGAGGGCGTCGGCAAAAAGCAGTTCGCGCTTGAGTTGGCGCGCGCGCTCAACTGCCTGAAGCCGCGCGGGGTGGAAGCCTGCGGCGAGTGTTCTTCGTGCGTGCGCGCGGGAAAGTTCGTCTATCCGGCGGCAGACGACAAGGAAGCGCGCGGGCGAGTTGTCTGGAGCGAGCACGGCGACGTTGGCGTGGTGCTGCCGTACAATCGCTCGATTCTGGTCGATGCCGCGCGCGACCTTGAGCGCGAGACCAACTTTCGACCGTACGAAGGACGCGCGCGCGTCCTTATCATCGACGAGGCCGATCGGATGAACAAGAACGCCGCCAACGCGCTCTTAAAGACGCTCGAAGAACCGCATCCGACCTCGCACATCATCCTCGTCACGTCGCGCCCGGCAAGCATCTTGCCGACCATCCGCTCGCGCTGCCAGACGATTCGCTTCGCGCCCCTTGCGCCTTCGGAAATCGAAGAGTATCTCGTCAAACATCGCAGACGCTCCGGCGAAGAGGCGCGACTCGCCGCGCATTTCTCGCGCGGGCGACTGGCTCAAGCCCTTGAGCTTAACCTCGACACGTACCGCGCCGAGCGCGACCTGATGCTCAACGTCCTCGACGCGCTCACGCCGCAGACAGACCGCTCCCGGCTCCTGCGCGCCTCCGAAGAACTGAGCGACGCCAAGCGCAAAGATGATTACGAGCCGCGTCTCGACCTGCTCGAAACTCTAGTCCGAGACCTCTGGCTGCTCACGCTCGACGCAGATCGCACGACCGAGGCCACCCTCGTCAATCAGGACTTGCGCGAGCGTCTGACGCGCATGAGCGCCGGACTCGAAAGCCGACGCGCCGCGCGCTGGCTCACCGGCATCGAAGAGCTGCGCGCCCGGCTCGCCGTCAACATCAACCGGCGCGTCGCCACCGACGCGCTGCTTCTTTCGATGGAACAAGCTGGTAAATCGTGAATCGTAAATCGTAAATAGTGGCTTGAGTGCTTCTTCATCCAGCCGCTTTCTCTTTCAGCTTCCAGGCCTCATCAAGCTCAAACTATTCACGATTTACGATTCACGATTTACTGCTTTTACGAGGTGTGAATGTCTAAAAGGATTCTGGTGGTTGACGACGACCCGGAGTTGCAGGAGCTTGTGACGGTCGCTTTGTCGCGGGCGGGCTACGAGGTGACGGGTGCGCGTGATGCGCGCGAAGGGCTGGAGAGGCTGGCGCGCGAGGGCGTGGACGTGGCGCTTTTGGACATTATGATGCCGGGCATGGACGGGCTTGAGATGCTGTCGAGGTTGAGGGAGCAGGACAAGGAGCTGCGCGTGATTATGATGACGGCGATGTCCACGCCGAGCGCCGTTATCAGCGCGATGCGCGAGCACGCGTGCGACTTTCTGGCGAAGCCTTTCGACATGAACGAGCTGCTCTCGGCCGTCAACTCGGCCTTCGCCCTCGTCCCGCAGGAGATAGGCATTGAAGTGCTCTCGGCTCGCCCCGAATGGATTGAGCTTCGCGTCCCCTGTTCGATGGCCGCGCTCGACCCTCTGGAAAGATTGATGTCGCAGCTCAAGACCGATTTACCCGCAGACACTCGCGACAGCATCACCTACGCCTTCCGCGAAATGCTTCGCAATGCCATCGAGCACGGCGGCAAGAACGACCCCGCGCAGAGCATCGAGGTCGGCTACCTGCGCACGCCGCGCATCGTGCTCTATCGCATCAAAGACCCCGGCGAAGGTTTCCAAATCGAATCGCTCTATCACTCCGCCATCCTCAACCCCGACAACGACCCCATGCAGCACGAACGCTTCCGCGAGCAGATGGGCTTGCGTCCCGGCGGCTTCGGCATCCTCATCGCACGCAACATGGTTGACGAGATGGTCTACAACGAGCGGCACAACGAAGTGGTGCTCATCAAATATCTCGACGCCGAAGAGTCGCAGTCCGGCGGCAATGACGGTGCGGCGGCGGCGGTCGAAGACACGCCGAGCCTCTAAAGCAGGTTCTCTTTCAGGTCTCCTGAAAATTTTCAAACTGAGCCACTACCTTTAATCCCCTTCTTCCTTCGGCGGCAATCGCCTGTCGAGACTGAGCAGCTTGTTTTCAACTTCCAATAGCAGATTGTCCTTCTCGGCGGCGGCGCGCTCTTTTGAGTGGCGCACCTCTTGAGCTAAGGCGTGGAACGATAATCGTCAGGTCTCTTAACTCCCGCCGGATGTCTTTGATTTCCGCGTGATACCTTTGGAGGTCGTCGGCTATTAGGAGAACGGACTTTAACGCCTTGATGATGTCACCGATTGAACCCATCGCTTAGGCCACCATCTGTTTTAGCTCTGAAATCATCTCGCGGGTTTCTGTTTTAAGCTCGTCCATCTCCACTTGATTGGCTTGCATCTTCCCTCGGACATGGTCGATTCGCCAAACGGTCAACTGCGCAAAGACATGGGTTAGTGTGTCCAGGCGTTCTTCTTGTGATTTATCTGACGCCGCTAAGCGCCGTTCAGCGTCTTCTATCTGAGACGCTATATCATCCATCTGTTCTTTTAGGCGAATGTCTGCTGTCAGGTCATCCCCGAAATCCGCATAAACATCTGACATGGACTGCCCTAGAGCCCCGGCTGGAACTTCAGGATTAATAGGGTCATCACTCATACGGTACTTTAAGCCCTCGACTCTTCCAACTTTTCAACGCGGTCTTCTAACCCGCTGTGGTCGGCTTTCAACTCAAGCAGCTCCTTACTGAGAATGCCCACCTGACGCTCGACCTTGCGGAAGCCGGAGCGCATCTCTTCGCGCACCCCTGCGACTTCAGCCTGTAAGCTATCGAGCCGCCTGTCCGTCTCGTCGAATCGTCTTTCCGCTTCGTCGAATCGCCTCTCCACTACCGCCCGCAGCTCGTCAAGGCGTAGCAGGACGGTTTCAAGCGTGGGCTTGGTATCGTACTTCTGAGAGATGTCTTGGGTGGGGCCTTCGCTCATAGAGGGGATGCTAGCACCGCTAAAACTAAAAGAAAAGGTTCAGATTTCAAACTGACCTACTACCGAAAACTCGCCTCAGCGCACGTAGCCCGAAGGGTAGAGGATTTCGCCGTCTTTCACGTCGGCGACGACCTTGATGCGGTGGAATCCCTTTCCGGCGTGGGTCGAGAGATAGGTGAGAGCGAACTGACGGGGCAGCAGGTTACTGATTTCTTTGAGGAAGGGATTGAAGCTGACGGGGGCGCTCAAGCCCTGAAAGAAGGCGCGTCCGCCGGTCTCTTCGGAGAGGCGCTTGAGCGAGCCCTGACCGTTGCTGACGAGCTGTGATTGTCCTCCGGCTGTCGTCCCCACAGTCGGCGCGTAGATGGAATAGACGGCGACGCTGCGGCGTTGCGCTTCGTTGATGGCGCGCGCCAAATCGACGCTCAGGGCGGGCGAGGACGAATCCAGGCCGCGCGAGACATCGACTCCGTCCGAGACGAGCAGCAAAGCGCGTCGCCCGACCGGCTGCGACTCGAAACGCTTGAGCGCCTCGACGAGTTCGACGTAAGGGTTGTAGGGCGCGGCGGAAGAAGAGCTGAGCGGGATGCGAAGCGCGCGCGCTGCGCGTTCGAGGTCGGTGGTGAAACGCTGCCGGACGGAGAGCGACCCAGAGCGCAGGTAGCCAATCATCACGCGCGAGCCGGGCGGCAGTCGGCGGATGAACGCGGCGAGGCCGCTTATCTCGTTGCCGACCGAAGAGACTGAGTCGTCCTGTACGAGAATGGCGAGCGAGAGCGGCGAGCGGATGCCGCCCCTGAGCGAGAGAATCTCCTGTTCCTCGCCGTCTTCGAGCACGGTCAGGTATTCGATGGACTGAATCTCGGTCTGCGATTTGGGTTCGCGCAGGCGAAGCGTCAGAGGGATGGTGACGCTGCGTACGCTCGTACTCCGGCTGTCTCGACGAATCCTGTCCAGCTCGCGGTTCTGCGCCTCGGTGGTAGCGCCTGCGACGCACCAAACGAGCATGACGAGCACGAACGCCTTGACGGTTCTTTTCAGTCCTGCTTTCATCGCTTCTCCTGAATCCGTTCGCTTCCAATTCCGGGAGGCTTTCGATTATAGCCTGTTCGCCGCCGAGATGCGTACAGGGGCGGACGCGCTTGGGGCAGAAAGTTTGTCCGTGATAGGGTAAAGCGCGAGCGCGCGAATCCGGGTCTTTGTTTCATTCAGAAGGCGCGCGCGAACAGGCGCTTTGCCTCGCCCGCGCACTTGCGCGAACGGGCGCGACGACCAGGCAGAAAGTTTATGAACGAGACGCAAGAGACAGGCCGATTGACCGGCCGCGAGAGACTGACGGCGACGCTGCTGCGGCGTGCTCCCTGGCTGGCTTTTCTTTTAATCGTCCCGCCCGCTCCGCTCGTCTTCCTCTGGAAATACCTGACGGCGACGGAAGATGCGGGCGTCTGGATGCTCTTTGCGCTCACGTCGCTCGGCATCGGCACAGTCGCGGCGGCGTTCGTCTGCCTCTTCCTTTTGCTCTACCGGCGTCGTTGGGAGACGCGCCTGCGCGACAGGCTGGCGGCTGACGGTATCACGGCTGACGAACTCGGTTGGTTTCAAAAAGAGCTGAGCGCCCACGAGCGACAGACGCTCAAAGAGATGGAAGCGAACAACCGTCTGCTCGCCGACGCCTACCGCGAGACGCTGGCCGCGCGTCTGACCGCCGCCCGCGTGCTCACAAGCGCCGAGCGCGACACGACGCTCGTCGAGCGCCGACTTCAACAGACCTCCGCGCTTCAGGGCGGCGAGCGCGCCAAGCTCGAAGCCGACCTGCGTCAAGACCGCCAGCGCCTCGAACGCATCGCCAACGACGCGCGCACTCACCGCGCCGAGCTTGAGACGCGCCTCCAGATGATAGAAGCGGCGGCCAGTCGCGGCCTCAGCGAAGCCGAAACCGCACGCGCTCTTCTTCGCCTCGACATTGTTCGGGAAGACACGCCCTACGCGCTCGACGCGGCGCGCAACGAGTTCGAGGCGCAGGAAGAGGTCGAGAGAATGCTCCGCGAAGGCAATCGCAACCGCCTGAGACAAGGGGAAGGAAACCGGAACGGATAAGGGCGAATCACTCGCGGCGCTTCGAGCGCGGCGTCGTCTCGGATTTGACAATCAACTTTCTCCCCGAGGGTGAGTTATGCAGCCGATAAAAGGTCACGTTCTCTACGTCGAAGACCACGACGACACGCGCATCCTGATGACCCTCATGCTGGAACGAGCGGGACTTCGCGTCACGTCGGCAGGAAACGCGATTCAGTGTCTCCGGTTGGCTCAGAGCGAGCGCTTCGACCTCTACCTGCTCAACCACACGTTCCCCGATGCCTCCGGCGTTACGATATGTCGTGCGCTGCGCCAGCTATCTCCACACACGCCCATTCTCTTCTATTCCGGTCGCGCCCTGCCGGCAGAGAAAGAGGAAGCCTTGAAGGCCGGAGCGCAGGATTACCTGATTAAGCCTCTCGACCTCTTCAACGTGGCCGAGCACGTTCTCAAGTGGATTGACGAAAGCCGACGGGCAGAGCCCGAAGCAACGAATTGAACGGGCATCAATTCAACTTCGTTCTCTTCCCTGTATCTTTCCCCGCTTCCTTTTCCCTTCTTCTTATCTCAGCCGCGTCGCAAGGTCGGCGAGACAATAGACGCCCGTGTCGAGGCGTCGGGCATAGCCTTCGCGGACGAGCGCGTGGTTGCCGAGTCCGGCGTCGGGGCGCGAGAGTCCTGTGACTTTCGCCAGTTCGCCGCGCACGGTCAGCCCCGCCGCGTCGAGGAATGCTCGCGCCAGTTCCCTGAGCGCCTCTTCGCGTCTCACCTTCATGCTGAGCTGCTCTGCGAAGCGCGCTTCGGCGAGCGTCCAGATGTAGGTGAACGTCGGCTCGTAGAGCACCTCCGAGGGGACGACCTTGAGCGTGCGTTGTAATTCGTCGAGAGCGCGTGTGAAGCGTGGGCGCTCGACGATGCGCGCCTCCATGCGCAGGTCGCAGGTGCCCATCTCCCATTCGCGCCGCAAGACCTTCAGGATAGCGCGCGCTTCGCCGGACAAAACTTCCGCTTCCTTCTTTCGAGCCACGCCCCAGAGCGCCTGAAAGTGCGGGACGAGTCGCGGCGCGATGAAGGTCGCACGCCCGCGCGCAAGCTTCGCGTAGTAGACCCGCCCGCGCCGCATCAAGTCGTCCTTGATTCGCCAGGTCAGGCTGCTCTCGGGGTCTTTCTGGACGTTGCGCGGCATGTGTGCGTCGCGCCGGCCGCAGACGGCGATGTAGAGCGAAGGGCCTGGGCGGCGCGCGTCCGTCAAGGCCGCGCAGAAGCCGACCACCTCGATTAGCTTCTCCGCCTGCTCCGCCGTCTCGACGCGCGCCTCTTCCTCACGCCGCCACATGCGGTCGCGGTAAGCCTCTATCTCTTCCGTCAGAAACTCTTTCGACATCTACCGAAAACCGCCCTTCGGCCAACTCAAAAGTCCGACGAGCTTGCCTTCCCGAACACTCCTCCGGAATTCGATTTCAAGGCTCTACATGCCGCCTCGACGCTTCTTGAGAAACGTGCTGGTCTGACTTCAAGGCTTTCTATCTGACCGAAATGTCGCTTTCAGATTGACCGACCGAATCGCCCGCCCCTTCTGCCCCTATGCGCTCGGAAATCGCGGTTTCCGCGTTTTTACGCGGGAAAACTGAGATTTTGCCCGTCGCCCTGCAAGTGGTACAGCCGTTGCCAAGAGATGTTCCGACAGCGCGGCGTCTTAAATTCCGACGCACCCCGCAGGCAGATTCTTTGAACGATTCGTTAGAGGTCGAAAATGACAACCCAGATGCGCCCCACATTTAAGAGAAGCTTTATCTCGCTCGGACTGATTTTCTCCCTGAGCATCACTCTGCTCGTCGCGGGCAGAAGCCCGCTCGTCGGTCAGGCCAGCGCGCAGCTCGTACAAACGAAGCAGAAGGTTTCCGACGATTTGCGCGAGAAGCTCAAATCTTCTTCAGGCGAGCGCGTCAACGTCGTCATCCAAGCGAAAGGCGACTGGACTTCTACGCTCGACTCGGCGCTCAGCAGCAACGGCGGAAGCGTTCGTCGCTCCTTCCAGAACTTCAACGCCCGCGCGGTGAGCTTGCCTGCTGGCGCGGTCGATGCGATGGCGAATCGTTCGGATGTCAAGTATGTCTCGCTCGACAGAAGTGTCAAGCTGCTCGGCCATCTCTCTCTGACGACCGGCGCGGACGCCGCGCGCATCATGGGCGGCTCGAAATACGACGGCACGGGCATCGGCATCGTCGTCATGGATTCGGGCATGTACACGAATCACGCCTCTTTCAACGGGCGCGTCGTCTACAGTCAGGACTTCACGGGCGAAGGGCGCACCGACGACCCCTACGGGCACGGCACGCACGTCGCGTCGATTGCCGCCGGTAACGGCGCTATCGCAAGCGGCGCATATCTCGGCATCGCGCCGGGCGCTAAAATCATCAACCTGCGCGTGCTCGACTCTCAGGGCAGGGGCACGGTCTCGTCTCTGATGAGCGGGCTCGACTGGATTATGACCAACCGCTCGAACGCGACCTACAACATCAAGGTCGTCAACCTCAGCCTCGGCACCTCCGCCGTCGATTCTTACAGGGACGACCCGCTCTGCCAGTCCGTGCGTCGCCTGGTGGATGCCGGAATAGTCGTCGTCGCCGCCGCCGGAAACGAAGGCAAAGACGGCGCAGGCAACAAGCTCTACGGGCAGATTCACTCGCCCGGCAACGACCCTTCGGTGATTACCGTCGGCGCTTCCAACACCTTCGGCACCGATTATCGCAGCGACGACATCATCACCACCTACAGCTCTCGCGGCCCCACTCGCAGCGCCTCCACCGACCTGCTCGGAAACAAAACTTACGACAATCTGATTAAGCCCGACCTCGTCGCTCCCGGCAACAAAATCATCGACGCGCAATCGCCGTCAAATTCGCTCGTGGTGAGTAATCCCTCGCTCGACGCCAACGTCAGCGATTCGGACAAACGCGAGCAGATGTATCTGAGCGGAACGTCGATGGCGACGCCGATCGTCTCCGGCGCGGCGGCGCTCCTGCTGCAAGCCAACCCCAATTTGACGCCCAACCTCGTCAAAGCCATCCTCATGTACACGGCTCAGCCGCTCGCAGGCTACAACAATTTCGAGCAGGGCGCGGGGCAGGTCAATCTCGAAGGCGCGATGCGGCTCGCCAGGCAGGTTCGCACAGACCTCTCGCCCGCGCCCGCGCTCGGCGCTCCGCTTCTCTGCTCCGGCTGCACGACTCCGACGCCCGAAACCACCATCGCCGGTCACTACTTCAAGTGGGGCGGCGGCATCATCCTCGACAACACCTTCGCCACCGGCTCGAATCTCGTCACGCAGTACCAGAAAATCTACGACCTCGGCGTGCTGCTCTCCGACGCGACGCAGGTCAGCACGACTCTGGGCGGCTCGGGTGTGCTCTTCGTTGACGGCACGCTCCTGACAGACGGCGTCGTCCTCAGTGATAACATTCTCACGAGCAACGGCATCACCATCAGCGAAGGCTCAAACTTCGTCTCGGTCAGCTCTCTGGTCGGTAGCGGCGCGCTGCTCTCAGACGGCGTGCTCTTCGCCGACGGCGGCAAGCTTCTCGGCGACGGCGTGCTCTTCTCCGACGGAGCCCTGCTCTCCGACGTGGCGAATCAAGCCAACAACGCTCTCATCTACGGCGACCCGACGGCTTCCGTCGTGCCCGTCCGTGACCCAATGCCAGCCGCGCCCACCACGCTCACAGCGAAGGCGGCTTCGACCACCCAGATTAATCTGACGTGGGTTGACAAGTCGAACAACGAAGAGGGCTTCAGCATCGAACGCTGCACGGGCGCGACCTGCACCAACTTCGTCGAAGTCGCGCAGCGCGGAGCGGGCGTCACAAGCTTCCAGAACACCGGACTGGTGCGCGCGACCACCTACCGTTTCCGCGTCCGCGCCTTCCATAGCGGCGGCAGCTCGGGCTACACCAGCATCGTTAACGCGAGCACTTCAAAGTAGCAGCAGAAGAAGAACGACCGCCCCTCCCGCGTGCAAATGCGTAAGGGCACACGTCGATGACAGAAGACGCAAGCTTCCCTCGCGCTTTCCTCCATCCACGCCTTCAGACGCCTACCCAGAGGAGTAGCATGATGAGCGCCAGCCCGGCTTACAGAACATCTCCCGAAACGAATCGGCTCGCACATAATTTTTCGCAAGGCTCGAATGATTTCTCCCGCGCCTCGCTTCTCTCTCTTCCGGCACGCGAGGCGGACCGCGCAGAGGTCTTCGATTTCCTCGCGCGGCGTCCGTTGCACACGGCCTACATGTCGGGTCTGATTCGTGACAACGGCCTGCTGAGCCTGGCCAATCGAGGGACTTTCTACACCTGCCGCAACGCACAGGGACGCCTCGAAGGCGTCGCCCTCATCGGCCACGCCACGATGTTCGAGACGCGAACCGACGCCGCCCTCGCACGCTTCGCACGCCTCGCGCGAGAATACAGGCAGACGCACATGCTCATCGGGGAACAGGAGAGCGTCAGGCGCTTCTGGCAATATTATGCGGAGGGCGGGCAGAGCGTGCGCATGGCCTGCCGTGAGATGCTCTTCGAGCAACGCTGGCCTCTCGAAGCGCACGAGGCCGTCCACGGACTTCGCCCGGCCACGCTCGAAGACTTCGAACCCGTCGTCGAGCTGCACGCGCGGCTCGCTTACGAGGAAAGCGGCGTCAATCCTCTGGAAGTCGATGCGGAGGGCTTTCGTGAACGTTGCGCGCAGCGCGTCGCGCGCGGGCGCGTGTGGGTCTGGCGGGAGGGCGGGCGTCTCATCTTCAAGGCAGACGTCGTCGCCGAGACGCCGGAGGTAAATTATCTGGAAGGCGTCTACGTCAGACACGAAGAACGCGGACGGGGCTACGGCCTGCGCTGTCTCTCGCAACTCACGCGCAACCTTCTGCGCCGCACGAAATCCGTCACCCTGTTCGCCAACGAACAGAACGCGCCCTCTCTCGCCCTCTACGCCCGCGCGGGCTTCCGCCGGCGAGGCGCTTACGACACGATTTTTCTGCAAAAGAGCTGACGAGAGACGAAGCAAAAAAACAGCCCACGACTTCCGTAAGTCGTGGGCTGCTTGCTTTAGCTCGTCGCTGTTTTCAGAGCGAGCGCGTGTTTACCTGTTCGGCGCGCTGGCGCGAACGGTCACTTCCGAGCCGGTCAGGAGTTCGAGGTCGTCGCGTCCCTGCACGTAGACGGAGCCCGCGCCGCCCGCCGCGCCGATAATCGCGCCGATGGCCGCGCCTTTGCCGCCTCCGGCAATCGCGCCGATAATCGCGCCGACCGCCGTGCCGATGGCCGCACGCTGCGCCGTCGTCGTGCCCCGACTGTCGTCGTTCTGCACGCTGCCCTCGTTGTCGATGCGAACCGTCTCGCCGCCCATTGTCCGCACGCTATCGACGAAGCCCTCGAACCTGAAGCTGCGCCCGTCGCGCAGTCGTATGTTCTCGAAGTCGAGCGTCATGCCAGAGCGTCCGGTGATGCGTCCGCCGCGCTCGACGCTTCTGACGGTGCCGTCGATGACCGCGCCTTCAAACTCGGCGGGCGAGCGCACGGTCATCGTGAAGCGGTCGCCTTCGCGCGCGGTCTTGGTCGAAACGTCGTTGTTGAGCGTGGCGATGAGTGTCTCGCCGTCGCGGATGATGAAGTCGCCTGTCGTGGCGACGGTGCCGGTCGGGTGGCCGACCGTGCCGTTGTAGACGTTGTTCCAGAGCGCCACGTCAGCCGTGCGGTCGTAGGTGTTCTGGACGACGACGGGCTGATTGAGACGTTCGGAAAAGATGCGCCGCGTCACTTGCAGGCTGCGCCCGCCGTCAATCGGCGCGAAGGTGACGCTGAAATCGTTCTCCCTGTAGCCCTGCGAACTGACCATGAGCTGGTCGCCCGTCAGAGTTGCGCTGACGCGCGCCGTGATGCCGTTGGGAAGCTGTTCGGTGCGCTCCCGACCGTCGGCTGTGAAGGTCGTCTGCGGAGCGCGCGAAGAAGCGATGGTGACGTTCATCCCTCTGCGCTCGATGGCAATCATTTCGGGCGACTCAAGTCGCGCGACGATGGCATCATGGATTCTCTGCCGGTCGGCGTAGGGCAGGTTGCGCGTGGCGCGGTCGGCCACGTCGCGCGCGTTGTCACTGCGCGAAGGGTTGAGACGGAAAGTGCCGGTCAGGCTGGCGTCGGTGCCGTAGACGCCGCCGCCGGGCGTTGGATAGGTATTGCCGTAGGTCGGGGTGGCGCGGTTGTTCCAGTTCCAGGCGACGCCGTAGGCCGAAGCCAGCGCGTCGAGGTCTGTGCGCAGCGTCGCCCAATCATTCTGCGCCTGTGTGGTCAGAGGCCGTCGGCTCATAAAGTTGTTGATGGGGACGGCTCTGTCGAGCACGTTCTGCACGTCGGCGGCTGCCGCCGCGCGGGTGTTGAAGCGATTACGCAGATTGTCGGTCGCGGTCTCGAAGTCGCGGACGAGGTCGTTGATGCGGTCTTCGCGGCGCGTACCGTCCATGCGGCTGGTGTTGAGCGCATTCGTCAAACTCGCGCGGAAACGGTCGGCGTTGTTCTCGATACGACGAATGATGCGGTCGAGCTGCCGGTCGTTAGCGTTGTACGAAGGCTGCTGCGAGCCGTAGGTCGGCGTAGTGGTCTGCGCGCTCCAGTTCCAGTTGACGCCGTAAGCAGTGGCCAGCTCGTTCAAATCGGTTCTCAAGAGCGCCCAATCGTTCTGCGCGCGGACGCTCAAACGATTTCGCGTCATAAAGCCGTCGATGGCGGCGGCGCGGGTCAAGACCGACTGGACATCGGCTGCGACTGACGTGCGCGCGTTGAAGCGACTGCGCAGACTGTCGGTCGCCTGCTCGTAATCACGCACGAAGGCGTTGATGTCGTCCTCGTAACGGGTGCCGTCGAGACGGCTGCGGTCGAGCGCGGCATCAAGGCTCGCGCGGAAACGGTCGGAGCGCGTCTCAATGCGCCGGATGAGATTATCGACCTGCCGGTCGGTCAGACGATAGGCGCGGCGTTGCGCCTGCGCCGTGAAGCCCACGCCGACCAGCGCGAGCATCACCAAAACTGAGATTACCTGTCTAATGCTTTTCATCAACTCTTCCCTCCATCTTTTTTATCCACTTCAAAACTTATGAGAACATCGAGCTTAAAGCGGCCTCGAACCTTTCCACTTGAAGCTGCGGTGCTACACGTCAAAAAGGGAGAGCGAACCCGAATCTTGCGCCCGTTTGATTTCAGGGAGAGCTTCGACGTTAGAGCCAGCCGGAGGCCGAACCTCTTTCAAGGAAGCAAGCCTTATGCCCGACCGCTCGCAGGGAAAGTTTTAAAAGCAATCTCGCACGAACCGTGCGACGAGGAGAGCGTCTGCTATACGTCTGATTCACTCGAACGCGCGCAGGGTTGCCGACTGCGGTCAATTTGAGACGAGGCGAAACCCTCAAAAATGGCCTATTTTCTGTATCAAACTGATAACGATTGTCCGAGTAGCATACAAGCCGCTCACCCGTTCGCGTTGACTTCGGGAGAAGACGCGGGCGGGCATGCGTCTCATTTTCCGTCGTGCTATGCTTCAGGAAAAAACGGAGGAGCGTGAGAGAAATGAGCGACGCGGGCGCGAAAGCAATTATCCAGCTTGCAGGCGACGAACTCTTTATAGGCATCAGCCCCGGCGGCCACGCGCAGGTCATCGAGACGAAGCACGAGCGCGCGAGCGCGGCCACTCCGATGGAGCTTCTGCTGCTGGCTCTGGGCGGCTGCACGGCGGTCGATGTCGTCTCGATTCTCAAAAAGAAGCGCGAGCAGTTGACCGACTACCGCGTCGAAGTGAGGGGCGAGCGCCGGACGGAGCACCCGCGCGCCTACACGCGCCTCGAAGTGCGTCACATCCTGCGCGGTCGCAAACTCTCCGAGCGAGCCGTCGCGCAGGCCATCGAGCTTTCAGAGACTAAGTATTGCAGCGTCGCCGCAACCCTTCGCCCCACCGCCGAGATAGTCACCACCTTCGAGATAATCGAAGAGGAATGAGTTTTCAGTTTTCGGTTTTCAGTTTTCAGAAGAGAAAGCATGTCTTCTGCTGAAAACTGAAAACCGAAAACTCTCTGCCCATTTCCTTTAGCGTGTGGGGCTGTTAGAATGTGCGGCGCGTACCCGTAAGACCTATCCCAAAGGAGAAAGCAAACCGATGGCCGACGATAAACAGAAGAATTGTGCGAACGCCGCGTGCACCTGCCCGGCGGACGAAGGCAGCAAGTATTGCAGCGCCTACTGCGAAGGCAAGGGCGGCACGACCACGATTGATTGCGATTGCGGCTGCCCGACCTGCGGAAGCAACATCTAAACGAGTTTCAGCCTCCAACACTTCGACGACCGGCGAGGCGCGCGTGAGAGCTTGAGCGACCTCGAATCTGACGCGTCCTCGCCGGTCGTGCAGAAATCTCCCCCGAATAGCGTGGATGCGCGCCGAAGACGCTGTCGATGGGAACGAACAACCAACACCCGACCCTCCGGCCACGCGCGCTCCCGCGAACATCTCAAATTCGTTTCCGAAGGCTACTGATGTCTCCATTGACTCACGTTCTACTCGTCTGCGCTTCGACCTTCGCGCTCTCGCTCGCCTGCGTCCGAACCCATGAAAGCCCGCGCGCCGCCCAGACCAACTCGGCTGCGCCTGAGCCCATCGCCTTCGCGGAGTTTTTCACCGCCGACGCGCAGGGCGACGAGGCTTTAGCCAACGTCCGAAGTCTCGACCGCGCCGCCCGCACCGCCGAAGGCGCGTTCACACAGCTTCCGCCCGAAGAGCACATCCGGCGCGCCGCCGTCTATCACGCCAACCGCGCCTTCGACGAAGCGCGCGCACACTGGCAGGCCGTCATCGAACGCTATCCTTCCGACCCGAACGTCCCGGCGGCGATGTTCGGCATCGGTCGCTCGCTCTTTCAGGAGCGACGCTACTCGGACGCTCTGCCCGTCTTTCAAAAACTCGGCGATACCTATCCGCAGACGCTCGGCGGGCGCGACGGCTTCTACTACGTCGCCGCCACGCTGCTGCGCATGGAGCGCGCGCAGGAAGCGGCGGCGCGCTACATCGAATACACCGCGCGCTTCCCGCAGGGCGAGCGCATCGAGAACGCTTACCTGAACGTCATCGACAGTTTGCGCGAGGCCGGACGCCCCGAAGAGGCGCTGCCCTGGGTGGCGCGCACGCGCGAGCGCTTCGCTGCCACGCCGACGGCGACCAACGCGCTTTTCGCACGCCTGCGCCTCGACGTGTCGCGCGGCGACTGGGAGACGGCCGTGCGAACGGCGGACGAGCTTCTGCGCACGCCCCTCGGGCGCGGCGTGCAGACTTCTTCGTCCGAGGTCGCCTATCTGAAGGCCTACAGCCTTGAGCGAGCCGGACGAAAAGAGCAGGCCGCACAGGTTTACCTGTCCATCCCCGAAGGCGTCAATTCTTACTACGGCGGCCTCGCCACCGCACGCCTCGGCGCGCTCGGCGGCGCGTCAAAGAGCGCCGCGTCGAAACGAGCGGCCAGCGTGCAATCGCAGACGAGCGCCGCGCGCGCTAACTACCCCGCGCCCTTCCGCGAAATCATCCTGCGCTCCATCGGGAAACGAAAGCTCGACCCGCGACTGCTGCTCTCGATTATGCGGCAGGAGAGCGGCTTCAATCCGCGCGTCAAATCCGGCGCGGCGGCGCGCGGCCTGATGCAGCTCACCGTCGATACGGCTTCCAGGTACAGCGCGCGCATCGGCGTCGAAACCTTACGCGACGAGGATTTCTACCGTCCGGAAATCTCCATCGGCCTCTCCACCGAATACCTGCTCGAACTGCTCGGCATGTTCCCCGACCTGCCCGAAGCCATCGCCGCTTCATACAACGGCGGCGAAGACAGCGTCGCACGCTGGGTCAAGCGCGCAGGCCAGAAAGACCCCGGCGTCTTCGCTTCCGAAGTCGGCTTCACCGAGACCAAAGATTACGTCTTCAAAGTGATGTCAAACTACCGCGCCTACAAACAGCTCTACACGGAAGACCTGCGCCCGCGACGTTGAAGGCGCGCGTCGCGGTAACGAAAAACGCGAAAGAGCCGCGAACTAACGCGGACGGACGCCGATTCAGAATCCTTCTCATCGGCGTCCGTCCGCGCTCGCTCGCGGCTCTTCGTTTCTCTCGAATCTGAAAATTCGCCTCTACGGCTCGGGAGCGTAGCGCGGCTCTTCAAATCCTCTGGCGCGCTCGCGTCGGCGGAGCGGGTCGGGCTCAGGGTATGGACGCGGCAGGACGCCGAGGCGCACGAGCGCGTCTCTGTATTCGTAGCGAATCGTCACCTCGGCTGCGGGGCGCGGGTCGAGGTCGAGATGCATCCAGCGAACGTCGTGATGCACGGAGCGCCCGATGCCTGTCGCCGCGTAATCGTCCGCCGGCGCGGGACTCGGAATCACCACGCCCTTTTGCGCTCGGCTGCTGCCCTCGACGCCGGAGCGCGAAGGCGATTCGGCTCGCCCGGATTTCTCTTCATGCGAACGCGGCTCAGGCTGCGGGTCGGTTGAAGGACGCGACCTCGTGAGTGGCACGGGTGCGCCGCGTTCGCGGAAGAAGACGGCGGTGATAACGCCGAGGTCGGAAGCGCGCCCCATCTTCGAGGCGTAGGAATCGCGCTCGGTCGTGAAGTAGAAACGGCGCGCACGCTCGCGGCTCACCTGCCAGCCGCTAATCGTGACGGTCTGGTAAGGCTCAATCACCCACTTGCTCGCATCCCAGCGCGACGTGCGTCGCCCGTCAATCGTGTTCAATCCGTCAACCGACAGCGACACGGCCACTCGCACCGGAAAAGGATTACGCACGCGCAGGGCGTACTCTTCGCCCCTCAGCGCCTCCACGTAGCGACGCCCGCGCGCCTGATAGATGTCGCGCGGCAATCCATCGACGATTACTTCAACCAGAGACGAGCCGTAGTACTCCGGCGCGTCGTATTCCGGTCTCTGCTCGACCACATCTCCAACAGCGCCGCCCTCAGCATTGAGCGATGCGCCCCTCGCCGCAAAAGTCATCAAAAAACCCGCCAGCATCAGGCACGTCCCGCAGAGAAGCGCCGGCCAAGCTCTCTTCATCTTTCGTCCCTCCCGTCCAAATAGTCTTCTCCCCTCACACCCTTTGAACGAGCGCCCGAGAGTTTTCTTGCGATGCCGAACGCAGAATCTACTTTTCCGCGATTTTAACGGAACGACGGAGGCGACCGGCGACGACGAGGCCGACGAGCACGAGCGTCAGGATGGCCGAGAGCAGGCAGTAGGAGCAGAACTTTCCGAGGATGAACGCCTGCACGTAGAGAAACCAGAGCGTCGCGGCGAGCATCAGGGCGACGACGGGCGCAAGCAGGCGGCGTGCAAACGCGTAACCGAAGGCAGAGAGGATGGAGAGACTGAAGACGGCGAAGTAGGCGAGCGAGCCGAAAGCCGCGACGGGGACGCCGTTCACGGTCGCGTAGGCGCTGCCCAGCACTTCGTTGCAGCCCGTCACGATGGCGCAGCGCACGTAGCTCCCCGCATAATGCTGAGATGTCAGGTAAACGGCATCTGCCAGCCCCACAAGCGCGACGGCAACGGCAAGATAATCGAGCCAGGCAACGCGGCTGCCTGACGCCATCTCGGGCTCGCCGGACGAATCAACACGCTCGCCGGACGAACTCGCAAGCTCGTCTGACGGCATCCGAAGCTCGCCCGACGGCTCGCCGGGCGAACTGAGCGCCGCGTCTCTTCTGTGCCCGGTTGCCTTCACTTCTTCGTTCCGGCCAGCGCGGCGTCGATTTGGGCGCGCAGCCCATCGGCGCTCATGGTCTTGGGGTCAACTTCGCGCCCGTTGAGAAAGAGCGTCGGCGTGCCCGTGACGCCGAGCGAGCGCCCGCGCGTTTGGTCTGCGAGCACGCGCTCGATGATGGCCGGAGCGTTCATGTCGGCTTTGAACTGCTCAGGGTTGAGGCCGAGCGTGCGCGCGTAGCCTGTGTAGGTTGCCTGCACGTCGGGGTCGTTCTTCCAGATGTCCTGTTTCTCGTAGAGCATGTCGTGCATCTCCCAGAAACGTTTCTGGCGTCCGGCGGCTTCGGCGGCGCGCGCCGCGTCGATGGCGTGCTCGTGCATCGACGGGAGCGGGAAGTTGCGAAAGATAACGCGCAGCTTCGAGCCGTACTCGCCCTCTATCTTCTTCAGCTCGGCGTGCAGCCGCGCGCACGAAGGACACTGAAAATCGGCGAACTCTTCAATCGTCACGGGTGCGCCCACGTCGCCCCTGACGTGCGGCGGCTGCGCGCCCACTGGAGCGTTCGCGGGCGAGACGCGCTGCGGCGGAAGCGTCGCCTGAGAAGAGGGCGAAGATGTCGTGCTCGTGCTTCCTGCCGAAGAGGGCGCGTCCGTGCCCGAGCTTCTGTAGAGCATCGCGCCCGCGCCGATGGCCGCCAAAAGCACGCCCCCGATGATAATGAAAGGAAGGTAACTTTTACTTCCGCTCGTTTTACTGCTGCTCGTTTTACTTCCGGTCGGTTTCTTTGTGCTTCCGCTCGGTTTTCTTGAACTCATCTTCTATCCACCGTCAAAAGAGACTTCGGAAAACGGACAAACGCCCTCGGCCTCGAAACTCCATCTCTGAAAAAATGCGCTTTCGGCCTCCCCTTCATTCAACCACAAATCGCCCGCTTCCTGAAATCCGCAACACGATTTGATTTAACGCCGCCGCTCAATTTTGCTATGCTACGAAAATTAAAGCAGCCTGATTTTTCAATTCAGCTACCGAAGACGAGGGACGGGAACGTTCGCCGTCCGACCCTCGCCCTGCGGTAGAAGACTGTGTACATGGGAGAACGATGCAAAGCCAAGTAATCACGACGCAAACCGAAAACACTCCGCAGACTCTCTACGACCGCTTTGCACGCCTCTACGACCTGACCTTCAAGTTCAATCGCTACGCTCAATCCATCGAGCGATACCTGCGCGACAATCCCCTGCCCCTTTCGAGCGGCGCGCGCATCCTCGACGCCGGTTGCGGCACAGGTCTCTTAACCCTCGCGCTCGTCCGCGTCCTCGACCGGCCTGCGCGAATCACCTCTGTCGATTTATCGACGACATCTTTAAGCAGGGCGCGTCGCACCGTGCGCAACACCCATGCGCGGCGTAAGCATCAGGTCTCTTTCGCGCAGGCCAACGTACTGGCACTGCCTTTCCCGGACGAAACCTTCGAGCTGGTGGTGACGAGCGGAGTGCTGGAATACGTCTCTCTCGGCGAAGGGCTCACGGAGTTGGCGCGCGTCATCGCTCCCGGCGGCTACCTCGTTCACCTGCCCGTGCGTCCGTCTCCGGCCAGCAGATTACTTGAAGTCATGTTCCGCTTCAAGACTCACCCTCCCCGAGAAGTCGAGCGGCACACCGCCCGCCACTTCCGCCTTCTGGACGAATACTACTTCCCGCCCCTCGACCCCATCGGCTGGACGAAAAAAATCCTCGTGTCTCAAAAACAGTGACGAGTGTCAAGTGACGAGTTAAAGCAAGTGATGAGTAATGAGTGATGAATGGAGAGATAAATGCTCTTCGTCTTTCACTCATTACTCATCACCCATCACTCATCACTTTTGCCTTGTTCTTGCTCGTCACTTGTCACTTGTCACTCGTCACTGCTTTAACGATGCTGCGGGCGACTGCGGGGATAATGTCGCGCTCTTTGGCGTGGTCGGTGGTGAAGGTGACGAGGACGAGGCGCGTGCCGTTGGAGAGTTCGATGTAGGCGGCGTCGTGGCGGGTGGTGCTCGTCCAGCCCGCTTTCGACCAGAGACGCGCGCCGGGTTCGAGGGCGAGCGAGGTGAAGCCGTGCGCCTGGTCGTCGGGGTCGTCGGATTTGCCTGTGTAGTCGCGCTTCATCAGTTCGAGCATCTGTGCGGAGCGGGCGGGCGTAATCGCGCGACCGAGCACGATGTCGGCGAGAAGTCGTGCCGTCGCGTCGGTCGTGAGTTTGTTGCGGTTCTCGTATTTCGCGCCGAGGAAGATGCGCTCGCGCCCGTAGGGGCCTTCGCACCAGGGCTTCTGGTTGACGTTAATGCCGGTGTAGCCGAGCGAGGCGTAGTAGCGGTTGACGGCGTTGCGCCGCTCAGCCCACTTGCGCATCTCGGCGTCGGAAAGCTCCGCGCCGTTTGAAGTGCCGGTCAGCGCATCGACGATGTAGTGCGTCGCGTCGTTGGAGGAATCGACAATCATGTCGCGCATGGCGCGCTTGAGTTCCTCCGTCTCTCTGAGTTTTCCGTCTTCGAGCCAGCGATGCGCCGCCGTCAGGTAGAACAGCTTGACGACGCTCGCCGGGTAGATGGGTTCTGCGCCGCGAAAGCTCGCCTGCGAGGGGCGCGCGGGGTCGCTCAGGTCGATGAGCGTAATCGCCAGTTGCTTCTCTTCGAGCTTCTTATCGGCGAAGCGCGAAAGCGTCTCTCGCGCCGCGCGTTCGACAATCGACTGAAGACGCGCGTCCGCCGCGATTGCACCTGAAGAGACGCGTGCGGGGCTTTGCGTCGCAGCGCCGCTGCTCGCGCGCTCCTGCGCGACGCTTAGAGCCTGCGAAGCTACGACGATGAGGGTGACGAGAAGAAGTTTTTGAAAGGGATGCTTCTGCATATCAGTCCTGCTCTGTTCGGGCGAGGCGCGTCAGCGCATCAGGTTTACGAAGAGAGTGATAATCAGCGAGTTTGAAAAATCTATGAAGAAAGCGCCGACGACCGGCACGACGAGAAAGCTGCGCGGCGCTGGCGCGTATCGCTCGACGAGGGCTTCCATGTTGGCGACGGCGTTCGGAGTGATGCCGAGACCGAAGCCGATGTGCCCGCTCGACGTGACCGCCGCCTCGTAGTCGCGCCCCATCAAAACGAAAGTAACGCCGACGGCGTAAGCAATCGTCAGGACGACCTGCACGGCGAGAATCAAAAGCATCGGCAGGGCGAGCCCCGCCAGCTTCCAAAGCTCAAGGCTCATCAGGGCGATGACGAGAAAGAGCGCCAGCGCAATCGCGCCGAGCGTCTCGACCGCACGCGCATCTATCCCGAACCAGCGCGTGCGCTCGTCCAGATTGCGCACGAGCGCCGCCAGAACCATCGCGCCGATGTAGCCCGGCAGCACAATGTTCTGTCGCGCGACGCCCAGGCTAATCAGCGCCCCCGCGCCCATGATGACGAGGATGAGCAGCAGATTCTTCAACAACGCCTGCGCCGTCGGCGACGTACTCTCCGGCACGGGAGGCGACGAATGATGAGCTTCAACCGCTCGCCCCGTCGCGTCTCGGATAGCATCGCTCTCAGAATCTTCCCTGTAAGTCGCCCCGACAGCCCAGAAATTTTCCTCCGCTTCATCGCTGCCGCGCGCTTCGTTCGAGTGAGTCTGTTCCCTTCGCGCCGGGGCGAGACGAAAGCGCCGGATGAGCAGGCTTGCGACAGGGTTTCCGACGAAGCTGGCGATGAAAATTCCGAAGGTGGCAGAGGCGATGATGAGCGCGCCCGCGCCGCCGACGCCTAACTCCTTGAAGAGCGGCTCAAAGGCCAGTCCCGTCGAAGGGCCGCCCGTCAGCGTCAGCGAGCCGCAGATGATTCCGAGCGGCGCGGGAGCACCTAGCGCGCGTGCCGCGCCTATCCCGACCACGTTTTGCACCACCGCCAGAAGCGACGCCAGCAGCCAGAAGAAACCCATCCGCCAACCACCCGCGCGCAGAAGATGAAGCGTCGCCCCGAGTCCAATCGTCGTAAAAAAGAGCGTTTGCAGTGGCGCTCTCAAGCTCGTGTCGAGCGCCACGCCCAACGTCCCGCGCGCCCGCAAAGCGTAGACCACGAGAGCGAACAGCAGCCCGCCGATGGCCGCCGCCGGAATACTCGCGCGCGCAAACAGCCCGACGCGCCTCTGCACCACGTAGCCGACAAACAGCGACACCGCCGCCAGCGCCAACGTCAAGACCAAATCAAGCTTCAGAGTCTGCAAACCCTCGACGACCGTAAACTCCACTCAAGCCCCCAAAAGAAATGATGAATGCGGAATGCGGAATGATGAATTAAAAGCAGAAAGCATTTTGTCTTTCATTCATCATTCATCATTCCGCATTCATCATTAGATTTATCCGAGCGTGTACAGGTATTGCTCGAAGCGCTCGCGGACGCCGTCGTTTATCTGCCGGATGTGGAGGCCGACGAGGTAGCCTCTGTCGATTCCTTCTTCGCCGAGCCGTTGGATACGAACGGGGCTGGCCTTAATCTCAAGCTGCCCGGTCGGCAGCTCAAGCTCTACGAGCAGGGTCGCTTCGAGGTCTGTCAAGTAACCGTAACTGGCGCTGATGCTAGAGACGATGATGGCGAGGCCGGTGGCGCTGATGTCGCGCGTGTATCCGACGCCCACAGGCGCGTGTGAAGAAGCGCCGCGCGCCGCGCCGGTATCGAGCAGAGAGATGCGACAGAGCAGGCGCGTTCTGTAGCGTGTGGCCGCGCGTTTTTCGTCAAATTCCCACATGTGAGGCTTCCTTAGAGAGTTATTGAAATTTATGAGGTGGTGAGGGCAAGCGCCCTTCCGGCACGGTCGATAACTCACATCTAGCGGGCGCGACGCCGACTCGTCTTCAAGCCTTCTTCGAGAGCGAGTGAATCCTCAAAGCCGGGCTCGAAATTGTCCGGACGATTCTTCTTCAAGCTTCCTTCGAGATACGATTTCTGTCGGACTCGCGCGGCATTGTGCGTTACCCGAGAGCGCGCCGGTAGTGTATCATTTGGCCTGACCTCCCGGTAGAAAAATCTACTACAGGCGATAGACAAACCGAGTGGATGCTCTCAAGGAACAACTGCGTGCAATCGTCGGGCGCGACGGGCTGCTCGTCGAGCCGGACGAGCTTTTGGTCTACGAATGCGACGGGCTGACGCACTACAAAGCGCGCCCGCGCGCCGTCGTCTTTCCGCGCACGACCGGGGAGGTTTCGGAAGTCGTCCGCGTGCTCTCTCGCGCCGGAGTTTCATTTGCTCCGCGCGGCGCGGGCACGGGTCTTTCGGGCGGCGCGCTGGCGACGGACGGCGGAATCGTCGTCGAGCTGGCGCGCATGCGACGCCTCCTGAAGCTCGACGTGGAGAATCGTCTCGCCGTCGTCGAGACAGGGCTCGTCAACGCGCAGCTTTCGCGCGCCGCCGCGCCCTTCCGTCTGCACTACGCGCCCGACCCTTCGAGCCAGGCGACCTGCACCATCGGCGGCAACATCGCCGAGAACGCGGGCGGCATTCATTGCCTCAAGTACGGCACGACGGTTGACCATGTGCTCGCCGCGCGCGTCGTTCTGGCCGGCGGCGAGGTAGTCGATCTGAGCGCCGAAGACGAGGGCGAAGGTCTCGACCTGCTCGGCGTCTTCGTCGGCTCCGAGGGCACTTTCGGCATCGCCACCGAAGCGACTCTCAAGCTGACGCCGCTTGCGCCCGCCACGCGCACGCTGCTCGCCGACTTCAGAGACGTGAACGAGGCGAGCCAGGCGGTTTCGGCCATCATCGCTTCGGGGCTCATCCCCGCCGCGCTTGAGATGATTGACGGAGCGACGATTCGCGCCGTCGAGGCGAGCGTCTTCGCCGCCGGGCTGCCGCTCGACGCGGAGGCCGCGCTGCTCGTCGAGCTTGACGGGCTCGAAGCCGGGCTCGACGAAGACGCAGACCTCTGCGCTGCTATCTGCCTCCGGCACGGCGCGCGACAGGTTCGCCGCGCGCGTGACGAATATGAACGCAAACGTCTCTGGGCGGCGCGCAAAGGCGCTTTCGGCGCGATGGGGCGCATCTCGCCCGACCTCATGTTGCAGGACGCCGTCGTCCCGCGCTCGCGTCTGCCAGAAGTCCTCGCTCACATCTATCGCATCGCGCACGAAAGACGACTTCGCATCGCCAACGTCTTCCACGCGGGAGACGGCAATCTCCATCCCTTCATCTGCTTCGACGCGCGCGACGCAGACGAAGTCGCACGTGTTCACGAAGCCGGACGCGAAATCATGCAGACCTGCGTCCGCGCGGGCGGCACTATCACGGGCGAGCACGGCGTCGGACTCGACAAAAGCGCATACCTCCCGCTCGTCTTCTCCGACGACGACCTCGACGCCATGCTTCGCCTCCGCTCTGCCTTCGACCCCTCCGGCCTCTGCAACCCCGGCAAAATCATCCCCGCGCCGCCCGGCTGCGGCGAAGCCCGCGCCGTCGTCAACGCAAAGCATCAGACACGCCGACACACAGACGCCGAGCGGCAGCCTGAACTCCAACAAACACTGAACGACGCCCCTGCACGTTCCTCTTCATCAACCTTCAATCCGTCCGGCTCGACTCTTTTCTCAGCAGTCTCGACCGCCGAGCGAAGAGTTGATGCGCCTTCGCCGCCGAGCGCGTCACAAACTCGAAGACTGCGCGCCGCGTTCGCCGAAATCGTCGGCGAAGAGCACGTCGGCGAAGTCATCTTCGATGCAGAACGGCGCGCTTTGTCGGTCGAGCCCGCATCCGCCGAAGAGGCTGCCGAAGTTCTGCGTCTCGCTTCGAGCGCAAACTTGAAAGTCATGCCCGCCGGAGGTTGTACGTGGCTCGAAGCGCTTCGTCCTTCCGCGCCCGTCGATGTGCTGCTTAAAACTTCTCGCATGGCTCGCCTCCTTGAGCACGAGCCCGCCGACCTCGTCGCCACCGCGCAGGCCGGTCTCACGCTCGACGCGCTCAATGCCGAACTCGCACACCATCAACAGTGGCTTCCGCTCGACCCGCCCGACGATGGACGCTCCACCCTCGGCGGCATCGCCGCTACCGGGCTCGCCGGAGCGCACGCCTTCGCCTACGCCGCGCCGCGCAGCCACGTGCTCGGCATGCGCGTCGCTCTGGCCGACGGGCGTATCATCAAAACGGGCGGGCGCGTGGTTAAGAACGTCGCCGGTTACGACATGCCCAAGCTCTTCGTCGGAAGCTACGGCACGCTCGGCCTGATTCTCGAAGCAACCTTCAAGCTTCGCCCACGCCCCGCACGAGAAGCCACCATCGTCGCGCAAGCCGCCGCCCCCTCGTCCCTCATCGACGCCGGGCAGGCCCTGCTCGATGCGAGCCTCGCGCCCGTCGCTCTTGAGCTACTCTCGCCTCCGCTGGCTCTCGCCCTCGGGCTGGAAGCAGAGGCGGGTGCACAGTCTCACGCCCTGCTCGTCCGCTTCGCTGGCAACGAGAAGACCGTCGAATACCAACTCAAGTGCACGCGTGATTATCTGAGCGAGCAAGCCGGAATCAACTTCGCCGAAACTCTCATGGACGACTCCCATCTCTGGCGCTCGCTCGCGGCAGCGCCCCTGCAAACAAGCTCCGCGCTCATCTGGCGCGCACGCGCTCGCCCCGCACGCCTCGGCCTCCTGCTCGCGTCGCTCAAGAGTGACAAAGGCGACGCACACGATGCCCTTCTCGCGTCGCTCTGGCACGCGAGCCTCGGCGACGGACGACTGCGCGTCATCGCTCCAAAGAATCCAGACCTCGCCGTCCACGTCGATACGCTGCGACGTTTGCGCGACGCCTCGCATCAAACAGGCGTCCATCTCGCGCTTGAGCAAGCGCCGCCCGAATTGAAACACGACTTCGATGCAACGGGCGTCGAAAGCCCGACTGCGCGACTAGCCGTGCGCGTCAAGCAACGATTAGACCCGCACGCCACCTTTTGGAAACGATGAAGTCGGAACGATGAACGATGAACTGAAAGAAGAAAGCTTTGCTGCTTTTCATTCCGCGTTCAGCGTTCAGCGTTCATACTTTCAAACATGATTGAAGAGCGACTAAAACCGGGCGGCGCGCTGGCGGCGGAGGAAGACAAGCTGCTGGCGTGTATTCATTGCGGGCTCTGTTTGGAAGCCTGCCCAACCTACGTTCACACGGGAGACGAGAACGACAGCCCGCGCGGAAGAATCTACCTGATGCGCGCTTTCGAGGAGGGGCGTCTGGCGGCCAGCTCGGTCGCCTTCACGCGCCACATCGACCGATGTCTGGGATGCCGTGCTTGTGAGAGCGCGTGTCCGGCGGGCGTCGAGTACGGGCAACTGCTCGAAGCGGCTCGCTCCGACATCGCGGCTCAGGGCAGACCGAAGGGATGGACGAGCCGGATGCTGCGCTTCATCCTGCGCCGCGTCTGGCTGCATCCGTCGAGGCTGCGCCTCGCGCTCAATCTCGCGCGGCTCATGCGCGATTCGGGAGCAGCGCGCCTGCTTCTCAAGCTCAAGGTTGCGCGCCTCGCGTCGCCGCGAGCCGAGTTTGCGCTGGCTCTGCTGGAAAGCTCCAAGCCCGTCGCCTTCGTCGAAACGGAAGAGTCTGACAACGGGCGTGCACGGACGAAAAGAACGACGCCGAGCGATGCTCCGCTGCCTAACGACCTCGCGCCGCGCGCTCGAAGCATTCCAGACTCCGCCGCCGCGATGACGGACGAGACAGACGACCGCGACGGCCTTGAGCCGACGACCAGGCCGACCGCCGCGCAGCTCTTTTCGGGCTGCGTGATGGAGAGCCTTTTCGCGCGCGTCAACCGCGCGACGACGCGCGTGCTCGAAGCTAACGGTTGCCGTGTAAGCGTGCCGAAGGGTCAGGTCTGCTGCGGCGCGCTTCACGCGCACGCGGGAGATTTGGAGGGAGCGCGCATCCTCGCTCGCCGCAACCTCGACGCCTTCGAGGATGCCGCTCAAGCGCCCGTCGTGACCAACGCAGGAGGCTGCGGCGCGATGCTTCTCTCTTACGCTCACCTGCTCAAAGACGACGAGCTATACGGCGAGCGCGCCGAGCGTTTCAGCCGACGCGTGCGCGACATCAGCCAACAGCTTGAAGAGACAGGCACGCGGCGCGGCGCAAGCCTTGAGGCCGGACGCACGACCTACGACGCCTCGTGCCACCTGCTACACGGCCAACGCGCCGTCGAAGCGCCGCACAGAATCTTCGGGTCGATTTCGGGTCTGGAGTTTGTGCCGCTCGAAGGCGAGGCGGTTTGCTGCGGCGGCGCGGGCGTCTACAACCTGCTTGAGCCGGAGCTTTCGGCGCGCGTGCTCGAAGAAAAGCTCGCGCACGTCGCAGAGACCGGCGCGCAAATGCTTGCGACCGGAAATCCCGGCTGTCACATGCAAATAGGCGCGGGCGCGCTGCTCAAAGGGATAAGCCTCAGCGTCTGCCATCCCGTCGAGGTCTTAGACGAATCCTACCGCCGCGCTGGATTTTATGACGAGGCGACGCGCGCCGGGCAAGAGTGAACAAACCCGACCGTTTAGTAAGACTCCCTTTCAAACAGCATCGACTTTAAACGGCAACGAGCTTTGCGGCGAGCGTGTCAGCTCAGCGCGTCGAAGGCGACGCGACCGCCGACGAGCGTGAGGCGAGGGCGGTAATCGTCGTCGAAGGCGACGAGGTCGGCGCGCTTGCCTGTTTCGAGCGTGCCGCATTCGTCGGCGAGGCCGAGCAGGCGCGCGGGGTTGCGCGCGGCCATCGCGGATAGCTCTGTCTGCGCGACTCCGAGACGGGCGAGGAGGCGCACGGCGTCGCGCAGGTGAATGACCGAGCCGGCGATATTGCCGCGCGCGTTTGACGTGCGGCCATTCCTGACGCCGATGGTTTCGCCCCAGACCGTGTAGTCGCCGTCGCCGAGACCTGCGGGCGCGACCGCGTCGCTGATGAGCGCGACGCGTTCAGCGCCCTTGCAGCGCAGGACGAGTTGGAGCATGAGCGGGTCGGAGTGCTGGCCGTCGGCGATGATGTCGCAGGTCACATCGTCGCGCACGAGTCCCCAGCCGACGGGGCCGGGCGCGCGTTGATGGATGGGAAGCATGGCGTTCATAAAGTGCGTCATGTGACGCGCCCCGGCGTCGCGGGCGCGTTCGAGCTGTTCGGGTGTGGCGCTGGTGTGGCCGATAGAAGCTATCCAGCCGCGCGCCCGAAGCTCTCGGATGAGGTCGATGCCTCCTTCGATTTCGGGCGCGAGCGTCATCATGTGCGACGCGCCTTCGAGGTCGAGAATCGGAAGGCCGTCGAGATCGGCGCTCCCTTTGAAGACGCGGAAGTGCTCGGTGCGCAGCGCGCCGCATCTGTCGCCGCTGACGAAAGGGCCTTCGTAGTGCAGGCCGAGGGCGCGCGCCGTCGGCGTTTCCGGTGTCGCCGTCGTCGCCGCAAGCTCGCGCTGCTCTCGCATCAACTGCTCGACGGCGCGGACGGCGCTCGTGTAATCCTCCGCAGGCGCGGGGACGAGCGTCGGCAGCCAGCCCGTGACGCCGCCTTCGGCCAGATAGCTCGCCACACGGCGCAGGTCGTCCGCGTCGGCCTCCATCGTATCGACGCCGAGAGCACCGTGAATGTGCAGGTCGATAAGGCCGGGAAAGAGTGTCAGCCCTTCGAGGTCGAAAGTCGCTTCTGCCTGAAGCGTGCCCTTGTTCACGTCTTCTTCGATGCGCGCGATGCGTCCCTCGCGGACGACGAGAGACGCGGGGCTCGTCACCCTTTCGGGAAGGACGAGACGCGCGCCGCGAAGCAGAATAGACGAGGGCTGCGGTTGAGCTGATTTCGAGCCGGGCATAAGCGACATTAAAGCACAGGTAGAGAGGCGGACGTGAGAATGCCCGCGCCTGTGCTCGAAGGAGCGACAAACGCGGGCATCTTGTCGAGTCTAACGAGGGTTTCGTTAGAAGTAGAATTTCGCGGCGAACTGGAATTCGCGGGGCGGACGTGTGCCGGTCGGGCGCGCGAAGGTCAGCGTCTCGCGCGGGTCGCCGGTGACGGGGAAGGTCGTGGCCGCGCCTGCGGCCATGATGAACTGCGTGTGGTTGAAGATATTGAACGACTCGGCGCGCAGTTGCAGGTAAACGTTGCGCTCGGCGTTGAAGTAGAGGTTCTTGACGAGCGAAAGGTTGGTCTGGTTTCTGCCGGGCAGACGTGCGAAGGCGCGGCCTGAGTTGCCGAAAGTGCCGAGCGGCGCGAGCGTGAAGGCCGTCGGGTCGTAGATGAACGGGAGACCTGTTCGCGGGTCGATAGTTCCGGCGAGGCCGTCGCCGGGGTCGGAGACGAGGTTCGGGTAGAGACCGCGCTGGCCGCTCAGCGTGTCGCTGACGGCGACGCGCGGGACAGGCAGGCCGGATTCGAGATTGGTGATGCCCGAAATCTGGTAGCCGCCCAGAAGCAGGCGCTTCCAACCCTCCTGGCTCTTGCTGAACCAGGGAATCTCGTAGACGTAGCTGGCGCTGAAGATGTGCGGGCGCGAGGTGCGCGCTTCGGCATACTCGCTGCGCACGTCGAAGGGGTTCTGCGGGTCGTCAACGGCGTCTCGGTCGTTGGTCGCGTCGGTCAGGTTCTTGCTGAAGGTGTAGGCGGTCGTGACCGTGAAACCATTGCCGAAGCGATAGGAGAAGGACGAGAGCAGGCCGTGATAACGCGACTTGGCGCTCGTCTCGATGTAGGTGATAGCTGCGTAGCCGAGGAAGGGACGCAGTGTTCCGGCGTTGGCCGTGCCGACTCTGACGATGTCTGCCGGGTACTGGAAGTTGATGTTGCGACGGCGGACGAGGTTGTCGCCCTTCGTGCCGACGTAGGCGATGTCGATGACGCCGTTGCGGAACAATTCGCGCTGAATGCCGAGCGACCACTGCTGCGTCTCGGGCGACTTGAAGTTGTTGGCGACGGCGATGAGGGCGCGCGGGGCGAGCGTGCCCGGCGGCGCTCCCGCGCTCGGGTTCGAGAAGGTAATGACGCTGGCGGTCGTGCTCGTCAGGCTGTTTAAGGCGCTGAAGGGCGGCGAGGTGAAGGCGGCCTGCTCGAAGACGCCGACGAGCGGCTGGTCGTAGTAGAAGCCGTAGCCGGCGCGGACGACCGATTTGTTTTCGCCGCCGAAGAGGAAACGTCCGATGCCGCTCTCGTAGCGCGGCGACCAGGCGAGGCCGAGGCGCGGGCTGAAGTTGTTCTTGTCGTCGGGCGCAATCCTTCGACCGAAGCGCGAAGTGCGACCGGCGATGCCGATGCCGTTCAAGGCGTCGGTCTGCGCGAGGTTGAAGGCCGAGCAGGCGGGCGTCGCGCAGACAACTCTGGATGGATTGAAGAGCGCCGGGTCGAACGAAGCGTAGATGTCGTTTTCGTCTATGGGCTGGACGAAATACTGGTAGCGGACGCCGTAGTCAAGCGTCACGTTAGGGCGAATCTTCCAGGTGTCCTGAGCGAAGAACTCGCGCCGACCGAAGCGCAGGTTGAGCAGCACGTCGCGCTCGGCCTCTTCGTAGAGATTGGCACGCCCCAGGAGGAAGGAGGCGAAGGAGTTGCCCGTGCCGGTGATGGCCGTAGTGCCGGCGAGTCCCTGCGACTGGATGGTGCTGAAGGTGAACGTGCCCTGCGTGTTGTTGTTGCCGTTCTCGTTCTTCTGCTCGAAGGACATCTCGCCGCCTAACTTGAAGGTGTGGTTGCCTCTGTTCCAGGTGACGACATCGCGCCCGAGGAAATTTTTGTAAGCGATTTGGAAGCCCTGAGTCGCGCCGAGCAGCGTCAGCGTTGCGCCCGAGCCGCCGAAGCCGAAGCCCGCGCCGTTGATGCGCGGAATGACGTTACCGTTATTCTCCGGGAAAATCTCGGCGATGGCCGACGCGCCGGGATAGTCGGCGCGGCGCGAGCGCCCGATGACGGACGAGGCGATGAGGTTTGAAGAGAAGTTGAAGGTCGCTTCGTTGACGATTGTGGGCGAGAAGACTCGCGTGTAGGAAGCGGCGAGCACCTGTCCGGGCACGCGCGTCTCGCTCGTTTGCACGCCGGGCAAACCGACGCCGAAGAAGAGACCCAAAGGCTCGACCGTCTCGCTCAGGTCGTGTGTGTAGCGCGCGAAGATATTGTTATTGTCGTTGAAGATGTGGTCGATGCGGATGGTCTCCTGCCGCGTGTTCTGCACATCGACGCGGCTGAAGGTGTAGCCGTTCGGGTTGGTCGGCGAGTTAGGGAAAGGCACGGCGGCCAGAAGGGCGAGGGCGCGCGGGTCAACGTCCGAGGTGGAGATGATGTTTCCGGCGTAGGGTCGATTG
This sequence comes from Pyrinomonadaceae bacterium, assembly GCA_036399175.1. Taxonomy (GTDB): domain Bacteria; phylum Acidobacteriota; class Blastocatellia; order Pyrinomonadales; family Pyrinomonadaceae; genus DASWNP01. Next base: position 111,590 of record DASWNP010000051.1, on the reverse strand, counting down.
TCGGACGGTCGGAAAATCTGGTTCTGCCGCACCTGAATCGTGTTGCCTGCCGTATCGACGGCGGTGACGGGCGTGTTTCCGGCAGCAGTCGTGACGAAGGCTCCGGCGGGCGTGCGGAAGATTGGCAGGCCGAGCGTGCTCGAAAAATCGAAGACGCCGTTTGCTCCGCGCTGCCCGGCAGTCGGCACGGTTGCGCCCGCGTCGGCCTGGCCTCGGATGATGCGTCGCACCTCTTCAGAGAAGAAGAAGAAGGTCTTATTGCGGCCGCTCCAGTAAGTCTTGCCGCCCTCGCCGAAGCGCGGCAGCATGACGGGGCCGCTGAAGGTGCCGCCGAAATTGTTGTAGCGAAGCTTGGGGACGGGCGCGACCGGCGTGCCGTCGGCGCGGCGACCGAGCCGGTTGTTGAAGAAGGAGTTGGCGTTGAAACGGTCGTTGCGAACGAACTCGTAGAGCGTGCCGTGAAAATCGTTGCCGCCGCCGCGCGTCACGATGGTCACGGCGCCGCCGCCCGAACGCCCAATCTCAGCCGTGTAGTTCGAGCTTAAAACCTTAAACTCCTTGATGGCATCGACGGTCGGCGTCGAGAGCAGGGTGATGTTCGAGCCCACGTCGGTATTGGAGACGCCATCGACGAAGTAGTTGACGGCGTTGCGGCGCATGCCGTTAATCGACACGTCGGCGCGGCTCGTCAGGCCGAAGCCGGATTCGTCGTCGAGGCTGGAGCTGACGCCGGGGATTCCGGCTTCGAGCAGGCGGATGAAGTTGCGGTTGTTCAAGGGCAGCTCGACTATCTGCGCGTTAGAGACGAGAGCCTGCGTGGTCGGGCTGTCCTGCACGACGTTGGTCTCGCTCGTCACCGTGATGACTTCGCTGATAGCGCCCGCTTCGAGAGCGATGTTCAGAGGGCGACGGTCTTGAGCGTTCAGGTTGACGCCGGTTTCGACGTGGCGTTTGAAGTTGGCCTGCTCGACCGTCACGGTGTAAGTGCCGGGGGCGAGCGGCGTGACGACGAAGCTGCCGTCTTCGTTCGATTGAACCCGGCGCTCTTCGTTCGTCGCGTTGTTGGTGACGACGATGGTGGCACCGGCGATGGCCGCGCCCGCCGTGTCCGTCACCTCTCCGGTGATGGTCGCAGCCGTCTCGGCCACCTGTGCGTAGGCGGCGTTTGCGCCGCTCCAGAGGCAGACAGCGAGCGTCAGAAACAGAACGCGCAGGACGTTCCTGGGGTAAGTTCGCATAGCGTGTAGCTCCTCTTTACTGTTCAATAAATGGATGGCTCTTCGTATATGAGCTGAAAGGATTTTGCATATTAACATGGCTAAGGATTTTTTAGTCATGTCTTGAAGCGACGGCGGGCGCGGGAGTAGTCCAGGCGCCGTTTCTCAAGGGCGTGCCGGGTCGCGCCGCCGTCATCTGTCCGTCGAGGAGGACGGGCTCGCCGTTGACGACGACGTGGCTGAGCCCTACCGGGTACTGGTGCGGCTGCTCGAAGGTGGCGCGGTCGCCGATGGTGCGCTCGTCGAAGACGACGAGGTCGGCGGCGAAGCCTTCGCGCACCAACCCTCTGTCGCGCAGGCCGAAGGTTTGAGCCGGAAGCGAGGTCATCTTGCGGACGGCGTCTTCGAGCGTGATGAGGCGCAACTCTCGCACGTAGCGCCCGAGGACGCGGGCGTTGTTGCCGTAGCCGCGCGGGTGCGGCGCACCCTCGCCGAAGGCGCGCACGCTGCTGTCGGATGCAATCATCGCGAAGGGCTCGCGCATGATGGCGCGCACGTCCTCTTCGCTCATGTTGTGATAGACCATCGCCGCGCCGCCCGCCACGTACATCTCAAGTATCTGCTCGACCTGACTGTTGAAGTCGGTCTTGCCCCGCACCTCTTTCGTAATGGCGGCGATGGATTTGCCGTTGAACGCCGGGTTCGGCTCGTAGCTGGCGACGAAGGCATAGGAGAAATCTTTCTGCCCGTTCTTCTTCAGAGCCTCTTTCAGCTCGTCGAAGACACGCCGGCGCTGGCGCGCGTCCTGCAAGCGCGCCCGTCCCGCTTCGCGCCCGCCTTCGAGCATCCACGTCGGGAGACGCGAATCGAGCGAGGTCGAGCTGGCCGTGTAGGCGTACTGGTCTATGGTGACCTGCAAGCCGCGCGTGCGTGCTTCGCGCACGAGGCCGAGCGTCTGCGTGCTCTTGCCCCAGAGGCGTAGGCTGCTGATTTTGAAGTGCGAAATCTCGACGGGCAATCCGGCCTCTTCGCCGATGCGGATGCTCTCACGAATGGCGTCTAAAACTTCCGTGCCTTCGCTTCGCATGTGCGTCGCGTAGACGCCGCCGTGACGCGCGGCGACGCGCGCCAGAGCCACTACCTCTTCGGTCTTGGCGTAAGTTCCGGGCACGTAGATAAGGCCGGTCGAAAGACCGACCGCGCCGTCTCGCATCGCGCGCTCAACCAACTGCTCCATCCGGCGCAGCTCCTCCGGCGTCGGCTCGCGCTCCGAGAGGCCGACGACTTCCCTTCGCACCGAGCCGTGCCCGACGAGAGTGGCGAGATTGACGGCGAGCGGCGTCTCCTGCATGCGCCCGAAAAATCTTCCGACCTCGACGGTCGAAGAGCCGCAGTTGCCGGTTACGAGCGAGGTGACGCCCATGCGGACGAAATTCTCCGCCGCCGGAAGCTCGTAAATTCCCTCGACGTGCGTGTGGACATCTATGAAGCCGGGCGCGACGACCTGTCCTTTCGCATCAATCCGGCGTCGCGCCTGCGCCCCTTCGAGCCGACCGACGCGCGCGATGCGTCCGTCTTTGACACCTACGTCGGCGCGAAACCAGGGGTTGCCCGTGCCATCGACGACGCGCGCGTTGACGATGATGAGGTCGTAGGCGGGCGCGGCCTGCTGTCTCGCCGACGTAAGCATCGACGACGGCTGAGAGAGCAGGCAGATGAGCAGCGCGATGGTGGCGGTGGTGGCGGCGGCGCGAGCCGTGCGGGTTCGCATAAGCTTCTGATTTCGGTCTAAATCTTTTTCGCGTTGACGCTGAAGCGCGCGTTAGTTTTCAACACAGAGAGGCACAGAGGACACAGAGCTTTTCACGCTCTGCGCCCTCTGCGCCTCGCTCCTGCCCTCCGCGTTAAATTGCTTCTTAAACTGCACTCAAACGTAATTCGCTACGGCTAATCCCCGCAGGGCGGCAGAGTGGAATCGAGAGATTCGCGGCTGCCGCCCTGTGCAGAGGAGTTAGAAGTTGAACTTGGCGGCCAACTGGACGCGGCGCGCGGTGTTGACGACAGCGCCGCGAATGCGACCGAAGGTGTTGTTGGTGATAACCGCCGTCGGGAAATCGAAGGCGGGCGTGTTGGTCGCGTTCTGCATCTCGGCGCGAATCTCGAAGTTCATGCGCTCGGTCAGGTAAATCTTCTTGCCGACCATGAGGTCGAGATTGAAGAAGGAAGGGCCGGTGAAGAAGTTTCGACCCGTGTTGCTGAACTCGCCGGGCGCGGGCGCGGAGAAGCGTGCGCGCTGATCCTGCGTGAAGAAGAAGTTCGTGCCCGATTCCTGCACGACGCGGCCGAGGTCGGGGGTGCAGCCGTCGCAGTTGGCGGGCGTTTGCAGGACGTTGCTGATGGTGTTGGTGCCCGAGTAGACCGTGAACGGGCGACCGGACTGCCAGACGAGGACGCTCGCAATCTCGAAGCCGCCGACGAGACGGTCGACGAAACCGTTGGCGTCCTTCAGGAAGCGCCGTCCTTTGCCGAAGGGTATGTCGTAGACGACGTAACCCTGAAGCGAGTGGCGGCGGTCGAAATCGGAGCGGGCGTAGTTGAGCCTGCGGTTGTAGATGTTGTAGGGCGTGTTCGAGGCGGTCTGCGTCGTGCCGCGAGCGAGGACGGTCAGAGCCGGGTCGAAGGAGCGCGTATCCATCGACTTCGCCAGAGTATAGGCCAACTGGTAGCTCAAGCCCTGGCTGAAACGACGGCTGACCTGCAATTCAAGCGCGTTGTAGACCGAGTAGTCGTTGCTGTCGATGACGTTGAGCGCGCCGGAGAACTGCGGGTAAGGCCGGAAGAAGAACGGGCTGAAGCCGCTCCGGACGATGGTCGGCACGGCGGCGTCGTTCTGGTTCGTGCGGCGCGCGAGAGTGTCGGCGATAGCCGCGACCGAGCCGAGGGCGATGTCGGAGGCGAAAGTGTTGGCGAAGAACTGCGAGCCGGAGAGTGCGCCGCGTCGGGTGTCGGAAGAAAGCAGGCCGTTGATTAGCGAACTCGCGCCCGCCGGGATGGAGGCACCGCAGTTGGCCGTGACGGTCGGGAAGCACGCAGGGCTGTTGAGGAATGCCGAGCGGACGGCGTTGAAGCCTTCGAGGAAGCCGTTGCGGAAGATGTCCACCTGATTAACGTCGTATGCGCCGTAGAGGCCGACGCCCTTGCGTCCGATGTAGTTGGCTTCGAGGACTGTGCCCCAGCCGATGTCGCGTTGGATGCTCGCGCCCCACTGGTAGGTCTTGGGCGAGCGCAGGGAGGGGTCAACTACCGTGATGCTGTTGGAAGAGAAGGCGGGCGGCTGGCGCAGCGCCTGCGGCGTCACTCCCGGAGGCGGCGCGAGCGTCGGCAGGCCGAAGCGCAGGCGTCCGCCCTCGTTGGCCTGCGTGCCGAAGGTCGAGTTGACGACTCCGGCTGTCGCGCCCGGCGCGGTGTTGAAGATGGCCGACGAGAAGACGAAGGTGTTCGAGCGGTCGTAGGCGAGACGGAAATTGGCGCGCACCGAAGTTTTGCCGTCGCCGAAGGGATCCCAGGCGAAGCCGACGGTGGGCGCGAAGTTGTTCAGGTCGCTATCGAAGAGTTTGCCTTCGACCCAGCGCAGGTCAGTGGCCGGAGCTTCGCCGATGCGAATCGGGCGGTCAGGCCGCAGGATTGGAAGCGAGCCTTCGGAGCTGGGAGAAATCTTCATCTCCCAGCGCAGGCCGAAGTCGAGCGTCAGGTTGGGACGAATCTTCCAGGTGTCCTGCGCGTAGAAGTCGTATTCGGGATAGCGCGCGTCGAAGGGGAAGCGCGTGCCCGGCGCGCCGAAAGCCTGGTCGCTCTCGGCGACGAATCCCTGCCCGACGTTGCCGATGCGACCGAGCATCACGTTGTAGAAGCTCTGAAGACGCGGGCGGTCGTTGGCGGTGTTGATGCCGGTCGGCGAGGTCAGATTGGCGGGCGGCGGATTGGCGTTGCGGCTGAAGTCAACCTGCGGATTGACGTAGAGGCCGCCGGCCTGACCCCTGTTGTCGAGGTGCTGCTGGTAGCGCAAATTCGCGCCGAACTTCAAGGTGTGCGAGTTCAAAAGCCAGCTCAGGTTATCGACGAACTGGTAGGTTCGCAGGCTGCGCGCGTTGTTGATGGCCGGAGTGTTGTCGAGCGGGTTGGTCAGGTCGAGACAGCCGGTAGTCAGCCCCGGAAAAGGACAGTCGAAGCGGATAGGCGTGTTCTCTTCGGCGTTCGGGTCGGCGTTATTGAAGCTGAAGGTGAAACGGTTGAAGCCGACCACGAACTCGTTCGTGACGGTCGGCGAAGGCGTCCAGCGATAATTGACGGCGAGGTTCTTGGGATTGCGCAGCGTGTCGATGTTGCGCGGAGATTCAGGGAACGCCTGCGGGCCGCCTGTGCCGCCGATGATGCCTGCGTTGGTGTTGCCGTTGCCGGAATCGCCCAGAGTGTTCTGCTCGCCCTGCGCGTAGCGCACGTACATCTGGTTGCGTTCGTTGAAGGTGTGGTCAATCTTGAAGACGAGGTCGTACTGCTTCTCAGTTTGCGGCGCGAGGAAGGTTAAGCCGGCGAAGTTGAGGCCGTCGCCCCCGGCGCTGAAGTTGTTCGGCAGAGGCGTCAGGCCGATGACCTGCTGAACGGTCGGGTCGAGGCCGAGACCCGTCGGGTCGTTGGCCGTGACGCTGTAGGTGGCGATGCAGGCGGGTGTCGTCGCGGTGATGGTCGCGGGGCAGGGTGAAAACAGTGGGTTGCCCGCCGCATCGACCGAAGCTGCGCTGACGCCCGCAGGATTGTTGCGCCCGTTCGCCACGTAGCGGAAGATTCCCTGTCGCGCGGTCTGCGTCAAAACGGTGCGCGTGCGCGCGATGCTCTGCGAGGTGCGGAGGAATTGGAGGTTGGTGAAGAAGAAGGTTTTGTTTTTGATGATGGGGCCGCCCAGCGAGCCGCCGAAGATGTGCTGGACGAACTGGCCGCGCGGCGTGCCGTTGAGGTTGTTGTTGTACTCGTTGGCGATGAGGCGCGGCGTCTGGTAGAACTCGAAGAGATTGCCGTGAAACTCGTTCGACCCAGAACGGGTGACGAGCGTGACCTGCGCGCCGCTGCTGCGGCCAAGCTCTGCCGTGAAGTTGCTGGTGACCACCTGAAACTCCGTGAGCGAATCGGGGTTGGGGCGAAGCGGCGTGAAGTTCGAGCCCCCGGCGCTCGATTCGTTGATGTCGATGCCGTCGAGCGTGAAGTTGAAGGCGCGGTCGCGCGAGCCGTGAACGTGGACGCCGCCGCCCGTGTTCGCGCCGCTTACGACGCCCGGCTGAAAGTTGATGAAGGTGAGCGGATTGCGCCCGCGCACGCCGACGAGCGGCAAGGTCTCCAGCGTCTTTTGCTCGACCGTGTTGCCGAAGTTGCCCGAGCTACTGGTCTGCACGCGCTCTGCCGAGCCCTCGACCGTCACCACCTCGGCGATGCTTCCGGCCTCAAGCTTCACGTCGATGGTCGCAGGCTGGTTGATGTTCACGGTGTTTCCCGTCGAGACGAAACGGCGAAAGCCCGTTTTCTCGACGGCGACCGCGTAAGTCCCGACCTGGACAGACTCGAAGACGTAAGCTCCGGTCGAGGTGGTCTGCGTCGTGAAGGAGACGTTGGTCGCTTCGTTGGTGAGCGTCACGGTCGCATCCTCGACGGCGGCTCCCGCGATGTCGAGCACCACGCCCGTCACGCGCGAGGTCGTGCCCTGACCGAGCGCCGGGCTCAGCAGTCCAAACAGCAAACCGACGCACAGGAAAATTCTCAGCAGGCTATTATTTTTCATCTTCGTTTCCTCTACTCTTCGGACATCTTCCGGCGCGCTGCGGGCGGCTTGCGAGTCTCGCGCGAGCGTGCAGCACGCACGCGCCCGAGACTCCAAAGCAGCGCAGGCATCAGGGAATTCTGGCTGGAACTGCAATTCACCCTCTAAAGAGAAGTGACGGCTGACAAATTGACAAAGTTAGTCGTTGAAGATTTCAGACGGGAGTTTATCGTGGACACGAGACCCCGACGTTTGCAACGACGAAGGACGGAATCGGCGAAACTTCAACACCGGGACTGCATTGTAGTTTTATAGCATCCCCGTTAAAAACTAAAAGTTCTTATCGACGGGATAAGAGCGTTTAATATCCCGCAAGAGCCTGCACAGAGCATCGAGGCTCTTTGGCGTTCGTCCGGGCTCGGTCGTCCCGAGCGCGTCGAGCGGTGTGATACTGCCGACTTTCATTTCAGAGAGAGCAGAACTGAAGAGAAGGCGAGTTGTCGCTCTCTACAAAACGCGTGGGCGCGCGCGCTCGTGTAGCTTTGGCTTCGCCCGCTCAAGCGGCAAATCATGTTCCAAGCTGCGAGGCGCGGACGGCTTCCCTTTTATACGCCTTTTATGCCGACGCTTCATCTCCGCGTGTCTCCGTTTATACAAAAAAATGGATAACGAATCTTGATTTTTGGATAAGAGGCCGACACGGAAACCGACGCGCCTTGCACAGGCTCGACCGACGCGAGATTTTTATTCCCTGCCCTGACGACTCGAAGCGTCGCTCTCATGCTCGAATCGAACTTCGACGCAGCCGCGAACGCTGTTTATCCACCACACGCGGGAGGCGCGCGCGAGGTCTTCGCGCGTGAGCACGCGCTCGTCTATCTTGCCGCGAGCGATAAGCTCCGCGCGCAGAGTTCCGGCCAGCAGCCCGCTCTCGACGGGCGGCGTCCAACACCGCCCGTCAAGCTCGACGAGCAAGTTGGCGTTGGTAAACTCCGTCAGCTCGTCCTGCTCGTTACAGAGCAGCACGTCGAAGGCTTCGGGGCGCTCGGCTCGTCTCTGTTCGTAAATCTCGCGGCGCGTGGTCTTATGATAAAGAAAGCGTTCGCGCTTCGAGACGGGCGTTCGCGCAAGGGCGACGACTGGCGGCGCTCCGCGCGAAAACTCTTCAAGCGGCTCGCTCTCGATTCTCGCTTGCCCCGCAAGCGAAACCAGCAGGCGCACGCGCCTCGTCTCTTCGGGGAATTGATTCGCGTGCTCGTCGAGCGCCGCGCGCACGCGCTCGACGGAGAGCGGCGCGTCGAAGTATCTCGCCGAATCGGTGAGACGCCGTAGATGCTCTTCGAGAAGGCGGTAGCGGCCACGCTCCAGACGCAGAGTTTCGAGTAGCTCGAAGGGCGCTTGAGCTTCGGCGAGAAAACTGGCCTTGTCGAGAATCTCCGCGTATTCGTCGTCGGCGGTCGAGCCCCAGGTGATGCCGCCGCCGACGCCGTACTCGGCCACGCCCGTCAGGCTGTTAATAACCACCGTTCTGATGGCGACGTTGAAGACCGTTTCGCCTTCGGGCGAGATGAAGCCGATGCTTCCGCAGTAGACGCCGCGCGGCTCCAGCTCCAGCCTGCGGATGAGCCGCATGGTGCTCACCTTCGGCGCGCCCGTCACCGAGCCGCAGGGAAAGAGCGCCCTGAAAATCTCTTCCAGAGTAGTTTGCGCGCGGGCGCGTGCGACGACGGTCGAAGTCATCTGGAAGACGGTCGGGTAACGCTCGATGCGGAAGAGACTCTCGACGCGCACCGAGCCGGTCTCGGCGATGCGGCCGAGGTCGTTGCGCAGGAGGTCTACAATCATCACGTTCTCCGCGCGATTCTTCTCTGAACCCGCGAGCCACCGAGACAAGCTCTCATCCTCTTCGAGCCAGCGCCCGCGCCTGACAGTTCCCTTCATGGGGCGCGTCGTGAGGTGCGCGCCGAGGCGACGAAAAAACAACTCGGGAGACGCGGAGAGGATTCGGTGGCGTCCAGTGTCGAGATAAGCGGCGAAGGGGGCGCGCTGCGCGGCTCGAAGACGCTCGTAGAAAGCGTAGGCGTCGCCCTCGAAGCGAGCGCGGAGTCGGAGGGTGTAGTTGGTCTGGTAAGTCTCGCCGCGCGCGATGGCCTCGCGTATCGTCTCGACGTTTTGCGCGTAACGCGCGCGACTCTCTGCGGGCGTCCAATCGGAGAGATTAAAGCTCGACTCTTCGCGCTGCCCTTCCAGCTTCTCTTCGAGCGCAGAAGGTTTCTCGAAGATACCGAACCAGACGAGCGGCATCGCGGCTGTCGCCGCGTCGTGCGCCACGAGCGCCGGGTCGAAAGCGGGTGCGGCCTCGTAAGAGACGTGACCGGCGGCGTAGCGCCCGCTCTCGACCTCGCGCTCGACCTTTCGCAGCGCCGCACTCACTTCATCGATTGAATCGGCGACGATTATCTCCGAAGGCTCTCTGAAACAGTTGCGCCGCCCCCTGCCCTCGTCGTCCGAGAAATCGAAAACCAGAAACGGAGACGCGGCGCTCTGAGTCATTACTATTCAGCAGGCACTTCTTCAGTCATCCTAATTTAACGAACTCTTCCCCGAGTCGTTCTATTTGGCCGTCGCTTCTCTGGCGCGCTCTTCGGTATAGATGGAATTGAGCAGGGCGGCGAGACGGTATCCGGCGAGCGCGATGCGTTGGGCGCAAATCCTCTTCGCCTCGTCGCTGTAACGCGCCGAAGGGGCTTCGCCCTCTTTGATTCCGGCGTAGGCGACGCGACGCGCCAGAGCGTTGCTCTCGTCAATCCATTGCTGCGGGTCTAGCTCTTTTGAGTCCTGACTCGCATTGGGCGGATGAGCGGCCATGATCCGGTCGGCGAAGGTGCGGATGCGTGCGAGCCCCGCCGCGTCGCGCGTGTTGCTCTCGAAACCGAATTGCCCTGCCGCCGAGTCCCAGTATGAATGAAGATTTTTGATGCGCGTCTCGGCGGGCATCTGTACGGGAAAGCCGTTGCCTCCGGCGTCGCCTTCAGGCTGCTTCACGGTGTAGCGCGTCGTCGTGTGCATGGGCTGATGCGCGTCGCCGACGAGATGAAAGAGGAAGCCGAGCATCTCGGCGTCCGTCTTGTCTCTGCCCGTGCCCTTGCGCATCGTGTTGATAATCCAGTTGAGGCGGTCGAGGATATTGACCGGCTCAGGCCCGACGTGGCCGCGCTCGGCAAGGCCGTCGAAGAGAGGCTTATAGTTGATGTAATGCCACGAAGCGTATTCGTCGTTGAGCGAGTCGCTCTTGAAATCGTCCATCCAGACCGAGACGGTCACGGGGTTATAGTTCTTTTCGCAATAAAAGATGAGAGCGCGCTTGTCCGGCGCTGTCACGAGCAGACGGTCAACGTGCCGCTTCGCGGCGGGCGTGAGTCGCAGATAAGCTATCTGCGCGACGATCATGTGCCCCGCGTCGTGCCACGCAAGCGCCGTCGTCTGCATCAGCACCACCAAGAGCACGAGCAACAAAGCTCTCAGAGCTTTAGACATCTCTCTTCTCCCTCAAACAATATCAACGAGGCAAATGATGAATGCGGAATGCGGAATGATGAATGAAAAACAGAAAGCAGTTTGTCTTTCATTCATCATTCATCATTCCTAATTCATCATTTGTCTTCGTTTCATTTTCTTCTATCGGTAAAGCAGCACACTCGCGCGGGCGCGGCGAAATTCTTCGAGCCGGGGCTGCCAGGCGCGGATGATGTCGTCGGGGGCATCGCCGCGTTTGAGTCGTTCGAGCGTGTCGGCGTTGGCGAGCAGACGCAGGTAGTCGTCGGCCTTCCAGTCGGACGGGTAGAGACGGCGCAGGGCGTGGGCTATCTCGATTCCCGTGCGGACGGGCGAGAAGCGTGCTCGGTCTGTGACGATGAGATTGACGCCGCCGCACTCTTCGCCTTTGAAGACGGAAGCCTTCGGCGTGAAGCGCACGGGCACGAAGCGTATGCCGGGGAGGTTGCGCGCGTTGAGATGAGCGGCGAGCCGACGGCCGTCGAGCCAGGGCGCGCCGATTATCTCGAAGGGCGTATCCGTGCCGCGTCCGACCGAGACGTTGGTCGTCTCAAGCAGGCCGACGCCGGGATAGAGCGTCGCCTGATTGAGACTGCGCATGTTGGGCGAAGGATTCACCCACAGAAGCCCCGTCGCGTCGAGCCACATCGAGCGACGCCAGTTCTCCATCCTGACGACGCGGAGGTCGCAGCCTATCTTGCGCTGCTCGTTGAAGAGCTGCGCCAGCTCGCCGACCGTCATCCCGTGACGGACGGGAATCGGATGATAGGAAGTGAAAGAAAGCCTGTCTTCGTCGGCGATGGGGCCTTCGGTCTCAGTGCCGCCGATGGGGTTCGGGCGGTCGAGCACGAAGACGGGCACGCGCGCGCGCGCCGCTTCTTCCATGACGTGGCCGAGCGTTGAGATGTAGGTGTAGAAGCGCGTGCCGATGTCCTGAACGTCGAAGACGAGGGCGTCGAGGTCTTTCAGTTGTTCGGCGCGCGGTCGTCGCATCTCGCCGTAGAGCGAGTAGATTGGCAGACCCGTCTTTTCATCTTTCGAGTCGGAGACATTCTCGTCCGACGCGCCTCTGATGCCGTGCTCGGGCGAGAAGAGGGCGACGAGACGAACGCCGGGCGCTTCGCGCAGCGCGTCGATGGTTTGCCGCCCCGCGCGGTCGCGCCCCGTGTGATTCGTGATGAGACCGACGCGCAAGCCCGCGAGCTGCTTGAAGCCGTCGCGCTCAAGCACGTCGATTCCGGTCAGCACTTCGGCGTCGGCGACCGCCCCCGCGCCTGCCGAAGTTTGCAGCGCGCGTGCGCTCTCCGCCGTCGCCGTCAGACGCGCAAGCTCCGTCAGAAGCTCCGAAGCGAAACGCCCGGACTCCTCGCGCGCACGCTCGACCGAAGTGTCCATTACTGACGCGGCGACGATGGAAGCGATGCGCCCGCGCAGAGCCGATACGTCGCCCTTGCCTTCGGGGTGAACGCGGTTGCTGAGAAAGACGACGAAGGTTTCGGTCGCCGGGTCGAGCCAGACGGAAGTGCCCGTGAAACCCGTGTGGCCGAAGGAGCCCGCCGGGTAGAGGTCGCCTCGATTGGTGGAGAACGTGCTCGCTATATCCCAGCCGAGGCCGCGCGCCTCGCCCGTCTCCGAGACGGCGCGCGGCTTCGTCATCGCCGCCACGCCCATCGGACTCAGGATGCGCACGCCGCCGAGCTGGCCGCCGCCGAGAATCATCTGGCAATAGAGGGCGAGGTCGTCGGCGGTGGAAAACAGTCCGGCGTGGCCTGCGACGCCGCCCATACGATTGGCCGTCGGGTCGTGCACCTCGCCGCGCATCATCCGCTCGCCCTCTTCGCCCGCCGACGCTCCCTGCCCTCCGAGGTAGGTGAGCATGGCGCTTCTGGTCTCGGTCGGCGCGATGCGCGCCGAGAGCGTGGGCGAAGGATTAAAAGTCGTCTCGCGCATACGAAGCGGCTCGAAGATATTTTTTCGGGCGAACGTGTCCAGAGGCTCGCCGCTCGCGCGCCTGACTACCTCGCCGAGCGCAATCAGGCCGATGTCGCTGTAGACGAAGCGCGTGCCCGGCGCATGTTTCAGACGCTCCGTGTAAAGACGCTTGAGAGCCTCTTCGTAGCCCGTCCAACGCTCGCGCAAATCGAAGTCGGGCGCGTAGCCCGCGCGATGCGTGAGCAGGTGCTCGACCGTGATGCGCTCGCGTCCCTCGCCCGCAAGCTCAGGGATATAACGCACTACGGGGTCGGCCAGACGCAGACGCCCGCGCTCGACCAGAATCATCACGCTCGTCGCCGTCGCCAAGACTTTCGTCAGGCTCGCCAAATCGAAAATCGTATCGACCGTCATCGCTTCGCGCGCGGGCACTACCGCACGCGAGCCGTAAGCCTTGCGCCACACCACGCGCCCGCGCCGCCCGACCAGAACGACTGCCCCGCCCACTTCCCTGCGCTCGATTGATTCGCGCATCGCTTCGTCAATCCGCGACAGTCGCTCGGCGGAGAGGCCGACGCTCGCTGGCGCGGCCAAAGGCAACGACTGCGCCGCAACCTGCACCGCAAGCAGAAAAACAAAAAGTGTAGAAGCGATGAAGGCACCAGAGGTCGCCTTGATGGATGTGAGAGGCGAATAATGGTGATAGAAATCAAAAATTGATGTGGACATAAGAAGGTATCAAACAACTTCATCAAATCTCTTGTCCCGTGAGGGACAAACGAAAATAGCCCAGCGATTCATCGCTGGGACGCCAATCCCGCCTGGATGCCAGTCCCGTAGGGACGGCTGAGGAGACATCAACCCCATAAGTATCTCTCATCGAAGGCTATCCCATGTTTAATCAGGAAGGTTAGAAATTCCTCCTGGAATGTCCGCTTACGATGATGCTCTTCTTGCCTTTCAATATAAGCGACCGTTAACCGTATTTGAGAAACACTGATGCTGAATGCTCCATATCCTTCTTGCCAGTTGAAATTTCCGTGCGCCGGAAATGTTTCGTGACCCCATTTTGAAGACCCTCCTTTGATAAGCTGAACGGCCTTCGACACTGAAATGCTCGATGGCAGGGATAAGAGAGCATGTACGTGGTCTTCTGTACCGCCGATGGCTATTGCTTTGATGCTGTTTTCTCGCGCTATAGCGCCCATGAAAGGCCAGAGGCGCTGGCGCAAAGTGGCGTCAATAAGCTTGCGTCTCTCTTTGGTGCTCCATACGCAATGCACCAAGCTGCTGACATATGAATGAGGCGCGCCGTAACTCCTTTGCCTCAACCGTCCCTACGGGACTGAAAAACATCTAATGACCTGAACCCAGCGATAAATCGCTGGGCTATTCTCATACGCCCCTGACGGGGCTAACTCGTGGGTCATCACTCTTCAGGCCAGATGAACATAAAACCGGATTGATATAGTTCTCTCTATCAATCATCAATTTCAAGGGCTACTAAGGTCTGCGCTGCCGGCGCTCGTCGCCTTGAGTTGAATGCCCGTGCCGCGCGCGTAGAGGCCGGGGAGCGTGATGGGCAGTCGGCCTGTGATGTCTATCTGTCCGAGCAGGGCGCGGGCGGAGGCTTGCTGGAGGCTCGGCATGTCGCCGTAGGCGACGAGGTACGTACTGAGGCCGGGGAAGCTTTGAAGCAGGTACGGATTGCCGAAGCTGATGCCGACGACCGGCTTTTTGCGCGCTATCAATTCCGAGAGCACGCGCGCGCCCGTCGGCGGAATGCCGACGCTCGTCGCCTGCCCTGAGCGGACGCGCCCGTAGAGCGAGGCGACGACGATGTCGGCGCGCTCGGCGCGTTCGAGAGCGCGCCGCACATCTGCCTCTGACGAACGCTCGTCGAGCACGATGGTCTCTATCTTTCGCCCGGCGCGCTGCATGGCCGTCGTGAAGGGTTGAGCTATCCAGAGACGGTCTTCGCCGTTGGTGACGGCGAGATTGAAGATGCGCGCGTTCGGCTTCAGCCCCGCGCCGGATTGAAGCAGTCGCGCTTCGTCGCGCACGAGCGTAATGGCGTGCTCGGCTATCTCCTGCGCGAGCGCGAGCGTCTCTCTCGTCGAGACGGTGCGGTCTATCTCTTCAATCGGCGCAAGACGCGTCTTCACCAGGCCGAGGTCGAACTTCGCGGCGAGTATCCGACGCGCCGATTCCTCTATGCGGCGCTCGGCGAGCCGTCCGCTTCTGACGGCTTGGCTCAGTCCGCGCACGGCGGCGTCGGGGTTGGCTGGCTTGAGCAGCATGTCGGCTCCGGCGGCGACGGCGCGCACCGCCGCTTCTTCCTGTGTGAAATAGATGGTCAGGCCGCTCATGTCCATCGCGTCGGTGACGACGATGCCGTCGAAGGCGAGGTCGCGCCGGAGCATTCCGTCGAGCACGATGGGCGAAAGCGTGCCCGGCAGCACCGCCTTTTCGAGCACAATCTCGCCGCCCTCTTCGACGTAGGATGGACGTATCGCCGCCTCGCGCGGAAGCGGGCTGATTTCGGTCGGGTCAATCTGCGGCAGCCCGATGTGCGCCGACATCACCGCACCGACGCCCGCCGCAATCGCCGCGCGAAACGGCACAAGCTCGACGCCTTCGAGTCGCGCGCGCGCCACGTCGATGACAGGCAACCCCCTGTGAGAATCGACGGCCGTATCGCCGTGCCCCGGAAAATGCTTGGCCGTAGCGATGACGCCGTTTCTTTGCGCGCCCTCGATGAAGGCGGAGACGAAGCGCGCGACCGTCTGCGGGTCTTCGCCGTAAGAGCGCACATTGATGACGGGGTTCGAGGCGTTGTTGTTGACATCGGCGACTGGCGCGAAGACCTGTGCGATGCCGAGCGCACGCGACTCGCGCGCCGTCACTTCGCCCTGACGACGCGCGTAGTCAGGATTTCCCGTCGCCCCGACGGCCATGTTCCAGGGAAAGTTAACCGTGTCCTCGAAGCGCATGCCAGCGCCGGCTTCGAGGTCGGCGGAAATCAGCAGAGGGTAACGCGCCAGGCTCTGCATGCGATTGACGAGATGCACCGATTCATAGACCGGCCCGCGAAACAGGATGATGCCGCCGACGCGGTTTTCGGCCACCTGCCGCCTGAGCGCGCGAAAAGCCTCGCTCTCCTGATTCAGAAACGTCGCGTTGACGCCTACCGAGATGAGCTGCCCGATTTTCTCTTCGAGCGTCATCTTCTTCAGCTCGCCCTCCGCCCACTTCAAGGCAGCCGCCGAAGGGCGACGCGTATAGGCGGGCGCGGAGTTCGTCGTCGAAGAAGCGGCGACACCTGAACGCGTGAGGGGTGCAGAAGCGACGCTCTGAGGCGTCGAGGAAGAAGACGCAACGCGCCGCGCCGAGGCCGCGACAGTCGAAGTCTCCGCAACCGACGAAGAGGCCGCGACGCCTTTCGCTTCCTGCCCGCGCGGCACGACGGCGGAACCGAGCGCGAGGACGAAGGCGACGAAGAGGGAAAACGCCGATTGCAAACTCTTTGCGGATTGAAAACTCTTTTGAGCCGTAGCTTGTCTCATTCTTTACTTTCTTCTGTGGTTCATTGCAGGCCGTCGATAGCGTTTCCGGGCGCAAGCTCGTCGCGTCGCTCGGCGGGCGCGGGCGCGAAGGCGAAACTGGCGAGCCACGCCGCCGCGAACGTCACAAGGCTTCCGACGAGCACGTACCAAGTCCACGCGAGCGGCGTCATAAAACGTATGTAGAGCATGACGGCGATGCTCGTGAGCATGCCGATGAGCGCGGGCGGCTCGCTGACGCGCCGCAGGAAAGTGCCGACGAGAAAGACGCCGAGAATGGGGCCGTTAATCAGCGAGGCGACGGAGAGCGCCTGGTCGAGCGCCGAGCGCGTCGTGTGCCGAACGACGAGCGCGACTGCAATCTGCACGATGCCCCAGAGAAGCGTCAGCCAGTGGCCGACGCGGAGATAATGCTCGTCGGTGCGTCGCGGCGCGAAAGGCTTGTAGAGGTCGTTGACGGCGGTGGCGGCAATCGAGTTGAGCGAAGAAGAGAGCGCCGCCGCGAAAATCGCCGCCACGACCAGCCCTGAGAGTCCCGAAGGCATGTGCTTCGTGATGAAGTCTGGAAAGACCTGGTCGCCGCCCGTGAACGGGAAGGTCGCGGCGACGTTAGCATAGTCGGCGTTCGCGTAGGGTTGATAGAAAGCGAAGAGCAGCAGGCCGATGAAGAGAAAGCCTATGAACTGCGCGAGCACGACCGCGCCGCTCGACAAAAGCGCCGCCGCCGCTCGTCGCGGGCGGTCGGTGCAGAGATAACGCTGGACGAGATACTGGTCTGTGCCGTGCGTGCTCATGGTGAGAAAGCAGCCGCCGATGAGTCCAGCCCAGAAGGTGAAGGTCTTCGTCAGGTTGAACGAGAAATCGAACAGGTCGAGCTTGCCGAACTGCTCGCTGAGCGCGAGCGCCCCGCCCGTGCCTCCCTCAATCGAGCCCGCGAGGATGATGCCTGCCGCCAGCGCGCCTCCGATGTAGATAAAGAGCTGCACCACCTCGACCCAGATGACCGCCTCCATCCCGCCGAAGTAGGTGAAGATAATCATCACCGCTCCGAGCAGCACGATGGAGGCGACGATGATGGTGTCGGCGTTTGCCTGCGGTTGAAACGCCGTGTAGACGGCGGCGAGCACGATTGCCGTCAGCAGCAGCCGGATGCCGTCGGCGATGTTTCGCATGACGACGAAGAGCGCGGCTGCCAGCATCTTGATGCGGTTGCCGAAGCGCCGTTCGAGAAGCTGGTAGACGGTCAAAAGCTCGCCGCGAAAGTATAAGGGGATGAAGACGAGCGAGATGACGATGCGACCGAGCAGGTAGCCGAAGACGAGCTGTAGGAACTGGAAATTTCCGCCGCGCGCAAAGGCGATGCCGGGCACGGAGATGAACGTGATGGTCGAAGTCTCGGTGGCGACGATTGAAGCGGCGATAGCCCACCAGGGCACCGTCCGGTCGCCCAGAAAGTAGTCGCGCGTCGTCTCCTGCTTGCGCGAGAACCAGACGCCGAAGAGCGTGATGCCGGCCAGATAGCCGAAGATGATGAAGAGGTCGAGCGCTCTCATTTTGAACCGAAATCTTACACCAACGCGCCGCGCCGCGTCACACACAGCGCAGTCGGCGAGCCTCTTTTTGAGACGGATTCGCTACTCGCGTCGAATCAGCTCGCCGAGCGTGCGGATGCGCGGGCAGACGCTTTCGGGATGCAGGTCGAGCGCGTCGAGCAGGACGGCGCGCATCCCGACTTTGATGGCGGCAAGCGCGTCGTGCGCGTAGGAGTCGCCGACGTAGACGGCCTCTTCCGGCTCAAGACGGAGTCGTTCGAGAGCGAGATGAAAGATGGCCGCGTCGGGCTTGCGATGCCCGACGACGTAAGAGTCGATGAGAAAATCCATCTGCGCGGCCAGCTCGACCAGCTCCAACAATTCCTGCAAGCGCCCGTCCTCCGTGTTGGAGATGACGGCCACGCGCAGCCCCGCGCGCTTGAGCGCCTTGAGCACCTCGGGCGCTTCGGGGTCGAGCCCGCACCAGAGATGACGCTCGCCGTGCGCGGCGTCCACACGCTCGCTCAAAAGCTCGCAGGTATCTTTATCGAGCCCGAGCGTCGAGTACATGCCGCGAAAAACCCAGCCGCGCCGACGCTCTTCCAAAGTCGGCGGCGCGCCGCGCTCCAACTCCTCGCCCGCACGCCGCAGCACTTCCCTCATCGCGCGCCGCAATTCTTCTTCCTCAAAAGTGCGCCCGCTCTGCTCCTGCGCCAGCCGTGCGAGGCGCGGCCAATCGGGATGAACCAGCGTCCCACCCACGTCAAACAGCACGGCGCGCACGTCTCTCAGTGACGGATGCAAAGCAGCGCGTATCTCTTCGACGCTCTTATCCGAGTGTTTCATCATCAAAGCAATTCAAACAGGGATGGACAGGATAGACAGGATGAAAGACAAAGGAGGAATGAGGAATGAGGAATGAGGAATGAAAGACAGAAAGCCTTTGCCCTGAATTCATCATTCCGCATTCCGCCTTCATCATTTCTTTCTATCCTGTCCATCCTGTCTATCCCTGTTAATTCCCTTTCTGAGCCTTCCATCTCTCATTGGTTCTGTTAGCTGTTCTTAGCTAACTGCTTTTCGGAATCAACTCCAACGCACGCGCGACGACGCCGCGTGAGGATTCAAGCGCGCTCTCCGCCTCTTCGCGCGAGCATCCGGCTTTCGACATGACGAGCGCCGTTCGCAGGTCGCCGCCTGCGGCGTCGAACGCCTTGCGCGCCGTCTCTTCGTCCATCCCTGTTTCCGCCGCGAGGATGCGCAGCGAGCGTGCGCGAAGCTTCGCGTTGCGCGGCAGGACGTTCGTCATGCGGTTGCCTTCGACGTAGCCGAGGCGAATCATCGTCGCCGTCGAGAGCATGTTGAGCACGAGCTTCTGCGCCGTCCCGGCCTTGAGCCGCGTCGAGCCCGCGATGACCTCTGCCCCGACGACCGGGACGATGGCAACCTCCGCCGCACGCGTAATCGGCGAATCCGGCACGCACGCCAGCGCCGCCGTGAACGCGCCGAGCGCACGCGCACGCTCGATTGCGCCGACCGTGTAAGGCGTGCGCCCCGAAGCGGCGATGCCGACGACGGCATCAGCGCCCGTCGCGCCGCGCGCCTCAAGATCGCGCCCGCCTGCCTCGCGGTCGTCCTCTGAAGCCTCCACCGCGCGATACAGAGCCTCGTAGCCGCCCGCGATGATTCCCTGCACCAGCTCGGGCGCGACGCCGAACGTCGGCGGACACTCCGACGCGTCCAGCACGCCCAGACGCCCCGAAGTCCCCGTCCCCACGTAGAACAGACGCCCGCCCGCCCGCAGCCTCTCGACAATACCCTCGACCGCCCGCGCCACCTCCGGCAAAACGCGCTCCACCGCCTCGGCCACTCGCGCGTCTTCCTCATTCATCAGCCGCACGATGCCCAACGCATCCAGCCTGCTTATCCCGGACGTGCGCGGATTCTCCTGCTCCGTCACCGGAAGCTGTTCAAAGTCCTCGTCAGTCATTACTGGTGAATAGTAAATGGTAAATGGTGAATGGATAAGAACTGGTGAATGGTAAATGGTAAATGGTGAAAGACAGGTTTTCACTATTCACCATTTACCATTCACCATTTACCAGCCCTCATCCTGCGAGAGCCAGTTGCAGGTGCTCGCGCGCCATGCGTGCGGCGGCTTCGGCGGGGTCGATGAGCGGTTGGGAGAGACGCGCTTTGGGCGCGACGCGCGCGACCTCTTTTCTGAGCGGGACGAGCACTAAATCTCCCGCCTCGAAGACGCCTCCGACGTAGCCCAGAGGAAAACTCTCGCGCTCCATCCGCAGCTCGCGTATGACGGCCACCGCCGCCGCTCCCAGCTCGCGCCCCGCCTCGGCCACGATTTCGCGCGAGACCGAGTCGCGCCTGCGCGCGCACTCGACGACGTGGCGCGCGAATCCGGCGATGCGGTCGTTGGTCATATTCGGCGCATAGACGGCCGTCGAAAGGTCGATGGGCGAAGGCACGTTGAAGTACTTGCAGGCTGCTTTCGTCAGTGGCGTCGGGCTGCCGCGTCCGTCCGCCGCTTTGGCCGCCGCTTGCAGCCCGCGCCGCGCAATCCAAGAGCCGCTTCCCTCGTCGCCGACGACAGGACCCCAGCCGCCCGCGCAAGCGTGACGCCCGCGCGCGTTGCTGCCGCAGCAGATAGAGCCCGTCCCTGCGATGACGACCAGACCGGGCTTCCCTTCCGTCGCGCCGTAGAGCGCGATGTCCGCGTCGCTGACGACTTCGAGCGCACCGATGCCGAGGCTCAAAAGCTCTTCTCTCATCCGCTCGCGCAAATCCGCCCGCCGCGCGCCCGCCAGCCCTATCTCCGCCGAAACTATCTCCATGCGGCTCGTGTGCGCCGCCGCGCACGCGCGGTCAATCGCCTCACGAATTGCCGAAACAGCCGTGCTCACACCCACGCGCAGAGGATTCGACGGCCCCGCCGCGCCTTCGCCCAACACACGCTCGCGTTCATCGACGACGATGGCGCGCGTCTTCGTCCCTCCGCCGTCCACGCCGATGACGAGCTGCGGCGAGCCGAGCGGCTGCCTCGTCGGCGCTGCCGAAACTAGCTTGACTGCTTTCCCCCTCGCCTTCATCCCTCTCTCCACGACCTGCCCGGAATCCTTTTGACGGACGCCGGGAAAAGACCGCTCGCTAATTTTCTCGTGCCATTGTAGAGAGCGTCGTCGTATAATGGAAACTAAAAGATTTTATTTCGACGATAATCATTTTTGATGACGGAGGGGGTAATGGAGATACGCCAGTTGAGAGCGTTTGTGAACATCGCGGAGGCTCACACGTTCACCGCCGCCGCCGAGCGCGTCCACGTCACGCAGGCGGCCATCAGCATGCAGATTCGACAGCTCGAACAGGAGGTGGGCTCGCCGCTCTTCATCCGCACACCGCGCCGCGTCGTCCTCACCGAAGCCGGAGAAAAACTGCTCGTGCGCGCGCGCACCATCCTGCGCGAGCACGACACGGCGCTCTCAGAGATGGCCGAGCTGGCCGGAGCCGAGCGCGGGCGTCTGCGCGTCGGCAGCGCCTCTGCGCGCGTCAGCTCCGACGCGCTCCCGCGCATCCTCAAAGAGCTTCGGCGGCAACATCCACAGGCCGAGATTTCCGTCTCTTCTGGCACGAGCGAGGCTCTCGTCAAGCAACTTCTGGCGGGCGATTTGGACACGGCCTTCGTCTCTCTGCCGGTCGAGATGCGAGGCATCGAGACAGAGATGCTCGGCAGCGACGAGCTGGTCGCCATCGCCAGCCCGCGTCATCCTCTGGCGAAGCAGCGCGTCATCAGCGCGTTTGCCTTAGCCGGTGAGAAACTCATCCTGGGCGAGCGCGGCGGCAACACGCGCCGTTTGATTGACGAGTTCTTTGCGAAGGCGGGCTTGCGCCCGACGGTGGCGATGGAGTTGAGCCGTCAGGCGGCCATCATCAGGATGGTCGAAGCCGACCTGGGCGTCGGCATCGTGCAGAAGCACGCGGCGCGCGACGAAGTGACTGCCGGGCGTCTTATCCAGTGGTGGATTGAAGGGGCGCGCATCAACTGGGAGATGGGACTCGCGCGCCTGAGCGGCGGCTACGACTCGCCCATCCTCAAGACCTTCAACACACTCTGCCGCCAGCATTTCAACGCCGAAGCTCCTATCAGGGCTTTAAGAAGCAAGAAATCAACGAAGGGCAAAGCGAAAAAGGCAAGGAGCAAGAACTGAAGAAGGCAAAGGGCAAAAGTAAAAAGGCAAAGGGTTAAAATCGAAACGAACCTAGCATTCGTCTCACTTTTGCCTTTTGCCTTTTTACTTTTGCCCTTTGTTGACCAGTCGTTCCATTTCATCGACGACGCGCGCCAGCTCGTCCGTGAGAGGAGTTGGGCCGAAGGCGCGGAAGGCTTCGACGAGCGCGCGATAATACCAGAGCGTGCCGTCCCTTCCACCTTTGAAGCGCGGCCAGAGCGTTTCGCCCTGCGTGCGATAGTCGGAGAGAATGGCGCGCGCGTTGTGCAGCTTGTCGGCGGCTGAGACGAGGCGCACCGACGCGTCGGCTTCGGCCAGATGCGCGATGTACTGCTCTTTGCGCTCGCGCCAAGGCGGCTTCGGTATAGTGTCAGCGTCCGTGCAGCCGGCGACTATTCGGGCGACGCGCTCGCCGAAGCGTGCGCGAATCTCTTCGAGCCTCGGCGCGCCGCCCTGGTCTTCGACCGCATCGTGAAGCAGCGCGGCGACGGCCTCGTCCTCGTCCGCGCCGTGTTCGAGCGCGAGACTGGCGACGCCGAGCAGGTGAGCCACGTAGGGCACGCCCGAGCCCTTTCGCACCTGGGCCGCGTGCAGGCGCGTCGCGTAAACGAGCGCATCTTCAAAACGACTTGTCAGCAGCATCTCTTCTCCTCATCCGAAACGAGCGCGAGCCGGCCTCGATTGCCCGCCGACGGAGTAACATCGTATTCTTCTTTCAGTTAGAATCGCCCTCTGGAACAAGAAGCCAGGCCGCAGGCCGAGCCGGAGCTTGCCGACGACATCCGAGCTGTTCGACTTCGATTGATACTCACGGAAACATTTATGAAGCGTCTTGCATGGGTCACGGACATCCACCTCAACTTTCTCACGCGCGAGAAGGTGGAAGCCTTCTGTCGAGACATCATGGAGGCCAGACCGGAGGCTCTGCTCATTAGCGGCGACATCGCCGAATCGCACAACGTCGAGCCTTACCTACGCATTCTTGAGCTGACGCTTCGGCTTCCAATCTATTTCGTGCTCGGCAATCACGACTACTATCGAGGAAGCATCCCGGAGGTTCGCGCCGCGATGGAGAGGTTGACGGCGCGCTCCGAGTTTCTACGCTGGATGCCTGCGGCGGGAGTCGTTGAATTGACGCCGACGACCGCTCTCGTCGGGCATGACGGATGGGCTGACGGTCGTCTCGGCGACTACGAACGCTCGCCCATCATGTTCAACGACTACGTGCTCATCAAAGAGCTGCGCGGCCTCGACCGCGACACGCGCCTCAAGCGCCTGCACGCGCTCGGCGACGAGTCGGCAGCCTATCTCGAAGAGGTGCTGCCCCGCGCGCTGGAGCGTTTTCAAAACGTCCTCTTTCTCACGCACGTCCCTCCCTTCAAGGAGGCGTGTCTCTTCGCCGGACGCATCTCGAACGACGACTGGCTGCCCCACATCGCCTGCGCCGCCGTCGGCGACACTCTGCTGCGCATCATGCGCGCAAACCCCACGCGCCAACTCAAAGTTCTCTGCGGCCACACGCACAGCCGCGCCCGCGCCCAAATCCTCCCAAACCTCCTCGCCCTCACCGGAGGCGCAGCCTACGGCTCGCCCGAAATCCAGGACGCACTGCTCGTGAACTAGAAAAGCCGTAAATCGTGAATCATCAATCGTGAATAGAAAGACCGGGTGAATGGTAAATGGTAAATCGTAAATGGTGAATCCCGGTCTTCAACTATTTACGATTCACGATTTACGATTTACTACTCCGTGTATCTTTTCATCAATTCTTCCCAACGGCCTTGAGCTTTGAGGATTAGCTCGCAGACTTCGCGGACAGCGCCGAAGCCGCCGGGGAGGCGTGTGATGTAGTGCGCGTGGGCGCGCGTCTCTTCGGTGGCGTCGGCGACGGCGACGGCGAGGGCGCAGCGACGCATGAGGGGAATGTCGGTCACGTCGTCGCCGACGAAGGCGACTTCATGCTCGCTCGTCTCTGCTTCGGCGAGAAGCTCGTCGAAATCCTGAATCTTGTTCCAGGTTCCCTGCCGGACGTAACGAATCCCCAGGTCGCGCGCGCGTCGCTCGACGAGGCTCGACGTGCGCCCCGAAATGATGCCGGATTGCAGCCCGGCGCGATGCAGCAGCACGATGCCGTGGCCGTCGCGCGTGTGAAAGCTCTTCTCTTCGTCGCCGTTCTCCAGAAGCGTGATGCGCCCGTCGGTCAGCACGCCGTCGCAATCCATCAACAAAAGCTTCACGCGCGCCGCCCGCCGCTCAATCTCGACCATCTCGTTCATAGGTTTTAGTCCGGAGTCTGGAGTCTGGAGTCTAAAGTCTGAAGCCAAAAGCAGAGAGCATTTTGCCTTTGACTCCAGACTCTAGACTCTCGACTCCAGACTTTATTTATCGTTCCTCGAAGAATTGAATATCGGCGAGACGCCAGCCTGCGGGCGTGCGTGCGAGGATGTAGACGGCGGTGGCCGACTTGTCCTGTCCCTGCACGCGGGAGTTGATGGCGACATCGACGGCTACGCGTAGCGTGCCGAGCGGCTCGGCGCGCAGAGCCCGCGTCTGCCATGCTTCGGGCTGGTTGCTGACGATGCCCCGGACGAAGGTCGAAAGCTCGCCCGCGACGACGAGCGCTTCAATCGAAGCTTTTCGGCCGCTGACGATGGCCTGGTCGAGCTGCGTGATGAAGGCGCGGGCGGAGTCGTCGGTCGGAGGCGGCGCGCTTGTGAGAACTTCGGGGCGCAAGCGTGCGGAGCGCGCGGCGAGCGCCGAGGCGTAGTCCGCGCCGACGGCGGCGGCCTCGTCGAAACGGCGCGCGGCGTCGGCGGGCTGGCGGCGTCTGAGAGCTATCTCGCCGAGGCCGATGTGCGTCCAGGCGAGCGTCGCGGCGGTCGGCAGAGGCCAGTCGAGCGCGGCGCGAAACTCACGCTCGGCCTCGTCCAGCTTGTTCTGTTCGAGCAGCGCGCGACCGAGCCACGTGCGCGCCTCCTGCAACTGCGGCACGCGCTGGTAAAGAGAGCGCGCACGCTCTTCAACCTGCGCGTAGCGCTGCTGCGCGAAGAGGCTGACGATTTCGGCGAGAGACTCTTCGTTGGAAGGAGAGCGGGGCGCAACGTCGTTGGCGTAGTCGAGCTGCGGGTAGAGCTTTTCCGGGTCAACTTCGACGCGCGTGATGCGCGCTGGAGTTTTGAAACGCACCTGCCCGAAATCTTTGGCGGGCAGCGTGCCCCTCGCCGTCACGCGCTCGCCGCGCTCGGTCGTCGCCAAAACGGTCACGTCGGCATCGACCGAGCCGAGGTTGCGTAGAGCGACGACCCACTCGCCCGCCTGTTGCTGCGGCTGCGGCAGACCAATCATCAAATCGGTGTCGGTCGGCTGGTCGAAGACGCCGCTTATCAGTCGTTGCAGGCTCTCGCTGCTGCGCTCGCCGAGCGCCGCGCGCAGAGAGGCGAGACTCGTCTTTCGGCCACGATACATCTCAAGCTCGCGGCGCAGCGCCGACATAAAGGCGTCGCGCCCGGCGGCGTTCGCTACCAGCCGCCAGACCATCGCGCCCTTGTTGGCGACGAGCACGGACTGGTCGGGCGAGAAGGCTGCGGACTGAGAGAGCGGCCCGTCGCGCCGCGCGACCGGAGCGTAAGCCATTGCGATGCGCATGCGCTCGGCGTCGGCCACCCCGACGCCGAACTGTTTTTCGAGAAAGAGCGTTGCCAGGTAACGCGCGAGCCCTTCGCGTACAGCGCCCGCGCCTTCGCCCTGCACGCCCGTCGCTCCGCCTATCCAAAGTCGCGCGACCGACTCCGAAATGAGCATCGCCGTGCCCGCGTCAGTCTTCGGACGACGAAAAACCGACGCGTCGAGCAGCAGAGTGCCCGCCATGTCGAAGCCTGCGCCGCGCCTGACGGCGACGAGCCTGACGGGACTCTCCGGCGCAGCGCCGAGCAAGCCCGAGTAGAAGGAGCGCGCGGCGGCGGCGAGCGCAATCAAAGCCTCGCCGTGTTTC
Source organism: Pyrinomonadaceae bacterium (assembly GCA_036399175.1). GTDB lineage: Bacteria > Acidobacteriota > Blastocatellia > Pyrinomonadales > Pyrinomonadaceae > DASWNP01. Next base: position 85,750 of record DASWNP010000051.1, on the reverse strand, counting down.
CTCTCATCCGCCGACGCGCCCGCGACGAGCCACGCGCTCACGCCGCGCCCGTCGCCCGTGCCTTCGACCACTTCCCACTTGCCCGTCAGAAAAAACGGCTGCCCTTCGAGCGTCTGCTCGAACGCGCCCGTGCCGGTGGATTGCCCTGAAGACAACGCCGTCATGTCGCCGCCGTTGACCGCGAGACGCACGGGCGCGAAGTCTGCGCCGCGCGTCGAAAACTGCGTGTTGGGCGTCGGGTACCAGTGAGAGAGCGGAAGAAACTGCGCGCCTTCGGGGGAGATGGCGGCGAGGCCGGAGTTGTCCGCGACGGGCAGACGATATTCGAGCGCGACGCTCGCCGCGCCGCCCGGTGCGACCTGCGCGGGCAGCGTCACAGTTACTTGTTGCAGCTTCGTGCGCGCCTCCGTGCGCGTCGTGAACTGCGCCGGAGCATCGCCCACAGTGGCAGCTTTGATTTCAGCCGAAGGGCTCAGCCGCGTCGTGAAAGTTCGCCCCGCGCCCTGCCCGACGTTTCGCGCCGCAATCGAGGCGCGAGCCGAGAGCGAGCGGTCTGCGCCCACCGTCGCCGCGATGTCGTAGCGCGTCACCTGCCAGGCGGCAACAGCCGTCGTCGTCGAAGTATCCTGCGCGCCGACGCGCGAGGCCGCGCCGAACGAGAGAAAGAGCATTAAGAGAGCCGTCGAGAGGTGTCTGAGTTTCTGCATAGGTCATTGAGAACGCGGGCGCGTCTCCTGCGGAATCGTTACCGGATGATAACTGCGAAAGACGAAATCCTGCTTATCCACTATCGCGTGGCAAGACATACACTCGGCCAGCTTGCCGCGCGCTTCTATCTTCGTCCCCTCGCCGTTTAAGACGAGATACTCCCAATCTCCCGACTCCGGGTTGTAGCCCGCTTCGCGCTTGAGCATCGCCGTCATCAACTCGGGCGAGCCGCCCTCGGCGGTCGGGAATTTCTCCTTGACTATCAACGAGCCGACGGGAAACTTCGGTCTCGGCTGCGACATCATCGCATCCTTCCCCTTATTGTTGACGTAGACGGTGACGAACTTATCCCTGTGCGGGCCGCCATCTTCCAGCGCTTTGTCGAGCGGCGTCGGCATCCTGCACAGCACGGCTGTTATCATCTGCATTCTGAAGCGTTGCGAGTTGACGCGCGTCCAGCTTCGGTGCGCGAAAATCTCTTCGTCGGCGCGCGACGCATCGCTTGTCTGAGTCGTCTGCCTCTGCGGTTGCGCGGGCTGTGTTCGGCGTTTGTCGGTGAGGGCGAAGACGAGCGCTACGCCGAACACGAGCAGCGCGGCGGAGAGGCCGAGCGCACTTCGCGCGGCTCTTCTGCTTCTTTTCATTTTCGAGACCCCTCCTGCCGGGACGCGCACTCTCGCACGCACTTCGAGGAAAGATTTCAGCTCAGGCTCGCGGCCTGCCGAGTCTCTTTGTGCCTGACGAGCGCGTGAATGTCGCGCAGCGTGTCGAGCAGCGCGGCGAGACGTTCGAGCGGGAGAGCGTTCGGCCCGTCGCTCAGGGCGCGCGAGGGGCAATCGTGCACTTCCATGAAGACGGCATCGACGCCGCAGGCGACACCGGCGCGTGCAAGCGGTTCGATGTACTCGGATTGCCCGCCCGTTGCATGGCCGAGCCCCCCGGGCTGTTGCAGAGAGTGTGTCACGTCGAAGACGATGGGCGCGCCGAAACTGCGCATGATGGGAAACGAGCGCATATCGACGACCAGATTGTGATAGCCGAAGGAGACGCCGCGCTCGGTCAAAAGCAGTCGCTCGCACCCGGCGGCGCGCGCCTTGCCGACGATGTTTCGCGCATCTTCGGGCGCGAGAAACTGTCCCTTCTTGACGTTGACGGCGCGACCCGTTCGAGCCGCCGCTTCTATCAAATCGGTCTGCCGCGAAAGGAAGGCAGGGATTTGCAGAACGTCTGCGACCTCCGCCGCTGCTTCCACTTGAGAGACATCGTGGATGTCGGTCAGGATGGGCAGCCCCGTCTCTTCGCGGACGGCGCGCAGGGCGTCGAGCGCACTCCGCGTGCCGATGGTGCGAAAGCTCTGGTGAGAAGTGCGGTTGGCCTTGTCGTAAGAGGCTTTGAAAACGTAGTCGAGCCCGGCATCTCGCGCACGCTTCGAGCACTCGCGCGCCATCATCAAAACGTGCTCCGGCGATTCGACCACGCAGGGGCCCGCGATGACGGTCAGACGACCGTCGCCGAAGGTTGCGCCGCCGACCTGAAACGGTTTTATCGAAGCTTCTTCCGTCATCTTCTCTCAAACTCCCGGCGCGCACGAAGCTGACATCCGGCTCCGTGTTCTTTCACTCAATCGTCAGCTTCGGATGCGGGTATCGCCCGCGACGCGCTTAAAAAGGGTTCTTAAAAATCTTCTTCGCCTTATTCAGTATCGAATCAATCTTGGAAGGCTTCTTCTGCTGCTGCTGCGGCCTGTCCGTCCTGCGCGCGGGTCGTTTTTCGGGCGTCCGGCGGCTGCGCTCTTCGCGCAAAGGAGCGGGAGTCGGTGTCGGAGTCGGCATCTGCGTTGCGGTGGCCGCGACCTGCGCGTCTTTGAAAGGACTTGGCTCGCGCCTTCCGGCGACGAGGGCGAAGACGCCGATTGTGAGCAGCAGCCCCGCCAGTCCGACGCCGACGAGCAACGGCGGCTGTCGGAGCTTTTGCAGCCACGTCTGTTTTCCGTCTAAGAAAATTCTGAAGCGTGTGATGCCGTTGACCGGAGCTTTATGCGCGGCGGCGTTTGCGGACGATGCAGACGCGCGCTTCAGGGCGCGCTGCTTTCCGTTCGTCTCTGCGAGCGCGGTCGTGTCGCCCGCCGCCTGGGCTTTGGTGACGGCGATGCCGCGCGCAGTCGTCGCTTTCGATGACGGCTGCGACTGTCGTCGGGCACTAACGTCGAGCGCGCGGCTGTGTGCTGGCGTCTCTACTACGTCGTCGAGTATCTCGGCGCGCGTGGGGCGGCGGGGCGAAACGCCTTCGAGTCCGAGCTGCTCGGCGATGGCCTGTAGCTGCGCTCGAAACTCGCACGCGTTTGCAGGTCTCTCCTCCGGCCTTTTTTCGAGAGCCTGAAGGATTAGCTCTTCGAGCGCGGGCGGGATTGTTTCGATAAGCTCTCGGGGCGCGCGCGGCTGCTTCGAGGAATGCTGTAAGGCGACGGCGAGCGGCGAGGTACCCGTAAACGGCGTCGCGCCGGTGAGCATCTCGTAGAGGATAATGGCGAGGCTGTACACGTCAGAGGCGGGCGTGAGCTTCGCACCGTCGCACTGTTCGGGCGACATGTAGCGCGGCGTGCCAATCATTATCCCGGTCTGCGTCAGCGTGTGCGACTCAAACTCTTCGAGCGAATCGGCGGCGAGCTTGGCGATGCCGAAGTCGAGCACTTTGACGAGCGGCGCTCCGTGCTGCTGTTGTCTTGAGACGAGAAAGATGTTGGCCGGCTTGAGGTCGCGGTGAATGATACCGGCCTCGTGAGCCGCCCCGACCGCCGCCGAAATCTGCGACATCAAAGAGACGGCGCGCTCGGGCTCGAAGGGAGCTTCGCGCGCCATCACGTCGCGCAGGCTGTCGCCTTCGAGCAGCTCCATCACGATGTAGACGAGCCCGTCCGGCGATTCGCCGAAGTCCGTCACGGCCACCGCGTTCGCGTGCCGCAGACGCCCCGCCGCCCGCGCCTCGCGCCTGAATCGCTCCTTCGCCTCCTCGTTCGTCACCAGCCCCACGTTCAAAACCTTGACGGCCACAGGCCGTTCAATCAACAGGTGCGTCGCGCGATAGACCGTCCCCATCCCGCCCTCGCCCAGACGCTCGTCGAGCCGGTATTTCCCGTCCAGCACGCGCCCGACAAGAGGGTCAGACGGAATCCTCACGGCCTGCGTCGCGTCGGCGCGCAGAGCCGTCCCGTCCTCCGGGCACGCCCGCATCTCCGACGCATAATGCCGACCACATTTGGGACACTGAAGCATAAAAAAGACGTGAATCGTGAATCGTAAATGGTAAATAGTGAAAGACCGGCTTTCACCATTTACCATTTACCATTTACCAGTTCTTTCTATTCACGATTTACGATTCACGATTTACTAAAAATTCCTGGCGCGTGATGTCATAGTAAACCACATTTACGCCGTAGAAGAACGCCGGGCGGCGGTATTTCATGCCGAGTTTTTCCATGACGCGGCGGGAGGCGAGATTTTCGGGATAGGCGACGGCGGCGATTTTGTCGAGCGAGAGCGTCTCGAAGCCGTAGCCGAGAGCGGCGCGCGCCGCTTCGGTGGCGAGCCCCTGCCCCCAATGCTCTCGCGCGAAACCGTAGCCGACCTCGACCTCCTCCGTCTCTTCAAGCGGCGCGAGGCCGCACCAGCCGAGCAACCGCGCGCGTCCCTTAAATTCTACCGCCGAGAGCCCCAAACCGCGCGCCGCCCAGCGCACACTATTCTTCTCGATGAAGACGCGCGTCGTCTTTCTATCCTGCGGGAGCCCCGCGCCGATGTAGCGCATCACTTCGGGGTCGGCGCGGATGGCAGCCAGCGCGTCTAAATCCGCTTCCCTGAAAGGTCGCAGCCGCAGCCGCGCAGTTTCGATTTCCAGTCTCATAAAAATAGAGGTCAGAGGTTAGAGGCCAGAGCTTAGATGCCGGACGGCAGAAGTTGAGCGCCGAGCTTTATCTTGTCTTTCTTTTGTCTTTTCTTTGTCTTTCACTAACCCCTGACTTTTGACCTTCGACCTCTGCTTTTTAGTCGTCGCCTGAGACGACGGCGCGCTCGGGCGTAGGGAGTTCTTTTTCGACCGTGTCGCGGAGGGAGGTTTCGTCGCGCATGCGGTTTTCGTAGGCGGCGCGGACGAAAGAGGTGAAGAGTGGATGGGGCGCGAGCGGCTTGGATTTGTATTCGGGGTGGAACTGGCAGCCGAGAAACCAGGGATGGACTTGGCGCGGAAGCTCCACTATCTCGACGAAGCGTTGGTCGGGCGACATGCCGCTGAAGACGAGCCCTGCGCGCTCAAGCTGCGAGCCGAACTCCGGGTTGAACTCATAGCGATGACGGTGTCGCTCGCTTATCTCTGTCGCGCCCGAGTAGACCTCCTGCGCGAGACTGCCCTTCGAGAGCACGCACGGCCAAGCGCCGAGGCGCATCGTGCCGCCCATCTCTTCGACGCCGACGAGGTCGCGCAGCTTGAAGATGACGGGAAAGGGCGTCGCCGGGTCGAACTCGGTCGAGTCAGCGCCGGAGAGGCCGCACATGGAGCGCGCGTATTCGATGACGGCGGTCTGCATGCCGAGACAGATGCCGAAGTAGGGCGTGGCGGAGCGTCGCGCGTAGGAGATGGCGCGAATCATTCCGGCCACTCCGCGCTTGCCGAAGCCGCCGGGGACGAGGATGGCGTCGAAGTCGCGCAGGCGTTCTTCGTAGTCGTCGTCCATCAAACCGTCGGACTCGACCCAGCGCACATCTACTCGAAGGTTGTTCGCCACGCCGCCGTGCGTCAACGCCTCGCGCAGAGACTTGTAGGAGTCTTCCAGCTCGACGTACTTGCCGACGATGCCGATGGCGACCGACCCGGCGGCGGGCTCGCGGATGGTGGCAACCAACTCGCGCCAGCGCGTCAGGTTGCTCTGACGAGAACGGGCGGAGAGTTCAAGCGCGTTGACGATGAGGTCGTCGAGCCCCTGTTCGTGGAAGGCGAGCGGCACGTCGTAGATGGTGTCCACGTCCTGCGCGGCGACGACGGCCTGCTCCTTGACGTTGCAGAAGAGCGCAATCTTCGAGCGCAAATCGCGCGAGAGCGGGCGCTCGGAACGGCAGAGCAGGATGTCAACGGCGATACCTATTTCGCGCAAATCGCGGACGGAATGCTGCGTCGGCTTGGTCTTGAGTTCTCCGGCGGCGGCGATGTAGGGGACGAGAGTGAGGTGTATGAAGAGCGCGCCGTTTGCGCCCTGCTGGCGTTCCTCGTTGCCCATCTGCCGGATGGCTTCGAGAAACGGCAAGCTTTCGATGTCGCCGACCGTGCCGCCTATCTCGACGATAACCACGTCGGGCGAGTCTTTCTCGGCGACGGCGCGCACGGCGGCCTTGATTTCGTCCGTGATGTGCGGGATGACCTGAATGGTCTTGCCGAGATAATCGCCGCGCCGCTCCTTTTCGATGACGGAGAGATAGATGCGCCCCGTCGTCCAGTTATTGCCGCGCGTCAGTCGTGCGCTGGTGAAGCGTTCGTAGTGGCCGAGGTCGAGGTCGGTCTCCGCGCCGTCGTCGGTGACGAAGACTTCGCCGTGCTGGAAGGGCGACATGGTGCCGGGGTCAACGTTGATGTAAGGGTCGAGCTTAATCAGCGTCACGCTCAGGCCACGCGCTTCGAGCAGGCAGCCGATTGAAGAGGCCGCCAGCCCTTTTCCCAGACTCGAAACCACCCCGCCCGTTACGAAAATATATTTAGGCATCAGCTCTCCTTAAAAAAAAGGGGGAAAGGGGAAAGGGAAAAGGGGAAAGGGGTGAAATCAGGAAACGGATTCTTCACTTTTGCCTTTTTCCTTTTGCCCTTCGCCTTTCTTCTCTTGTCCTTCGCTTTTGTCGTCGTCGTCTCCGACCTCTTCTTTGTCGTCGTAATACCCCGCCTTCAAATCCTTCAGCACTTCGACGGCCTCTGCCGCGCGTGGATTCATCAGCTTTTGCAGCGCGTGCAGACCCGCCGCCGCTCCCGAACGCATCATGCCCCGATTCTCTTCGACGCGCTTCTCAAACTCGTCCGGCGTCACTTCGTAAGGCTTGCCCAGAGCCGCCATGCCGCACAGCGCGCCGAGCACTATGAGCACAATCAAACCGAGTCCAAGCCAGTCGCTCATAAGTTTCAAGTCCCAGGTTTAAAGCTTCGGGTTCGAGCTTTCGCGTTTCGAGTTTGGAGTCTCTGCCGCTTCTCAAACTTGAAACTTTCCTTCGATAATCGCGCGCACGCGTTCGAGGTCTTCCGGCGTATCGACGCCGACCGAAGGCGCGGCGGCTTCTACGACCCGAATCCTTGCCCCATGTTCGAGCATGCGCAGTTGCTCAAGCGATTCTGCGCGCTCAAGCGATGTTTGCGGCCACGAAGAATATTCTAACAAAAAGGCGCGGCGGTACACATAAAGGCCGGTGTGTTTGCGAAAGCCCGACAGCAGCGCGGCGTCCTGCTCAAGCGCCCTTTCGAGCGAGCCCTGACGCCTGACCGCTTCGCGCGGGTACGGAATGGGCGAGCGCGAAAAGTAGAGCGCGTACCCTCGCTCGTCCGTGACGACTTTGACGACATCCGGGCTCAGCACCTCGGCTGCGCTCCCGACGGCCTCGCTCGTCGTGGCGACCGACGCCCGCTCGTCGCTCACGAGAGCTTCGACCGCCCGCTCGATGGTCTCCGGCGCAATCAGGGGCTCGTCGCCCTGCACGTTGACGATGATGTCGGCATCCGCGAGCGCGGCGGCCACCTCGGCGATGCGGTCGCTGCCGCTTGCGTGCTCCGCGCTCGTCATCACGGCCTCGAACCCGCCCGCGCCGACGGCCTCGAAGACGCGCCGGTCGTCGGCCGCAGCTATCACCCGCCCGACGCCTCGCGCACTTCGGGCGCGCTCAAGCACGTGCAGGATCATCGGCCGCCCCGCAATCAGCGCGAGCGGCTTACCTTCGAGACGGGTCGAGTTGTATCTGGCTGGAATGACGGCGACGACGCGCGGTCGAACAGGTGAGTCCGTGTAGTTCACGGGAGTACAACTTAGCCCGAGCCGTGCGCGCCTGTCAATGTGGAACAGTCTGGAGTCGAGAGTCTGAAGTCTGGAGTCAGGAGTCAAAAGCAAAATTCTCTCTTGTCTTTGACTTCGGACTCCAGACTTCAGACTCCAGACTGTTCCAAGCGTTTGACAGTCCCTGTGACGCGGGATACCATTCGGCATTCATAACATTTCGGGCGCTTGGGTTTGGCTTTCATGCAGATAAATTGTCGCGCGCCCGGATTCAGGGTAGATTGATGCCGCTCGGTACAGTTGAAAACATCATCGAGCTTGTTGGCCGCACCCCGATGCTTCACCTCTCGCGGTTCGCGCGTCCACCTCTGGCAGACATTTACGCCAAGCTGGAATATATGAACCCCGGTGGCTCGGTGAAAGATCGCGCCGCCCTCGGCATGATTCTCGACGCCGAGCGTCGAGGGGCGCTCAGGCCCGGCTCGACCATCATCGAGCCGACCGCCGGAAATACAGGGATAGGGCTCGCGCTCGTCGGCGTGGCGCGCGGCTACCGCGTTATCCTGTGCGTGCCCGAAGGCTACTCGCGCGAGAAGATGAAGCTGATGGAGGCGCTGGGCGGCGAAGTCGAATACGTGCCGCAGGAGTCGGGGATGCAGGGCGCGATTGACAGGGCGCGCGAGCTGGCCGCAAAGCTTGAGGGCAGTTTTATCCCGCAGCAGTTCGAGAACCCTTCGAACCCCTGCTTTCATGAAGAGACGACGGCGCAGGAGATAATCGAGCAGATGGAGGGGCGCATCGACGCTCTGGTCGTCGGCGCTGGCACGGCCGGAACTTTCACGGGCACGGCGCGAGCCGTCAGGAAGATAAATCCGCGCGCCCTGTGCGTGCTCGTAGAGCCGGAAGGCTCGATTTACGGAGGCGGCGAGCCGCACCCGCATCGCATCGAAGGCATCGGGCAGCTACAGTTCATCCCGCGCAATTTCGACGCGAGTCTGGCCGACGAAATTTTGACCATCTCCGAAGCGGAGGCTTTCTCGACCGTTCGCCGTCTCGCCGAAACCGAAGGCGTGCTCGGCGGCTGCTCGACCGGCGCGGCGGCTGCCGCCGCCCTCCGCATCGCCGAACGACTCGGCGCACACAAGCGCATCATCACCGTCTTCCCCGACGGAGCCGAGCGCTACATGAGCCAGGGGATTTTCGACCAATGATGAATGCGAAATGATGAATGATGAATGAAAAGACAAAAGCAATCTGTTTTAATTCATCATTCCGCGTTCATCATTCATAATTTTGATTATGGGTTTCTCTACGACAGCGATTCACGCCGGTAACGAGCCCGATCAGGCGACCGGCTCGGTGACTGTTCCGATCTACCAGACTTCGACCTACGCGCAGGACGGTCTGGGTCGGCACAAGGGCTACGAGTACGCGCGGACGCAGAACCCGACGCGCGCCGCTCTTGAGCGCAACATCGCCGCGCTCGAAGGCGCGCGCTTCGGCTTCGCCTTCGCCTCCGGCATGGCCGCCATCGACGCCACCCTCCGGCTCATCAAGGCCGGAGAGCACGTCATCGTCTCCGACAACACCTACGGCGGCACGTTCCGGCTCTTCTCGCGCATCCTCGCCAATTACAACATCGAATTCACGTTCGTCGATACGTCGGACGCTTTGAACGTCGAGCGCGAGATAAAAGAGAACACGAAGATGGTCTTTCTTGAGACGCCGACCAATCCCGTGATGATTATCTCGGACTTGCAGGCCGTCTCGGACGTGGCGCACAGGGCTGGAGCGCGCGTGGTTTGCGACAACACTTTCATGTCGCCGTATCTTCAGCGCCCGATGGATTTCGGCGTTGACATCGTCGTCCATTCGACGACCAAGTATCTCAACGGACATTCGGACGGCATCGGCGGCATCGTCGTCTTGAACGACGAGCGCGACGCCGAATGGCTCGGCTTCGTGCAGAACGGGGCGGGCGCGATTCTCTCGCCCTTCGATTCGTGGCTCGTGCTTCGCGGCACGAAGACGCTCGCGCTCAGGATGGAGCAGCACGACGCTTCGGGGCGCGCTGTGGCCGCCTTCCTCGAAGAGCATCCGAAGGTGAAGAAGATTTATTATCCCGGCTCGGTCTCGCACCGTCAGCACGAATTGGCGAAGCGGCAGCAGAAGGGCTTCGGCGGCATGGTGGCCTTCGATGTCGGCTCGCTGGAGGCGGCGCGAACGGTGCTCGAAGGCGTCGAACTCTGCACGCTTGCCGAAAGCCTCGGCGGTGTGGAAACTCTTATCTCGCACCCGGCGACGATGACCCACGCCTCGGTGCTGCCCGAAACGCGCGCGCGCATCGGCATCACCGAAGGGCTCGTCCGCGTCTCGGTCGGCCTCGAAGACGTGGACGACATCATCGCCGACTTGGATCAGGCGCTAAATAAAATTTCGTAAATCGTCAATCGTCAATCGTGAATAGATAAAACCTGTTCTTCACTATTTACGATTTACGATTTACGATTCACTTTCTTATGCTTGTAGAGCTTTACGCTAAAACGGATGTCGGTCGTATCAGGTCGGGCAACGAGGATAATCTGCTCGTGCTCGATTTGAGCGACTCGAAGGCTTGGGTGGGCTTCGATAAGCTGCGGGCGGAAGCAGCTCTCCCGGAAGAGTTTCGCCGCATGGAGCTTGGCGAGCGCGGGCTGGTGCTGGTCGTCTCGGACGGGATGGGCGGCGCGCTGGCGGGCGACGTGGCGAGCCGCATGGCGGTCGAGACCGTGCGCGATATGCTCATCGAAGATACGGGGTCGGAGGAGGGCGTCTGCGGCCCCGACACGCCGCTCATCGAGTGCCTGCGCAACGCCACCGAGTACGCCAACTTCGCCATCCACCGCAAGAGCCAGGAAGACCCGCGCTGCTCCGGCATGGGCGCGACCTTGACTGCCGCCGCCGTCACCGGCAACCAGCTCGACTTCCTACAGGTCGGCGACAGCCGCGCCTACCTCATCCGCGACGGCGAAATCAAGCTCGCCACCAAAGACCAGTCGCTCGTCCAACAGCTCGTCGATGTCGGCCAGATTAGCGAGGAAGAGGCCGAGACGCACATGTTCCGCAACGTCATCCTGCAAGCTCTCGGAGCACAGTCGGAGCTTGCGCCGGTGGCCGGGCGCGTCCGTCTCCATCGTGAAGACGTGCTGCTCCTTTGTAGCGATGGACTGTCGGGCAAGCTGCGGGCCGAAGACATCCGGCAGATTATCAAAGACTCGAAAGGCGACCTTGCCGCCGCCTGCGACGCGCTGGTAGACGAAGCCAACCGTCGCGGCGGTGAAGACAATATCACGGTCGTCCTCGCTCGCTTCACGGGCGACGACCTGCCGGTTCCCGACTCAAGACGCATCACCGTCGAGATGCCCGACCTCGACGGCGACCGCACGCTCGCTTTTGACGAAGACGACACCACAGAGAATCCTTAACTCGCTCTCCGACGCCTTCCCGCACGATTCTGACTTGAAGAGACTGAAGGCGGCCTGCCGCCTCTCGGCCTTCGCGCTCGGGCTCTTACAACTCTGCGGCAATCTCCAACGCAACCTTCTCTCCGGCGACGCCACCTCCTACCTCGACATCGCCGACGCCTACGGGCGCGGAGATTTTTCCGCCGCCGTCAACGCCTTCTGGAGTCCGCTCTACTCATGGCTGCTCGAACTGTTCCTGCTTGTCTTCGAGCCCTCGCCACGCTCTGAGCTGACAATCGTCGGCCTCGCCAATCTCTTCATCTATCTTTCGGCGCTCGCCGCCTTCGACTTCTTCCTGCGCGAATGGATTCGCTTTCAAAATGAGCGCGCGGAAGCGACGGGCGAGCCGACGCCCGAAGGCGATTCGACGCGCGCGACGCTTCCGGCCTGGACGTGGTACGTCTTCGGCTACAGTCTCTTCATCTGGTCTTCGCTTGAGCTGAATTTCGTCGCACGCATCACGCCCGACATGCTCGTCTCGGCGCTCGTCTACGCTGCGAGCGCGCTTCTCGTGCGCATGCGAAGGCGGCAGACGAATTGGAGTCTTTACCTTCTCTTCGGCTTGCTGCTCGGGCTCGGCTACCTTGCGAAAACGGCGATGTTTCCGCTCGGCTTCGTCTTTCTCACGAGCGCGCTCGTCGCGGGGCGCGGCGGATTTCGACGCGCCGCGCCGCGCGTCGCCGTCGCCATCGTCGCTTTCCTCTGCGTCGCCGCGCCCTTCATCTACGCCCTTTCCGAGTCCAAAGGCCGATTCACCTTCGGCGAGAGCGGGCGTTTGAATTACTGCTGGCACGTCAACCGCGTAGGCCAGTTCATCAACTGGCAGGGCGACTCCGACGTGCGGCTCGCGCACCCGACCAGAAAGATTTTCGACGAGCCTGCCGTCTACGAGTTCGGCGCTCCCGTCGAAGCTTCCTATCCGCCCTGGTACGACCCCTCCTACTGGAACGAGGGGCTCGCGCCGCGCTTCGACCTGCGACGCCAGACGGATGCCATCATTGAAAACGTCGGCTATTTTCTGAAGCAGTATTCCTACAAAAGCTTTCCGAACGGCATCGCCGTAGTCATGCTGTTTTTGCTCTACCTGAGCCGGAGCAGGCTCGCCGTCCTCAAAGGTCTGGTCGCGCACCTGTTCGTCCTGCTGCCCGCGCTCGCGGCCTTCGTCATGTATCTGCTGATTCACGTCGAGGGGCGATACGTCGCCGCGTTCGCCGTGCTGCTGTGCGTGTCTCTGCTGGCGAGCGTGCCGCTCGAAGCTTCGGCCAGACGCGGAGCGTCGCTGCCGCTCGCCGCCTTCTTCATGCTGACCGCGCTCGTCCTCTCCATCGGCGCATCTTTTTTCCACTCGCTCTCGAACACGCTTCGGCGAACGCCCAACGAGCAGGTGCAGGTGGCCGAAGGCTTGAGAGCTTTGGGACTGCTCGAAGGCGAGCGGGTCGGTTCTATCGGCGACGCGATTTATTCCTCATGGCCAAGGCTCGCGCGGCTGCGCGTCGTCGCCGAGATACCCTACGTCGTAAAGGGCGTGCAGGATGAGCCGACCGGCGAAGTGGAAAAGTTCTGGTCGGCTGACGATGCGACGAAAGCCCGCGTCGTCGAAGCCTTCAAAGAGACGGGGGCGCGGGCAATCGTCGCCCGACGGATTCCTCTCGGAGCATCTACGACGGGCTGGCACAGAATCGGAGAGACGAAGCACTACGTCTACTTCATCCGTTGAGGGGGCGGAGATGCCCAAGCTCTATAAAGCCGAAGAGCGGCCTTCTGTTTGAAGGTCGCTCTTCGATGCCTGTAAACGTCGCTAGCCGAATCAGATTTTCGGGGGCTGCTGTCGCACGGTCTGGTCTTGAATGCTGGCGATGCCGCCCTTCACCTTCTGCTGTTCCTCCCTGCTCAACTCCTTCTCCGGCCTGGGCAGTTCTTTGACCTGTGTGCGGCGCTGACCATTTTTTTCGTCTTTCTTTGCTGGCATAACGGGGCTCCTTTTTCGGAATGTTGACTGATGGACGCGCACCCGACGCTCGTTTGCCGCGTGCTCAAGCACTGAATCTCGGATGAGTTCAGTGTTTTTTGAGCGGGATGTCGTTGGCAGACGAGCTAATCTTCTTCGCGCCTGCCCGTGAGCGCCTGCTGGCCTCGCCATTCGGGCACGGCGTCGATGCGGCGCACGTAGATTGACGCACCCTTGAGGCTCTCGACGACGACGCGGTCGCCCGCTTCGAGCGGCGCTTCGCCCTCCGAAGGATAGGCCGTCCAGGTCGAGCCGTAGACCTTGACCGCGCCCTCGTCGAGCGGGCCGCGACTCGAAGAGACGACGATGCCTATCTTGCCGGGCAAGGCATCAATGCCCATCTTGAGCCCGCCGTCGTCGCCCTTGCGCACGAAGTAGTTTGAGAAGATGGTGCGCGAGGCGGCGGTGAGCACGACGGAGACGAGAATGAAGACGAGAAACTGAAACGGGTAGCCGAAGCCGACGAGCCCCGTGAGCGCGGCGGCCAGTGCCCCGATGCCGAACCAGAGCAGCACGAAGCCGGGCGTGAAGATTTCGGCGATAACCAGAATCACGCCGAGCACCGTCCAGAGAATCCACGCGAAGTTATCGTTCATTAACGCTCCGTAAATTGTCTAACCTACAAAACCTCTCGCTCATCTGCGCGTTCGACGCCCTGCGCTCGTCTCCCTCACTGGCGCAGGTCGCAAACGCTTTTTGCTCGCCCGCGCGTGCCCCCGGCCATCTCAGCCCTTGAGCATGTTCTTCAGCACGAACCAGACGTTGGCCGGGCGCTCGGCCAGCCGCCGCATGAAGTACGGATACCAGTGCTTGCCGTAGGGCACGTAGACGCGCATTCGGTAGCCGTCGCGCGCGAGCTGTTCCTGCAAGTCTCTGCGCACGCCGTAGAGCATCTGAAACTCGAAAGCCTCTTTGCCTATCCCTTCGCGCTCGGCGAAGCTGATGGTTGCGTCAATCATCTTCGGGTCGTGAGTGGCGATGCCGTGATAAGTGCCGCTCGCAAGGAGCGCCTGCATGACGCGGACGTAGTTGTCGTCCACGTCCTTCTTGTCAGGGAAAGCGACTTCGGGCGGCTCGTTGTAAGCGCCTTTGCAGATGCGTATGCGCGCCGGAATCCTGAGCAAGTCCTGCAAGTCGTCCCAGGTTCGGCGCAGGTAGGATTGCAGGACGATGCCGACATCGTTTAAGCCGAACTCGGAGCGCAGCCGCTTGAAGATGTCGATAGTGACCTGCGTGACGTTTGAGCCTTCCATGTCGATGCGGACGAAGTTGCCGCGCGAGGCCGCGTCTTCGACGACCTTGCGCGCGTTCCTGTAGGTCAGCTCGGGGTCGATGCCGAGGCCGAACTGTGTGAGCTTGATGGAGACGTTCGAGCGGATGCCGGTCTCGTCGATGCGCGCGAGGATGCGCCGGTACTCGCGCACCTCTTCTTCGGTCTCCGAAACCTGCGTGACATCTTCGTTGAGATGGTCGAAGGAGGCCGTGCAGCCGCGCGCGTTCAACTCTCGGATGGCGGCGACCGTTTCCTCTACGTCTTCGCCCGCGACGAAACGGGTCGTCATTTTTTTGAACGGGCTGAAGCGCGTGGCGAAATCCTTCAGTCCTTCATGTCTGGAAAGGTAAAGCAGCGTGTTTCTCGTGACCATTTAGCTCGTCTCGTCCTCGGCGAATTTTACAACGCGACTCGCCGCGCAACTATTTTGATGAGCGGCGCGGCGCATGCTCTGTGTTATCCTTGGCGACGTTTTTCTCCGAGCCCTTGCAGGCGACCGAAAATGCGTTCAGTCCAATCTCCGCCGAGCTATCTTTTTGCATGCGCTGGAAACTGTTTCTCATCACCTCGCTCGTCGCCGCCCTCCTCGGCGCGGGCGCGAGTTTCGGCCTCGCCTACTTCCTGCGCATCGACGCCTCCCGCGCCTCGCTCGCCGCGCCCGGCCTCGCCCACTGGGGGCTACTGCTCATCCCCGTCGCCATCGTCACCTTCGCAAGCATCTTCGTCTACCGCCACACCCCGCGCCGCCGAGCCCTACAGGCGACCATAACCGCGCTTCTCTCCATCGTTTTCACCCTCGCCGCCCTCTACGCCATTCTCTTCTTCTTCGCTTCGCCCGCCATCGACCCGACTCGCTCGCCCACGCCGCCACGCCCCGACAACGTCGGCTAAAGATGAACCCAGCATAAGTTCGCCCGGCAACCCGACGCAAGTTTTAATGATGAATGATGAATGCGGAATGATGAATGAAAATCAACTGCTTTTGTCTTTTCATTCATCATTCCGCATTCATCATTCATCATTTCCCCCCAGTCCTATCTCGCGCTGGACGGGGCGCAGAGCGTCGATGACGAAGCGGATGTGCTCGTCGAGGCTGACGCCCAGTTCTTCGACTCCCTGATGGATGTCGTCGCGGTTGACGCTGCGGGCGAAGGCTTTGTCCTTGAGCTTCTTTTTGACGGAGGAGACCTCCAAATCGTCGAGGCTGCGCGAGGGGCGGACGAGCGCGCAGGCGACGAGAAAGCCGCACAGCTCGTCGGTGGCGAAGAGTGCGCGAGCCATCAAGGTGTCGCGCGGGACGCCCGTGTAGGTGGCGTGTCCCATGATGGCGCGAATGATGTGTTCGGGATAGCCGCGCCCGCAGAGAATGTTTGCGCCCTTGTAAGGATGCTCGTCGGCGCTCGGAAACATCTCGTAGTCGAAATCGTGGAGCAGCCCCGTGAGCGCCCACTCGTCTGCGTTCGCATCAGCGCCGCCGTAGCGCGCGGCACAGGCGCGCATCGCCGTCTCCACCGCGACGGCGTGCTGCCGAAGGCTCTTGCCTTTGGTGTACTCGCACAGAAGCTCCCACGCGGCCTCGCGGTCAGGCATCGCACAACTTCCCTTCTCTATCCGTCTAATTTGTTTCCGGCACGAAGGAAGTTTCTCACGCCAGCCCCACACTTTCAACAAGGCGAAAGGAAAAAGGCAAAGGGCGAAGGTTAAAGAGATAAAGGGCGTCGAGTTTCAACTTGCGTGGCCGCCGCCCGGCACACGCGGGACGCCGACCTACTCTGGCCGAGGCGCTTTTCCTTTTGCCCTTTGCCTTTTTCCTTTTGCCTTAATTACAATGAAGGTCGTGCTTTTCGGTTCGTGCCACCTGCGATGAAGCCCCTTCTATATTTTGCTCTGGCCGCTTACGTGACGGCGGCGATTCATTCGATTCTGGCGTTCGTCAATAAGCGGCGCGCCGTCGAGCGTATCACGATGGTCTCGCTGCTGTGCGGCTTCTTCGCGCACACCGGCGCAATCGTCGCCGACTGGCTCGGCGACGGCCACTATCCGCTCGGGAATCTGCACGAGACCATCTCTTTTCTCGCGTGGACGATAGTTATTGCCTACGTCGCCGCGCTCTATCGCTACCGAGCGCGGGCGCTCGGCGTGCTCGCGCTGCCGCTCGTCTCGCTGCTCGTCCTCGTCTCGAACTTCGTGCGCGGGCGCTCCGAACTGATTCCGATGCGAGTGCTCGAAGGCGAGGCGGCATGGCTCTTTCCGATTCACACGACGCTCGTCGTCTTCGCCTACGCCTCCTTCTTCCTCGCCTTCGCGGCGAGCGTCATGTATCTCTGGCAGGAGCGCGAGCTGAAGCAGAAGACCTTCAGCGCCATCTTCCACCGTCTGCCTTCTTTGAACACGGTAGACGACATCAGCTCGACGGCCGCCAACGTCGGCTTCACGCTCTTAACGCTCGGCATCGTGACCGGCGTCGTCTGGTCTTCTGCGAGCAAAGGACGCTTCTGGCACAACGACCCGATTGAGATTTTCGCGCTCCTGACCTGGGTGCTCTATCTCACGCTGATTCATTACCGCGCGCAGTGGCGCGGTCGCAAAGCCGCATGGCTCGGCGTCGCCGGCTTCGCCCTCGTCGTCTGCACCTTCCTCGGCGCGATGCTGATGGGCGGGTTTCACGTTTATGGGTAGCAGTCAGCAATCAGCGGTCAGCGGTCAGCCAAACGCTGCATCCGTCGTCGCCGCGCTCGACGCTGCCCATAAGAAGACTCTGAAGCTCAAGCTATTCGGAAGACCAAAGCTGCTGGCTGATTGCTGATTGCTGATTGCTTTCTCATGTCGATTCTTCTCGTCGGATTAAATCACAAGACAGCGCCTGTCGAGGTGCGGGAGCGGCTGGCGTTCACGGATGAGGCGTGTACGGCCAGCCTGCACGCGCTGGTGGACGGCGATTTGATTCGTGAGGGCTTGATTGTCTCGACGTGCAACCGCGTGGAGATTCTGACGGCGACGGCAAACGGACGGGACGAGGCGGTGGCTTCGCGCGTGAGCGATTTTCTGAGCGAGACGCGCGCCGTCGGCGCGGATGTCTTCGGCGAGCATCTCTACACGCACGCGGACGGCGAGGCGGTGCGACACGTTTTTCGCGTCGTCTCGTCTTTGGATTCGATGGTAGTGGGCGAGCCGCAGGTGCTCGGACAGGTGCGACGCGCCTATTCGCTCGCCGTCTCGGCGGGCACGGCTGGGCGCGTCCTCCATCGTCTCATGCATCACGCGCTGCGCGTCGCCAAGCGCGTCCGCACCGAGACGGGTATCGCCTCCTCGGCGGTCTCCATCAGCTACACGGCGGTCGAGCTTGGACGCAAAATCTTCGGCTCGCTCAAAGGGGCGACCGTGCTTCTGGTCGGCGCGGGCGAGATGGCGGAACTCGCCGCGCAGCACCTTTCGAGCGCGGGCGCAACGCGCGTGCTCGTCGCCAATCGCACGCGCAGCGCCGCCGAAGAACTGGCCGGGAAGTTCGGCGGCGTGGCCGTTGACTACGTGCGACTGGCAGAGCATCTGCACGAAGCCGACATCGTCATCTGCTCGACCGCCGCCTGCGAGTACGTCATCACGCCCGAGATGGCGTCGGCTGCGCGCGAGGCGCGACGCAACCGTCCGGTTTTTCTCATCGACATCAGCGTCCCGCGCAACATCGACCCGGCGGTCGGACAGCTCGACAACCTCTTTCTCTTCGACGTGGACGACCTCGAATCCGTCGTCGTCTCCAACATCCGCGAGCGCGAGCGCGAAGCCGAGCGCGCCGAGCTGATTGTCGAATCCGAAGTGATGCAGTTTCAACACGCGCTGCGCAACCTCGACATCGGCCCCACGGTCGGCGCGCTGCGCGAAAAGCTTCAGGCCATCGCCGAAGAAGAGTTCAAGCGCCAGCGCAGCCGCCTCGGCCAACTCACGCCCGAACAGGAACAGGCCGTGCGCGCGCTCATTAAGTCCACCGTCAACAAGATTTCTCATCCCGTCCTCCAGCGCATGCGCCGCTCCTACGACACCGGCGACGAAGAGAACATGCAGGCATGGCGCGACATTTTCGGACTGGAAGAATGAGGGGAAGAGGTCAGAGGTCAGTAAAAACAAATCCTGTCTGCGCTTCGGTCTCTGCTTTTTGTCTTTGACTGACCTCTGACCTCTGAGTTATGAAGAGACATCTCATCATCGGTTCGCGCGGGTCGAAGCTGGCGTTGTGGCAGGCGGAATGGGTGCGCGCGCGTTTGCGCGAGCTTGAGCCGTCGGTGGAGGTGCGCGTCGAGGTTATCAAGACTTCGGGCGACGTGATGCGCGACGTGCCGCTCGCCGTCATCGGCGGTAAGGGCGTCTTCACTAAGGAACTGGAAGAAGCTCTGCTCGACCGTCGTATCGACATCGCCGTGCATTCGCTGAAAGATTTGCCGACCATCATCCCCGAACCCCTCTCTATTACGGCCATCACCGAGCGCGAAGACGCGCGCGATGCCTTAGTGCTTCGCGCCGATGCGAACGTGAGCGGTGAGGCTTCGCTGCGTGCGCTGCCGGAGGGGGCGCTCGTCGGCACGTCGAGCCAGCGCCGCATGTCGCAGTTGAAGCACATGCGCCCCGACATCGAGATTAGAGACCTGCGAGGCAACGTCGATACTCGGCTCAGGAAGCTCGACGCGGGCGACTATGACGCGGTGATTCTGGCTTCGGCGGGCTTGCGGCGGCTCGGTCTGGAGCATCGTATCAGCGCGACGGTCTCAATCGAAGAGATGCTGCCCGCCGTCGGGCAGGGCGCGCTCGGCGTCGAGACGCGAGCCGACGACGAAGAGACCAACCGCATCGTAGGTCTCTTAGACCACGCGCCGACCCGCTCAGCCTGCACGGCAGAACGCGCCCTTCTACGCGCGCTCGGCGGCGGCTGCCAGGTTCCCATCGCCGCGCACGCCGTATCGAACAGCAACGACGGCGATGCCGGAGAGTTACGTCTCGAAGCTCTTGTCGCCTCGCTCTCCGGCGCGCACGTCATACGAGAATCAATCGAAGGCAACACGCGCGAAGCCGAACGCCTCGGCGCTAAGCTCGCCGCCCTCCTGCTCGAACGCGGCGCAAGCTCCCTGCTCAATAATTGAATCAATGAATCATCGGTTCATTGATTCAATGAAAAAATGAATCGATGAATCAATCTTGGTTATTGACGATGACGGAAGGCCAGTCACAAAGCTCAGGCGAGGCTTCGAGGCGAGGCGCGGAAGCGCCGCTCGCGGGCCGTACCGTGATGATAACGCGTGCGCGAGCGCAGGCTTCGGAGTTCGCCGCGGAGCTGGAGGGCTACGGGGCGCGCGTGGTGGCCTGCCCGGTTATCGAAATCGTCGAGCCGGAATCCTACGCGCCGCTCGACGAGGCGATTGAAAATCTCTTCGGCTACGACTGGCTCGTCTTCACGAGCACGAACGGCGTCGAGCATTTTCTCAGACGCCTCGCGGCGCGCGGCCTCGACGTGAGCGAGCTGGACGAGCTGCACGTCTGCGCTATCGGCGCGGCGACCGCCGAGCGTCTGGGCGAGGCGCACGTCCACGTCGATGTCGTGCCCGAGCAGTTCAAGGCCGAGGGCGTCTACGCGGCGCTGGAGAGCTACGTCGGCGGGCGTGAGGAATTGTCGCAGAAAAACTTTCTCATCCCGCGCGCGGCGGTGGCGCGCGATTACCTGCCGCGCGCTCTGGAAGAGGCGGGAGCGAGGGTCGATGTCGTTGCGGCCTATCGCACGGTGCGGCCTGAGACGACCGAGCGCGCACGAGTCGAGGCCATGCTCGTCGGCGGCGCGGTCGATTGCATCACCTTCACAAGCTCTTCGACCGTGACGAACTTCGCGCAGCTTTTCGATACCACCGACCTCGGCGACTTGCTCAAGGGCGTCATCGTCGCCTGCATCGGCGACATCACGGCCTCGACCGCCACTCACTACGGTCTTCGCACGGACATTCTGCCCGCCGAATACACCACGCGCGCGCTCGCACGCGCCGTCGCCGATTACTACTCGAAACAGTCTGCGCCCTGAGCCGGGCGAACGCTCTCTCGCGCCGTTTCGCGCTGTCATTTGAAAAAGTCGCCGATGTGCTAAACTTTCGCGCATGCCGAAAGGACGTGTCCTCATTGTCGATGACGAAGCGAGCGCCGCAGAGAGTCTGCGCGAGCTGCTCGGCTCGCTCGGCTACGATACGGCATCGGCCGAAGACGGCATGGCGGGTCTGCGTCGCGTCAAGGAGTTCAGCCCGTCGGTCGTCATCACAGACGTTCTGATGCCGCGCCTCGATGGTTTCGGCCTGCTGCGCGAGCTGCGAGAGAATCACCCGGAAATCGCCGTCATCCTTCTGACCGGACAGGGCTCGGTCGAGATGGCGATACGCGCCATACAGGAAGAGGGCGCTTATCATTACTTCGAGAAGCCGATTGATTTCGCCAAGCTGAGCATCGTCGTCGAGCGCGCGATGGAGTACGGCGAGGCCAAGCGCGAGAACAACGCTCTCCGACGCCAGTTGAGCGACCGAGGCATCTTCGGCGAGCTGGTCGGCAGCTCCGAGCCGATGCGGCAGATTTATTCGCTCATCGAACAGGTCGCGCCCTCTTCGGCCTCCGTCCTTTTGACGGGCGAATCCGGCACGGGCAAAGAACTCGTCGCACGCACGATTCACAATCTCAGCCAGCGCCGAAAAGCGCCCTTCGTCCCGATTAACTGCTCGGCCATCCCTGAGACCCTGATGGAATCCGAGCTGTTCGGGCACGAGAAGGGCGCGTTTACGGGCGCGGCCTCGCGCCGTCAGGGCTGTTTCGAGCTGGCGCATAACGGCACGTTGCTGCTCGACGAAATCGCGGAGATGCCGATGCTCTTGCAGGCGAAGCTTCTACGTGTGCTCGAAGAGCGTTCGGTGAGGCGTCTGGGCGGGACGCAGGAGATTCCCATAGACGTGCGCGTGCTGGCCGCGACCAACCGCGACCCGCACGAGGCCGTCAGAACCGGCACGTTCCGCGAAGACCTGCTCTATCGTCTGAACGTCATCACGATTGAATTGCCGCCCCTGCGCCGTCGCCGCGAAGACCTGCCCCTGCTGGCGCAGCATCTCGTCACGCAGTTGGCCGAGAAGCACGGTCGCACCGCACGCTTCCTGAGCACCGCAGCCATCGAGGCTCTCAAGTCGCATCACTGGCCGGGCAACGTCCGCGAGCTTCGCAACGTCATCGAGCGCGCCGTCATCATCTGCTCCGGCGAAGTCATCGAAAGGCATCACCTCGCGCCTTATCCGCTCGACCAGCGCGCGCGTGCGCGCAGCGAAGACACGATTACCCTGCCCGTCGGCACGCCCATCGAAGAGGTCGAGCGGCAGATGATTCTGCGCACGCTGCACAAGACCGAAAACAACAAGACGCGCGCCGCAGAGCTGCTCCAAATCAGTCTCAAGACGCTGCACAATAAGCTGCGTCTCTACCGCGAGCGCGGCCTCATGCCCGACGACGAGCAGCTCTACGCGGACGCCCCCTTCAAACACTACGTCAACGAATAAGTTCCCTTAGCCCGTCTCGAAAATCTCCCCCTCGGCTCGCTCCCACAAGTTTCGCCTCGGCCGGAAATCAACAATTTTTGTTGATTTATACGATAAAGAAGGTTTAATCTGGCGCGTCGTGAAATAACCACCTCGCCGGGTATCCTTCACGGCTCTCCGGCGACTGCGCTCCGATACACGACGACCGAGCCGCGCGTGAACCGCACCCACGCGCAGCTTAGCTTCGATAAGGCTCCGGGCGACGTTTAGAAAATCGAGAACGCGGTTTTTATGCTATTCCAAACTACATCCGTGAATATCACCTCAGCCGCATCGACATCCGAAAACTCTTCTTCATCTCCGGTTGGAGCGACGGATTGGGTTGACGGCGGCGGCGTGCTGTAGCCGGGAGTGTGCATGTCGCCGCCCAGCGCCGGGACGGCGAAAAGCATTGATAGTAAGAAGGTTGCGCAGATTCTGCCTAAGTGTTTCATGGGTTCTCCTGCAATTTTTGGGAAATAGTAAGTCAAAAACGAAACCTTTGGGGCGCACATAATAGCATTACTGAGCGAAAAACCTACACCTGTGCAAATTATTTGCATGAGAATCTAAAGGTAATTACTGCATGAACTTAGTAGAACAAATGCTTCAACAGATGGAGAGCATCAACGCCGCGCCCGCCGAGCAGGCGAGGCTGCGCTGCCGACTG
The DNA here is from genome assembly GCA_036399175.1 of Pyrinomonadaceae bacterium. GTDB lineage: Bacteria > Acidobacteriota > Blastocatellia > Pyrinomonadales > Pyrinomonadaceae > DASWNP01. Next base: position 63,002 of record DASWNP010000051.1, on the reverse strand, counting down.
GCTTCAGAGCTGGAAGAGGCCGGTAAATACGAGGCCGCGCGCAGTTGCCTGAGCCCCCTGTGGCAGCGCGTCGGCGAGCGCCCCGAACTGGAGGGCTTGGACGAAGCGACGGCTGCCGAGGTTCTGCTGCGGGTCGGGGCGCTCTCGGGCTGGCTCGGTAGCGCCCGGCAACTCGAAGGTGCACAAGCAGTTGCGAAAGATTTAATCAGCGAGAGCCTCTCGATTTTCGAGAGCCTTGGAAACACGGAGAAGGCGGTCGAAGCCCGCATCGACCTCGCCATCTGCTACTGGCGCGAGGGCGCGCTCGACGAAGCGCGCGTCCTGCTGCGCGACGCCCTCTCCCGGCTCGGCTCGCAGGAGAGTGTACAGAAAGCGCGCGCTTTCCTGAACAGCGCCGTCGTCGAAGGCTCGGCGACGCGCTATCACGAAGCCCTCCAAATCCTCTCCGGGGCCGCGCCCCTCTTCGACGCCAGCACCAATCACACGCTCAAAGGCAAGTTTCACAACGAGCTTGCCCTCAACTACAAGAATCTCGGCGCGGCTGAACGGCGCAGAGACTACACAGACCGCGCGCTCATCGAATACGCCGCCGCCAGTTTCCACTTCGAGCAGGCCGGTCACATGCGCTACTGCGCGCGCGTCGAAAACAATCTGGGCTTTCTCTTCTTCATCCTCGGGCAGTACGAGGAAGCCCACGCGCATCTCGACCGCTCGCGCGAGTTGTTCTCCAACCTGAGGGACGAAGGCAGCGCCGCGCAGGTGGACGAGACGCGCGCCCGCGTGCTTCTGGCTCAGGGGCGAAACTTTGAGGCCGAGCGGATGCTGCGCGCCGTGATTCGCACGCTTGAGAAGGGCGGCGAGCAGTCGCTTCTGGCCGAGGCTCTGACGACCGAAGGCAAGGCTCTGGCGCGTCTCGGTCGCACGCAGCCCGCTCGCGCCGCGCTCGAACGCGCTCTGGAGTTGGCCTACTCGGCTGGCGATTCGGAGCGCGCCGGGCAGGCCGCTCTCACCCTCATCGAAGAGTTGAGCGAGCATCTCAACTTCGACGCCCTGCGCGCCCTCTACGAACGTGCCGACGAACTTCTGGCGCGCTCCGAGCACACGGAGACGCTCGTTCAGTTGCGTTCGTGCGCGCGCGTCGTCTTCGCCGCTCGCAGACGCGCGGAGAGTTCGGCAAACGCGCCCCGCTTCGTCTACCAATCGGAGCGCACGGCGGAGCTTCTGCGCGAGGCGCGCGCCGTAGCGGCGACCGACGGGGCTGTGCTGATTACCGGCGAGACCGGAACCGGCAAAGAGATTCTCGCGCGGCTGATTCATCTCTGGAGCGGTCGGGAGGGCGATTTCATCTCCGTCAACTGCGCGGCCTTCACCGACACGCTCTTCGAGTCGCAGCTCTTCGGACACAAGAAGGGCAGCTTCACCGATGCCAAAGAAGACTATCCGGGCGCGGCGCGGGCAGCCGCAGGCGGCACGCTCTTTCTCGACGAAATCGGCGAGCTAAGCCTCAGCCATCAGGGCAAGCTCCTACGTCTCATCGAGCACGGCGAGATTCATTCGCTCGGCACTTTCATGCCGGAGAAGATAGATTTGCGCGTCATCGCCGCCACTAACAGCAACCTGCGCGAGATGGTTTCGACCGGAAGATTCCGACAGGACTTGTTCTATCGTCTGGAAACCTTCTTCATCGAAGTGCCGCCGCTCAGGGAACGCCCGGAAGACATCCCCCCGCTCGCGCGCCACTTCATCGAAGCCGCGCGTAGCCGCTACACCAAGCAGGTCGTTTTCACAGACGAAGCCATCGAAGCGATGAGGCAGCTTCCGCTCAGGGGCAACGCGCGCGAGCTGCATTCGCTCATCGAGCGCACGATGCTGACGGCTGCCGACGGGACGTTGATAACCGTAGAGATGGTCGAGACGGTCGCCCTGCGCCGCACGCAGCCGACGAGTCTGGCCGCCTGCTGGGATGGCTTCTCGCTCAAGCGAGAGGTTCATCGCTACGAAGAGCGCTTCATCGAACTGGCTCTCAGGGAGGCGGGCGGCATGGTGACGCGCGCCGCACGCCTGCTCGGCTTCAGGCATCACGAATCCCTGAGTTCCCTTCTCAAGACCAAGCACCAGAAGCTTCAGCCCTCGCGCATGCCCGCCGCCGCGCGCAAGCGCAGCATCATCAGTAAACGCTGACCCGCTCGTCAGCATCAATCTCGAATTCCTGCGCGTGAGAAAAGCCCGGCGACGAGAGTCGTCGGGCTTTTCTTCTCTCACGTCCATATCGTCCGCATCCGAACGCTTTCTTAATCTTTGCGCGCCGTCGTGCGGCTGCTGCCGAGTTGTTTGAGAAGCTCGCCGACAGCCGTATCGAGCTGCGAGTCGCGCTCCGTGTAGGACTCTCCGACGGGGCGCTTGACCGGGATGTCTACGGGGCGCGGGTTCAGCTCCATGTTCTTGCCGTCGTTGCCTTCAATTCTTGAGCGCGGCAGGCGTAAGACCGAGCCGTCGATGAGCGAGACGTTCCAGGTGAAGATAATCCAACCGGCGGTCGGCTCGCCGACGACCTTGCCCAACCTGAGCGTGCGGTAGCCTTCGGTGAAATCCTCCGCGTCGGAGAGCGAATGCTGGTTGGTGACGAGGATGGTCGGCAGCTCAAGTGCGCGCTGGCCGAGCAGCGTGCGGGCGGGCGCTTTGGTATAACCGCGCGGCGTCATCGACAAGTAGCTCCTGCGCGCCAGCACGTCGATGGCGTAGACGTTGACGAAGCCGCCGTTGTTGTGCCGGATGTCCACGACGACGCCTTCGCGCGATTGATTTTCGGCGTCGAGGTCTAGATAAAGCTGTTCGAGCGAGGCCGAGGACATATCGAACATGTGGACGTAGCCGAGCCGCCCGCCGCTTGTGCGCGCGACGTAAGCGCGCTTGTCTTCGACCCACTTGCGATAGAGCAGAGCTTTCTCGGTCGCAAGGTTGACCGGACGCACGGCCACCTCGCGCCTGTCTGCGCCTTCAGCCGTGCGCGCGACGGTCAGAATCACGCGGCGGTTGATTTTGTAGTTGAGCAATTCGTCGAGATTCGTGCGCGCTCCGACCTCCGTGCCATCGACGGCGAGCAGAAAGTCGCCCGCGCGTATCTCGCGCGTGCGCTCTGAGGTGACGGGGTCGCGCGTCAGCGCGGCCGGACTGAGCGGCAAAACTTCCGTGACGCGCAGGCGTCCGGTCTTCTCGTAGGTCTCGCGGTCGAAACGAAGGCCGAGCCTTCCGGTCTGCACTACCGCCGCGCTCGCCGGGGCGCTGACGCCGAGATGCGAAGCGTTCAATTCGCCGACCATCAGTTGCAGCACACGCCGCATCTCGTCGGGCGTACGCGCGCCCATGACGTGCGGCTCGTAGAGCGAGCGCGCGTTAGTCCAGTTGACGCCGTGAAAATTCGGGTCGTAGAAGTTATCGCGCATGTACGTCCACGCCTGATTGAAGATGGCGGCCTTCTCGCGCGAGAAATCTATGTCCATCTCGGCGCTGACGGCGACGGGGCGCGGCGGCTGTCGCGCTTCGAGCGGCGCGACCATGATGCGATTGCCTTCCAGATAGAAGACCTCTTTGCTGTCGGGCGAAAACTGCGCGAAGGATTTCAGCCCGCTCGTCGAGGTGAGTTGGCGCGCGATGGCCGGTTCTCTGGAAAGCTCGTCGAGCGAGTAGAGGTAGAGGTTCTGCTGGCCGACCGCGCCGCCTATCATCACGACCCATTTGCCGTCGGGGCTGATGTTCTGATACTGCACGTCGATGCCGACGGGCAAAAGGCTCAGCCGGCGACGGATGCCTTCAAAGACAATCTCCAGAGGCTTGCCCGCAGGTCTCTTCGGCTCGTCTGCTGCGGCGGCGGGAGACGAAGAAGCGTCGGGTGAAGTCGCGGGAGACGGTGAAGGCGTCGGCGTGGCTGAAGGTGTCGGCGTCGGCGGCTCGGGCGTGGGCGCGGGGCGTGTGTCGGGGCGCGGGAGGCTGCGCGGCGTCTCTTCGCGGAAGAGGTCGCGGAACTGGTCTTCGCGGAAGCGCGGCGTGCGCGGTATCAAATCGACGCGCGCAATCTGGCCGCTCTCGGTGCGCTGTCCGGTCTCGAAGAGCAGGAACGTGCCGTCGGGACTCCACGAGACGGTGTTGCTGTTGGTGTTGGCGATGAAGCTGACGGGCTGCGCCGCGCCGCCGCCGTCGAGCGGGACGACGAAGATGTTGTTGAAAAGCTTGGTCGGCGTCACGTTGATAAACGCAATCCAGCGACTATCGGGCGACCAGATGAAGGGACGGTCGGAGTTCAGGGGCGGGAGGTCGAAGCGCGCCTGAGCGAGCAGGCGTTCCTGTCTGGTGTCGGCGTTGAGCACGCGCAGCTCGCGCCCGGCGCGGTGGAAGGCTATCCAACGCCCGTCGGGCGAAAAGCGAGGCGTCGAATCTTCGAGCGTCCCGCTCGTCAACTGCGTCTCCGAGTTGTTCCTGAAGTCGTAGAGGAAAAGCTGCGGCGTGCGCCCCCGGTCGGAGACGTAAACGAGGCGACGACTGTCGGGAGCCCATGTGACCTGCGACTCGATGGCGGGCGAGGTGGTGACGCGCGTGGCGTCGCCGCCGTCGGTGGCCGAGGCGGCGAAGATTTCGCCACGCCAGACGAAGGCGACCTTTTTGCCGTCGGGCGAGAGCGAGAGTTCCTGTATCTGCTCCGTACCGGCGAGCCTCTGCCTTTCGACCGAAGGGGCTGCCGCCGCGCCGCGTCGAGTGATTGAGAGAGCTTCGGGTTGTCCGCCTGAAGTGTCGAGCTTCCAGATTTTGAAATCGCGCTCGAAGACGATGGTACGCCCGTCGTAAGAGATGCTCGGCCAGAGCACCCGACCGTCGTCGAACTTTGTGACCTGCTGCGGCTGCCCGCCTAACGGTCGCATCCAGATGTTCTGCGCGCCGCTCCGGTCGGAGACGTAAAAGATGCGCCCGCCGTCTGCGCCCCACATCGGCCACATCTCTTTCGCGCCGCCCTGCGTGATGCTCTCGTAGACGGGCGCGCTTCGAGTTGCGCCGCCTGCCATCGTCGTCGTCATTGCGCTCTCGCGCATCGTCCAAATCTCGCTCTGGTCGAGATGGCTGCTGCCCTTACGCCACCACTGCGCGCCCGCGATGCCGCGCGCCGTGAGGGCGAGCGTCGCGCCGTCGGGCGAGGGCGCGGCGAAATACTCGTTCGTATATCTGTCGGCGCTAACGAGCATCGGCGTTCCGCCCTGCGCGCCGACGCGGTAGATGTCGTTCATCCCCGCGATGTCGCGCGCGGTGGCCGAGTAGTAGAGCCAGCGCCCGTCGCGCGACCATGCGTCAACAAGCTCGAAGTTGTCGTCGAAGGTCAGACGCTGCAAGTCTCCTGTGTCGAGCGTGAGCAGGTAGAGGTCGCCGTTTCCGGTTCGATTTGAAGTGAAGGCGAGACGACTTCCGTCAGGCGAATAGAGCGGGCGCGACTCTGTGGCCGGATGCGAGACTAAGAGACGCGCGTCGCCGCCCGAGGCCGGAACAGTCCAGATGTCGCCGCCTGAGACGAAAGCTATCTCGGCGCGGTCGGGCGAAAGCGACGGCTCGGAGAAGACTGGAAGCGAGCGCGCGGGCGCGGCGTTGTTTGTGTTCTGCGCGAGCGCAGGAAAAGCTAGCGGCGCGAGCGCCTGCCAGAGCGCGAGGGCGAGCAGGCACGCGGACAGTTTTTTCAGACGAACCATTCATTCCTCCATTCGAGGGTCAGGCATCATTGCTGGCAAATTTTCGTTCAACTTCCGCGACGGGAATGCTTCGGTGCGGCGTGTAGCTCAAGTGTACGTTTACTATAGCAAACAGGTTCGCGCCTGCGCGAACGACTGACGCAGACTTGCGCCGCCCTTCCTTTGAATGCTACTTATCAAAATCATGTCGCTGCTTCTCATCTTCATCGACGGGCTCGGCATCGGCACGCGCGGCGAGCACAATCCGCTCGCACGTCTCGACGCCGACGCGGCAGCGCCGCTCGCCGTCTTTCAGGACGAGACGCCCGCGCTCCCCTTCGACGGGCTGCTCGTCGAGACCGATGCGCGGCTCGGCGTCGAAGGCCGACCGCAGAGCGCCTCGGGGCAAACGACGATTCTGACCGGCATCAACGCCCCCGCCCGGCTCGGCTATCACAAGCAGGGTTTTCCTAACGAAGCGATGCGCGAAATCATTCGCGCGTCTTCCATCTTCCGACAACTCAAAGAGGTGGGCATCGCTCCCAACATCTTCGCCAACACCTACACGCGTCGATTCTTCGAGACGCGCCCGCGCTGGGTTTCGGCCACAACAGTCGCGGTCGAGGCCGCCGGAATGCGCTTCAACGACATGGACGACCTGCGCGCGGGTCGCTCGCTCTACCACGATTTCACGAACCGTCTGCTGATTGAATCCGGCGAAGAGGTTTCCGCACGAACGCCGGAAGAAGCGGCTGAAGTGCTCGCGCGCGTGGCCTTCGAGCATCGCTTCACGCTCTACGAATATTTCATCACCGACCACATGGGGCACAAACAGGATTTGGAAGGCTCGCTCAAAGTCGTCGCCGCGCTCGCCGCGTTTGTGAGAAGCGTGCTCGGGCGCGTCGATTTGTCGCGCACGACCGTCGTTCTGACGAGCGATCACGGCAACATCGAAGACCTCTCGACGCGCAATCATACTCTGAACCCCGTGCCGACGCTCGTCTGGGGCGCAGCTCGCCAATCGTTTGCGCGCCGCGTCCGGTCGCTCGCCGACATCACCCCAGCCATCGTCGAAACGCTGACCGTGCGTGCGTCTGCCAGGCTCTAAGCATCCCAACACCGATGGAGATTTCCGGCGAGATGACTCCTGCAAAATCTTCTGACGCCGCTTCGACGCCGAGCGTCCCACGCTATTCGTTCTACGCTCTCGGCATCCTCTCGCTGGTCAACTTCCTGAACTACATCGACCGGCAGGTGCTCCCGGCCGTCGCGCCCGTCATGCTTAAGGACGCCGAGTTGAACCTGACCGACGCCGAACTCGGCTACATGGAAGCTGCGCTGCTGCTCTCCTTCACCGTGCTCGCGCCTCTGTTCGGACGACTCGGCGACCGCTACCCGCGCGCGAAATTGATGGCGAGCGCTGCGGTCATCTGGAGCATCGCCACCGCCGTCACAGGCTTCGTCGATAGACTCCCCTTTCTGCCCTCGTCGCTCAACCTACAGCTTCCGCTCGTCAATGCGACCATCATGCTTTCGGGCGCGGCGCTCGCGCTTTGCCTCGTGCGCGCGGCGGTCGGCGTCGGCGAGTCGGCCTATTCGACCATCACGCCGAGCCTCATCGCCGACTACTTCCCGCCGCAGAGACGCGCCACCGCCCTCGGAGTGTTTCAGGCCGCGATTCCGATGGGCTTTGCGCTCGGCTTCGTCATCGGCGGCGTGCTCGCGCATTTCTTCGGCTGGCGCGTCGCCTTTATGATTGTCGGCGTGCCCGGACTCATTACCGCCGCGATGGTCTGGCGTTTAAAAGAACCCGTGCGCGGCGCGACCGACGAGCCGCACGCCGACGCCGATGCGGACGCACAGACGGCGCTCGAAGAGATAGCCGAGAGCCCTTCGGAAACGTCGCGCGCACTCGTCGAGAGACAACAGGGCGAATCATCCTGGAAGTCGGCCTGGCGCATTCTGCGCACGCGCGACTGGCTTATCTCGACCATAGGTTACACGGCGCTGACCTTCGCGCTCGGCGCGTTTGCGACGTGGGCGACCGTTCTGCTCGTGCGCGACAAAGGGATGAGCGAAACTTCGGCGGCGATAACGCTCGGCGTGGTCGTCCTTCTGGCCGGGGCCGCGGGCACTTTCGGCGGCGGCTGGCTCGCCGACCGCGTCGCCGCCAAAAGACAGAACGCATATTTTCTGGTCTGCGCCGTCAGCACGCTGCTCGGCATCCTGCCGACCATCGTCGGCCTCGTCGCCGTCGATGCGCGCATCTTCCTGCCCGCCATCTTCATTTCCGTCACGATGCTCTTCATCAGCAACGCGCCCTTTCACGCCATCCTGCTCGAAAGCGTCCCGACTCACGTGCGCGCCATGGCCGTCGCGCTCAACATCGTCGTCATTCACACCTTCGGCGACGCCATCTCGCGCGCCGCCGTCGGCCTTCTCTCCGACTCCCTCAAAACCGGCGGCTTCCGGACACTCGCCGCCCTCGCCAACGCCGTCGGCATCGACGCCTCGCGCCAGCACCTCTCCACCGCCCTCCTCATCACCCCCTTCGCCCTCCTCGTCTCCACCATCTTCTTCTTCTGGGGAGCACGCGGTGCGAAACGATGAACGCGGAACGATGAACGATGAACTGAAGAGATTGATTCATTGATTCAATGATTCAATGAACCGATGAGCCAGTGATTCAATTCTTCTTTCGTTCCGCGTTCAGCTGTCCTACTTCATCGTTTTGGTGCGGCGGGGCTGGTCGGCGGCGCGTTCGAGGCAGGCGGCGGAGCAGTAGACGGAGGAAGATGAGCGAAGGGAGAGGGCGCGGGAGGCGGGCGTCCATGTGCCGCAGGCGGCGCAGGGCGTGAGACGCTCGTTGGCGGAGGCGGCGTTTTTTGGTCGGGGCAGGTCAGGGGCGCTGGCGCTGAGATTGACCTGGCGCAGGTCGCGCATGAAGCCGAGGGCGCGGCGCGCCATCTGGATGTAGGGGCGCAGACGCCAGTAGAGAAAGCCGCCGACTAAGAGGAGCAGAGCGAGGATGAGAAGGTATTTCAATCGCGCTCCTTTGCGTCGCCTGCGGCGCGCTGCTGATTGTCGGCGTTCATCTTCTGCGCGAGCTGTGCGCGCAGGTCGGCGAGCGCGGCGTTAGAGGAATTGACCTGCTGCAACTGGTCGAGCCTCTGCTCTGCTTCCTTAAAGTCGCCGGTTGAGATGAGGGCGGCGGCGAGACTCTGCAAGGCCACTTCGTGCCGCGCGTTTCGGGCGAGCGCCTTGCGGTATTCCCTGATGGCGCGCGGTGCGTCCGAGGGCTGGTCGAAGAAATAGGTGAGACCGAGGGCGGTGAGCGCGTCGGGGGCTTCGGGTTTGACTTCGAGCGCCTTTGTGAAATAGACGCGAGCTTCGTCTATCTGCGCGGAGTCGCCGCTCTGTCCCATGTCGAAATGGGCGTTGCCGAGCATGACGGTCGTTTCGTAATCCTTCGGGTTGGCGTCGTAGGCGCGCTTGAGCAGTCGCAGGGCGTCGGGCAGAATCGAAGTGTTGCCGAAGTTTATCGCGTAGAGATAGAGCCCCTGTCCGAGCTTGCGCTGTAGCTCGATGTCGGCGGGGTTGGCGTCGCCTTTGGCGATGGCCTTGCGCAGCTCTTCATCGGAGAGTTGCTGCGGCGTCGCAGAATCGGCGGAGGCAGGTGTATTGCTCTTAGCATCGTTAGTCTTCGGCGCGGCGGCGCGCAGACGCGCTAGCTCGGCGCGCAGAGAGTCCTGCTCCTTCCTGTTCACCTGGTTGGTGAAGAGGAAACCGACGATGAATCCGGCCAGCAGGCCGACGACGAGATAGAGAATCTTTTGCTTGTTCACGATTTACAAATCAGACAGCAACCCTGTTCGGATGGATGAAAGTTTAGCAAACCGCGCTGTCAAAGGCGAAACAGAAGGCAAAGGTAAAAAGGCAAAGGGCAAAAGTGAAGACCTCTCGCCTGTCGTCACCTTTGCCTTTTGCCTTTTTACTTCTGCCTTGAATTCTATTCGTCGGAAGCGTTGCTGCTGAAGGGCAGGTCGCCTTTGCGGCGGCGTTCGGGCGGGTCGCTGTTGCGGCGGCGCAGGGGCGAATTGGGAGAGCGGCGGTCGATGACGCCGGGCGGAAGTCTGCGTCCCTTGACGGCTTCTTCCAGAATGCGCGTAATCTCCTGCGAGAGTGTGCGATGCTCGGCGGCGGCTCTCTGGCGCAGAGACTCCTTGAGTTCCGATGGAACATAAGCCCCGATGAAGACCCCTTTGCGGTTCGCCATGCTCTTCGTTTCCCTCTCTTCTCTCCGGTCGGCTGAAGCTTGCGGGCACTGGCCGGACGGAGCAGTCTGATTTTGGAAGCTCGGATTGCAGGATTTGAAAGAGCGTCGTGATTGAGAGCGCGGGTCTGTAAGCCGAATTCTGTTCTCCGGTCTTTTTAAGAGACCGGAGCGACGATCATTCATCTAGCCCAACTGTTGCCAGTTGGGTCAAGCGACCTACCCGGAGGTCGTAGCGCGCTCTCTTCTAGAAAGCGCGACTTCGGGCGGGCAGCCCTCTCTGACGCCTCCCTATTTGGTCTTGCACTGCGAGGAGTTTGCCTGGCCGCGCATGTCGCCACACGCGCCGGTGCGCTCTTACTTTAAGCCTCGAAAGGCCGCACCATTTCACCCATCACCCGCCGCTCGTCGCGTCCCTTTCGAGACGCGTTATCGAACGGGCGTCGGCTGGTCTGTTTTCTGTTGCACTTGTCGTCATCCTTCGTGCTGAAGACGACCGCTATGCAGTCGCTTCTGACGCCGGATGCCCCGCCGTTAGCGGGCTCGCTGCCCTGTAGTGTTCGGACTTTCCTCCCCCTCATCCTTTCGGACGAGGCGGCGACCGCCCGACCCGCGCTCTCAATCACGGCGCGTTCAATTATAGCAAACCGGCGTTGAACACGTAAATTAGTGAATGGTAAATCGTAAATCGTGAATAGTTTGAGTTTAGGGAAGCTTGAAGCTCGGGGAGTATGCGTATAGCTGGAGAGCCTTCCGAGCACTATTTACGATTGACGATTCACGATTTACGAGAAGAATTTGTAGCCGACTCGCAAGCCCTGAAGGATGGAGGGCGGGATGGTGGAGGCGAGTATCCAAGTCATCAGGGAGTGGGAGAGGGCGAGGGCGAAGAGGTTTGGGGCGCGCTGGAAGACGGAAGCCCAGAGAAGGCCGCCCGCGAAGGTGGCGACGGCGAGGGTCGGGTTGGGGAGGTGGAGCGCGGCGAAGAGCGCGGCGACGAGCAGGATGCTGCGCGCTCCGCGTCCGAAGATGATTTGGGCGCGGCGGTTGATGAAAGACTGGAGGACGTATTGCTGCGCGAGCCCCCAGAGAAAGCCGAGCGCGGGGATGCCAAAGACGGATTGGCCGCCGCGCCATCTTGTGAAATCGAGATAGCCGTTGAAAAGGCCGAAGGCGACGAGCGCGGCGCTAGCGGCGAGCATGGGGAAAGCAAGGAGACGCGCGGCCTCCTTGAAATTGTCGAGACGCCAGCCCAGTTCGCGCGCCGATTCTCGCCAGAGCCGGTGCGAACAGAAGATGAAGCCGAGGGCGAGGGTGAGAGGAATCATCACCAACAACTGACTTCCGCCGCCGACCGAGAAGACGACCCACTCGCCGACGAGCACCGTCGAGACGACGGAGACGATTTCCCAGGCGGCCAGCGCGCGGTCGTCTCTCGTCGAGAAGACGTGCGACCCGCGCGTCGCGGCGGCTGTGTTCGCCGTCGTCGCGTCGCCGCCGCCGTCGTGCGTGGCGAAGCTCAAGGCCGCACGTCTCCTTCCTTCGCGCCGTCGATAAGCGAGGGGCTCTCCGTTTCCGTCTTTTGCAGGTGGCTCTCTGTTCCTGCCTTTTGCGCGCTTCCCTTCATGCTCGTCTCCGTCGCTTCGACGCGGAAGCGCACGGGATGGCCGACGAGTTGAAGCACAGGGGTTCTCGTGCCCGCGTGATTTTCCTGAAGTGCATAGACGCGCGCTTCGTGCTCTCCGACGGGGAGCGCGGGCATCTGGAAGAGGAAGCCGTGCCAATCGTCGAAGGCGTGCCCGGCCTGCTGCACGTCGCGGCGCTCACGGTCGGCGCGCGCGCTCGCCGCGAAGCTGCCATCGACGTAGAGCTGCACCTCGACGGGTCTTTCCGGGCGCGAGGCGTCGATGACCCACCCGGAAGCCTGACGAGAGTCGGCGCGGTCGAGCGCGCCTCGGAAGTCTGAATGAAAGTTGACGAAGTGAAAGCCGACGGCGAGCGCCGCGACGAGCAGCAGCTCGAAGATGGATTTGAAGATGAGAAGGTGCGTGAGGCGGCGTCGAGCGGCGGGCGTCAAGCTCTTGGCGGCGGGGGCGGTAGCCGTAGAGACGAGAAGACGCGGGCGCTGCGGCTTGCCTCCGAGAGGCTGGCCGTGCGCCCGCGTCTTCCCCGTGTCCCTTCGAGCTATCAGTGCTAGCGTCCCGTATAGCTGTTGCCGTTGGTGTCCTGATAAGTCAGCGTGTGTGTGGGCGAGAGCGTCTGGTCGGCGGCGACGTTCGGACGCAGGCGCACGGTGACTAAGAGAACGGTCGTATCGCCGGGCGCAAGCTCGGCGACGCGCCAGGTGAAACGCTGCGCGCCGCCCGCCGCATCGCTCGTCGAGAGCGACGGGTCGGATGAGACGAACTCAAGCGCGCTCGGCAGAGATTCGTTGACGATGAGGTTCTTCGCCAGTCCGCCGCCGTCGTTGACGAGCACGAGACGATAGAAGAAGGTGTCGCCCGGCGAGACTTCGCCCGTGCCCTGCTCGGAGCGCACGCGCACGCGCGGAGCGGCGACGGTCAGAACCGTCGCGGCTTCGCTCGCCACGTTGCTCGACAGCAGCGAGCGCACGACGACGTTGTAGGCGTACTGCTGCCGGTCGGCCGTCGAGCGCGGAATGTCTACGCGGAGCAGCAGAGGGAACTGGCCGCCGCGCGCATCGACCGGAGTGGTCTGCGTGACGGCGGGCTCCGAGTCCTGATGACGCCCGTCGCCGTTCGTATCGGCGTAGATAGTTCCGGCGGGCGCGCCCGGCGCGGTGATTCTCAGGTCGAAGCTCTCGTTGTAGTTGCCGGGGTTGCGGACGACGAAGGGAATGTAGACCGTATCGCCCGGCGTCGCCGTCAGGCCGGAAGAGACCGAGTCGATGCGTGCGCGCGTGACGCGCCCGACGTTAACCGAAGGGCCGTCGAAGTTTGAGGGCACGATGAGAGAGGCGGTGCGCATCGTGCCGCGACCGAGCGTGCGCGTGTTGGCGAGCGCATCGGGGACGGCGCGCAGCGTGACGCTGATGTCGCGCCCGCCGCGCGAATCCACATCGCCCAAACTCCAGATGGCCGTGCGAGAAGCGCGGTCGTAGACGAGTGGGCTCGGGTTTGCGCTGACTAACTCAAAGTCGGGGTTGAAGACGAAATCGGCGCGCGCGCTCTTGGCGGTGGCGCTGCCCTGATTGCGCACGGAGATGGTCTGCGTGAAGGTTTCGCCGGGCATGACCGTCTCCTGCGAGACGCCGGTCGTGGCGGCCAGAGAGGCCGCGACCACCGTCAGCGAAGCATCTTCGATACGCTGGATTTCGTTGTTCGACTGCGAAGCGGCGCGGACGAAGAACTTGCGCTGCTGGTTGTCGGGCGCGGCGTCTGGAATGCGCACGTTGAGGAGAACTTCGAGGCTTTCGCCGCGCGCAAGCTGGCGCGTAATCAGGATTGGAAGCCCCGTATCCGAGCCGCCCTGCGCGAGACTGAAGGTCGGCTGATACTCGGCGGGCAGGTCGGTCTCAAGCCGGAACTGGTCTTCCTTGTTGCCGGTGTTGGTGACGGTCAGAGGCAGTTGCACCTGCTGACCCGGAGACGCGGCGAGCGCGGGGCGGCGCAGAGCGAGATTGAGATTGGGAACCTGTTTGACCGTAAAGCTCAGGCTGCCGGACGAAGGCGGCGTCTGCGTATCGACGGGCTGGCTCAACGGCGTCGTGACGGGCGCGGTGGTCGTGGCCGTAGAGAGCGCAGGGTCGCTGCTGGTCTCGACGGGACGAGTCGCGACGGGCGACGGCGCGGCGACGGGCGGACGAACGGCGGGCGGTGTAGTGGTGCGCGTCGTCGTATTCGTGCGCGCGGGCTGAGTGTTTGAAGCGATCTGCTGGCCTGCTGCCGTGTTGCGCTGCGACTGACGCGCGGGCTGTCTCGAAGTCGTCGGCGGAGCTTGTCTCGGAACGACCGGGTTCGCCGTAGCGTTCGAGGCAAGCGCCGAGGGTTGCGCGGCGGTCGTAGTCGGAGCGGTAGCAGCAGTGCGCGCGGCGTTCTCCTGCGCGCGTCGCCTGCGCTCGGCGCGTGCGGCGGCGCGGCGCTCGGCTAAGCTGGGCCCGCGCGCCACTTCGGGCGTCGGCGTCGGTCTTACGATGAGCGTCGGGGTTCGAGAGGCCGGAGTCGAGCGCGGGGCGACGGGAGCAGTAGTCGTCGCGGTCGTCGAAGCTACTTCGCTCGGAGTCGTCGCGGTGGTGCGCGGCTCGGTCGCAGGGGGCGAATTGACGGGCGTGCGGCGGTCGGTGCGCGCCGCCTGAAGCTCGCTGTCGTAGATGTCTATGAAGGGCGTGTCGCGGATGGCGCGCAGGCGCTGGCCTATCTGCTCGGCCTCCTGCAAGCGTCCAAGCTGCATGTAGGAGCGACCGAGCCAGAGCAGCGTGAGGTCTGTGATGACGCTGTTCGGATAGTTTTTGAGAAAATCTCGAAGCACGCTGACGGCCTGCTCGTAACGACCCTGTATGTAGAGCCCCTGCCCTTTGGTGAACATGTTCTGCTCGGCATCGCTCGGCTCGTCGTCCTGTGCTACAGAGACGTTCAGGAGAGCGTCAGGGTCGAGAAGCGTGGCGCTGGCAGGAGCGCCGGCGCGAACGGTTGTGAGAGGGGCGAAGAGGAGCATGGCCGACAGTGCCGCCGCGCCGAAGTTGTTTCGCGTAATCAAAGTAGTGTTCCTCCGACAAAGGAAAAAGGAGTTTTATGATATAGCTTTAGCTTGCCTGTGTGGCTTGTTCTCAGGGGACATGAGATTTGTTCGACCGAGACACGCGTAAGCCGACTTGCCGGATGATACAACCTCGAAGGGCGGTCGGCAAGATGCTGCATTGAACGGGGAGACAGAAGCTTCGCGGCGTTCAGCGTTTGCGCGCGACCTCGATGCGGTCGCCGGGCTGCAAACGCGGGTCGGGTATCTTCCCTGATTCGATTTCCGGCAGATTATATTCGGTGGAAATCAGGCGACCGTCCGCACCCTGACGCGCCACACGGATTCTGCCGCTGCTGAAACGCGTCACTCCGCCTGCGGCCAGGACGGCCTGCGTCAGCGTCAAGCCGGAGTGAAAATCTTTCTGCCCGCCGCTGGCTATCTCGCCGCCGATGTAGATGTACTCTTTCTGACGAGGCAGGACGTTGACGACATCGCCCGCGCCGACCAGAACGTTCAGCGCCGCCGTGTCCGACAAATCAACGCTCGTGCTCTGTCCTGTGGCGCGCGAGATAATCATTGCGCGCCCGGCTTCGGGGTGCGGCTGCGCCTCGGCGATGACGACGTAGAGCGGGACGGCTTCGCGCCTGAGAACCTTCGTGCCGGGAACGCCGACCAGTCCGCTCACCAGAACGCTGTGGCTCTCGTACTGGCGCACGCTGACGAGCACCTGCGGCTTTTCGTAGACGGCGCGACGCTTGAGAGCCGCCGCGAGCTTGGCTCCTATCTCTTCGGGCGTGAGTCCGGCGACGGGCGTCGGGTCGCCCGCCAGTGGATATTCGAGCACGCCGCCGGCCATGACTGTAAAGAGCGTGGATTCGCGCGTCGTCGCCTGATTGAGCAGACGTATGTCGAGCACGTCGCCGACGCCGACGCGGTAGATGGCCGTCGGCGCGAGCGCAGCCGAAGCGGCGCTCGTGGCAGCGACGGAGGCCGAGTTAGCCGCCGCGTCCGCGCCGGTGCTCGCGGGCGTCGAGGCGGCTGAAGAGTTTTTCGTCTCTTCTGGCTTCGTGACGACGGCGGGCGAGACGGGCGAGACGTTCGTCGGAACGTTGGTCGAGACGTTATTCGAGACGGAGGGCTTCGAGGCCGCCGGAGACGGCGCGACGGCGGAGGCCGCAGGTTTGCTCGCGGGCGCAGACGTGGCCGGGGCGGGCGAGTTGTTGTTTGAGATGCTTGCTGGCGAGACGACGGCGGGTTTGTGCGCCGCGCCGGAAGCGCCGTTGCCGGAAGAAGCGGGCGGGCTGTTTTTGGAGGGGACGGCCGGCGCGGGGAGCGGAGCGTCGGAAGCCTTCTTCGCGGGCGCGTCGCTGGCCGGAGCTGACGAGCTTCCGGCGTCTACCGTCGACACGTTGGAAGTGAGAGCGACGCTCTTCTTGGCGGCTTCGCTCTTCTCTTCGCGGCGCGCTTCGGTTCTCGAATCGGTCTTCGGCTCTTTCCTGGCCTCAGAGCTTTTCTCGATTTTAATTTCGGGCTTGGCGTCGGAGGTGGCCGCCGATGGCTTGCGGCTCTTGGTCTCGGAGACCGGCGGCGGCTGGTCTTCGGCCGAAGGGCCGACGCGGACTTTGCCGCCCTGCACGGCCAAAACCGATGCTTCCAGAGCGCAACAGACAAGCGCCGTCGCAGCGACGTTGAGAACTTTCTTCATAACAGCACTCTTCTTTCCTTCTGCCGGAACTTCCTGCGGCCTGCGCCTCGCCGGGGCAACGGCTGACGGCGCACCGCTCGGTTCGTGCCTTCCGTGTTTGAAACTGAAAACGGGCTCCGGCGCACGGGCTGTTTCAAGCTTTCGAGCGCCCTCGCCTCTTGCCTTTCAAGGCCGGATGCGCGCCCCGTTTCCCGGGGAAAAATCGGCGCGGCATCTTCTCCCTTCAGATTAAACACTTAACAGGTCGGTTTTCGCAGAGATTTTCCGACTCAAAGTTAATCTGACCTCGAATTCCGACGGACGGGCGGCGAGCGGCGCGGCGTGAATCGAAGGCGGGCGGGTCGGGAAATTTCACCCACAGGCTCGATTTTACTCTCACGATTTTGGCGCTGGCAAGATTTCCGGCGAAAAAAGATGCGGATATTCCGCGCCGAGGCGGACGCGGACGAGCTGCTCGACCTCGTCCGCCGTCGAGCATTCGAGACATTCTGCGGCGAGCGCGCGTGCCCTTTCGGCCTCGATTCCGGCGAGCGTGCGCCTGACGCGCGGAATCGAAGAGGCCGTCATGCTCAAATCTCTCGCGCCGAGGCCGACGAGGATAAAGGCGTAGACGGGCCTGGCGGCCATCTCGCCGCAGACGTTGACGGGGATACGAGCCTCTTCGGCAGCGCGTAGCGTCCGGCGGATGCTTTCGAGCACTGCCGGATGCAGCGAGCGAAACCAGTCGGCCACCTCCTCGTTGCTTCTATCGACGGCGAGCAGGTATTGAATCAAATCGTTCGTGCCGAGGCTGAAGAAATCAACCTCGCGCGCCAGCCGCTCCGCGACGAGCACTGCCGAAGGAACTTCTATCATCGCGCCGAGACGCACCTCTCCTACGGCCTGCCCCGCCTCTCTCAGACGCTGGCGTTCTTCTTCGATGATGCGACGCGCGCGTCGCACTTCCATCACGTCTGAAATCATCGGCAGCACGAGACTCAAGCGCCCCTCGGAGGCCGCGCGCAGGACGGCTCGCGCCTGTGTGCGCAGAACGTCTTCGCGCGTCAGGCAGAAGCGAATCGCGCGCAGGCCGAGAGCCGGGTTGCGCTCGTCGCCTGACTGCACGCCGCCGCCGATTTTGTCGCCGCCCAAATCGAAGAGGCGGATGGTCGCGCCGTCTGAGCCGCCGAGTCGCGCAAGCTCGGTGTAGGCGGCGCGCTGCTCGTCTTCGCTCGGCATCGAGCCGCGCTGCGAGAGCAGAAACTCCGAACGATAGAGACCGATGCCGCGCGCACCGTAGCGCCGCACTCCCTCATACTCGGCGGGCAGCTCGACGTTAGCGCGCAGGAAAACTTCCACGCCGTCGAGCGTCAGCAAAGGCTCGTCGCGCGAGGACGAGAGGGCGCTCTCGCTGCCTTCGTTTGAGCTTGAAGTCGATGCTGATGAGGCGTCCGTCGAGTCGCGTCGAGTCGCGTCGAAGCTCTGAGCAAGCTTCGTCCTGTAATGCTCGGCGGTGCTGTCGGACGGATGCAGGATTGCCAGTCCCTCCTGAGCATCGACGATAATTTCGTCGCCCGTGCGCGCCTGCTCGTAGAGGTCGCGCAGGCCGACGAGGGTCGGGACGCCCATGCCGCGCGCGATGATGGCCGTATGAGAAGTCCAGCCTCCGGCGTCGGTGGCAATCGCTTTGACGTGCGCGAAATCAAGCTCAGCCGCCGTCGAGGGCATCAGCTCTGCGGCGACGACGACGGCGTCTTCGGTCAGTCGATTGTCCTCGGCGCGTTCGCCGCTCAGGGCGACGAGCATGCGGCGCATCACGTCTTCTACGTCGGAGCCGCGCTCGCGCAGGTACTCGTCTTTTATCTCCCTGTAGATTGCCAGCAGACGGTCGGCGACGACCTTTACCGCCCACTCGGCGTTGACGCGCTCGCGCCGGATGTAGCCCTCGATGTCTTCAAGAAACTTTCTGTCTTCGAGCATCAGCAGATGTGCGTCGAAGATGTAAGCGTGCTCGGAGCCGAGGGCGCGCTCGGCGTTTTTTTTGACGGCGAGAAGCTGCCGACGAACCAGCCGCACGGCGACTCTCAGGCGGCGCGCCTCCGGCTCGACTTCGCTTTCGTCGAGCGTCGCGCGATAGACGCGCCCGCCCGCGCCGTTATGGATGCGCAGGACGCGCCCGACGACTACGCCCTCCGAGACGACGATGCCGCGCCAGCGCCTCTCCTCCAGCCCGCGCGCTTCTTTTCGTCTTCGACTCACTACTGCGATTCTCCGAACCCACTCGTAATCAGCTCGCACACTGCGCCCAGAGCTTCGCGCTCGTCCGCGCCTTCGGCTGTCGCGCGAAGCGACGTGCCCCGCGCCGCTGCCAGCATCAGGACACTCAAAATCGACTTCGCATCGGCCGACGCGCTGCGGTCTGCACGCTCCAGCCTGACCGTGCTGCAAAAGGCGCTCGCCGTTCGCACCAAACGCGCCGCCGCGCGCGCGTGCAAGCCCAGACGATTCGTTACCACCACCTGCTGTTCGACCATTTCAGACGACCTTCCGCCTTAAGCTCCAGCGTCAGCGCGGGCAGCTCACCTTCAGCTCTTCTTCGGCTCGGCGAGCAGCTCGCCCGCCAGATAGATTCCCTCCCGCCCCTGATTGCGAACCCTGCGCGCCAAATCCGCCAGAGACTCTTCGACCGTCTGATTCGCAAGCTTCACAACCATGGGCAGGTTCACTCCCGTCACCACCTCTACCTCGCCCTCCTTGAGAAACATCGAGGCGATATTGGTCGGCGTCCCGCCGAACATATCGGTCAAAAGCAGCACTCCGCGCCCTTCCGAGACGCGCGAGATGGCGCGCTCTATCTCGTCGCTCGCCGCATCCACGTCGTCGTGCCAGCCAATCGAGACCGCCGCGATGTGACTGATAGGCCCGATAATCATTTCAGCCGCCGCCAGCAGCTCCGTCGCAAAACGCCCGTGCGTCACTACCACACCCGCGACGCGCCGCTTCGACGCCGCCCCACCGCTCGCGCCTCCGCCGTTCTCCCCCATCTTAGCTTCATTCTCAGGCATCAATCGCGCCCCCAATCATAAAAGCAAATGCGGAATACGGAATGCGGAATGCGGAATGAAAAGCAGAAAGCCTTTGTCTTTCATTCATCATTCACACTGCCGCATTCATCATTTGTCTTTCCGTTGCTTGGTTTTTTTCACGTCGCGGTGACTGGCCGAGGCGTCGAAGCCTGCGCGGCGCAGACGACGCGCGAGCGCGTTGGCAATCATCACGGAGCGATGACGCCCGCCCGTGCAGCCGACGCCGACCGTGACGTAGGATTTCCCCTCGCGCCGGTAGAGCGGCACGAGGTAGTCGAGCAGGTCGCCGAAGCGCCTGAGCGTCTCTTTCACTTCATCGCTCGCCAGAAGGTATTCAACCACACGACGGTCGTGGCCGGAAAGGTGGCGTAGCTCTGACACGAAATGCGGGTTCGGCAAGTGTCGCACGTCAAAGAGCAAATCCACGTCGCGCGGCCCGCCGTACTTGTGTCCGAAGCTGACGACCTGCACGCGCATCGGCGTGCCTTCGAGGCCGGGGCTGAAGCGTTCGACGAGCACGCGCCGGAGGGTGTGGACGGTGTGCTCGGAGGTGTCGATGATGTGGTCGGCGAGCGCGCGTATCTCGGCGATGGCGGCGCGCTCATCGCGGATGGCCGAAAGTAGTCCGTCGCCCGTGTCCGCCGGGTGCGGGCGGCGCGTCTCGCTGAAGCGGCGCTGCAAAACTTCGTCCGAAGCTTCGAGGAAGAGGACGAAGACGCGCAAATCTCCCGCGCGCCTGAGCGCCTTGAGTCGCGCGGGAAACTCGCTGAGAAAGCTGCCCTCTCGAATGTCTATGACGAGGGCGGCGCGTTCGATGTGCGGTTTTTCGTCTTCGTCGGGCTGGACGAGTCGAGCGAAGGTCGGGAGCAGCGTGAGCGGCAGATTATCGACGCAGAAGTAGCCGAGGTCTTCAAAAGCGTTGGTGGCCGAACTCATCCCCGAACCGCTCAAGCCCGTGATGATAACGATGTCGGGCACGCCCTTCTCGGTCTCTTCGACTGCTCGTTTCTTCCCCGCCATCGCGCGCCTCGTCATTCGTCAACGCCGCCGCCGCCGCCGGTTACGCGGCTCCTCGAAGCTGCGGCGTCCGGCTCAATCTGTGTAGCTACTTCAGACGCCCCTATCAACGCGGCGTGACGCGCGACGAAGCTGTGCGCCGCGTCGTAGCCGCGCACGCGCAGCAGATGAACTCGGACGGCGGTCTCGACGAGCGTCGAGAGGTTTCTGCCGGGACTGACGGGCAGCAGAACCTGCGGCACAGAGACGCCGAGTATCTCGACCGTGCGCGTCTCGATGCCGAGGCGGTCAACTTCGCGCGCCTCTTCCCAGCGCACGAGCAGAATCGAGAGGCTAATGGGCTTTGTCGAGGCGATGGCCGAGACGCCGAAGAGGTCTCGGATGTTGATGATGCCTAAGCCCCGTATCTCCATGTGGTCGCGCAGAAGCTCGGGCGCGCTGCCGAGAAGTTGCTCGGGCGCTGTGCGTCTGACTTCGATGAGGTCGTCGGAGACGAGACGATGGCCGCGCACGATGAGGTCGAGCGCGCACTCTGACTTGCCGACGCCCGACTTGCCTTCTATCAGCACGCCGAGGCCGTAGAGGTCTAAGAGGACGCCGTGACGCATCTCGCGCGGCGCGAGCGCCTCCTGCAAAAATTCGGTGACGAGGCTGATGGCGATGGAGCTGACGAGCGGCGTGCGGAGGAGCGGGAGCGCGGCATCTTCGGCGGCTTCGAGCAATTCGACGGGCGGCTCAAGAGCTTTGGTGACGAGGATGCAGGAGATTTTCTCAAGCTCCAGATTGCGTATCGCCTCGCGGCGACGCTCAGGCGAGAGCTGACCGAGAAACCAGATTTCGCTCTGCCCGACAATCTGCACGCGCCCTTCGTGAATGTAATGCGTGAAGCCTGCGAGGGCGAGCCCGAGTTTCTGTATGCGCGCGACGTTGACGAAACGATCTGCGGAGCCGCGCGCTCCCGCGAGCACCTCTAGCTTAAGACGCTCGGGGGCGAGCGACAGAAACTCGCTGACGGAAATCGCCGGTCGCTCGTTGGAATTGCTCTGCATCGAGGAAGCTCGCGCGCCGAGGCGCTCGACTACTGCTGCGGGCTCGCGGCTCTGGTCACAAGATTAAGCTCGATGTCTATCATGTCGCCGAGGAAATCGGGGTTGTCGGGGCGGCTGAAGCTGATACCGAAATCTTTGCGGTTGAGAGCGGTTCTGGCCGTCACTCCGATAGTGGTCTTGCCCGTCTTCGGGTCTTTGCGCACGCCGTTGATGGTAAACGGCAGCGCAATCTCTTTCGAGACGCCGTGCATCGTGAACGTGCCGTGCGCGACGAACTGCTTGCCCTTCTTTTCGACGCGCGTGCTCTGGAAAGTAATCTCCGGGTATTTCTCGACATCGAAAAAGTCTGCGTTTCTCAAGTGCGCGTCGCGCCGCTCGATGCCGGTGTCGATGCTCGCCGCCTTGATGGTCGCCGTCACGGACGATTTCGAGATGTCCGCATCGTCATAGACGACGCTCGCCGTGAACTCGTTGAACTTGCCGCGCACGTGCGACAGCCCGCCCAGGATTGGGACAGAGAAACCGATATTGGAATGCGCCGTGTCAATCTCGTATTTCGTCACCGCGCTCTCGACAGGCGCGGCCACGATGACGAGAGCGAGCGTGATGACGAGGCCGAATCTTTTGAGCATGAGAAATCTCCGAATTTAAGTCTGGAGTCTGGAGTCTAAAGTCTGGAGTCAAAGACAGGAAGCATTTTGGTTTTGACTCCAGACTTTAGACTCCAGACTCCAGACTATCTTATGGCTGGATGAGACCGTAGTTGCCGTCCTTGCGTTTGTAGAGGACGCTGACGCGGTCTGTGTCGGCGTCGCGGAAGACGAGGAACTGCTCGTCGCCGTCGCCGGAGAGGGCGAGCGCGGCCTCTTCGGCGGTCATGGGTTTGACGGTGTAGCGGCGCGCGTTGATGATGCGCCCGGTGCGCGGCGGAGCCTCGACGGTCGCGTCGGGCGCGGGGGCGAGCGCCGAGAGCGGCGTCGCGTTCTGCTTGCGCTCGATAATCTTCTTCTTGAGCCTGACGGCCTGCTTCTCAATCTTCGAGATGGCGCGAGAGAGAGCCTGATACATGTCGGCGTTGGTGTCGGTGGCTGTCAGGGTGTGCTCGCGCCAGTGGACGATGACTTCGCCGATGTGCCGATTCTTGTTGACTTCGATGATGACGTGGGCGTTGGCGGTCGAAGAGCCGTCGAACAAATGGTCGAGCTTGCGGAAATGCTCTTCGACGTGGGCGCGAATTGCCGGCGTCACGTCCATATGACGACCCGTGTACTCAATCTGCATCAGTGCTTCTCCCTCCCGGCTGGTATGGGGCGCTTCGCTCGGCGAACGGCAGAAGGGTAAAGAAAGGCTCTCCGTCCGTCCGAGCGCGAGCGTTGGTTGTCTGGAATTTCTAAACTCTCAAGCGGACGCTTTCCCACTCGTCGGGCGCACACGCGCGGGGGCGGTTCTGCTCTTTCGTCAGACCACCGCGCGGCGCTCGCGCGAGCCGGGAATCTGCATCTGGTCGCGGTACTTCGCAACGGTGCGGCGCGACAGCTTGATGCCGTCCTTGGCTAAAATCTTGACCACCTGGTCGTCAGTAATCGGATTGTGCGAATCCTCTTCCTCGATGAGCTTCTTAATCTTGAGCTTGATGATGCGCGTCGAGACCTCCTCGCCGTCTTCGTTCGTCATGCCTTCGGTGAAGAAGCGGCGCAGCTCGATGACGCCCTGCGGCGTGTGCGCCCACTTGCGATTGACGACGCGCGAGATGGTCGAAAGGTGCATCCCAGTATCTTCGGCCACATCCTTGAGCATCATCGGCTTGATGAACTGCACGCCCTTGTCGAGAAATTCGCGCTGGCGGCGGACGATACATTCGACGACGCGCAGGATGGTCTGCCGCCGGTGCTCGATGTTGCGCAGCAAATCTACAGCCGAGCGCATCTTTTCGCGGATGAAAGATTTCGTTTCGGTCGTCGTGTCCTGACGGCCGAGCATCTGCTGGTAGCTCTGGCTGATGCGCAGGCGCGGGCTGCCGTCGTCTGCGAAATAGACTTCGTAGTTGTCGTCCACCTTCTCGATGAAGACTTCGGGAACGATAAGGACTGGCTCGTCTGAGGAATAACGCCTGCCGGGGAAGGGGTCAAGCTCGCGTATGTGTCCGATTTCATCGACGAGGGTTTCGACGCCGACTCCTATCTGCTTGGAGAGACCGGGCAGCTTGTGTTGCTGCAAGTCGGCGAGCGAATGCTCGCGTATGAGCTGCCCGGCGATACATTCACTGCCCTTCTTTTCGACCGGGCAGGTTTCCTTGCCGTGAACCTCCAACTGCACGAGCAGGCATTCGCGCGCATCGCGTGCGCCGCAGCCCGTCGGGTCGAGACGCAGCACGAGCTGGCGAGCCTGTTCGACCTGTTCCTCAGTCCAGTTGCCCATCGCGGCCATCTCTTCGTTGGTGGCATTGAGGCGTCCGTCGCTGTCGAGATTGCCGATGACGCACTCGGCGACCGGAAGCAATGCCTCTTCGACGTGCGACATGTGCAACTGCCAGGAGAGATGCTCGCTGAGCGATTCGGGACGCGTGAGGAACTGCTCGAAGGTCGGGGCGTCTTCCTTGTACTCGAACTCCTGCGTCTTGTAGCCGGGGTCGAGATACTCCTGAAACTCGCGCCCGAAATCTATCTCTTCAAACGAATCGCGCGACGGCTCGACCGTCTCGAATTCATCATCGCCCGGCTGAGTTATCGAATCCACTTCGCTGCCGCCCACAGCCTCGCTCAAAGCCTCCATGTCGCCCGCGCCGTTGCTGTCGGCGCCGTTGAGGGAGGCGGAAGCGCCCGCGTCGAAAGCCGTCGCATCGGCCTCGCCCGACTCGCCCGCCAGTTGGTCGATGATGCTGCTTTCAAGCTCGCGCTTTTCGTCCTGCGACTGGACTTCTTCGAGAATCGGATTTTCCTCAAGCTGCTGCTGAATCAGCTCGCTCAACTCAATGGAGGTCATCTGCAACATCTCGATGCGCTGGCGCAGTTGCGGCGTCAGCACGAGACGTTGCGAAAGATTGGTGGTGAGCTTAACGGACATACCTTTGCACGGTAAAACTGCTTACAGAAAATCAGCCGGATTTTTTGATGCAATGATGCGTCGCACAGGGACGCCGGGAGAATTATAACCGATTTTCAGCTCGCGTGCAGAGAGTTCACATGCGGAATTTTTCGCCGAGGTAGAGACGCCGCACCTCCGGGTCTTCGGTCAGTTCCAGAGGCGCGCCCGAACGAAAAATTCGCCCCTCGGCCATGATGTAGGCGCGGTCTGTGACGCCCAGAGTTTCGCGCACGTTATGGTCGGTTATCAAAATCCCGATGCCGCGCCCGCGAAGGTAGAGAATCATCTCCTGAATGTCGTCGACGGCCTTCGGGTCGATGCCGGCGAAGGGCTCGTCGAGGAGGATGTACTGAGGCTCGGAGGCGAGGGCGCGTGCGATTTCCGTTCGACGACGCTCGCCGCCCGACAACGAATCGCCGCGCGTGTTGCGTACGTGCGCGATGCCAAACTCGGCGAGCAGCTCTTCCAGCCGCTTGCTGCGCTCGCGCCTGCGCAAGCCCATCGTCTCCAGCACGGCGAGGATATTCTCGGCCACCGTCATCTTGCGAAAGACCGAAGGCTCCTGCGGCAGATAGCCGACGCCGAGCCGCGCACGCAGATACATCGGAAGCTTCGTGATGTCGCGCTCGCCTAAGAGGACGCGCCCGCCGTCAGGCCGCTCAAGGCCGATAATCATGTAGAAGGTCGTGGTCTTGCCCGCGCCGTTTGCGCCCAGCAAGCCCACCACCTCGCCCTGCTCGACGTGCAGACTCACCTGGTCAACTACCCGCCGCTTCCCGTAAGACTTCACCAGCCCCACGCCCACCAGCGCGGTCTTCGACGGCGCGCGCGACGACGACGACTCCCGCCGCTCCGACGCCGCTTCCCTCTCCGTTACTTTAACTATCTCTTCCGTCTGCATAAAAACAGTGACGAGTGACGAGCAAGAATAAGAATCAGCGACGAACAAGAAACGAGCGACGAGTCTGAAGCACGGATTTTAACTCGTCACTCGTCACTCGTCACTTGTCACTGCTTTTTAATCTTGTGCGTCGAGCGGACGCGCCCCGATGAGCTTTTGCTTTCGCCGCCGTCGGAGACGACGCGGTTCTCGCGCAGATAGACGGTCATACGGCGACTCTCGGAAGTGCCCTGCTCCGTATCGACGACGCGCGCCGGGGAGCCGTTCAGCACGAATGTTTCATCGACGGCGCTATATTCGCCGCGCTCGCCCGTGCCGCGCTTGCCGGGCTGCGTGAGAACGACGCTGCGCTGCGCGACGGTGCGCTCGACTTCGTTAGCGTCCTTTTTCATATAGACATCGGCCACCTCGCTCGTGATGCGGTCTGTGCCCTGCTTGATGTCCACGTTGCCTTCGTAGTGAAGAAGGCGTTCGGGGTCGGCGTAGAACATGCGCGCGGAGGTGGCGAAGACGGGAACGACGGTGCGTGCGCCCGTCTGTTCCTTGTGCCGCGCCTGGTAGAGCGCGCTCTGCACGTTGCCCTCGCCCTCCATGCGGCGCGTCTCACGCCGGAGGATAATCTTGTCGGCGCGGACGAAGTTGTCGTCCTGCCACATGCGCGCGTTGCCCGTGTAGATGCCGACGCCCGTTTCGTGTTGAATCTCTGCGGTGTCGCCGACGATGAAGACGGGGCTCTTGGTTTTGGCGAAGGGCGCAGCGCCGCCGGTCTGTTCCTGGCTGTAATAGGTGGTCGTGGTTTTGCCTCGACCGAAGGAGATTTTCCGGCGCGTGTCGGAATCAATCTCGACGGCCTTCATGCGCGCGCGAGAGTCCCATGCGACGGGCTCGCCGCCCCTCAGACGCACCACCTCGTCGGCAGCCGCGTAGGTGGCGTTGGCGGCCTGAGCGTTGCGGTCTTGCTCGTTGAACTTGACGTTATTCTGCGCCTCTATCTTGTCGTAGGTTTTGCCGTCGCCGTTGAAGGTGGCGACCATGTTCTGCGAGGTGAGCGTGCGCTCGCGCTCGACGAAGCGCGCGTCGCCGAGAGCTTCGATAAGCTGGACGGCCTGCGTCTCGCGGACGAAGTGAGCCATCATCTTCTGCGAGGTGAGCGTGCGAGTGGAGCGCTGAGGCGTTGGCTTCAGGGGCTCGATGACGGCCTTCGAGCCGCCCGTCGAGGTGAAGAGTCGCGCCTGGTTGCCGGTCTCGTAGAATTCGCCGTCGAATCGCGGCGCGTAGAGCATCTTGCGCTCGGCGGTCTCGGTCTGATGCACCGGCTCGACGAAAAGCTCGGCGTTGCCGATGGCCTCGGCGCGCTCAAGGTCTTTGCCTGTCGCGCGCCAGATGAGCTTGACGTTATCGGCGACGAGACGCTTGCTGGAGGCCGAAGGGTCTGAGGCGCGCGACTTGGGCGCGGCCAGAGTAATCACGGGACGACCTTCGACGAGCATCTGCCGGAGAAGGCTTCGGTCGCCCTGCGCGTTGAAATCGACGTGGACGTTTGAAGGCGTCGTCAGTTGGAGTTCGGAATCGGCGTCGAGGCTGCGGCCTTTCACGTCGCGCATGGCGACGGCGCGCTCAAGCTGCTGCCGGTCGTTGAAGAAAAAATCCATGTCCGCCGAGCGAACTTCCGCCGCGCTTCCCTCGTCCATCGAGCGCAGGTAGGAATTGCCGCGCGCGTATGCGTATTTCACTTTCTGCTGCTCGTTGAGATTTGCCGAGAGCGTATCGCCGCTCATAATGTTGCGCCCCTGCTCGGCGGTTGCGCCGCCCTGGAAAGTGAGATGGAGCGCGTTCTGGTCGAAGTTGGCGCTGGTCGAGCGGATGGTGACGGGGCTGTCTCCTTGCGCGCCGGGCTGGTTCTGCGGCTTGACTGTTATCTCGACGCCGCCGCGAAGCTCCAACTGCTTCTGTTTGGCGACGACGGTTGCGCCGCCCTGAGCTTTGCCACTCACGTTTTCGCGCTCGAACTCGACGGGCACGCTCGTCGTCGCCGTCTCGGTGTTGATGTCGTAATCGACCGCCTCGGATTTCACCTTCAGATGGTCGCGCGTCTCGACGCGGACGTTGCCCATGAAGGAGATTTGAGAGTTGTCGGCGTTGGAGATGGTGCGTTGGGCGTCAATCTTGTTGGGCACGTCGCCGTTTTCCGGGTAGACCTCCAGATGAACGTCTTCCAGCTCGTGATGCCCGTCCGAGAAAGTCACGTCGCGCGACGCGCGCAGGAGCAATTGAAGACGGTCGCCCTTCATCACCCGCCGCTCGTAGTTCTCGACGATGCCGACGACCTCCTTCGACAGCTCCGCCGCCCTCGGGTGCATCCGAAACGCCTTGTTGTTGCGCGAGCGATAATACGAGACGCCGACGAAGACGAACCCCGCCACCAGCACCACGAGCGCCACCCAGCGCCCGATGGCCGGAAGCCCCGCCCGCAGCCCGATAACCGTCGCCCTTTTTCTTCTTACTTCCTGCATATCTGCATAAGTCTGGAGTCTGGAGTCTCGAAGTCTGGAGTCCTGGAGTCAGAGACAAATGCTTTCTGGTTTTGACTCCAGACTTCAGACTCCAGACTCCAGACTACTTTTCATATCTTCGATGACCAGTTGCAGGCGCGTCTCGTTGCGCCAGGTGTTGGTTTCGAGGCCATAGGCGAGTTCGATGCGCTGACCGGCGCGCGGCGTTGCTGCGCAGGCGGCGACCCCGCCCCACCAAAGCGCGTCGAACGAGCGCCCCTCGTCGTCTTCGACGCGGATTTTGAGATGTCGCTCTTTGAGCACGCGCGGCTCTCCGGCGACGCGAAAGCCACGCGTCAGGAAGACGGGACGAGGCCAGCCCGCGCCGAAGGGTTCGAGGGCGCAGAGTTCTTCACAGAGTTCGAGCGTGAGCGCGTGAGAGGGAAGCTCTGCGTCGATTTCGAGCGTGGGGGTGAAAGCGTCGGCGCGTATGTTCGAGGCGGCGTGCTCGTTTAAGCGACGGCGAAGCTCCGGGATGTTTTCGCGTCGGATGGCGAGCCCTGCGGCGTGTGCGTGGCCGCCGAAGCCCTCGAAGAGATCGGCGCAAGCTGTGAGCCCTTCGAGCAGGTGGTAGGAATCGGGGCTTCGCGCCGAGCCGTGCCCGATGCCGTCTTCGTCGAGCGAGATGACGATGCACGGGCGATGAAGCAGCTCGACGATTTTCGAGGCGGCAAGGCCGATAACGCCTCTGTGCCAGCCGTCGCCCGCGATGACGGCGACGCGCTCGCCGCAATCCCTGTTCAGCTCAAGCTCCGCGAGCGCCCGCGCCGTAATCAAGCTCTGCATGCTCTGTCGTTCGCGGTTGCGCGCGTCGAGGTGCGCGGCGAGGCGTTGAGCTTCCTGCTGCGAGTTTGTCTCGAACAGCTCGACGACGGCGCGCGCGGCGTCCATCCTGCCCGCCGCGTTGATGCGCGGCCCTAAACGAAATCCCAAATCGCGCGCCTGCATGTCGCGCCCGTCGCCGACGCCGGAGACTTCCATCAGAGCGCGCAAGCCCGGATTGGTCGCCTTCGGCAAATCCGCGAGGCCGAGCGCGACGATGGCGCGATTCTCGCCTGTCAGTTGCGCCACATCGGCGACCGTTCCGATGGCGACCACTTTCAGAAAACCGCCGACCTGACCCTCGCGCCCGCGCGCACGAAAGAGCGCGTGAGCGAGCTTGAAGGCGACGCCCACTCCGGCGAGATTCTTGTCGGGGTAAGGACAATTCTTCTGATTCGGATTGAGGACGGCGAAGGCTGGCGGCGCGCCCTCGTCTTCGTCGGGCAGGTGATGGTCTGTGACAATCACGTCGAGGCCGGCTTCGCGCGCCCAGAGAAGCGGCTCGTGCGCGCGGATGCCGCAATCGACGCTGATGACGAGCCTGTAGCCTTCGGCGTGCGCGCGTTCGAGCACGTCCTGACGGATGCCGTAGCCTTCGGTGAAACGATGCGGGACGTGATAGCCCGTCCTCGCGCCGAGCAGACTCAGGGCGCGACGCAGGACGACCGTGCCCGTAGTGCCGTCCACGTCGTAGTCGCCGTAGATGAGGATGCGCTCGCCCGCGTCAATCGCACGGAGCACGCGCTCGACCGCTTCGCGCATGCCGAGCATCTGGGCGGGGTCGTGCAGTTGCTCAAGCGTCGGCCTGAGCAGGCGTCGGGCGGTTTCTTCCGTTCCGACGCCGCGCGCGATGAGGAGACCGGCGACGAGCGTCGAAGTGCCGAGCGAGCCTGCGAGCGCGCGTGCGCGTGCGGCGTCGAAGCCGTGCACGAGCCAACGCGTCCCGCCGTCGTTTCTCTCCGTCTGAAGACGTGCCGTGTCCGTACTCACTCGGCGAACCACCCGTTCTGGTCGAGCAGCTTGACGCCGATGCGCTGCCGACCGTCCGACTCGTCCACCCAGACGCCGTTCACTTCGGCGTCGAGCGCGCGTCCGAACGGCGGCGTCAGGCGCACCACCGAGCCAGCGCTTACTTTAGCGTCCGTGATGAGCGTCGCGCCGCCGCGACTGACGCGGACGGCCTCGGCGCTCACGCGAAACGGCGCGCCGTCGAGCGCCCGGCCTTCCAGCTCGACCGGAAAGTTGACGGGCACGCGCGGGCTGCGCGGTCTTTGCGTGTGGGGAATCTCGCTTTTAATCTCGTCGCTCATGCAGTAATTCTCGCCCTCTCTCGCAGATTCAAACTCGCCTTAATCTCGGGGGAGGAAGGGCGAAGATAAGTTTAACCGAATTGCATTGCTCGCGGCGAGGGCTCGTCGGCGCGCCGGGCGACGCACATCTGCGCGGCTTCGTGCGCCGAGAGGCTTGCGGTCGAAGCCGCGTCGAGCGGCTGAATCGAGCCGCGCGCCAGGAGCAGCAGCAGCGCGAGGCCGACGACGAGACGGTAGACGATGAAGACGGCGGTCGAATGCGTGCGCAGGAAGCGCAGCAGAAACCAGATGGAAGCGTAGCCGACGACGCCCGAAACAATCGTCGCCACGACGAGCGGCAATCCGCTCTCCGCCGGAAGCTTCTCGACGGCTTCTTTCAACTCAAGCAGGCCGCTCGCGGCAATCGCCGGAATCGAGAGCAGGAAGGAGAAACGCGCGGCGGTCTCCCTCGTCTCGCCCGCGAAGAGGCCGCCCATCATCGTCGAGCCTGAGCGACTCGCGCCCGGAATGAGCGCGAGCACCTGTGCGCCGCCCACCGCCAGCGCATCGCGCAGACCCAAATCGCGCATCTCCCGCGTGCGCCTCCCGACCCACTCGGCCAGCGCCAGCAAGAGCGCAATGAAAATCATCATCGAGGCGATGACCCAGAGGTTTTTCGTAAACGTCCCCTCAATCTCTTCCTTGAACAGCAGACCCACCAACCCGACCGGAATCGAGCCGATGATAACCAGCCAGCCGAGCCGCGCCTCGTCCGAAAGACGGCGACGGTCGAGAACGCGCCTTTCATCATCGAGGTTTCCCGTCGCCTCCCGCCGACCGCGCAGCAGCGCCAGATGGTCGCGGACGAAGGCGTAGGCGATAGCCCAGATGTCGCGCGCGAAGTAGATAAGGACGGCGAGGAGCGTGCCGAGTTGGATGACGGCGATGGCGGCGGTCGTCTGCTCGGCGCGAAGCGCCTGTCCCTCGAAGAGCCCCGTCAGGCGGCTGGCGAAGATGAGATGCGCCGTCGAGCTGATGGGGATAAATTCCGTGAGCCCCTGCACGATGCCGAGGATGATGGCTTGAAGGATTGTCATAAAAGTTCAGATTTCCCCTTGTAGCTTTGACCGAGATTGCAGAATGCTTTTGAGCGGAGCACTTCACCGTCGCAGGCGCAGAGTTTTCGCAGAGATGGCGCAGAGAGTCGAGCGCCGTCGCTCATTCGCGGAAGGAATGGCTGCTGCCGAGACGGTCGTAGAGCGCGTTGGGCATGAATTTGAGAAGGCGGACGAGGCTGGCGAGCTGCCAGGGGAAGGCGTAAGTGCGTCGGCGTCGCTCGATGGCGCGGATGATGAGACGCGTGGCGTCTTCGAGTTCCATGAGAAACAGGAGCTTGCCTTTGCGTCCGGCGGTGAGCGGCGTCTTGATGAAGCCGGGATGAATTATCGTCACGTCAACGCCCGTGCCTCGCAAATCGACGCGCAGGCTCTCGAAGAAGGTCGAAACCGCCGCCTTGCTCGCGCTGTAGGCCGCAGACTTCGGCAGGCCGCGAAAGGCCGCGAGGCTGGAGATGGCGACGAGGTGTCCGCTCCTGCGCTCAAGCATCGAGGGCAATACAGCCGCCACGCTGTTGACGACGCCGATAGTGTTAATCGAAATCACGTCGGCCACGTCGCCTGCGCGCAAGCCCGACGCGGGCGCGACTACTCCGACGCCCGAGTTTGCCACCAGCACGTCGATGTATCCCCAGTGCTCGCGCATGCGCCGCGCCGCCTCTTCCAAAGCCGCCGCGTCGCGCACGTCGCCCGGCAGCGAGAGAGCCTTGCCCCCAGTCCTCTCAATCTCTTCCGCCGCCTCTATCAACAACTCAGCGCGCCGCGCAAACAACCCGACGCGCGCCCCGCGCCGACCCAGCTCCAACGCCAGAGCCCGACCGATGCCGCTCGATGCGCCGGTGATTAAAACGACTTTGTTTGTCCAGTCGTAATTCATAAGCTTTCAGCAGTCAGCAATCAGCCGCTCAGCCAAACCTTCTGAATCAACAATCGCTTTTCATACCAACATAGGCCGGATGATTAACTGTCCGGCTGAAAGCTGAAAGCTGATTGCTGACCGCTTTTTCAACACAACTCCGCGACGTGTTTGCCCAAAACGCGCAGGGCTTTTCCGAGGTCGTCCTGTTTGATGAGCAGATGGTCGCGCGAGAAGGCAGAGAGCGCGCCGACGGGGACGCCCACAGAGGCGAGGATTTCCGTGACGCGTGCGAGGTAGCCGACGACTTGCCAGCCAAGCTCGATGTCGAGCGTTACCAACCGGAAGCCCGACTCGACGCGCGCATCGCGCAGGGCGTGGCGCATCGGTCGCCAGTCTTCCTCTTCCAGAAGCATCGTCACCTCGCGCTCGTCGCGCAGAAGCATCATCGACGCTTCGGCGCGCGGGCTCAGCTCCGGATTCTCCAGCAGCCGCCGCCAATCCTCCTGCCGCAAGCCCACCAGCACGAACGTCGCCGCCGCAACCTCCACACGCGTCCGCCTGAGCAGTTCTTCAACGTCCATAATCACAAAGGGTGACGGGGGATAGGGGTTGGGGTTGGGGAAGACAAAAACAGGGGAGACGAGAACTAAAAGTTGAGCGGTTTCGGTTTTCCCCCAACCCCTAAACCCCCATCCCCCTGTTCAGACCTGAACGACGACGGGCACGATGACGGGGCGCGCGCCGGTCTGTTTCTGGATGTAGCGTTTGAGTTCGAGGCGGACGCGCTCTTTGAGAAGGCTCGTGTCGAGGCGTTCGGATTTGGGCGCGCTATCGACCGTCTCGGCGACGATGCGCTGCAAGTCTTTGAGAAAGCCGTTGGAGGAAGCGGCGTCGAGCCCGAGCACGCCGCGCGCGACGACTTCGGGCTCGGTCTCCAGCTCGCCCGTCTCCTCGCTCAAAGTGACGATGGGCGTGAGCAGCCCGTCGTAAGCCATCTGCTTGCGCTCGCGCACGGTCTCGCGGTCAATCTCTTCAAAGCCGCTCTCGTCGATGAAGGTGCGCCCGACCTCGCGTTTGTCGATGATGCTGGCGCGCTCGCCGTCAAGCTCAAGCACGTCGCCGTTCTCAATCAGGATGACGTTCTCTTCGGCGTAGCCGAGATGATTTTTGACGAACTCCTTATGACGATAGAGCATTCGGTATTCGCCGTGCACGGGAATGACATACTTCGGCTTGACGGCCTCGGTCATAATCCGTATGTCTTCCTGCGAGGCGTGGCCGCTGACGTGTATGAGTCGTCGGCGCTCGTCGATAATCTTGCCGCCGCGTTTGTAGATTTCGCCGATGAGGCGCGAGATGGCGCGCTCGTTGCCGGGGATGATGCGCGCCGAGAGCACCACCGTATCGCCTTCGCCGATGGAGAGCCCCTTGTAAGACTGCGTGGCAATCTGCGAGAGCGCGGCGCGCGGCTCTCCCTGCGAGCCGGTGACGAGATAGACGACCTCCGTGTCGTCGAGCTTTCTCGCTTCGCTCAAGGGGATGAGCAGGCCGTCGTGAATGTCCAGGTAGCCGAGGCGGTCTGCAATCTCGAAGTTCTTGAGCATCGAGCGACCGAGCACGCAGACTTTCCGACCGAACTGCTGTGCTACGTCGATGACGATTTGCAGACGATGAATCGAAGAGGCGAAGGTTGCCACGAAGATGCGCCCCTCGGCTTCGCCGAAAAGCTCCTCGAAGGCCGGGATGACGGCGCGCTCCGAAGGCGTTCTGCCCGGAACGGTCGCGTTGGTCGAATCCGAAGTGAGCGCGAGCACGCCCTCTTGCCCGTAGCGGCGCAGCGTGCGCAAATCGATAGGCTCGCCGATGACCGGCGTTTCGTCCACCTTGTAGTCGCCCGTGTGAATGATTGTGCCGACCGGAGTCGTGATGGCGAGCGCGAAGCAATCGACCAGCGAATGCGAGACGCGTATGAACTCGACGCGGAACGCGCCTATCTCGGCCACCTGACGCGGCTCGACGCGATGCATCAGCACGTCGTCCGAAAGTCCGTGCTCTTCGAGCTTGCTTTCCGCGAGCCCCGCCGTGAAGTGCGAGGCGTAGACGGGGACGTTGAATTTTTTGAGGATGTAGGGGAGCGCCCCCAAGTGGTCTTCGTGCCCGTGCGTCAGGACGATGGCCGTGATGTGGTCTCTGTACTCGTCCAGAAAATCGAAGTTGGGAACCGAGACATCAACGCCGTAGACGCTCTCTTCCGGGAAACCCATCCCGGCATCGACGATAATCATCTCGTCGCCGAAGCGCACCGCCATGCAATTCATCCCGAACTCGCCGACGCCGCCGAGCGGAATGATCTCAACAACCTTACTCACTATATTTTTTAACCCTGCTCTCCGAAAGACATCCGAAAGCCGCGACCCATCAAGGACGCCTTTTTCGGATGATGTTTAGCCTGACAGTATAACAGACAGAGTCGTCTTCTCCGAAGACAGGGCAGAGGTTAAAGGGGAAGGGGTAAGGGGTAAAGGGTAAAGGGAAAGACAAAAGGCAGCCCTGTTTTCTCCCTTTTCCCTTTACCTTTGACCTTTACCCCCTTTTTCCCGTCTTTCATTCGCACGCGTTCGCCAGCCGCGCCCATTCTTCGAGCGTGAGGGTTTCGGCGCGGCGCTGGGCGTCGATGCCCGATGCCTTGAGGATGTGTTGTGCTCCGCCCTTCTCCTCGATGCGCGAGCGAAGGTCTGCGGGCGAGTAGCGCAGGTTGTTGAAGATGGTCTTGCGGCGCTGTGCGAAACCGGCGCTGACGACGCGCCAGAGCAAGGCTTCGTCCGCGACTTCCGCGCCGATGTGCGGACGCAGGATGAGACGCGCCACCGTGCTCCAGACCTTCGGCACGGGTCGAAACGCTCCGGGCGCGACATCGAAAAGCGCCTCGGCCTCCGCATACGCCTCGACCAGCACGGAGAGAAAACCGCGCTCGCTCGAAGCGGGCTCAGCCGTCATCCGCTCGACCACCTCGCGTTGCAACATCAGGAACATCTCCGTCAAACAGCCGCGCTGCTCGATGAGCCTCTGGAGGATGGCCGTCGAGATGTTGTACGGCAGATTGGCGACGACGCGCGCCTTCTCGGACGGAGCAATCACCGCGCAGAAATCCGTCTCCAGCGCATCTTCTTCGACCAGCACGAAATTCTCTCGCCCGCCGAAACGCCCGCGCAACAGAGGCGCAAGCTCGCGGTCGAACTCGATAGCCACCACTCGCCCGGCTCGCTCCAGCAAGCGCCCCGTCAAAGCCCCCTGCCCCGCCCCTATCTCCACAATCGTCTCGTCCGCGCGCGGCTCCACCTCGCGCACGATGCGCGCCACCACTCCCTCATCCACCAAAAAATTCTGTCCGAGACTCTTCTTCGCTCTCATGGTAAAGACAAAAGCGCGTCAATCGTGAATCGTAAATCGTCAATAGTTAAAACCGGTTCTTTCTATTCACGATTTACGATTCACGATTTACGTCTTTTTCAAGTATCCGGTGATTTCCACGTCGCGCCCGCGCGGGGTGATTTGGGGGTCTTGGAGGCGTTGGGCTTGGGCGACGGTCGGTGCGCCCGTGCCGCCGACGGCGGGCTTGGAGGCGCAGCCGCCGATGATGATGGGGGCGATGAAGAAGCTGGCCTTGTCCACGAGGCGGGCTTCGAGAAAGTTTGTGGCGACGGTCGTGCCGCCTTCGACGAGGAGGCTTTGGAGCGAGCGGCGACTCAGCTCTGCGAGCACTTCGGAAAGGTTGCGGCTGCCGCCGGACAGGCGAACGACCTCGACGCCGCACGCTTCGAGCGCAGCGACGGGTTCTGGATCGGCCTGCTCGGAGGTGAAGACGAGGACGGGCGCGGCGCGTGCGGTCAGTGCGAGCTGCGATTCGGTTTTGAGGGTGAGACGTTCGTCGAGCACGACGCGCGTGAGCGGGCGATGACGCGGCAGCGCCGAGCGGTCTGTGAGCAACGGGTCGTCTGCCTCGACCGTGCCCGCGCCGACGAGGATGGCGTCGTATTCGTGTCGCAGCTCGTGGACGCGTGCGCGCGATTCTTCGCCTGTTATCCAGCGCGCGTCGCCGGTGTGCGTAGCGATGCGCCCGTCGAGCGAGCAGGCCAGCTTGAGATGAACGAAAGGGCGAGCGTGTTTGAGAAAGTGTATGTATTTCTCGTTGAGACGCGCGGCCTCTTCGGCGAGCAACCCGGTTTCGACTTCGATGCCCGCGTCTTTCAAGTGCGCGAAGCCGCGACCTGAGACGAGCGGGTTCGGGTCTTCGATGGGAGCGAGGACGCGCCTGATGCCGGCTTCGATGAGCGCGATGGTGCAGGGCGGAGTGCGTCCGGTGTGTGCGTGCGGCTCAAGCGAGACGTAGGCGGTCGCGCCCCTCGCGCGCTCGCCCGCCTCTTCGAGCGCGAGCGTCTCGGCGTGCTTGATGCGCTCGTAGAGATAAAACCCCTCGCCCAGCACTTCGCCGTCCGCGCCCGCAATCACGCAGCCGACCAAAGGCCCCGGACTCACCTGCCCGCGCCCGCGCGCTGCGAGGTCGAGCGCACGACGCATCATTCGGGAATCGAAGTCTGGAGTCTGGAGTCTGGAGTCTGGAGTCAAGATTTTCTTTTTCAAGTCCGGAGTCTTTGAAACTCAGGAGTCAAAGTCTGGGTCTTGCAGTCCGAGAGTCGGAGACTAAAATCACTG
Organism: Pyrinomonadaceae bacterium; assembly: GCA_036399175.1. Classification (GTDB taxonomy): domain Bacteria; phylum Acidobacteriota; class Blastocatellia; order Pyrinomonadales; family Pyrinomonadaceae; genus DASWNP01. The sequence goes on along the minus strand of DASWNP010000051.1, from coordinate 26,155 downwards.
AGCCCTCAAACCGCTTTCTGGTTTTGACTCCAGACTCCAGACTCCGGACTCCCGACTTTTCAGTTGAATAGTCCGTTGACGTACTGCTCGGAATCGAAGACGACGAGGTCGTCCACCTTCTCGCCTATTCCGGCGTAGCGGATGGGCAGGCGCAACTCTTTGGCGATGGCGACGGCGATGCCGCCTTTGGCCGTGCCGTCGAGCTTCGTCAGGACGATGCCGGTCACGCCCGCTACTTTCAGAAACTGTCGCGCCTGTTCGAGCCCGTTCTGTCCTGTGACGGCGTCGAGGACGAGCAGCGTCTCGTGCGGCGCGCCTTCCACCTCGCGCCCCGCCACGCGCTTCATCTTCTCAAGCTCGGCCATCAGATTCGACTTGTTGTGCAGACGCCCGGCGGTGTCGACGATGAGCACGTCAGACCCTCTGGCCTTCGCGGCTTTGAGCGCGTCGAAGAGGACGGCTGCCGGGTCTGTGCCCTGCTTCTGCTGGATAAGCGGGACGCCCGTACGCTCAGCCCAGATGGCGAGCTGGTCGGAGGCGGCGGCGCGGAAGGTGTCTGCGGCGCAGATGAGCACGTCGTTGCCTTCGGCCTTGATGCGCTGCGCGAGCTTGCCGATGGTCGTCGTCTTCCCGACGCCGTTGACGCCGACGACCATGATGACATAAGGCGTCACGTCTTCGGCGACGCTCGTCTCGGAGGCGACGCCTTCCTGCTCGGAAGTCTTGAGGATGCTGAGAAGCTCATGCTTGATAGACTGCTTGAGAGCTTCGATGTCGTTTATCTGTTTGCGCGCGACCGCGCGACGGACGGTTTCGAGGACTTCCAAAGTCGTCGCCACGCCGAGGTCGGCGGCAATGAGAGCTTCTTCGAGGTCGTCGAGCAGTTGAGCGTCAATCTGCTTACGTCCCTGAAAGACCGTGTCGATTTTCTCTGAGAGCGTTTCGCGCGTGGCGGCGATAGCGCGTGCGAAGCGCGCCGCATACGCCTGCTCCAGCGCCTCGACTTCGGCCTGCAACTCTTCTTCGGAGCGGTCGAGGCCGAGAATCGAAGTGGTGAAAGGCGAGCGCGAAGGTACGGGCTTCGGCGGCGGCGTGGGCGAGGTAGGAATCGTCGCGGGCACAGGCGGCGCGGTCTTTGATGCTACATCCGAAGCTCTCTCGCCGACGGGCGCGTTGCTGGGCGCGACGGGGCGCGGCGCGTCTATCGCCTGCTCTCTGGAAACAGCCGCGATGCCTGACTCGCGCGCGGGCTGCGGCGTCGGAGCGCTGCCGGTCGCGGTCGGCTGGATGTCGGGCGGGAGGTCTGTGCGCGCCGCGCCGGTCGCCCCTGTCGCGGCGGGCGGTTCGAGTCGCGCCGACGCCTCCGAAGGTCTCTCGACCTGCGCCGGAGCTTCGGCGGGCGCGCTGCGCGGCTCGTTCAGGCCGAGCGTGATAAAGCGGTCTTCCTTCTTGCGTCTCCAAAAAGCCATCGGATAGATAGACACCTCTGCGAAGTAGAATCAAAGTCTTCGATTATAGACGCAAGAGCCGCATCACGACAAAAGCGGACAAGACGATGACGAGTGACAGGTGACGAGTGACGAGCAGGAAGAGCGGCAGAGAGAGGGGCTGTATTTGGAGAGCGAGGCTTTCAGGAAGAAGTAAAAGAAGAGGAGCCCGGTTGAAATTGCCGGGCTCTCTTCGTCGGTCGGTTACGCGAATCGTCTTTGGCGGGGTTCTACTTCTTTTTATCAAACAGGCTGCACGCCTGATAAGCGCCGGTCGGGTCGATGGCGGTGCGGCCTTCCTCGATGTGGCGGATGACGCCCTGTTTATCGACGACGAAGGTGGCGCGGGCGGCGTAGCCGCTCTTTTCGTCGAAGATGCCGTAGTCTTTAACGACCTTGCGCTTCCAGTCGCTCAGCAGAGGAAAGCTGACGCCGATGTCTTCGGCGAAACGCTTGTTGGCAGCGAAGCTGTCCATGCTGATTCCCAACACCTGCGTTTCGGTGGCCTCGAATTTGGCGATATCAGACTGATACGCCTTCAACTCCCTCGTTCAACCACCCGTGAAGGCCAGCACGTAGAAGGCCAGCACGACGTTTTTCTTACCGCGAAAATCGCTGAGCTTAACCTCTTTGCCCGCCGTGTCCGTGAGCATGAAATCCGGCGCTCGCTCCCCGACCTTCAAATGCGTCTTGGGCGGCGCGGGCTGCTGCGCCGCCACGACCACCGACAGAGCAAGCAGCATGACGATGCCGAGAGCAGTTCTGAACATTTATCCGTCCTCCTATAGATTCAACAGCATTGTATCGGTCTTCGTCGCGGCAAGCTAGCGCAGTTGAGCGTTGCGAGTTGTCATTGGTTTATCAAGTTCGGCAGGTGCGCGCCGTTATCGTAAAGTATAAGCTGGGAGGCAAGTGAGATGTATAAATACGAAATCATTATTTACTGGAGCAACGAAGATAACGTCTTTGTCGCCGAAGTGCCGGAACTGCCGGGCTGTATGGCTCATGGCGATACGCAGGCGGAGGCACTGAATAATGCTAATGAAGCCATTCAGTTATGGATTGATACTGCTGTCGAAGACGGCGTTTCCGTGCCTGAGCCGAAGGGTGCGCGTTTGATGCTGGCGTAAATTTATGATTTGCGCCTCGGTTCGAGCGTTAGACGGCGGGCGCTTGTTCGGTCGGAGCTTTGGTGGGCGGCTGCGGGGCGGACGCGGGTGTGGGCTTGGCGGCGAGTTCGCGGGCGCGGCGCGAGAGGCGGACGCGGCCGGGGGTGATGATGCCGGAGTGGCAGGCTTCGACGAGGGCGGCGACGACCGCAGCGTCGTAGCGCGTACCGACGAAGGATTGGATGCGCTCAAGCGCGTCTTCAAATTTCATGGCGCGCTGGTAGGGGCGGTCGGTGGTCATGGCGTCGAAGGTGTCGGCGACGGAGACGATGCGCGCCTGTAAGGGTATCTCGTCGCCCTTCAAGCCCTGCGGGTAGCCCGCGCCGTTGATCATCTCGTGATGCATGTACATGCCGGGCAGGAAATCGCGCATGGCGGGAATCTGCGACATGATTTTGTAGCCCTTCTGCGGGTGCTGCTTCATTATCTCAAACTCTTCGTCGGTGAGCGCCGCAGGTTTCTTGAGCACGTTGTCGTCGATGCCGATTTTGCCTACGTCGTGCAGGAGCGCGCTGATGCGCAGCTTCTCGGTCTCTTCGTCTGAGAGGTTGAGCTGCTCGGCGATGGCGAGCGAGAAGCGTGCGACGCGCTCGGAGTGGCCGCGCGTGTAGGGGTCTTTGCCGTCGATGGCGGCGGCGAGGGCTTTGACGGTGCCGATGAAAAGCTCCCGGTTTTCGTCGGCTGCCCGGCGCAGGTCTTCGATGAAACGCTCAAGGCGGTCGGTCATCTGGTTGAAGGAGTTGCCGAGGTCGCCGAGTTCCGTGCGGCTGCGCACGTCGATGCGCTGCGAGAAGTCGCCGGAGGCGATGCGATGCGCGCCTGCGGCGAGGTCGCTGACGGGGCGCGTCAGTCTCCTTGCGAGATAGAAGCCCAAAAGCAGCGCGAGCGAGGCGGCCAAGAGACTTATCCAGAGCATCTGTCGGCGCATCTCTGTCACGGAGCGCAGGGCCGCGCCTTCGTCCTGAATGGCGATGACGCCGAGGCTCGCGTCGCGTTCAAGCTCGGCGGTGGCGTAAGCTCCGAGCATGCCGACTTCCCTGCCCTCGCGCTCGGCCGTGAAGGGTGCGAGAGCCGAGCGCACGCGCCTGCCCGTGACAATCCAGTCCTGCACGACTCTGAGATGAGTCATGGCGCGCTCGGCGAAAGCGACGCGCGCGTCCGGGTGCGCGACGGCTCGGCCTTCCGCATCGACGACGAAGATGACGGGCAAGCCTCTGTCGAGCAATTCGCGCTCGCTCATCGCCGTCTGCTGCCCGACCGCGCCGAAGACATCCTGAAAAGAGACGACCGCCACTACAGCCGCTTCCACTTCGCCGCCGTCGAAGCCGCCCATGACCGGCGCGGCGATGCTCAAACCCATCTCCTGACTCGAACGAATGACCTGCGGACGCCCGACCGCCAGCCCACGCTCGGACATCCGCGCAAGCATCGCTCCGACGCGTTCGTCAACCTCTTCGCGCGCAATCACGTCGGGCTTGTAGGCCACCTGCGGCATGCCGCTGACGGGCACGATGGCGAGCGCGATGAGGTTCGGGTCGTCGATGACTGCCTTCTGCAAACGGGCGTCGCCGCCCTCGTCGCCGAGCGCGCGGACGCCGCCCGCCAGCTCGAAAGCGCGCGCCAGTCCCGTCACCACTTCCCTGTAACGCTGCCCGTAAAGCTCTATCTGCCGCGCCTTGTCCTGCACGAGCTGCGCCTGATAGCGCCCTTCGACCGAGCGCAGCTCAGCGCCGCTTCGGTCGGAGAGCAGAATCCCGGCGACGAGCAGGGGCACGAGGCCGACGACGAGCAGCGTGCCGAGGACGATGTAGAGCAGTGGTATCCGCTTGAAGCGTCGAAGCATGATGGAAGGAAAGATTTTGAACGGAAACGGAGTTCGAGAGAGAAACGTTGAGGCGGGCAAGTGAAAGGTTCGACGCTTGCGGCTGCGAGGCCGGAGGGTCAATCCCTTCACTTTCGATAGTACGTAGCCGCGCTCGCTCCTGTCAACACAGAAAAGCAAGTATGAAGGAGGAAGGATGAAGGCGGAAAGAGAGCCGTTCAAGCTTGAGAGCCGGGCTTTCATCCTTCATCCTTCCTCCTTCATACTTGCTTTTTAGGAGACCGGAGGGAGCGGTCGTGCGTCTAAATGTTTGAGTGCGAGGGCGGGCGTGCCGGATTTGGTGGAGACAGGCGTTCGACCCGATTTCAGGGATTGAGGTTTTCGGCCTCGCGCTGGAGAGAGGATGGAGACGGCGACGAGCGACGAACAGATTGTCAAACGCGCGCTGGCCGGCGATGCGGAAGCCTTCGGCGAACTCGTGCGTCGTTGGGAGCGACCCATCTTCGCGCTCTCGCTCGGCATGCTCGGCAGCGCCGAGGACGCGCGCGATGCGACGCAGGAGACTTTTCTGAGCGCCTTCCGCAACCTTCGAGGCTTTCGCGGCGACGCGCGCGTCTCTTCCTGGCTGCATCGCATCGCCGTCAATCAGTGCATCACGCGCCAGCGTCGCCGAAAGGTGCGTGCCGAGACGGCGCTCGAAGACGAAGAGCGGCAGGAGGCTTTAGGCGAAACGCTCGCCGTGCCCGCGACTGACGCGTCGCCCGCGCGTGTGGCCGAGAGTCGGGAGAGGACGGAGGCAGTGCGTCGCGCCGTCGGCGCGCTGCCTTTGGAGCTGCGCGAAGTGATTGTGATGAAGGAGTTCGAGGAGATGACCTTTCAGGAGATAGCCGACACGCTCGGCGTGCCCCTGAGCACGGTCAAGAGCAGGCTTTACAGGGCGCTCGGCCAGCTTCGCCTGCGACTCGAAAAGCACGGATAGGAGAGCCGGACGATGAACGAGCCCACGAGAGATACGTCGAACAACGAGCAGGCGCGCGGCGAGCTTGAGCGGCAGGGATGCACGCGCGGCGTCGAGCTGGTCGCTTACCTTTACGGAGAAGCGAGCGAGCCGGAGGCCGAGAGCTTCGGACGCCACCTGAGCGCGTGCGCTCACTGCCGGGACGAGCTTTCGGCTTTCGGCGACGTGCGAGCCGCCGTCGGAGAGTGGCGCACAGAGGCTTTGAGCGGCGCGTATGCTTTCGCGCCCGTCGCGGCCTCCGCCGGAGCTTCAGAGAAGGCACAGCCCGCGAGGGCGTCGCGCAGGCGTTCGGCGCTCGCGGCGCTTAGAGCCTTCTTCGAGCTTTCGCCCCTCTGGCTGCGAGCCGGAAGCGTGGCCGCCGTGCTCGCCGTCTGCGCGCTCGCGGCTCTCACGTTCGCGCGTGCCGAAGTTCGTTGGGATGATGAAGGGCTCGCCCTGCAAACGGGCGGGGGCGTGCGAGTTGTCGAGAAGCGCGTCGAAGTTCCTGTGAGGGTCGCGCCTTCGGAGCGGGAGTTGGAGACGATGGTCGAAGAGCGCGTCAGGCTTCAGCTTGAGTCAATCGGAAATCGACCCGAAGAAGCGCGCAGCATCGACGCGAGCGCTTCGTCCGCGCGTCCGTCTCACGCGTCGCGGCGTCCGAGAACTATTCAGGCCGAAGCGGCACTCAGGGAGACGCCGCAGTCTGCCAGCGCGCGGCGCGCGACGGCTCAGCGTCGTCAACAGCTCGCCGCGCGTCGCTTGGACGACAGGAACGAAGAGAACCTGCCGAGACTCTACGACCTGCTCGACGAAGTGCACGAGGATTGAGTTTTGCGAAGCATGAGCAAACAGAACAGGCCGAATCTTCAATGAGTAAACAGACAGGGCAAATCTTCAACGCGACTCTCGGGCTCGCCTTCTTCGCGTGGCTTCTCTTCGTCGCCGCCCCTAAGGGTTTTACGCAGGAGAGATTCTTCGCGCAGATGCCTTCCGCCGCGCAGGACGAAGAGCCGACGGGAGAGGCTGACGCGAGGGGGCGACGACCGGGCGGACGCAGGGAGCGCGACGCGCGTCTGCTTGAGCGTTTGGGTCTTTCGCCCGAACAGCGCGCGCAGATACGAGCCATCCGTCAGGAGACCGAAGCCGAAGGTCGCCCGCTCATGCGGCGTCTCAGGCAGGCGCGACGCGCGCTCGACGAGGCCGTCTACTCCGAATCCGCAGACGAAGCGACTGTCGATGCGCGCGTCCGCGAGCTGGCCTTGGCGCAGGAGGCGTTTGCACGACTGCGCGCCTTTACGGAGATGAAGGTTCGACGCGTGCTCACCCCGCAGCAACTCGCCATCGTCCGTGACCTGCGCCGCCAAGCGCTCCAGAGACAGCTTCGGCAGCGGCGCGGAGACCGTCTGCCTCCCCCAAATCCGCGCGAGGCCGACGACAACCCAAGCCTCCTGCAACCCGCCCCCGCGCCCGCACGCCAAACTCTCTCGAACGACCCCGCCGCCCTTCTTCAACAGAAGTCTCGCCGCCAGCCCGCACGCCGTAGGGCGCGCCCCTGACAGACGCCCGACCAGCATCCTCTCCGTCCGCTATTTATCGTCCGTCGATTTCACGCTTGACGCATCCACCGTTTTTTGCGCATCATAGCCAGCCTGTACATTATGTTTGCGCCGGAGCTTTTTTCAGCTAACAAACTCGCTTTTTCAGTTCATAGACCCGGGCGACGCCAGCGTCTCTTTTGAACGTGCATCCACATCTTTCTCGAAACGACAGACGACGAGGCCGCGCCCTTTCTCCCTTTCGACCCGGCATGTTTCGCCTCCGACAGCTCCCATGAATTTTGCCACGCGCGTTGTGCTCGAAGTGCAGGAGACGACCCTGATGACGGTGCGCGCGGCGCGCAGGCTGTTTCGTCGTCCCACCTACCTCAACGAGATGATCGGGCAGATGGATGTCATCGGCGTCGGCTCGCTCACCATCATCATCCTGACAGGCTTTTTCACAGGCGGCGTCCTTGCCCTCCAAACCTACCCGACGCTCAAATACTACGGCGCTCAGGAACAGACCGGACGCCTCGTTGCCACTGCGCTGGTGCGCGAGCTTGGGCCTGTGCTGACGGGGCTGATGGTCGCAGGTCGCGTCGCCTCTGCCATCTCGGCCGAGCTTGGCTCGATGGTCGTCTCGCAGCAGATAGACGCCATGCGCGCGCTCGGCACAGACCCCATCCGCAAGCTCGTCGCGCCGCGCCTCATCGCCCTCATCATCACCGTCCCGCTCCTCACCGTGATTGCCGACCTCATCGGCATCGGCGGCGCATGGATTGTCTCGACACAGCTTTACGGCATCGCCTCGGCGGCCTTTTCATCCGGCGTCTGGGAAGGCTTGACCTCGAAGGATGTCGTCGGCGGCTTCGTTAAATCCTCCGCCTTCGCGCTGATTATCGGCGCGGTCGCCTGCCGACAGGGTTTGCAGACCGAGGGCGGGACGGTCGGCGTCGGGCGCTCGACGACGACGGCGGTCGTCGCCGCCTCCATCCTCATCATCGTCGCCGACTTCTTTATTACTAAAGCGCTTCAGGTTATTCTAGGTATGCCGACCGGCTAAAGAGCGACCGAGTCAAAGATTTCCTTATGGCTTCCACCGACGTTGAAGTTCAGCAGACCGACCCCTCAACTCTGCCCCGCGACGGGCAGGTGAGCGAAGACGCCGCCGAGTCCACTTTCGCCGAAGTGGACGATAGCGCGCGCGGCATCCCGGCCGTCGAGTTCCGCAACGTGCATCTCTCCTTCGACGACCGAAAGATTCTCGACGGCATCAGCTTCAAGGTGCTCAGGGGCGAGACCAAAATCATCCTCGGCGGCTCGGGCGGCGGCAAATCGACGCTCATCAAGCTCGTCCTCGGACTCTTGAAGGCCGACGAGGGACAGGTTTTCGTCGATGGCGAAGACATCACGAACTTCACCGAGCCCGAGATGATGAGGGTGCGCAAAAACATCGGCATGATTTTTCAGGAGGGTGCGCTCTTCGATTCACTCTCGGTCTACGAAAACGTCGCCTATCGCCTGCACGAACAGGGCGTGCCCGAAGACGAAGTGGAAGAAGAAGTCCGGCGCATGCTCCGCTTCGTCAACCTCGAAGATGCCATCGACAAGATGCCGATTGAGCTTTCGGGAGGCATGCGTCGCAGAGTCGGCATCGCCCGCGCCCTCGTCGGCGGCCCTAAAATCGTCATGTTCGACGAGCCGACCGCCGGGCTCGACCCGCCCACCGCCCGCACCATCTGCGAGCTTGCCATCAAGCTGCGCGACCTCGAAGATGTTTCCTCGATGTTCGTCACACACGAGATGAACAATCTCGAATACATCACCTCCGAGTATGCCGTCGTCAACGACGCCGGAGAAGTCGTCTTCGAGAAAGAGGGCGAGCGGCTCTGCCTGACCAACACCAAAATCATCATGATTCGGCAGGGCAACGTTATCTTCAGCGGCACCGACGAACAACTGCGCCGCAACGAAGACCCATACATCACTCGCTTTATACGCGGACACTGAAAGGAAATGATGAATGATGAATGATGAATGATGAATTAAAAGCAAGCTGTCTTTCATTCATCATTCCGCATTCCGCATTCCGCATTCAGATTCTATGCCTCCAAAGAAAAAGTCCATCGGCCTGCGGGAGCTGCGCGTGGGGCTGCTCGTCATCGTCTCGATTCTCGTCCTCATCTTCCTGATTCTGAACGCGTCGGGCGACATCTCTCCCTTCTCGAAGAAGCTGCACGTCAAGGCGCGCTTCGCCAACGCCGACGGACTGCGCCCCGGCTCCGAGGTGCGCCTTGCGGGCGTCCGCATCGGCAAGATTGACGAAGTGCGCCTGCTTCCACCCTCCGACAAGCCGACCGACCCGAAGGTCGAAGCCACGCTCGCCATCGACAGCGAGATTGACGGTCGCCCCGCCACCGACCTTATTCGCACCGACTCCACCGCGCAGCTCGGCTCGCCCGGACTGCTCGGCACAGACAAGCTCATCAACATCATTCCCGGAACATCCGTTGCGCCGCCCGTCCCGGAAAACTTCGAGCTTCGCTCCGCCTCGGCCACAGACTTCGGCGCTCTCACCGAATCCGGCAACGACCTCATGAAGCAGCTCAACAGCCTTTCGGGTCAGTTCACCTCGATTGCGGAGAGAATCAACCGGGGCGAAGGCACGCTCGGTCGCTTCGTCAACGACGAAGCCTTCTACAACAACCTCAACGCCGCCATCCGCGACACCCAATCGCTCATCCGACAGATAGAATCCGGCCAGGGCTCAGCCGGTCGCTTCATCAACGACCCAACCCTCTACAACAACATCAGCGAAGTTAGCGCCGAGCTTCAATCCATCGCCGCCGACCTCCGCCAGGGACGCGGCACCGCCGGCAAACTGCTCACCGACGACGCTCTCTACAACGACTTCCGCGCCACCACCGCGCGCTTCAACAGCAGCATCGACCGCATCAACCTCATCGTCGAAGACCTCCGCCAGGGACGCGGCACCGCCGGCAAACTGCTCACCGACGAAGCCATCTACAACGACGCCCGCGCCGCCATCGCCCGCGTCAACACCACCGCCGAACGCCTCGACAACGTCATCTCCGGCGTCCAACGCGGCGAAGGCACCGTCGGCAAGCTCTTCACCGACGACCAGCTCTACTCCAACGTCAACCAACTCTCCGCCGAAAGCGTCAAACTCATCTACGACTTCCGCCAAAACCCCAGAAAATACCTCACCATCAAATTCGAGTTGTTCTAACTAACTTTGCTTGTGCATGGAAAATTAAGCTGTTCACTGAAGGAAGGTGGGAATCACTGTTTGGCGGCAAACATGCTTTCTCTCTCAGTTTGAGTAGTTCCGCGCATTTTTCTTCATCCATCGACGCGAGACTCCGTATTTGTTCCCTTCTATACGTAAGTTAACGAGTCGGCTAACAATTCGGCTTGCTTGAAGACCGTATCAATAGCCCTCTGCTGTTTATCTGGCGGATAGCCATATTTACTTAAAGTTCGTCTCACTAAAATCATCAATTTTGCTCTGGCGCTTTCGCGTATCGTCCAGTCAATCGTCGTGTTTCGCCTTACTTTGTCGGCAATCTCTGTTGCGATGTCGCGCAGGGTTTTGTCACCGAGAACCTTGACCGAACTATCTTTTATTTCAAGGGCGTCGTAAAAAGCGACTTCGTCTGTCGTCAGATGGAGCTTTTCACCTTGCCGGTCGCTCTCTCTGACTTCTCTGGCGATTTCGATTAGCTCCTGAATAATTTCGGCGGTCGAGAGCAGGTTGTTTTGATATTTCCTGATAGCCGTTTCGAGCATTTCCAAGAGGGCTTTGCTTTTAACCAGATTCGTCCTGGCGCGGCTCCTAATGCGGCGTCAATTAATCATTGACGCATCGAGGTCGGAATGTGTATCGTGGCGCTGCTTTTTCATTCCGAAGCCGTCGCCGGGGCCAACCAGCGCTGTCCCTCGCTCCGACGCGGCCCTCCTCTTTCAACCCCGCGCGCCAGCAGTATCGGCGACGCCCCTCTCCACAATAGGAGCAAAAGCATGAGAAGAATACCCCGCCTCTATTTAGTACTCTCCCTGTTCCTCTTTGTACTCACCGCCTTTGTCGCCCCCGTCGTCAGCACGAGGCAAGCCTCAGCCCAGGGCGACATGAAGCATTGGGTGGTCATTTACAAACAGAGCTACCTGCCGTCGGGCGCCGACAGCAGCGTCGTAAACGCCGGTGGCACGGTCACGGCGCGGCTGCCGGAAATCGGCGCGCTGACGGCCGACTCGACCGACCCGAACTTCGCGGCCAGGATGTCGCGCGACACGAAGGTCGCCGACGTGGTCGAAGACGTCATGGTTCAGATGATCCCCGGCGCGGGCGAGCAAGACTTGCAGGCCGTGGGCGACGGCCCGGTAGAACCGCCGGGAGACGACACGCAGACCGGCTCAGACCCGCTCTACTTCATACAGTGGGACAAGAAGCGCATGCGCGCGTCGAACCAGGGTTCATATATCGTGCAGCGTGGCCGACCCGACGTGACCGTTGCCGTACTCGACACGGGCGCCGAGATGCTGCCCGTCCCGCATCAGGATATCTCCGACCCTTCGACGGGCACTAACTTCGATGTCGCCCGCAGTCGCTCGTTCATCGGCGGCGTCGAGAACCCGGCGCCGGCGGCGTGGGACGACAGGAACGGTCACGGCTCATGGTGCTTGAGCGCGGTGGGTGCGCCCATCAACGCTCGCGGCATCTCGGGCATCGCGCCGCAGGTCAGGCTGGTCGCCCTCAAAGTCCTGAACGACAGCGGCCAGGGCAGCTTCGTGTGGCTGGCGCAGGCGCTCATCTACGCCGGCAACAACAAGTTCGACGTGGCCTCGATGAGCCTCAGCGGCATCCTCGACCACTCGAACCCGTCCACGCAGCCGCTCATCAAGCTCGTCCAGCGCGCCGTCAACTACGCGCGCGAGAACGGCGTGACGCCTGTCGCCGCCCTCGGCAACCAGAGCTTCAACATCAGCGACGGCGACTTCTTCCGTAGCGCCATCGTCGTCCCGGCCGAGATAGACGGCGTCATCGGCGTCTCCGCCACCGGCTACTTCAACCTCAAAGCCTCCTACAGCAACTACGGCGTGGGCAAGACGGACGTCAGCGCGCCGGGCGGCAACGGCGGCGTTCAAACTCAGACGGGTCTTCCGGGTAACGGAAGCGTCGTCGGCGCCTGGGCGAAGGAGCACCCGGTTTGCGGCCCGGCCGTGCCGGGCAGGTGCTACGTCTTTACCAGCGGCACTTCGATGGCGACGCCCAACGTCGCGGGCGTCCTCGCGCTAATCATCTCGCAGTACGGCGACTTCACGCCCGACAACTCGAACAAGCTCCACATGTCGCCGCAGCGCGTCGAGTCGTACCTGCAACAGAGCGCCAACAACCAGCCGTGCCCCGAGCCACGCGAGGTCACGTATTTCTTAGCCTCCCCGCCTGCTCCTCCCAATACTGTGACCGGGGCGCCTAACCAGCGGTGTCAGGGCGACGCCGGCTACAACAACTTCTACGGCAAGGGCATGGCCGACGCCTTGAAGGCCGTCACCGAAGCCCCTGGCCAGCAGTGAGCGGGCTCAAGGTGACGGGTATCTCCCGACCCGCCAATTAAGTTAAAGACTGATGGGAAGCCAACTGGCTTCCCATCAGTCCTTTTTTTGTAGGTATCGTCCGCCCGGCCGAAGTATTCGCCCGAAGCGCCGGATGTGCGGATGAGATATATAGCCCCCGCGACGAGCAGAAGGAAGAAAGCTAACGCCAAGCATCACCCGCCGCGACGAACCTCTGATTTGCGCGTGTCTCGCGCATGAAAGCTGCGCTATTCGCGGTCGGGTTGCATGCAGTTGTTAGGCGTGGCTACATCTTGCGCTTACTGGCTGATGTTCACATATACCCATGCGCTTAAGCCAGACTTCAATCTGACGAGCTGACGTTCGTATCCGGCCGGCTCGTATGCATCAGCCTGTGCTAACTCCCTCTTTGTTAGCCTCAAGACTGCCCCTTCGACCTGATCCGATGCCGCACCGGTGTATCGAAGGGTACGTTGATGCTCAGAGCCGCTGAGGGCGACGAAGTTCTCATCTTTGACCTGAATCACCTTCAGACTATATCCCACCAGAACACATGGGTTGCCTGCTAACCTGCGCCCGAATATGGCGACTTGAACTGCCTCATCCTGCAACGTCCCATATGAAAACAAATACTCTGTCTCTTCTTCTTCAACACTCATGTTGATTCTCAATGTAGCGCCTGACTCTGGAGCTAACCGCCGACGAGACCCGGATTGATAAAAGTTAAGTTGACTGCGCGTCCGGCTCAGCAGCTTGTTAGACTGCCGGCTACTAACGGGTCTGCGATGTACGCCACTGTGTTGCCCTGCGGTCTATTTCTTTGATGAAGCCGTCTTTGCCGTCCATATATCCGTCCGGGTTCTGCGGGTGTTCCTCCGCCAGCTTCCTCTTCAGTTCACTGTATCCTTGCGCCTCCACAGGATGAGCAATCATGTAGTCGCGGAACGCCAGGTGACGCTCCACCTCAGCCGAGCCGGCCTCGAACGCGTGAATCTGATGCGTCCTGATTCCTTCCCGGTTATCCTTACGGAAGTACCGTCGGCCGGGGATGCCGAACTCACCCTTCACTTCATAACCGAGTGACTCTATCGCCGAACTCCGCCCGTCTACTTCATTGATGTCTCTGACCTCGACTAACAGGTCGATGACGGGCTTTGCATATATGTTCGGGATGGCCGTGCTGCCGATGTGATGGATGGCTACAAGATTTTCGCCCAGCGCGGCGGCAACGTGCTTCGCTTCCGCCTCGAATGCATCTCGCCACCGAGGGTTGTGGGGAACGACTTCTACTTTCTTCACGGATTAAACGCCTCGCCAGTAGCTTGTAAACTGCCACTCCTACCGATGACCCGAGCAGCCTGACGCCGGAATTGAGCCGCCGCGCCGCTTGCCCGAAAGATAAAGGACATGCCTTCTGTGCGCATCCGCTCTGACGGACTCGCTGGCCTGCGCTCCTGACGTGGCCGCTCAGGGCTCACTTTACCTTTGCCTGACCTTCAATCTCAACCTGACCGCGTTTGAGATTGGTGTTGTTCGAGAGGGCGAGTTAGTGATTTACAACTCGATGCGGGCGGGCTACGCCTCCGGTCGAAAAGGTCAGCGCATGTAAGGGGCGACGTTGTTGGCGATGATTGTGAACTCCTGTTCGCTGAGCGGGAGCAGCCCTCGGATGAGCGCCCAGGCTTGGCGCGGCGCGAGGTTTCCGCCGACGGCGAGGTCGGAGCCGTAGAGAACGCGCTTGACGCCGAGTTGACGGATGCGCCCGGCGAGCAATTTCGACTTTTCGACAGAGATGTCGAGATTGACGAGCGTCGTGATGTCGAAGTAGAGATTCTTCGTGTGCGGGTTGCCTGCGGAGATGGCTTCGGCGAAGGCGGTCAGCGCCTCGTCGGAGGGCGGGTCTTCGTAGCCGGGGCCGGAGCCCGCGAGGTGCGCTATCTGGATGGGGATGTCGGGCGCGGCGGGAAGAATCTGGCTCAGGAAGATTTCGGCATACTGCCTGCCGTAAGGCACTGCGGACGACCGCAGGTGTATGACGATGGGCAGCCGTCGTTCGTTCGCGGCTCGGAAGACGCGTCGCACCTGCTCGACGTGCTTCGCGTCTCGAAGGTCTACTCTCGAATTGCCGAAGTGGAATTTCAGACCCTTGATGTGAGGATGTTTCGCGCAGCGTTCGAGTTCTTCGAGCGCGTAGTCTTTGAGCGGGCTGAAGCCGCAGAAGGCGCGGAGACGGTCGGGGAAGCGCGCCGCCTGCCCGGCAGTCCAGTCGTTATCGGCGCGCACCTTTTCGTACTCGTTCTCTATCTGTCTGCGAGGGCTGCCGTACCAATAGGCCACCGAGAGCACGAGCGCGCGTTGGATGCCGGCGGCATCCATGAGCGCGACGAGGTCGTCAGCCGTCACGGGTTTGTACCTCGTCAGGCCCGGAAAAGTGAGAGTCTCTGTCGCAACCCGCCACGCTGCGTCGGTGCCCTTCCTGAGCGAAACGAGGACGTGGCCGAAGTGGCGCGCGGTCTCGCCTTCGCCCGTCGTGAGATAGCCCGCGACGTGCGCGGTCGAGCCTTCCAGGCTGTAAGAGACAGGCGTGATGCGGTAAGGCTGTGTGAAGGTTTCTGCCAGGTGTGCTGAGACCGCTTCACGGCCACGCACCCAGCTTCTGTCGGAGCGCACGACGAGGCTGTCTTCCGTGTACAGGCGCGCGAGCGCAGCCTTGTCGTTCCAACCTTTCTCAATCTCGACGAGCAGCCGCGCGAGGTCTGCGGGCAGTTCGACCGCCGGGAGAGGCTTCTCCGACCAGGCGGCGGCCATTGCCGGACTGAGCAGATGCTGGTGATGGTCAACCAAAGGAGACGTGCTCCTTCGCTCTGATGCGGCGTCGGGTTTTCCGGCCTCTCTCCCGCGCCGAGCGTTCTCCTTCTTCGACTCATTCCGGCCATCAGGAGTCGTCTTGTTTCGCGCGGTTTGACCGGCGGCAGTCGTACACAGCATAGCCGCCATGAAGGCGGCGATAAAGAGGATTCGTTTCATCGGATACCTTTTCAGGCCAACACGTCCGGTCGGGCGGCTATCTGATAACCAATGCTTCGCACGCGTCGGCGTCCAAAGCCTGACATCCCGATTTGTTTGAGTGCTGCGCGGAAGAACCCGCCTCGATGAAGTTTCATCGTCGGATGTACGCGCCCGCCTGCTTTCAACGTCGATTTTGCACAACTCAGAACAGGGAGAATTTCTATCCCTTGCTCGGTAAACACCGCCGACCGGGAATTCAGTTCACTTTTCTCGCAGTCATTTCCACCGGATGAGGCGGCGAGGCGAGGCGCGTTCGGGCGCGGATGCCTGATATAATCAAACGCATCCATCGGATGATTGAAGACGGGCGGCGCGAGGCCGTCCGAAGCAAGGAGGTTTTTTGAGATGTCTTCAAACGCAGAGAAACGCGCGCTGATTGTCGTCGATGTGCAGAACGATTTCTGTCCAGAAGGCGCGCTGGCGGTCGAGCGCGGCGACGAAGTGGTCGAGCCCTTGAACCGTCTGGCCGAAGAGTTTCTGGAGCGCGGCGAGCCGGTCTACAAGAGCCGCGACTGGCATCCGCCGCAGACCAAACACTTCGAAGCCTACGGCGGCACATGGCCTGTCCACTGCGTACGGAACACGCGCGGCGCGGAGTTTCACCCCGCGCTCATCGACGACCCGCGCATTCAAATCATCTCCAAAGGCACGGGCGACGAAGACAACTATTCGGCCTTCGACGGCACAGACCTCGCCGAGCGCCTGCGCCGAGAGGGCGTCCGCGAAGTCTGGGTCGGCGGCCTTGCGACCGACTACTGCGTCAAGCAGACCGTCCTCGACGCGCTCGGCGAAGGCTTCCGAGTGAAAGCCGTCGAAGATGCCATGCGCGCCGTCAACCTCAAGCCCGGCGACTCCGAGCGCGCCCTCGAAGAGATGCGCCGCGCCGGAGCCGAGATAGTGAGCAGTGAGCGGTAAGCGGTAAGCAGTTTTCGTTTTCACTGCTCACCTCTTACTGCTCACTGCTTACTGCTCACTGCTCACTATGTTGAATATCGACCGTTATCACGCGACGATGGGCGACGCCTCGTTTAAGCGGGCGGCGCATTTGCGCGGCAGACCTTTGAGCGAGGCCGAAGCGACCTTTTACGTGACGCAGCGCAAGCTCGCCTTCGCGCCGTGTCTGGGACACGAGCGTTTGGTGCGGCTGCTGCTCGACAGCCACGTTGACCGTCCGCGTCTGCGGTTTCTCGAACAGGATAGAGGCGGGCTGCAACTGTTTGCGAAGGCGGTCGAGGACATGCACTTCGTCGGGACGGTGCGCGCCGTGCGCCCCGGCACGATTATGTTCGCGGGCGAGCCCTTCGCAGACATCACGGGGCCTTTCGGCGTCACGCAGGCGCAGGAGATAAAGTTCGAGCACGCCTTCGATTTGCCGATGACGACCGCCTCTATCGCCATGCAGTTTCGCATCGCGGCGGGCGACGCGCGCTGGCTCTCGGATTTTTCCCTGCGCCGCAACGGCGACATCGAGCGCGCCGTCGATGTCGCCACCTACGCCTTCATCGGCGGCTTCAACGACACCTCGAACATGGAGGCCGCGCATCGTCTGGAAATCCCCGCGGTCGGAACTTCGGCGCACTACTGGCAGCAGTCCTACATCGAGTACATGACCGAGCCGGAGATAGAGCCGCGCACCGGCAGGCCGAAGCACTTCGAGCAAATCGCCTTCGAGCGCTGGCTCGACGCCAACCCGCAGGGCACGACTCTCCTGCTCGACACCATCGACGTTTACATGGGCGCGGTTCACGCCGCGATGGCCGCCACTTCGACGCCCGAACGGCGTCGAGCCTTCAAGGGCTTCCGCGTCGATTCCGGCGACCTCGCCCGTCTCGGCCAGTGGTGCCTTCGCTTCTTCGAGGCCAACGGTCTCGAAGGTCTCATGCCCGTTCTGACGGGCGACCTCGACGTTGAGGGCGTGCGCCGCATCGTCCGCGAGTTTCCCGAAGCGGCTGGCTTCGGCGTCGGCACGAAGCTCTCGGGCGAGGTCAGCCGGATAGCGGGCGTCATCTTCAAGGAATGCCTCATCGAAGACCGCCCGACCCTGAAGGCTTCCAACACGCCGGAGAAATCGACTCTGCCCGGCCGCCTCCAAGTCTTTCGCGGCATCGACCACGACGGGCGCTACGTCTCAGACCTCGTCGGTCTCGACGGAGAAGAGGTCGAGATAGAGGGCGCGGTGCGCGTCGAGCGCCTGCTCGTGCCCTTCTGGGAGCGCGGGCGTCACGAAGCGATTCCCTCCATCACCAAGCAGAAAGCCTTCGTCGAAGAACAGCGCGCACGCTTCCGCGACCTCGAAAACTATCCACACACTCTCAGCACCGGACTGCGACGACTCCGCGACGAGCTGACCGCCGACATGCGCCGCGACGCCTCCGGCTGGCAGCAGGTGCTCGAAATTCCCGAAGAGCTTGCCAACGAACTGAAAGTATGAAATAAGGCCGCCGTCGGTTTCTTCATTCTCACTCCCGCCGGAGGCAAGTCGTGGCTACCCGCAAATCAGCAAAGTCTAAAGCAGCAAAGTCTTCCGCACGCAAGAGCAGCCGGAAAGCATCATCTTCGAGAAAAAGCTCTCTCTTCGCTAACGGTCTGACGCAAAGAGACCCTGACGAGCGATTCTTCACCCCTGACACGCTCGACAAAACAGTTATCGCCATGCCGCTTCTTCAAATTCTCGAAGAGGAAGAAGAAAAGCTTAAGAAGAACAGGAGGCTGCGCCCGCGCCTCCACCCCGTCATCATCGACCTCAATCTGGAATATCCGCGCAGCCGCGACGGCGCGCGCAAGTGGGTCGTCGAAAAGACGAACGACATCATCAATCGCATCGGGCGAAAAACCGGGAAAGTCTATGTGCCTGATGCCAATAAAAGGAAGCGACAGGGAGAGAAAGAGAGCGACGAGGAGTTGTCTCAGGAAATCGACGAAGACAAGAGCGAAGACAGCGAGCAGTATCTCTTCGGCAGGCTCGAAGCCGAAGTGATTCGTGAGCTGGTGCGGCGCGACGCCAAGCAGAAGGAAGGCGAACAGGGCAATGAAACTATCGGAGCCACCGTCGGCGCTCGCGCCATCTATCATATCTGGCCTGACTTCCCCGTTAAGCTCTTCATCAACAAGTCGGTCAGCACGGTGAAGGCCGACGCCGCCCGCGTCTCTTTCTCAGCCTACGGCGAAGGCATCGTCTGGGCGGTGCTCGATTCCGGCATCGACGAAGACCACCCGCACTTCCGGCTACACAAGAACCTCGAACTCGAACCTCCGCTCCGGCATCAGGACTTCTCGCGCCGGGGCACTCCCGAAGACCGCGAGGCGCGAGCCAAAAGGGACGGTGACGGACACGGCACGCACGTCGCCGGTATCATCGCGGGAGAGATGAGAGTTCCGAATCCTGACCCGAATCAGCCGCAGGAAATCCTCGCCTACGCGCGGCATCGTAATGAGAGGGGGCGTATCAAGCTCGACCCCGTCAAGAATCTGACCGCTATCTCCGGCATGGCTCCCAGGTGCAAGCTGCTCAGCATGAGGGTGACGGACGAAGCGGGCAATGGGCAGACGAGCAGCCTCATCGCCGCCATCGCGCGGATTCAAAAAATTAACGGCTACGGGCGTCGCCTCCTGATTCACGGCGTCAACATGAGCCTCGGCTACGAGTTTGAGCCCGAATGGTTCGCCTGCGGTCAGAGTCCGCTCTGTGTGGAGGTTGACAGGCTCGTGCGCTCGGGCGTGGTGGTCGTCGTGTCGGCTGGAAATAGCGGCTACGGAAGAGTCGCCGCCGACCAGGGAGTTGCGCGCGCCGGACTCGACATGACTATTGACGACCCCGGCAACGCCGAACTAGCCATCACCGTCGGCTCGACGCACAGAGACAGCCCGCACATCTACGGCGTCTCTTATTTCTCATCGAAGGGGCCGACCGGCGACGGGCGCATCAAGCCAGACCTCGTCGCTCCCGGAGAAAAAATTCTCTCCTGCGCGGCTGGCAGACGACGCGAGGAGATGGAGCAACTGGTCGGCGGCGACTGCCACTATCTGGAACAGAGCGGCACGAGCATGGCCGCGCCTCACGTCTCCGGCATCATCGCGGCGTTTCTCTCCGTCAGGCGCGAGTTCATCGGGCAGCCCGAGCGAGTCAAAGAGATTTTTCTCTCGACGACCACCGACCTCAAGCGCGAGCGCTATTTTCAAGGCAGCGGTCTCGTTGACCTGATGCGCGCCATTCAATCCGTCTGAGTTTTCGCGCCGCCGATGAGCGCCGCGCCTCCACATCTCTCCAGATATGCCAACCGTTCTCCTGTCGGGTATAATCTTTCCGTCTCCACCGCTATATCCATGCAAAAGTTTTGGGAGTTGAGCACAAGATGAAGATGCTTCTGTTATTGATGCTGGCGTTGTGCCTGCCGCTCGTCGGGCTGGCGCAGCAAAAACAGCGTAAGGTTTTCCCTTACGATTACAAAATCTCAGATTTGCCGAACGGCCTGAGAGTCGTCACCGTGCCGACGGATTATCCGAACCTCGTCGCGCTCTACATCGTCGTCTCCACGGGCTCGCGCAACGAGATAGAGCCGGGCAAGAGCGGCTACGCGCACCTCTTCGAGCACCTCATGTTTCGCGGCAGCGAGAACTACTCGGCCGAGCAGCGCGATGCCATTCTCAAGCGCGCCGGGGCGGCCTCGAACGCCTACACCTCCGACGACCGCACCGTCTATCACGAAGTCTTCTCGAAGGAAGACTTGGAAGAGATTATGAAGATGGAGGCCGACCGCTTCATGCGTCTGAAATACCCGGAGACGGCCTACAAGACCGAGACCGGCGCTGTGCGCGGCGAGTACGACAAGAACAGCAGCAACCCCTTCAGCCAGCTCTACGAGCGCCTGCGCGAGACCGCTTTTCAGAAGCACACCTACTCTCACACCACGATGGGCTATCTCAAAGACATCGTGGACATGCCGAACCAGTACCAGTACAGCCTCGATTTCTACCGTCGCTACTACCGCCCCGAGTACACGACCATCGTGCTCGTCGGCGACGTGACGCCCGAGCGCTCGCTTGAGCTGGCGAAGAAGTATTTCGGCGAGTGGAAGCGCGGCAATTACGTGCCGGAGATACAGTCGGAGCCGGAGCAGAGCGCGCCGCGCACCGCTTACGTCGATTGGCCGACGCCGACTCTGCCGCACCTCGCCGTCGCCTTTCGCGCCCCAGCCTTCTCCGACGAGCGCAAGGACAAGGCCGCGCTCGACCTTCTGGCCGTCGTCGCCTTCGGCGAAAACTCCGACCTCTACCAGCGCCTCGTGCTCAAAGAGCAGAAGGTCGATTATCTCGCCGTCTCTTTCGACGACCAGGTTGACCCCGAGATGTTCGCCGTCCTCGCGCGCGTCAAAGACCAGAAGAATTTAGAGGACGTGCGCGAGCAGATTCTCTCGACCTTCAAGCGTTACAGCACGGAGACCATCCCGCAGGCCAAGCTCGACGCCACGCGCTCGCGTCTGCGCTACAGCTTCGCGCTTTCGATGAACAGCTCGCAGGCGATTGCCGCCGCGCTCGCGCCCTACATCGCCCTGCGCCGCACGCCCGAGGCAATCGACCGCGTCTACGCCCTCTACGAGCAGATAACGCCCGAAGACATACGCGCCGCCGCCGCGCGTTATTTTCAGGAACGCAACCGCACCATCGTCACGCTCGCCACGAAGAACGCGAGCGCCACGAGCGCAGGCAAGGAGGGTGAAAAATGATTAAGCGCCGACTATCTCTGGCTCTCACGCTTCTTCTTATCGCGCAGACGACCTTCGCCACCTTCGCCGCCGACGCTTCCGTCTCTAAAGGGCAGAAGCCGCCCCGAGCACCTGAACCCGCCCACATGAACAGCGTACTTTTGCCGAACCGCTCGCCGCTCGTCTCGTTTCGCATCCTTTTTATGACCGGCTCGGCCTCCGACCCGCAGGGCAAAGAGGGCGTGGCCGCCCTCACTGCCGCGCTGCTCGCGGGCGGCGGCTCGCGCTCGATGACTTACCAGCAGATTCTCGAAGCGATGTATCCGATGGCAAGCTCCTTCGAGTCGCAGGTCGATAAAGAGATGAGCGTCTTCTACGGCACGACGCACGCCGATAATCTCGAAAGCTTCTACCGGCTCATCACCCAGATGCTTCTCGACCCCGGCTTCCGCGAAGAGGATTTCAACCGGCTGAAGTCCGACGCCGTCAACTTCCTTCGCGTCTCTCTGCGCGAGGGCAACGACGAAGAGCTTGGCAAAGAGCATCTCTACAACATCATCTACGCAGGCCACCCCTACGGGCATCACAACTCGGGGCGGCTCAGCTCGCTCGAACGTCTCACCATCGACGACGTGCGCGACTTTTATCGTAAAAACTACACGCAGGCCAACCTCGTCGTCGGCCTCGCGGGCGGCTTCCCCGGCGATTTCAAAGACCGCATCATGGCCGACTTCGCGAAGCTTCCCGAAGGCGCGCCCTCGTCCGTGAAGATTGATGCTCCGAAGCTCGACCAGGGGCTGCGCGTCGAGATTATCAAGCGCGACACGCGCTCGACGGCCATCTCGCTCGGCTTTCCCATAGGCGTCAATCGCTCGCACAAAGACTGGCCTGCGCTCGCGCTCGTCGCCTCCTATTTCGGCCAGCATCGCTCGTCGAACAGCTATCTCTACGGGCGTCTGCGCGAAGCGCGCGGCCTCAACTACGGCGACTACGCCTACGTCGAATACTTCCCGCGCGGCATGTTCCTCACGCAGCCCGACCCGAATCTCGGCCGCACGTCGCAGATTTTTCAAATCTGGATTCGCCCCGTCGAGCCGCAGAACGGCCTCTTCACCCTGCGCGCCGCGCTCTACGAATACGACAAGCTCGTCCGCGAAGGGATGACTCGCGAGACCTTCGAGGCGACGCGGGAATTTCTCTCCAAGTATTCCAACGTCCTCACTCAGACGCAGGACGCGCGCCTCGGCTACGCCCTCGATAGCCGCTACTACCGCATCGACGACTTCAACACTTACCTGCGACAGCAGCTCTCGCGCCTCACGCTCGAAGACGTGAACCGCGCCATCCGCCAGCACCTCGCCTCGGGCTCGATGCGCGTCGTCGTCGTCACGCGCGACGCCGAAGCTCTGCGCGACGCCATCGCGAGCGGCAAGCCTTCGCCCATCACCTACGTCTCGCCCAAGCCCAAAGAGATTACGGACGAAGACAAAATCATCGAAGCCTACAAAATCAACGTCAAACCCGAGCACGTCACCATCACGCCGGTCGAGCGTGTTTTCGAGTAGAAGCTGGTCGAGCGAGCACGCGAGAGGGCTTCCGGTCAGGCGAGTCGCCGACCGGAAGCCCTCTCTTAATTTTCCGAAACTCGCGCTTTGATTTAGAATGCTTCGACCACGACGCGAGGAGCGACATGAAAACATCGAGCGACGCGAAAACGACTCTGTCCGACGACAGCCTCCGAGAATTGACCACGCAGCTTCAAGCCGCCAACGCCGACTTCGCCGCGCGCTATCCCGGCGAGACCGGACGCCGCCAGCCCGTGCACACTGTCTACGGCGGCGCGCACCTCTTCAAAGCCGAATCGGCTGCGCGCCTCGGCTCGCTCGCCCTGCGCTCGCTCGAACAGTACGCGCCCGACGCCGTCACCTTCGCGCGCGCCATCGGACTCGCGGGCGCAGACCAACTGCCCGACTCGCCCGAACAACATGCCGCCTTCCAGCAAACTCTGGAGAACCAATCCGACGTCCTGCGGCGTGATAACAGACCGGCATGGCTCGCTCACACCATCTACGCGCGCGTCCTTGAGAAGCTACGGCGCGAGCCGGTCGAGGATTTTCGCATCGACTTCGAGGACGGCTACGGCAATCGCCCCGACGCCGAAGAGGACGCGCACGCCGCCGAAGCCGCCGCCGAAGTGGCGCGCGGCATGCGTGCCGCGACGCTTCCGCCCTTCATCGGCATTCGCATCAAGCCCTTCAACGAAGAGCTTCGCCAGCGCAGCATGCGCACGCTCGACATCTTCGTCTCGACTCTCGTCGAGCAGACGGGCGGCGTGCTTCCCGCAAACTTCTACGTCACGCTTCCCAAAGTCACCATCCCCGAACAGGTCGAGGCGCTCGCCAGTATCTTCGACCGGCTTGAGCCCGCGCTCGGTCTCGCGCCCGGCACGCTCAGGATGGAGATGATGGTCGAGACGACCCAGTCCATCATCAACCGGCAGGGACAATCGAACCTGCCGCTTCTCTTCGACGCCGCGCGCTCTCGCTGCGTGGCCGCCCACTTCGGCACTTACGACTACACGGCTTCCTGCCAAATCACCGCCGCGCACCAGCACATGACTCACCCGGCCTGCGACTTCGCGCGCCACATGATGCAGGTCGCCTTCGGCGGCACGGGCGTCTGGCTCTCCGACGGCGCGACCAACATCATGCCCGTCGCCCCGCACCGCGCCGCCGAAGGCGCGTCACTCACAGACGAGCAGTTGGAAGAGAACCGCGTCACCGTCCGGCGCGCCTGGCGCTTGCACTACGAGCATATCCAGCACTCGCTCACCAACGCCTTCTATCAGGGCTGGGACTTGCATCCGGCGCAGCTTCCGACGCGCTACGCCGCCGTCTACGCCTTCTTCCTCGAAAGCCTCGAAGCGGCCTCCGAGCGCCTGCGCAACTTCGTCGAGAAAGCCGCCAAAGCCACGCTCGTCGGCGATGTCTTCGACGACGCCGCCACCGGCCAGGGACTTCTCAACTACTTCCTGCGCGCCATCAACTGCGGCGCAGTCACCGAAGAAGAAGCCCTCCGCCTGACGAGCCTCACGCTCGCAGAGCTACGCTCCGGCTCCTTCGTCCGCATCCTGAAGAACCGGCAGAATCTATAGACTCCTTTTGTCTTCATCTCTCGGTTACAAAGTGCGGATGCTATACTGTCGTCTATGGTATTTGAGTGGGATGAAGGGAAGGCAGAGGCTAACCTCGCAAAACATGGAGTCTCTTTTGAAGAGGCGAAGACCGTCTTCGACGACCCGCTCTACGTTGATTTCTACGACCCTGACCATTCCTCTGAAGAGAATCGCTATATTATCATCGGGGAGTCGCGGCAGGGGCGACTGTTGCTCGTCTCATACACTGAGCGAGGCGAGGCGACTCGCCTGATTAGTGCCAGAGAAGTAACCCGAAGCGAGAGAGAGGCATATGAAGAAGGTTGAAACAGAGATGAGCGATGAACTTCGCCCGGAGTACGACCTGCGCAGCTTGCGCGTGAGAAAGTTGGGACGCGGGCGGAAAAGCTTTAGCGGTGTAGTTCGATTGGAGCCGGATGTGGCGGAAGTATTTCCGGATGCGGACGCCGTGAATGAGGCGCTCCGTTTCCTGATTAGAGTTACTAAAGAGAATCAACCCACCCCGCACCCCAAAGGCGATGCCTGACATCAAGTTTGAAGTGCAACACTGACTAAGGCTCGTTATAGCATTCGAGCGGAGTCTTGAACCCGAGCCGCTTGCGCGGCCGCGTGTTGAGCTTGCGGGCGATGGCGTTACACTGCTGCTGGCTCAGACCCGCCATGCTGGCTCCTTTCGGCAGGTACTGGCGGATGAGCCCGTTGGCGTTCTCATTACTACCTCTCTCCCATGAGTGGTATGGCCTCGCGAAGTAGAAGGCCGCCCCCGTTAACCCCTCAATCCGCTTATAGTCGTGGAACTCCGTGCCGTTGTCGGTCGTCACCGTCTCGAACCTCCCGCCATGCCCGCGCATGAGGCTGACCGCCCTCCGGCTCAGCGACCCGGCCGTCCTGTCAGCGAGTTTCCCGATGAGCAGCAGCCCGGTCTTGCGCTCGACGAGCGTGACGACGCAGTCCCTGCTGCCGGCGCCCATCACGGTGTCGGCCTCCCAGTGCCCGACGCGGTCTCGCGTCTCCACCTCCGCGGGCCGCTCCGAGATCATTCGCTTGCCCGCGAGCCTACCGCGGCTGTCGTAGGCGCCGTAGCGCTTACGCCTCGTCTTGCGCGCCCCGCGGAGGTGGGTGTAAAGGGCGCCGCCTTCTCTCTTGTCGCGCCAGACGTGGCGGTAGATCGTCTCGTGGCTGACCGAGAGCAGCCCTGAGCGGGCGAGGTGACCGGCGACTTGCTCGGGGCTCCACTGCCGGCGCAGCAACTCGTCTATGAGCGCGAAGTCTTCAGCCGAGAACCGGCTGTTGCGGCGCGAGCGGGAGCGGCGTCCCTGGGTGCGCTCCTGGGCGGTGAAGGCGCGGTAGTGGCCGTCGGCACGGGTGCTGTTGCGCCTGACCTCGCGGCAGACCGTGCTCCTGTGGCGGCCGAGCGTGCGTGCAATCTCGGCCTGGTTGAGCCCTTGCCTTCTGAGCGCGGCGAGCATATACCTCTCCTCGGGGGAGAGTTGGCGGTACGTCATGACTAGACCTCTTCGTGGTGGTTGAAGTCTTAGTCAGTATCGCCGCTCCCCCTCGCAGCAGGGAAGCGTGTTGCACTTAGTATATGAATCCGCGCA
>DASWNP010000050.1:0-95743 GCA_036399175.1 Pyrinomonadaceae bacterium | reverse complement strand
CCTCTTTCAGCAGGTGCGGGACGTAGAGTCGGCCGCCGTTGGCGATGGCGACCTGCGCGCGGAGCATCGCCAGCGGGGTGACGAAGTCGTAGAACTGACCGAAGGAGGCGTAGACGGTGTCGATGTCCCGCCACTCGGGGTCGCGCGGGTTGAAGCGCGCCTTGAAGGCGCGCGAAGGGGTCCAGCTGATCAGCTCGCGCGGCAGGTCAATGCCCGACTTCTTGTTGATCTCGAACTCGTCGACCATCGCCTCGATGCCTTCGAGCGTCATCTTCAGTCCGAGGCGGTAGAAATAGCCGTCACACGAAACGCGGATGGCGTTGCGCACGTCGGGCGAGCCGTGGCTGCCCATGCAGCGCGTGAACTTGTTGCCGATGGTGATGCCGCCGCCGCAGACGATGTTCGAGTCGTCAACCGTGATTTTGCCCTGCTGAAGACCTGCGACGGCCATCGGTATCTTCCAGGTCGAGCCGGGAGGATAGCGCCCGCGTATGGCGCGATTGAAGAGCGGCGTCTTCGGGTCGCGCAGGAGGGCGGCGATTTGGGCTCGCTGCTCTTTGGTGGCGTTGCTTTGCGAGAAGACGTTCGGGTCGAAGGTCGGGTAGGAGGCCATCGCCATCACTTCGCCGTTGTTCGGATTCATGGCGACGATGACGCCGCGCTTCGAGGGCGCGTTGCGAAGCTGCTCTTCGGCGGCGAGCTGCATGTCGAGGTCGATGGTCAAGACCAAATCCTGGCCGGGCTGCGGAGAGACGACCTCTATCTCGCGCTGAATCTGCCCGTGACTATCGACTTCGACCTTGCGGAAGCCGTCGCGCCCGCGCAGGTATTGGTCGTAAGTCGCTTCGATGCCTTCCTGTCCGATGATGTCTCCGGCCTTGTAGCCTTTGTCCTTGTACTTGGCGAGCTTGAGCTGCGCGGGGCTGATTTCGCCGACGTAGCCGAGCACGTGCGCGAGCACGCCCTCTTCGGGGTAGCGGCGCTGCGGCTGCTCTTCGATGCGTAGCTCGGGAAACTCAAGGCGGTGAGCATCGACCCAAGCGATGTCGGCGCTGGTTGCGCCCTCCTTGATGCTGAACGACTCGAAGGCGGGCTGCGACTTGATGATTTCCAAACGCTCGCGCAGTATCTCCGGGTCGATTGCCAGACCCTCGGAGAGCGGCGCGATGAGAGCCTCGAAATCCTTGTTCTTGATGTCTTCGCCCGAAAGGATAACCTTGTAGATGGAGCGCGAATCGACGAGCAGCTTGCCATTGCGGTCGAAGATAGCTCCGCGCGGCGCGGGGATTGGAAGCAGGCGGATGCGCTGGTTCTCCGCCCGTTCGGCGTAATAATCGCCGTTCAGGATTTGCAGAAAATAGAGGCGCACGCCGAGCGCCACCAGCAGCCCCAGGACGAGCATCAGGATGATATTGATGCGCAGGCGTAAATCTTGCGAGTCGTCGTCGAATTTCATAAAGCAGAGGTCGGCTGCCGCATGTTAGATGTCAGAGGTTTGATGCCGGATGCCGGAAGAAGCAGCGTCGCTGTTTTCACTAAACTCCGGCGTCCGGCAACTGTTTCAACTACTTTCCACGCCCGAGGCTGCGACGCGCGACGCGGCGACGGACGGCGAACTGGCGGCGCTGTCGCCCGCGCTCGCTGAAGAAGATGTCGAGGACGTAGGCGATGAGCGTGCCGGCGACGGTCGTGCCGATTACCTTGTAGGCGGTCGTCTCGGCGAAGGAGTCGAGCGCCCCCTGTCCGAAGAGCCTGTGGAGAAGCAGGTAGGTAATCGAGTCGAAAGCCGCAGCTCCGGCCAGCACGGGGATGCGGAGCAACGGGTTGTCAATCATCATCCGCGTCATAATGGCCGCAATCAGGTAAGCCGCGAGCGTCTTTGAAAACCCGTTTGAGCCCAACAATCCACTGCTGAAAGCGTCTGTCGCCAGCCCCGAGATAGCTCCGATGACGACTGCCTGCACGGGGTCGCGCCGGAGCGCGAAGTAGACGACGATGATGAGCGGCAGGTCGATGAAGACCAGCGGCTCCCACAGCACGCGCAGAGACGACTGCAACACGACGGCCAGCGCAACGCAGATGACGATCTTCTGCTTCATACGTGGTGAATCGTAAATCGTAAATGGTAAATAGTGGAAGAAATGTTTTTTATCTATTCACGATTCACGATTCACGATTTACTACTTCTTCCCCTTGTCTACGTTCGGCAAGACCTTTTCGGGAGTCGTGCGTTGCGGCGGCCGGTATTGCATCACGGCCACCTCTTCGAGCGAGTCGAGGCGCGCGCTCGGCTTGACTCGAATCGTGTGCGGCGTAGTGGCCGAGCCCTTCTGTACTTCTACCACCGTGCCGACGCTCAAGCCAGGTGGATAGATACCGTCCTGCCCCGTAGTTACCACATAGTCGCCGACGTTGACTTCCTCCAGCCCCGACACGTAGCGCATCTCCAACAGGTCGTTCTTGCCGTAGCCGCGCACGGAGCCGAGCGCGTTCGACGTGCCGAGCTGCCCGACAAGCGCACCGGCAGCAGCCTTCTCGTCCGTAATCAACATGACCTGCGCCGTCCAGGGGCTCACGCCCACCACCCGCCCGACGATGCCCTCGCGCGTGGCGACCGGCATGTTCAGCTCCACGCCCGACTGCGAGCCGCGATTGACGATGATGGTGCTGAACCAGACCGAAGGGTCGCGCGCGATGACGTTGGCCGTCACGACGCCGTATTCGGTTGACTCTTTCAGACCGAGCAGACTCTTCAGACGCTCGTTCTCGTCTCGCGCCGCCCGCGCCGCCCGCAACTCGGTCTCCATCTCGGCCAAGCGGTTCTTCAACTGCACGTTCTCGGCCGAAGCGTTCCACATGTTGCCGATGCGCTGGAAAAACCCTATGCCGCTCCCCGAAGCGCTCGCCAGAGGGCGCTGCACAAACCCGGTCGCGGCCTGCACCCAGACGCGAATCATACGCTGTTTCGTCACGGGGTCGCGCGCGTCATAAGTCATCAATCCCAGATTAAGAAACAGCAGCCCCGCCAGCCACAGAGGGGCGCGCTGCCGTATCTCTTTCTGCGTGCGCATCACTACCATAAATCGTGAATAGTGAATCGTAAATCGTAAATAGAGAAAGACAGTTTTTATCTATTCACCATTTACGATTTACGATTGACGGCTTTTATGTTCCGCTCGTCAGCGTGTTGTCCCACTTGACGCGCTTGAGGAGGTTGAAGTCGGAGAGCATCTTGCCTGCGCCGAGCACGACGGAGGAGAGGGGGTCTTCGGCGACCGAGACGGGGAGGCCGGTCTCGATGGAGAGGCGTCGGTCGAGATTTTTAAGGAGCGCGCCGCCGCCCGTCATCACTATTCCGCGCTCGACGATGTCGGCTGAAAGCTCGGGGGGCGTGCGCTCCAGAGCGACGCGCACGGCGTTGACGATAGTCGAGACGGAATCGGCGAGCGCTTCTCTCACTTCTTCGTCCGAGATGGTGATGGTCTTCGGGATGCCTTCGATGAGGTTGCGCCCGCGCACTTCCATTGAGAGCGGCTCGTCTAAGGGGAAGGCGCTCCCAAGCTCAATCTTGATAGCCTCGGCGGTGCGCTCGCCGATGAGCAGGTTGTACTTGCGCTTGATGAACTGCGTGATGGCTTCGTCCATCTCGTTTCCGGCGACTCGGACGGCGCGCGAATAGACGATGCCTGAGAGCGAGATGACGGCGATGTCGGTCGTGCCGCCGCCGATATCGACAATCATGTTGCCGTGCGGCTCGGTGATGGGCAGGCCAGCGCCGATGGCCGCCGCCATCGCTTCTTCGACGAGGTAGACTTCAGAAGCCTTCGCGCGATAGGCCGAATCTTCGACCGCTCGCCGCTCGACCTGTGTAATCTCACTCGGTATGCCGATGACGACGCGTGGTGAGACCCACGTCTTGCCGTTGTGCGCCTTGCGTATGAAGTGCTGGAGCATCTTCTCCGTCACTTCAAAGTTGGCGATGACGCCGTCTTTCATCGGTCGGATGGCGACGATGTTGCCGGGCGTTCTGCCCAGCATCTCTTTGGCCTCCTTGCCGACCGCTTCGGGCGTGTTGGTGACTTTGTTGATGGCGACGATGGACGGCTCGGAGACGACGATGCCGCGCCCCTTCGCGTAAACCAGGGTGTTGGCCGTGCCGAGGTCGATAGCCAGGTCGCTGGAGAACAGACTGAACAGAGATTTAAATGCCATTTAGTTCCTATCCGCGCTACGGTTTATGTGCTGTGCTTGAAAAGGGGCGACGGATGAGAGCGGCGCTGGAAGGCTCGTCGCCCCGGATGCTCAGGGCGAGAGCCGCCCGCACGAGCTTCGCAGGGAAGTGCGAAGTCTTCCGCCTCCCGGCACAAAATAACCAGTAAAGATACAACGAAGAGGGGTTTATATGCTATCCGCCAAAAGAGCCGACAAGTTCGACCGCCGAGCATGCGCGCCTCACCTTCCACTCCACTATCTCACACAATACCCGCCCCGCGCACCCGCGCGAAACGTGGATAGCCACAGTAAAAGCAAAGGTGGAAGGAGGAAGTAGGAAGGCGGAAAGGGTGTCGAGAGGGCGATGAAAGTCTGTCGAGGGGGCTCGGGTCGTCGGGTGATTCGTTGTTTGGGCTTTTGAGGCGGGAACTGGAAGGCGGCGACATCGCTGCATGTTTCGCAACGATGCCGCCGCCTTCGGGTTTGTCAGAGGGCGGGCTTGCTTACTGCCCGAATCGCTGACGGTATTCGCCGGAGATGATGAAGCTTCTCACCATCTCTGCTCTCTGCACGCGCGCGCGTGCCACCTGTTCGTTACGCACGTCCTCGCCGGGCTGGCTGAACTGGTTCATCTTGTTGAGCCAGAAGTCGAAGCCCGCGTAGCTGTTGTCGGGAGCGTCGTTCGGATTGCGACGCAGGTAGCCGATGTACTGCATGAGCACGAAGGCCGGGTTGTACTGCTTGTTGTAGACCGAGGCGCTGTCGGCGACGCTAAGCAGAGCGGCGGCTCGGCCTTCTGTGCCTCCTGAGCCGTAGGCGGCGATGGCTGCGTCGCGCTCAGGCGTCGTGGGCGTCACTTCGGCGTTCTGGAAGAGCTTATCGACGAACTGCGCCGCGGTCATCGTCACAGGGAATTGGGCGACGAAATCCGCTCGCTGTACCCAACGACGTGCGAAGTCGAGCCGGTTGGCCGCCAGTTGCTGCTCCCAGTTGCCGACGCCGACCACGACGCCGCGCTGTATCTCCTGCGTGTCGCGCAAAAATTCCCTGTAGCGCGGCATCCCGCGCGGGCGCTCCGGCGAATTGGTGAACGTCTCCTTGTAGATGCGGAAGACGAGGTAGCCGGTCTGCTGAAACTCGATGGAGAGGAAGAACGCCTGTGAGACCTGCGTGCGCTTGAAGTCGATGCAGCCTGCGTCCGCGCCGCAGAGGGTTATCTGGCCTGTCCAGAAGCTCAAGCCTCCGGCGTCAGCCTGACGGTTGAGGAAGTCGTGATAGTGTTGCCCGACGAAGATGCCGGGGTCGTCGATGACGTTGGTCGAAGGCTCGGTCGCGTCGTCTGTAATCTGGATGGTGGTGGTCGCCTGCGCGCCGAGCGACGCGTTGCCAGTCGGGTTCGAGAGCACGACGGTGAACAGCTCGTTGCCTTCCACCTTCGAGTCCTCGTTGACGAGCACCTCGAAGGTCTTCGAGGTTTCATTAGCGGCGAAGCGCAGCGTGCCGAGTGCGGTCGTGTAGTCGGAGCGCTCCGAGGCCGTAATGTCGGCGGTGGCATAGTCAACGGTGGCGGCGGCAGAGGTATCGCCGCTGCGTGTGACGGTGACGGTCACAGAGGTAATCTCCTCGTTCACCGTATGCAACGCCTGACTGAATTGGAATGTGTTTGTGCCCGGGGCGGTGTCGCTAATCTTCGACACGAAGGCGTCCTGCTCGCCGCCGTTCGCATTCTGGACGGCACTGAGGACGGGGAAGTTCGTCGACGCGGTGCGCCCCACAACGTACATGGAGAGGGCTGGGTCAAGTGCGATGCTCAAACCCGCATCCCCGCCGCTGCCGCCGAGGTAGGTGGAGAAGATGAGGGCTGAGCCCGCCGCGTTGAAGCGCGCGATGAAAGCGTCGATGCCGCCCGCGTTCGCGGCCTGTATGGGGTTGACGGTGGGGAGGTTGGTCGAAGAAGTGCCGAGGGCGAGGTAAGGCTCGTTGCTGGCGTTGACGGCGATGCCGTTGGAGGAGTCCTCGCCGGAGCCGCCGAAGTAAGTCGAGTAGGCGAACGCCGGGGTCGTCGTCGCGCTAATCTTCGTCAAGAAGCCGTCGGACGGGCCGTTGAGCGCGGACTGGAAGGCGTTGGCAGTGGGGAAGTTGGACGAGCGGGTGACGCCTGTGACGTAGGTGTTGCCGCCGGAGTCCGCAGCGATTTCAAACCCGATGTCGTTCTCGCTGCCGCCGAGGTAGGTGGAGTAGGAGATCGCGGTGCCCTGCGCGTTTATCTTCGTGACGAAGGCGTCGCCGTCGGGGAAGCCGCCGCCGAAGGTGTTCTGGATGGCGTTGACGCGGGGGAAGTTGGTTGAGCGGGTCTGGCCGGTGACGTAGGCAGCCCCGGTGGAATCGACGGCGATGCTGAAGCCGGCGTCAAACCCGCCTTCGGTGCCGTCGCTGCCGCCGAGGTAGGTGGAATAGACGAGGTCAGAGCCGTTCGCGTTGAGCTTCGTCACGAAGGCGTCGGCGAATTGGCCGGCCTGCGCCGCCTGAATGGCGTTGGCGGTGGTGGGGAAGTCGGCCGAGGTGGTGCGCCCCGTGATGTAGGCATTGCCTGCGGAATCGACGGCGATGCCGCCGCCCGCATCGAAGATGCTGCCGCCGAGGTAGGTGGAATAGACGAGCATGTCGCCCTGCGGGCTGAGCTTCGACACGAAGGCGTCCGAGAGTCCGCCGCCGAAGGTGTTCTGGTAGGCGTTGGCGCGAGGGAAGTCGGTCGAGGAGGTGGTTTCACCGGCGAGGTATGCGTTGCCTGCGGAATCGACGGCGATTTTATTGCACCTGTCGTCGCCGCTACCGCCGAGGTAAGTCGAATAGACGAAGTTTGAGCCCGTCGGGTTGAGCTTCGTGACGAAGCCGTCGCGCCCGCCCTCGAAGGTCGCGCCGCCGAAGGTGGGCTGGAAGGCGCTGGCGGTGGGGAAGTTGGTCGAGGAGGTCTGGCCGCAGATGTAAGCATTGCCGGTGGCGTCAACTTTAATGTCGCTGCCGTCTTCAGTGCTGCTGCCGCCGAGGTAGGTTGAATAGACGAGCACGGGGTCGATGACGAGCGTCGTGCTCGGGTCGTAGTCACCGACATAGAACCGGACGCGCCCGTCCGCTTCGACGACGTAGCCGCCCTCGACCTCGCGGCGCGCTCCCGCCACTTCCTGATAGATGAAAGGCTTCGGCTGGCTGACGACGCTCTCGCCGAGCGTTAGTCGAAGCTCGCCGTCTGCGCCCAGCTCAACTTTGTCAGCGCCGTCGAACCGGAGACTGATGGCTCGCGCGTCGCTTCGGGGCGCGACGCGGAAGTCATATTCGAGCTGTCGCTGGTTGCCGTAATAGACGAGGTCGATGCCGGGATAGACTTCCGCGTAGCGCACGCGCCCGTAGGTCGAGACACCTGTGCGCCACTGCGACGGGTCGTCGCCGACGAGATAGTTGACCTTGCCCGCCAACTCCTCGTCGCCCTCAACGCGCGCCGCTTCATTCGCCTCGACGAGCTTCATGCGCAGCACGGCGCGCTTCGCTGAAAGCCCGGGCGCGGAAGAGATGTCTGCATGCGACGCGAGGCGCTGCTCGTCGCCGGTCTGTTTGCGCGCAGCGCTCTCGGCTGATGCGCTCGTCTGCGTTTGAGAAAGGAGAAAGACAGCCTCGGACGGTTTCAGAAAGAGCGTATAGCCCGCGCCGCGCGCGAGGAAATTGACCGAAGCGTCCGTCTGGCCTTGATTGGCCTCGAAACTGAGCGGGATGCGCCCGTAAGCCTCGCGCGCCTGCGCTAGTTGGGCGGGCGGCGTCGCTTCGATGCGGTTGGTTGAAATCGTCGTCGCATGACGGCGGCTGAGCATCGCGGGTGCGACGAGCAAGCCTGTCAACAATAAGGAGACGACCGTCAGCAGAAGGATGCGGCGAAGGTTTGCGGCAGGTAATCTCATAGTATCCTTTTTGGTAAGTGGGACGGGGCTCACCCCACGAGTCCTCGTAGCGGCGGAAAATCAGACCGGGCAGCGATTATAAACACAGCCCGTCAGGACGCAAGCTTTTTCCTTCCAAACTCGGAAACGGAAGGCGGCCTCACCCTTCGAGCATCCCTTCGTTAATCACTCCGACTCGTCCGCGCCGCGCGACGCGCACGCCTGCGCGCCAGTCTTCGTTGATGTCGAAGCGGTACAGCTCAATCCGCGGATTGATGCAGCGCGCGAGCGCCGGAAACGCGCGATGAAAACTGAGCATCGGGGCGACGAGGTAGACGAGCGGCGGGTCGTCGGAAATCTCGGCATCGCCGAAGAGGCGTGCGAGTTTGACGTGGCCGGCGCGTTGGTGTGCGGAGATTCGACGCCAGTAGTCCGCGCCCTGTAGTGGAAGCGCGGCGTCTTCAGAGACTTTCAATTCGACGACGACGAGCCGCCCGTCGTGCCTGAGCGCGAGCAGGTCGATGGGGCGCGACGCGCCGGAGAGCGACGTGCGCGAGGTGCGAAACTGCGTGTGCAGGGGCGAGAGACGGAGGCCGGGGTCGAGGCGCGTGATGTCGCGCCGGAGGATGGATTCGAGCCAGGCTTCGGGTGCGGCTCGGTAGAAGGCGTGACGTTTGTTGTCCGCGTCGGCGCGGCGATGCTCTGCGAGGTCGGCGACGAGCTTGAGAAACTCGGCGCGGTTCGTTGCATCGAGCAAGCGTCGGCGCGGGGAAGCGCCGCGACCGACTGAAGCCGGGAGCGCGTCTCCAGTCGTTCCGCTTCGCGTCGCAGCCTCGACGCCGAACCAGACCTGCTCTCGCCCGAGCAGCCGACGCACGCGCGCGAAGGGCAGGCCGTGAAAGCGCAGTGTCTCGCCCTGACGGACGCGCAGCGCGTCAATCGCATCGGGCGCGAGGGCGATTATCTCCTGAGCCGTGCGGCTCAAAGAAGTCTCGGTTGGAGGCGAAAAGCGCGGGGCGCAGGCGAGCAGCTCGTCGAGCGTCGGCGCAAGGGCGCGTGAGAGTGATTGGCGCGCTTCGTCTGTTTCGTAGACGGAGACGAGAGAGCGAAGCTCTTCGCGCAGCAGGGCGAGGCGCTCGGAGAGCGCGCGGGTCGTGCCTGGCGCGGCGACGAGATGAAGACGCAAGGGTCTGCGTTCGCGCGTCGCCTCGCGCAGGCGCGCGAGCCAGATGAGAGCCGACGTGAGTAGAGCGTCCGCGTCGTGCGCGCCCTCTTCGACGACCGCTCCGGTGACGGCGATGCGCGCGTCTCTCGTCGAGAGAAGAATACGCGCGTAGCGTCCGGGCTCGCCGCGCCGCGCGCCCCGACTGAGAGCGACCGTCTCAAGCTTCGCCGACGGATGCTGCGCGGCAGCCAGAGCCGCGAGACGTTCACAGAGCGCGCGGCGTGCTTCCAACAGCAACGCGCGCTCAGCGCCGACCGAGGCGCGAGGGATAAGCTCAATCGTGGCGTGCTCGCGTCTCATGCGTCGCGTCGCTTCAAAGACCAGCCGCTCGCCCGTCCATTCCCACGCGACGATACGCCAGACGCGCGCGCCCGCGTCCGTCAACAGAGAGAGCAGCAGAGACCCGTGCGCCGCTCGCAACTCCCACTCGCCTTTGCGCAACGCGCCCGCCGCCTCGCTCTTCGAGACCCGCTTCGCGTCGCTCTGCCGGGAGGTATAGAACCACTCGCCGCGCTCGTCGAGCATCTGCTCGATGCGGCTTCGAGCCTGCTCGATGCTCTCCGGCGTGGTGAGGCGTTCCAACATAAAGTGCGTCCTCAACAGAGATGAAAGTGAGGCGAAGACGCGCTTGAAAGCCATGCCCGTTTGCCGGTTGAACCCCGGTTCGCGCGTCTTCGACAGCGTATGCTAACATCAAACAGTAGCCAGTAGTCAGTCATCAAACAGTAGCCAGTAGCCAGTAGATTGTGAGTGCCGAAGCTGCTCGAATGCTGCTCTGGCTGCTGAATGATTCAAGAGGTTTTTCTACTGGCTACTGGCTACTGACTACTGCTTTGAGGTTTTCAACTGATGAAGGACGTTTTTCTGGTCGGTTCGGTGAGGACGCCAATCGGGCGTTTCGGTGGGGCGCTGGCGGGTTTGAGCGCGGCGGAGTTGGGCGCGGCGGCGGCGGCTGAGAGCTTGCGGCGCGCTGGAATAGGGGCGGGCGAAGTGCAGGACGTGTTCTTCGGCTCGGCGCGGCAGGCGGGCGCGGGGCCGAACGTCGGAAGGCAGATAGCTTTCCGCGCGGGTGTGCCTGAGACCGTCCCGGCTTCGACGATTAATCAGGCGTGCGGGTCGGGTCTGAAATCCATCATCCTCGCGGCGCAGGAGATTATGCTCGGTCGTGCGCGGGCGGCGCTCGCGGGCGGAGTGGAGAGCATGTCGCGCGTGCCTTACTACGCGGAGGGCGCGCGCTTCGGTATGCGTATGGGTAACGCCGAGCTAATCGACGGCATGTACCGCGACGGCTTTCTCGACCCGCTCTCGGGTCTCGTCATGGGCGAGACGGCGGAGAACCTCGCGCGACGCTACGAGATTCCACGCGAGGAACAGGACGAGTATGCCCTGCGCACGCAGCAGCGCGCAGCCGCCGCCATCGACGGCGGACGCTTCGACGCGGAGATAGTCGCCGTCGAAGTTCCCGGTAAGCGTCGCGGCGAGACCGTGCGGTTCTCGCGCGACGAACACCCGCGCGCCGATACTTCGTTGGAGTCTTTGAAAAAGCTTCCGCCCGTCTTCGCCAAAGACGGAACGGTGACGGCGGGAAATTCTTCGGGCATCACGGACGGAGCGGCGGCGGTCGTCGTGATGGACGAAGAGACTTTGAAGAGTGCGCGCGGGGGCGTTGAGCCGCAGGCGCGCATTGTCGATTACGAGTTTGCGGGCGTCGCGCCGGAGATAATGGGCATCGGGCCTGTCCCGGCGGTGCGCGCCCTGCTCGCGCGACAGAAACTCAAGCTCACGGACATCGACCTCGTCGAGTTGAACGAAGCCTTCGCCGCGCAGGTCATCGCCTGCGACCGCGAGCTTGGCTTCGACCCCGAGCGCCTGAACGTCAACGGCGGCGCAATCGCCCTCGGACACCCCATCGGCTGCACGGGAGTTCGCATCACGACCACGCTCCTGCACGAGATGCAGAAGCGACGCGCGCGGCGCGGCCTCGCCACGCTCTGCATTAGCGGCGGCATGGGCATCGCCCTGCTGGTCGAGCGGGTCTAGATGGGAAACGATGAAGCAGTTTTCAGTTTTCGGTTTTCAGTTTTCAGAGAAGAAGCGATGCCTTGCTGAAAACCGAAAACTGAAAACTGCTTTCTGCTTTTCATTCATCGTTGCGGCGTTGCGGCGTTCGTCGTTTGTGTTAACGCGGGGTCGAGTTTCGGCGTCTATCTTGTTTGCGGGTGAGAGGGGCGAGTTTTCGTCTGAGGGGCAAAGAGCGGCGCAGGTTGCAACCCCGCCGGGTGCGCGCCGCATCCGAACTTGGCATCAAAAACTCTCCTTTGCAGAAACCGTATGCTCCGGCAGTTTGGAGAATTGAAGGAGCTGACTATTTTCAAAAGGTGGGAAAGGTTGAACGAGAGAGCTATGAAGAGAAATTTTTACGTTTCGCTGGCGGGGGCGCTCGTGCTGGCGCTGGGGCTGGCAATTTCGACGAGCGCGCAGGGACGCACGACGACGACGGCTGAAGCCGCCGGCCAGTTGCCGCCTCTGCCCGCGTCGGACGGCGTGATGTTCGTCGAGATGCGAAGGCTTTTGACGGAGGTGATGCCGCGCGTGCTGGCCGACGACCCGGCGCGGGCGGCGAGCATCAACGCCGACATCGACTTGTTCAAGACGCGCACGGGGATAGACGCCCGCGCCTTCGAGCGCGTCGCCGTCGGCGTCCGCTTCACGAATCCTTCGCCGGAGGTGACGAAAATCGACCACGTCGTCGCCATCGCCAACGGCACCTTCAACGCGGGCGCGCTTGCCGCCGCCGGTCGCCTCGCCTCGAAGGGGCAGTATCAGGAGACGAAGCACGGAGGCAAAACCGTCTACGTTTTCAACATCAACGAGCGCATCAAAATCTTCGGCGTCTCTCCACGCATGAACGTGACGAATCTGGCGATGTCCGTGCTCGACCGAAACACTCTGGCCGTCGGCGAGCCGGAAGCGGTGCGCGCCGCCATCGACGCTTCTACGGGGCGCGGGCGCATCAGCCCGGCGCTGGTGGCGCTTGCGCGCAGCAACCCGAACGCCGTCGTCGGCTTCGGCGCGAACATGCCGCAGTCTCTCCTGAAGAAGGTTGAAGGGCTCGGCAATCCGGAGCTTGAGCGAGCCGTGATGTCGATTAAGCAGTTCTACGGCTCTTTGAGCCCTTCGGCTAACGGCTTCGACGTTTTGGCGACCATGCGCGCCGCCGACGCCGACTCGGCGCGCAACCTGAGCGATACCGTCACGGCCTTGAAGTCGCTCGCTGCTTTCGCCGTCTCGCAGCTTTCGGGCGAACGCCGCCGTTTGGCCGAGAGCGCCGTCCAGAGCTTGAAAATCGAGGTGCAGGGAACAGACGTAAATCTCCGCCTGAGCTTCGCGCAGACCGATATAGCGACGATGCTGCGCGTCTTCTAAAGCGCATCGCGTTCGACGAAACAAAAAGAGAAGGCCGCCTGCTTTCCATGCGGGCGGCCTTCTCTGTTTTGTCTGTGTCGTGCGAAGCCGGTCGAACGTCTTAGCCGCCTGTCGGCGGGACGGGGAGGCCGCGCGTGGGCGGAGCGGCGGCGGGCGGCTCTTCGTCTTCGAGGCGGGCGAGCACTTCGTCGTAGACGCGGATTTTTCCTTCGCGCTCGAATCGCTGTCGCGCCGCGCCGAGGTAGTCTTCAAAGACCTGCGTGCGACGCTCGCTGATGCTTGAGTCGATGAGCTGCTCGCGCTGCTTGGCAAACTCGGCGAGGTCTGCGTCGGTGCGTTTGGTCGCGCCTAAGACCACCCAACGGTCGTCAATCTTGACGGGCGTGCGTGAGATTTCGCCTGCCTTCAGGTTGAAGATGGCCGCGTCGGCCTCGGGGCTCGAAGGGTCTTCGCCGAACGGCGTGCCGACTCTGTAAGAGGGCAGCACGTCGGCTTTGAGTCCGAGCTTTTCGGCGGCGGCTTTGAGGGCGTCGGCGTTCGCCGAGTTCGAGGCCAAATCGCGCGCCGTCTGTTCGACCTGCGTTTTGGCGCGCTCCTCTTTCGCGCGCTCGGCCACCTGCTCGCGCACTTCCGCGAAGTCTGGAACGCGCGGGTCGCGCCGTTCGACAAGCATCGGGACGGCGAAGCCGCCCTTGACGCCGACGCGTTCGCCCACGTCGTTCGGATTGTTGAGCGGCGCGATGGCTTCTTCAAACTGCGGCGCGCTGCCGATGTTCGGCACGTCGTCGCCCGGCTTGACGAATGGCGTCTCGCGCACCATCTCGGATGCGCTCATGTTGGCCTCGCCCGCAAGCTCTTCGGCCACCTTCTGCGCGTCCTTCGTCTCTTTCAAACGCGCGGCGACGCGACCCGCGAGGTCGGCGGCGGCGCGGTAGGATTGACGATTGCGCAGGCTGACGAGCAGCTCGGGGCGCGCTTCCTCGAAGGTTTTGACGACCGTATCGCCGCGCCGAAAGATGTAGTAGGCGTTGCCGGTCTTGAGCGGGTCGCCGACCTGTCCGGGCTGCATCGTGAGCGTGGTTTGCAGGATGTCGTTCGGGTTCTTCGCGTCTTTTTTGACGAGGTTGGGAAGCCAGCCGCCCTTGAGCGCGGTGGCCGGGTCTTCGGAGTTACCGCGCGCCGCCTCGGCGAAAGCCTCTTCGCTGCCCATCTGTTTGTCGTCGCGCAGACGCGCCGTCAGCTCCGACGCCTTCTGTAGAATCTCCGCGTCAAGCTCGGGACGCGCAACCTTCAAAACTATCTGCTGCACGCGGACGCCCGCCTGCTTATTCTCGGGCGAGATTTTGTCGTACTCGGCGCGCAGGTCGGCGTCGCTAATCTGCATCTTCTGCCCGACCTTCTCCTGGTCGATGTAGAGGTAGCGAATCTTCTTCTGCGGCTCTTTGAAGCGAAACTCCTCTTTGTGCTCGTCGAAATACTTCTGCAAGTCTTCGTCCGAGACCGTGACGTTCTTCGACAAAGCTTCGGCGGCTACGGGCACGTAGACGAGGTCGAAGGTGGTCATCCTGCGCTGCCACTGTTTCTGCACCTCTTCGTCGGAGACAGTGACGCCCGCGGTAATGTAGGCGCGCAGCTTCTTGGCCGCGATGGAGTCGCGTATCTGCTGCTCGAACTGTTCGATGTTGCCGAACTGAGAGATGACGCTCTCTTTGTAGCGGTCGAATCCGACGAACTTGCCGGAAGCGTCGGAGAACTGTTTGCGAATAGCGTCGGCCACTTCGGCGTCCGAAGGCGCGAGCCCCAAGCGGACGGCCTCCTGAGAGACGACGCGGTCGCCGATGAGACCATCGAGGACGCGGCGGTTGCCGCCGAGGCTGGCGAGGCTCACCTGCCCGCCGAACATCTGTTGATAACGCTCCTTGCGCTGCACGACATCGCGCACGGTTATCTCTTCGTCGTTGACCTCGGCGACCGGCTCGGTGTTCGTCGCCGGAGAGACGTTGGCGTTGCGATTCGGCGCGTAGAAAAATACCAGGCTGAGTCCCATCAGCACGGCGAAGACAACGATAATCAGACTGCGCGTCCGCTCCAGACGGCTTAACTGTTTGAGCATTCCTTACACCTTCCCGAAATTAAACTTTTTTTGACTGAAAGAGACGGCGAGCACCGTCAATCGAGATGCAACCGGCGACTCTCGAAGCTGACCCCGACCCACGCTCGCCGATTGTCCGTTGCGGAGGCATTCTCACGAAACGTCGAAATTGTAACGAACACCTGCGGACTATCGCAACCGGAGCGGGGGATGGGGGATAGGGGTTAGGGGTTGGGGAAGAGAAAGACAAAAGCTTTTTGCTTTCCCCGACCCCCAACCCCCGACCCCCATCTCCCTCCTCCGGTTGCAGGGGCGCGGGCGCGGATGCTATATCTTAGCGGCATGGAATATTCAATCTGGGCATGGGGCGGGTTCGGGGCTTTCATCCTCTTGATGCTGGCGCTCGACCTCGGGCTGCTGAACCGCAAATCACACGCTATCACCTACAAAGAGGCCGCGACGTGGAGCGCCGTCTGGGTGTCGCTGGCGATGATTTTCGCAGGGCTCGTCTTCTGGCGTCAGGGCACGGAGACGGGGCTCGAATTTCTCACCGGCTATCTCATAGAGCTTTCGCTCTCGGTCGATAATCTCTTCGTCTTCCTGCTCGTCTTCTCTTTCTTCAGAGTTCCGGCGAAGTATCAGCATCGAGTGCTTTTCTGGGGCGTGATGGGCGCGCTCGTCATGCGTATGACGATGATTTTCGTCGGCGCGGCGCTCATCGAGCGTTTCCACTGGATGATTTACGTCTTCGGACTCTTCCTCATCTATACCGGCATCAAGATGTTTACGAGCGGCGACGAGCAGGTGCAGCCGGAAGATAACCCCATCGTCAAGTTCGTAACGCGCTTCATTCCCATCACGCGCCACTACGAAGAGGATAAGTTTTTCACGCAGGTCAACGGGCGACGCACGGGCACGCTTCTGCTGCTCGTGCTCATCATCGTCGAGGTCACGGATTTGGTCTTCGCCGTCGATTCCATCCCGGCCATCTTCGGCATCACGACCAACACTTTCATCGTCTACACCTCGAACGTCTTCGCCATCCTCGGCCTGCGCTCGCTCTACTTCCTGCTCGCGGGCGTCGTCGAAAAATTTCATTATCTCAAGCAGGGGCTCGCCATCGTGCTCACCTTCGTCGGCGTCAAGATGCTGACCGAGGGCTTCGTCGCCGATTACATGAGCAAGCAGCGTTTGATTCTGATTTCGCTCGGCTTCGTCGCCTTCGTGCTGCTGTCGTCGGTGGTGGCCTCGCTTATCTGGCCGAAGGAGGCCGAGACGAACATCGAAGTTCAGCTCCCGCCCGGCTTCGACTCGCCCTTCGACGACGACCAGGGCAGACTCGGAGCCGACGAGCCGCCCGAGCAACCCTCGGACGAGCCGACCGCCGACGCCATCGAAGCGCGCCGCGCAGGCAGCACGCGCTAGAGCCAAAGACGCTCGACGCCGATAGATTAGGACAACATCGAAGGGCGCAGAGAGTTAAATCCTCTGCGCCCTTCGCCGTTTGCTCTCTGCTTCAACCTTCGGCCTGCTTTCGGCCTTGAAAACTCCGCCGAAAATCGCTTCCGAGCGTGCAGGAAAATCGTGCGGTCATGCAAAGGATTTGCATGCCGAGTCGCTCGAAAAACGTGCTTGTAGAAGCTGTTTGGCATGTGTTAAGTTTCCAGTGGGTCAGTTGCAAATCGCTGTCGCTGACGAAAACTCAAGCCTTCGAGCAATTCTCCGAACAAGTGCCGAGGCCGCATCCCTCATCCATTCCTCATCGGTTGCCCCTCACGTAAGTTAAATTCTGAATCGAAATACCTCTAGTCATATGGGTGAGAAATCAAGTCGCTTCGATCTGGAGTGGCTGGTCGTTTCCAAGCGGCTCATCTACACAATCGTCGCGGTGCTGGTGCTCCTGCCTCTGAGCATCTACCTCTGGAAATACACGTCGCTCTTCAAACGCACGGGCGGGCAGGAAGCCATCACGGCGGGCGCGCGCTTCGACTCTTTCGAGGGCGACGTGCGCGTCGTGCGCGCCGAGACGCGCGAGAGCCTACAGGTGCGCAACGACACGCGTCTGCTGCCCGGCGACATCGTGCAGACGCAGGCCGACGGGCGCGCACGCATCACGCTCGTCGATGGCTCGACGATGGTCATCGGCCCCAACAGCGTCATCACCATCGGCGACAACACCAGCACCGACGACGGCAAGCGCACCAACGTCCGCGTCGCCGTTGATCGGGGGCAGATTAAGATGCGTACCGACCAGCAGGCCGAAGGCACGAACAACGTCGTCGAGACGCCTCTGACGAAGAACCGCCTGGCGGCGCAGACGGCGGCCATCTTCGGCGTGCGCGAGGACAAATCCGAAGAGTTCCGCGTCACCGAGGGCAGCATGGAGACGAGCACGCGCGGCGGCGAATCGACCACGATACGCGGCGGCGAGTACATCGCCCTCAATCAGACCGGCGGCATCAAGACGCGCGAACGACTGCTCGACGTGCCCGCGCCCTCCAGCCCGCGCAATCTCGAAAAGGTGCAGGCGCGCTCGAACGGCTCGGCCAACGTCTCTCTGCGCTGGGAGCGCCCCGCTTCGGGAGCGCCCGCTTACTATCGCGTCGAAGTCGCCACCTCGCCCTTCTTCGTCGCCGCCGGAAAGGTCATCGAGCGCGACCAGCTCGTCGCCAACGAGTTCAACGTCGGCGACCTGCGCGCGGGCAACTACTTCTGGCGCGTGCGCGCCATCGCCACTTCAAATCAGGTCAGCGAGTGGAGCGAGCCGCAGAAGTTCATCGTCTCTTCGAGCGAGGGCACGGGCGAGAGCGTCCAGCTCGCCGAGGTGACTTCCGAATACCTCGGCGGCAACATCTACCTGCTGCGCGGACGTGCGCAACCCGGCGCGACCGTCCGCGCCGCCGGACGCGAAACCATCGCCACTTCGAGCGGGCAGTTTCAGTTTCAAATCAACGCAGGACGCGGACAGCGCGAAGTGACGCTTGAGGCCGAAGATTCGCAGGGCAACAAAAACAGCGCGCGCGTCCAGCTTGCTCCGGCTGCCGCGTCGAGTTGAAAGCAATTCAAAGATGGACGGAATGAAAGCAATGGGGAAAAGGGGAAGGGGAAAAGGTGAAAGGGAGGAGGAAACCATTTTGGATTTGATTCTTTATTAATTCGATTCTCACTTTCTGTCCTTTGCCCTTTCCCCTTTTCCCCTTTCCCTTTCCCCTTCAGTTTTATGAAGCACGTTATTCTTCTGAGCGATGAGCACG
This sequence comes from Pyrinomonadaceae bacterium, assembly GCA_036399175.1. Taxonomy (GTDB): domain Bacteria; phylum Acidobacteriota; class Blastocatellia; order Pyrinomonadales; family Pyrinomonadaceae; genus DASWNP01. Next base: position 77,605 of record DASWNP010000050.1, on the reverse strand, counting down.
ATTCGGCGGCGGCGGCGACGCTGGTCGCACCGTTGCGCGAAGCGGGCATCCTCGCCTCGCTCGCTCGGATAGGGGACGCGTCGGTTCAAGGCGTGGCGATTGAGGGGCAGCCGGAGGGCGCGGCATTGCAAGCGCCATCCGCGCCGCTCGCGGTGCTCTACGAAATCCGCGCGGGCGTCGATGCCTCGGGGCTTCACTCTGCCGTCGGTCACGCCGTCGCGCGCTGGCCGGGCACGCCGCTCATCGCCTGTCGTCGCAACTCCGCCTCTCAGTCGTCGCCCCCGGGCGCGAACAATTCGCACGCGCTAGACGTTTCTGCCCTCGCGCGTCTGGGCTTCAGCGCCGTCGCCGACGATTCGGCGCAGTTGCCAGCCCTGCTGCGCGAGCTGCAAGAGCGCGGCACGGCGAGCGACCTGCACCTGCCGGAAAACATTCTGAAGAGCGAGCCGCCCGCGCCTCTGCTGCCGGGAAAGCTGAACGTCCGGGCTTTGCGCGCGGCCTTCGAGGCCGTCGCCGCGCTCCACTTTGCGACCGACCAGAAGAGCGCCGCCTCCATCGCCCTCGACGGCCTGGCCGCGCTCGTCTGCGCCGAACGCTGGACTATCTATCTCAACGCAGACGTACGCGCCGATTCTCGTGAGACGGCCTTCGAGCTTCTGGCCTCGCACAGTCGCACGACGACGAGCGAGCCCGGCTCGAACGATGCGGACGACTGGCGACGCATCCTTCCGGTCGGCGAGCTTGCTCTCGCGGGCACGGAGACGCGCGCCTCGCGCCTCGCGGTTTCGAGCGGCGAAGTCGTCAGGAAAAAAGAGGGCGAGAGACGCGTACTGGCTCTGCCGCTCGTCGTCGGCGAGCGCGTGCTCGGCGTGCTCGAAGCCGTCCGCGAGGGCGAGTCGGCGCGCGCCTTCAACGCCTCTGAAGCCACGCTTCTCTCGGCGCTCGCCGCGCCGCTCGCCGCCGCGCTCGCCAACTCCGCGCGCATCGCCGAAGCCGAACGCCTCTCGCAGACCGACGACCTCACGAAGCTTCACAACGCGCGTTTCCTCCGGCAATATCTCATCGCCGAAATCAAACGCGCGCGCCGCTACAATTCCTTCGTCACAGCCCTCTTCCTCGACCTCGACGACTTCAAGCAAATCAACGACCATCACGGCCACCTCGTCGGCTCACACATCCTGATGGAGATAGCCGCCGTCGTCCTCAAGTGCGTGCGCGACACAGACGTAGTCTCGCGCTACGGCGGCGACGAGTTCGTCGTCATCCTGCCGGAGACAGGGCTCGAACAGGCGGCCAGCGTCGCCGAGCGCGTCCGCGACCGCATCGCCGCGCACGTCTTCACCGGCGGGCGAAACCTGCGCCTCCGCCTCACGGCCAGCTTCGGCGTCGCAAGCTTCCCGCAGCACGCACAGTCGCCTCAACAACTCATCGCCTGCGCCGACAGCGCCATGTATCAGGCCAAAGCCGCACGCAAAAACTGCATCTGCTTCGCGCCCGAACACGCAGCGACCTAGAAGCATCCTCAGTTGTTATACAGATGAAATTTGCTCTAGACGGTCGCGGGCGTTTTGCGGCTGACGTTGGAGACAATCTCCATGTCTTCGGCCTGGTTGGAGGTTGAGCGGATGCCGGAGACGCGGAGGCGAAACTCGTCGGCGTTGCTCGCGCCGCGCAGGGCTTCTTCGATGCTGATGAGGCCGGACTGGTAGAGGTTGAAGAGCGACTGGTCGAAGGTCTGCATGCCGTACTGCGAGGTTCCGGCGGCGATGGCCTCACGAATCTGAGAGGTTCTCTCTTCGTTGACGATGTAGTCGCGAATCAAGCCGGTCGAGACCAACACTTCGATGGCGGGCACGCGCTCCTTTCCGCGCGACGCGCGAAGCAGCCGCATCGAGATGACGGCGCGGAGGATGCCCGCGAGCTGGATGCGGACTGATTTCTGCTGGTGCGGCGGAAACGAGGTGACGATGCGCGTGATGGTCTCGGTGGCGTCGAGCGTGTGCAAAGTCGAGAGCACGAGATGACCCGTCTCGGCGGCCGTGAGTGCCGTCTCGATAGTCTCGTGGTCGCGCATCTCGCCGACGAGAATCACGTCCGGGTCTTGACGCAGCGCCCCTCGCAGGGCTTCGGCAAACGAGCGCGTGTCCACGTCCACTTCGCGCTGGGTGATGAAGGATTTCTTGTCGCGGTGGAGAAACTCGATGGGGTCTTCGATGGTGATGATGTGTCCGCCGCGCGTGGAGTTGATGCGGTCGATGATGGAGGCGAGCGTGGTCGATTTTCCTGAGCCGGTCGTGCCGGTGACGAGGATGAGTCCGCGCTGCTCGTCGGCAATCTTGTCGATGACGGGCGGCAGGCTCAGGTCGCTCGTCGAGCGCACGCTGTCGGGGATAACGCGCAAGACCATGCCGACCGTGCCGCGCTGCTGGAAGATGTTTGCGCGAAAGCGCCCGACGCCCGAGACGCCGTAAGCGATGTCGGCCTCGCTCACCTCCTTGAAGCGCTGCTTCTGCCGGTTCGACATCATCGAGAAGGCCATGTCGAGCGTGTCTTCCTGCGTGAGGCGCGGCGCGTCGGCGATGGGGCGCAGCTCGCCGCCCAGACGCATGAAGGGCTGCGAGCCCGCCTTGATGTGCAGGTCGGACGCGCCGTAGTGCGTCGCCACCTTGAGAAGGTCGTCAATTTTAATCGGCATGTTTGGAGACCCGGAAGAACCTTCGACCGCAGAGACTTCAGAGAGAGAGGCGGAAAGCTTCTGCGGACGGCGCGAAAGAGTTTTTTTGACGGAAGTTTTTGCGCCTGCGAAACAGGGCGCACGCGTTCGGGCGGGCTCTCGGACTTTTGAGGACGGGAAGCGCCGCCGGAAAGATGAGCAGCCCGGAGACGCCAAAATCATTCTAGTCTGGCGCAGCAAACGGCGTCAATAAGAAACGATGAATGCGGAATGATGAATGAAAGGCAGCTTGCTTTTCATTCATCATTCCGCATTCCGCATTCATCATTTCTTCAGTCGGTTGCGACTGCGCTGTAGCGTGCGAGGGGGTCGCCGGAGTCGGCGGCGGAGACTTCGGAAGTGTGGGGCTTGGCGCTGGCGTCGTGGCCGTTGTTGTCGGCGTTCACGGTCTGGCTCGTCTCGTTGACGTAGGTGAGCCAGGGGCCGGGGGCGGGGCGCTCGCCTTTGGTAATCTCGAAGAACGCCTGCTGGATGCGCGCCGTTATCTCGCCGCGCACGCCGCTCCCGATTTTGATTCTATCGACGGAGCGAATAGGAGTGACCTCGGCGGCCGTGCCGGTGAAGAAAAGCTCGTCGGCGACGTAGAGGGCGGCGCGCTGGATGCCCGACTCGGCGACGGGGATTTCAAGCTCGCGGCAAATCTGGATGACGCTGTCGCGCGTGATGCCGGGAAGGATGGAGGACGAAAGCGGCGGCGTAATCACCCGACCGCCGTACACGAGGAAGATGTTCTCGCCCGACCCTTCGGAGACGAAGCCCCGGTCGTCGAGCGCGATGCCCTCGGCGTAGCCGTTGATTAAGGCTTCCATCTTGATGAGCTGCGAGTTCATGTAGTTTGCGCCCGACTTCGCCATCGCGGGCATCGAGTTCGGCGTCAGCCGGTTCCACGTCGAGACGCAGACATCGACGCCCTGCTCAATCGCCTCGTCGCCGAGGTACTTGCCCCAGTCCCACGCGCCTATGTAGCAAGCGAGCGGGTTCGGAAACGGATTGACGCCGAAGGCCGGACGCCCTTCGTCGAGACTGCGAAAGATAATCGGTCGCAGATAACACTGCTTGAGCCCGCCGCGCCGCACAAGCTCGACCGCGCCCTCGCACAACTGTTCGACCGTCCACTCGGTATCCATCCGGTAAATCTTGGCCGAGTTCAGGAGACGCTGCATGTGCTCTTCGAGGCGAAAGACTGCCGGGCCCCGACGCGTCGCGTAACAACGGATGCCCTCGAAGACGCTTGAGCCGTAGTGCAAAACGTGGGACATGACGTGAACGCGCGCATCGTCCCACTTGATGAACCGGCCGTTATGCCAGACATCCGAAACTATTTGCACGGTCTTCACATCCTTCTTTTTCGCAGCGTCGTCTGCAAACATTTGTCGTTATACTCCTTCTCTCATAGCTATACTGACGGACAATCGAAATGAAGCTCCGGACATGCAAGTCAGGAGGCTCGACGGAACTGTTTTATCGGGACAAATCGCAATATATTTTGATAGCGCACGATACAGTAAACCGGCGAGGAAAAGCAAGGAAGGAAGAGGATTGAACATTGATTCATTGAATCATCGATTCATTTTTTCATTGAATCAATGAACCGATGATTCAATGAATCAATTCTTCTTGCTCTTTGCGCCGCGCGCGGCGTACCATCTCGTTCGGTCTCAGAGAATAAAAAGACGCATTGTTTCCGTTTTTCCTCTAAATGACGCGCCGCCCAAAGCCCCCTGTCCGCGTTCGCTTGCAGCGAGCCTGCGGCGCGCTTCTGCTCTCTTTCTCGCTCAGCAGTTGCAGCATGCCGGAAAAAACTCAGAACACGACGCCGACCCCTTCGCCCTCCGTCACGAACGACTCGACAACCGCGAACGACTCGCGCGCCGACGCGCGCGACCCCGTCTCGGTTCACCGTCGCGCTATCATTATCGACATGCACGCCGACACCGTGCAGTTCATGCTCGACGAAGGCGCGGACATCAATCAAAGACTCGCTAACACGCACCTCGACGCCCCGCGCATGAAGGAGGGTGGACTCGACGCGCAGTTCTTCTCCATCTGGGTCGAGCCGCAGTATTTCGGAGTCGGAGGGGAAGCCGCGATGCGCCGCGCCGACGAGCAGATTGCGCTCGTGCGCGCTCTCGCCGAGCGTCATCCCGAGACGTGGGAGTTGGCGACCTCAGCCGCAGACATTCGCCGCGTCGCAGGCGAGGGACGGCTCGCCGCGCTCATGGGGCTCGAAGGCGGCTACGCCATCGACGAGCGACTTGAGAACGTCGAGCGTTACTACCGGATGGGGATTCGCTATATGTCGCCCGCCTGGTCTGTCTCGACGAGTTGGGCTGGCTCTTCGGGCGACGCGGTCGGGCAGACGCGCGGCCTCAACGATTTCGGGCGCGAGGTGGTGCGCGAGATGAACCGGCTCGGCATCATGGTCGATGTCTCGCACGTCTCGGACAAAACCTTCTGGGACATCATCGAGACTTCGACGAAGCCCATTATCGCCACCCACTCGAACGCCCGCGCGCTCGTCAAAGAGCCGCGCAACCTTTCGGACGAGCAGATTCGCGCGATGGCCGAGCGGGGCGGAGTCGTCTGCGTCGTCTTCTATCCGAGGTTCGTCGATGCGGGCTGGCGAGAGCGGCAGACGAAGGTCGATGCCGAGATTGCGCCGATGGTCGAAGCAGCTTCGCGCGCGGCGCAGGGCACGCCGCCGCAGAAAAAGATTGCGCGCGACCGCGTGCGCGAGCGCGAGTACGCCGCACGACTGCCGCGCGTCACCGCCGCGCAGGTCGTCGATCACATCGACCACATCGTTCGCCTCGTCGGCGTCAATCACGTCGGCCTCGGCTCGGATTTCGACGGCATTCAGGCCGTCCCTGCCGACCTCGCAAACGTCGCCCAACTGCCGAACCTGACCGCAGAGCTTCTGCGTCGCGGCTACACCGCCGCCGACATCGAAAAGATTCTCGGCGGCAACGTGCTGCGTTTGATGGAAGAGGTCGAAAAAAGATAGAACGCTCGCCGCTCGCTCGGCGCTTTCTTTGAAGTGTCAAGCGAGCCGACTGCTGAACCGATGAGTAATCCTGCTGTTGCTCCCATTCGTCCGCGAATCGGCGTTCACGCGCCGATAGCGGGCGGCTTGCAGAACGCGCTTCTGAAAGCGCAGGCGCTCGGCTGCGATGCCGTGCAGATGTTTTCGCGCAATCCGCGCGGGTGGGCGGCGCGTCCGCTCGACGCGGAAGAGGTCGAACGCTTCCGCGCGCTAAGAGCCGAGATGAACATCTCTCCCGTCGTCATTCACGCGAACTATCTTGTCAACCTCGCGGCTTCGGATGCAGTCATACGCGAGAAGTCAATCAAAGCTTTTCGTGAGGAGATAGAGCGCGGCCTGCTGCTCGGCGCAGACTATCTGGTCGTTCACCCGGGAAGCGCACGAGGCGCGTGCGAGGCGGACGCTATCGGCACCTGCGCCGAGAGTTTGAAGGCGGCGTGCGACGGTTTGAGGCTCGACTCGCTTCGCATCCTGCTTGAGAATACGGCTGGACAGGGCGAGTGCATCGGCCACCGCTTCGAGCACCTGAGAGAAATCACGGAGGCCGCGCCCGACCTGAACCTCGGCGTCTGCTTCGACACCGCGCACGCCTTCACCGCCGGTTACGACATCCGCGACGAAGACGGCCTTGCCGCCACGCTCGAAGCCCTTGAACGCAACGTCGGGCTCGCAAGCGTCCGCGCCGTCCACTTCAACGACTCGAAGGCGGCCTATAATTCTCGCGTTGACCGCCACTGGCACATCGGCCTCGGCCACATCGGCGGCGAGGCGCTCAGCCGCGTCGCGCGTCACCCCTCGCTCTCGCACGCCGCCTTCCTGCTCGAAACGCCGCAGGACGAGCACGGCGACGACCGAACGAATCTCGAAATGCTTCGCTCCTTCGCCGAAGCGCAAACACTCGCAGAACCTCAACCCGAAGACTTGATAAAGGAGATGATATGAAGATAAGAGTTCCGTCCGGGCTGCTCGCCCTCGCCCTGCTCGTCGGCCTCGTGCTGGCCTGCTCGGGCGGCGGCGGTAATGAGAACAACGCCACGAACAACAACAACGCGGGCAACAACAACGCCTCGAACGTCAACAACTCCAACGGCGCTTCCTCGACGACGAATAACTCCAACGGCTCGACCTCCTCCGTCACCATCGACGATATGTACATGGCGAAGGATGCGGGCGGCAAATACGGTGATAAGACGGAAGACTTCAAACCCTCCGACCGCACGGTCTACGTCGTCGCCGAGCTGAGCGGGTCTCAGGCGGGCACGAAGGTCAAGTTCGTCTGGACGGCGGTTGACGTGGCGGGTGCGGAGAAGGGCGAGCAGATAAAGGACATCGAATACACGACCGGCGCGCTGGAGAACAAAATCAACGCGCACCTCACGCTGCCGCAGGACTGGCCGAAAGGCACGTATAAAGTCGATGCCTACGTCAACGGCAATCTGAACAAGTCGGTCGAGTACTCGGTCGAGTAAATCGTTCGGGCAAACTCGCCGCAGGGAAGCAAAAGCTTTGGGAGAGCGTGTCCGCGCTGTAAGGAGGCGCGGGCGCGTCTCTCCCGCGCTTTCTCGCGCGCGCCGGCGTCAGACGAAGGAGAGACGGCTCATGCCCGGAAAAATGCTCCCACAGACGGTTAACGATTTGGCTCGTGACATGAGGCTGCGGCGTGCCAACGCGTCGCGCCCGCTCGTCCTGCTGCTCGGCGCGGGAGCTTCTTACGAGGCCGGAATCGGAATTATGAAAGACCTCTTCGCGCACACGGGGGTCGAAGATTTCCAGGGCTTCTCCGACTTCATCAAGCCGCGCACGGCTGAAGAGCGTTACCTGCATCTGTCCGGTTTTCTACAGACGCAGAAGCCCTCCGAAGTGACTCCCGGCTACAGGGCGCTCGCCGCCCTCTGCGCCGAAAACTATTTCGACCTCATCCTGACGACCAACTTCGACCCTCTGCTCGAAGATGCGCTGGCCGCCGCGCGTCTCTGGCGCAAGGATTACCTACTCGTCGTCAACGGCATCGTCCGCCCCGAACGCATCGAGCTGGTGCTCAAAGAACAGAGCCCGCGCGTCAAAATCGTCAAGCTGCACGGCGACCTCTTTCATCGCTACATGGCCTGGACGATTGAAGAGATGGAGTCGTTCGTCGAAGAGATAAAGCCTCAACTGATGCCCAACCTGCACGGGCGAAACATTTTGATTGTCGGCTACAGCCTGAACGACGCTCCGGTGCGCAGGCTCGTGGTCGAAGCGGGCGGCGAGCAGAGCACTATCTGGTACGTGCATCCGGAGAAAGTCCCCGAGTCGCTTCAGACGAACGAGCGCGTGCGCGCCGTCGTCGGGCCTGAAGGCAAGTTCGAGCAGTTGTTCACCGGGCTGGCGAAGGCTTTGGAAGTCAAAACGGGGGCAGAGAGCATACCGCAGCCGGCCACGACCAGAGGGCGGAGACCGACACCTCGCCTGCGGCAATCGCTGGAGAGCGCGGGGGCGACGACGAGCGAAGGAGATGACGGCCAACCTCCCACGCATCGCACGCGGCGCGGAGGAACTCGCGGCCTCCCGACAGAACAGTCAGGGCGCGACAGTATGCCGAAAGAAGTCGCTTTGGGAGCGCAGACCATCGACGATTTGATAGCTTCGATAGTCGGTCTCATACCCTCGAAAGGATACATCACCGGCCAGCCCGTCTGTACAGGGTTCGTGCTCGCCGACCCGCGCTTCATCGTCACCGAAGGATACTCCGGCGGCGTTCACTTCAAAGCAGACGCGCTCACCGTCCGCACTTCCGACGGTCGGCATTTGAAAAGCCGCGTCGTCCGGCGCGACACGTCGCATCCCTTCGGGCCTGTGTTGATAGAAGTTCCCGCCGGTCTCAACGCGCCCGGACTTCGCCTCGACGCGAGCCCTTTCAAAGCCGGGATGGGCATACGCGTCGGCGTGGCGGCAGGCCAGCGCGTCGGGATTTCGTCCGGCGTCATCAAAGATACGCTTGAGAGACCGTTGACCATCTCGCCCGCTCCGCTTGCCGAGGGCATCCTGTCGGTTGAAATCTACGTCGCGCCCGGCGCTTCGGGTGCGCCCGTCGTGGACGAGCGCCTCGCCGTGCGCGGCTACATCATCGGCGGCCAGCGAGACGAGGAAAATCCCGTCTCCTACGTCTACCCGGCGCATCGTTGGGCGGGCGCGCTCGAAGAATCGGAGGCGTCGAAGCCGCCGCCGACTGGGAAGAAGTCCCGAAGTCGCGGCACGCGTCGCGGGTAAGAGCGAGACACGCGGGCGCGTCGGAAAACGACGAGCGAGTCTTTCGTCAAGCGACGGGGAAACTGCTCGCGCGAGCCGGGCGGCAGGGCGAGGATTTTGGTCTCGGCCTATAAGCTCTGATTCGAGTTTTAAGTGTTCGACAAAGGGCGCGCGGGTGCGTTAAGATGGCGAAACCTTTTCGAGGTGGAGAGCGTTAGAATTTCTGATGAAGCGTTTTTATCACCCAGTCAAACTCCTCCTTACATTGCCGCTCCGGGGCGACCGCGTCTGAGTGTGCGCGCGGCGGCTGGTGCGGCGACTTTAATCCCAAAGCGAAAATTCGAGAGGCTAGGCGGCGCTGGAAGCCTGCTTGAAGAAGCATCTTCTTCGAGAAGCTTTGTGTTCGGCCGCATGCTATTGATTAAAGTTGTGAAGAGAGAGAAGGTGTGTGAACAATGGACGAAAAATATTTCCCTGAGAAGATAGAAGAGAAGTGGCAGAAGCATTGGGAGGCGACGCAGGCGTTTGCCGTCGAGGCCGAAGACGCGCGCCCGAAGTTTTACTGTCTGGAGATGCTGCCCTACCCGTCGGGCTTTCTGCACATGGGGCACGTGCGCAACTATTCCATCGGCGACGCGCTCGCGTGGTACAAGCGTCTGCGCGGCTACAACGTCCTGCATCCCATCGGTTGGGACAGCTTCGGCCAGCCCGCCGAGCAGGCCGCCATCAAGCGCGGCGTCAACCCGCTCGACTGGACGGAAGAGAACATCGCGCACATGCGCGGACAACTGAAGCGCATGGGCACGAGCTACGACTGGCGGCGCGAAGTCGCCGCGCATCGCCCCGACTATTACAGGTGGGATCAGTGGTTCTTCCTGAAGATGTACGAGCGCGGCCTGGCCTACAAGCGCACGTCGCCCGTGAACTGGTGTCCGAAGGAGGAGACGGTGCTCTCGAACGAGCAATCGTCGGGCGGAGTGTGCTGGCGCTGCGGGACGGCGGTCGAGAAGCAGGAGCTTGAGCAGTGGTTCATACGCATCTCGGCCTACGCGCAGCAGCTCCTGGACGACATGGCCGAGATTGAAGCGGGCTGGCCGGAGCGCGTGCTGACGATGCAGCGCAACTGGATTGGCCGGAGCGTCGGGACTTACGTCGATTTCCAAATCAAGGATAGCGACCGAAAGGTTCGCATCTTCACGACGAGGGTCGATACCATCTACGGCGCGACCGCCGTCGTCCTGGCTGCCGAGCATCCACTGGTCGCGGAGTTGATGGAGGGCTCGACGTTGAAAGAGGATGTCGAGCGTTTCGTCGAGCGCGTGAGGGCGAGCCGTCAAATCTCTTCAAAGCTGGCCGCCGGGGAAGAGGAAGAGAAGGAGGGCATCAACACGGGAGTCTTCGCCGTCAATCCGTTTAGCGGCGAGCAGATTCCGGTCTGGGTGGCGAACTACGTTTTGATGGACTACGGGACGGGCACGGTGATGAGCGTTCCGGCGCACGACGAGCGCGATTTCGAGTTCGCGCAGAAATACACTCTGCCCGTGCGTCGCGTCGTCGAGCGCATCTCGCACCAGCAGGAACAGATTCGCCACGACCCCGAAGCGGGCTTAGACCAGTCAGCCGTGATGCCGCACGCCTTCACAGACTACGGCATCCTGACAAACTCCGGCGACTGGGGCGGCAAGCTCTCCGAAGACGCCATCAGCGAAATGACGCGCTTCGCCGAAGAGCGAGGCTTCGGCGGCGGCGCTGTCACCTATCGCCTGCGCGATTGGGGCATCTCGCGACAGCGTTTCTGGGGCGCGCCGATTCCGATTGTCTATTGCGACGAGTGCGGAACTGTCCCCGTGCCCGAAAGCGATTTGCCCGTGCGTCTGCCCGCGCGCGCCGATTTCACAGGCACGGGTCAGTCGCCTCTGGCGACGGTGGCCGAGTTCGTCAATACGACGTGTCCGAAGTGCTCGCGTCCCGCGCGACGCGAGACCGACACGATGGACACCTTCGTCGATTCGTCGTGGTACTTCTTCCGCTACTGCGACCCGCAGAACGCGGATGCGCCGTTCGACCCCGCGAAGATTGCTCACTGGACGCCCGTCGAGCAGTACATCGGTGGCATCGACCACGCCGTCATGCACCTGCTCTACACGCGATTCTGGACGAAGATGATGCGCGACATAGGGTTGGTCTCCTTCAACGAGCCGGTCAGGAGCTTGATGACGCAGGGCATGGTGACGAACATCGTCGAAGGGACGAACGAGTGGAAGAAGATGTCGAAGAGCCGGGGCAACGGCGTTGACCCCGACGACATGGTTCGCATTTACGGCGCTGACGCCGTGCGTCTCTACATGCTGTTCGCCGCGCCGCCCGAAAACGAATTGCGCTGGCAGGAGACAGGCATCGACGGAGCGGTCAGATTCCTGCGCCGCGTTCACACCTTCGTCTGGAACTGGCGCGAGCGTTTGCAGGACGCGCCCGCCGAAGCCCTCGGCGATTTCGACGCTCCGGCGCGCACGCTCCGGCGCGAGACGCATCGAGTCATCGCGCGCGTCACCGAAGACTTCGAGCGTTTGCACTTAAACGTCAACGTCGCCGCCCTGATGGAGTTGTCAAACGCGCTCGGAGATTTTCCGGTCGCGCCCGGCGCGGCGAAGCCCTCTGACCTCTACGCCGTGCGCGAAGCTCTGGAGTCGCTCGTCCTGATGCTCGCGCCCTTCGCGCCCCACTTCGCTGAAGAGACCTGGGAAGCTCTCGGCCACGAGGGCGGACTCACGGGCGGCGATGCGCGCTGGCCTACAGCCGACGAAGAACTGGCGCGCAAGGAGGAACTGGAAATTCCCGTCCAGATAAACGGCAAGCTGCGCGCGCGCATCAGCGCCACGCCCGACACGCCCGAAGACGCCTTGCGCGAAACCGCGCTCGCAGATGAAAAGGTGCGTGTCTGGACTGAAGGCAAGCAGGTCGTCAAAGTCATCGTCGTCCCGCAGCGCCTCGTCAACATCGTCGTTCGATGAAAAGCAAGGAGGAGGGATGAAGGAAGAAGGCGGAAAGAGTGATTACTCAACTTGGATTGTCACGCTTTCATCCTTCCGCCTTCCGCCTTCCTCCTTGCTTTTCCGTCCCTGTTAAATTTCGGTTCATTCCAAAATGAAGCTCACGACTGGATTGCTCAGGCGCGGAAGGTCGCTCGCCGTTCTCGTCTGTCTTCTCACCTGCGCCCTCGCCTGCTCCGCCGCGCCGCTTAAAAGAGCGAGCATTTCATCTTTCATTCCTCAGCCTGCGTCCCTTCCGAGCGCCCGCCGCGTGCTCGTCGTCTCGCTCGACGGGTTGGACGCGCGTTATCTGCTCAAGCGCGACGAGTACGGGTTGAAGATTCCGACGCTGCGGCGTCTGATGAGCGAAGGCGTTTGGGCGAGGGGCGTCGTCTCGGTCTATCCGTCGGTGACGTATCCGGCGCACACGACTTTGGTGACGGGCGCTGTGCCGTCGCGTCACGGCATTTACGGCAACGAGGTTTTCGCGCCGCCGCCTGCGCCGCAGCTTGAGCGCGCCGCGTGGCACTGGATGGCGCGCGACATCAAAGTGGATACGCTCTGGACGGCGGCGGCTCGCGCGGGGCTCAAGTCGGGCATGGTCTCGTGGCCGGTGTCGAGCGGCGCGGGCGATTACAACGTGCCGGAGGTTTGGAAGGCCGGGACGAGCCCCTCCGACTCTCTACAGCAGACGCTCGCCGAAATCACTGCGCAGGCTCGCCCGCGCGGCCTCGTCGAAGAGATTCAAAGGCGCGACCCGGAAATTTATCGAAACGTCAACGCGGACGAGGGCGACGACATGCGGACGCGCTGGGCTTCCTACATCATCGAAGAGAAGCGCCCCGAGCTGATGCTCGTGCACCTCTTCGACCTCGACCACCTACAGCACGACTTCGGCCCTTTCTCGCCCGAAGCCTTCTCGATTCTGGAAAAGTCGGACGCCTACGTCGCACGCCTGCTCTCTGCTTACGAGCGCGCGGGCACGCTCAGAGAGACTGCCGTCTTCATCGTCAGCGATCACGGCTTCATGCCCGTCTCGCGCCACGTTCAGCCCAACGTCATTCTCCAGCGCGCCGGACTTCTCAGCCTGCGCGAAGAGAAAAACGCGCAGGGGAAACCCTACACCGTCGTCGCCGACTGGCGCGCTCTCGCCTACCCGACGAGCGGCTCGTGCTCAATCATCCTGCGCGACCCGAAAGACGGCGACGCATACCGCCGCGCGCTCGAAGCTTTCAGGCCATATGCCGGACGCATCGACGCCAGCCCGACGCGCGAAACGGGTCACGTCCTACGCGTCATCTACGCCGAAGACCTGCGCAAGATGGGCTCGAACCCGCGCGCCGCCTTCGCCCTCGAAGGCTTGAACGGCCACAGCTTCGGCAACAGGCTGACCGGAGAGCCCGTCATCGACGCCAGGCAGCGCGGCAATCACGGCTTTCTCCCGACGCTGCCCGGCTATCGAACCTTCCTCATCGCCTCCGGCGCTAGTGTCGCGCGTCGCGGCGACCTCGGCAACGTCCACATGCTCGACATCGCCCCCACCATCGCCCGCACCCTCGGCCTCAAGCTGCGCGGCGCGGACGGACGACCGATTAAAGCAGTGAGCGGTAAGCTGTGAGCAGTGAGCAGAAAAAAACTGCTTACGGCTCACCGCTCACTGCTTACTGGTCTTTGCCTTGCTTGCTGTCGTTGGAGTTGTTAGAATTTTTTATATGCAGCCCGCGCCGTCTGCGGTTAATGTATCGCCTCTGAAGTTTAATTCGTTGAATTGCTGAGTAGGTTCGCAGTCGAGCTATCCGATGAAAGAGTGTCCGGTTTGCCGTCGTTGCTTTCCCGATCAGGTGAATCACTGTCCGAGCGACGGTGATTTGCTGAAGTTCACGATTACGGGCGACCCGCTGCTCGACGGTCGCTATCAGTTGGAGTCGCGCATCGCGCAGGGCGGCATGGGCGTCGTCTTCAAGGGACGGCACATCTTCCTCAAAACCCTGCACGCCATCAAAGTCATCCTCCCAGACCTCGTCGGCAACGACCCTTCGCTCGTCACGCGCTTTCGGCAGGAAGCGATGGCCGCCGCCGCTATCCGTCATCCGAACATCGTCGCCGTCACGGACTTCGGAGTCGTCAACGGCACGACGCCTTTTCTCGTCATGGAGTTTATTCAGGGCGAATCCCTGAGCGACATCCTGCAAAGAGAGGGAAGGCTTGAGCCCGCGCGCACGCTCGACATTATGACGGGCGTCTGCGCAGGGCTCGGCGCGGCGCACCGGCAGGGCATCGTCCACCGCGACATGAAGCCCCTCAACATCATGCTGCGCGACGACGCTCAGAGCGTCACGGAGAGCGTCAAGCTGCTCGACTTCGGGCTCGCCAAAATCAAGTCGGGCGAGCTGCTCGGCTCTTTCGTCGCCGCTCAGACGACCGGGCTGATGGGCTCGCCCTTCTACATGGCTCCCGAACAGTGGAGCGACGAAGAGCCCGACCGCCGCGCCGATGTCTACAGCCTCGGCGTCATCCTCTACCAGATGCTCGCGGGCGAAGTGCCCTTCAAAGGCTCTTCGATTCCTTCGATTATGAAGAAGCATCTGACGGGCGAGCCGCCGAGCTTTACGACGCACGGCATCGACGTGCCGCCGCGCGTCGAGGCGGTCGTGCTGCACGCCCTCGCAAAAGAGCCCGAGCGTCGTCCGCAGACGGTCGAGGATTTCGTCGCCGAGCTGCGCGAGGCCGTAGTCTCGACCATCGCGGAGACGACCAATCCCAACAACAATCGCCTCGCGGGGATGGAGACGGTGACGAACATTCGCCGGGGCGAAACGACGGGCGAGCATCGCGCGGGAGAAGCGACCGGCATCGTCGGCGGCAGAGAAGCCGCCGCAACCTTCTACGCGCCGCAGCACACCGAAGCGCAACTGAACCCTTCGGACATGCCCTTCGATTCGCGCCCGACGATGGTTGAAGGCGGTTCTTCGGGCGCGGTCGATGCGCGCGACGGGACGGACGGACGGGCGCGCGGCGCGGAGACGGGGCGGCAGTTCGCCAACCGGACGGCTTATCAACCCGGCGTCGGGGATTCTTCAAACTCTTCTCAAGGCGGCGCGAGGACGGGCGCACAGGATAGGTCGCAGGTGGCGGGCGAGTCGTTGTCGCCGAGCATGGTGGGGCGTCGGGCGGAGGCGGAGATTTTGTCTCTGGCCGAGCAGGAGCGACTGAGGCGCGAAGGCGGAGCGGCGACGACGGGCGCGGCGCAGGAGACGCAGATGCTCGACGCCGAAGAGGCGCGGCGCAGGCAGGAAGAGGAAGAGCGTCTGCGCAGGCAGTCGGGCGCAAACTTCGGCGGGCAGCAGACGAGCACGCCCATCGTCTCGCCGATGGCGGGCAACGTCACCACGCCGCTCCTCGCGGCGCAGCACACAGTCGCGCCCCACGCCTTCGCCGGACAGCAACAAGCGTCGGCAGGGCAGCAAAGCGGCTCGTTCGGTCAAAGCTCTGCATCGGGTCTGGAAGTCGCGGCGCAGCCCGCGAAGTCGCGCGCGTTGATGATAGTCGTCGGCGTCGTCATGGCATTCGTAGTGCTCGGCGGCGCGGCAGGGCTGCTCTACGTGATGATGCGACCGGGAACGAACGTCGCTTCGACGGGCGACACCGGCAACACTTCCAACGCCGACTCGAACGCGAACGCCAACGCGAACACGTCTCAGAATCTCCCGCCCACGAAGCCCGACCTCGTCGCGCTGCCCGGCGGTGCGTTTCAGATTGGTCGCGGCGATTTGCCGCCGAGCCCCAACACTCTCGCCGCGCAGGGACGCTCGCAGGATTATCTCGCATGGGTCTATACGCAGTGGCCTGCGCATAGCGTCACGGTCGAGCCGTTCGCCATCGACCGGACGGAAGTGACCAACGCCGAGTATGCAGAGTTTGTCAACGCGACGGGGTATCCGCCGCCGCCCGGCATCTGGGACGGCAACCGACCGAAGCCGGGGCAGGAGTTCTGGCCTGTGCGCAACGTGACGCTCGAAGACGCGCAGCGCTTCGCCGTCTGGCGCTCGAAGCGCGACGGCGTGCAGTATCGTCTGCCGACCGAAGACGAGTGGGAATACGCCGCGCGCGGCGGCGACCCTTCGAGGCTCTATCCGTGGGGCAAAGAGTGGATAGACGGGCGCGCCAATCTCGACAGCGACTCGCTCAAAGCCGTCGGCACTTTCACCGACGGCGCGACGCCGCAGGGCGTCCACGACATGATTGGCAATGTCTGGGAATGGACATCGACGGAAGCCTCCATGTACAAGGGCAACAATTTGCTCCGCCTGCGCACCGAAGATGAGAGCAAGGTCGTGGTGCGCGGCGGCTCGTACCAGTCGAGCGCGCGAGGCGACAAGTCAATCAGCGCGACGGCGCGCACCTGGGAGCCGAAGGATAAGAGAGACCCCGTTATCGGTTTCCGTCTCGTCCGCGCGAGCAGCGCCGCCGCGCAGTGACGGACGATACTTAGTCCGTCAGCGCGTGCGCGCTCCGTCAGCGAAAAGATTTTTTCAACCAAAGGAATTTATCGAACAGATGATTTTTCAGAAAGAGTCGCGCCCGTCGCGCAGGCTCGTCGTCGCCGTCGCCGCAGGCTTGCGCGTGTGGGCGCGCGTCGCCCTTTCGGCTCTCGCGCTTCTCGTCGTCTCGATAGTCGCTTCGAGTTGCAGCTATTCGCCCGACGTCGCCGAGGTCAATCAAACGGGCGCGCAAACCAACACGGCGCAGGGCGCAAAGGCCGCTCCGAGCGTCACCGTCCGCACGGGGACGCCCGCGCCCGGCGGCCCAAACCTCTCTACGGGCGCGACGCCCGACCTGACGCGCCTTGAGCCCGTCCCCGCAAACGTCTGGGAGACCAGCATCCAGTCGCTCGACGGCAAGCAGTTCAAGCTGGCCGACTATAAGGGCAAGATTATCGTGCTCGATTTATGGGCGACGTGGTGCGGCCCCTGCCGCGACGAGATTCCGCATCTGATAGCGCTCAGCAAGGAGTTCGCGCCGAAAGGCGTAGAGGTCGTCGGAGTGACGAGCGAAGACCCGACGAGAGATTTGGCGAAGGTGCAGGCTTTCGCAAAGGAATTTAATATCAGCTACAAGGTCGGCTTCGCGCCGCAGGAGATAGCCATCGGCCTCGTGCGTCGCGGCGTCATCCCGCAAACCTTCGTCATCACCCGCGACGGCCACCTGCTCGCGCGCTTCGAGGGATTCCACCCGACCCTCACCGCGCCCCGCTTGCGCCAGATGGTCGAGCACGCCGTCAGCCGACCGAGCGGCACATAAAAGAAATGATGAATGCGGAATGCGGAATGATGAATGAAAGACAGCTTGCTTTTCATTCATCATTCCGCATTCCGCGTTGGTCTTTTCGGGTTTGGGAAGCTAGCTCTTGTCGTGGCGCTGGCTCTCGCGTTCGCGCTCGGCCTCCTGTTCGAGGCGATGGGCTTCTTCTTCGAGCCGTTTGTCCTGTAGCCCGTGCGCGACGCGCTCTTTGGCCGCTCCCTCGATGCTCTTCATCTCGGTTTCGACGCGCTCTTCTATCTCGTCGATGGGCGCTTGCTCGCCCGTCTCTTCCTGAGTCACAACCTTGTCCTTGTCGATTTCCACTCGTTTTTCACCTCGCTCCGCGAAACTGTGCTGAAATCCTGAATGTGCGGGCAATGGTCTCACTCTTTGCGGCGCGCGGTCAAACCTGTTGCTTGCGCCGCGCGCCTTGTGCCATACTCCTGCGCATCGTTCGGTTCCCCGGCCGCGACCTTCCCCCGAAGGTCGCCGTTAACCGGAACGAAGTCCCTGAATAAAACGAATAGAGGGTTCCCCCAATGGCAGAGGATATCAGTCGTCTGTTGAAAAGCGGCTCGGAGACCATCGTCCAGAAGTGGACGGAAAAAGTCACTTCAGACAAGCGCATCAACTCCGACGCACGTCTCACCTACGTCCAACTCATCGACCACGTCCCGCAGATTGTCGAAGAACTCCGGCTCGCTCTGGCCGACGCCTCTTCCGAAGGAAGGATGCTTCAGGAAGGGCGCGAGCACGGGCGGCAGCGTTGGCAGCAGGGCTACGAATTGAAAGAAGTCGTCCGCGAGCTGACGCTTCTGCGAGCCACCGTCATCGAGTTTATCGACACCTACAGGGGCGCGCTCTCCATTCACTCGCCCGACCAGCTTTCACAATCCTACCGCCGGATTAGCGGCTTCCTCGACGACGAGATTTACAAGACGGTCGAAGCCTATCTTGAGGCCGCGCCCAAAGACCAGCAACAGCTCGCCTGAAGGAGACCGTCGATTCCCAGGCGGCGGCCACTTGGGACGGCCACGCGCCACAGCCCGGCCAGCATTCTTTTTATGAAGAGTGCTGGCCGCGTTTTTTAGCGCCCGTTTCGCCCGCCTCGTGCTCGCCGAAGAAAATTCTCTCAGAGGGCTTGACTCTGTAGTCGGCTACAGGGTTTAGAATATCTTCATGTTGAGAAACACGAGAGATTTGGAGAAGCTGCGGGGCGGGCGCGGCCTGCGCATCGGCGAGGTGTCGAAAGAGACGGGCGTCGGCGTCGAGACCTTGAGGTTCTACGAGCGGCGCGGGCTCCTGGGACGCCCCGCGCGCACCGAGAGCGGCTATCGAATCTACGACGAGTCGGTCGTCGAGCAGGTAGCTTTCATCAAACGGGCGCAGGCCATCGGGTTTTCTCTCGACGAGGTCGGGGAGATTCTGAAGGAGAGCGCGGCGGGGCACAGGCCGTGCAAAGAGGTGAGGGAGCTTGCGCGCCGCAAGCTGGCCGAGCTGGACGAGCGGCTCAGAGAGCTGCGCCGCTACCGCGCAGAGCTTTCGCGCACGCTCAGCCAGTGGGACGAGCGGCAGGAGCAGGAAGGGCACGTCTGCGGCCTCATCGAAGGAAGCCACCTGCGCGCGCCGCAGGAGGCCGCGAGCGGCGCATGGCAAAGAGCGAGAAAGGCGAAACGCAAATGAAGAGCGTTATCGAGACGAAGGGCGTCGCCGGTGCGACGAACGCGACCAACACGACGAACGCTTTGCCAACTTCGACTGCCGTCGAGGAAGCGGGCGAAGTCGCCGGAACTGTCGAAGGCGGGGAGGAAAACGTCGGCGCAGAAGTCGCAGCCGCCGTCGGAGAGGTCGAAGCGGGGCGCGTCGATTTGCCGATTACAGGGATGACTTGCGCGGCCTGCGCGCAGCGCATCGAGCGACGGCTGAAGAAGTCTGCGGGCGTGAGAAGCGCGGGCGTCAACTTCGCTACGGGGCGCGCTAGCGTCGAATACGACCCGCGCGAGACGGGCGTCCGTAGTCTGGTCGAGACAATCGAGCAGATAGGCTACGGGGCGGGGGGCGGCACGCGGGCGGCGTTCGTCGTTGACGATTCGGCTCGGCCTGCCGGTTCGCCGAGCCCTCTGGAAAAACATCTGGAGACGAAGGCGGGCGTCGTTAAAGCTTCGTTCAATCTCGCGACGATGCGCGTCGAGGTCGAATACCTTTCGAGCGCGACGGACGCGGGCGCGCTCAAGGATGCAATCGAAGAGTTCGGTTATCGCGTGCGCGAAGTGACGGGCGAGCGGGGCGGCGCGGCGGAAGATAGAGAGGAGGCAGCGCGGCGCGCGGAGCAAAGAGACCTCCGGCGTCGCTTCTGGGTCGCGGCGGCGCTCTCTCTGCCGGTGCTCGTCGTCGCCATGTCGCACGGGGCAATTCCGCTCTTCGACGTCTGGTGGATTAACTGGTTGCAGCTCGCGCTGACTGCGCCGGTGGTCTTCTATAGCGGGTGGCCTTTCTATCGCGGCGCGTGGGCGGCGCTCAGGCATCGCGCCGCCGACATGAACACGCTGATTGCCACCGGCACGGGCGCGGCCTTCCTCTACTCGCTGACGGCCACGCTCGCGCCTCGTCTCGTCTCGACGCCGACGAATGCCGACGGCATGTCGATGCCGATGACTGCGCCGGACGCTATCTCTTCAGGTGCGCCGATGGTTCCGGTCTATTTTGAAGCGGCGGCGGTCATCATCGCGCTGATTCTACTGGGGCGTTTGCTCGAAGCTCGCGCGAAGGGCAAGACCTCGGAGGCCATCAGGCGACTGCTCGGGATGCAGGCGCGCACCGCGCGCGTCGTGCAGCCGGACGGAAGCTTCATCGACGTGCCGATTGAAAAGGTCGGCGTCGGCGACCGCTTGATGGTCAGGCCGGGAGAGAAGATTCCGACCGACGGCGTGGTCGTCGAAGGCGCTTCGGCGGTTGACGAGTCGATGCTCACGGGCGAGAGCATGCCGGTCGAAAAATCTGCGGGCGACGAAGTGGTCGGCGCGACCATCAACCGCACGGGCAGCTTCATCTTTCGCGCGACGCGCGTCGGCAGGGAGACCGTGCTTCAACAAATCGTGCGGATGGTCGAAGATGCGCAGGGCGCACGCGCGCCCATCGCGCGCCTCGCCGATGTCGTGAGTGGTTATTTCACGCCGGTCGTCATCTGCATCGCCATCATCACCTTCGTCGTCTGGTTCATCGCCGCGCCCGAGCCCGCGCGCTTCCAGACGGCGCTCGTCAACTTCGTCTCCGTGCTCATCATCGCCTGCCCCTGCGCGCTCGGACTCGCCACGCCGACAGCCGTCATGGTCGGCACGGGTCGCGGCGCGGAGCTGCACGTTCTCATCAAGGGCGGCGAGGCTCTTGAGACGGCGCACAAGCTTCAGACCATCCTGCTCGACAAGACGGGCACGATAACTTCGGGTCGCCCCACTGTCACAGACCTCTTCGCCGCCGAGGGGTTCGACGAAGAAGAACTGCTTCGCCTCGCCGCTTCAGCCGAACGCGCGAGCGAGCACCCGCTCGGCGAAGCCGTCGTGCGCCGCGCAGAGGAACTCCGTATAGCACTCACTTCAAGTACGAGCTTCGAGGCGCTGGCCGGGCACGGCGTCGAAGCGTCGGTCGAGGGGCGTCGGCTGCTTATCGGCAGCGAGCGTTTGATGAGCGAGCGCGGCATCGACTCACGTCGGTTGAGCGAGCACGCCGCGCGTCTCTCGTCCGAAGGAAAGACGCCTATCTACGTCGCCATCGACGGCGCATCTGCCGGTCTCATCGCCGTCGCCGACGAGATAAAGCCGGAATCGAAAGAGGCCGTCGCCGCCCTCACTCGTCTCGGCCTCGAAGTGTTGATGTTGACGGGCGACAACCGCCGGACGGCGGAAGCGGTCGCGCGTCAGGTCGGAATCGAGCGCGTGCTCGCGGAGGTTCTGCCGGAACACAAAGCGGCCGAGGTGCGCAGACTTCAGACCGAAGAGCGCAAGATTGTGGCGATGGTCGGCGACGGGATAAACGACGCGCCCGCGCTGGCGCAGGCCGATGTCGGCATCGCCATCGGCACGGGCGCTGACGTGGCGATTGAAGCCGCCGACATCACCCTCATCGGCGGAAGCCTCGACAGGGTGGCGACGGCCATCGCGCTGTCGAAACAGACGATGCGCGTCATCCGCCAGAACCTCTTCTGGGCTTTCATCTACAACGCGCTCGGCATCCCGCTCGCCGCCGGTCTCTTCTATCCTCTGACCGGCTGGCTGCTCTCACCCATCTTCGCTAGCGCCGCAATGGCGATGTCGTCGGTCTCCGTCGTCGCCAATAGTCTCAGGCTGAGAAGATTCAGATGAAGATGAAGCGGTCAGCAATCAGCGCTCAGCTTTCAGCCGGACAAAGACCGGATTGGCTGAAAGCTGAATGCTGACGGCTGACCGCTTAAGAGGTGAATTATGGATACGACAGAAATTTTCGTGCTTGTGTTTGGGCTGCTGCTGACGGGCTTCGTGATATGGTATTTCTTCATGGGCGAGGGCGAGCGGGCGCAGGCCGAAGAGGTCGAGCCGGGCTTGCAGCGCGTGAAGGTGACGGTCAAGGGCGGCTACTCGCCGGACGTGATTGTCGTCAGGAAGGGTATCCCGGTCGAGCTGGATTTCTACCGCGACGAGACCAACTCCTGTACCGAGCAGGTCGTCTTCGGCGACTTCGGTATCAGCCGGAAGCTTCCGGCATTCGAGACGACTCCCGTGCGCTTCACGCCCGAAAAGGAGGGCGAGTTCACCTTCACCTGCGGGATGAGCATGGTGCGCGGTAAGCTCGTCGTCGAAGCGTAAGAAGGCCGCATGGATGCGGGACGAGCGAGCGCGTCCTCGCTTATCGAGCTAATAGGGGAAGCGAATTTATTTGGGAGAACCGAAGTTATGAAGAGCAATACATTTCGCCTCGGCCTGCTCATGCTGGCCGCCCTGTTTACTGCCGCGTGCGCAGGGTCGGAGAGCGAGCGCAGGTCTGCTTCGCGCTCGAACGCATCGCAGCAAAAGGCGAGCGCAGCGACGAGCCAACAGCAGCAGCAGTCTTCAGCCGTCGCTTCAAACGGAAAGTCTGAGGCCGACGCCCACGCGGGTCATGCACACGGCGCGGTGGAGGCAGCCTCGGTCAACGACGTGCCCGCGTTTGAGACCAACGCGGCGAGTTTGAAGAAGCTGCCGCCGACGCTTTCGGCGGGAGGGTTCGCAGGTAAACAGAGGCTCGCTTACCAGGTTGCTTCCGAGATACCGCAGACGCTCGCGCAGCTTCCGTGCTACTGCTATTGCGACCGGGGCTTCGGCCATAAGAGTCTGCATAGCTGCTTCGTCGATGACCACGCGGCTCACTGCGCGGTCTGCGTCGATGAGGCGCTGCTCGCCTATCGTCTGCAAAAAGAGGAGAAGCTCTCGCCCGAGCAGATACGCGAGCGCATCATCAAGGATTACGCGCCGAAGCTTTGACGACCGGTGCGAGGCGAGGAGTCGATGAGACGTTTGAGAGTGATGCTGGCCGGACTCCGCTCTACCCTCGGGCGCGTCGCAGGCGCAGCAGACGCTTCAGCCCTCGCGCGGCGTGCGACGTATTATCGTGAAGCGAAGCATGTCATAATCGTTTCTCCCCCGAATGAAAATCCGTCGGAAGACAGAGGGCGCTAAAGCTTCTTCTGTCCGAAGTCCGACCCACTTTGTCTTCAGGAGGGAAGAGATGAGAGGTTCACGAAAGCGCGTGGCTGTTCTTACAACGCTCACGCTGGTCTTGATGCTCGGGACGACTTTGGCAACTCTTGGAAGCGCGACGGCGCAGCGTCGCGGCTCAACTCGCGGGAATCCTTCGGCGAGCGTGCCGGGGAAGAGAACGAACGATGCCGCGCGACATTCGAGCGCGGCGGCGCGTGCGCTGACGGAAGTGATGCGCGTGCCGGACAAGGCGATTCCGAAGGAGCTTCTGGGCGACGCCGAAGCAGTCGCCGTTTTCCCGGGCGTCCTGAAAGCGGCGTTTATCGTCGGCGGTCGAAAGGGGCAGGGCGTGGTGAGTCGTCGCATCCCGGCGACGGGCGAGTGGAGCGCGCCGGCCTTCTTCAACGTCAGTGGCGGAAGCTTCGGGCCGCAAATCGGCGGAACAAAGACCGACCTCGTGCTCCTGATTATGAACGAAGAGGGCTTGAAGGGTCTGCTCGAAGATAAGTTCGAGATAGGCGGCGAGGCCGGCATCGCCGCCGGGCCTGTCGGGCGCACGGCGGGCGCTTCCACCAACGTCACGCTCGACGCGGGCATCCTCACCTATTCGCGCAGCAAAGGTGCTTTCATCGGCGCTTCGCTCAAAGGCGTGGCGATTACTCCCGACAACGACCTCAACGAAGCTTTCTACGGCAAGAAGGCCAGCGACGTGCTCTCCCAAACCATCCGTCCGAGCAGTATCCCTTCGAGCGTGCGAGCTTTCCCGCTCGCGCTCAGCCGCTTTTCCGTCGTCAGGAAGACGGCGGCGAGCAGGTGAAACGAGAAGGCTCGAAAACAAATGCTCGTTGACGAACGTGCGCGCGAATCTGTCGGGCGCGGGTGCTTCGGCGGAACTCGCGCGCCGTTTGCAGGAGAAGATTGATAAGGAGAGAATTGATGAAGCGTTCGTTTGAGCGAAGCGTCGGCGGCGCGCTCGCGTTTGTCTTAGCGTTCGGTCTTCTGGTTTCGTCCGCACAATCTCAGACCGGAAGGAGACGGAGGGCGACCGAGCCCGTCCCGGCGAAAGATGCGAAGAAGCTGAACGAGGCGGCGAAGAAGGCTTCGAGCGCCGCGCGCGTCTTCGAGCAGGTGATGGGCGCGCCCGATAAGTCGATTCCGAAAGAGCTGCTTGACCGCGCCGAGGCAGTCGCAGTCTTTCCCGGCGTCCTGAAGGCGGGCTTCGTCGTCGGCGGGCGCGGCGGCGCGGGCGTCATCAGCCGACGCGTGCGCGGCGGTTGGAGCGTGCCCGCTTTTTTCAAGATGGGCGGCGCGAGCATCGGCGCGCAGATAGGCGCCTCGAAGACCGACTTCGTGCTGCTCTTTATGAATGAGAGCGCGCTGAATGGTCTGCTTGAAGACAAGCTCGAAATCGGCGGCGAAGCGAGTGCTGCGGCAGGCCCCGTCGGACGCGCCGCCTCCGCCACCACCAACCTCACGCTCGACGCAGGCATCCTCTCCTACTCGCGCAGTAAAGGTCTCTTCGCCGGACTCGAAATCAAAGGCGCTGTCATCAACCCCGACAACAATCTCAACGAAGACATCTACGGCAAAAAAGCCAGAGACCTTCTCTTCGGCGGCGGCGACGACCAGACCAAACCCGAAGACGCCTTCTCCGGCGTACAGATTTTCCCCTACACGCTCGCGCGCTACTCTCGCAGGTGAGAACTCAAAGAGGAAAGGAAAAGAAGAGGAATGAGACGCGCCTCGCAGCATCTCTTTCCTCTTCCAGCCTTTTGCTCTGAGGAATAATCCTTGACGCACCCGCGAGCCCGACCTTAGAATCCGAAGCGTACCTTAGGCGAACGCTCGCGCCTTGAGACGGCTTTCGTGAAGAGAGGGCACCAGACCATATGCAGCCACGAACGCAGCGCCAGAAAGAGATTCTCGAATACATCACCCGCTTCATCGCGCGTCACGGCTACGAGCCCTCCTACGCGCAGATTGCGCGCCACTTCGGCGTCTCCTCGAAGGCCACCATCGCCAAGCACATCGAAGCCCTCGAACGTCGAGGGCTGCTCTCGCGCCAGCGCACCGACGGCAGCTTCGGCCTGAGCGTGCAGGTCGAAGAGACGGCCGGCGATGCGACGTGCGAGGTGCCGCTTCTCGGTCGCATCGCGGCGGGCGCGCCGCTCGATACGGTCGTCGATGCCGAGAGCATCGCCGTGCCGCGCTTCCTGCTCGGGAGCGTGCGCCCGACCAACATCTACGCGCTGCGCGTCACGGGCGACTCGATGATTGACGAACACATCTGCGACGGCGACATCGCTCTTATCGAAAACCGCGTCGAAGCGCGCAACGGCGAAATCGTCGTCGCCCTCATCGAAGGCGCGCGCGCCACTCTGAAACGCCTCTTCCGCTTCGGCCACGAAGTCGAGCTTCGACCCGCCAACTCCCAACTCGCCCCCATCCGCCTGCACGCCTCGCAGGTCGCCGTTCAAGGCATCTTTCGCGGCCTTCTCAGACCGGCAAGTTAAGCAACAAGCTAATCGCTTCTCGAAGTGCTGCGGCATCCTTCGAGGAATGAGAATGTCCCTCGTCACCTGACTTTGGCGCGATAAATCATTCTTGAGGTAAATCGGATGATTGATGCTAAAGAACGCTACCTCATAGACGAGACGGGGGCGCGCATTGCAGTCCTGCTCGACCTTGAGTATTACCAAAAACTGCTCGAAGCCCTCAAAGAACTCGAATCCATTCGTGCCTACGATGAAGCCAGAGCCTCCGGCGACGAGGCTATCTCGGCCAATCCACCTCTCGAACATCAGTAACGTAAGCGAACAGAAGCGCGGCGATGCCTGTACGGGTTTTCGGGCGTTTCGGGCTCTCGGAGGCGTTTTTTCGCTGCTGTGGCGGGCGTCTGCGCTGGCATACGAGTTGCCCGTTTATCCTCGAATGAGACATCGGAGGAAAGCATGGGCGACGACAAGTTTGAGTCGTCCCTGTAGGGTTGAAATATTTCGAGGAGTGAAATCGTTATGACAGAGAAGAGTCAGAACCAGACGAAGCGGGTCGCCATTCTCATCGAGAACCACGTCGAGGATTCGGAGTTTCAGCTTCCGTACAACGCGCTCTCGAAGGTGGGCGCGGAGGTAACAGTCCTCGGCTCGCGCGTTAACGAGACTTATACGGGCAAGCAGGGCAAGCTCTCCATCAAGGCCGATGCGACGACGACCGACGCGCGCCCTGAAGATTTCGACGCCGTCGTCATCCCCGGCGGCATGGCTCCCGACCGCATGCGTACGAACATGAAGACCGTGCGTTTCGTCGAGCGCGCCTCGGAGCAGGGCAAACTCGTCGCAGCCGTCTGTCATGGGCCGCAGGTCTTAATCGAGGCCGACGTGCTGCGCGGCAAGCGCGCGACGGGCTTTCGCGCCATTCGCAAGGACATGGAGAACGCGGGCGCGAGCTACGAGAACGAGCCGATAGTCAAAGACGGTAATCTCGTCACGTCGCGCCGTCCGGGCGATTTGCCCATCTTCACAACGGCCATCCTTCAACATCTCGGCTTCTCAAACATCAAGGGCATGTACCTGCCTGACGTGACGGACAAGAGCGTCGAGTGGTGGCATCTGGCCGAAGAGTGGGGCGGCTCGACGAAGGCGGAGATAGTCGATGCTCTGAACACGGCGATTCGCGGCGAGCGTTATGCGCTGGAAGCCTTCGAGCGCTACGCGGAGAAGGCCACCGACCCCGAGCTTAAATCGCTCTTCGGAGAGATACACGCGAGCAAGCAGCGACACCTCGGGTTGCTCGAAGCGCGACTGGCCGCGCTCGGCGGCGAGGAGACGCTGCAAGCGGCGGGAAGCGGCGCGTGGGCGACTCTCAAGAGCTGGCTGCAATCGAACGACGACTTAGCTGTGCTGCGTCGCGCGCTCGGCGATTTGCAGACCGGGGTGGTCGATGCCTTCAACCTCAGCCTCCAACTGACTGACCCTCTGACGACTGCCATCTTCGACGAAATCGAAATCGAGTTGGCGAAAGACGAGCAGCGCGTCGCAGACCTCTATCACGCGCGATTGGGCGCAAGCGACGCCAAGCCCGCCAGCCCGACCACCGGGGCGGCCGTCAGCGCCTGAAGATAGACGACGATTCGAGACGGCGCTCCGCGTGAGCGCCGTCTCTACTTGGAAGAAGCAGAAACCGCGAACCTCGCACCGAGGATGTCACTTGAAGAACGCGTTCTTCGAGCGACATCCTCTTTTTCCGTCGGCGGTCAATTTTCCGTCGGCGGTCAGATTGATTCAAAGCTGGAGTCAGGACTCTCAGGCTGACCGCAGCTAAGCCGTCGCCCGGCCTCCCTTCGCGCCGAAAACCCCGAACAGAATCAACGTTTAGCTCCTGAACGACGGGCGGCACACCGTTCGCTTGAGTATGCGCGCCCCTGCGTTAAAGCAGGCGATTCCGAAATCATCGTTCTCTTAAGTTTGAATATCTCACCACGCGCGCGACAGACCTAAAACAGGCGTTACCCCGAACAACTTTAGAAGGATTGAATATGAAGCCGATCTCGTTTAAGAGAATTCTGACCGCCGTTCTTCTGGCAACCCTGACTCTGCTGACACAGCTTCCCCTCGCGCGAGGCTTCGAGCCGCGCGTCGCGGCGAGCGGGTTCAACGCGAAGAGCGCGAGCGCGGATTCCACGTCCGACGATAAATCGAGAAAGCTTCCCGTAGATCTTCTCGAACTGCTTGAGCGAGACGGAGAGAGGGCACGCCCGCGCAAAATGATTGTGCAGACGGCTGACGCGCCCGGCCTCGCCGAAGAGCAGCTCGTTCGCCGTCACGGCGGCAGAGTTCTGCATCGTTTCAACAGCATCAACGCCCTGCACGTCGAGCTGCCGCTCGCGCGTCTTGAAGGTCTCGTCGCCGAAGACGAGGTGGCGTACGTGACGCCCGACCGCGAAGTGCGCGGAGAGATGGACGCGGCGCGCAAACTGCTCGGCGTCGAGCGTTTGAAAGAGATGTCCAACGATACGGAAGACGGCTTTCACGGCGACGATAGCATCGGCCAGCGCTATCGCGCCGTTGACGGCACAGGCATCGGCATCGCCGTCATCGACACCGGCGTCGATTTCCCCAACTCGAACGACAACGATTTTCATTCGGCGGAAAAGAGTCAGTCTCGCATCGTCGCTTTCAAGGATTTCGTCGGCGATGCGTTGGGCACAATACAGACGACCAGCTACGACGACTACGGGCACGGCACGATGGTGGCGGGCATCATCGCGGGCGACGGCTGGGGCTCGCTTCAGACCGGCACGGACAGCAAAGAGTGGTATCCGGGCAACTACGGCGACTTCACGGGCATTGCCCCGAACGCCAACATCATCTCGCTTCGCGCCCTCAACTCCAACGGCGTCGGCACCATCAGCAACGTCATCAAGGCCATCGACTACTGCATCGCCAACCGGGAGCTATACAACATCCGCGTCATCAACCTGAGCGTCGGCGCGCCCGTCTTGCAGAGCTACAAGACCGACCCGCTCTGCCAGGCCGCCGAGCGCGCCATCGCCGCCGGAATCGTCGTCGTCGCTTCGGCGGGCAATCGAGGCCATAACGATACCGTCATCGGTCAGGACGCGAACGGAAAATTCATCTATCAGACCGTCTACGGCAGCATCGACAGCCCCGGCAACGACCCCTTTGTCATCACCGTCGGCGCGACCAAAAACCCGGCTCAGTCGATGCTGACCTGGCCTGACAAACTCACGCCTCCCGTCATCGACGACACGCCCGCTCCGCTTCGTCGAACCGATTTGGAGGTTGCCTCCTACAGCTCGCGCGGCCCCACACTCATCGACGGTATCATCAAGCCCGACCTCGTCGCACCCGGCACGAAGATTAACTCCACCGCTTCGGGCAGCACCTCGACGCTCCTTGACAAGACCATCCCGAACACCGTCATGCCGCAGACTTCGAGGTTCGCCAAGAACAAGATGTACTGCCAGTTGACCGGCACTTCGTTTGCCGCTCCGATGGTCGCGGGCATCGCGGCCTTGATGCTCCAGGCCAACCCGAGCCTGAAGCCGAATCAGGTCAAGGGCATCCTTCGCATGACGGCGCAGCAACTTCCGTCGCTCAGTGGTAAGAGCCAGATAGAGAGCCTGCTCGCGCAGGGCGCGGGACTCGTCAACGCCTTCGCCGCCGTCCGCCTGACGCAGAACACGCGCCTCGACGCCAACGAGGCGCTCGCAGGCCAGAACCTGCTCAGAGACGATACGAAGCTCAAAGCCATCAGCGAAGACCTCAAGTTTGAACTCTTCGACCGCGACGGCAAGTTTCTCGAATACGCCGTCCTCAATAGCGGCATCATCCTCACGGACGGGATGATTCTCACCGACGGCATCATCCTCACAGACGGAATGATTCTGACCGACGGAATGATTCTCACGGACGGAATGATTCTGACGGACGGAATGATTCTCACGGACGGAAGCGTCTGGCCTGACGGCATCATCCTCACCGACAGCTACGTGCAATCGAACTGCCTGCAAACAGTGGACGGAAAGAAGCGCGCGGTTCAGGGAGCTTTGCAGAGCGGAGTTCAGAGTCCCGCGCCGAGCTTCTACTCTGACGGGCTCGTCGCCGGAACGGGCAGCATGGCCGGCGGCACGGTCTTCTCAGCCGAAGGGCGCGCCGTCTGGGGCAGCCACATGATGAACCCTGCCTCTCTGCCCGGCCTCGTCGCTTCCGAGACCATCGACATCCTTGAGAGCAACGACGACGTGCCCATTCGCGGCATCACCTTCGCCGACAGCACGAGCGAGTACTACCCCGGCACGTTGCCCAAGTCGAATACGACGCCTACTCCGACGCCGACGCCGACGCCCACGTCAAATCTCCTGCAATTCGGCGCTGCGAGCTACAGCGTCTCGGAAGGCGCGGGTAGCCTCCAGGTGGAAATCAGCCGCACGGGCGACACTTCGAGCGCGGCCACCGTCGAATACGCGACGCTCGCGGGCAGCGCCTCCGACCGCTCCGATTTCACCCGAGCCTCCGGCAAGCTCCGCTTCAACGCCGGGCAGACTTCGCGCACGCTGCGCATCCTCGTCTCCGACGACGCTCTCGTCGAGGGCGACGAAACGCTCAGCCTTGCCTTGCGAAACGCGAGCGGCGTTTCTCTCGGCGCGTCGAGCCAGGCGACGCTCACCATCCTCGACAACGACGCCGCGCCTGCGGCCAACCCCATCGACGACCCGCAGTTCTTCGTCCGCGCTCACTACGCAGATTTCTTCAGCCGCCTGCCCGACGACGACGGTCTCGCTTTCTGGACGAGCGAGATCGCCGCCTGCGGCAAAGACGCCGGGTGCATCGCCTATCGTCGCGCCAACACCTCCGCAGCCTTCTTCCTCTCGATTGAGTTCAGGGAGACCGGCTACCTCGTCTACCGCATGCACAAGGCGAGCTACGGAGAGATGCCGCGCCTCGAACAGTTCATGCCCGACACGCAGAGCATCGGGCAGGGCGTCGCCGTCGGCGTCGCGGGCTGGCAGCAGCAGCTCGACGAAAACAAGCGCGCCTTCCTCGAAGCGTGGGTCGCCCGCCAGTCCTTCAGAGACCTCTACGACTCGAAGACCGACGCCCAGTACCTCGACGCCCTCTACACGAACGCCGGGCTCAAGCCCGCCGAGGCCGAGCGCGCCGCGCTGCTCGCCGCCCTCGCCACACGCACCGAGACGCGCATGAGCGTCCTGCAAAAGATTGCCGAAAACGAAGAGTTCACCCTGCGCGAGAAAAATCCCGCCTTCGTGCTCATGCAGTATTTCGGCTACCTTCGGCGCAACCCCGACGACGCGCCCGACCGCAACCTCGACGGCTTCAACTTCTGGCTCTCCAAGCTCAACCAGTTCGGCGGCGACTTCCACCGAGCCGAGATGGTCAAAGCCTTCATCGTCTCCGGCGAATACCGCGCACGCTTCGGACGTCCCTAGAAAGCCCGCGCGAGCAGCAGCAAGCGAAAGAAAGGGAACAATGTCTTTGACGAACCCATATGGCGAATAATAAGGCACTGCGAAGACGAGCTTACAGGCGTTGCGGCGACGGCTGTTGGTATTGCGGCGTGCCGAAAGAACGCGCGCCGATGTCGCTCGACCATGTTGTTCCGCGCTCTCGGGGCGGAGCCCACTCTCCCGAAAATGTTGTTCCGGCTTGCCGGAATTGTAATCAGGAGAAAGCTAACAGGTCTGTCGAAGAGTATCGCGCAGAGCTTCAGAAGCGGCTCGGGGTGAAAGTCATTTTTGCAGGTGAATGGGTCACACTCACCACTCTTTTCTTTCAATGGGTTCGTCAAAGAAATAATTCCCGAAAGAAACGAAAGCGCAGTCGAGCCTCTGCTGGCTCGACTGCGCTTTCGTTTCCGATAGCTTGATTCTCAATCATATCCGCAGGAGAGACAGGGAAGAGAAACGGCGAAGGCCGCAAGGCGAAACGATTTTATGAATGAATGAACGAATGAATGAGATGAATCAAATTCATCGTTCCACTTTGCGGCCTTCGCCGTTTCTCTTCCCTGTCTCTCGCCGTTACTGTTTGCTCCCCGTGCCCTCGAAGCAGAGACAATCTGCGAGACTACCTGCGCCGCGCTTCGACGATGCTGTAGGGCGACCGGGTCGGGACGATGCGCGTCAGCTCAAACCCCGCATCGTCGAGCAGCTCCCGGTACTGGCCTGCGGTGCGCTCGCAGCCTCCGGTGAAGAGCAGCATCTCAAGGTCGATGAACTTGCCGAACGAGGGCGCGTCGCCTTCCGGTATCACCACCTCGACGAGCAGAAGCCGTCCGTCTTTCTTCATCGCGCGCTGGCAGTTGCGGAGAATCTTGAGGGCGCGCTCGTCGTCCCAGTCGTGAATGATGTGCTTCATCATGTAAGCATCGCCGCCCATCGGGACGGACTCGAAGAAGTCGCCCGCCGCCAGCTCGACGCGCTCCGAGACGCCTTCGGCTTCGAGCAGAGGCCGCGCGCCCTCGACGACGAAAGGCACGTCGAAGAGCATCCCCTGCAAGTTCGGATTCGCTTTAAGAACTGCCGAAAGCAACAGCCCGTGGCCGCCCGCGACATCGACTATCTTTTGAAAGGCTGAGAAGTCGTAGGCGGAAGCGATGGCGGGCGCTGCCGTCGCCGAAAGACTGGTCATCGCATCGTCGAAGACCCTCGCGGCCTCCGGGTTCTGGCCGATGTAAGGGAAATACTCCTGCCCGTAGATGTGCTTGAAGGCGACCTCGCCGGTCTTGACGCTGTGCAGAATGTCGCCCCATGGGCGCAGGTGCCAATCGGCTGACATGAAACTGGCGAAGGCGCGCAGAGAGCCCGGCGCATCCGTCAGCAGAGGCTCGGCCAGAGGCGTCAGGGCGAAGTGTCGCGGGCGGGCTTCCGTGAAGACGCCGAGGCTCGACAACGCGCGCAGCACTCTGTAAAGCGAGCGCGCATCGGTCTTCGTCTCCTTCGCCAAGTCCTCGACGCTCCTCGCGCCGTCTTTGAGCAAATCGGCGATGCCCAGCCTCGCCGCCACGTAAATCGCCTGCGAGCCCATGAAGCCCACAATCATATTCAACAACGCTGCCTGCGGCGGCAGCTCCTGCGAAGCATTCTGTTTGTCCATCTCTCCAACTCCTTCACTCTCGCGGGTTCAACTCCCGCCCGAACTTCCTTCCACCTACTAACGCGGAAAACGGCGAGGAATCCAATCAACACTTCCTTCGTCGATTCTGCTTCGAGGGTGCGACGGGCGGGCTCTTGAAAGCGCGGTCGAGGCTCTTCGAGCGATGCTCTTAACTGTCAGTCCCGAAGCTCAAACGTGGTATCCTGTCGGCTCACGCTCATCAATCATTCGTAGCCTCAAGGAGAGTCGGCCTCTTTCAATGAAGCTCTCTGCTCGACAGCTAACCGACTACCGACGCGACGGCTACCTCGTCCTTGAGCGTTTCGTCGCCGGCTCGGAATGCGACCGCCTGCGCCGGCGCGCCGAAGAACTGGTCGAAGAATTTGACCCGCAAGGCGTCGTCTCCATCTTCTCGACGCGCGAGCAGACGCGCACGAGCGACTCTTACTTCATGCAGTCGGGTGACCGCGTCAGCTTCTTCTTCGAGGAAGACGCCTTCGACTCCACAGGCCGTCTTCGCCGGAGCAAAGAACGCTCGATTAACAAAATCGGCCACGCGCTGCACGACCTCGACCCCGTCTTCAATCGCTTCTCGCGCACCCCGGAGCTTGCGCAACTATCCGCCGACCTGAACATTTCCCGCCCGCTGCTCGTCCAGTCGATGTACATTTTCAAGCAGCCCGGCATCGGCGGCGAAGTGACCTGCCATCAGGACAGCACCTTTCTCTACACCGAGCCGCCGAGCGTCGTCGGCTTCTGGTTCGCCCTCGAAGATGCGACGGTCGAGAACGGCTGCATGTGGGCGATACCCGGCGGACACAGGCTCGGTCTCAAGTCGCGCTTCCTGCGCACGCCCGAAGGCTCTGCGCGCTTCGAGACCCGCGACCCCGCACCCTGGCCTACGGACGCGCTCGTCCCGCTCGAAGCCGCGAAGGGGACGCTGGTTATCCTCGACGGCCTCCTGCCGCATCTCAGCCACCCGAACCGCTCGCCGCGCTCGCGCCACGCCTACACCCTTCACGTCATCGACGCCGACTGTCATTATCCCGCCGACAACTGGCTGCAACGCCGCCCCGACATGCCGCTTCGCGGTTTCCAGCCGGAATAGTCCGAGGGATGCTCTGAAGATAACGGAACATCAGGAACAGAAAAGATGACTGAACATTCGGAACAGGAGATAAGCCTCCGACTCGCCGGCGAAGGCGACGTAGATGCCCTGGTCGGATTCAATCGCGCGATGGCTCGGGAGACGGAAGCTAAAGAGCTTTCCGTCGATGTGCTGACGGCGGGCGTCGGCGCTCTCATCAGAAATCCGAGCTACGGCTTCTACGTCGTCGCCGAAGCGCCGGGCGCGAGCGGCGCGGAGGACGAAATCGTCGGCTCGCTTCTCATCACTTACGAATGGAGCGACTGGCGAAACGCGCTCTTCTGGTGGATACAGAGCGTCTACGTGCGGGAGGACTTCCGCCGTCGCGGCGTCTATCGAAGGCTCTACGCGTTCGTCAAAGAGCGCGCGGCTGCTGAGGGCAACGTCTGCGGCTTTCGCCTCTACGTCGAAAAGCAGAACCTCGTCGCGCAGCAGACCTACCAGCGACTCGGCATGGCTGAGACTTACTACAAGATGTTCGAGGAGCTTTCGGAAGGCAGCGACGACTGAGCGCCCATTCCTCCTTGTGCCCCGGGCGCTCAACCTCACGCGCCGACGAAATTCGCTTCCGACAGTAAAAATTCCGGAAGTCCGTCGTTATCGACAGTATTTACTGTTGACAATAGAAAGTAGCGGTTGTATGATGCGTTCCATGAAAGAGTGGCTTGACGGGGTTCGCCACCGGAAATACGTCGGGGTGGCGGAGCTGGCGGAGCAGGCGGCGAAGATACTTTCGGTTGGCGGCTACGTGCAGGAGCGCGGGACGGTGACGGAGCTTCCGGACGAGCGCACCGTCCGTTATTACCTGTCGGAAGGGCTCATCTCGCCCGCAGAAGATAAGCAGGGCACGGCCTCCGTCTTCGGCTACAGGCATCTGCTGCAACTGCTCGTCGTCAAGAAGCTGCAATCGGAGCGGCTGCCGATTCGCACCATCCGCGAGCTGGTGGGCAGCCGGGGCGAGCGGCAGTTGGAGCGATTGCTCCTGAGCGGCGAGGGCGAGAGGAAGACGGGTTCGGGCGAGAAGAACGAGGCTTTGCGTTATCTGGAAACGCTGCTGAGGAAACCTGCGAGCGCCCCGCCCGCGTCTTCACCCGCCCCACCTGCTTCGCCTGCGAGGTCGCAGCGTTCGACCGGGTCTTTGCCTGCGAGCATCAGCTCGGAGTTGAGCGCGCCCGACGCTCAGCACTCTCTCCCGCAGGCTGAGCGAGATAGTTGGCGACGCGTCGAGATTGAGCCGGGGTTGGAGCTGCACATACGCGCGAGTTACCGCGTGCCGCGCGAGACGAAGGGTTTGCGTCGGCTGGTGCAGTCGATTTTGGAGCGCATAGCATTACACGGCGGGAGGCCGGGGAAGGGAGAGAGTTGAATTTATGTCGCAGACAGCACCGAGAGTAGAGTTCATCACAGAGCGCGCGAGGCTCGCGGCGGGGCGCGAGCAGACCGTAGACGTGCTGCTTCGCATCACTGCGCCGGAACTGGAGACGGTAGCGGGGCACAGGCCGCGTCTCAACCTGAGCGTCGTGCTCGACCGTTCCGGCTCGATGGACGGCGTCAAGATGGAGCGCGCGCGCGAGGCCGCCCGATACTGCATCGACCAGTTGCTTCCACAGGACAGACTGAGCGTCGTCATCTTCGACGACGAGATTGAAGTGCTTATTCCGAGCCAGCCCGTCGAGAACAAGACGGTCTTGAAAGAGAGCCTGCGGCGCATTCGCGCGCGAAACTCGACGGCGCTGCACGAAGCCTGGGTGCGCGGCGGCATGCAGGTCAGCGAACACCTCTCGCAAGAAGGCATCAACCGCGTTCTCCTGATTACCGACGGGCTGGCGAACGTCGGCATCACCAACACCGACGAGATAGTTTCGCAGGCGGGCGGACTCTTCAAACGCGGCGTGAGTACTTCGACCATCGGCATCGGCGGCGACTTCAACGAAGACCTTCTGATGCCGATGGCCGAGGCGGGAGGCGGCAACGCCTGGCACGTTCAGGAGCCGGAGGACATGCAGCGCATCTTCGCCGTCGAGCTTGAAGGGCTCATCGCGCAGGTGGCGCACACCATCACGCTCGGCCTCGTTCCGGCAGACGGCGTGCGCCTCGTCGATGTGCTCAACGATTTCGAGCTTGGCGAGACGGGTCGCTACAAACTTCCGAACCTACAGGCCGGTTCGCCGCTCGAAGTGGTCGTCCAACTGAAGATTCCGGCGCAGCCTTCGCGCACG
This sequence comes from Pyrinomonadaceae bacterium, assembly GCA_036399175.1. Taxonomy (GTDB): domain Bacteria; phylum Acidobacteriota; class Blastocatellia; order Pyrinomonadales; family Pyrinomonadaceae; genus DASWNP01. Next base: position 41,561 of record DASWNP010000050.1, on the reverse strand, counting down.
AAGCTCCGACTGCTCGACCTGCGCCTCGGCTACACGCCGCAGGACGCGAAAGCGGCTGAGGTCGTCAAGCAGGCGTTTGAAGTTGAGTTCGATGAAGAGTCGGCCATCGAGCATCTGCCTTTGAGGGCGGAGGTCGGCAAGGCCGTGCAGCTTCTGATGAACGCGCGTGCGCGCCGCGAGGCGATGGCTCACATGGACAGGGGCGATTTCGCATCGGCGAGAGGAGTTGTCGCGGCCAGTATGTCGGCGAGCGCGCCGCTCTTCGCCCGGATGAGGCATGATCAGGACGTAAGCGACGAGGAGACATCGCTCTCCGAACTCTCCGAGCTGCTCGAAGACCCCAGCCGGGGCAAGGACTCGCGCAAGCGTCTGGCTTATGATTCCTACCTGCGCCGCCTGAGCCGCAAACTCCGCTAACTCTCCCACGCGAACTGTTCGTCGTCGGGAGACGAGAACCAGAACGGTCTCCCGACGACGGACATCTCCCCATCCATCAAACAACACCCGGAAGCAGACGCGGGCAAGCGTTGGCGGGAGTCTCGCCAACACGGTCGGCGTCCTGCGCGCGGACGAGCGCGCACGCTCGCGCTCATCCGTCGCCGCAATTCATAAAGTCATCAGGTTAGAGAGGGAAAGATGAACAACGCACCGGAAAAATTCAAGATGGAGACCAACTTCGAGGGTCTCATCAAGCTTTTGGCCGAGCACCTCTACTCCGAGCCGGACGTGTTCGTGCGCGAGCTTGTGCAGAACGCCAACGACAGCATCGTGCGCCGACGCGAGCGCGAGCCCAACCTCGCCGGGCGCATCGACATCACCTTCGACTCACACGCGCGCCGCCTCGTCTTCCGCGACAACGGCATCGGCATGGACAGGCAGGACATCAAGCAGTTTCTCGCCGTCATCGGCTCTTCGGGCACGAGCGCGTCGAGAAAGCAGCTCGCCGGAGAGGGCACAAGCGCCTTCGAGTTAATCGGGCAGTTCGGCATCGGCATGCTCTCGGCCTTCGTCGTCGCCGAGCGCGTCGTCGTCCGCACGCGCAAGCTCGACTCCGACGAAGCCTTCGCCTGGCACAACTCCGGCTCGATTGATTGCGAGCTTTATGCCGACGACAAGCGCGACGTTGGCTCGGAGATAATCGTCACCATCGCGCCCGACTACACTTTCATGCTCGACGAAGAGCGACTGCGCCAGAGCATCGTCAGATATTGCGACTTCATACAGTTTCCGATTTCGGTGAACGGTCGCGGCGCTGTCAACGCCGTCGAAGCTCCCTGGCATCGCACAATCTGGCCTTCGGACACGGCGCGGCAGGAGGCTTACGTCGATTTTCTCAACCGGCGCTATCCCGACATCATGCTCGACGTGATGCCGGTCGAGATTGACGGCAAGTACACGGCGCGCGGCGCGCTCTTCATCTCCGACCGCCACATGCCCGACATCAACACGACGGGCGTCGTCGATATCTTCGTCCGCCGCATGCTGATTCGCGCCGACGACACGAGCTTGCTGCCGCCCTGGGCGAAGTTCGTGCGCGGCATCGTCGATACGCCCGACTTGCAGCCGACCGCCGCGCGCGACCAGATTCAGCGCAACCATCCTTCGTTCGATTTTCTCCAGAAGCGGCTGGGAGAAATCGTCGTCGAGCGTCTCGGCTACCTGGCCGAGTTCGAGCCGGAGAAGTTCGCGCGCATCAACCTCTGGCATCACTATCATCTCAAGGGGATGGCCTTTTATCACGACGACTTCTTCGAGCGCGTCGGCGATTTGCTCATCTTCGAGACGAGCCGGGGGCCGATGTCGCTGCGTCAGTATCTCGGCGCAAACGCTCCGCGCGAAGAGACGCGCGGGCGAGCGCCGATTTACTACTTCGCTTATCGCGGCGCGGCCACGCAGTTCTACAGGCTGGCGGAGGCGCGCGGCTGGGTCGTCATCAACGCCGGTTACAGCTTCGAGGAAGAGCTGCTCAGGAAGTATACGGAAAGGCACGCGGAAGACGTTTACCTCGAACGCCTCGACGCGACCGACGACCCGGAGCTTTTCCTGCGTCTCGCGCCGAACGACGAAGAGCGTTTTCGTCAGCTTGAGCTGGACATGGAGGGGCACTTGTATCGCTCGGGCGTGACGAACGTCCGCGTGCAGGTACGCCGCTTCGCGCCGGGGGATTTGCCCGCCGTCATCATCGAGACGCCGGAGACCGAAGCCGAGCGGCGCTTGCGCGACAGGCTCACGAGCCTGACTCTGACGAGCGCGCTCGACGACATCGCACGCGAAGCCGTCGAGCAGAGCCGCCGCCGCCCGCAGTTTCTCTCTCTGAACGCCGACAACCCGCTCGTCGCGCAGCTCGTCGTCGAAGACCGTCGTAATCCACTGATGCGGGAGATTATGCTCGGCGTCTACCATAGCGCGTTGCTCTATTCGCACAACCTTCTGACGCAGAACAACGCCGAAGCCATCCACCGGCATCTCGTCCGTCTCTTCGAGATGGTGCTCGGCGACCGCGACCGCCTCACCCTGCACCAGCCGGGCGAAGAGCTGGATTTAATCGGATGAACATCTCGACCTTCGGGTCTCTTGTTTCAGGGGAAATGGTTATGTTGACGATGTACATCGAGGTGCTCGACCTCTACAACGCGGCGGAGGCGGCCTACGGCAACGGCCAGCTTCAGCACGCTCAAGAGCTATACAGAAAGGCTCTCGGCATCGCCGAGGCGCACGACGAAGTGCCCGCGTGGCTCAAGCCCGTCCTGCGGCGCGCGGCGGCCGACGCGCTCGTCGGCGCAGACAGGTTGCGCGAAGCCCTCTCGCTGCTCGCGCCTCTTTCGGACGCCGACGGAGCAGAGATTAAATCCTGCTGCGTCTACGGAAATCTGACCGACCACATCGAGATTGGCCAGGAGCTTCCCGTCAGCCTTCCGACCATCGAGCGAGCTTATACGGAAGCCGAGAGCTACCTGAGAAGCGCCGGCTTCACGAGCTGGAAGAGCAGGATTCTCTTCTACAAGGCGGAGCTTCAGCTCGCGCGCGGCATGACGCATGATGCGCTCTCGACGGCGCAGGAGGCGTGGTCTGTCTGGGAAAAGGATTGCCCGAAGCTCTGGGGCACGACGCACCTCGAACAGCTCTTCCAAATCAGCCTCGCCCTGAGAGACGCCGCACAGGCCGCCCGCTACCTGCGTCTCTGGGAAGAACAGGAGCCGCGCGAGGAGAAGAACTACCGAATCCGTGAGAGCGCGCACGCACAGATGAAGTCGAAGCTGGCGCGCATGGAAAGACGACTCGACGAGGCTGTAGACTATGCGCGGCGAGCCGTGCAAAGCGTCGAGCTGTCGGACTGGGGCGGGACGCGCTACGCGGCGGCGCAGACGTGCGTGCGCGCCTTTCTCGTCGCCGGAGAGCACGAGCGCGCCAGAGACCTGCTCGCGCGTCTCTCAGTCATGCGCAGGTCTGAGAGCGGCCACGACCGCTACGCCGTTCAGCTTCTGCGCGGCGACTATCATCTCGCGCGTGCGCGCGTGGCCGCACATCTGCCCCAGGCCGACGACGAGTTCGACACGGACTTCACTCTGCCCGAACGCACCGGGCACTTCGGCGACGCGCCGCGACACGAATTGAAGAAGGCGCGCACGGCCTACGGCGCGGCGCTCGCAGTCGGCGAGTGGATTGACGCGCAGCTTCAATGCCAGCGTCGCCGGCGCGAAATCGCTGCTCGGCTCGCGCGCGTCGAGGCAATCGAGCGCGCCCCGACTGTCGCCTTCTGACATCTCCACTCGAAGTCGAAGCCGATGTCTAATGTCTAACCTTTGGGCGAAAGGTCGAGCCAAAGGCAGAGCGTCGCTCCGACGCCTGAGCCGGAGCGTCCGGGTCTGCGCCTTTGATGTGATAAACTTCGACGCTTAAAGCTCTTCAAGCGAATCTTCAGACGGATGCCCGCCGACGGATTTGGAGAAGGGAGACAGGGGTTTCCGACCTTTCGCCGAGTAGAGATGATTTCCAGAAGAGAGACGGGAGAGACGCCCGAAGCGCTCGCGCGACTGACGCATTACCTGATTATCAAATCAATCGTCGATGTGCTGTTCGTGGGCGTCTTCGCCGTCGGGTTCTATTACACGGCCTTCAGCCCTTACCTGCGCGGGTGGCTCGACGATGCGAGCTTGCGCGGCGTCTCGGGCTGGGCTGTCAACAGCGCCGATGCGCGCTCGCCCGTCGAAGTGCAGCTCTACATCGACGGGCGTTTCGTCGAGAGCCGCCTGGCGGAGTTTCCGCGCCCCGACCTCGTCGCGGCCGGCGCGACGGAGGATGAGCGGCACGGCTTCTACTTTTTTCTGCCGCCGCTCGAAGAAGGCGAGCACGAGGCGAGGGTCTACGCAGTTCATGCGAGCGGCGCAGGGAAGCGCCGGACGCTGCAACAGCTCGGCAACCCCTTCCGCTTCCGGCTGGAGGCGACTCCCGCCGAGCCCTTCTTTCGCGGCTGGCTCGACGAGGCCAACGCCGTCTCGGTGCGGGGCTGGGTCGTCAGCCGCGAAGACCTGCGCGCGCGCGTCGAAGTGCAGCTCTACATCGACGGGCGTCTCGTCGAGACGCGCGTCGCAGACCAGCCGCGCCGCGACCTCGTCGAGAGCGGCATCCCGGAAGGAGAGTACGGCTTCTTCTTCTTCACGCCGCCGCTTCCTCCCGGCGAACACGAGGCGCGCGTCTACGCCGTCCACCAAAGCGCAGACGCAAACGGACGTACTTTGCGTCTCGTCGGCAGACCCGCTCGCTTTACGATTCCGCAGTGAGCGAGCCAATCCGCAGGACGAGCCCGCAAGAGCAGGCGCGCTCTGAAAGGCATCGAGCGAAAGGGAGAGAAACTGTTTGAGCGTCGAAGAGTTGGAGAGAGAGTCGCCGCCCGGGGCGAAAGCGGCTGAGATGGATGCTGAGCAGGCGTCACAGCCGTCGGAGGCGTTGCAATCGTCGCAATCGTTGCAGTCGTCGGAGGCGACGCAGACGGTTGGCAGCCGTACGCTCGCGCTGTGGGAGATTGCATCCGTGACGCTTTCGTTTCTCATCATCGCGTGGGTCGTGCTGCCTTTCGCGGAGAACAGCAAGCTGGTGGGCGGCATCCCGCTCCTGTTCGCGCTCGCGCTGATGTTTCTCTCGCACCGCGCGCGCGGCGAAGGGGCGCGCGAGATTGGCTGGCGGTTCGACAACTTCGTGCGAGCCCTGCGTCTGTTATTGTTGCCGATGCTTGCGGCCGCCGCGCTCGTCGTCCTCGTCGGGTGGCTCAACAGAAGTTTTCGTTTGAGCAAGCTGCAAGAGTGGCAGTGGGTTGTGTGGCTGCCCGTCTGGGGGCTCATTCAGCAGTATGCTTTGCAGGGTTTCATCAACCGGCGGGCGCAAATCGTCTGTGGGCGCGGCTGGCCGAGCACGCTCGTCGTGGCCTCAATCTTCGCGCTGCTTCACCTGCCGAATCCCTGGCTGACCGCCGCCACCTTCGCGGGCGGCCTCATCTGGGCGAGCGTCTATCAGCGCGTGCCTAACCTTCCGGCGCTCGCCCTCTCTCATGGGTTGATGTCGCTGATGCTCGTCTGGGCGCTGCCGCCGACGGCCTTGAAGAGCCTGCGCATCGGCTTCAAGTATTTCGGTTGAAACGGCGCGTCGGCGCGTGTGAGCTTCGAGTGGTAAACGAGCTGTCGAGACTGCATCGAGACGAGGAGTTCTGATGGCGAACACGAAGGCGCTCGATAATGTTCAGGCAGAGAGGCCGCCGTCAATCGAACGAACGATGGACGGCGCGGAGGTGGAGTATCTCTCGAATCAGATGGTGAGCCTCGTCATCCCGGTCTACAACGAAGCTTCGCACCTGGAGGAATTCCTCACCCTCATCGACCGTCTTGAGCTTCCCATCGCGAAAGAGCTGGTTATCATCGACGACTGCTCGACCGACGGCTCGGCGGAGATTATCCGAAACTTTCCGTTCAAGTCGGCTGTCATCTTCATCCACCAGCCGACGAATCAGGGCAAGGGCGCGGCCATCCGCGTCGGCATTCAGAAGGCGAGCGGCAATTTCATAGGCATTCAGGACGCCGATTTCGAGTACGACCCGCAGGACATTGCGGCGCTCCTCAAACCGCTCGTCGAAGGCAAGGCCGAAGTGGTCTTCGGGTCGAGATTCAAAAAGTCGAACTATCAGGTGCACCGGACGTTTCACTACTTCGTCAACCGGGTGCTGACTCTGCTGAGCAACGTCCTGAGCGGTCTGTACCTGACGGACATGGAGACCTGCTACAAGTTTTTTCGCGCCGATGTCATCAAAAACATACGGCTCGAAGCTGACCGCTTCGGCTTCGAGCCGGAAGTGACGGCCAAGATTGCGCATCTCAAGCTGCGCATCATGGAGCTGCCCATCTCCTACTTTCCGAGAAACTATATCGAAGGCAAGAAGATTACCTGGATGGACGGTGTCGCCGCCCTCAGGCACATCTTCTATTTCAACCTGATGAGCAGGAAGAGCAGGTCTTACTACGAGACGCTGCCCGAAGAATACATCCCCAAAAATCTCAACTGGCTCTGAAGACGCACGTCCCCCTTCGGCGAGAGAGCAGAAGTCCTGTCAAGGACGCGCAGCAGTTCCCCGACCCCCCTGGATAGTCTGACGAATAGACGGCAGAGAAGCCCCCGCCACTGACCCCGACCTCTTCCGGCGGATGCAAAATGGCCTGAGCTTGCGGTATCATCTACAGTTTGCAGCTACGCCGGAGAAGGCGTCTGAGCTAATCGACGATGACTCGCCAATGACGGGAAGCGAGAAAGTTTCGCGTCCGGGCGTGTCAGGCTCATCCGGGCAGAGGGGTCGGAGTTTCCAGAGTCGGAAGAAGTAATGGCTAACGAAAGCGCAGGCGTACTCGAAGAGAGAGAGTCCGCCGTCGAAACTGAACGTGAAAGCGAGGCCGGGTTGCCGCAGTCCGCCCCGCCCGAGAGGCTGCCTGAGAGTCCCGTCGTCGTCAACGACGCGCGCGATTCTCTCGTGCCGCTCAGTCTTAAGGAGCTGGTGGCGCATCGTGAGCTGCTCTATTTTCTGACGTGGCGCGACATCAAGGTGAAGTACAAGCAGACGGCGATGGGGGCGGCCTGGGCTATCATCCAGCCGCTCTTTATGATGCTCGTCTTCTCCGTCTTCTTCGGCATCTTCATGGGCGTCTCGACCGAGGGCATGAGCTACTTTCTCTTCTTCTATTCCGGACTGCTGCCCTGGACGTTCTTCTCCACCGCCATCATGCTCGGCAGCGTGAGCCTCGTCAACAACGCCAATCTCATCACGAAGGTCTACTTCCCGCGCATCATCATTCCGGCTTCGGTGGTCGGCGCCGGGTTGGTCGATTTGCTGATTGCCTCTGTGATTTTCGCGGGGCTGGCCGTTTATCACGACGTTAGCCTGTCGCCGAAACTGCTCATGCTGCCCGCGCTCTTCCTGCTGACGACGCTGCTCTCGCTCGGCTTCGGGACGTGGCTCGCAGCCCTCACAGTGAAGTACAGAGACGTGCGTCACGCGCTGCCGTTCGTCACTCAGGTTTGGTTCTTCGTCACGCCGATTATCTATCCTCTGAGCGTCGTGGACGAAAAATGGCGCTGGATGATGTACGCCAACCCTCTGACCGGGATAGTCGAGGGCATACGCGCCTCGCTGGTGGCCGATAAGGCTTTTAACTGGACGGGCATCTACGTCTCGACGGCGCTCACCGTCGTCATCCTGGTAGGCTCGGTCTACGCCTTCCGGCGCATCGAAAAGAGCTTCGCAGACCTGATTTAGCTGAGGGCGCGGATGAAACCGATTATCAGAGTTGAGAATCTGAGCAAGCGTTACAGCATCGGCGGCCTCGACGCCGGCTACGCTACTTTCCGCGAGATGTTCGCCGGCGTGATGGCCGCGCCCTTCAGGCGGCTGCGTAAAAGCTACAAGCCGACGACCGAGGTTATCTGGGCTCTCAAGGACATTAACTTTGAAGTGCAGCCGGGCGAAGTGGTCGGCCTCATCGGACATAACGGCGCGGGCAAATCGACTCTCCTGAAAATCCTCTCGCGCATCACTATCCCGACGACAGGCCGCAGCGAAGTCTACGGCAGAATCGGAAGCCTGCTCGAAGTCGGCACGGGCTTTCATCCAGACCTCACGGGGCGCGAAAACATCTTTCTCAACGGCACGATTCTCGGTATCAGGCGAAGCGAGATTGCGCGCCGTTTCGACGAGATAGTCGCTTTCTCCGAGATAGAGAAATTCATCGACACGCCGGTCAAGTGGTACTCGTCAGGGATGTACCTGCGGCTCGCCTTCTCCGTCGCCGTGCATCTCGATACGGAGGTGTTGATTATGGATGAAGTGCTGGCGGTGGGCGATATGTCGTTCCAGCAGAAATGCCTCGACAAGATGAGCGAGATAAGAAAGCAGGGGCACACGATTCTCTTCGTCTCTCACAACATGGCGGCGGTGACGCGCCTCTGTGAGCGAGTCCTGCTGATAGACAAGGGGCACATCGTCAGGGACGGCGAGGCGCACGTCATCGTCAACGAGTATATGGGCGCGAGCCTGAAGGTGACATCGGAGAAGGAATGGGTCGAGGGGGAGAGAGCGCCGGGAAATCACGTCGTCCGTTTGCGAAAGGTGCGAGCCAGGGATGAAGAAGGGCGAACGGCCGAGTCGGTTGACATCAGAAAGCGGGTCGGAGTCGAGATGACCTACGACGTGCTGGAAGCAGGCCACATGCTGACGCCGAAGATTCTGCTCTCGAACGAAGAGGGCGCAAACCTTTTTTCAAGCCACGATGTCGGCCCCGAGTGGCGCAGTCGTCCGAGAGAGAAGGGGACTTACGTGAGCACGCTCTGGATTCCGGGCAATTTCCTCTCCGAAGGCAACGTGCTCATCCACGCCGCCATCGAGTCGCACCTGCCCTCGACCGCCACGCACGTCTACGAGCGCGACGTGGCGACCTTTCAGATTGTAGACAAGCAGCACGGCGATTCGGCGCGCGGAGATTACATCGGCCCCATCCCCGGCCTGCTCAGGCCGCTCCTGGACTGGACGACCGATTTCCAGATTGCAGGCGCTCCCGACGCTTCTCCTTTGGAAGTTACGCTGCACGATTGAAGACCGAGGGGTTCGCGCATCCGTTCGAGAGGTTCGTTTATGCTTATCTCAGTCGTCGTTCCCTGCTTCAACGAAGAGGAGGTCATCGCCGAGACGCACAGGCGTCTCGTGGCGACGCTGCGGCAGTTGGAGCCGGTTGGGTTCGAGCTGATTTTCGTGGACGACGGAAGCCGGGACGAGACGCCGGCGCTCTTGGAGCGTTTGCAAGCGATAGACGCGAGCGTGCGCGTCGTCAGGCTGTCGAGAAACTTCGGCCACCAGATAGCCGTGACCGCCGGGCTGGAGCACGCCTCCGGCGACGCCGTCGTCGTCATCGACGCCGACCTGCAAGACCCGCCCGAGCTTATCCGCGAAATGGTCGAACGCTGGCGGGACGGCTATCAGGTGGTTTACGGAATGCGCACGGACAGGGAGGGCGAAACCTCTTTCAAGCGGTGGACGGCGAGAGCCTTCTATCGTCTCATCAACCGTCTTTCGGACGTGGAGATTCCGCTCGACGCGGGCGATTTTCGGCTGATGGACAGAAAGGTGGTCGATGCGCTGCTGCTCATGCCGGAGCGGGCGCGTTATCTTCGAGGGATGGTGAGCTGGGTCGGCTTCAAACAGATAGCCGTGCTCTACACGCGTGCGCCGCGACACGCCGGAAAGAGCAAGTACCCGCTCCTGAAGATGCTGAACTTCGCCACCGACGGCGTCATCTCCTTCTCCATCCTCCCGCTCAGACTCGCCACCTGGATTGGCTTCGTCATCATGGGACTGGTGCTCGTCGGCATCCTCTTCGTGCTCATCGCGCGTCTCTATACGCACGACTGGGTGCGCGGCTGGGCGTCGCTTTTCATCGCCGTGCTTTTTATGAGCGGCGTCCAACTGGTCTTCCTCGGCATCATCGGCGAATACGTCGGGCGCATCTACGGAGAGGCCAAGCGCCGGCCACTCTACTTCGTACAGGAGCGGCGCGGGTTCGACGCCCGGCGCTCGGAAGCGACCGGCACGACGACGCCTGAGACGACGCCTGAAGCGCCGGACTCCGACCGAGCCTCGGAGATGAACCGGACTGTCGCCTCCATGCGCAGATAGCGGGCGCTGACGGGAAAAGATTTGCGAAGAGGTCGAGCGCGGGAGCGTTCAAGGCTTGCGGCAGAGCACCATGTATTGTGTGCCGAAGGGCAGCTTGCAGAAGAGAGGTTCGAGAAAGCGAAGCCAGCCGAGCGCTCTGGGGAAGATAAAGAGAAAGTCGGTGCGCAGAAGCTCGAAACCGGCGAGGCGCAGTCGGCGTCGCGCCTCGACCGGCGAGAGCAGGACGGCGTCCTGGTCGAACTCGCAGCGACTCATCACGTAGCGCGTGGCCGGATTCCAAGCGTTCTGTTCCCAGAAGGCGAGCAGGCCGCCCGGTTTGAGAGACTTTAGGATAAGGTCGAGCGACTCGGCGCGCTCTTCGGGCGCGATGTGGTGGAAGACGTTGTTGGCGACGACGAGGTCGAGCGCGGCGGCCGGCTCGTATTCTTCAAAGAGCAGGAAGCGCGCACGCTCAGAGCCGTAAGTCCGGCGCGCGATACTGACCGAGCGGGGCGAAACGTCGAGACCGAGAAGGGATTCGACCTTCAGTATCTCGAACAGGTGCGGGGTGGCCGAGCCCGTCCCACAGCCGAAATCAAGAACGCTCTCGACTCTCGTCCGCCACCTGTCGAGCAGGCGTGAAAGCCAGAGCACGCGCCCGCGCGCGAAGTAATCTTTGCTCTCGCCCGACACGGAAATCGCCTGTTCGAGATGCAGGTCGTAGTCTTCGGCGTACTGGTCGAATTCCTTTTGGCTGCTCGCCATCTACGTTAGCTCCGCAGGTTGAAAGTCTCGTCTGCTCGGACGACCGGACATAGCTCGACAGCAAGAGGAGGCGACGCCGAACGATTCTTCAAAAGTCGAAGGATGTTTCTTCCGGTTTGATTGAAACAAAGGTATATCGCAAAACCAACTAAAGGAAAAGGCGACGGCTGCGCGCTTGAAGCGAGCGGGCGGGCGCGCCGAAAGTAAGAATCGGATGAGCTGGCAGCGAAGCGAAGCATCTTTGGAGGCTGGAAATGGCGTCGGCGGTCGAGCCGCCCGCGTCGCCCGCGTCGCTCTGGCCGCTCTTCTTTTAAGTATAGTGGCCGCCCTCGGCGGCTGCGCCGGAGAGAAGCAGGGCGCATCTGCCTTGAGCGCCGTCCCGGCAGAGATAGACCTGACGACGCTCTCGCCCGGCGGCTCGACCACCGCTTTCTATGTAGATTTGTTCAATTCCAAGCCCTGGAAGCCGGGCGAGGTCTACACGGTTCCGGCGGATAGCCCCGAGATAGTCCTCAACGGCTGGGCTATAGATTTCAAGCATCAGAGACCGGCCTCGGGCGTCTTCGTCAACGTGGACGGCAGGAATGATACGCTCGTCTCCTACGGAGATGAGCGCCGCGATGTCGTCGCTTATTTCGAGGATGAGAAGTATCTGAAGACGGGCTTCACCGCCAGACTCGCCGCCGCCAGTCTCGGTAAGGGAAGGCACGCCCTCAGATTCAAGGTCGTGTCGGCCGACCGGAGAGAATACTTCGTGCCCGCTTACAAGGTGGAGATAGATGTGCAGTAAACTTTCCGGCTCGTCGCGGCAGGCGAGCCGCCGTCCGTCTGTTTTATCCTTGAGCGAGACTTTTGACTGTGCGCGCTGCCCCGCACCCGCACGCCTCACAGCATAAGAGAATTGTTTATGACGAAATTCAACCCACTCGAACATCCAATCTGTTTCACCTTTCCGTCGCGGGTAGCTCTGTCGGCCTGGATGGGGCACGTTCCCTTCGCAATGTTTCTGGTCGATGTGTTGAGGCCGAGAGTTATCGGCGAGCTGGGCACGCACTACGGGGTCTCCTATTGTGCGTTTTGCCAGGCGGTGAAGGAGCTGGGCGTCAACACGCGCTGCTATGCGATTGATACGTGGGAAGGCGACGAGCAATCGGGCTTCTACGGGCTCGAAGTGCTCGAAGACCTGAAGGCGCATCACGACCCGCTCTACGGCAGCTTCTCGCAACTGATTCGCAGCGCCTTCGACGAAGCGCTCAAGTATTTCCCCGAAGGCGGCTTCGACCTTCTGCACATCGACGGCTTTCACACCTACGAAGCGGTCAGGAATGATTTTGAAAAGTGGCTGCCCAAGATGTCCGAAAGGGGCGTCATCCTCTTCCACGACATCAACGTCCGGGAGCGGGAGTTCGGCGTCTGGAAGTTCTGGGGTGAAATCAAGTCGCAGTATCCTCATTTCGAGTTCAATCATTCGTACGGGCTGGGCGTCCTGGCCGTCGGGCAGAGCTACCCGAAGGAGTTGCGGGCTCTCTTCGCCAGCACGGAGAAAGAAGCGTCGGACATCCGGCTCGTCTTCTCTCAGTTGGGCGGGCGGCTTGAGGCCGCAAAAGAGCTGCATCTTCTCAAACAGGCCGGCGACCAGCTCTCGCCGCTCCGGCAGGAGAAACAGGATATAGAAGAGCGCCTGAGAGAACGCGACACGCAGATACACGAAAAGAACCTGCAACTCGCGTCCTTCGGCCAGCAGTTGCAGAGCGTCGAAGAGAAATTGAGAGAACGCGACACGCAGATACATGAAAAGAACCTCCAGCTGATAGCTCTCACCCGGCAGGTTGAGCAAAGAGACGGCGAGATACACGGGAAAAATCTGCAACTCATCGAGCTTGGTCGCCAGTTGGAGGAAATCAACCTGCAACTGCGCGAGAGAGATACGCAGATACACGAAAAGAATTTGCAACTAGCGGCCATCGGGCAACAGCTACAGGACAGAGAGCAGCAGGCCAGCCAGCAGCTACAAAATCTGGACGAGTCCTACCGCCGCAGGATGGAAGAGGTCGAGCAGGAAAGTGAGCGTCGGATTGAGAAGCTCGGCAGTGAGCTACAGGCGCGAGACCGCGAGCTTGAAGAAGTGAGAGAACATCTGCGCCTCAAAGAGCAGCAGTCGGAATTTAACCTGCATCAGTTGCGGCTCAGGGAGCGGCAGGTGCAGTTCAGAATTCAGCAGTTCCAGCACAAAGAGCTGCAAGAGCAGCAGACGGCTCAGCATGTGCGGAACCTGGAAGCGCAACTCACACAAAGGGACGCGCACATCGGCGAGCTGACCCGTCACGTCAACGAGCTGACCCACCAGCTCCGAGAGAGATTGTTGGAGTTGGAAGGAAAGAACATTACCATCCAGTCCTACGAGAAAACGGTCGAGGACTTCGGCAAGTCGGGTTCTTACAGGCTCGGTCGAGCCTTATCGTGGCCTCTGCGAGCCCTCAGAGACCAGCTTGAGCCGCCCGCCGACGGCGTTCAGCCCGCACCCGACGCGCGAGAAATTCAAGCCCGAACAGACGACGCTCCTCCTCCTCCTCAGCCCCCGGCAGAGCCGCAGGAGGCCAGCCCGCCCCCGCCGGATTTGGCCCGCAACTATCAGGCATGGGCGGCGCTCTACGACACTTTGAACGACTCCGACCGCGAGGCGATTCTGGAGCGCATCGAAAGGTTCGACTACAAGCCTCTCATCTCCGTCGTCATGCCGGTCTATAACGTGGAAGAGGTCTGGCTAAGAAAGGCCATCGAATCGGTTCGCAAGCAGCTCTATCCCATCTGGGAACTCTGCATCGCGGACGACAATTCAACCGAGCCTCACGTCCGGCAGGTGCTCGAAGAATACGCCGCCAGAGATTCGCGCATCAAGGTTGTCTATCGTCAAACGAACGGCCATATCTCAGCCTCCTCCAACAGCGCTCTGGAGCTTGCGTCGGGCGAGTTCGTCGCCCTTCTCGACAACGACGACGAGCTGCCGGAGCACGCTCTCTACATGGTCGTCGAGGAGTTGAGAGAGCACCCGGAGGCCGACCTCATCTACAGCGACGAGGATAAGATAGACGAGAAGGGCGAGCGCTGCGAGCCGCATTTCAAGACGGACTGGAATCCAGACCTCTTCTATTCCTACAACATGATTTCGCACCTCGGCGTCTATCGTACCTCCGTCGTCAAAAAAATCGGCGGTTTTCGAGAGGGCTACGAGGGAAGTCAGGATTACGACCTCGCGCTCAGGTTTATCGAGCAGATTCCCGAAGAACACATCCGCCACATCCCGCACGTCCTCTATCACTGGCGAGCCATCGCCGGCTCGGTCGCGCTGGCTGCGGGCGAAAAGAATTACGCGCACGATGCGGCGCGGCGCGCTATTCGCTCTCACCTCGAACGCAAGGGAGTCGAAGCCGTCGTCACGGAGGGACACTTCAATTTCCATCGTGTGATTTACCCCGTGCCCGAACCCGCCCCGCTCGTCAGCGTCGTCATCGCCACGCGCAACCACCTTGAGCTTTTGAGTCAGGTCGTGCGAGGCGTGCTCGAAGAGACCGATTACCAGGCGGTCGAAATGCTCATCGTCGATAATCAGAGCACCGATTCGGAAACCATTCGCTACCTTCGTGAGATTCAGCAAGACCCGCGCGTGAGCGTCATCGCCTACGACGCTCCTTTCAACTACTCGGCGATTAATAATCTCGCCGTTCGCCGGTCGAAAGGCGAGATTGTCGCGCTGCTCAACAACGACATCAAGGTGATTTCGCCGGAGTGGCTCGGCGAGATGGTGAGTCATGTGGTTAGACCCGGCGTCGGGGCGGTCGGCTCTAGATTGCTCTATCCCGACGGCACGGTTCAGCACGCGGGCGTGCTTCTCGGCATCAACGGCGTGGCCGGGCATGCACACAGGTTTATTCTCGGCGACGCGGGCGGGTACATGAGCCGGGCGATGGTTATTCAGAATTTTTCAGCCGTGACGGGCGCTTGTATGCTGATGCCGCGCCGGGTCTTCGAGGAGGTCGGCGGCCTCGACGAAGACAACCTCGCCGTCGCCTTCAACGATATTGATTTGTGCATCCGCATCACTGAGAGGGGCTACCGGATTGTCTGGACGCCTTATGCCGAGCTGTATCACCTGGAGTCGGCCTCACGCGGGCGCGACGACACGCCGGAGAACGCGCCGAGGTTTGCTAAGGAGGTCGAGTACATGATGCACGTCTGGAAGGAGCGCCTGGCGTACGACCCGAATTACAACCCAAACCTGACCCTTAAGTTTGAAGACTTTTCGCTGGCCGTCCCGCCGCGAATAATCAAGATGTGGCAAGCTTGAATCGAAAAGTCGCGCTCGGCGTGGCGGCTTGATAGGCTGCCTTTTCAATCATATAATACCCGGTCTTTTAGTATCCTTAACAATGCAGGAGAGTGGTAGTTATGAAATTCCTGACGAGGAAAATATTTGAGATGAGCTTTAATCGTCACCGCCGCCGTCTGTCGCGCGCTCTCGCGTTCGCGTTGCTGGTAGTTACCGTCGCAGGGTTCAACGCGTGCGCCGACAGTGAAGACGCAGACCCTGCCAACAGCACACCTCCATCGACAAATTCTGCCCCCGCCTCGACCGCCAGCGTAGACCCTACAGCTCTAGCCAGCGTTAAAGGCGACCCCTACTTCTCTCTGGACGAGCTTGGCGGGCAGCCTCCGAAGGCGGGCGTCCCCCTCGTCGTCAACGCGCAGAGCACCCCGACCATCAACCTTCGTGGTTGGGCGGCGGACTATGTGGCTAAGAGAGAGGCCGGCGGCGTCATCATCAATATCGACGGGAAGACGGACGTGATGGCGAACTACGGAAGCTCCCGACCGGACGTTTCCGCAAACCTCAAGAATCCCGTCTATACCAACACGGGCTTCACAGCCTCCATCGATACCACGAAGCTGGAAAAGGGGCGTCACACTTTGAGCATGCGCGTTGTGACGGCAGATAAGAGGGGTTACTACGAGCATAAGCAGAAGTACGAGATAGACGTTCAATAGGGGCATTGCTATCTGTCCGGTCTTACCTTGAAAGTTGCTCTCCCCGGCAGGGCACAGGCCGCGCATCAGCATCAGGAATCGGGGTGTTGGCTCGTCGCCTCTCCGTGATGCCGGCTCAAACCGGAAGGCATCAATTATCACTCTCAGCCGCTTTCTTCCACCTTCGCCCGACGCGCGCCCCTGCCCGGCGCGCCGACGCCTTCTCTCGCGCCCGGAAATGTGCGACCGCTTAGAGCGGTTTGCAAAAAACGTATGGAGAACTGTTTAGGGTTGGGGCTGAGCCCCAGGCGGAAGGGCGCAAGCCCCGGCTAAACATTCGATATACTCAATCGAAAATCACTTTAGAGATTTGCGACGGGCGACCTGCGCGGTGTTCAAGGAGCGTCAAATCCAACCTCGTATGATGGTCGAAGAAGGTAATCTTGCAGGCGAAGAAGGCGGGAAGCGCTGCGTCTCTGCTGCGTCGTCGCGCTTTAACTTCGTCTTCATCGCTTCCTGCGTCGCGCTCGCGCTGTTGAAGCTCTGGCTCGTGCGCGGCGACGAGGTGGCGTGCCTGGGGAGCCCTTTCGACGATGTCTGGTACGTGCAATCGGCGAAAGACTGGTACTGGCTGAGGTCGTACGACAGTACGCCTTTCGGCACGCAGCCTTACATACGCCTGCCCGCTTTCCCGCTCTACATCGCGCTCGTCAACTTAACTGGCCTCCCTCTGCGAATTGCCCACGAACTGCTTTTCCTGTCGGCAGCCTTCGTCTTCGCCGGCGTACTGGCTAAAGCCGGGCTCCCGCGTCTGCTGTGCCTACTGCTTTACGTGGCGATAGCCTTTCACCCGGCCAGCTTTCTGGTGAACAGCCTCGTCTATACAGACACTTTTTACGCGCCCGTCTTGCTCCTCGTCGTGTCGAGCCTGATTCTCCTCTTCATAAAGCGCGACGAGCCGCATCGCCTCCGCTACGCTGTGCTTGCCGGGGCGTCGCTGGCTTTGCTCTGGCACGTCCGGCAGGAGAACATCATCATCGTCGGCTTTCTGGTGGCCTACGCTCTGCTCATGCTTGTCAATCTTCGCGTGGGCGGAGACTCCTGGCCGGGCGCTCTGAAGAAGCTGGGCGTGCTCGTACTAATTCCGGCGGCGGTTATTCTGCTCGTCTCCCTCGGCGTCAAGACGGTGAACTACGCGAGATTCCGCGCCTTCTCGGCCGACGCCATGTTCACGTCTGACTTTAAGAGAGCCTGCAAAGCCCTCCTGCGTATCAAACCCGCAGTTCCCATCCGTTTTGTTCCCGTCCCACGCGAGGTGCGTCTGCGGGCTTATCAGGTGAGCCCCGCTTTCAGGCAGTTGGAATCCTATTTTGAAGGCGAAACCGGACTCCGCTGGGCGAGCTACGGCATGGACGTGGGCGTACAAGTGCCGGGTGAAATATCGGCGGGTCATTTCTGGTGGGCCTTCAATCAGGCGACCTACGAGGCGGGATACAATAAATCGGCGCGGCAGGCTAATCGGTTCTACAGGCGCATGGCGGATGAGATTGACGCCGCCTGCGCGGACGGTCGCTTGCAGTGTCGTACGGTCTTAACGAGTCTGGTTGACCCGCACACGCAAAACTATCTGCCGCATCTGCCGGAGTCCTTCGGTCGCGTCGTCGATACGTTCACCTCCACCGACGAAGCCCCGAAGCCGCAGGACATGCCAAACTTACCTACGGAAGCCCGCGCCCTGTTTGATTCGGTGACTAACCGTCGCGCGGCGATGCGGACTTTCGGCATGACGAGGATTCGAGGGTGGGCGTTCGATTTGAAAGAGCCACTGGCGAGTATCCTGCTGCGAAACGAAGACGGGCAGGTTCTGGCTCGCGGCTCATTCTTCCCGCGCGCGGATGTCGCGGCGGCATTTAAAAATCAGAGCCCCGACGTGCCCCTCAATACGGGCTTCGACCTTGAGATTGCGCCACGCACTCCAAATATCTCGGACGCGGATTTAGTCTTCATCACCGAGAAGGGGAAGGAATTTATTGTCCGGCGACCCGGCGCAGCGGCGAGCACCCCCGGAGACGAGCTGGCCTACAACATAGATTTGGACGAGACTTTAACGGGCGGCCACGAACTGGAAAATTCCATTCAGCGCCATATCTGGTCTATACACGGAAAACTCGTCACTCTCCTGACCTGCGCGGGCTTGTGCGCGCTTCTGCTTCTCGTCGTCTTCCGCCGCTCGGTCAAGCTTGAAGAGCCAATCTTTACTATCATGGCGTTCGTCCTGGCGGTCGTCGCCATCAGAGTGGCCGTGTTCACTTTCATCGACGCTTCGGCCTACATCGCCGCCATCGACATACGCTACACCTTCCCCGTTATGTATCTATATACGTGCGTCCTCCTGATGCTCGTAGGCCGCGCGCTCGGCGTCGTCGGCTCGCGTCTGAGACACGGCGGGATGATGAGGAAGCTGGATTTCCGAAGTCGAGGCGGGAAAATGACGCGGTAGTCCCCGCAGACGAAAACAAGCCCTCCCGAACTCTCACGCGCTCGTCAGATATTACCGGCGAGCGACCTGCTGCCCGCAAGGAGAGCGAACCAATCTTCGATTATCGGGAACTCCCGGGGCGGAATTACCTCCGCTTCGCCGAGCGCACGCCAAAGCTCAAAGGCGGTCGCGGATAAATCCGACTTTTGCGCATCCACTTCGGCCAGCCTGCGCGTCAGTATCTCGGCTATCTCACGATTCCTCAGATACCCGACCACTTCATCCGAAAAGTCTTTCATCAGGTCGTGCTCGTTGCGTAGCTGCTCGACCGTCGGCGGATGAAACGAGACGGACATGCCGTGATGCCAGAGAGCCGCCTGAGCGACGAAGGAGCGCCAGATGTCCGTCATCCTGAAGCTGACGAAACAGGGCAGGTAGAGCAGCGGAAAAGCCTCTCGAAAAAAGACTGTGTTCTGCGAATTGAAAGGAACCCACGCGCCCTTCGAGAGCACGACGGGCGAAGCCTTCTGGTCGAAAAATACCGGGCGCTTGTTCGTCAGGCGATAGATGGCGTCCACGTCCGGGTCGTTATCGGCCAGGAATTGTTGCAGCGAGCACTCGACCGGCGTCTCCAGAGGGCTCAGCTCGCCCGCTTCATCAATGGCGTCGAGCGGCAAGCCGCGAGGCCAGATGTGCGCGTCGGCGGTGAAATGCTTGTAGATGTTCACCCATCCTCGTGCGCTCAGCCGACGCCCCTCGACCATGCGGCTTATCCCCCGACCGAAGCTTTCGTAAGGGATATTATCGTCGTCGGTTTCGAGAATCAGCTCTGCGCCGTGCCGGATGGCGTAGAGGTATCCGAGGTTCTTACGACAATAGTGTTTGTAGGGGACGGCGTCGGCAAACTGCCCGAACAGCTCGCGCTGGGCGGCCACGTCGAGATAACGGATGCCTTCGCAATGCCAGTCAGGAGGCGTCTTCGTATCGCCTACGGCGACAGCCGACCATCCGCGCTCGCACAGTTTGGCGATTGACTCGACGGCCTTCGTCGGAGGGTTGATGGTGGTCAGAACTATCCACGAATTGTTCACTTGAGGGCTTTCCTTTGAAGCGGTTCTGGTCTCTTTTCTCCGGTGCCGCGCCTGCCCAGCATCAACTCGCGCCAGAGCAATTTAAGCTCGGCGATGCCCGTCGGGAGGCTGGCGAAATTGGTCGCCCCGTCTACGCGCGGCCATTCGTGCGTGGGGAATTCCGTGATTTTGATTCCCAGCTTGAGGGCGCGAATCACCATCTGGTAATCCATCGTCAGGTCGCGCGAAGAGAGCCGCATCCGGTCGAACGCCTCGCAGGTGATGCCGCGAAAGCCGTGCGTCACGTCGCTGGTTCGATTGCCGCCGTGTGCGAAGAAGAGATTGGCGAGCACGGCGAAGCCCTGGTTGGCATACTTGCGCCACTTGAAAACTTTGTCGTCCTCTTCGTTCCACGCGCCGCGAATCATCCGCGAAGCGACGACGAACTGGTGTCCCTCGCGCAACAGTTGAGCCATGCGGGGCAAATCAGCCGGGTCTTCGTTGCCGTCCGGGTGAAAGTATATGAAGGAATGTGTCTTGACGTAGGAGCGCGCCTCAAGCATCGCAGCGCCGAGCCCGCGCTCTATCTGCGGGTAGACTTTGTATCCGAACGACTCCATCAACTCGACGCTTTTATCGGTTGAAGTGCCGTCGATGGCGAACAGGTCGTCGAAAACATCGGTCTGAATCCTGGGCAGGACGGCGCGCAGCCCCGCCTCTTCGTTTCTCACTACCAAAACCAGCGAAACCGTCTTGTCGTTCGTTTCAGTCACGAAACATTTCCCTCAATCAACGGCGCAATCGAGACGACCGCGCGCTGCTGTCTGCGACGCGCGCGCACTGCAAATCCGACAGAGTCGGCGGGAAAATCCGGCACGCAGGCCATCACAGTCCCGCCGCGTTTGTCTGTTGGAAGCTATCTGATGATGGCTCTCAGCCGCTCGGAGAACGAGCTGGGCGAGCAGTCTATCTGGATTCTATGAAGCGCGTTCTCTCTCAGACGATTCCACAGCTCCGCGTCCTGATAAAGCCGGACGCAGGCGTCGGCAAAAGCTCGCTCGCTATCGGCGACGAGCAGCTCTTCCGCGTGACGCCAGCCGAGCTGTTCTCCGATGAGCTTCGTCGCCACCATCGGCAGGCCGCGCGAGGCCGCCTCGTGCGCCTTGTGCGGAATGCCGGCCGAGAAGCGCGTCGGCGCGACGAACAGGCGCGAGCGGTTGTAAAGCTCCGTCAGGTCGTCCATCTTGCCGAAGACCTGTACGGATTCGTTGGCGAAGCGATTTCTTAAGCTCAGGCAGATGGGGCCCGCGATGTTGAGCATGATGTCCTGGCCGAGCTGTTTTTTGATGAGGGGGAAGATTCTCTCTATGAACCAGACCATCGAGTCGGCGTTGGGCGAGGTCAGAGAACTCATCGAGCCGACGAACAGAATATCTCTGCGCTCCTCGAAGCTGGCGGGCGTCGGCGAAGCGCTGATGGAATGGCCGAGCGTGTGAACGCGGTCGAAGCCGTAGCGTGTGAATTCGAGCGTCTCTTTTTCGGAAACGGAGATGATGCAGTGGCAGTTCTCGGCCAGACGTATCTCTTCGTTGATGAGGCGGCTCTGGTCTTCGGTCGAGAGATTGTTGCCTTCCAGCCGCGCCTGCCCGATGTCTCTCAGCGAGAAGAGCGCTTCGGCGTCGTAGATGATTTTGGTGTCGGGGCACAGGTGCGGCTTGCGCGTCAGCAGCGACTTGAGAGAAGCCATGTTGTGCGGACGGCTGACGAAGACGAAATCGTAATACCGGCTGCGCTCTCCGAGGAACTCTTCGAGACGCGGCAGCCCGTAGCCGACCATCACCTCGACCTCACGCGGGATGTCCTGATAGATGACCGTCCAGTCTTCCTTCGGAAAGCTGAGCGGGTAAAAAGTGACCTGATGCCCCATCCTGACAAGCTCTGTGAGGATGCGGTTGCTGCGCGGGAAGCCCGAGCCGAGATTGACGTGAGGCACGCGGTCGTCGATGAAGAGGATGCGGCGGCAGTCGGGTCGCCGGGCGCTGCGGGCGTCGATGACGTTCTTCGGCGAGTTGATCTGATGGCGCGCTTGCAGCCAGTCGCGGTGGCGTTCGGCGAAGAGCTTCTGATGCTTGGCCTGAAGCGAGATGGCGCTGCGCTGCGAGCCGGAGCTGGCGAACTCGTAGTGCAGGACGATGACGTTCGGGTCGTAGACGACGCGCTTGCCCTGCTTCCAGAGGCGCACGCAGTAGTCAGTCTCTTCGTAGTAGGCGGGCGCGAAGGTTTCGTCGAACCCGCCGCCCTGTAGGAAAAGCTCGCGGCGCGTCAGGAGAAAGGCCGCCGAGCAGTAGTCCACGTCGCGGCGGAACATATAGGTGGGCGCGGAGGGCGAATCGCCGCGCCCGTAGCCTGAACAGGAGCCGTCATGCCAGATGATGCTTCCGGCCTCCTGCAAAGTGCCGTCGGGCAAGATAACTTTTCCGCCGACGGCTCCGATGTCTTCGGAAGAACGGATGGTTTCGAGCGCGGAGGAAAGACTGTCGGCGAGTATCTGCGTGTCGTTGTTGAGCAGGAGGATGTATTCGCCGACGGCCTGTTGCGCGGCCTGATTGCAGGCGAGAAGGTAATGCCGGTTCGTCACGTTCTCGATAATCTGTGCGCCACGTATGCGCTTGAGAAGAAAGCGCGTCTCGTCGGTCGAGGCGTTATCGACGAGGATTATCTCGAAGGGCACGTCGCGCGTCTTGAGAATCGAGTAGAGACACTGAAGCGTCAGCTCGGCGCGGTTGTAGAGGACGAGGATGATGCTGATGACGGGATGCTCTGCGCGAGGGATTTCGATGGTCGCGTTCGAGAGCAGGAAGTTGTCGAGCGCGATGCTCGCCATCGAGGTGAGAATCTTCTTCGAGGTCGAGAGATTGTCTCCGAGGAAGGATTCGACCACCTCTTCGGGCGCTTTGCCGAAATCTTCGGGGAGCGCGATGGGCGTCCGCGTCAGGGGCGAATCGTTCGCCTCGATGACGACTTTGCGCTTGTAGTCTCTGTAGTTGCCTTGCTCGTCGGTGACACGAATCATCAGTGTGCGGCGTCCGGCGTGCAGCTCGTCGAGCGGGAAGTGGTTAGCGTAGCCGCAATCAATCGGGGCTTGCGAAGGGAAGGCTTCGACCACGTCGGGGCGCGCGTGCCCGTAGCGCAGAGCGCCGAGCGGCATGTTGTCTAAAAACGCCTCGACGCGCACCACCGGCGCGACACTCGAATAAGCCCAGCCGACGATTTCAATCTGCCCCGAGGCGACGCCGCCCTCTGCGGGCGCATCGACGTAGCCGGAGAAAACGTCGCGCCCACTGCGCGGAAGTCTCTGCTTGAGTTTGTCGCTGAAGAGGCTCGCGCGGCGCAGAGTCGAAGTGAGCTTCCACGAACGAGATTGAATCATCCAGTTCAGGAGCGCCTTCTTGTTCGAGAGCTGCGTGCGCGCGTCCGAGAGCATGTAGGCGAGCTGGTTGAGCTGCGTCCGGTAGCTCGAAAGCTGCGCGTGCATCTTGGAAAGCTCGTCGCTCTGCCGGTTAATCTGCGACTCGTAGGTCGAGATTCGCTCCTGCACTCTCGACAGTTCCTCTTCGCGCTGCCGGGCGTCAATTAACGCGGACGCAAGCTGCCCCTGCAAGCGCGTCACCTCGGCGGCCTTGCTCGAAAGCTCCTCTGACTGTTCGTTAAGTTTCGTCTCCTGCGCGGAGAGCTGATGGTTTTTGGCCTCGACCTCTTGTTCGAGAAAGCTCTGGTATTGCCTGAGTTGTTCGACCTGCTGGGAGTGCTCCCGAACCAGCTCGAAAAGCTTCTTGATTCTGGCCTCTGTCGCTTCCCGTGTATTAGTTTCTATCATGGTAGATTTATTGAAACTCACTCTCCACACTATTCAAGGTAGCCGTCTCATCGGGGAAGACTCCTTCGACTGCGGCTGTCGAAGAGCGCCGGACGAGCTATGAGGTCAAGTCGAATATCTAGCAGAGGGTGGCGGCTCGCACGTCTCATCATCAGGTCGGTTGCGCCAATCCTTCTCTGCTGACTTGGTGGCCGAAGTAACAGTGCATGAGCGGGGAAGTTCGATACGTCGGGTCTCGGGAAATTCGCCCTGAGCGGTGTATTCGACCTTCCCGGTTTGTCAAAACCCAGTATAGCCCGAAAAATTCCGTATAGAAAATTGCCGGAGGTTATCTTACACGCCTGCGGCGCTCGGTCGGGCGCAAAAAGATAACGGATAATCTTTCGATTGCCCGTTTCATGTTTGTGGATTATTGTATCTTTTCGAGCGAAGCGGAGCGTCAAAAGCGTCGGGCTTGAAAATAAGATGGAGCCGCCTGTCGGAGTTGAACCGACGACCTTCTAATTACGAATCAGACGCTCTACCAACTGAGCTAAGGCGGCTTCGGCGTTGGAAAATGACTATACGAAGAGGCCGCGCGCGCTGTCAAGCGATGCAAGCGGCCTCTCGTTGAGGGGGAGGAAAAGCAGAGCGATGCCCAAAGACTGGAAAGAGAACCAGGATCAGTACAAGGTTGGCGGAGGCCATCTGAACGAGTTCGAGTTTAGCCATAACAAGGGCGCGATAACGGAGGAGGAGCACCAGCGCTTCGCGCGACAGCAGGAGGAACAGGCGCAGCGCGAAGGCGAGGAGGGCGGCGCGCCGCAGACGGAGGCCGAGCGCATCGCGCAATTGATGGCCGACGTGCGCGAGCGCGTCCAGCGCAAGAAGGCGAAGCAGGCTCAATCGAGCGCATCGACTGAGAGCGCGAGCAGAGCGGCGGGTGGCGGCGCAGGAGCATCCGAAGGAGCGCGCAAGGCTTCCGGCGCGTCGAAGAAGTCTGCGAGCGCCGGAAGAGCGGCGGGCGCAGGCGGCGGTGGTGCGACGAAGGCGGCCGCGAAGAAAACCGGCGCTGCGAAGAAGGGAACGGGCGGCGGACGTGCGTCGGCTCAGAAAGGCGCGAAGAAGTCTTCAGCCAAAAAGTCGTCGGCGAAGAAGTCGGGCGGCGCAGCAGGAAAGGGAGCGAGCAAAAAGCAGCGCGGCGCGACGTGGAGCGGCAGGAAGTCCGGCGCGAAGAAGGGCACAGGCGGCGCGTCGCGCAAGGGGCGTTAGACCGGCAAAGCGCGTGACACTTCATAAAGCTCGTTAAGACTTACGCGCTGAAGTTTGAAACTCGAATCGAACAGGGAAGGAGCTGAAACAGATGGCGGAGCAGAGAGAGGGCGGAGGACAGCCGGAGAACCGGGGCGGCAGCACTAGCTCGGCTGCTGACCCGGCGAGAAACAATCAGGAGAACGAGCTGGAGGCCGAGCAGGAGTCGGCGGAGGCGATGGATTCTGAAGTGCCGCAGCCGCCGGGCGCAACGGAGACGACCGAGGGACAGCCGTCTTGAGTCTCCGACGCACGCGCCGGAGGATGAACGCGAGGGGCGACGAAGGCGTCCGGCTTTCGTCGCCCCTCAGATTAAGTCTCGACGCGCTTCTCGAAAGCCTGCGAGGGCCGGCCATAGTAGAAGTCCCCGGATTATCCTCTTCGAAACAGAAGAAGCTCGCCTCCTGAGAAGTATGACGCCGACCTTTAAGACTGATGCCATTCTCCGGCGCGTCGCTCTGCGCGGCGACGCGAGATGCCGTCTGCCGTCGCCGCTCGCCTCGCGTCGTTTCGTCGCCGCTCTGCTCTGCCTCGCGCTGCTCTCACAAGCCTCGGCGCAGGAGCAGAGTTTGCAGATACAGGACATCCCCGCGCTCATCGGCGAGGCGGCGCGCAACGGGCAGGCATTTCACCGTCGCATGTTCGACTACACCTGGACATCCACGCACACGACGCGCGAGGTGAACAAACGCGGCGAGGTGACGAAGCAGACCGTCGAAGTTTATGAGACCTACCCGGTGCGCGGCGAGTTCGTTAAAAAACTGGTGAGCCTCGACGGTAGCCCCGTCTCGAAGCGACGCGCCGAGAGAGAACTGCGACGCGTGACCGAAAGCCTTGAGCGGGCGGAGCGCGCAGGGCACGCGAGCCGCGAAGCGACTTCGACACCGCAGCCCGCCGCGCGTGCTCCCGAGACTTCTTCGGAGCTTCCCGTCTATGGCCCCACATCTGCCTTTCACGGCTACGGCGGCGGCGATATTTCCTTCGCCATCTCGCGCTTCCTGCGCGCGGGCTTCTTCCATTCGCCCCGGCGCGAGCGCCGCCACGAGCGCGAGGCAATCCTGCTCGACTTCCAGCCGCGCGCCGATTTTCGCCCCGCCTCCAGCATCGAAGAGCCCTACGCGAAGCTCGCAGGCCGAATCTGGATAGACGCGCTCGACCGCGTCGTCGTCCGCCTCGAAGCGTGGCCTGTCGAGGCTTCGTTTGAAGCGGCGCAGGCATCCAACCCGGCGAGCTACCCCCACTCTTCCCCCCGCGCCGAGCCTTCTGTCGTCTTCGAGCAGACGCGGCTGCCCGACGGCATGTGGCTCGAAAGCTTCGTCCGCATCAGGACGACCGAAAACCGTGAGGTCTTCAACCGCGTCCGGCTCGACTACACCAAACAGGTCGGCGACTTCCGTCGCTTCGACACCACGACCGGAGAAGCGCGGATTGAGAAACCGATAAAACCGTAAATCGTGAATCGTAAATCGTAAATAGAAAGAACAGGTAAATGGTGAATGGTAAATGGTGAATAGAAAGAACTGGTTTTATCTATTCACGATTTACGATTCACGATTTACGAATGTATGAGTGAAGTAATCGTCATCGGGGGCGGATTGGCTGGGGCGGAGGCGGCGTGGCAGGCGGCGCGCGTGGGCGTGCGCGTGCGGCTTTACGAGATGCGGCCTGTGCGGCAGACGCCGGCGCATCGCACGGACAAGTTGGCCGAAATCGTCTGCTCCAACTCGCTGAAGTCCGACGAGCCGGGCACAGCGCCGTTTCTTTTGAAGGAGGAATTGCGGCGTGCAGGTTCGTTGATTATGGAGGTGGCGGCTGAGACGCGCGTGCCTGCGGGGGCGGCGCTCGCCGTCGATAGAGAGCGTTTCGCAGAGGTCGTCACCGCTCGCTTGCACGCGCACCCGCTCATCACGCTCGTACGCGAAGAGATGACGAGCGTGCCGACTGATTCGGTCGCCGTTATCGCCGCCGGGCCGCTCTGCTCCGACGCTCTGGCCGCCGACATCATGCGACTGACGGGCGACTCGCAGCTCTACTTCTACGATGCCATCGCGCCCGTCGTCGCCGCCGATTCCGTCAACTGCGAAATCGCTTTCCGCGCCGCGCGTTATGGCAAAGGCGGCGACGATTATCTGAACTGCCCGTTCGACGAAGAACAATACGCGCGTTTCTACGCGGCGCTCGTCGAAGCTAAAAGCGTCCCTCTCCAACGCTTCGAGGAGACGCGCTGGTTCGAGGCGTGTCTGCCGATTGAAGAGCTTGCACGGCGCGGCGTCGATACGCTTCGCTATGGGCCGATGAAGCCGGTCGGCCTCAGAGACCCGCGCACGGGCAGAGAGCCATACGCCGCCGTTCAGCTACGGCAGGAGAATCTGTTGGCCGACGCTTACAACCTCGTGGGCTTCCAGAATCATCTCCGTTTCGGCGAACAGGCGCGCGTGCTCCGTCTGATTCCCGGTCTGGAAGAAGCGGAGTTCTTGCAGTACGGGCAGATTCATCGTAATACTTACATCTGTGCGCCGCGCATGCTGGCCGCGACGTTGCAGATGCGCGAGCGCCCGAACGTCTTTTTCGCCGGTCAGATTAGCGGCGTCGAGGGCTACGTCGAATCTGTCGCGACGGGCTGGCTCGCCGGGCGAAACGCCGCCCGTCTCGTCGCCGGACGCACGCTTCTCGAAGCGCCTTCAAAAACTGCGACCGGCGCGCTCGCGCGCTACGTCTCTGGCGCGAGCGCAGACAATTACCAGCCGGTCAACATCACTTTCGCGCTCCTCGAGCCGCTCCCCGAAGAAGCGCGCCGTCGCGTCAGGAAGAAGCGCGAACGCCACCATTTGCAGGTTGAACTAGCATTAAAAGAATGGGACAACTGGCTTCAAACACTCGACCAAAAAGAGCAGCTTCCTCACGCGGCGAACGCTCGTTGACGCCGCGCGCCCTGCGTAGAGAAGCCGGAGCGCGTCGCCCGAAGGCGCAGAGCGTCGCCCCTCTTCTCGTCGCCGCCTGCTGCCTCTTCGCGTTCGTCATCCCCCTCTTCTCGCCCGGACTCGTAGGCGCGCAATCGGGTCGTCGCAAACCCTCCACTTCGACTAATTCAGAGACGCCCGCGCAGCGCCCGCGCACCGTCAACACCAGAACAGACCCCCGCCCCACTCCCGCGCCGGCTAGCCCGAGCACGACTCCCACGCCGCAGACGCAGGCCGCCGGCGCACCCCGCGTCTCCGTCACATCGACCGACGACGCGCCCGCGATGCCGCGTCCGGCTGCCTCTTCCAGCGCCGCCTCGTCGAAGCCCGAAGAGGTGGACGAAGAGGATGTCGTCCGCGTCAACTCGAACCTCGTCCCCGTGCCCGCCTCCGTGCTCGACGCGCAGGGCAGGGCAGTTGTCGATTTGGAATTGAAGGATTTCGAGCTGCGCGTCGATGGCGAGTTGAGACCCATCGGCGACGTGAGCCGCGCCGAGACGCCCGTCCGCATGGCCGTGCTCTTCGACAACAGCTCAAGCCTGACAGCCGCGCGCGACTTCGAGAAGAAGGCGGCGCTGCGTTTCTTCCGCAGCGTGCTTCGCCCCGTAGATCAGGCGGCGCTCTATTCTATCTCCACCGAGCCTCTGCTCGTGCTGCCTTTGACGAGCGATGTCCGCGCGCTGACGCGCATCGTCGAACACTTCCCCAACCCCGAAGGCGCAACCTCTCTCTTCGACGCCATCGCAATGGCCGCCGACTACCTGCGCCCGCATCTGGGGCGCAAGGTCATCGTCATTGTCTCGGACGGAGTCGATACTACGAGCCGCCTCGACTTCGACGAAACTCTTCGCCGACTGCTCGCCAGCGATTGCCAGTTCTACGCCGTGCAGACCGGCCACAGCGACAACACGAACCTGCGCGACCTCGTCGCCGAGCGGCGCTTGCAGGAGTTTGCCGCGCAGACCGGCGGAGCCGTCTATGCGCCCAAAGCCACGACCGACCTCGACCACGCCTTCGCCCAAATCTCTGCCGATCTTGCGCAGCAATACATTTTGAGTTATTACCCCACCGACGAGCGCAGAGACGGTCGGTTCCGAGCCTTCTCCCTGCGCGTCGTCACGCGCCGCGACCTGCGCGTCCGCACGCGCAAAGGCTACTACGCTCCGAAAGGATGAGAAAGCGAGCAGTGAGCGGTAAGCAGTAAGCAGTTAAGAATAACTGTTCACGCCCTCTGCTTACTGCTTACCGCTCACTGCTCACTTGCTTATGGAACAGCTACTCGCACAGTATTTCGAGCACCTGCGCTACGAGCGCAACGTGAGCGAGCATACGCTCCGAAACTACGCCATCGACCTCGGTCAGTTCTACGACCATGTCGCGCCCGCCGATGCGCAGACCGGCGCGCGCCGCGAACCGGACATCCGGCAGATAGACCACATCACGATACGCGAGTGGCTCGCCTCGCTTCATTCGGCGCAGAAGAAGAAGACTTCGATTGCGCGCAAGCTGGCTGCTCTGAGGACGTTTTTTCAGTTTCTCATTCGTGAGGGTGTGGTGGAGATGAACCCGGCGAAGCTGGTCTCGACGCCGCGCCTTGAGAAGAAGCTGCCCACGCATCTCTCGGTCGAAGACATGATTCGCTTCATCGAGACGCCCGACCTCGAAACCGATTTGGGCAAACGCGACCGCGCTATCCTCGAACTGCTCTACGGAACGGGGATGCGCGTCTCGGAGCTGACCAAGCTCGACCTGCGCGACGTGGATTTTAAGAACAAGCTCGTCAAAGTCACGGGCAAGCGGCGTAAGCAGCGCGTCATCCCCTTCGGCGACCCGGCGCTTCATTCAATCGTCAACTACCTGCCCGTCCGCCAGACGTTTCTACAGAACGCTCCGCTCGCCGAGCGCGAATCCGAAGCCCTCTTTCTCAACTACCAGGGCACGCGCATCACCACGCGCTCGGTCGGGCGCATGGTCGATAAGTACATCGACATCTGCGCCGGCATTCACAACATCAGCCCGCACAGCCTGCGCCACTCCTTCGCCACGCACCTGCTCGACAGCGGCGCAGACCTCCGCGACATTCAGGAACTCCTCGGCCACGCGCGTCTTTCCACCACCCAAATCTACACCCACGTCTCGATGGAAAAACTCATCGAGGTCTACGACAAATCACATCCGAAAGCCTAAAGGGGGAAAGGGGAAGGGGGAAGGGGGAAAGGAAAAGACTCAGAGCACGCTCCCTTCTTTCCCTTTCCCCTTTCCCCTTCCCCTTTCCCCTCCTGTTCTTACAGCGTGGAGATGTCGTCGAGACCTTCTTCGGCTTCGATGGCGGCCTGGCATTCGGCGTCGTAGCGCGCGGTGGGGAGGACTTCGAGGCGGCGTTCGGGGATGAGCTTGCCGCAGCGAGCGCAGGTTCCGTAGGAGCCTTCGTCGATTCTGAGGAGCGCCTGGTCGATGTCGGCGACGATTTGCGACTCGCGCTCGCCGAGGCGAAACTGTAGCTCCTGATTGACATCCTGTAGAGACATATCGACGCTGTCTTTCACGCCGTCGTCAGCCGCCACCATCTCAAGCGCGGCGGCCTGATTCTCGCGCACGTTCTCTTCGTGCTGCCGCAGTTGCTCCAGTAGAATTGTGCGAAAGTGTTCCAGTTTGTCTGCGTCCATCTGCGTTTGATGTCCCCCCTGACTTTCTTCTTGACGAAAGATTCCGAAAACCGTCTCGGCGCTTCTCTTTTGAATAACGGAGCGCGAATTATAACTCACCTCTGCGGAAACGTCGAAAGAGGCTCAAAGGCTCTTTCGGCGGAAAAGGGAAGAGCCGGGAGGCAGGCGACGAAAAACTTCGACGCGCTCCCGGCTCGTGTTGCTTGAAAGCGGAGCTTCTAGAAATTGAACTTCAAACCGCCCTGCACCAGTCGGGGGCTGCTCGGCAGGATGCCGCGCGCGCGGTCAACGATGTATGTGCGGTCGAAGAGGTTCTTGAAAGTGACGAAGAAGGTCGAATGCATGCGCTCGACGTGGTAGTTAGCCGTCGCGTTCCAGACGGTGTAGCTCGGAATCAATCCGCGCTGGCCGTTGGCCGAAGGGATGACGGTGTTGAGGTCGTCGCCGAACTGCTCGGAGACGTAGTTGGCCTCAAGCAGAGCGTCGATGCCGGACGGATGCGAGTAGCCGAACATGGCGTTCAGGAGACGCTCGGGCGCGTAGGGCAGGCGATTGCCGCTGACGCTCGTGTTCGTAAAACCGCCGACGCTGCTGAAGCGCGTGCCTGTAAACTGCGCGTCGGGGAGGAAGGTGTAGGCGGCGCGGAAGTATAGGTTGTGAGGCGTCTTGAAGAGAGCGCCGGAATCGACGCGCCCCGAAAGCTCGAAGCCCTGATGAAGCGTCTCGCCGCCGTTGGTGAAGGTCGCGCCGACGCCGCCCGCGATGCTCGCGGGGACAATCTGATTCTCGTAGTCCATGCGGAAGAACGTGGCTTCGAGGCGCAAGCCCGCGTGCGGCGCGGAGCGCACTCCGAGTTCGTAGTTCCAGCTCAGCTCCGAGTCTAAATCGACGCTGCCGCCGGTCGTGTTGTTAATGATGTCTTCGGTGCGCGGAGGCGCGAAGCCGCGATGGACTCCGCCGAAGAGGGTCAGCTTATCGCTCGGCGCGTAGGAGACGCCGATGCCGGGGACGACCTGCGTCAAGTCGGTTTTGCCGATGATACGGCCTCCGGGCGCGAGCCGGTTGGTGCGCTCGTAGCGGACGTGCTCGACGCGCACGCCGGGCGTGACTGACCATCGACCCAGATGGAAGCGGTTCTGTATGAAGCCGGAGTAGGCGTCGTTGCGTCGCTCGTTGTTTTCGACGAGCGTGCCCGTGCGAGAGTTTGGAAGGTCGCCGTTCTCCTGTCGACGCTGCTGCGTCTCGTAGTGGACGCGCACGCCCGCTTCCAGCTCGCTGCGGACGCCGAAGAGCTTATGAGCTGTTCTCAAGTGCGGCTCGACGCCGAAGAAATAGTACTTGCGCAGACGCCCCTGATTGCCGCAGGTCGTGTTGATGTCGGCCATGCCTGTGCAGTCGGGGTCGCCGCCCGCGATGGTGCGCAGACGGTTGGGTCGCTCGTTCGAGTTGCTCGACTGTCGCCACCAGTGACGCCGGAAGTAAGAGCCGTAGAAGTTGGTCGTGAGCACCGTGTCGCTCTTGAAGACGTAGACGTGGCTGGCGGAGGCGGCGTAGTGGTCGCCGTAGAAGAAATCGTTCCGGAAGGGGTTCTGGCGCGGGTTGGCGTCGTATTCGGCCTGGGTCAAGCCCGTGTAGCTGACGTTTGAATCCTCGCCGTAGTAATTGAACTTGAGCGTCAGCGCCTGGCGCGCGCCGAAGGTGGAGACCGACTTGGCATTGAAATCGTTGAGGCCGAAACGATTGATGGCGCGAGCGCCTCTGCCCTGCTTGCGCGTGTAGTCGAAGAGCAGACCCGTGTTGCCCCACGTGCCGCCGTAGTTGACGTGGCCGTTGAAGTAGTCTCGGTTGCCGCCGACGAGCGTCAGCGAGCCCGAAGGTTTGACCGGTGGATTGCGCGTCACGAAATTGACGACACCGGCCACAGTCACAGGGCCGTAGAGAATCTGCCCCGAGCCCTTCAGAACTTCGACGGTCTCGAAGCGGTCGATGGGCGGATGGTAGTAAGTGGCATTGTCGCCGTAGGGCGCGTAGGTGAGCGGGATGCCGTCTTCGAGCAAGAGCACCTTCGACGAGCGCGTCGGGTTCGTGCCGCGAATGCCGATGTTCGGACGCAGGCCGAAGCCCTCTTCGTCGCGCACGTTGACGCCCGTCACCTTCCTCAGAGCTTCGGAAGACGTGAAGACACGACTCGTCTCAAGCATCTTCTGCGTCACCACCTCGACCGAGCCGGGAATGCGCTCGACCACCTCCGGCGTCTCCGCGATACGCGAAGAGCGAACCACCACCTCTTCCGCCAAAGCTCCGGCCTGAAGCACCAGGTCGAGCCCGCGCGTCGCGCCGCCCGCGAGCGCCATCCGTGCGGTGGTGCTCTTGAAGCCCGCAGCCTCGGCGACGAGCTGGTATTCGCCCTCAGCCAGATTCTCGAAACTGAATGCTCCCTCAGCGTCGGTCGTCGCAGTGCGCTCAATCTCCGTGCCCGCCCGCCTGAGCGTGACGCGCGTCCCGCTCACAGCCGAGCCGTTCTGATCCAACACGTGCCCCGACAGAGACGAACCCGACGAACTCTTCGACTGTGCCAAAACGCACACCGTCAAAGATGCCAACAACGCCAGCCAATTCACAGACACAAAGAGAGCCCTGCGCCTTCTCGCGCGGCTCGAAAAAGCCTGAATCTGCATAAAAGAGCCTTTCAGAACGAAAAAGATGTGTAATGCTTTGGAAGTCTGAAATCAGCAGGCGAGGCCGACTATGAAATTCATTTTCAATTTCAGACCTGAGCAGGATAGATAAACTTCATCACTCTGTCAAGAAGGATAAATTTCGTGGCTGGTGTTGACGAAAATCGCGCGCCCGCGTTGGCCGAAACTCCTGGCGTGGATTCTTTGGAGACAACTTGAAAGATAAGCTTAACGACGGTTGTCAAAAATTTGCAAAAGACATGCGCCGGCTGTTGTACGGAAGCTGTTCAGTCGGCTTCGCCGCAGAGGAGTTGGGCGGCGAGGAGGGGGATGGTCAGTTCGTGGTGGCCTGTGATGGAGTAGCCGCGTCCGTGTGGTTGGCCGCTTGTGGGGCGGCGGACGACGTTTGTGAGGGGGCGGTAGGATTGGATGAAGTCGAAGTTGGCGGTGGTGAAATCGGCGAGCGGGTGGCCTAGATTGCGTACGAGCGTGACGGCCTTGAGGAAGACTTCGGGCAGCACGACCGCCGAGCCGACGTTGAGATAGACGCCGCCGTCGTTCATGCGTCGAACCATCTCGGCGAAGAGACGAAAATCGATGTGCGTGGTCTGTCCGAGCGCCGCGCCGTCGGTTGAAGGATGAAAATGTGCGATGTCTGCGCCGATGGCGAGGTGCGCCGTGAAGGGCACGCGCGCCGCGTAAGCCGCACAGAGCAGCGAGAGCGGGGCGTGCGCGGGCTCGCGTGCGGTGAGCTTTCTTCCGAGCGCTTCGCCGAGACCCAAGCCGTCACGCGCGCCTTCCTGTGCAGCCTCGTTCAAAAGTCGCCCCGTCTCATCCGCCGCGCCGAACGCGCCCGCGCCGAGCGTCGCATCCACGTCTTCCGAAGTAGAGCCGACCAAAGCAATCTCGGCATCATGCACGAGCACCGAGCCGTTGCAGGCGATGGCCGAGACGTAGCCGCGACGCAGGAGGTCTGCGATGAGCGGCGCGAGCCCCGTCTTGATGACGTGGCCGCCCAAGCCCCAGATAATCGGTTTCCCGACGGAGCGAGCGCGACGCATCTGCGCCGCCAGCTCGCGCAGCGAACGCACCGCGAGGATGTTCGGCAACGCCTTGAGAAAATCGCCGAGCGACGATTCCTCTCCGACCGGACGCGCGAAGTCCTCAACCGAAACCTTGCTCGGACGCGAGGCCAACGGATACGTCTGCACCCCCTCCAACCCGAGCGGGCGCACATCCTCTTCATAGATTGACAAAGCGTGCGTTGCTCCTTCTACAACATCGCCGATGAAGTGTGGCGACTACCTGCCCATGTCAGGAAAAAGTTCGGTCTCGACTAAATCACAAAGGATATGTCCGATGAGGTTGTGCGTCTCCTGTATGCGTTGCGTGTCGTCGCTCGGCACGACGAGCGCGAGGTCGCACAGGGCGCGCACGCGTCCGCCGTCTCGACCGAGCAGGCCGATAACCTTCAACCCCTTCTCACGCGCTTGCTCGACCGCCGCCACGACGTTCGGCGAGTTGCCCGAGGTCGAAATCGCCAGCAGCACGTCGCCGCTGACGCCGAACGCTTCGACCTGCCGCGCGAAGATTCTCTCGAACCCCGTATCGTTGGCGATGCAGGTCAAAACGCCCCCGTCGGTCGAAAGCGCCAAAGCGGGCAGCGCCGCTCTGTCCTTACACACGAACTGATTCACAAACTCGCCCGCGATGTGCTGCGCGTCCGCCGCCGACCCGCCGTTTCCGCACAAAAGCAGCTTCCCGCCCGCACGCAAACACTCCGCAATCACACGCGCCGCCTCGGCGATTTCGCTCGCGTGCTCAGCGAAGTAGCGCCGCTTCACTTCGAGACTTTCGGCAACGATGGATGAGATACGCTCAATCATAAATGACTAGGGTCAAGGCCAATTTGTCAGCCAAACCACATTCGGAAAGGACGAGCCGACAGCGTTCACGAGCCTTTCATCTGCCGTCACAAATTGACATCGCTCGCGTTGGCTCAAAGCTAAATAGAGTGAGTCGTAAACCGTCCGATGATGTGCTAACGCTATCCTAAAAGCATCATCGAGGAGTGTTGCGGTCGGGGTGAAAATGAACTGTAAAGCGCGGAAAGCATCCAAAATGTTTTGAGCATCGTTGGCATCCAGCCCTTGAAAGTTCTGTTTCTTCCAGATGATGTTTCCGAATTCGGCGTTGAGCAAATCCGGTGCGAGAAAAGAGAGCGTCCCATTCTGGTAGCCGTCAAGAATACGGCAGGCTTCAACAGAATGCGGTTCAGGGACGAACCACTTTATCGCCACGCTGCAATCTACCACTAGATTGGTCATCAGCGTGCTCGCTCTTCACGCACCAGTTCTACACTGTCGGGCATCTCGCCATACTTATCCGAAAGACGCTCGCGTAAGTTATCAATTCTGCTCACAGCCTCCTTGCGCGGACAAAAGTCAGACCCTGCTCGCCCCAATTCTTCGAGCATCTGCTCGACACTTTCCAAGCCGCGAGCCCGCGCTTCATCTTCCAGACGTTGATATAGGTCGTCAGCGATGGTTAAGGTTCGACTCATGTAAATCTCCGGCAAGCAGTTTCATCAGTCATTTATATCTAAAGGACAGCCACTATATCTCTTTGTCGTGCGATTATACCGCATAAAGAATAGACATCATCCATTCTCTTTACGTTTGCGACGCGTCGCACCGTTACCATTGGGCGCGGAGGTCTTGTGATTGGTGTGCGTGGCGGAGTGGCCGTTGCCGTGACCGTTGAGGAGCGGTTTGAGGGCTTGGCCGGTGTGGGATTTGCGGGTGCGGGCAACTTCTTCGGGCGTGCCGGAGGCGATGAGGCGACCACCGCCGGAGCCGCCCTCGGGGCCTAGGTCGATGATGTGGTCGGCGGATTTGATAACGTCGAGATTGTGCTCGATGACGATGACGGTGTTGCCCAGAGAGACGAGGCGCTGGAGCACGTCGAGCAGCTTGTGCACGTCGGCGAAGTGGAGGCCGGTGGTGGGCTCGTCGAGGATGTAGATGGTGCGACCCGTCGCGCGTTTTGAAAGTTCGCGTGCGAGCTTGATGCGCTGGGCTTCGCCGCCGGAGAGGGTGGTGGCGGATTGGCCGAGCTTGATGTAGCCGAGGCCAACGTCGAGCAGCGTCTGGAGCTTGGGCTTAATCTGGGGGATGTTTTCGAGGATAGGCAGGGCCTCTTCGACGGTCGTGTCCAAAAGCTCTGCGATAGACTTGCCCTTGTATTTGACAGAGAGGGTTTCGCGATTGTAGCGCGCGCCGCGACAGATGTCGCAGAGGACGTACACGTCGGGCAGGAAGTTCATCTCGATGCGCTTCATGCCGTCGCCTTCGCAGGCTTCGCAGCGTCCACCCTTGACGTTGAAGGAGAAGCGACCGGGCTTGTAGCCGCGCTCGCGCGATTCGGGGAGCATGCTGTAAAGCTCGCGGATGGGCGTGAAAAGTCCTGTATAGGTCGCCGGGTTCGAGCGCGGCGTCCGCCCGATGGGCGACTGGTCTATCTCGATGACCTTATCGACGTTCTCCAAGCCTTCGATTGTTTCAAACTCGCCGGGCTCTTCCATCGAGCCGTAGACGTGGCGCGCGAGGGCTCGATAGAGAATGTCGTCGATGAGCGTCGATTTGCCCGAGCCGGAGACGCCTGTGACGACCGTCAGGAGACCGAGCGGGAAGGTCACGTCGATGTCTTTGAGGTTGTTGGCGCGCGCGCCGCGCACGATGACGCTGAGGCCGTTTGGCGTCCGACGCCGTTCCGGCACTTCGATGGCGCGCGCGCCGCAGATGTAGAGACCCGTTATCGAATCGGGATTGCAGGCGACCTGTTCGGGCGTGCCTGCGGCGACGATTTCTCCGCCGTGCGCTCCGGCGGCGGGGCCGAGGTCGATAACGTAGTCGGCGCGTCGGATGGTCTCTTCGTCGTGCTCGACGACGAGGACGGTGTTGCCCAAATCGCGCAGGGCGGCGAGCGTCTCCAAAAGTTTCTGGTTGTCGCGCGGGTGCAGGCCGATGGAAGGCTCGTCGAGGACGTAGAGGACGCCGCGAAGCTGCGAGCCGATTTGAGTTGCAAGGCGGATCCGTTGACCTTCGCCGCCGGAGAGCGTGGCCGAGGCGCGGTCGAGCGTGAGATAGCCGAGGCCGACGGTTTCGAGAAAGCGCATACGATTGCGTATCTCTCGGAGGACGAGACCGGCAATCTGTTCCTCGCGCTCGTTGAATCGGAGACGGTCGAAGGCGGCCACCGAGTCTTCAATCGGCAGCGAAGTGTAGTCGGCGATGCCGAGCCCGCCGACTTTCACGGCCAGGGATTCGGGTTGCAGGCGACGACCCTCGCAGGCCGGACACGTCACGGGCGAGACCAATTCTTCCAGAGCCTCGCGCACCTTCTCCGAGGGCGCGTTCGCCATGCGCTCGGTCAGCCAGCGCACCGCGCCTTTCCAGTCGCTCTGATAGGTGTAGAGTCCCTGCCGGAAAGTTATCTCGCCTTCGATGCCTTGAAAGAAAGCTTCGCGCACCTGCCGGGGCAACTCGGCGAAGGATGTTTGCAGGTCGGCCTTGAAATGCTCGGCGACGGCCGAGAGCGCGGCTTTCAGGTAGGCCGAGCCCTGCTTATCCGCCGTGCCGAGAAAGAGCATCTTGTCGGCGCGCTCGTTGGCGTCGGGGACGATTTTCGCAGGGTCAACTTCGAGCACCGTGCCGAGCCCATGACAACGCTTGCACGCGCCGTATGCCGAGTTGAAGGAGAAGGAGCGCGGCTCTAAGGGCGGCACGTTGATGCCGCAATTGACGCAGGCCATACGCTCCGAATAGAGCTTCTCTTCATATAGCTTCCCCTCGCTATTCTCAGTTGATACGAGAACCGCCCCGTCCGTCAGCTTAAGCGCCGAACGCACTGACTCGGCCAGGCGCTCAGTGATACCGGGCTTAATTAGGAAGCGTGCAACGCGAGCCTCAATGGTGTGGTTACGCCGCTTGTCGAGTTTGATTTCCTCGTCTAGCGCGACTATTGCTCCGTCAATACGGGCCGCTATGAAACCGGCCTTAGCCAGCTTTTCAAGTTCTTTCTTGAACTCGCCTTTGCGACCACGCACGATGGGCGCGAAAATCGTCACGCGCTCACCTTCGGGACGCCCAAGAACGTTCTGCACAATCTGTTCGACCGAC
Organism: Pyrinomonadaceae bacterium; assembly: GCA_036399175.1. GTDB lineage: Bacteria > Acidobacteriota > Blastocatellia > Pyrinomonadales > Pyrinomonadaceae > DASWNP01. The sequence goes on along the minus strand of DASWNP010000050.1, from coordinate 3,394 downwards.
TGTCGCGTAATCGGCGCGCCGCAGATGTGGCAATGCGGCTGGCCGACGGAGGAGAAGAGAAGACGCAGGTAGTCGTAAACCTCCGTTACCGTGCCTACGGTCGAGCGCGGGCTGCGCGAGACGGTCTTCTGCTCGATGGAGATGGCGGGCGAGAGGCCGTCAACGGAGTCAACGTCCGGGCGTTCGAGCTGGTCTAGGAACTGGCGCGCGTAGGCCGAGAGCGATTCGACGTAGCGGCGCTGTCCTTCGGCGTAAATCGTGTCGAAGGCGAGCGAGGATTTGCCAGAGCCGGAGAGCCCCGTGACGACCGTCAGACGGTCGCGCGGTATCTCTATGTTGACGTTTTTGAGATTGTGCTGGCGCGCTCCGCGCACCGTGATGCGGTCAATTGCCATCGTTGAATTTCATCCGCGACCACTAGGCAGGGAGCAGGCCGGGGCGCGGAAACGATGATTGTACGCGAGACGCACTTAAGCTCGCAAGGCTACGCGCGCCCAACCGACGACGAATGCCTTGACACTCTTCACGCACGACTCCTACACTCTCGCTCGACGCTTGAACTGATCGACCTGAGAAATCCGCGACGTTGGTTTTATTTGAGATTGGTGCTATTTCGAGCGGCGAAGCTTGCTTCAAGGAGTGGGGCGCGTGAATCTTCCAAACGCATTGACGCTGTCGCGTATCTTCGTCGTGCCGCTTCTGGTCGTCGTGCTCCTGACGCCGTTTTCGGAAGATTGGTTCGGCGTGCCCCGTCACATCCTCGGCGTCGCAATCTTTCTCGCCGCAGCCTTCACGGATTACCTCGACGGCTACTTCGCGCGCAGCCGCGATCAGGTCTCACGCCTCGGAAAACTCCTCGACCCGATTGCCGATAAGCTGCTCATCTCGGCCGCTCTCATCTCGCTCGTCGAGAACCGGCTCGCGCCCGCATGGGCCGTGGTGATTATCATCGGGCGCGAGTTTGCGGTGACGGGTCTGCGCTCGATTGCGGCGGCTGACGGCGTGGTGATAGCCGCCTCTCGGATGGGGAAGTTCAAGATGCTCGCGCAGGTGGTGACGGTGGCGCTCCTGATCGTCTCGGACGTGCGCGGCGAGCCGCCCGTCGCCAACTTCGGCCACGCCTTTCCCGCCATACAATTCTGGACTGTGCCGGAACTGCAATCAGCCCTCAGACACATCTTCGGCGAGGGACGCGTCAGCCCGACCGATTGGCAGGTTCTACTCTACACGGCGGGGCGCGCGATGCTCTGGGTCGTCGTGCTCTCTGCTTGTCTCTCGATGTACGAATACTTCCGAGCCTTCTACCGCGTCGTTCTGGAGCGCGCGGCGGAAGAGGCCGGACGCACGACGCCTAAACCGTCAGCACAGGTCGCCGCCCTGCCGCTCCCGCCGCAGAGCGTTCAACACAAAAATTGAATCGACACGAAATCGAGCCACGATGCTATGTACTTCTCGACATAGCATCGCGGCTCGTTCAGATATTGAGCCTTGAACCGAACGCCTCAGAGGCTCAACCCAAGGTTTCAGAGGCTCAACACGCCCACACCAAAAAAACTACTGCACTTCGACGAAGTCGCCCGTGTGAATTTCCTGTGAGACGCGAGTGATGATAGCCGTCGCCGTGCGCTGCTCGACTTTGAGCACGACTATCTCACCGACCACCTTGCGCGGCATCGCCGGACGAGCGTCTTTGACCTGCGGCGAGGTGACGGGTCTCTGATCGAAAGTTCCCGTGCCGTTCGGTCTCTGTGCGCGCTGCGCCTTGTTGGAAAACTTGCCGCCGCGAAATTCTTCGCTCTCGAAGCCGCCGTGAGTGTTCTGCGTTATCTCTTCGTTCTTGATGCGGGCGACGACGCCGTGCCCGAGCGGACGATAGACGCTCAAAGTGTCGCCCGCTTTGATGTTGTCTTCGCGTCCGAGGTCAATGTAGACCACCTGATTGCGCGAAACCATCTCGCGCAGGTCGCGCGCCATGACGATGCGTCCCTGCTGTCTGCCCGTCGGCTCGCTCGAGCGCGGGAGTGGAGCCGGAAGAGCGTCGGCCTGCGCGATGACGCCCAAACTCGATTCGGGAAGCGGCGGCGGCAATGCGCGCAAAACGTCGCCGAGCAGCATCATCTCGCAGGAGTTCGTCACCTGCGCCACCGAGACGTTCGACTTCACCTCCGTCAGACGCACACGGCCTATCTCCTGCATGAAGACGCCGAGCGTACCCTCTTTCCTGCTGAACTCGCTCTTGAAACGACCGCGCGGACGCACCACCGAAAATTCCTGCCCGGCCACCATGCCGTTCGACGCCCCGGCGTTGATGAAGACGTAATCGCCCTCGGCGTAGGTGTGCTGTTCCTGCTCCTGCTCGCCGCCGACCACCTCGTGACCGATGCCTGCGGCCTCGTGCTCGATGAAACCAGCGCAGAATCTATCTATATCCCTCGACACGGGCGCAACCCTCTGCTCGGGGCCGATGACGCGCGTCGTCGGCGAGACGGGGCGTCTCGAAGGCTGCTGCTGCGACCCGCCGCCGGGGCGCGAGGTCTGTGCGCCCGCATCCAGGCTCAAAAGGCCGCAGAGCAGAAGCAAAATGGCGACGAAGCTCAGACGAGCGCCGTTATTTTGACGAATAAGCACGGATTGATTCTCCTTCGAGAGATTTGGTCGAGAGACCGGAAAGAGCCGGGCGAACCGGACACGGGGTTTAAACAACAAAGCAGGTGAAGCGCCGGAAGCGGGCGGATTGGAAGTTTGGAAGGCGGCCTTGAAGCGAAATTCGCAGCCGCACGCGGGCAATTCCTATCCTACCGAGGCGGGCTAAAGGCGTCAATATATTTCTTCGGCAGGTGTTGAACGCACCCTCAGCACCACCCTCAAAGGAAAGATTCGGCGAGGGCTCAGGGTCGGCTTGCGTTTTAGAAAAGGTGTTGTTAGTATTCACGTTTTGTCGGAAGACGCTTGAGTTATCTGTGTCGAGCCGGCGTAGCTCAGTTGGTAGAGCATCTGATTTGTAATCAGAGGGTCGGGGGTTCAAGTCCCTTCGCCGGCTCCAGCAATTTTGACAACGAACGTGCAGGGGTGGTCGAGTGGTTAATGGCACCGGGCTGTAAACCCGGCGGGCTAACGCCCTACGTAGGTTCGAATCCTACCCCCTGCACCACAGCGCGAATCTGGAGGTTAGAGGTTAGAGGTCAGTCGGGAGAGTATCCCTTGACTGACCTCTGACCTCTAACTTCAAACTTCTCGGGCGGGAGTAGCTCAGTTGGTAGAGCATCAGCCTTCCAAGCTGAGGGTCGCGAGTTCGAGCCTCGTCTCCCGCTCCAAATTTTTAGTTTGAGTTCGTAGGGCTCACGCGGCCCGAGTAGCTCAGGGGTAGAGCGCCTCCTTGGTAAGGAGGAGGTCA
>DASWNP010000049.1:0-123961 GCA_036399175.1 Pyrinomonadaceae bacterium | reverse complement strand
GGGAGACATCTCGACGGTGACACGGTCGCCCGGAAGGATGCGGATGAAGTTCTTGCGCATCTTGCCCGAGACCTGTGCCAGAACGATGTGCTCCGTGTTGTCGAGGCGCACTTTGAAGAAGGCGTTGGGCAGCTTATCGACAATCACGCCCTCCGCCGGTATCAAATCTTCTTTTGCCAAACAGATTTCTCCTCAAATCAAAAATCGTCAGTCGCAATGCGGCGAGGAAACGAGCGCCGCAGCTTTGAAAAGACCTGAAGCCTGCTTCTCAGGTCACCCTTCGGACGTGGAACACCCCCGGCGGCAAATCTCTTCTGGCCGGGGGTGTCGGTAATGCGATTTCAATAAGCTTGCAAGCTCAAAGAACCTTACCAGCGCGGCTCGCGGTTTCCGCCGCCACCGCCGCCGCCATAACCGCCGCGACCGCCGCCGCCGCCGCCACCACCGTAGCCGCCGCGTCCGCCGCCACCACCGCGATTACCACCGCCACCGTAGCCGCCTCCGCCGCCGCCGCCGCGTCTGTCTTCACGCGGACGCGCTTCGTTGACCGTCAGCGCGCGTCCGTTGAATTCCTTTCCGTTGAACTGTTGAATGGCCGCTTCGCCCTCTTCTCTCGAAGCCATCTCGACGAAGCCGAATCCGCGCGAACGACCCGTCTCACGGTCTTCCACCACCGAAGCCGACTCCACCGTGCCTGCCTGCGAAAACAGTCCCTGCAAGTCTTCGCTCGAAGTCTGGAAGGACAAGTTCCCCACGTAAAGTTTCATGCTCATAACTGACTTTCTCTCCCTCCGAGGGAGCGTAAAGAGAAGCTTAAATCCAGTGGGCTTCGGCGGAACGGTAGCGGCGAAGTCGCGTCACGGGACGCTCAACAAAGGAGCTGCTTCTGCAAAGGTTTGTGGCCGCCTGCTCTCGAACTATCCAAACGCCGCCGCTATGACATGAGCACGGGGCGCATCACCGTTGATGCGCGAGAGAAGGGAATCGCAGAGCCATGATGCCTGATTCGCCATTCGGATGCAAGTTAATCGCAAGGAATTTGCATCGCTTCGGAAGTGGCGCGTTCGCCCGCAAATAGAGAGGTTGCAGGCTCTTAGCCTGAGCATCAGGGAAGTTCGACCTGCTCAGATTTAAGATGGACGTAACACGAGCGCCGCGTATAATGAGTTGCGACGAGTCTGGACAGATGTTTCGATGCCTTTCGAGAAAGCCGGAGACGAAACTGAGATGCCCGCCCGACCCCGCGCGAGCTTTCCCGCTTGCGACGCCCTTTTCGCGCCAAAAGATGAATGGAGGTTAAGAGATGGAGTGGCTTCTGCATAACCCGATTGCAGATATGTACGGCCCCTATTTTCTGTTGTTCTACGCGGTCGTCATCCTGCTCGTGGTCGTGTCGGCGTGGCTCGTGCTGCGCGCACAGGACTGGACGGCGCGGATGCCCCTGCCGCCCGTGCCCGCCGAGCCCGACCCCTACGAGATAGCATACCTGCGAGGCGGCGAGATGGAAGTGGCCGAGACGGCCATCTTCTCTCTCATGCAGCGCGGTTATCTGCAAGCGACGGAGCGACCCGACGGCACGAGCTTCGAGCGCACGCCCGAAGCGGCTGAGGCCGGGCGTCTGCCGCAGCTTGAGCGACGCGTGCTCGAATGGTTCTCCACGCCGCGCCGTCGCGCGGAGATATTCGCCCCGCTCGGGCTTCGATATGAGGTCAGGGGCGGCTGCGTGCAGTTTGAACAGAAGCTTCGACGCGAGCACCTGCTGACTCCGCAGCACATGGAGAAAATTTCGAGACTCGTCTGGCTGACAGGCGCGCTCGTCCTCGCGGCGCTCGGCGGCTACAAGCTCGTCATCGCGCTCTCGCGCGGACGCTTCAACGTAGCGTTCCTCATCATCATGTGCATCGTCGGGCTCGTCATGCTGCGCGCCGTGTCTCGGCTGCCGCAGTCACGCCTGAGCCGGAGGGGAAGACAATATCTCGACAGGTTGCAGATGGCCTTCGCGCAACTGAAGGACAGGTACAGGCAGCAGCCGCAAATTGCCGACACGCAGCCCGCGCGCTTCGCCAACTCGATTGACCCGACGCTCATCCTCGTCGGCGCTTTCGGAGTGGCCTCGCTGGCCGGAACTCCCTACGAGGATTACACGCGCAAGATGTACGGCTCGCAGAGTTCTTCGGGCGCTGGCGGCACTTGGGGGACAAGCTCAAGCAGCGCCGACGGCGGCGGCAGCTATAGCAGCAGCGACAGCAGTAGCAGCGACAGTGGCGGCGGCGACGGCGGCGGAAGCAGTTGCGGCGGCGGCGGTTGCGGAGGTGGCGGTTGTGGCGGATGCGGCGGAGACTAGAAGCGCGCGGTCAGGTCTACCGGCGCTCGGCGTGGGTCTGGGTTTCCGCGAGCCGTTTCGCAGCGAGCTTTTCATGCACCGGCGCGAAGTGGACTTCCTGGAGATAACGGCGGAGCACTACCTCGACGCTTCGCCGCGCAAGGAGCGGGAGCTTGAACTCCTCGCGGAGCATTTCCGTCTCATCCCGCACGCGCTCAATCTATCGCTCGGCAGCGCCGAAGGTCTGGACGCGGCTTATCTCAAAAAACTCGCGCGCCTCGTCCGACGCCTCGACCCGCCCTGGTGGAGCGAGCACATCTCTTTCACACGCGCGGGCGGAGTCGAGATAGGCCATCTCGCGCCTCTGCCCTGGACGCGCGAGGCGCTCGACGTTTTGTGCCGCAACGTCTCGGAAGTGCGACGCCACATCGACGCGCCGCTCATCCTCGAAAACATCACATACCTGCTCGCCCTGCCCGGCGGCGAGATGACCGAAGCAGACTTTCTCGCCGAGCTGGTCGAGCGAACGGGCTGCGGCCTCCTGCTCGATATCACCAACCTGCACACGAACGCGCTCAATCACGGTTACGACGTGGAGGAATTCCTGGGTCGTCTGCCGCTTGAAGCAATCGTCCAGCTTCATTTCGTCGGCGGGCGCTGGGACGACGGCGTGCTCATCGACAGCCATTCCGAGCCGACGCCGACGGAAGTCTGGCAGTTGATGGAGCGGGTGCTCGAATGCGCGCCAGTGCGGGGCGTCGTCCTTGAGCGCGACGAGAACTTTCCGCCCTTCGCGGAAATCCTCTTGGAACTCCGCCGGGCGCGCGACGCGGGGAGGCGACACGAGCGTTGGGCTTAGCCGAGACACAAAAGGCGCTGGCTCGCATCTACACCGATTCGGATTTGCGCGAGCGTTTCTTCGCCGACCCGCAGGCGGTCGGTCGGCAGCTCGGCCTCGCCTCGGACGAGTCCGCGCGGCTCGCTCAAATCCCGCCGCAGCAGGCCGCATACTTCGCCGCCTCCCTGCTCAACAAGCGCATCCACGAAGTCGCAAAGCTCCTGCCGCTCAGCGCGCGTCTGCTCGGCCAGCAGTTCAGAAAACTTTTTCGAGAGTATGCGCAGACGGGCGTCCCCTCCGGTACGAAGAAGCACACGGAAGACGCCATCAGCTTCGCCGCCTACGCCGAGCGCAGCCAGCGTCTTCAAGACTGCGCTCCCGCGTGGACAATCGAGCTGCTCGGCTACGAAAGCGAATCCTTGCGCGCCGCAAAGCCCAAGCCACATCTGCGCTGGCGCAGATTTCGCTACCCCGTTCACGAAATCGCACGTCGTCTCTCGCAGGGCGAGCAGGTCTCAGAGCAACTCGAAACCTGTCCCGTCGTCCTTCTCTGGTTTCGCCCTTCGAGAAACGCACGACTGCGCCACAGGGTTATAAAACTGGGGAAAGGGAAAGGGGAAAAGGGGAAGGGATAAAAGGTTTAATGGACAAAAGGTGATGAGGGATATGCTCTCAACCTTCGCACGATTTCTTTTGTCTTTCCCTTTCCCCTTTCCCCTTTCCCCCTTCGCCTTCTCAGAGGATTTTTCGCATGCCTGAAATTTACGTCAGCACGGACGTGGAGACGGATGGGCCGATTCCGGGGCCGCATTCGATGCTCAGTCTCGGCTCGGCCGCCTACCTCGCAGACAAGACGCTGGTCGGCACATTCACGGCGAATCTGGAGACGCTGCCGGGCGCAGAAGGGTTGGCCGAGACGATGAAGTGGTGGAAGACGCAGCCGGAAGCGTGGCGCGCGTGCCGCGAAAATCAGCAGCCGCCCGAAGAAGCGATGAGAGCATATCTCGCGTGGCTCAAGTCTCTGCCGGGCACGCCCGTCTTCGTCGCCTATCCGGCGGCCTTCGATTTCATGTTCGTCTGCTGGTACTTGCACCGCTTCACGGGCGAGAACCCCTTCGGCTGGTCGGCGCTCGACATCAAGACCTTCGCCTGGTCGATTCTCAAAATCGACTATCTCGATTCGACCAAGCGCAACATGCTGCGCCACTGGTTCGACGATTTGCCCTACACGCACAAGGCGCTCGACGACGCCCTCTCCCAGGGCGCGCTCTTCTGCAACATGCTCCGCGAGCACACGAAGCCCGACGCCGAGAGCTAACCCTTGACGCTTTCGACACCGCTCCGAGAAAGAAATGAGTGTTGAAGCCTGTAAGATGTTGTATGTTTAGAAGACCCGCCCGAAGGGGCGAGCGCAGGTCGGAGAGAAGCTTGATGAAACCCGCGCTCCGTTGAATCGAAGATGGGAGAATAAAAGTGCAACGAGCGTTTTCAAGTCTCGCGGCCACGATTGCTATGCTCGTTCTCAGTTTCGCATCCACCGCGCAGGCCGAAGGGCAGACGCTGCCGCAGCAGCCGCACACGCGCACCGGAGAGTTTCGCGCCCACACGAAGTTTCACTCGAAATTTCTGCCCGCCGACCGCGACGTGCTCGTCTACCTGCCGCCCGGCTACGACCGCGAACGCTCGCGCCGCTATCCCGTTCTCTACATGCACGACGGGCAGAACCTCTTCGACGGCTCGACCTCCTTCATCCCCGGCATGGAATGGCGCGTGGACGAAACCGCGCAGGCTTTGATTGAGTCGGGCGCAATCGAGCCGCTCATCATCGTCGGCATCTACAATACGGGCAACTCGCGCGTCGATGAATACACGCCGAGCGCCGACGCGCGCTACAAGGCGGGCGGCAAGGCCGCGCTCTACGGTCGGCTCATCGTCGAAGAGTTGAAGCCCTTTATCGACGCGCGCTATCGCACGCGGCGAGAGGCATCGGCGACGGGCTTGGGCGGCTCGTCGCTCGGCGGGCTCGTCTCGCTCTACCTCGGTCTGAAATATCCGAAGGTCTTCGGCAGGCTGGCGATTCTTTCGCCCTCCGTGCAATGGGACGAAAAGATGATTCTGCGCGAAGTCGAAGCCGTGCGCGCGAGACCTCGCACGCGCATCTGGCTCGACATGGGCACGAAGGAATGCCCGGCCTGCACCGGCAACGCCCGGCTGCTGCGCGACGCTCTGACCGCGAAGGGCTGGCGTCTCGAATCCGACCTCAAATACTTCGAGGCCGAAGGCGCAGAGCACAACGAGCGCGCGTGGGCTGAGCGCGTCGAGCCCCTACTCCGTTTCCTCTATCCACGCAGGTAGAAGCTCGAAGACGGTCGAGCTGCGCGCTTCAGAACGAGACGCTGTAGCTGATGCCGGGATGCCTTGAGCGCACGAGCAGGAAAGAGAAGGCGTGCTGCTTGTAGGAATAGTTGAGCAGTGGATGAAGATGCACCCCGTCGAAGATGACGAGCGAGGTGAACTCTTCCGTGAAGCCGATGTTGATGCCGCCGATGGGGCGAAGGCGGTCTTCGTAAGTGCCGTAGGCGAGACCGGCGTAAGGCGCGATGGGCAGACGCGTTTCGCGTCGAAGGTTTTTGCTCAGGGTAGCGTAGAACGACTGGCCTGAAGGCGTGCCGATGCGGTCGGAGCTTGTGCCGATGATGAGCGCGGGTCGGCGCTTGGTCTCGGAGACGGCGAGCCAGTTGGCGAGCGGGCTCACTTTTCCGGCGCGCGGGTTGTATTCGACGCCTGCGGAAAACGTCGGGTGAAACTTATAGGTCAAAGTCGTGCGCACGCTGGCGCGCGGAATCTGGTTGGCGATAACTCTCACGCCAAAAGTCCAACGCCTCTTAATCTCTTCGCCTGCCCCGCTGACCGCGCGGCCTTCTCCCGGTCAAAGCGGTCAACTCGGCACGGTAGAAGCCCCCTCGATGCCGACCCCTCCGTGCTCGTGTTCCTCTTCGCCCTCGTGTTGATGCTCGTCGTGCTTTTTATCCTTGTCGTGATGCTCGTCTTCACCCGCGCCTCGCTCCCGCTTCGCTTCGCCCTCGTGCGAATGCGGCTCGATGCGATTGAGCGAGACGGCGGGCTGCGCCCCCCGGCGCTCGCCGAGCAGCCATTCGAGTCGCTCGCTCAAATCGGAAGCCTTAAGCGGCCCCACGATGCGAAAGGCGATGCGCCCGTCGCGGTCGAGTAGAGCGGTTGCGGGAAGCGCCGAGCCGAGTCCGAAGCGTTGCATGTCGGCGGTCGCCGCGCCCGTCCAGACGGGGAAGTCGATTCTGGCCTCGCGCATGAAAGGCTCGACCTTCGAACGCGTGCTTTCATCGTCAGCCGACGCGCCGACGACTTCGACGCCGCGCGCCAAATAGCGCCTGCGCAGCGCGACGAGCAGAGGCATCTCTTCACGACAGGGCACGCACCACGTCGCCCAAAAGTTGAGCACGACGATTTTGCCTCGATATTCGTCGAGGCTTCGCCGTTTGCCTGCGGTGTCGAGCAGCGCGAGCGTCGCCGCGTCGCTCGCCGGGGCGGCGGTTGCGGGCTGCTGTTCCTGTCCGAAGGCAGAAATCGGCGCGACGAGCGACGCGCAGAGAAAGACGAGCGTGCGGATTGAATTGAAAGACATCGTTTCGACTCTAACCGATTTCTTCGAGTCTTGCCAGCGACGCTTCGAGGCGTCGCGGGCGGCTTTATCGCTTCTTCGCTTTCGCCTTCGTCGACTTTGATTTCCTGGACGATTTAGCCGACGAACTGCTTTTCGAGGCGCGTCGCTTTTGACGGCGACGCTCGACGCCCTGCTCGACCAGTTCTGCTGCACGCTCCCGACCGAAGCGTCCGAGCGGCTTGAAATGCTTGCCCTTGATTTCGTTGTAGGAGACGAAGAAGTGCTCGATTTCGCTTAGAAGCGTTTCGTTGAGGTCGTCGAGCGATTTGACGTGAGCGTGCGTGCGCGACTTGGCGGCGACGGCGATGAGGCGGTCGTTACGGGTCGTCTCGCCGTCGCGCTCGGTCTGTTCCGCTTCGAGTACTCCGAGCAGACGCGCTTCGACGAGACAGCCCGTAAAGGCCGGTTCGTCCATCAGCACGAGCACGTCGAGCGGGTCGCCGTCGCCGCCGACGGTCGAAGGCACGAAGCCGAAATCGAACGGAAAGAAAGCTCCTTCGGGCAGCACGCCGCCGAGCTTGAAGAGGCCGCGCTCTTCGTCGTACTCGAACTTGTTGCGGCTTCTCTTCGGCGTCTCGATGACGACGTTGAGCGTCTTCGATTCCTCGTCGAAGGCGTCAAGCTCGGACAAATTTTTGGTCTTCATAGACGGTTGACTTGCACCTGAAATCGAACCTGATAAAACGTCCTCACCAGCCGCGCTGAATCTCCCACTTATCGACGATGCGTTCGCCTTCGAGGACGTGGTAGTGCGAATGCTGCGCGGCGGCGAGGCAGGAGTGATTCGCCAGAACGCGCAGGCGCGTGCCGACGCCGAGACGTTCGAGCAAAGCGTCGTCTTCGACGAAAATCTCTCCATGCTCCTGTGAGAGAGCGGCGAGACGAAGACCAGTGTCGCGCCCTTCGAGGTCGAGCACGCGCCCGTAGCCACACGCGGGGTCAAGCTCTACTGCGCCCCTATCTTTCGAGAGCGCAATCGAGCCGGCATCGACGACGATTTTGCGGTGCGTGCGCGAGCGATGGACGACGGAGGCGAGCACCGTCAGCGCGCAATCTTCAAAGCCGCAACTGCCGAGCGTGGCCTGAAAGGCGTCGAAGAAGATGTAGTTGCCGGGTCGCGCCTCGTCGATGCCTTCGAGATGGTCAACGTGGGTCATGGTCGGCGTCGAGCCGATGCTGACGATGGGGACGGGCGTGCCGCCGCGTCTGAGTTCGGCGGCAAGCTCGGTCATCGAGTCGCGCTCATGTCGAGCCGTCGAGAGCAGTTCTTCCCGAGAGCGGCTGTGATAGGAATGCCCCGCGTGCGTCAGCAGCCCGGCGAAGCGCAGGTTGGATGAATCAGTAATCCGACGAGGAATCTCGAAAGCCTCCCGTGCGCGTGGCTCGACGCCGCAACGGTGATAGCCGCAATCGATTTTCAGAAAAAGCTCGACCGTGAGTCTCGCGCTTCGCGCCGCCGCGTCGAGCTGCGCGACGACCTCCGCATCGTCAGTGAGCAGCTTCAACTCGACGCCCCTGCTCAAAAGCTGCAAGGCTTCTTCAAACTTGCCGGGCTCGACGGGCACGGCATAAGTGATGTCGGTGAAGCCCTGAGCGGCGAAGGCGCGCGCTTCGGCCAGCGTCGAGACGGTGAGCGCGCCCGTGTGGCCTTCGGTCTGGATGCGCGCCACCTCAACGCACTTGTGCGTCTTGACGTGCGGGCGCAAACGCGCGCCGAAATTCCTGACGCGCTCGGCCATGCGCCTCGCATTTCTATGGACGCGCTCCACGTCGAGGACGAGCGAAGGCGTCTTCAGTGTTTGCAGTTCCATCGTGCTCAATAAGTCTGGAGTCTGGAGTCTAAAGTCTGGAGTCAAAGACAGATGCTTTTGGTTTTGACTCCAGACTCCAGACTTTAGACTCCAGACTTTCCCGTCGTGTCAATTTCGTGTTGCCGGTTTAGTATCTTTCGTGAAGAGGGAAATCTACAAGTAGAAAGTGAGCCTCGCATGGGAGAGCAAGTCGAAGATTTCACGATTGGGGTCGAGGAAGAGTACCAGATTATTCACCCTGAAACGCGGGAACTGCGTTCGCGGCAGGCGCGGATTCTGCCGCAGGCCGAAGCTGTGGTGGGCGACCAAGTGCAGCCGGAGCTTTATCTTTCGCAGATAGAGATTGGCACGCCCGTCTGCCGCACGCTCGCGGACGTGAGGGCGCAGTTGGTGCGTCTGCGAGGTGAGGTCATCTCCGCCGCCGAGCGCGACGGAAGCCGTATCGCCGCCGCGGGCACGCACCCGTTCTCGCATTGGGAAGACCAGCAGGTGACGCCGAAGGAGCGCTACCTCGGCATCGCCGAAGACTATGCGCAGCTTGCGCGCGAGCAACTCATCTTCGGTTGCCACGTCCACGTCGGAATCAAAGACCGGGAGGCGGCCATACAGGTGATGAATCGCACGCGCGGCTGGCTCGCGCCGCTCCTCGCGCTCGCCGGAAACTCGCCCTTCTGGCTCGGTCAGGATACAGGCTACGCCAGCTTCCGCACCGAAATCTGGCGACGCTGGCCGATGGCCGGCACGCCCCACATCTTCGGCTCTCGCGAGGAATACGACCGTCTGGTCGAGTGTTTAGTGAAGACGGGAAGCGTGACGGACGGAACGAAGATTTACTGGGACGTGCGCCCGTCGGCGCGCTTCGAGACGCTGGAGTTTCGCGTGACGGACGTGTGCATGACGATTGACGAAGCGGTCATGGCGGCGGGGCTCGCGCGTGCTCTGGCGCGCACCTGCTACGAGCAGTCGAAGCATGACGGCGAGCCTTTCAAGCACCCGCGCCCTGAGCTGCTGCGCGCGGCCAAGTGGCGCGCGGCGCGCTACGGGCTCGACGAAGATTTGATTGACGTTTCGGAAGGACGCGCCGCGCCCGCGCGCGAGGTGATAGAAAAACTGCTCGGCTTCGTGCGCGCCTCGCTCGAAGAGCACGGCGAGTGGGAGGAAATCGAAGCGTTGGTGCGCGCGACGCTGGCGCGCGGAAACGGCGCGAAGCGTCAGCGCGAAGCCTACAAGCTCGGTGGCAGACTCGAAGACGTGGTCGATTTAATCGTCTCGGAGACGAGCAGAGGGACAGCCTGAGCGAGCAGGGCTTTCATGTGCGCGCGGACGGAAGCAGAAGTATCGGCGTGCGCTCTTAGCTTTTACGCTTTGCTCCGGCGCTCTGCGCAGACTTTTCCCAGTCGGCTCTGAGCCTGCGGGCAAGCTCTTCGGCGCGCATCTGGAGCGGGTCTTTCATGCGGAAGACGGATGTGAGCCTGGGGCCGAAGTTGCCGCTCCAGAGCCGGTCGCCTTCGTGCGCGCGAAGCTGAACGGTGACGCGCGCGTTGCCCTCGCTTTCGTCCAGAGGCGGCAAAGAGAGCACGCCGACGAGCAGGGCGTCGGCTCTGTCTTCGTTATCGACGACGACGAAATTCTTCCTGACGAGCTGTTCTTCGAGCAGCAAACGAAAGCGCGCCGCCGCATCTCCCGCCCCCATGTCGCCGATGTAAATTCGCACAACCTCGTGAAGCCTGAGCTGCCTCGTGCCCGGAGACGTTTGCGCCGGAGACTGCAAAGGGCTCAGGAATAGCAATCCGAAAAACAGCAGCAGGATGATTGATGAGCGCATGGGGCGTTTTCCTTCCGTGAATGTAGTTCGTTGTTCCAACTCTATCCCGCAAGCGACGGGCAGATGATAGCCGAAGCAGAGACGCTTCTGCCATCCGGTTCGTTAGCAGCCGCGCGTGAAGATTGACGCCCGCGTCACTTGACGTTGACGAAGACATCGGCGCGGCTCGTCGCGTTGTTGGCGGTCGTGACGTAGACGTGCGCCGCTCCCGTCGTGCCTTCGGGCAGACGGACGTTTATCTGGTCGAGACCGGGGAAGCCGCCCGCCGCTCCGGCGTATTCGACGGTGGCCGTGCGTCCGCCGACGAGGACTGTGACGGGCAGAGCGTTGCGCCAGCCCGTGCCGAAGAGGGAGATGACGGATGGGCTGTTGCCGCTCATGGCCGGAAAGGGGCTCGCCGTGTAGCGCATCTCGGAGGCGAGCAGCGCGACGGCTTCGCCCGTGCCCGTCTGCGTGTAGGTGAAGAGCCCCGGATTGTCGAGCAGGATTTGCTGGTCGTCGGCGGCGATAACCTCTCCGTCAACGTAGACGACGACGGAGTTTGCGCCGAGCGCGACGCCCTTCGGCACGTAGACGTTAATCTGCGAATCGCCGAAAGAGAGAACCGGCACGACGACGCCTTCGACGGTGACGAAGACGTTCTGTTTGGATGCTTCGCTCTGTGTCGCCCCGCTTCTGCCGCGCGTGAGTCCTGCGCCGAGGACGGCGGCGAGGCCGTCGCGCGTGGCGGGCGCGCGCAGGCTCGCGGCGTTTGTCAGAGAGAGATTTCGGACGGGAGCGAGCACAAGCTCGACGCCGAAAGAGAGACCTGTGAGCGACTGCGTGGCCGCGTCGTCGGCGAAGAAGAAGATTGAGCCGTCGCGGAGGATGCCGTTCAAGGCCGGGTCTGGGAAGGCGTCGATGCGCGGCTCGCCGCCGTTGCCTCCGTCGGAAGTGGTGTCGGCTGCGCCCGACGCATCTTCGATAACGTAGACCGTGCCTTCGCGGTCAACCGTCAGCCCGTGAAGAATCAGGTTGTTGTCGAGCGAGAGACCTTCGACGACAACTTCGTCCGCGTCGCCGCGCCCGTCATTGTTGTCGTCATAAACGGCGAGCATCACGGCGTCGTTGCCGAAGGAATGAGAGAAGACGACGCCGCGCGAGTTGGCGGCGATGTCGAGCGGCGCATCGTCGGAGAAGCGATAGGAGTAGAAGGGCTCGGGGTCGAGCTGGTCTGGAAGGCCGTCGGCGTTCGTGTCGCGGACGATGCGCAATTCGTTGGAGGTGAAATCGGCGACGAGCAAATCGTTGTTGGGAAGCAGGGCGAGCGCGTTGGCGTTGTTCAATTCGTTCGAGCCGACGCGGATGAGCGAGCGCGAGCGCGCGGGGTCGAAGCCGCCCGTCGAGGGGTCGCGCACGAGCAGGACGACTCCGGCTGAAGGCTCGTTCGAGGGGTCTGCGGGATTGTCGAAGTCGTAATAGCCGCTCGAAGAGACGACGACGAACTCGCGCCCGTTCTTCGACGTGCCGGAGACGACCGAGACGGCTGAAGGAAGCTGGAAGTCGCGTTCGAGGTCGAAGGTGCTGGAGGTGTCGCGCTGGTAGTCGCCGTTTGAGTCGAGGGCGAGGACGAGGACGCCGATGGAGCGGTCGTCCGAAGTAGTGGCCGTGCCCCGGTCGTCTGTGGCCGTGTAGACTTCGTAGCGCGAGCCGGAACGACCGAGCGCGATGTCGAATGAGCCGCCGAGCGTATCGAAGGTAGTGCGCTCGTCGGCTTCGAGGTCGCCGCTCTGGTCAACGAGCTGTTCGTGTGTGCCTGCCGAAGAGAGGTTGCTGAGCTGCGAGGTGTGGAGCACGCGGCTGAGCGGCGTGCCTGCGCTGACGCGCGGGAGAAACTGTCTGGCGGCGGCAGAGGGGTGAGCGCCTTCGACTTTTTTGTCGATTGCGACGATGCGCGCGGGGCGCATCCGGCGTCTGCCGCCATAGATTGGCACGGTCGAGCGCGGGCGAAGGGGACGAGTTTGTTTGTCGGTGCGTGGAGTGTAGCCGCCTTTGCGCGCTTGCGGCCGGTGCGCGTCGGTGTTGTTGCGCGCGGCGAGGGCGCGCGGCACGTCGGGTCGCAAGTCGCGCGCGGTGCGTTGCTGTGCGTGCGCGGAAGAGCCGGAGAGAGAAGAGAAGAGAAGCAGGAGGGCGACGAAGGCCAAACTGCTGAAGCGAGGTTTGGAACGAGCGGCGAACATCTGCGGAAGAATCCTTTCGGGGAAAGAGCGGCTGAAACCCGTGTGCGGCGCTTCGCAAGGCGTCGCGCTGCTTCGCAAGCTCTAACGTCGGAGCGGAGGCCGGGGCGTTTTCGACTCGGCGAAATCGGTGATGGCGAAATAGCGGCGGGCTTGCGCGCTGATGCGAACGTAGCTTCGACCGCTATTTCGCCGCCGATTGATAAGGACGGTGCCCCTCATCCGTCCTTACCAAGCTGAAGGTCAGTCGTTATCGTTATCGCGCGGTCGTCCGGGTCGTGCAGGCATCTCGCGTTCGCGCGGCTCGTCGGACTGTCGCGGCTCGGAGCGAGCGGGCGGCGCTTCCTGTCTGGGCGGCGGAGTCTCCTGTCTCGGCGGAGGAGGCGGCGCTTCCTGACGCGGCGGCGGTGCTTCCTGTCTCGGAGCTTCCTGTCTGGGCGGAGGCTCGGGGCGCGCTTCGTGCCGTTCCTCTCTCGGCTGCGGACGCTCGACGCGCGGCGCTTCGGGTCGCTCGTAACGCGGCGCGGGACGCTCATACTGCGGCGCGTCGGGCTCGACTCGCTGACGAGGCCGTTCGGGTCTGGGCGCGGGCTGTTCCTGCTCTTGCCTCGGCTGCGTGGGCTCAGGATTTTCTACCGGCGCAGGGCGGGTGCGCTCCCTCGGCTCGGGTCTTTCCTCGCTGCGCGGCGACTCAGGCGGACGCTCGATTGAAGGGCGGGCAGGCCGCGCGCGTCGCGGCTCGCCCTCGCCGCCTGTGCCCGCTTCCGCGCCTCTCAGGTCGGGTCTGTCGCCGTCTCCCTCGTCTCTATCGCGCGAGCCGGGGCGGCGAAGTCTACCGCCGTCTCGCTTCGACTCGTCCGCGCTCGCGCCCCGCTCCGCGCCCGGACGTACGGGTCTCGCAGGGCGCATGACGACGCCGGTGTCGCGCCCGTCAGCATCGACGGAAGCGCCGCTGCCGCCCGTGCCCTGTGCGCCGGAGGCTTCGCTCGCGCCGAGGCGCGGGATGCGGTTGTTGTAGACGCGCTGTCGGCGAAGCTCTCCGTCGAGCGAGACGCCGGGCGTGCGCGCGGCTGCGCCGGTGGGTCGTTCGGCGAGAGCGCGAGTCGGCGCGGCGGGACGCGCGATGTTCAGCCGGGCGCGTCCTTCGGGCGTTCGCTCGACGCTGCGGTTTGCATCGACGGGAGTAATCGGCAGACGACCGCGCACGGGCTCGCCCTCGACGGCGCGACGCGCAATCTCGGTCGGAGCGGGACGAGCGCGCAAGCCTCTGCCGCCGAACTCGCGTGCGGGCATCGAAGAGACGGCGCGCAGGTAAGCGGGATTGGTGCGCTGCAAGTTGGCAAGCTCGCGTCCGCGCAAAGGGCGGAGGCGTTCATAGTTGCGCTGGTAGTAACGGGAGTGCGGGTCGCGCTGGCCGTAGGTGAGCGGATACCAGCAGACCTGTTCGCCGAAGGAGGTCGGGATGTAGACGAAGGCGACGAGCGCCGGTCGCCACCACGCGCGCCGGGGTTTGTAGCCGTAGCCGCGCGGAGCCCAGCACCACGCGTTGTTGTGATAAACCCAACGCCCGTAGTGATACGGAGCCCAGCCCCAGGGCTCGTCGGCTATCCAAGTCCAGCCGTAGGGCGGAACCCAGGCCCAGTGGCCGTAGCGATACGGAGCCCAGTTCGGATAGTTGTTGATGACGGTGACGCGCGGACGCCAAATCCAGCCGTAGCTCTCGACGTATGCCCAATCGCCGTAGGCGTCGAGTTCTTCTGCGCCCCAGATGTCTCGGTCGTAGTAGCGCTCGCGGTCTTCGTAGCGCAGGCGCGAGGCGAGGTAGCGCTCGCGCTCGTCCGTCCACCTGTCCCAATCGTCGAAGGCCGAAGCGTCGGAGAGTTCCCAATCGCCGGCCGCGTCGCCGTCGATGATTAGCTCGGCGCTGCGTTTGTCGCGCAGGGTGAAGCCGGAGGTTTCGGAATAGATGCGTGCGCGCCCGCCCTCTCGCACCGTGACGCGGACGCGACGACCATCGCTCGCCACGTCGAGACGATAAAGGCCGCGACGCTCAGCGCTCATAGTCGTCCCCGGCGCATCGACTTCAAAATACTCTCGCTCGCTCTCGAAGCGCGCGAGCCTGAGCGTCGCCGTTCCTTCGACGAGACTGAGCGCGACGCCCTCGTCTCTGAGCGTGACGATGCGCAGCACCGAGTCGGCGGCGACGCGCACGAAGTTGCGAGCATCAATCTGAATCTCAAGCTGAGCGTCGCGCTCGGTGGCGAGCTGGTCGCCCTCGACGAGCGGCATGTTCACGCGCGCGCGTTCCCAGCTCGTGTTTCCGGCGCGTCGCAGGCTGACCTCGCCCCTGATGAGACTGATGCGGACGACGCGAGCCGTCACGTCGTAATCGTCGTCATACTCGTCGTCTCGTTCGGCGGCGCGCGCTATGTTCGTCTGCACGGCGAGCGTGACAAAGAGCGAGAGAAGAAGAGAGACGAAGGGTAGAGTGAAACGAGAACGCATAGCGCTTCTGGCTCCTTAGCTTTTGAATCGAACAGAAGATGTGGGCTGCTCGCGCCGTGCACGCCGGGCTCAGGATAGTCCGCGTGCTCGGAGAGAAAAGCACTTGCGAGGGGCTTTCGTCCGGTGAAGACGGGCTGTGCAAAGCGTGTGCCTTTGAAAGCCGCGCGCGACGCGCTCGAAGTTCTCCTGACGATTTTCTCAGGAAATTTAAGAGTGGGCGGGCGAGTGTTTATCCGAGATGGTGCACGAGCGGCACTATTTGGTGTGCGAAGCGGTCAGCTATCAGCAATCAGCTATCAGCCAAACGGGGAAGCAGCCGAAGGCACACGCGGATTTGAAAACTGCAACGTGTATATAGCGAATCATTCTGGCTGACTGCTGATTGCTGACCGCTGATTGCTTCTTCTGATTTCCGAGAAGCTGAGGTTGAGAATCGGGTACTCGCGCCAGCCGTCGAAGTCGTAGTGCCACCATTCGGGCTCGTAGACGCGGAAATGCTCGGCCTCCATCGCGGCGCGGAGCAGGTCGCGCAGGCGGCGCTGCTCATCTGTGCCGCCCGTGTAGTTGATGTGCGCGCGTTCGGTGAAGTCGTCGTAGGGGCTGGGCATGGAGACTTCTCTGCGGGTGCGCAGGTCGAAGAGAGAGACATCGACGGCGCAGCCGCGATTGTGGCGCGAGCCGCGAGAAGGGTCGGCGACGAACTGCTTCTTGTCTTCGGGCGTGATGTCCCAGAACAGCTTCGTCACGTGCCAGGGACGATAGCCGTCGAAGATTAAGAGCGTGTAACCCTTCTTCCTCAGAGCGCGGTTGACGCGAACCAGCGCCTGCGCCGCAGGTCTCTGAAGAAAGGCTCGCGCTTCGCGGTAGACCCGACGACCCGTGAAGTTGTTGGCGGTCGCGTAGCGAATGTCGAGGCGCAACGTCCGGTCGAGCTTGACCAGCTCGACGAGGTCGGGCTGGCGAAACGTCCCCGCCTCGACGGGCGGCGACTGTTGCTGCTGCGCGCCTGCGAGCGGCGCAAGCGCAAGCAGGAACAGCAGGGCGGAAGCAGGAAGGCGAAAGGCGGAAAGCCTCCGAAGCGGGTTGAATGGGTTTCTCTTCATCCTTCCTCTGCCTATGTAATTGCTCTTCATCCTTCGCCGCCTTCGTCCGGATACCCCATCACGCTTGCCCCTCTTTGAGAAAAAATAAACTTTTTTGAGACGCGAAAAAAATGAAACCTTTTACCCTACAGGCGTTACATACTAAAGGAAGATTTGAAACGCGCGAAGCGCCCGTCGCGCCCGCCGGAGGCAGAACAAAAGGCGTTCGCCTGCGTACAAAAGAGCGGAAACCCTCGAAGGCGCGACAGTAAAGACAGGCGAAAATTTTTTGACACAAACCGAAGGCGCGCGGTGTTCACCTCAATAGAAAGACGAAGGTGAGCGCTCGGACGGAAGCGGCGGCTTCGGAGAAGTAAGCAGTTAACGAAAAAGATTCTTCGCCCGTCTATCCGGTTACAGTCCGCAGACGATTTTTGATGCGGCACGCGCACGTCGGAAGCCGACAAAGGAAGCCGAAACGGAGCGCGCACGTCTTTTGAGAGAGAGCAGGTAAAGGGTGATGAAGCATCGTTCAGTAGTCATATTCGCCATCGTCGCAGCGTTTCTCGCGGTTGCGCCGCAGGCCGCGCAGCAGCTCGATGCGCTCAGAAAAAATGCCGCCAATCAGGTGGAGGGCGCAATCTGGAACGCCTTCCTGAATCTACAGCCGCAGAAGCGCGGCGGCAGCAGAGAAATGGCGCGCCGCACGACGCCGACCGCGCCCGCAGCCTGTCCGAAGCAGCAGGAGGTCGCCTCCTCCAGAGTCGCCCCTCAAACCGAAATCGTATCCACGAGGCGCGTCGCCGCTCCGGCTCGATCCTCGTCTTCAAACCCGCGCCGCGACGAGCGGGACGCGCGCCGCTCGCTCGCCGAAGAGTTGGCCTCAGACATGACGGCGCATCAACACCTGAAGGAGTTCGACCTGCTCGTCGATGTTCAGTCGCGACCCGTCTGGCTCGACAAGAGCGCGCCGCTTCCGAAGTCCAAAGAACAGCTCGCCAGCCGTCCCGTCTTCATCGACAGAGAGACGAGGGCGATGTATCTGCCGAAGCATCTGACCGGAAAAGAACTGGCGCGCGCCCTCTCGCACCTGAAGGCGACTGAAGACGGCAAGGGCGAGACGCGCAGGGTCGCGCAGGTCGAGCGCAGGGTTCGGCAGAGCATCTGGAAGGGCGATGCAGGGCGTTGGCTCGCCGAAGAGATAGAGTTGACAACCGACGAAGAGAGGGTCAGCGCGTCGCAGACGAACGTCCTCAGGAACAAAGCACGGAGCAAGGGAACTACCCCGCACGCGCCTACGAAGACAGAAGACCCAAGGCGCATGACAGTCTTCCCGCCCGTCGTCGTCAGTTAGATAGTCGCACGTCAGCTACACACGTCCGAAGCAGTTTTCTCTGACGCCCGGCCATAAGCATTACCCACGCGAGAACGGGCGTTCATCTCAAAGACCAGCCAGAGCAACTCGAACTTCGAGCGCCCGGCGCTCAGGCCGGAACTCTGCGCGCCCGCCGAAACGGTTCTCAGCGACCGTTCAAGCAACCTTCGCACGATGGACGGCAATGGTTTTCAAAAGGCACGCGCGCAGCCGGGACGAAAAATTGAACATGGAAAGTAAAAAGCTGAAACCTTCCGTCGCGTCGCGGCACGAACTAAGCGAGTCCGTCCGAAGTTTCCGGCCAGCACCAATCTCAAGGGTGACAAAGTGATGAAAAAGACAACGCTGCTTCTCCTTCTTCTCGCGCTCTTCGCCAGAGCCGCCTTCACGCAGACTGCGCCCGCGCAGGCCGCCGCCTCCGGCACGACGCCCAGCGCCAGCGCCACGCCCGCCGCCTCCGCCTCGTCCGCCGCTACAGCCGAGAAAACCGACGCGGCCAAGACTGAATCGTCGAAGACCGATGCGGCCAAGACCGACGCGACGAAGAGCGAGCCGGCCAAGACCGACCCCGCCAAAGCTCAGACGACGACGGGCACGAAGAAGGCCATCATCCTTCCGCCCGAGAAGGCACAGCCCGTGCAGGTCGCACGCTTCGACAAGCCGCCCGTCATCGACGGCAAGCTCGACGACGAGATTTGGAAGCAGGCCAGCGTCTTCAAAGATTTTTACCAGATTCATCCCGGCGACAACAGCGCGCCATCGCGTCAGACCGAAATCCTGATGGGCTACGATTCCAAGACGCTCTACCTCGCCTTCCGCGCCTACGACGAGCCCGACAAAGTACGTGCTACGGTCGCCCGCCGCGACCAGATTTTCAGCGACGATTACATCGGCGGCTATCTCGACACCTTCGGCGACCAGCGTCGCGCCTACGCGCTCTTCTTCAACCCGCTCGGCGTGCAGGCCGACGCCATTCGCACCGAAGGGCGCGGCAACGACTGGAACGTAGACATCGTCATGGACTCGAAAGGCACGCTCACCGAGACCGGCTACACGGTCGAAGTCGCCATCCCTTTCAAGTCTCTGCGCTACGAAGCGGGCAAAGGTAAGTTCTGGGGCGCGCATTTCTTTCGCGGCATCCCGCGCTTCAACGGCGAGGAAGATTCCTGGATGCCGCTCGACCGCGACACGCCGGGCTTACTGACCAAAGCCGGACGACTCACCGGCCTTGAAGGCATCTCCACCGAGCGCACCATCGAGATTATCCCGAGTCTGACCATCTCCGAGACGGGCAAGCACGTCCGCACGATTCCGCGCTCGATAGTCGAGAGCACGCCGGGACTGATTGACCGGGGGCGCTTCGTCAACGAGCCCATCGCCCTCGACCCCGGACTCACGGCCAAGTTCGGCATCACTCCGCAGATGACGCTCGACCTTGCCGTGAATCCTGACTTCGCGCAGGTCGAGGCCGACCAGCTCGTCGTCACCGCCAACCAGCGGTTCCCGATTTTTTACGCCGAGCGTCGTCCCTTCTTCCTCGAAGGCATCGACATCTTCCAGACCAGAATCACCGCCGTCCACACGCGCGCCATTGTTGACCCCGACCTCGCCGTCAAGCTCACGGGCAAGGAAGGCAAGAACACCTTCGGCCTGATGGTGGCCTCCGACAACGGCCCCGGCACTTTCATCGGCGACGAACGGCTCGAAGCGCGAAACCAGCGCTTCCTCGACCAGAACGCGACCATCGGCGTCCTGCGCCTCAAGCGCGACGTGGGGCGCGAGAACACGCTCGGCATCCTCGCCACCACCTACAACTTCGTCGATAGGCACAATCATCTCGGCGGCTTCGACGGGCGCTTCAAGTTCAACAAGCTCTACACCGCAGAGTTTCAGGTGCTCGGCACGCACTCGCGCCGCTTCTTCTTCGACCCCGATTTGGGTCGCAGCATCTATCGCACCGGAAACTCCGTCGCCTACTCGTTCCTCTTGAGCCGTTCGGGTCGAAACCTCTACACGGAGCTGACCGGCGGCGGGCGCACGCGCGACTACCGCGCCGACGTGGGCTTCGTCCAGCGCACCAACACCAACAATCAGGGCTTCTTCATCGGCTGGTTCTCCGACCCCAACGAGAAGAAGACGATGCAGTCATGGTTCGTCCAGAGCTTCACGCACGTCAACTACGACTTTCAGGGTCGGATGCAGATTTGGGAGAGCGAATATCGCGCGGGCGCGAACTTCAAGAAGCAGGGCTGGTTCAACGCCGGTTACGAGTACGCCTACGAACGTCTCTTTGAAGAAGAGTTCGGGCGCAGGCGCACGCCGACGCGCACGGGCGCGTTTATCGGCGAAAGCTCCGAGCGCTCCTCGCGCAAGAATCACTACTTCATACAGGGCGGCGCGACTCCCAGCAAGAAATACTCCTTCAACGCCTACATGACTTACCGGCAGGGACACTTCGACCTCGACTTCGGCGCGGGGCCGAAATATCCGCGCGTCAGCCCGGCAGCGCTCACCAACGTCAACGCCGCGCTCGACCCCGGTCGCGGCGGCCTGCTCGAACTCGGCGGCGGCTTCGCCTGGCAGCCCACCAACGCGCTCAGAACCACTCTCAATTTCACGAAGAACCGGCTCCTGCGCTACGACACCGACCGCGTTGCCTTCGACGACAACATTATCTCTACGCGCACCACCTACCAGTTCACCAAGTTCCTCTTCGCGCGTGCCCGCGTCGATTACACGACGCTCTCGTCGAACGTCAAAGGCCAGTTCCTCTTCGGCTGGACGCCCAACCCCGGCACGGCCTTCTACGTCGGCTACAACGACGACATGAACCGCAACGGCTTCAACCCCTACACGCATCCCCTGACGCGCGAGATCGAGCCCGGCTTTCGCCGCAACGGTCGAACCTTCTTCATCAAAACTTCATATCTCATCCGTCGCAGCTTCTAATCCGGATTCATCAACACTGCCGACGGGCTCTCGATAATCTTCGGGCGGAGGCGCAAAATCCTCCGCCCGTTCTGTTTTAGTCGCGCGGCTCGCGCTTTTTCGTCCGCCCGTCTGCAAATCCGGCTTCGGTTCGGCGTCCAAAGGAATGAATTTGCTAGCCAATCATCGTTGAAAAGGAGTTCAGACATGCCTGGAAAAACGGAAGAGACGAAGAAGCCGACGCGCCGCACGCAGGTCAGAGAACTGCCGAAGCAGGAGAAGGAGCTTTCTCAGGATGAGCAGAAGCGTGTGAAGGGCGGCCTCAATCGCGTCAACGAAACTGTCACCAACCTGACGCGCACGACCTGAGCCGGAAGAACGCGTATAATTCAGACTCCGACGCAAAACCCGCTTCCCACCCGAAGCCCGAGACTAAAAAGGAGACACCTCATGGCCGAGAAGAAAGAGAACAAAACGAACAAGCGTCGCACGCAGGTCAAAGAGCTGCCGAAGAACGAGAAGGAGTTGACTCCCGAAGAGCAGAAGAAGGTCAAAGGCGGCGGATGGCTGATGACCCCCGCCGGACAGGCCAAAGGCGGCAGTAGCTAGGCTCAGTCCGCAGTCACGAACAGGTCGCTGAAACCGAACCTCCGAAGAGGGCGAGCCCGCGCGGGCTCGCTCTTTTCTTTTGTCTCGACGGTCTCTGTGGTCTGCCGGGGCGTTTTGGATTAGTGGCAAATAGCGCGAAGATAGGCGAAAATGCTCGTGTTTACGCGGTCTTGCTTCGTCGCCGGTTGCGCGGGCGCAACTTTTTTGAAACCTTTCCGCCGCCCGTCACACTTACCCAACGGGAGCAATGATGAAGCCGCTGGCTATTAACACGATGACGATTGAGACGGGTCAGCCGGGCGCATACGCTGGAGCCTTGATGAATAGTCCCGAGGAACTGGTCGAGCGCGTCAGGCGAGGCGACGAGGAGGCTTTCCGCCTCATCTTCGACCGCTACGCCCGCCCCATCATCAGCTTCATCTACGACATGGTCGGCGAGCGCGAGCTGGCCGAGGATTTGGCGCAGGAGACCTTCGTCCGCGCCTACCAGCACCTGCCCTCGCTCCGTGACGACTCGAAGCTCTCCACTTGGCTCTTCGGTATCGCCAAGAACGTCGCGCGCGAATCGCTTCGCACGCGCCCCCGGCAGCAGCGGCAGATCGGCATCGACGAAGAGCCCGTCATGGAAATCTGCGACGCTCGACCGTCGCCCGCAGGACAGTTGCTCGACAAGGAATTGAGCGGCGTCATACAGGATGCGCTCCTGACGCTCGACGAAGACAAACGACTCGTCTTCACGCTCAAGGTTTTTCAGCAGCGCAGCTACGAGGAGATTTCGGAGATAACGGGTTTCTCGATAGGCAAGCTCAAGACCGATCTCCACCGCGCGCGCGCAGCCATGCGCCGCCGTATCGGCCCTTATCTGGGGAGTGTGCAGTAATGAGATGCAACGAATGTCTGGCCGTCATCGAAGAATATCTGGACGACGAGCTTGAGCAAGAGATGAGCCGTCAGGTCTCCGGCCACGTCGCCGCCTGCACGGATTGCGCCGCCGCCTTCGACGCGCTCGTCTGCGAGCAGGAGCTATACACGAGCTACCGGCGCGACATCGAAGTCAGCCCCGCGCTCTGGCAAAGAGTCAGCCTCGAAATCGAGCGAGGCCGAAGCGCGCCGCCCGCGCCGCCCATCTCGACCTTCGAGCGAATGCGCGAGCGTCTGGCCGCGCTCGTCGGCACCTTGCGTCTCACGCCCGCGCTGGCGGCCTCTGCGGCGCTCGTCGTCTTCGCCGTCCTCGCCGCTTCCGTCCTCGTCTTCAATTCACGCCGCGCCGCTCAGACGACGGAAGTCGCCAGCCGCTCCGCGTCTGAAACCGGTTTGAGCGCTGCGCCCGTCGAGTCTATTGAAAGCAAACCGGCGGTTGACGCAGAGGCAAAGACAGGCTCGGTCGATTTCGGAACGAAGGCGGCTTCGGCGAAAGCTGCCGAAAGCGACGGCGGCCTGCGCGCGGCGAAAGCCTTGAGCGTCGCCGAGGTGCGCGGGCGGAGTCCGCGAATCGTCGCGGCGAGCAGCCGCGCGTCGGCCAAAGACGAAATCATCGACACGGGACACGCTCTCGCCCTCGACGAAGACCCTTTGCTGAATGAAGCGGTGCTGGTTTCCGTCGCACAGACGCCCGTCCAGCCTGCGGCTGAGGTCGAAGACAGGGAAGTGGCGCGACACATCGAGAAAGCTCAACTGCTTTTGCGCTCCTTCAAGAACATGAGCGCCGCCGAAGGCCCCTCGACCGCCGATGTCGCCTACGAAAAGAGGCTTTCCAGAGAGCTGCTCAACGAAAATATCCTGCTCCGGCGCGACGCCGACAACGGCGGCAACGTCCCGACCGAGAGACTCCTGAGCACGCTTGAGCCTTACCTGCTCGACATCGCAAATCTGGAGGATAAGCCCTCGACCGACGAATTGCGCTCGATTACCGAGCGTATGAAGAAGAACGAAATCATCGCGGCGCTGCAAGTCTATTAATACTTCGTCCGACCGAAAGCGCCGCACGCCGTTCCCCCTTAAACTTTTTTCAGGAAATAAAAACCATGTCGCACTTATTCGCAATTCATCCACGCGCTTCGAGCCGCAAAGGGCGCACGCCCGGCGTCGGTCTCTTCTTCTCCCTCGCCTTCTTCGCCGCCGCGCTCTTCATCTGCGCCGCACCCGCCCGCGCGGGCGCGCAGGAGCGCGAGCTGCTCAACCGTCTCGTCCAGTCGTCAACGACGGCAGGCTCGGACGCCGCCATGAAAGCCTTCGTCGAAGGGCGCAACCTCATCGACGAAGAGAAGTGGGCGCGCGCCGCCGAGCGCTTCAATCGCTTCATCGCCGAATATCCGAACGACAAGTACGTCGATGCAGCCTACTTCTATCTGGCCTATTCGCAGTGGAAGCTCAACAAGTATCAGGACGCCAACTCGACGCTCGCGCGCCTCGTGAGCGACTACCCGAAATCGAGCTGGGTGGACGACGCCAAGAAGCTTCGCACGCAGATAACTCTCGCCATCGACCCGAAGGCCGCCGAGCAGGCGGCGCGCGAGGCCGACGTGGAGATAAAAATCATCGCCTTGCAGAGCCTCTGCCAGTCGGAACCGGCGCGCTGCTCGTCGCTCATCAACGACGTGCTCAACTCAAACTCCGCGCCTCGTCTCAAGGAAGCGGCCATCACCCTGCTCGGTCGTCACGGCGGCAGGGAAGCCGTCCCGTCGCTTCTCAACATCGCGCGCGGCGGCGACATGAATCTGCGTCTCAAGGCTATCGCCGCGCTCGGGCGTATCAACGACGAGAGCGTGCTTGAGCCGCTCAGGGAACAGGCCATGCAGGCGGAGTTCAGCGATAACGGCGTCGTCGATACAGCCCTGCACGCCATCGCGCGCCACGAAAGCCCCCGCGCCGTACAGATTCTCGGCGACCTCGGCATGAACGCGCGCACGCTCGAAGGGCGCAAACACGCCATCTACCTGCTCGCCACGAATCGCAAGGGCGAAGCGCCCGTCGATGAGTTGTTCAGAATCTACGACTCCGAGCAGAACCTTGAGATTAGAAAGCAGGTCGTCGCCGGACTCGGCAATCGCATCAGCGAGCGCGCCGGAGAAAGGCTCGCGCAGATTGCCCGCACCGCGACCAACACGGAGCTTCGCTCCACGGCCATCAGCGCCATCGCTCAACGCAGCCGCTCGATTCCGAACCGCAACACCGACGCTGACCTCGAAGTGCTCCTTTCGCTCTACGACTCCGAGCGCGACGAAGAGCTGAAGGATGTCATCATCAGCAACATCAGCCACTACCAGAGCAAGCGCGCCACGCAGAAGCTGATGGAGATAGTGCGCAGCAACGCGCCCGTCGAGCGCAGGAAGAAAGCCATCAACGCGCTCAGTCGTAGTAAAGACCCTGATGTCATCCGCTTCCTGATGGACATCCTCAAGTAAGTCGTACTTGAAACACGCGCGCCCCTGCGCGCTCGCCTCAACCGACGAGCGCGCACGCGCAAAACTCGAACTTCGCCGCACGGAAAATTTAACCGGACGCTAGCTCTGAGCCGTTAGCTCGCAGGCCGCAGTCGCTTCCTAAAACCCGACTCAAGCTTTTGAGACAGGGGACGGTGAAGTGTTGCCGCGCGACGAGTGAAAGGCGGCCAAAGACGGATGAAACGATGAACGCTGCACGCGGAATGCAACAGACGCCCGACGCGCTAACAAGAGGCTGCGCGGAGCGACACGGGATAGTCCCTCCCTCCGTCGCCCGCCCGGCAGCTTCGCCCGCGCTTCGGCAGACGATTCTGACTCCGGCCTTCCGCGTGCAGCGTCCATCGTTTCATCGAAGAGGTTTTAAGGAAGATGCGTAGAATAAATCTCTCGATGTGCTTCGCGCTCACGCTCCTTTTATGCGCGACGAACACGCGCGCACAGCAGGGCAAAAACTTCACGCCGGTCGAAGGCGCAGACCTCGCCGCCAGGATGGAGGCCGCCGTCCGACAGGGACGCACCAGTTCACCGCAGTCGCGCTTCTGGACGGCTTACTCCTTCGACGTGCGCCCCGGCGTCCTCGTCGATTTCGAGTACATCTCGGAGGACGGCAGCCGAAGCTACATCACCGGCGTCAACGACTCCGCCACCGGCGTCAGCATCGACTCGCAGAGCGTACGCGCGGAGACGCGCAACCTCGGCGTCTTCCTGCTTCGCTCGCGCGAGTCGGGCGACATCTCGCGCATCGAGGTTTACAATCTTGAGCGCAAGCATGAATACGGCGGCTATCCCGTCTACTGGCTCGGTCGCGCGGGCAACGAAGAGAGCATCAACCTGCTGCGCGGCCTCGCCGAATCGGCGCGCTCGGGCGAGATTGGCGCGGACGCGACCAAAGCCATCGCGCTGCACGACGACCGCCGCGTCGGCGACGTGCTCGAAAGCCTCGCGCGCACCTCGACCGTCGAGGGCGTTCGCATACAGGCCGTCTCCTGGCTCGGGCGCACGCCCAATACGACGCCCGCCCGACAGAGTTTCCTGCTCGACCTCGCGCGAAGCGAACGCGAGAGTCAGGAAATCCGCCGCCGCGCCGTCGCGGCCTTCGGCCAGACCAGAGACGCCGCCACGCTCGCCGCCCTTCAGAATCTCTACTCGTCGCTCTTCCAACAGGACTTGAAGAGAGCCGTGCTCTCATCCGTCAGCCGCAACGAGAGCCGCGAGGCCACAAGCTTTCTCATCAAAGTCGCCGCCAGCGACCAAGACCCCGAGATGAGAAAGAAGGCTCTCGCGCATCTCGGCCAACGCGCCGGAGAGCAGAGCGCCACGACAATCGCGGGCACCATCGAGCAGACCGACGCCGAGACCGAGATTCAGAAGCAGGCCGTCGTCGCCCTCAGTCGTCGCCCCAGAGAAGAGGCTGTCCCCCTCCTGCTCAAAATCGCACGCACTCACGCGAAGCCCGAAGTTCGACGCCAGGCGCTCCTCATGCTCGCACGCACCGGCGACGAGCGCGCCCTCGAACTCTACAGAGAGATTCTGTTGAAGTGATTGTCGAATTGCCGGGCGGGCTTACGATGCTGCGCTCCGCGAGGGTGAAAACTTACTGTTACGATGCCATGCGAGGTTAGTTCTCAGAGCGGCCTGCGAGAGCGTCGCCTGGTCGCTCTGTGGGAAGATTGACTTGCCACGCGTGCGGGTTGTACATCTCTTCGGCTGCCTCCCAATTGTCTTCGGAGGTCTGCTCCCAGAGCAGGTCGATTCTCGAATCGGAAGGATGTCTTTCGTCGCTCAGGATACGCCTGATGAGAGGATGTTCGTCGAAATTCGGAGCGACCACGAACATCAGCGAAACGAAAGAGGCGATGGATGATTGCTCTTCGATGCCGTAGCCGCGCGCTCTGTTCACACCTTTAAGAACCATCACTCGCAACATCTCTTCCGGAATCTCTTCGAGACTGAGCATTTGTTCTGGCAGCTCGACCTCTACGTCGGCGTGCTCCTCCAGCAGTTGCTCCACCATCTCGTCGATGAAAGCTAGTTCGGCCACCGGCTCAAAAACTTCAAACTGTTCTCTGCGGATAATCATGTGCGCTCCCCCCGGTTTGATTGCCGGGCTCGATTCACCTCCGAACGCCTGCGAGACCGAAGTCCTGACAGCTTCAAGCGGGCGGCGTCGCTTAGGGTGGCGGCGGTGGTGAACAGTCAATGGCCTCGTTCGCAATCCATCCGTACTCTCGTCTGAATTCGTTGGGCGAGGGCTCGCCGGTTTTAATCTCGACATAGCCGTAAACGAACCGTAGGAAAGCAGGTCTTCCGCCTATTCTGGCCTGCCGCTCGCTCATTGGCTCGTAGAGAGGGATGTTGACGGGCAGCGGGTTCTGGGGCGGTTTGAGGGCGTAGAAGGGGGTATCGACAGGGAAAGTGTCACAGGATATGCCGCCGTGATGTGGCAGGCTGTAAAGCAGATTCACGAAATCTTTCTTGGTGTTGGGGTCGCGGGTGCGGCCTAGATAGTCCTCAGCCCTTTCAGCACCCTTTTCAGCAACGCATGGCCTGACCCTGAGCTTTTTACCTCCCACCTCGTACTTAGTACGGTCGCCCCCTGAAATCCTGCACTGGCTGTAACTGGCCGGCCTCTCCGGTTCACGAGTCGGTATGGCCTGCATGGCCTTAACATCGTTGCGATAAAGCTCGTCGACGGCCTCGATGTCCATCCATCCGGAAGCGTACTGAATCACCTGATTATTGGGATTCTCTGGTGTCGGGACATTCTTGGTGGTCGGCGTGGCGATGACGTACACACAGTCTCTCTTCACCTCCTGAGCCGTTCCGTCCGGCGCTGTCTCTCGCGTGACGAGAGTCCGTCTCTGGCCGTAATTAATGTGCACGAACAAACCTCGCGGATGTTCGCCCGGGTCGTCACGTTCTGAAATCACGCCCCGGTCATTACCGAGTCCGTCGTAGAGGTGAGGCGGAGAATAAGGAGCATTCGGGTCGAGAGGGTGAGGCGTGAGCGGAATCCATGCCGTCACGTTGTCCTGTGTCTTGGAGATAATCTGTTTGGTCGTCGGGTTTCGCTTATAAATGGCGAGCCGATTGCTGCCCCCGGAAGTTCTTTCGCTGGAGACGGGCGAGTTCGGGTTGTTAACTCGAACTTTGGAGCGTCTCCTCGTCTTC
This sequence comes from Pyrinomonadaceae bacterium, assembly GCA_036399175.1. Lineage (GTDB taxonomy): Bacteria > Acidobacteriota > Blastocatellia > Pyrinomonadales > Pyrinomonadaceae > DASWNP01. The sequence continues at coordinate 96,135 of DASWNP010000049.1, read as the reverse complement.
TTAGTCGCTTTCGGCAACGGCTTGTTCCACCTGCTGCGGAAATTCGGGACACGAGTTCCGCACACTACAATTGCGCCCGTCCTGCTCTTTGGAAAGCGCAGCCTGCACATACAGGCCGCTCTTTGTGCCGCAGTCGCCACGGGCTCGCGCTTGACCTTCGTTCGCATAAATGACTCCCCACCAATTCTCGCTCGATGCTTCAGACATCGAGCCGGTTTCGGCACGCGAAGGCGCGTTTGATTCTGCCGCCGCTCTTCAGCGACGCTCAGTGTCAAACCACGCGAGCCTAATCAGCCCCGCGGCTTTCTGTTAAAAGCCGGTAGCAGCCGAGACGTTTTGCGTCGATGGAATGAAGAGTCTGAGTCTGTGAGAGCCGGAAGGGGGGCAGCCACCATTGCGTCTGCGAGGATTTGCATAGGCAATCTCCGTTGAGAACTGCTTTGGATAGGTTAGAGCTATTCTGATAGATGTTGTTTCGCGGAGAGCAACATCTCTTTGGTCGGGATGTTTAAGAAGCTACCACACACGCCTGCCCGAGACAAACGACAAGCTATTGACCAAATGCCATTACCGTTCAGCTCTTGCGGGAAATTGAAGCCTGAGCCCACAATAGACAGGCAACTCGATATGAGGAAGTGAATTCGAAGGCCATACGGAAAGCGGGCGTCTGAAGATGAAAGCGCACGGTTACGTTGGAGTGTTGATTATCCTGATGGCCGAGGCGCTGCTGTTTTCGGGAAACGAGATGGTCGGGCGCTGGTTCACGCCGATTGTCTGGACGGGATACCTTCTGCTCGTCGATGCGCTGGTCTACAGGGTGAAGGGGCGTTCGCTTTTGGTTACGAATCGCGTCGAGTTTGTGCTGATTGCACTCGTCTCGATTGTCGGCTGGTGGCTCTTCGAGCTGTACAACGTGCCGCGCTTCTGGCGCTCAGACCTTGAGCTTTGGTGGCACTATCACAACCTTGAGCCGAACCCTTACCTGCGCCGCGTCGGCTACGACTGGGCGTTTGCCACTATCTTTCCGGCGATGTTCGAGACGGCTGAGCTGTTCGCGGCGACGCTCTTTCGCAGGCGCGGCGCGGGGCTCGTCCGCGTACGACTCTCCAAGCCTCTGCTCTATGCGCTGATAGTTGCGGGCGCAGTCGCCGCCCTGCTGCCGCTCGTCTATATCTCGAAGTGGCTCGTGCCTCTGGTCTGGCTCTCTTACGTTTTTCTGCTCGACCCTCTGAACGCCCTGCGCGGCTGGCCTTCGATAACCGAAGACCTTGCGCGCGGCGACTGGCGAAGGCTTCTGGCGCTCCTGGCGGGCGGCGCACTCTGCGGCGTGCTCTGGGAGTTCTGGAATTTCTGGGCTATCTCGAAGTGGACTTACACTGTGCCGTATCTCGGCGACGTGAAGATTTTCGAGATGCCGGTGCTCGGCTATCTGGGGTTTCCGCCTTTTGCGGTCGAATGCTGGGCAATCTATATTTTCTGCCGATCGCTTCTTCACGCGCGGCGGAGTTCGTCCGAAAGGGAAGGCAGGGAGGGTGAGACGACGGAGATTTGGGTCGGCGCTTCCGGGGAGCTTTAATTCGCCTGTCGCCTTTAGGCGGCGAAGCGGTCGCGGCTCTGCGTCGCCCAGACGGGCGCGGAAGATGCCCGGATGATGGAGACGACGCGCTCGGCCGCGTCCGTCTCCGACGAGTAGATGATGCGCCGATGTTCTCTCTCGGCGAGCGCAAGCTCGATTGAGTCGAAGACGGCCTCGGCGGCGCTTGAGACTTGTAGATTCAGGAATCTGACGGCGAGGCCGAACAAGAGCGCGCCCGCGACAGAGCCGACGACGAGATAACTTAAGACGTTCATGGCTTTTCCTCTCCGCTCGGACGGCGACCCGTCGTGCCTGCCGCCGTTCCAACCGCAAAAACGAATTTTCCCCGGAATTTTCCCCTCTGTCTCTTAACGCGAAAAACCGCGCCGAAATCAATCACCGGCACGGAAAAATTTCTCCGAACGAGCACGAAAACAGCGCGGCCTCCGGCCTCGATGCACGGATGATACGGTCGGATTAGAGAAGAATCTCTGCCCGTCGGGGCTAAGTTGGCCGCCGGAGTTGACTTAGCCTCGGACAATTCTTATTCTCGTTGATGTTAACGTAGAGGTGGATTTCCGAGCCGAAGGTTTTATGACGACCCCCCTGCCCAAAGACGTAACACAACTGCTGATTGATTGGAGCGACGGCAAGCGCGAAGCGCTCGACAAGCTTCTGCCGCTCGTCTACGACGAATTGCGCCAGCTCGCCGAGCGCTACCTGCGGCGCGAGCGCAAAGACCACACGCTACAGGCCACCGCCCTCGTCCATGAGGCTTATCTCAAGCTCATCGACCAGCGCAGCGTCCACTGGCAGAACCGCGCACACTTCTTCGGCGTCGCCGCCCAGGCCATGCGACGCATCCTTGTTGACCACGCTCGCGGCCATCAGGCAGTCAAACGCGGTAGCGGCGACATCAAAATATCGCTCGACGAAAATCTGCTCGTCTCCGACGAGCGCGCCGCCGAACTCGTCGCCCTCGACGACGCGATGAACGCGCTTGCGGAAATCGACCCGCAGAAAAGCCAGATTGTCGAGCTGCGCTTCTTCGGCGGCCTTTCCATCGAAGAGACCGCCGAAGTGCTCGGCATCGGCACGGCCACCGTCATCCGCCAATGGCGCATGGCTAAAGCCTGGCTCTATCAGGCAGTGACAGGTGAGGAGTCGCCGGAGATTAGTAAATCGTGAATCGTCAATCGTAAATAGTTAAAACCAGTTCTTAATCTATTCACGATTGACGATTGACGATTCACTCGCTTTTCGCTCATCACTCATCACTCATCACTCATCACTGTTCTTATGACCCCCGAACGCTGGAAGCAGGTAGAAGACATTTTCCAGACCGCGCTCGACCTCCCCTCGGAAGAGCGCGCGGCCTATCTCGACCGGGCGTGCGCGGGCGACCGCCAGTTGCGCGAGCAGGTCGAGACCTTCCTCAAGTCATACGAACAGGCCGGAAGCTTCATCGAAGCCCCTGCGTTTGCCGGCGTCACGCCGACAGGCATGAGCCTCAACGTCGAAGGACTGACGAGCCCGATGGCCGGGCGTCGCGTCGGCGCGTATAAAATCGAGCGCGAGATTGGGCGCGGAGGGATGGGCGCGGTCTATCTGGCCGTGCGCGCCGACGACGAGTTTCAACGCCGCGTCGCCATCAAACTGGTCAAGCGCGGCATGGATACCGATTTTATCCTCCGACGCTTCCGCCACGAGCGCCAGATTCTCGCCAGCTTCGACCACCCGAACATCGCGCGCCTCTTCGACGGCGGCACGACCGACGACGGCCTCCCCTACTTCGTCATGGAGTACATCGAAGGCCAGCCGATTCATTACTACTGCGACACGCACAAGCTCTCGACGGGCGAGCGCCTGCGGCTAATCCGGCAGGTCTGCTCCGCCATCCATCACGCGCACCAGCGCCACGTCATCCACCGCGACATCAAGCCCGGCAACATCCTCGTCACCAGCGCGGGCATCCCGAAGCTTCTGGATTTCGGCATCGCCAAAATCCTCAAGCCCGAGTTTACTCCCGACACGCTTGAGCCCACCTCGGTCGCGCACCGGCTGATGACGCCCGACTACGCCAGCCCCGAACAGGTGCGCGGCGCTCCGGCCACCGCCGCCAGCGACATCTACTCGCTCGGCGTGCTGCTCTACGAACTGCTCACAGGCCATCGTCCCTATCACGTCCGCAACCGTCTGCCGCACGAGATGGCGCGCATCATCTGCGAGGAAGAGCCGGAGCGCCCGAGCGTGATTGTCGGTCGGACGGAAGAATCGCCCTCGCCCGACGGCCCCGGACAGGTCGTCATCACGCCGGAGCTTGTCAGCCGGAACAGGGGCGCGACCGTAGAGTCGCTCAAGAGGGAGCTAGCGGGCGACCTCGACAACATCATCCTCAAGGCGATGAGCAAGGAGCCGCGCTCTCGCTACCTGACGGTCGAAGAGCTTTCCGAAGACATCTGGCGCTACCTCGACGGCATCCCCGTCTCCGCGCCCACCGTGCTGCTCTCGCCCGGTCGGCGGCGCGCGGGAGACACCGGCGAAGTCGCCTCCATCGCCGTCCTGCCTTTCCATACTTTTCACACGTCGCAATCGGCCGACGAGCAGTTTCTCGGCGTCGGCATGGCCGATGCGCTCATCACGCGTCTCAGTAACGTCAAGACCGTCACCGTCCGCCCGACCAGCTCCGTCCTCAAATACACGGACGGCGACCGAGACCTCCTGACCGCCGGTTACGAGCTGGACGTTGACTCCGTGCTCGACGGGCGCATCCAGCACTTGGGCGAGCGCATCCGCGTCACCGTGCAGCTCGTCAGCATGGGCAACGGCGCGCCGATGTGGGCTGCGCAGTTCGACGAAAAGTTCACGGACGTTCTGAGCGTGCAGGATGCGCTCTCGGAGCAGGTGACGGAAGCTCTCACCGAGAAGCTTTCGAGCGTCGAGCGCCAGCGCCTCGCGCGCCGCTACACGGATAACGCCGAGGCTTATCAGGAATATCTGAAGGGACGAAAGCTCGCCAGCCAGTACACGGAAGACAGTCTGCATCAGGCCATCGGACATTTCGCCGAAGCCATCGCCATCGACCCGCAGTATGCCTTAGCGCACGCGGGCGTCGCCGACTACTACAACTGGCTCGGCGTCTGGGGCGTGCTCTCGCCCGAAAAATCCGTCGCACTGGCGAAAGAGTCTGCGGTGCGTGCTCTTGAGATTGACGACACGCTCGCCGAAGCTCACGCCTCGCTCGCCTTCGCGCGCATGTCCTACGACCGCGACTGGATTGGAGCTGAAGCCGGGTTCAGGCGCGCTATCGAACTCAATCCCGACTACGCCACCACGCATCACTGGTACGCCTTCCTGCTCTGCGCCACCGGCAGGTGCGACGAGGCTATCAGCGAAATCAACCGCGCGCAGATTATCGAGCCGCTCTCCGAAGGCGTGAGTACGGCCTACGCCTTTATCCTGCACAACGCGCGTCGTCCCGAAGAGGCCGAAGAGCACCTGCGCCGCTCGCTGGAGCTGAACCCGCAAGCTTACATCGCGCAGCAGGGCATCGCATGGGCTTACGGCACGCGCGGCCTGCACGACAAGGCCGTCGCCGCCGCCGAGCACGCCATCACTCTGGGCGGGCGCATCCCCGTCCTGCTCTGGGCGCTCGGGCGTTCCTACGCCTCTGCGGGCAGGCGCGACGAAGCCCTCTCGGTCATCGAAGAGCTGAAAGAGCTTTACTGGAAATACTACTGCTCGCCCTACTACATCGGCTTCATCTACGCGCTCTTAGACATGCGCGACGAGGCTTTCAAGTGGTTCGAGGAGGCATACAGCCGACGCGATTTCTGGCTGCTCTGGATGGGCGTCGAGCCCTATCTCGACCCCCTGCGCTCCGACTCGCGTTTCCGAAATCTCCTGCGCAGCCTCGGCCTCGCGCAGACCATCAGAGAGCTTCCCGACGTACATCAAACGCAGTCCGCCGAGATTCATTCGACCGCCCCGGAGAGCGCCGTCGCAGCCCTGAGCGCGAGCGTTGCGGCGAGCCCATCTGCTGCGGCAGAGAGCGCAGCCGCAGCCGTCGCTGTGCCCGCTCAACCTGCGCGCGGGCGACGGGTCTCGCCCGCGCTCATGGCCGTCGCCGCGCTCTCGCTCGTCGGCCTCGTCGCCCTCGCCGCGTTTCTTTTCTGGCGCGGCTCGCCGAAAGCGCCCGTCCGCCTGAGCGTCAATCCTCTGCGGCTCACGAACAGTCCTTCGATTGACTGGCAGCCCGACTGGTCGCCCGACGGCAGGCAGGTCGTCTTCGCCTCCAACCGCGACGGCAAGCTCGACATCTACTCGATAGAGGCCGACGGCCAGAACCTTCGGCGTCTGACGACCAACTCCGTCGATGATTTCGCGCCCGTCTGGTCGCCCGACGGCAAACAGATAGCCTTCACCAGCAAGCGCGACGGCAACGACGAGATTTACGTGATGGACGCCGACGGCAGCAACCAGACCAACATCTCGCGCCACGAGGCCGCCGACAGCCGCCCCGCGTGGTCGCCCGACGGCAAACTCGTCGCCTTCACCAGCAACCGCGACGGCTCGTCCGACAACTACGACATCTACGTCGCCGCCTCGGACGGAACTAAACAGACGCGTCTCACCGACGACCCAAAGTTCGACAGCGACCCGGCCTTCTCGCCCGACGGCAAGCAGATAGCCTTCGCCAGCAATCGCACCGGCAACTTCGACATCTTCCTGATGAACGCCGACGGCACGAATCAGGTCAACCTCACCAACAACCTCGCCTTCGACGGCAAGCCCGCCTTCTCGCCCGACGGGCGGAGCATCGCCTTCAACAGCAACCGCGACAGCGAGCCCAACAACTTCGACATCTACTCGATGCAGCGCGACGGGCGCGAGCCGCGTCGCATCACTCGCCACCCGGCCACCGACGACGAGCCCGCGTGGTCGCCCGACGGCAAGGCGATAATCTTCCAGAGCGAGCGCGACACGAACTACGAAATCTACGTCGCCGACGCCGCGACCACCGAACAGCTCGAAGCCCCGCCGAAGCGCGAAGCGGGCTTGCGCTCAATCGCCGTCCTGCCCTTCGAGACGCCCGGCGCGACCGGCGACGAACAGTATCTCGGCGTCGGCCTCGCAGGAAATCTGACCGACAAGCTCGGCCAGATAAAACAGCTCGACGTGCGACCTTCGAGCGCCGTCCGCCGCTACATCGGCGCAGCGCAGGACGCCGTGCAGGCCGGACGCGAGCTGGGCGTCGATTTCATCCTCGACGGAGCTATCCGTCGCGCCGGAGAGCGCATCGAAGTCTCCGTCCAGCTCACCAAAGTCGGCGACGGAAAAATCTCCTGGGCTGAGAGCTTCGACGAGAGCTTCACAGACATCTCGACCCTCCAGCAATCCATCTCCGAGCGCGTCGTGCGCGCCATGACCATCGAGCTGACGAGCGACGAGCAGCAGCGCCTCGGCAAGCGCTACACGGAGAACGGCGAGGCGTATCAGCTCTATCTCGTCGGTCGGTATCACTGGGGCAAGCGCACCGCCGAAGGGCTCAGGCAGGCCATCGGCTATTTCGAGCAGGCCATCGAGAAGGACGAACGATACGCGCTCGCCTATGCCGGGCTCGCCGATTGCTACGCGCTTCTGAACTGGTACGTGCAGCCGCCACCCGCCGACGCTTTCGAGCGGGCGCGTGCGGCTGCCCTCAAAGCCGTCAGCCTCGACGACACGCTCGCCGAAGCTCACGTCTCGCTCGCCTTCGTCAAGCTCTACGACGAGCGCGACTGGACGGGCGCGGAAGCAGAGTTTCGACGCGCCATCGAGCTAAATCCCAGCTACGCCACCGCACATCACTGGTATTCGCTCTACCTCTCCGCGATGGAGCGCCACGCCGAAGCGCTCGAAGAAATCAGGCGAGCGCGCGAGCTTGACCCGCGCTCGCTCATCATCAATACGGCCTTCGGCAACGTCTTTTACTACGCCAGAGATTACGACAAAGCCATCGAGCAGTGTCGCAAGACGCTCGACATGGACGAGGGCTTCGTGCCCGCCTACACCATCATGCGCTGGTCGTATGAGAAGAAGGGAATGCAGGAAGCGGCGCTCGCAGCCTTCCAGAACGAGCGCTCTTTCGCGGGCGACAATCCGAGCATTCGCGCCCGCCTCGCACACGTCTACGCTTCCACAGGCAAACACGAAGAGGCGCGCCGTATCGTCGCCGCGCTCGTCGCCGGACGAAAACGGCAGTGGGTCTCGGCCTACGAAATCGCCGTCGTCTACGCGCTCGTCGGCGACCGCGACGCCGCGCTCGAATGGCTCGCACGCGCCGACGAAGAACGCGCCATCGGCTTCACCTTCGCACGCGTCGATCCCTACCTCGACCCCCTGCGCTCCGACCCGCGCTTCCGAGACCTCCTGCGCCGCGCGAAGTTTGTCTCCTGATATTTCCCGGAAAGTTTATCTGCCTTGAGCGGAGTTTATCTCGCCGCGCTCTTCGTCGCGTTTGCTAATTCCTGAAAGTAGCTCATCAAGGTATGCGTGCCCCTCGCGGGCGCGACCGCATCGACCTCGGAGACCGCCACGAGGAAAGAGAAGAGCGCGTGCAGCCGTCTGTCGAAAAGCTTGACGAGACCGAGCATCAGCCTGACGACGCGCGGCGGGACGCGCACGAGCTTCGGCTGTTTTCCGAGCGCGGCGAAAGCCAGCTCGACGATTTCTCGCCGCGTGTAAATCTCAGGGCCGCCCACCAGGATTTCGCGCCGCGCCGTCTTTATCGCTTCGACGCAGATCGCCGCCAAATCGCGCTCGTCGATGGGGTTCGTTTTCTTGTCGCCCGCGCCGATGAGCGCGACTCTGCCGCGCCGCGCCATCTGCAAAAACTCTGCGAAGACGTAGAAGAAACCTGTCGGGCGGACGATGCAGTGGTCTATCTCGCTCGCCGCGCGCAGCTCGCGCACGAAATCTTCGTGCGCTTTGACGTATTCCAGTTGCGGATAGAGATGAGCGCCGAAGACCGAAACGTAGACGAATTTTTTGACGCCGGAGCGGAGTGCTTCCGCGAGCAGATTACGGTTGCCCGCCAAATCGACATCCGTGTAGGAGACTCGTCCCTTCGTCCGACCGACGCTCAAGGGCGCGCCCAGCGTGGAAATCAACACGTCGATTCCTTCGCAGACGCCTCCGAGCGTCTCAGCCCTCGTCGCATCGCCGACGAAAACCTCGATGCTCTCCACCTCCAAGCCCTGCGCTCGACAAATCTCTTCGAGCCGTTCGCGGCTTCTCACCAGCGCCCGCACACGATATTCGCCCTGCCGCGAAAGCTCTGTGAGCGCATGCCTGCCAAGCTGCCCCGTCGCTCCGATTAGCAAGACTCTCAACATCACACGCCGCCAATCGACAAAGAGAACGAATTTCGATTATCGAACGCAGCAAAGCGGACTCGCCGATGCGAGACACGGAAGAGAAGCATGACGGCGCGGAGGGTTTGTCTCTCCGCGCCGCCACTACACCCGCCCGCGCTCGCGCCGGTAAGTCCGCTCTCTGACAGTTCACCCCAGGAATAATCAAAAGAGCGTATAGCCTCACGACGCGGGAGCCTCGCCCATCCATGCCCGCGTCCCCCGGCCATACGCTCTTCCTGTTGCCCGCCATCTACTAACGCGTAAACCGCACACGAATCCAATCACGGGCACGGAAAAATTTTCGTGCGGGGATAGGGGGATGGGGATTAGGGGTTGGGGAAGACAAAAAGCGGGGTCGGCCTTTCGTTTGCAATCAGGAAGACATAGATTCTCCTGCATCGTCAAAGTGAATGATAATTAGACATGAAGAGGCGCGAGCGTGTACGAAAGATAAAGAATTGACTCATTGAATCATCGGTTCATTGATTCAATAATTCTTTCAATGAATCGATGAATCAATGAACCGATGAATCAATTTCTTTGGGGGGAGCGATGGGGCTTGAGACTTATCAAAGCATGCGGGATTTCAGGCGCACGCCTGAGCCGAAGGGGAAAGTTTCAAAGAGGCACGGCAGCCGCTTCGTCGTGCAGGAGCATCACGCCTCGATGCTCCACTTCGATTTCAGATTGGAGATGGGCGGCGTGCTCAAGTCCTGGTCGGTGCGCAGAGGCCCGACGCTCGACCCCGCGGAGAAGCGTCTCGCCGTGCCGACGGAAGACCACCCCGTCGAGTATCTGAAATTTCAGGGGCACATCCCCGAAGGGAGCTACGGCGCGGGCGAGCACATCATCTGGGACACGGGCACGTATGAATTGACGAAAGGCGACGACCCGCTCGCACAGCTCGAAGCCGGACGCCTCAGCTTTCTATTGCACGGCGAGAAGCTTCGAGGCGAGTTTCATCTCGTGCGGATGGGGCGAAGAGAGAACCAGTGGCTTCTCCTGAAAAGTAAAGACGAGCACGCCGAGCCGGGCTGGCGTCTCCAACTGATTCTCGACGACCCCTCTTTCGATAAGCCTGCGCCGAAGAAGCGACGCGCGAAATCGCACGCCGCTCAGAGCAGCGCGAGAAAAATTTCGAGCAGAAAGGTTGCCGGGGGCGAGACGGTCGGGGCGAGCGAGGCTTTCGGGTCGAAGAAGCTTGAGGGCGACTTGCAGTTAGGCGTCGGGAGAGAGACGGTCGCGCTGACGCATCTCGAAAAGGTTTACTGGCCGCAGGACGGCTACACCAAAGGCGACCTCATCCGGTATTACTACGAAATCTCCAAATTCATCCTACCCTATCTCAAAGACCGCCCGCTCATTATGAAGCGCTACCCGAACGGCATCGAGGGCTCTTTCTTTCACCAGCACGATGTGGACGAAGCGCCCGCCTTTGTGCGCACCGTGCCGCTCGACGTGGAGGAAGGGCGCACGGTCGATTACATCGTCGGCGACAATCTGCCGACGCTGCTCTACATGGCGAACCTCGGCGCAATCGAGCGTCATCCCTGGCACTCGCGCACCGCAAACCTTGAGCGCCCCGATTGGGTCGTCTTCGACCTCGACCCCGAAAACGTCGAGTTCCGAGAGATATGCGAGATGGCTCTCACTTCAAGACGCGTGCTCGAACGCCTCGGTCTCCAGTCTCACGCCAAGACCTCCGGCTCAAGAGGCATACATCTTTACGTCCCCCTGAAGCCCGTGCACGACTACGAGCTGGTGGCCGAGTTTGCAGAGATGGTGGCCGCGCTCGTCGTCAGAGAGAGCCCGGAGCTTGCGACCGTCGAGCGCTCTCTGAAGAAGCGGCAGCGTCGGCGCATCTACATCGACCACATGCAGAACGCGCGCGGCAAGTCGGTCGTCGCCCCCTACTCCGTGCGCCCGCGCTTGGGGGCGACCGTCTCCGCGCCGCTCGAATGGAGTGAGGTCGAACGCAAAAAGATTACGCCGCAGGATTTCAACGTCAGGAACATCCTGCGCCGCATCGAGCAGAAGGGCGACCTCTTCAAACCCGTCCTCAAAGGCACGCAGACGCTCGACGCCGCGATGGACGAGCTAAGAAGCATTTACGGTGAGGCCAAGCGCCGTCGCTGAAAGCGCAGTCTGAGTCTCAAGGGCTGATGAAACGCAGAGAAAGGCTCTACCCACGCACCACACGAGGGAGGAACAGCAAAGATGGCATCAAGCAGGAAGGGTTCGGGTAAGAAAAGCTCCGGCAAGCGAGAGCTAATCGACACGGGCACGGACAAACGCTACGTGCGCCGCGACGAGCAGGGGCGCTTCAAGGAGAGCGACGACGTTGGCCGCTCGCTCTCGCAGGACATAAGGAGAAAGGCGAAAAAGAAAGCCCCGCCGGGACAGGGCGACCGGGGCGACGGGTAAGGATAAATGCGAACTCGCCAAGCCGTAATGACGAAGCATTATGGCTTGGCGAGACGCAATCTGAAGCTGTTTTACGCTCCGGTGTCGGGTTTGGGGGCGCGGGTCGAGGGTGTTTTCTTGGTCGCGGGCTTGCGCTTGGCGGCGGTGTCGCCGGTTGTGCGCTTGGGCGCGCGGGAGCGGGGCGAGTCGGGCTCGACGACGGAGCTGATGATGTCTGTGACGGCGCTGGCCGCCTCGCTCATAAGGTTTGAGACGCCGGTTGCGATGTCGGATGAAATATCCGTGACCGACTGAGGGATGATGGTACGCGCGGCCTGCTCGGCTGAGGAAGCGACGGCGTCGAGGCTCTCAGGAATGCTCTGCGGATTCATCATCGCCTCCCAGCGATAGCGCGCTTCGCCGCGCGGCTCTGAGAGACGCCGGAAGACGAGGTTGGTGACGGCCTCCGTCACCCAGTTATGATAGAACTCGCCGACCGAGTGAACGTCTGCGTCGGGCGCGGGGTTCATAAAGTCGATGGCGTAGGGGATGCCGTCCTTGATGGCGAACTCGCAGGTGTTGATGTCGTAGCCGAGTGCGCGGCAGAGCGTGCGAATGTCCTGCCCGATACGCTCGGCTAAATCCGGCGTCAGGTAGTTGGGGTCGTGCAGGTACTGCTCGCCCGAGAGGTAAGGCTTGCGCGGGTCGTAGGGCATAATCATCACGTCTTCCTGCCCGATGCAGTAGCAGCGCACGAACTGGTCAAACTCGATGCCCTCCTGAAGCGTCATGCAGAGCGTGCCCGTCTGGTCGTAGACGCGCCAAAGCTCTTCCAGAGAGTTGACCTTCGAGACGTTTTTCCAGCCGCCGCCGTCGTGCGGCTTGATGAAGGCCGGGAAGCCGACCCAATCGACGATGCCCTGCCAGTCGAGCGGAAATTCGAGGTTGCGCAGCGACTCGCTGACGATGCCCTCGATGTAGTCCTTCTGCGGGAGGAGCACGGTGCGCGGCACGGCGACGCCCAGCTTGGTTGCGAGCGAATAGTTGAAAAACTTGTCGTCAGCCGACCACCAGAAAGGGTTGTTAATGATAATCGTCCCTTCGAGCGCCATCCGTTTCAGGTAAGCGCGGTAGAAGGGAACCTCGTGCGAGATGCGGTCGATGATGAGGTCGTACTGGCGCTCCGAGTCGTGGCGCACGCCGCCCACCGTGATGAACTCCGCGACCACCTCGCCAGCGCCCCGCTCGTTAATCTTTTCAATCAATGCCGAAGGAAACGTCTTCTCACGCCCGACCAGCAGTCCTACTCTTTGCATAAATTCTTTCCTTTCCAGATTACAGCCGTAAATCGTCAATCGTAAATCGTGAATAGATAAGAACAGGTTTTCACCATTGACGATTTACCAGTTATGAAAACCGTGCACTCTACATGGTAGCCGACGCGGTTGTCAAACCGGGGACGGTAGCCGAGGCATCCGTCCGAAGGCCGTCGGCATCAATAAACAGGCGGTTTCTTTGCGTTTAGCGTGGCTCTCAAGTAACGCCCGGCGCATCTATGTTACAATTTGTCAAAGCTCTGACTGACCGCTCCTTTTGCGACGACCGGGCGCTCCACCGACAAGCGCCGAATATAAAGAGAATTTGAGGAGATTCTATCCCCGTGTTGCGACGTTTTATGACACTTGCGCTCGCTCTGGGCTGGCTGGCAGCCGGCGCGAGCCTTTTCACACAGAAGGCTCTGGCTCAGGACGCCTCCAAGCCGACGCCTGCCCAGACGCCGAAGCCCAACGAAGCGCCCGCCATTAAGAATAGTAAAGACGTGAACGCCGAGCAGGTGGCCGAGTTGGTTATCTACGCGAGCGGGCTGACGCGCGAGCGCATCGCGCAGATTCAGCGCAGCGGCGTCGAGCGCGGGCGCATCACTCGCCTCAACGCCGAAGGGCGCAATGAAGAGTTGACCTATGAGCGTCGCTTCATGCGCGGCGAGACGAGCGAGAAGGACAAGATTCGTCTCGACCAGAAAATGCCGACGATGGAATACTCGCTCGTCTACAGCGACGGCCGCGTCTGGGGCATCATCAACGGCACGACCTTCACGCCCCGGCAGGAAGCCGTCGCCGATTTTCTCTCTGGCAGGCATCGCAGCATCGGCGCGCTCCTGCGCTACAAGGAAGACGGCGCGACGCTCAACTACGTCGGCAAAGAGAAGCAGAAGAATATCGAGATGTGGGTGCTCGACCTCGTCGATAAAGAGAAGCGGCGCACGCGCTACTACGTGAGCACGCAGAAATGGCGCGTCCTCTGGCTCGAATACGAAGAGACGCCGCCCGGCGCAGACAAGCCCGTGCAGTTCCGCCGAACCTTCCACGATTATCGCTACGCGCAGGGGCAGCTCTACCCCTATCGCTCCGTCCTCTACGCCGACGGCAAACAGACCGAAGAGACCAACGTCTCAATCGTCACCTTCGGCCTCAAGCTCGACGATTCCGTCTTCCAGAGCGCCGAAGCCGCCTCTTCTTCCGGCGGGCTCTAAGAAGCTGTTTGAAAAGTCCCGGAAGGGACTTTTGATGTTAGCCCAGCGATTTATCGCTGGGACACAAGCCATCATGTAGCTCAGTCCCGTAGGGACGACTGAATCTCAGTCGTCCCTACGGGACTAACAGTAAGTGCACTCTTTAACCCAGCGATAAATCGCTGGGCTACTTTCAGCATGTCCCTTGCGGGACATAAACACTCCTGTTTTCCAAACAGCTTCAAAAGTCTCCCGCCGACAATCAGGAATCCATCTCGGAAGCGACCTGGCAGCCCTCGGGCTCCCTGTCGCTTCTCGCTTTTCTGGTAGTCGCCCGCGTCGCTGTGTTAGTATCGCCGCCACATCGACCATCATCGTTTCGGCCTATGCTTTCAGCTTTGACACATCTTCCGAAGCCCTTTCAGGGGCAAAATCTATCTTGCAATCGCTATCGCAATCTCTCGAACCGCTCTCGAAACCGGAAGCGCATTGGCCGCGTCTCGGGGCGCGTCTGACGTATGAGGAGTGAAGAAAAATGAGCAATCCTCTGGTTGAGTTGATGAAGACGGGGCAGTCCATCTGGTACGACAACCTGCGCCGCGCCATGCTCAGTAGCGGCGACCTCCGGCGAAAGATAGAAGAAGACGACCTGCGCGGCATGACCTCGAACCCGACCATCTTCGAGAAGGCTATCGTCGGCTCGGCCGACTACGACTCTCAACTGCGCGAGTTGATTGAGTCCGGCGCGGGCGTGCAGGACATCTACGAGGGCTTGATACTCGAAGACATCGGCGAGGCGGCAAGTATCTTTCTTCCCGTCTACGAAAAGACCGGCGCGCTCGACGGCTACGTGAGCCTCGAAGTGAGCCCCCGGCTCGCCTACGACACTTCGGCCACCATCGAAGAGGCCGAGCGTCTCTTCCGACGACTCGGCAGGCCGAACGTGATGATTAAGATTCCCGCCTCCGACGAAGGCATCCCGGCCATCGAGGAATCAATCTATCGCGGCATCAACGTCAACATCACGATGATTTTCGCCATCGACAATTACGAGCAGGTAGCCGAAGCCTTCATACGCGGACTTGAGCGTCGTCTGGACGAGGGCAAATCGGTCGAGCGGATAGCTTCGGTGGCGAGCTTCTTCGTCTCGCGCGTCGATACGTCCATCGACACCGAGCTTGAGCGTCGCATCGAAGCTGCTCAGGATGAGGATGAGAAGAACCGTCTTTCGAGTCTGCTCGGCAAGGCCGGAATCGCCAACGCGAAGCTCGCCTACAAAAAGTTCAAGAGCATCTTTCGCGGCGAGCGGTTCCGCCGTCTCCGAGAGGCCGGGGCGCAGGTGCAGCGCCCGCTTTGGGCTTCGACGGGAACGAAGAACCCGAGCTATTCCGACGTGCTCTACGTCGATAACCTGATTGGCGCGGAGACGGTCAATACCATCCCGCCCGCCACCTACACGGCCTTCCGCGAGCACGGGCGCGTTCGCCTCACGCTCGAAGAAAATCTCGAAGAGGCCGAGAGAGACATCGCGCGCCTCGCCGCGCTCGGCATCGACCTCAAGGCCGTCACCGACAAGCTACAGACCGACGGCCTCAAGGCTTTCGTCAGCTCCTTCGACACGCTGCTCCAGTCCATCGAAGCCAAGCGCGCCGCGCTTCAATCCGGCATCAACGAACGTCTCAAGGCTTCGCTCGGTCGTTATGCGGACGCGGTCGAGGCTGTCGTCAAAGAAGCCGACAAGGGCGAAGTGATGCGCCGCATCTGGCGCAAGGATGCCGCGCTCTGGAAGACGGACGAGGCGCATCAGAAAATCATCCGAAACTCGCTCGGCTGGCTGACTGTCGCCTCCGAGATGACGGGCGTCTTGGACGACCTCGAAGCTTTCGCACGCAGCGTCGCCGCAGAGTTCGACCACGTCATCCTTTGCGGGATGGGCGGCTCGTCGCTCGCGCCCGAAGTTTTCCGCCAGACCTTCGGACGCCGCGAGGGCTTCCCCGAACTGCTCGTCCTCGATTCGACCGACCCCGACACCATTCAGAATTTCCTCGAACGAATCGAAGTCGAGCGCACGCTCTTCGTCATCGCCTCCAAGTCGGGGACGACCACCGAGCCGCTCGCCTTCTACAAGTTCTGGTTCGAACAGGTGGGGCGACGCCGCGAGCAGCCGGGCGAAAACTTCGTCGCCATCACAGACCCCGCGACGCTCATGGAGCGCATGGCGACCGAAGACAAGTTCCGGCGCATCTTTCTCAACCCCTCCGACATCGGCGGGCGCTACTCGGCGCTCTCCTACTTCGGACTGATGCCCGCCGCGCTGTCGGGCGTAGACGTGCGTCGTTTGCTTGAGCGAGCCGAGCGCGTCGTGCAGGCATCGGCGGCGGTAGTTCCGTCTGCCGAGAATCCGGGCGCACGTCTCGGCGCGATACTGGCCGAGGCGGCGCGCGCCGGGCGCGACAAGCTGACCATCGTCGCCGACCCGCGCATCGCTTCGCTCGGCCTCTGGATTGAGCAGTTGGTAGCCGAGAGCACGGGCAAAGAAGGCGTCGGGATTGTGCCGGTCGCGGGCGAGAACGTAGGTGCGCCGAACGTCTACGGCGACGACCGTCTGTTCGTCTCCATCGCGGTCGAGAGAATCGACGCCGGAACGGAAGCGAAACTCAAGGCGCTCGCCGAAGCAGGCCACCCCGTCGTCTATCGCACGCTGACAGACCTCTACGACCTCGGCGAAGAACTCTTCCTATGGGAAATCGCCACCGCCTTTGCCGGATGGCGACTCGGCATCAATCCCTTCGACCAGCCCAACGTTCAGGAGTCGAAGGACATCACGCGCGAGCTGCTCGAAGCCTTCGCGCGAGATGGTCGTCTCACAGAACAAACGCCGCTCGTCTCCGACGGCGCGCTCGCCGTCTACGCCGACGAACAGACAAGAGGCACGCTCTCAACCTCCTCGTCTGTCGCCGACGCGCTCCGCGCACATCTCACGCGTGCGCGTCCCGGCGATTACATCGCCCTGCTTTGTTACATCGAAGAGACGCCCGAACATGAAGCGACGCTTCAGGAGATTCGCACCCAACTGCGCGACGCCACGCGCTCTGCCGTCACCACCGGCTACGGGCCGCGCTTCCTCCATTCCACCGGACAGCTTCACAAGGGCGGCCCCGATAGCGGCCTCTTCATCCAGCTCACGGCCTCCGACGCCGCCGATTATCCCGTCCCCGGCGAGACCTACACCTTCAGCATACTCAAACGCGCTCAGGCGCTCGGCGACTTCCGCGCCCTCTCGGCACACAAGCGTCGCGCCCTCAGTCTCGACCTCGGCGCTGACGCCTCCAAAGGTCTCAAGCTGCTCAGAGACATTATCAGCGACACATTCAGCCGCACCGAAAAAGCCGCAGGCGACTGAAAAGCAAGTAGGAAGGATGAAAGCGGAAGTATGAAAGTCTCTCAAGAGGCTTGAGCAGTTTTCTTCTTCATCCTTCCGCCTTCCTACTTCATCCTTAGATTAAGATGGCTGCACAGAGAGAGAGCTACGCGAGCGCGTCGGTGGGGCTGTTCGGGCTCGGCGTGATGGGTGAGAATCTGGCGCTGAACATCGAGCGCAACGGTTACGGGGTCGCCGTTTACGACCGCGAGCCGGAGCGCGTCGGTGAAGTGCTGGCGCGCGCCGCAGGCAAGAGAATTTTCGGCGCGAAGTCGGCGGAAGAGTTTATCCGCGCGGTCGAGCGTCCGCGCCGGATTATTCTGCTGGTGAAGGCCGGGGAGGCGGTCGATTGGTCGATAGCTCAAATCAGGCCGTTCCTCGAAGCGGGCGACGTTATCATCGACGGCGGCAACTCTCATTTCAAAGATACGGCGCGACGCGAAGATGAGTTAAGGGGCGCGGGGCTCTATTTCATCGGCTCGGGCGTGTCAGGCGGCGAGTCGGGCGCGCTGCTCGGGCCTTCGCTGATGCCGGGCGGCGAGCGCGCTGCTTACGAGTTGATACGTCCCGTCTGGGAAGCGATTGCCGCGAAGACTGTGGATGGCGCGTGCGTCACTTACATTGGGAAGGGAGGCGCGGGTCATTTCGTCAAGATGGTGCACAACGGCATCGAGTACGGCGACATGCAGCTCATCGCCGAAGCCTACGACCTGATGCGTCGCCTGCTCGGGATGAGCGCCCCGGAGATGGCCGAAGTCTTCGACGAATGGAACAGGGGCGAGCTTGAGTCTTACCTCGTTGAAATTACCGCGAAGGTTCTGCGCGCCGTAGACCCGGACACTGGCCGCCCGCTCGTCGATTTGGTGCTCGACCGTGCCGGACAGAAGGGCACGGGCAGGTGGGCGAGCGAGGCCGCCTTAGAACTCGGCGTCGCCGTCCCGACCATCAACGCTGCCCTCGACGCGCGCAACCTCTCCGCCCTCAAAACCGAGCGCGTTGCGGCCAGCCACGAGCTTCCCTCGCCGAACAGCCTCCCGCGCATCGACCAGCCGAAAGAGATTGTCGAACGCATCCGCGCCGCCCTCTATGCCTCTAAAATCTGTTCCTACGCGCAGGGCATGAATCTCATCCGCGCAGGCTCCGAGCATTGGAATTGGAGCATCGACCTCGCCGAAGTCGCGCGCATCTGGCAGGGCGGCTGCATCATCCGCGCGCAGTTTCTCGGCAGGATAAAGGATGCCTACCGTCGTCGCCCCGATTTGCCGAGCCTTCTGCTCGACGGCGATTTCAGACAGTGGGTCGGAGGCGCGCAGCAGCGCTGGCGCTCTGTCGTCGCCCTCGCGCTTGAAACTGGCATCCCTGCGCCCGCCATGTCCGCCAGTCTCGGCTACTACGACCTCTACCGCACCGCCAGCCTTCCCCTCAACCTGACACAGGCACAGCGCGATTTCTTCGGCGCGCACACCTACGAACGCATCGACCGCCCCGAACAGGGCGCAGTTCATACGCAGTGGGAAAAACTGCTGGAAACTACGGACGCCGAAGGTTGAATGATGAGCCGAGGGACAGAAGCTCGATGCGTCTCTTCACCGCGCGCCTGACGAACGATGCGGACAAATCATTCGGCAATAAATTAAAAATAGTGGTATAAGACAGCTTCGCTCTTAAAACTCATCCCTGATGGTCGAGGCTGTTCGACGCGTGATGCGTTCCCACGAGCAGCACGTTCGACATCCCGACATTATGATAATTGCCGGAGACATTGGTGGAACGAAGACGAACGTCGCGCTCTTCGAGCCGGACGGAGAAAATCTCGGCGCAACCGTCGCCGAACGCAGCTTCCCGAGTAACGATTACGATTCGCTCGAAGCCATCCTCGCCGAGTTCGTCGCCGAGCACCGACCGCGTCTGACTCACGCCTGCTTCGGCGTCGCCGGGCCTGTCGCCGACGGCTACGTCGAGACGACGACCCTCGCATGGAACGTCAGCGCACGCTCCCTTGCGGAGTCTCTCCGGCTCGAACGCGTCGGCCTCATCAACGACCTCGAAGCCACCGCCTACGGCATCGAAGCCCTCGAAGCTTCGCAGCTCTACACGCTGCACGCGGGCGAAGGAGCCGAGCCCGAAGGACATCGCGCCCTCATCGCCGCCGGCACGGGGCTCGGCATGGCCGGTCTCTTTCGCCACAGAGGACAGTTTCACCCCATCGCCTCCGAAGGCGGCCATATCGACTTCGCGCCGCGTAACCGGATGGAGATAGACCTCCTGCTCTACATGTTCGGCAAACTCGGCGGGCGCGTCAGCTACGAGCGCGTCCTCTCCGGCCCCGGCCTCTTCAACATCTACTCCTTCCTGCGCGACGCAGGATTCGCCGAAGAGCCCCGCTGGCTCGCCGACGAGATTGCCGCAGGCGACGCCCCTGCGTCGGTCTCGAAGGCGGCGCTCGAAGGGAAGTCTGAGCTGGCCTCGAAGGCGCTCGACATCTTCGTGGACATCTACGGCTCGATGGCCGGAAACCTCGCCCTCATGTTGAAACCAACGGGCGGCCTCTACGTCGGCGGCGGCATCGCTCCCAAGATTCTCGAAAAACTGAAAGAGGGAGCTTTTATGCGCGCCTACAAGGACAAGGGCAGGCTCTCCTTCGTCGTCGAGCCAATCCCCGTCCGAGTCGTCCTCGACGACCACGCAGCCCTCTACGGCGCGGCGCGCTGCGCACTCCTCGGAAAAGGTTAAACTCTTGCCGTTTCATGCACTTACCTTCTTCCGCCGAGACCGTCCCCAATCTTGACAAAAAAGTAAGGTATTCCTATACTGGTCACAGTCGATTTGAAAAGAAGCGACCGGAAATTGAGGAGTTGTGGCCGATGAA
The DNA here is from genome assembly GCA_036399175.1 of Pyrinomonadaceae bacterium. Taxonomy (GTDB): domain Bacteria; phylum Acidobacteriota; class Blastocatellia; order Pyrinomonadales; family Pyrinomonadaceae; genus DASWNP01. The sequence goes on along the minus strand of DASWNP010000049.1, from coordinate 75,957 downwards.
GGTCTCCGCACAGGAAGAGTACGGCCTGCGCTGTCTGTTGCAGTTGGCATATCTGCCGGAGGGCGAATTCTTAACGCTCGGGCAGATTGCCGAGCGCGAGGGAATTTCGGTGGCAAACGCCGGAAAGCTGCTCTGGATTTTGAACAAGGCGGGGCTCGTCACATCCATTCGCGGCACGAAGGGCGGCTATCGTCTGGCGCGTCCGGCCTCGCAGATTCAGTTGAGCGAGATTATCAAGGTGCTCGACGAAGACGCGATGGAAGGTCACTGCCAGAGCTATACGGGCGTGCTGAGCGTCTGCGTTCACAAGGGCGACTGCGGCATTCGCCCCGTCATCGTCGGCCTGCACGAGATTGTGCAGAAGGCGCTCTCCGGCATCACTCTGGCGCAGCTCGTCGGCAAGGAGTCGCAGGTTGACGAGACGCTGCACCAGATTCAGGGCATGCAGTGGCGTCAGGCTCTACACGGAAACTGAGTAGAGGCGTTTTTGGCCGTCGTAAATTTTTGAAAGATTTTTAGAGAGACTCCCCCGAGGAGCAAGGCGGGAACAGAATCAGATGAGCACTATCGAGGTACTGAGCAAAGAATACAAGTACGGTTTCGTCACCGACATCGAATCCGACGTGATTCCTCGCGGACTGAGCGAGGAGACGATTCGACTCATCTCGGCCAAGAAGAACGAGCCGGAATGGATGCTGGAATTTCGGCTCAAGGCGTATCGCCACTGGCTACAGATGAAAGAGCCGAAGCACTGGCCGAACGTCACCTACCCGGAGGTCGATTACCAGAACATCATCTACTACAGCGCGCCCAAGCAGAAGGCTTTGAAGGCGAGCCTCGACGAAGTTGACCCCGAGCTGCTTCGCACCTTCGAGAAGCTAGGCATTCCGCTCTCGGAGCAGAAACAGTTGGCGGGCGTGGCCGTCGATGCCGTCTTCGATTCGGTCTCGGTGGCGACCACCTACAAAGAGAAGCTGCGCAAGCACGGCGTCATCTTCTGCTCCTTCTCCGAAGCGGTGATTGAGCACCCGGAGCTTATCAGGAAATATCTGGGCACGGTCGTGCCGACGAGCGACAACTATTTCGCTGCTTTGAACAGCGCCGTCTTTACCGACGGCTCGTTCGTCTTCATCCCCAAAGGCGTCCGTTGCCCGATGGAGCTTTCGACCTACTTCCGCATCAACAATTCCGAGTCCGGACAGTTTGAGCGCACGCTCATCATCGCCGAAGAGGGCGCTTACGTCTCTTACCTCGAAGGCTGCACCGCGCCGCGCTTCGACAAGAACCAGCTTCACGCGGCGGTCGTCGAGCTTATCGCTCTCGACGACGCGGAGATTAAATACTCGACCGTGCAGAACTGGTACGCGGGCGACGAAGAGGGCGTCGGCGGCATTTACAACTTCGTCACCAAGCGCGGCAAGTGCGCCGGTCGCAACTCGAAGATTTCATGGACGCAGGTGGAGACCGGCTCGGCGATAACCTGGAAGTATCCTTCGTGCATCCTCCTGGGCGACAACTCCATCGGCGAGTTCTACTCGGTCGCCTTGACGAATCACGCGCAGCAGGCCGACACCGGCACGAAGATGATTCACATCGGCAAAAACACGCGCTCGACCATCGTCTCGAAAGGCATCTCGGCCGGAAAGTCGAACAACAGCTATCGCGGCCTCGTCAAAATCATGCCGAAGGCCGAAGGCGCGCGTAACTATACTCAGTGCGACTCGATGCTCATCGGAGGCCGTTCCGGCGCGAACACTTTCCCCTACATCGAGGTGATGAACAACACGGCGCGCGTCGAGCACGAGGCGACCACCTCGCGCATCAGCGAAGACCAACTCTTCTACTTGCAGCAGCGCGGCATCTCGCAGGAAGACGCCGTCTCGCTTATCATCAACGGCTTCTGCAAAGACGTTTTCCGCGAGCTTCCGATGGAGTTCGCCGTCGAAGCCCAGCGACTGCTCGGCATGAAGCTTGAGAACAGTGTCGGGTAAATTCAAAGCCGTAAATCGTGAATCGTAAATCGTAAATAGATGAAACCCGCTTTCTTTCTATTTACGATTTACGATTCACGATTTACGGCTCTCCGAAGGAGAGCCAGAGTGTTAGAGATTCGTAATCTGCATGCGACGGTCGAGGGCAAAGAGATTCTGCGGGGCGTCGATTTGAAGGTGGGCGCAGGCGAGATTCACGCCATCATGGGGCCGAACGGGTCGGGCAAATCTACGCTCGCCAAGATTCTCGCCGGTCATCCGGCCTACGAAGTGACGAAGGGCGAAGTGCTCTACGAGGGCAGGAGTCTTCTGGAGCTTGAGCCGGACGAGCGCGCGCGCGAGGGAGTGTTTCTGGCTTTTCAGTATCCGGTGGAAATACCGGGCGTGTCGAACGCGCAGTTTCTGCGTCTGGCCTACAACGAGAAGCAGAAGCACCTGGGCGCGGACGAGCTAGACCCGCTTGAGTTCAAGGATTTGCTCGCCGAGCGCGCGAAGATTGTCGAGATGGATGCAGGACTCATGTCGCGTTCGGTGAACGAGGGCTTTTCGGGCGGCGAGAAGAAGCGCAACGAGATTTTGCAGATGGCCGTGCTTGAGCCGAAGCTCGCCGTCCTCGACGAGACCGACTCCGGTCTCGACATCGACGCGCTGCGCATCGTCGCCGAGGGCGTCAACAAACTTCGCCGCCCCGACAACGCCATCCTGCTCGTCACACACTATCAACGCCTGCTCAACTACATCGTGCCCGACTTTGTCCACGTCCTCTACAAGGGGCGCATCGTCCGCTCCGGCGGTAAGGAACTGGCCTTGGAGCTTGAAGAGAAGGGCTACGACTGGATTAAGGAAGAAGCGGTCAGCAGTCAGCAATCAGCGGTCAGCGTGTAGTGCTACGTCGAGTTGGAGTTTGTGCGTTGCCTTTGCGTGAAAGGAGTTTCTTATGAGTGATGAGCCGACGAAGGAAATACCGGATGCGCGCTCATTTGAGGAACGTATCTTTGCCCGCTTCGACGTGCTGGAAGGAAAGATTGACGGACTAGCCGGGCGGGTCACTACGCTCGAAAGAAAAGTTGACGGGCTTGAAAGAAAAGTTGATGGCCTCACTGTACGGGTCACTACGCTCGAAAAAAAAGTGGATGGTATCGACTCTCGTCTGACTGCGCTCGAAGAGAAGGTTGACAGGCGTTTGCAGGAAACTCGTCCGATTTGGGAGGCAGTCAAAGAGCAGCTTGAGCAGCTCAACGCCAAGATTGATGTGGTTATCACCGAATTCTATGACCTGCGTGCAGGTTTCGTTAGGCTGGAAAAGCGCGTTACCTCCCTTGAGCGTGGACGTTCGCAATGAAGGATATGATGGTGCAGGCGATTAAAGAGAAGAGTTTATACCGGGCGGGGTTCGAGGAATCGCTCAGGCGGGCGAAGGGCAGCGTGCCTTCGTGGGTTGAGCGTGTACGCGAGTCTGCGTTCGAGCGTTTCGAGGATTTGGGTTTCCCGACGACGGACGAGGAAGACTGGAAATATACGAACGTCGCGCCGATAGCGCGCACGCCGTTTGAGCCTGCGAGGGCTGAAAGCTTGAGCGGAATTGATGCCAAGCAGGTCGAGCCTTTTCTCTACGGAGAGGCGAGTCGCAGTCGCATGGTTTTCGTCAACGGACACTTCCGCGCCGAGTTGTCGTCGCTCGAAGCTTTGCCGGAAGGCGTGTTGGCGATGGATTTGGGCGCTGCCCTCGACGGCGAGCATGCTGCGCTGGTGCGCGAGCCTCTGGCGCGAAGCACGTACTTTAACAGAGATGCTTTCGCCGCGCTCAACACGGCGTTTCTCGCGGGCGGCGGTTTTCTCTACGTGCCGAAGGGCGTCCGTCTGGACGAGCCTCTGCACATGCTTTTCCTGTCGGACGCAACGGAGGAGACTAACATCTCGGCCTTCCCGCGCGTGCTCGTCATCGCCGAGCGCGGAAGCTCCGCGACCGTCATCGAGAGCTACGCGGCGACGAGCGAGGAGGCGGTCTATCTCACGAACAGCGTGGCCGAAGTCTATCTCGCGGAAGACGCGCGGCTCGTTCATTACAAGGTGCAGCGCGAGGGCGCGCGTGCGTTTCACGTCGCTTCGACGCACGCCGAGCTTTCGCGCGCGAGCAGCTACGATTTGACGACCATCACGCTCGGCGCGGAGCTTTCGCGCCATAACGTCGCCGTGCGTTTCAACGAAGAGGGCGCGGAGTGCTGGGTTGACGGCCTCTATCTGGTGGGCACGGGGCAGCACGCCGACACGCATTCGCTCATCGAGCACCGCCGCCCGCATTGCACGAGCCATCAGAACTACAAAGGTATCCTCGACGGCAAATCGCGCGCCGTCTTCAACGGTCGCGTCTACGTCCACAGGGAAGCGCCGCAGACCGACGCCGTGCAGAGCAACAAGAACCTGCTGCTGTCGGACGAGGCGCGCGTCGATACCAAGCCGCAGCTTGAGATTTATAACGACGACGTGAAATGCGCGCACGGCGCGACTGTCGGGCAGCTCGAAGAAGAAGAGCTTTTCTATCTCATCAGCCGGGGCTTGCACCCGGAACTGGCGCGCAATCTTCTGACCTACGGCTTCGCCGAAGAGATTGTCGAGAAAATCAGAATCGAATCCATCAAAGCGCAACTGGACGAAGCTATTTTAGGTCGGCTCCACGCGCGCCTTGAAGTGTGAGAAGCAGTCAGCAATCAGCTTTCAGCTTTCAGCCGAACAGTTGAATGAAGCACTCGGTTGAATCTCATCATCGGCGTCCTTATGGGTTTGGCTGACTGCTGAAGGCTGATTGCTGACCGCTCTTGAGTAACTTTTATGATTGCTACGGAAAAATTCTTGAATACGCAGCCTGTTGATTCATCCGCCGGGTGGGATGTCGAGCGTGTGCGGGGTGATTTCCCGGTGCTCAGGCAGACGGTGAACGGCAAGCCGCTCGTCTATCTAGATAACGCGGCGTCGGCGCAAGTGCCTCAAATCGTCATCGACAGGGGCTCGAAATATCTGCGCGAAGAGCACTCGAACGTCCATCGAGGCGTTCACTACCTGAGCCAGCACGCCACTTCGGCTTACGAGGCGGCGCGCGAGAAGGTTCGACGCTTCATAGGCGCACGCGAGGCGCGCGAGTGTATCTTCACGCGCGGCTGCACCGAGGGTATCAATCTCGTGATGCACGGCTTCGGTCGGAAGTTCATCGGCGAGGGCGACGAAATCATCGTCTCCGAGATGGAGCACCACTCGAACATCGTTCCCTGGCAGATGCTCTGCGAAGAAAAAGGCGCACGCCTGCGCGTTATCCCGATGAACGACGCGGGCGAGCTTCTGCTCGACGAGTTCGACGCGCTTTTAAACGAGCGCACCAAACTCGTCTGCGTCGTCCACGTCTCAAATGCGCTCGGCACAATCAACCCCATCAAGGAAATCACCGCACGCGCTCACAAGCAGGGCGTGCCCGTGCTCGTCGATGGAGCACAGGGAGCGCCGCACCTGAGAATCGACGTGCAGGACTTGGACTGCGACTTCTACATTCTTTCGGGACACAAGATGTTTGCGCCGACGGGCAGCGGCGTCGTCTACGGCAAGCTCGAACACCTTGAGCGGATGAACCCCTTCATCGGCGGCGGCTCGATGATTCGCTCCGTCACCTTCGAGAAGACGACCTATGCGGGTCTGCCTGAAAAGTTTGAGGCGGGCACGCCCGCCATCGCTTCGCAAATCGGCCTCGGCGCGGCCATCGACTATCTCGAAAGCCTCGACCGCGAAGCTGCGCACCGCTACGAGCAGGAGCTTTTGCGCTACGCGACCGAGAAGCTTTCGGCCATCGAGGGCGTGCGTATCGTCGGCACGGCGCGGGAGAAGGCGAGCGTGCTCGCCTTCGTCATCGAAGGCGTGCATCCGCACGATGTCGGGACGATTCTCGACCAGGAAGGCATCGCCATCCGCGCCGGGCATCACTGCGCGCAGCCCGTCATGCGCCGCTTCAACGTCCCGGCCACAGCCCGCGCCTCCTTCGCCTTCTACAACACGCGCGAAGAGGTCGATAAGCTGGCGCAAGCGGTCGGGCGCGTCATCGAAATCTTTAGTTGAAACGGAACGATAGACGATAGACGATGGACGATAGCCAATCCTTGTTTTAGTCCATCGTCTATGGTTCGTCGTCCATCGTCCAATCTTTATGTCAGAGCTGAGCGAACTCTACCAGCAGGTCATCCTCGACCATAATAAGAAGCCGCGCAACTTTCGTCGGCCGGAGCAGGCGAATCGTCTGGCGGAAGGGTTCAATCCGTTGTGCGGCGACCAATTGACCGTCTATCTGGAGATGGAGGATGCGGTCATCAAAGACATCGGATTTGAAGGCTCGGGCTGCGCCATCTCGAAGGCGGCGGCCAGCATGATGACGCAGAGCCTCAAGGGCAAGACGCGCGAAGAGGCCGAGACGCTCTTTCGTGAGTTTCACGCGATGGTGACGGGCGAGCTTGACGAAGCTTCGACGCCGAATAATCTCGGTCGGCTGACTATCTTCGCGGGCGTGCGCGACTACCCCGCGCGCGTCAAGTGCGCGAGCCTTTCCTGGCACACCATGCGCGCCGCCCTCGAAGGGCAGGAGATGGCCACCACCGAAAGCTAGAGAAAGCCCAAAGCCGTAGATAACCTACGCTCAGCACTCATTTCAAATTCCGTTCGTTCAGGTATGAGGCGCGAGGATTCCGACCGCGAATCTTCGCGCCTCTCTTCGTCTCACGCGGGTTGTCCTGAAGGTGACAAAGGGCGCGGGTTGAAGTCATAATCTTCTGCAAAGGGGAAATTGAGCGAAGGTGAGAATCACTTCTATCGAGATGCGGGAGATTCGCCTGCGTCTCAGGCACGTTTTCGAGACGAGCTTCGGACAGACGACAGAGCGGCGCATCCTGCTCGTACGCGCCCTCGAAGCCGACGGCGCGGAGGGCTGGGGCGAGTGTACGGCAGGCGAGGGGCCTTTCTATTCGGAGGAATGGATAGAGAGCGCGTGGGTGGTGATTCGAGATTACCTCGCGCCGTTTGTGTTGGGGCGAGAGGTCGAGAGCGCCGCCGGGGTCTTCGAGCTGATGAAGCGCGTGCGCGGCAACCGGATGGCGAAGGCGTCGATTGAGACGGCCTGCTGGGATTTGGAGTCGCGCCGTGCGGGCGTGCCGCTCTGGAAGCACCTGGGAGGCGTGCTGGAGGAAATTCCCTGCGGCGTCTCTATCGGCATACAGAGTTCGGTTGAAGAGCTGCTTGAGAAGATTGAAGGCGAGCTGGCCGCCGGTTATCAACGTATCAAGATAAAGATTAAGCCGGGATGGGACGCGGGCGTGGTCGAAGATGTGCGCGGGCGTTTTCCCGAAGTTCGCCTGATGGTCGATGCCAACTCGGCCTACACGCTCGACGACGCGCCGCTCTTTCGTGAGATGGACAGGTTCGGCCTGATGATGGTCGAGCAGCCGCTCGCCTACGACGACATGAGCGACCACGCGAAATTGCAGAAGCAGATAGAGACGCCCGTCTGCCTCGACGAGTCGGTGCGCTCGGCGTCGGACGCGCGCAAGGCAATCGAGATGGGCGCGTGTCGTATCGTCAACGTCAAGCTCGGGCGCGTGGGCGGCCACAGCGAAGCGCGGCGCGTGGAAGAAGTTTGTCGTCGGGCGGGCGTGCCCGTCTGGAGCGGCGGGATGCTCGAATCGGGCATCGGGCGGGCGCACAACATCGCTATGGCGACGCTCGAAGGTTTCACCCTGCCCGGCGACATCTCGGCCTCTTCGCGCTATTGGGAAGAAGACATCATCGAGCCGCCCGTCACCGTCGCGCCGCGCGGAACCATCACAGCGCCGCAGACGCCCGGCCTCGGCTACGAAATCAAACAGTCGCGCCTCGACGCGTTGACCGTCAGACAGGAAAGGTTTTTGTGAGCAATCAGCAATTATCAGCAATCAGCATTCAGCTATCAGCAGTCAGCCAAACCGAAAAGCGGCCTGAAAACCGCCGATGATAAGTTTCAAGCGAGTGCTTCATTCAACTGTTCGGCTGATTGCTGAAAGCTGAACGCTGACAGCTTTATGAGTAAAGAAATCAATCGAGAAGCGGGAGCGGCTCTGGCTGAGTATTTCGAGAGTCGGCGTGAGGCGGTGGTGTCTTTGACGCGTGCGCTGGTGGAGGAGGAGTCGCCGTCGGGAGATTTGGCGGGGAGTCGCGCGGTCGTGGGGCTGCTGGCCGAAGAGGCGCGGAAGATTGAGGCGGTCAACTCCGTCGAGACGACGCCCGCGCCGGATAATTTCGGAGAGCACCTGCGCGTGCGCGCCTTCGGCAACGCGGGCGACCGGGGCGACAGGTGCATCCTTCTGCTCGGCCACACGGACACGGTTCACCCTCGCGGCTCGATTCGTGAGCGACCCTGGCGCGAAGCCGACGGGCGCATCTACGCGCCGGGCATCTTCGACATGAAGGCCAACTGCGCTCTCGCGCTCGAAGCTTTGAGGGCGTGCGCTGCGCTCGGGCTCGCGCCGTCGTGCGGCGTGGAGCTACTGCTGACGTGCGACGAAGAGGTCGGGAGCATGAGCGGGCGCGCGCTGGTCGAAGAGGGAGCGCGGCGCGCAGAGGTCGTGCTGGTGCTTGAGCCTCCTGCTTCGGGCGGGCGCGTGAAGACGGCGCGCAAAGGGACAGCCGGTTACACCCTTTCGATTGAGGGCATCGCGGCGCACGCCGGGCTCGACCCGGAGAAGGGCGCGAGCGCCGTCCTTGAGATGGCGCGGCAGATTCAAAGGCTCGACGCTCTGAGCGACTCGTCGCGCGGGACGACTCTGAACGTCGGCGTCGTCGCGGGCGGCACGCGCTCGAACGTCGTCGCGGCACACGCCCGCGCCGAAATCGACGTGCGTTTCAGCACCGCCGACGAAGCGCGTCGAATCGAAGGCGCGCTCGGCGCGCTCGAACCCTTCGACCCGCGCGTGCGGCTCTCCGTTGCGGGCGGCATCAATCGACCGCCGCTTGAGCGAACCGAAGCGGTCGTGCGCCTCTACGAACACGCGCGGAGCGTAGCCGCCGCGCTCGGTTACGAGCTTGGCGAGACGAGCGTCGGTGGCGCGTCGGACGGAAACTTCGCGGCGGCGCTCGGCGTGCCTGTCCTCGACGGCCTCGGCATCGACGGCGACGGCGCGCACGCCGCGCACGAGCACATCAACGCCTCTGACATCACACGTCGCGGCGCGCTCGTCGCGGCTCTCATCGCATCGCTTTGAGGGCGCGTCGGTTTGAGTTCAGTTGAAGGAGGATTGAGCGCCGCAGGCGGGAGAATTTTCGCAAGAGAAGACGCGGAGACTTGTCTTTCTTCGGCGCGCTCTGCGGCTTCTTCGGCGCGTGCTCTCTGCATTAATCGTTGCTGTCACATGAAATCGAGCCTCTTTAGAGAAAGGAGATTTCAGTTCGATGTTGTTCAAAGGTCGCTTCGTCAGGTCGCTTCTGGCGCTCGTGTTCGCGCTCGCTCCATTCGCGTCTTTGCCGCAGAGGGAGGCGAGCGCGCGGGTCGCGCCAGCTCCAATGGCTTACGCTTCGCGCGAGCCGGTGCGTGCGCCTCGTGGGATGGTCGCATCGACGAGCCGCATCGCTTCGCAGGTCGGTGTGGACATCCTGAAGCGCGGCGGCAACGCCGTCGATGCGGCTATCGCGGTCGCCTTCGCGCTGGCTGTGACTTATCCGGCGGCGGGAAACCTCGGCGGCGGCGGCTTCATGTTGATTCGACTGCGCGACGGGCGCACCACCGCCATCGACTATCGTGAGATGGCTCCGGGCGCGGCGACGCGCAATATGTATCTGGACGAGCAGGGCAAGCTGATTGTCGGCGAAGGCTCGTCGCTCATCGGTTATCGTGCGTCGGGCGTGCCGGGCACGGTGGCGGGGATGGAGCTTGCCTTGAAGGGCTACGGCTCGAAGCGCCTGACGTGGGCGCAGCTTATCGAGCCCGCGCGGCGTCTGGCGGCGGAAGGATTTCCCGTCAGCCACTCGCTCGCGCGCTCGCTCTACAACAACCGCGACCTGCTTGAGCGTTACCCCGATACCAAACGCATCCTGCTCAAAGGCGGCGCTTTCTACAACGAGGGCGACGTTCTTCGACAGCCTGAGCTTGGCGCGACCTTCACGCGTATGCAGCGCGGCGGGGCGCGCGAGTTCTACGCGGGACGCACGGCCGAGATGCTCGCCGCCGACATGAAGCGTCACGGCGGCATGATGACGCTCGCAGATTTACGCGGCTACGTGGCGAAAGAGCGCGAGCCCGTGCGCTCGAAGTATCGTGAGTTTGAAATCATCTCGATGCCGCCGCCCTCTTCGGGCGGGGCGGTGCTCATCCAGATGCTCAACATTCTCGAAGGGTACGATTTGCGCCGTCTCGGCTGGTCTTCGTCCGAGCGTTATCACCTAATGACCGAAGCGATGCGCCGCGCCTTCGCCGACCGCGCCGAGTACATGGGCGACGCCGATTTCGTCAAAGTCCCCGTCGCGGGGATGATTGACAAGGCTTACGCCGCGCGGCAGCGACAGTCCATCAATCTTGAGCGCGCCTCGACGAGCGCAGAGGTACGGGCAGGCCGACCCGTCGGCGCGGAATCCGAAGAGACGACGCATTTCACCGTCGTCGATGCGGAGGGCAACGCCGTCTCGAACACCTATACTTTAAACGGCAGCTACGGCTCGGGCGTCATCGCCGAAGGAACGGGCGTACTGCTCAACAACGAGATGGACGACTTCGCGGCCAAGCCCGGCGAGCCGAACATGTACGGCCTCATCCAGAGCGAGCGCAATGCCGTCGCCCCGCGAAAGCGCCCGCTCTCGGCCATGACGCCGACCTTCGTCCTCAGACGCGACGGCACGTTCTGGTTCGCCGTCGGCTCGCCCGGCGGCCCTACCATCATCAACACCGTCCTTCAGGTCATCACCAACGTCATCGACTACGAGATGAACATTCAGCAGGCCATCGACGCCCCGCGCATCCATCATCAATGGCTGCCCGACGAGATTGTCTACGAGCCCTACGGCATGTCTGCCGACACCTTCCGCGCCCTTGAGACGCGCGGCCACAAATTCAACGCGCGCCCGCGCTACATGGGCGACGCTCACGGCATTATGGTCGAAGAGAAGACCGGCGTTCGTCTCGGCGCGAGCGACCCGCGCAACGACGGCGCGCCCGCAGGTTATTAAAAGCAGATGTCTGAAGTTGGTCAGGGTTGCTGTTGACAGTCGCGTGGGTTTCGACTTAAGAAGCATTGAAGCTTTGCCACCCTGCGGGCGGAAAGATATTTCCGCTCGAACGAACAAATAGGAGAGAGAAGATGAACCGTACTCGCGTGCTTTTGCAGACCATGATTACCCTCGCCTCGGCTTCGCTCGGACTCGTGGCGGCGCTCGCCTGGAACGAGGCCATCAAAGAGACCATCAAGGCTTACTTCGGCACGGGAGATTCTCTCGCAGGGCTCTACGCCTACGCCATCATCGCCACCATCATCGCCGTCGTGGTGCTGCTCATACTGGCGCGAGCCGCCGCGCGTGTCGGCGGCGATGCCGTCATCAGCCGCGAAGCAGAAGGCTAAAAGCAAGTAGGAAGGCGGAAGGCGGAAGGATGAAGAAGAGAACTGCTCAGGAGGCTTTACAGACTTTCCGCCTTCTGCCTTGTGCCTTCCGCCTTGCTCTTCTCCTTTCGCTTTCGTTAGTCGGTGTGCTCGTGCCGCTAGGGGCGCAGGTCGAGAAGAGGGCGGGCGGGGCATCAGCGCCGGTGCGAACTGTGATTCGCGTCGCGCCGCCTGCGCCGGTCTTCGACGACGAGGAGCGGCGGGCGGAACTCGTCGCGCGGCGCGCGCGAGTGGCGCAGGAGGTGAGTGCGACGGGTGTGCTCGTGCTCTTCAGCGCCGAGCCGCGCGTCTATACGGGCGACACGGATTACCCTTACCGGCAGGAGAACAATCTTTACTACCTGACGCATCTCAAACAGCCGGGCGCGACGCTCGTCCTGCTGCCCGGCAATCAGGCGCACGGCGAGATACTGTTTTTGCCGCGTCGTAATCCGACTGCGGAAGCGTGGGGCGGCGCGATGTACAGCGCCGAAGAAGCGCGACGCCTGAGCGGCGTCAGGGAAATCTGGGACAGCCGCGAGTTTGCGCCCTTCATGGAGGCGCTCTCTAAGCGTCAGCCTTACAGGCCGAAGCCGGAGGCCGTTCTGCTCTCCGACGCCCCGGCGCGCACGTCTCAAGCGGCGGACGCTTCCTCTCGGAGCGCTTCAACTGCCAACGCTCAATCAGCAGAAACTCCTGCAAGCGGGTTTGAAGCTCTCTTCGCCGCGAGCGCACGGAAGGAAGCCGCGCTCTACCTGCTCGTCCCGCTTCGGGATGCCGACACGGGCGCGTTCGGCGACGCGCGCGAGTGGCGACGCGAACAGCGCTTCGCCGAATCTTGGACGAAGACCGCGAGCGGCTTCAACGTGCGCAGCGCCTTCCACCTCTTCGCCGTCATGCGCCTGCGAAAATCGCCCTCCGAGCTACAGCGCTTGCAGCACGCCATCGACATCACGACCGAAGCAATGGGGCGCGCGATGGCCGTCGCCGGACGTTTGAGCCGCGAGTACGAGGTCGAAGCCGAAGTGCTCTACACCTTCAGGCGTCGAGGCGCGGACTCGCCCGGTTTTCCCTCCATCATCGGCGCGGGCGCAAACGCGACGACGATTCATCACACAGACCTTCAGGGAGCAATCAAACCAAACGACCTGCTGCTCATGGACATCGGCGCGGAGTTCGACCACTACACCGCCGACATCACGCGCACCTTCCCCTTGAGCGGTCGCTTCACACCCGCGCAAGCGGACATCTACCGCATCGTGCTCGACGCGCAGGAGGCAGCCTTTAAAGCCGTCCGCCCCGGCGCGACTCTCTCGGATGTTCACAATGCTGCTGTGGAAGCTCTCAAGGACGGGTTGCTGCGTCTCGGGCTGATTACGAATCGAAACTCCGCGCAGTATTTCATCTGGTTTCCGCACGGCACGTCTCATTGGCTCGGCATGAACGCGCACGACATCGGCTACGGCAACGCGCCACTTGAGCCCGGCATGGTCTTGACGGTCGAGCCCGGCCTCTACATCCGCGCCGACGCGCTGGAGCGCCTGCCCCGCACGCCCGAGAACGAAAAGCTCATCGAAGCCGTGCGCCCCGCCTTCGAGAAATACAAAAACATCGGCGTCCGCATCGAAGACGATGCGCTCGTCACCCCCGAAGGCTACCGAAATCTCTCCGCCGCCCTACCGCGCACCATCCCCGAAATCGAATCCTTCGTTGAACGCGCCTCGCGCACGATGCCCTGAGCGCCGGTTCAGAAATGGTCGGAAGCGTCAGAAAGAGACCTGTCCTTTGATGAGCATTTTCTGCACGTCGAACTCGAAACGCCTGACGAGCGAGGGATGGTCGCCGAATATTTTCGTGTCGAAGGTGATGAAGAGTTTCTTGCTCGTGGGTGTCAACAGCGGCTCGCCCTTCTGGTTGAGCCTTGCGAAGAAAAAGGTCACTTCGCCTCCGGGCGTCTTGGGCGGCTCGAAATGTACCAGCTCGCGCTTCTCACCGGCATCGTTCGAGATTTCAACGCTCTGTCTGGCAGCGGCCAGCGACATGTTGCGAAAAATCGTCGGCACGCCTTTGCTCTCGCCCGGCGGCGGGCTCAGCGCGACGACGTAATTATCGGCGCAGGCCGGACACTCCAGAAGCGTTTTCGTCCTGGCGTCGAAGTCTGCCTTCTCCTTCTCGCTCATCTTGTCGTACTTCGACTTCATCTGCCTGAGACGCATCAGGGCGACGCGGATGGGAAGCCCTGAACGAAGTCGAAGGGTAACGCGCTCGGGCGAGGCGGGCAGACTAAGAGCGAAGTCCGACGAGCCTGAGTTCATCACGACCAGCCCCTTCTCGCGCGTCTGCGCCCAGGGCGAATCGCTCAGGATTTTTTCGAGGTCTTCCATCGTCCACTGCTGATACGGCTTGTTCTCCCACCCGCTTTGAGCCTGCGCGAAGCTCGATAAACTCAAAGCCCCGACCAGAAGCAGTAAGCTCAGAAAGTTTCTCAGAACCCTTTTCATCAAACTCTTCCTCTCTCGAATTTCAGGACTAGCGCGTAGACTTTCCGCTCCTGACGGAAAGCACTCTACTCGTAGCTGAGCGCTTCGACGGCGTCCTGCCGCGCGGCTCGAAGCGCCGGGTAGAGCGCGCCGATTGTGCCGCCGAGCAGGCCGATGAGGAGGGCGATGAAGACCCATCGCGGCTCGATGTCTACGCTGAGCGAGGTTGTGCGCATGACGGCGAAGCGCGCGGCGAAGGTCATGGCGAGGCCGAGCAGCACGCCGAGCACGCTCACCAGAAGCGCCTCCTGCTCGATAATCCAGGCGATGGTCGTGCTCGGCATGCCGAGCGATTTGAGAACACCGATTTGCCTTGTCCGCTCGGTGACGGTCGTGTACATGGCGAGCAGGATGACGAGCATGCTGATGGCGGAGGCGACGCCGACGATGACGTTGATGAAGATATTCAGCGCGGGCACGGCTGATGTCGCGTAAAGCTCCGGCAAGTCGCGCGTGAAGATAATCTGGTCGTCGGGGAAGCGCTCGTGGATGCGCGCGGCGACCGTCTCCTGCTCCGAAGGGTTCGCGCAGGCGACGAGGATGGCCGAAGCAAGCCCGTTTACTCCAACCTGTTCCTGCATGGTCTGAAGCGGAATCTTGATGCGTCCGCCGCCGGGCGGCGCGTAGACGCCGACGATGCGGAAGGGTCGGTCGTAGAGCTGCACGGTGTCGCCGACGCGTGCGCGACGGTTCGCCTTCCATTCTTCATCGACGATGGCTTCGTCGCCGCCCTGCAAGGCTCGTCCTTCAAGGATACGCAGGTCGGCGAGCGCGGCATACTGCTCGAAGGGAATGCCGTCGATGACGCGCTGCCCGAAGCCCGAATCCGTGCCGACGATGTTCTGCCCGATGGGGACAGCCGCGCGCACGCCTTCAATCCGCGCGACCTCTGTGGCGCGCGACTCGTCGAGATTGAAGGGCTGCGCGCCGCTCATGCCGAACGTGCCCGCGCCGCGCATCATTATCTCTGCTTTGACGCTCGCCTCGCGCCGCCCGCGCTCGCGCAAAACTCCGTGAGCCAAGCCCACCGTGAACACAATCAAAAGCACGCCGACGGCGACGCCGAGCACGCTGACGAAGGTGCGCGCCGGGCGATGTGCGATGTTTGAGAGAACGAGATTGTCCATAGCCTTTCTGAGATGCGGGTGACGGTCGAGAAGGCGACGCACGGCGGCGGGCACGGCGCGTCGCGTCAGTATCAGAAGGCCGACGGACATCCAGACGAACATCCCGGCCTTACGCACCAGCGCCAGCGTCACGCCCGTCGCCGCCGCAAACCCGAGCGTGCGCAGGATAAGCTCCGTTCCGCCTTCGTAAACTCCGATTGTAGCGGGAACGAAGCCGAAGACGAAATTGATGACCTTCGTCAGCGATTCGATGACGTAGGGCGCGGCCAAAGTCGGGCGAAAGCCGAGCATCCTGAGCGTCAGGTAAACCTCAAGGACGCTCGCCGCGTGCGTCAGGAAGTTGCAGCCGACCAGCGCGAAGAACGCGCCGCGCCGACGACGATAAAAAGTGTAGACGTTGGTTTCGATGCGGCGGATGTGCTGTCGGCGATGCCGGAGGGCGCGGCGCTTGAGTCCGAGACGAATCAGGACATCGACCAGCTTCGTCGCGGGCATGATGCGACGGTTGACTGCCCAGGCGACGGCGGCGAGCGCGACTACCGACGAGGCCGCGATGCCGAAGAGCGAATAGCGCGCCGCGTCCGGCAAGTCGTAGGCGACGAGCATGACGCACGCGCCGCTCAGGATGAAGAGGGCGACCGAAAGGTTGTAGAGCAGATTGTCGATGACGAGCGCCTGCACGCCGTAGTTGAGCGGCACGCGCTTTCTGAGAAGCGCGGCCTTCGTCGCTTCGCCGAGGACGGGGCCGGTGAAGGTCAGGAAGCTGACGGCCTCGCCGCCAAGCCGCGTGGTGAAAGCCTGCCAGAGAGTGAAGCGGCGATGTTCGGGCGCGACCGCCTTGCGCATGGCGAAGGCGCGCGTCAGGTGTCGAAAGCCCGTGATGGCCAGAAGCAGAAGGAAGCCCGCGCCTATCTGCCGGAGCGCATCGACGATGGCTCGCAGGCCGACCTGTTTGACGACGTAGACGAAGAGCGCGAGGCCGAGCACGAAGGCGATTATCTGTAGGTAGAAGACGGCGCTGCGCGTTTTGGAAGCGGGACGAGCGGCGGACGCGGAAGAAGAGGAAGAGGGAGGTGATGAAGCCGAAGACGCGGAAGAATCGGAAGAAGCGGCGAACTCCGGCAAGGAAGATGCTCCTGAAGTGGATGCTGAAATGGATGCTGAAGTAGATTCTATTTCAAGCGTCGTCGGCGTTGCAGTCGCCGCCGGGGAGTGCGCGTCCGGAGTCGGGGGATTGATGTTCGGCGCATCGCCGGTCGTCTGTGCCTGCGCCGTCGCTTCGGCTCGTCGTCGAGTGTCGTTCGTCAACGGCTTGCCCTCTGCGTCTGAGTGTCGGCGACGGGCGGGTCGGCGTCTCTCGCGGGCTGGAAAATCTCGCTGATGATGCGGCCGGGAAAGGGACGAAAGCCGCGCTGCCAGAGAACGGGCGTGGGCTTCCGACCGTCTTCAATCTGCCCGCAGAGCGCGAGGACGGTCGGCATGAAGCTGAGGCTGTCGTAGGGCTCTTCGACGGCGAGGCCGCGCGGAATGCCTGTGCGCTCGCCGCCCGCGAGCATGAGCGCGGAATGCGTCGAGACGCGGAAGAAAGAGCCGTGATTGCCGCCGGGATTATAGCCGCGCACGTCGAAGTTCCAATGGTCGTTGGCGAGGATGAGGAGGTCAGTCTCGACGAGGTGGCGCTGGCGTCGGCGGAAGCGTCGAAGCAGGCGCTCGTCCTCGGAGATGTCGGCGGCGTCTGGGTCTGTGGCCTGCGTGGGGTGAAGGGCGAGCTGTTCGTGAAGGCCGACGAGGGCGTTGGAATACTTTGTGCGGTGCAGGGCGCGCAGCCATTCGAGGTCTGTGTGCCAGCCTGACAGCCATTCGGTCTTCGACGCGCCCGCAGGCACTTCGAGATTCGGGTCGTCGAGCATCTTTAAGGGTAGCGCGGCGCTCCAAGCGGCACGCTCTAGCCGGACGCGCCCGCTCTCGTCCTGCCGGAGACGAGCGACGGGAAGATATTTGAGCAGGAGGCGTCCGGCTTCGTCGCGGCGCGCGAGGATGAGCGCCTGCGAGTCGGGGCTCTGGTAGAGCCAGATGATTTGCTCTGCGCGCGCGTCGGCGTCGAGCGCGTCGGCAATCGTTTCGCGGCGCAGACGCGTGGCGACGAAATCGACGGGACGATTGGCGACTCCGGCCTGCACGTTATTGCGGACGGCGGCGCTTGCGAGCAGCGCGGGGTAGTCTACGCGGCGGAAGCTTCGCTCGAAGTCGAGCGAGCCGTCTGCGCCGACGGCGAGCCCTGCGGGCGCGAGGCCGACGACGTAGTTCTGCAATTCATGGATGGAGTTCTGCTCGCCCATCGAGCCTTTGGCGATGAGGTCTTCGATGCGCAGGGCGGCGGGCTGGAAGCTCTCGCGGCGGAGCGCGAGCAGGCTCGAGAGCGTTTGCAGGTAGAGGCGGTAGTCGCGCTCGTCGCCCATCCACGAATCGAGCTGCGCGAAGAGGCGTATGGCCTGGCGGTCGCGTCCCGCCTCCACGTCCTCTTTCGTCCACTTCTTCGGCTGTGCTTCGACGAGCGCGCGCTGTCGCTCGATGAGACGACCGAGCGCGGCGAGTTCTTCCGTCAACTCCGAAAGCGCGCGCTGCCATTCGGGGCGACGGCGGTCGAGCGTCTGGAAGAAAGCTTCGGTGGCGGCGCGTCGAAGGTCGGGCGCGAGGTCGCGGCGCTGTAGCTGTTGAAGGAGGATTTGAAGCAGATTGAGGTCGCGGTCGCGCAGGTGCAGAGAGGCGCGCTCGTTGCCGTCGAAATCGACGAGCGCGGTCGGGTAGCTGGTGCTCTGTCCTTTGAGATAGAAGGATTCGGGCGTGGTCGTGTAGATGAGCGGGACGAGCGGGTAGATGCCTTTGAGGGCGTAGTCGTTCATCAAACGCCTTTTGGTGACGACGTGATGGCCGCCGCCCTCGGCGCTGCCGAGCAGCTTCACAAGATTATAGCCCTGACTGTAGACGCGCTCATTCGTGTTGATGCCGTGATCGGAGACGAGAACGAGCGCGGTCTCTGCGGCCTGCGGCGTTTGCTGAATCCGCATCCAGACGCGCCCGACGAGGGCGTCCAACTGCTGCAAGGTCTGGAGGTGAGTCTCGCGGTCGCGGTTGTGATGCGCGGAGTGGTCGAACTCGGTGGTGTAGAAATCGAGATAGCGCAGACGCGGGTTGTCGAGTTTTTCCAGAAGCTCGCGCTCAAGCTGTTCCATGATGATGCCGCGCGCCTCGAAGCCGATGTTCCACTCGTCGAAGATTTCGCGCGGGCTGCGCGAGGTGAAACGATTTTGGAGGGCGCGCTGAAGAGTCGTCCAACGCGCGCCGCGCTGGTAGAGCTGGAAGCTCAGGTGGCGCTCGTTGTTCGGGTAAGCGTCGAAGAGCAGGGGCAGCCGCAGCTCGTCGAGGACTTCCGCCCCCGGCATGTCGATGCGATGCCGGGCGACGTTGGCAATCCAGAAGGGGATGAAATTCAGGTAGTCGTAGGAGTGCAGCGTGTAGCGGTCGAACTCGACGTTGCCCTTAATCTGCAAGTGCTGCCCCGTGTCGAGCAGAGACCACGAAGGCCCCGAAAGACTCATGCCGCGCACGTAGAAATTGTTGAGCCGCGTGCCGTGCTGGTAGAAGACGTAATCGAACCAGGGCAGGAGACTCTTTCCCGTGCGCGGGTCGCGCTCGCGCACGAAACGCTCGACCATTGCCTGCGACAAACCATCGACCTTGACGACCACGAGCCGACGCGTCTCTCTCGCCCGAACAGACAAAGGCGCGAGCAGGACGAAGAGAGCGACGGCGAGAAAGACCGAAGGGGAAAAGGGGAAAGGGGAAGGGAGAAAGGGGGGAAGGCGGAAAGCAGTTTTGGTCTGGTAGAGTTTTTCGCTCTTTCGCATTTCGCCCCTTCCCCTTTTCCCTTTCCCCTTTTCCCTCTGATTATTGTCCGACCGCCGAGTTGATGGCTTTGGCGTCGGCGGGCGCGATGCGCTGTTCTTCGCGGACGGCGGTACGGAGCAGCTCGGCGCTGAGCATTCGGAGGCGCGGGTCGAGGTCAGGGATGCGGTAGATGCGCAGCAGCTCGGCTTTGGCCGTCTCGTTGTTGATGCGGTAGAGCGAATGGATGCAGAGGCGGCGCGTCTCTTCGTCTTCGGTGCGGGCGAAGATGCGGGAGGTGGCGCGCGCAGTCTTGGCATCGGCGCGCGAGCCGTATTCGGAGATGTAGCGCAGAGAGCGGCGCACGTCTTCAATCTTCCAGACGACCTCGACGAGCGGCGTGGACTTAGAGACTTCGCGCAGGAAGCGACGGTGATAGGCGAGCCGACGCTCGGTGTCGAGCTGAGAGACGAGCGCGCCGGGCGCGACCTTTTCGCGGTGCGTGTAGAGGCCGAGGCTCAGGAGGTTTGCGAGGCGAAACATGAAGCGAGAAGTGTGTCCGTGAGCGAGCGGAACCATCTCGTAGCGACGGTCGCGGTCGAGCCGAGCGGGCAGTCCGTCGGGACGGCGCGCGTAGGCGATGAGCGCGGCGTACTGCGTGCGCGCAAGCTCCGTCTCGGCGGCGAGGTCGTTCTCCAGAGGGTTCATCGAGACGCGCTCCACGCGCCGTCTGACCTCTTCGCGGAGCGCCGGGTCGAGCGAGGCGCTCAGAGAGAGCAGCAGCTTGAGCTGCGAATAGGAGCGCAGGCGCGAAGGCTGATTGATGTCCATGCCCCGGCGGCCTGTGACGAAATCGTAGACGGTGCGACCGAGAAAATAGTGCACGTCGCCGAAGGGCGAAAGCGAGAGCAGGTTGCGCGACACGTCTTCGAGAAGCCGGCGCGACATCTCGCGCTGCTTCGGATTTCCGCCGTCGCGGAAATCGACGAGCATCATCGGAATCTTCGGATGGTCGAGACCGTAGAGGGCGAGCGGAATCATCTCGACCGAGCGCGCGCCCGGCGTCTGACTAGAAACCCATCGGTGCTCCGCGTCCATGTAGCGCGTCTCGCGATAGCCGTCCCACTGCGAGAGACGCTTATCGCGCCAGGGGTCTTTGATGTTCAGGAAGCGAGCGTCGAAAGCTCGATTTCGATTAATCTCCAAATCCCCGCGCGCGACCCAGAGCATGGCGTGCGTGGCGCTGCCGTCGGGCAGCAGAAGCGGCTCGAAGTAGAGCCCTTCGGCTTCGGCGCGCTGGCGCAGCAGCTCCCAGTTGTGGCCGCGCAGGTCTTGCCAGTGGGCGCTCTCTTTTTGATAGACGCGTTGCAGGTAGCTGTCGTCCACGATGCCGCCGAAGGTGCGCTCGGCCAGCATCAATCGAGACTGTATCTCGCGCATCTCGACGGGCGTGAAGACCGATTCGATATCCGACTCGGCCTCGTAGAGCGAAAGGACGGCGAGCGCGCGGATGATGTGCGACTTGCGATAGTCTTCGGCGTTGCGCTTGAAGGCTCTGACAGAGCTTTTGACGGCGATGCCGTAGGGGTCGAAGAAGAGATTTTGCAGGGCGACCCACATCATGCGTCGCCAAACGTCGCGGTCGGGCGCGGCGAGGTCGATGAGCGCTGGCGGCGGCTCGCCCGCACGCACACGCTTTTTGTTGCCGACGCGCGTGTAGAGAAAGGGAACTGCCGAAGCGAGACGCTTGCCGGCAGTAGGGCGCGTGTAGGTGTGCATCCAGACGTAGCGGAGGCGGTCGTTCTCCGGGTCGGCGTCGCCGAGCGTGTCGCGCAGGATGCTGACGAGCGGAACTTCGTTTTCTTCCGTATCAGCGCCATCACCGCCGACAGCGCCGACAGCTTTGCGCGGCAACCCGCGCAGGCTACCGAAGATGGTCAGAAGCTCAGCGCCGCCCTCGACCCGTTCGCGCTCAAGATGAAAGAGCGCGCCTTCGGGCGTCGCGGTAGAGAGCGGCTCGGCGGTCTGTTTCGGCTGCCGGTCGTCGCTCGCGGCGGGCACGGTCTGCTGCGCGGAGACGGGCGCGGCGAAGACGAGCGAGAAGGCGAGCAGGAGAACGAAAAAGATTGAGACAGGCCGGGGCGCTCTCTCTTTGAAGAAAACGCTGTTCATAAATGGGGTGTGATTCCTTCTCCCTTCGGAAATCGCTCCTGTTGGAGCGAAACGATTGCGCCTGCCCTGCACTTCGCCGACGCCTTTCGCATTGTCAGCATGGACTGACGGGCGATTTTCCGCGCATCCTGCCATGATAAAAAACGGTCGGCAAGATTTATGCCGAAAATCTCTCCGAAGAGTCGTGCCATTCTACCGAAATGAACGCGGCGGATGAAACCCACGCCGTCTGCGTGCTCTTTCAAGAGGCTGCGATGCCCGCCGCCCGCCCGCAAGTTGTCCCTGAAAATCGCTCCTGCCGTCCGAGCCTACGGTTGCGAGACGGCTCGCGCCCCCGCCGAGTCGAGCACGAAAACTTCTGCGGCGGGAACTTGGCCGAGCGCGACGGAGAGCGCGGGCGCACTCACCCGGCGCAGGGCGGCGACGGTGCGTTCGTTGCTGAAGTAGCGCCTGCCGCGCGCGACGAGGACGATGTCGCCCTCCTTAAATTCTCGCATAGCCGCAGCGTCGGAGAGCGAAACGGAGACGAGGCCATCTCTGCCCTGTTGCCGCGCGTAGTAGGCGACAAGCTCCGGCGTTTCGCTTGCGACGCGTGCGCCGGTGCGTGCTCGCGGCAGCATCGCTCTGACCGTCTCTCTGATGCTCGAATCGTAAAACTCGTCGTGCGGAAAGTAGCTCCCGGCGCGCGTCATGCCGCCGCCGAGCGCGTTCGTGTAGAGGCGAAAGTTGGGAGCGGCGCTCGCCGAAGCGTAGGCCGCGAGAGCGACGGCGACGAAAGCCGGCGCTGCTCGCAGCGTGCTCTTCAACCTCTCGCTCGTCGAGAGACGTTCGACGAGCGGCGCGAGTATGCGTGCGACGGCGTGCAGCCCGATGGCCGATGTAATCAGCACGACAGGCAGCGCGAGGGTGAAGTAGCGCGTGAATTTTCCGCCGAGGAAGGTGAAGGGAAAGAACCAGTAGAAGAGCCAGAAGAGGATGAAGAAACGACCGTCGCCGAGGCGGCGCGTGAAGAGCAGCGGCAGCCCGACGAGGAACGCCGCCAGCGACAGAAGCGGTAGCTTGACTCCCATGAAGACGTAATAGAAATACCAGGGCGAGCCCTTGAGCCAGAGCGTCATCTGGTTTCGGTAAAGCTCGCCCATGAACTCGTAGCTGTCGTGGCCGATGCGTCGCTCGCCCGCGAAAATCTTCATCTCGCGCCAGGTGTCGGGCAGCAAGATAGTCGGGTTGCACAGGAGGAAGACAGCGCCCATAACGACGAAGAAGATGAGCCAGCGCACCTTTCCCATCCGCCACTTCGTCGCCGCCATGCCCTGAAAGATGTAGTAGTAGCTGCCGCTGATGGCTAAGAAATGGGGCATGTATTTCGACGCCATCATCGCGCCGAAGGAGGCAGCGGTCGCCCAGTAGAAACGCTCCGCGTGAGCGCGTCCCTCTTCGGCGGCGCGCTGCCCGCGCAGCCAGAAGACGTTCGCCAGCAGAAAAAAGAAGAGCAGGAAAGTGTCTTCCTTTGCGATGCGGTTGAAGCCGATGGCCTGCGGGTCAAACGCCCAAAGGGCAGCCGCCGTCAAACCGATTGACGTGCCGAAAAGCTCCGAGGCGACGAGGAAAATCAGAAGCGTCGTCAATGCGCCGAAGAGAGCCGCAGGCAGACGAGCCGCCGTCTCGACCTGCATCTGCAACTGGGGATTCGACCGCGCCGTCTGAGTCGAGTTCCAACGCTCGGCCAGAACGATGCTTCCGGTCAGCAGCGCCTTCATCAAGAGCGGATGCTCGCCGTTGGCGGAAGTCAACCCGCGCTCGCGGTACTCGGCCGCAGCCCTCACCTTGTTCAGCTCGTCCTCGCTCAAACCCTCAGCCCCGAGCTGATAGACGCGAAACCCGCACCCCCACAGCAGCAGCAACGCGAGCGCCGCGACGACCCAGACGCGGCTCTTCGAGCGCGCGAGCTGTTCCGGCACAAGCTCCGGCCTGATGCTCGCCGTCGTCACACTGGCAGCCGATACAGACAACTTCTAAAGAATCTCCATCAAACCAAATTTACACACGCGCTCCGACTCGGCGCACATCCTCTCCAACAAAAGTGGCAAGGGTAACTTAGAGCAGCGACGAGTGACAAGCTTGAAAAGCCGTAAATCGTGAATCGTAAATCGTAAATAGATAAAACCAGTTCTTCACTATTTACGATTGACGATTCACGATTTACTTCTCTTCCTGTCCTGCTCGTCACTTGTCACTGCTGTTTGAGTTGCCGCCCGGCGTGGCCGGCGTCGCAGGCGGCTCGGGGGGCTTCCAGCCGGCGCGTTGGAGAGGGGGAAGGGCGAAGCGGATGGGGATGCCGAAGTTGGCGTTGGTCATGTAGATGTAGGAGCCGAAATTGACGCCGATGACGCGTCCCGAGGGGCCGAAGAGCGGCGCGCCGGAGCTGCCTTCGGCGGAGCTTGCGTCGTAGGCGATGCGGTGCTCTTCGAGGTCTGTGATGTTGCCTTCGGTAGTGCGCGGCTTGACGAGGTTGCGCTCGGCGAGCACGGCGAGCAGGCTTTCGACCGAGCTTCCGTAGCGTTGCTGAAGGTTGCGCGATTCGACTTCGGGCAGGTAGGTGGCGAGCAGGCGGTCGAGACCTTTCGGAAATCCAATCATCACGACCTTCTTGCCGACGGCCACGGCCTCGGAGTTTTTGTCGAGCGGCAGGACGGGCAGGTCAGCCGGAATTTCTTTGGCTTCCATCAGGCAGACGGCCACGTCGTCGCGCGCCGCCGCCTGCTTGAAACGCAAAACGAAAGCCTGCTTACGACCGGGAAAGAAGGCCACGAGGCGCGTCAGTCGAAACTGCCCGCGCACGCTCGCGGCAATCGACTGCACTCGCTCGTCTGCCTTCCAGGGCTCAAGCGCGAGGTGCTTGTTGGTGAGAATGTAGCCGCCGCCGACGTGAAAGCCCGTTCCCTCGAAATCGTTGATGTAAGGTGCGCCGTTGCCGTCGGGCGTAAGGATGGGCTGCTCTTCTCCGTTTTGCAGCGTCGCGCCCTCTTCGGTCGTCTGAAACTCCGGATAACGAAGCGGGCGACCCGTGCCGGATTCGACCAGCATGTAAGAGCCCGCGAGCAGGCAGACTCCGTTGCCGTAGCGGGTATGCAGGGTCGGGGCGAGCGAGAGGTTTTCGATAATCTCGTCGTTGCTCTCTCGGACGCGCGCAAACTGATTGTTGGTCTGCTCCAGCGCCTCCTTCATCCGAACCATCTGCTCGTTTTGCTGATTGATGAGGTCGCGGCTGCGACGCAGCTCCGTGTAGGCGGCGTGGCCGAGGTAGAGCAATCCGCCGGCGAGCGAGAGGGCGATGAGGAGGGTGATGATTTTGGTGCTGGTGTTGATTTCACGCACCAGCTCGCGCGTGAACTCGCGCAGGAAGACTTTGGCGTCGTCGCGCCGCGCCGTGGCCGCCGCCTCCATCGCCGCGTGTTCGATGAAGGGCGCAACCTGCGCACGCTGCTTGGCGGGACTGACGGCCGCAGGCAAATCTCGAATCGGAAAGAACTGGAAGGCGAGCCCCGACTGCTCGACTCTCAACTCGTCGCCGTCTTCGATGGGCGTGCCGTAGGCGAGCGGCTCGCCGTTATGTGTAATCCTGAAGGAACGGTTGAAATCGCCGACGCGGTAGTGGCCGTTGGTGCGCGCCAGCTCGAAGAGCACGATGTCGGAATCGGGCGCGAAGGGCTTTTGCAGACGGAGGTCGCACTCCTCGCACGAGCCGATGCGAATGCGGTCGTGCGTCAGCACTTCGGTGTGCTTGTTCTCCCCGACCTCGACGTGTATGACCAGACCATTCGCCATATTAAAACTTCGACTTCAAATGCCGACAGACACGAATCAGGCGACCGCTCGCCGACCGCTCCTCTCCTCGCTCGGCGGTCGCGGCGCAGTCGCCAGTGACAGCATTTTATACTAAAATCACTAAAACTCCACAGAAGAGAAATTGATTCATCGAATCATCGGTTCATTGAATCAATGAAGAAATGAATCAATCAATCAATATGAGCGAGCCATCTATTTTTGAGGACAGGGACAGGGTGTGCGCTTTAGCGCCTATCGCTTACGCGCCGATTCGGCATCATGTTTTCGTGTGCAGTGGGAAATCCTGTTCGGCGGCTGGTAGCGCCGAGGTCAGAGAGGCTCTGGCGCGCGAGCTACAGGCGCGGGGGCTTCTGTTCGGGAAGGCGTCGAAGGGGAAGAATCCTTCGGGCAGCGTGGTTCTGACCGATTGCAGCTCTGTCGGATTCTGCGCGGTCGGGGCGGCGGTGCTCGTCTACCCCGAAGGCGTCTGGTACGCGCAGGTGCGCGCCGCAGACGTGCCCGAAATAGTCGAACAGCACCTCGTCGGCGGGCGTGTCGTCGAGCGACTGGCGCTCCTGAAAATCGCTTCCGGGGAGAATCGCTCCTAACCAAAGCAATTCAAACAGGGATAGACAGGATAAAAGAAATGCGGAATGATGAATGCGGAATGAGGAATGAAAAGCAGAAAGCTTTGGTCTTTACATTCCGCATTCATCATTCCTCATTCATCATTTGTCTTTATCCTGTCCATCCCTGTTAATTTTCTAAACCGCTCCGGGCGTCCGTGCGTATACACAACTGTTCTTCTCCGAATGGCTGTGCGTGGGCACAGCCGTTTCGCGTTTCAAGGTTTCACGTCCAATTTAATGGATAAAAGAGGGGAGTACGGCCGCCGCCTTGTGCAACAGGCGGGCGCGAGGGGCGCATCCTACCAGACGCGCTCGAAACTCTCCGCAGTTTGCTCATCACAACCCGAGGAGCTTCAAAAACATGCTTCGTAATTTCACCGCATTGCTGCTTTTGTGCGCCGTCGCCGTGCTCGCGGCCTTGCCGCCGTCAGCCGACGCCCAGACGATGCGCGTGCCGCGCCTCAGCTATCAGGAGCGCACGCTCTCGAACGGCATGAAGGTCTACAGCGTTCAGGACAAATCCAGCCCGACCGTCTCGATACAGGTCTGGTACAAGGTCGGCTCGAAGGACGACCCCGAAGGCCGGAGCGGCTTCGCGCATCTCTTCGAGCACATCATGTTCAAGGGCACGAAGAACATGAAGGACGAGATGATGGACAGGCTCACCGAAGACGTGGGCGGCTGGAACAACGCTTCGACGTGGGACGACTTCACGAACTACTACGAGGTAGTGCCGTCAAACTATCTGGAGACGCTGCTCTGGGCGGAGGCCGACCGCCTGAGCGGCCTCAACCTCAACGACGCCGTTTTCAAATCCGAGCGCGATGTCGTCAAAGAAGAGTTTCGCCAGCGTTATCTCTCGCAGCCCTACGGCATGCTCTTCTATCTCATCGAGCAGCGCTCGTTCACGAAGCATCCATACAGGCGTCCAGGCATCGGCAACATCGACGAGCTGAACGCCGCGACCATCGAAGACGTGCGCGCCTTCCATTCGACCTTCTATCGCCCCGACAACGCGACTCTCATCGTCGTCGGCGACTTCGACCAGAAACAACTCGACACGCTCGTCGATAAGTATTTCGGAAGCATCCCGAAGCCTTCGACGCCCCTGCCGCGCGTCACGCTTCAGGAGCCTGCGCGCACAGCCGAGCGTCGATACGAAGAGCGGCGTCCGAACGTGCCGCTTCCGGCGGTCGCTCTCACTTATCTCGCGCCGCCCGTGTCGAGTCCCGACACGGACGCTCTGCGAGTCGCCGAGTCGATTCTGACGGCGGGCGAATCGTCGCGTCTCTACCAGTCGCTCGTCTATCAGCAGCAGGTGGCGCAGGAGGCTTTCGCCAGCGCGGATTTGCGCGAGCACAACGGCCTCTTCGTCTTCGGCGCAATCCTTGCGAGCGGCAAGCAGCCCGCCGAGGCCGAGCGCTCGCTTCTGGCCGAGCTGAAGAAGATGCAGCAGACGCCCGTCACCGCCGCCGAGCTTGAGAAGGCGAAGAACCAACTGGTGACGAACCAACTGCGCGAGCGCGAGACCAACAACGGCAAAGCCTTCGCGCTCGGGCAGGCAGCAGTCCTGATTGGCGACGCGAGCCGCGTCAACACCGCGCTCGAACGCCTCCAGTCCGTCACGGCTGCCGACGTGCAGCGCGTCATGCAGAAATACTTTACCGATACTAACCGAGTCGTCATACACTACCTGTCCGAAGCCGCGCCCGCCGAAAAGAGCGGCGCGAGCAGGAGGGGCGGCGACGAACAAAGAAGCGCGACGGACGCGAAAGAAGGGAGCAGGAGATGAGCTTAACAGAGAAAGTCTTTCGTCGGATGACGAGCATGACGGCGGCGCTCGCCGCCCTGTTCGTGCTGGCGACGTGTGCGCCCGGAGCCTTCGCGCAAGCGGCGGCCACGCCGCAGGCGACGCCGCCTCCGCCCGCCGCGCCTCGTTCGGTCTCAGTGCCTAAGCCCGTCGAGCGCACGCTCAAGAACGGTCTTCGCGTCATCGTCGTCGAGCGCACGGAGAGCCCTCTGGTGACGGCGGAGATGTTGATTAAAAACGGCGGCGAGATAGACCCCGCGCCGTTGAGCGGTCTCGCCGACCTGACCGCATCGCTTCTCACGAAGGGCACGAAGACGCGCACCGCGCCGGAAATCGCGCAGGCCATCGAAGCCCTCGGCGGCACGCTCACTTCGGGCGCGGGCTGGGACGCCTCGCGCGCTTCCGTCAACGTCGCCTCGTCGAGAATTTCGCAGGCGATGGAGATACTGGCCGACGTTGTCCGCAACGCCACCTTCAAGGATGAAGAGATAGAACGCCTGCGCCAGCAGTATCTCGACAACCTGAGCGTGACGCTTCGGCAGCCCGGCTCGCTCGCAAGCCTGACCGCCGCGCGCATCGTCTTCGGCGACGCAGCCTACGGCCATCCCGTCTCAGGCACGCCCGAATCGCTCACCCGCATCAAGCGCGACGACATCGTGCGTCTGCATTCGCAATACTACCGACCCGACAATGCAATCCTCGTCATCGGCGGCGACATCCGCCCCGACGATGCCTTCCGCCTCGCCGAACGTCTCTTCGGCGACTGGGCTCGACCCTCCGTGCCTCTTCCCGCTCCGAGCGCCGACGCGGCGAAGGCCAGAGCGGCGGCGGCGAGCAGCAAGACGCGCGTCGTCGTCGTCGATATGCCGGAGGCGGGGCAGGCGGCGGTCGTGCTCGCCCGAAGCGGCATCAGCCGCACCGACCCGGAATACTTCCGGGGCATCGTCGCCAACTCCGTCTTCGGCGGCGGCTATTCGGCGCGTCTCAATCAGGAGATTCGCATCAAGCGCGGCCTCAGCTACGGCGCTGGCAGCCAGCTCTCGGTTCGCCGCGATGTCGGCCCCTTCGTCGCTTCGACGCAGACCAAGAACGAGTCGGGCGCGGAAGTGGCTTCGCTTCTCATCAGCGAGCTGACGCGCCTTTCAAGCGAGCCCATCGCCGACGTGGAGCTGACGCCGCGAAAGGCCGTGCTCATCGGCAACTTCGGGCGCAATCTTGAAACCACCGACGGGCTCGTCAACCAGATAGGCTCGCTCGCGCTCTACGGTCTGAGTCTCGACCTGATTAACAGCTACATCAGAGACGTGCAGGGCGTCACCGGCGCTGACGTGCAGAAGTTCGCCGCCTCGCGCATCGGCGCGAAGGAGGCCAACATCATCATCGTCGGCAACGCCAAGATGTTTCTCGAACCGCTCCGCAAGCAGTTCCCCGACGTGGAAGTGATTCCGCTCGCCGAACTCGACCTCAATTCCGCCACCCTTCGCAAGACGGGCGCGGACGCGAAGAAGTAGCGCGCACTTCGAGAGCATCGCGGTTGCTCTTTGTCATTTGAATGCAACTGTAAGGGGCAGGGCTTTCCCCTCGCACGCTCAGGAAACACGAGCAGAGACAAGCCTTGCCCCGACAGTTATCAAGCGCGCGCCGCATTTATTTGCATACTGTCCTTGATAGACCTGAACGACTTTGGTCTTTAACACTCGAAGGAGGCACACCCTATGAGCCGGAAAAAACTGTCGGCCGGATTCTTCGCCCTCGTCCTCGCCTGCTCCGGCGCATACGCGCTTCCACTCGTCGGCGCACAGGATGAGCCGCAGTCTCAGCCCGTAGCCGCCCGCCTCGACTCGAACTCCCTCGCTCGGCAGCTCACAAACAGCGACCCGCTCAAACGCCAGCACGCGGCGGAAGAACTCGCGCGCCTCGCCGCTACGGAGCAGCGACGGCTCGTCGAAGGCTATCGCTTGCAGGAGAAGAACGAGCGCGTGCGCGTCGCGCTCGACTGGGCGCTCTACCGGATGGGCAAGAGGGAAGTGCTCTACAGTCTCGTCCGCGCGCTCGATTCGTCGCGCTCCGACCAGGCGCAGGTCTATCTCTCCGAATTGGAAGGCCCCGACGCTCTCTACGTCTTTCTCCCTCGCGCCAACGGCAACACGCAAATCAAGCTCCTACAGATTCTCGCTTACCTCGGCAACGCCGAAACGCTCGAACGAATCAAGCCCTTCGCCGCTTCGCTCGACCCCAAAATCGCCGAAGCCGCACGACAGGCCGAGCGCGACATCAACGAACGCCTCAATGCTCCCTCCAACGCTCCCGCGCGCTCGCGCCAGCGCGTCACCGGAGCGAGCGACGAAGAGAAGAGCGACGACGCGCCGCCGCAGCGGTAAGCAACCGCCCGAAACAATCTGACGTGAGTGTGAGAGGGGAAGCGAGCTTTCAGAGCGCGCGCTCCCCTTTCGCTTTTGTATGGAGGTTGTCTGGAGAATTACCTCTTGAGGCGGACGCGAGCGGGCATTCCGGCTTCGCGCAAGTTATACTCAATCGTTAAAAACAAGCATCTTTAAAAACAAGCGAGGCTTTCAGCTTTCAGATTCTATGCACCCGAACCTGCGTTCATTTCTCAATCTGCTCAGACGTGAAAACGAGCTGGTCACGATTTCCACAGAGGTTGACCCTTACCTTGAGCTGGCCGAAGT
The DNA here is from genome assembly GCA_036399175.1 of Pyrinomonadaceae bacterium. Lineage (GTDB taxonomy): Bacteria > Acidobacteriota > Blastocatellia > Pyrinomonadales > Pyrinomonadaceae > DASWNP01. The sequence continues at coordinate 45,662 of DASWNP010000049.1, read as the reverse complement.
TCACCGTCGAGTCATAGAGCGAGGCGGCGCGGCGCTCCTGTTCGAGCGAGTGAAGGGAAGCCGTTATCCGGTCGTAACAAATATGTTCGGCACGGCGCGTCGCATCGAGCTGGCATTCGGGCAGAAGCCCGAGGCGCTCGTGCGCGAGGTCGTCCACCTCGCCGAATCGCTTCTGCCTCCGCGTCCCGCCGCGCTCTGGCAGCATCGCTCGCTCGCCCTCGAAGCCCTGCGCCTCGGCACACGCCGCACGCGCCGCGCTCCCGTCCTCGAAGTCAAAGACGCTCCCGCGCGCCTCGAAGAGCTTCCCGTGCTCACCACCTGGCAGGAGGACGGCGGCGCTTTTCTCACCCTCCCGCTCGTCTACACCGAGCACCCTACGACTGGAAAGCACAACCTCGGCATGTACCGCGTGCAGCGCTACGACTCCGAGACCACAGGCATCCACTGGCAGATACACAAAGGCGGCGGCTTTCATTATCACGAAGCCGAGCGCGCCGGAGAGCCGCTTCCGGTCACAATCTTTCTCGGCGGGCCGCCCGCGCTCATCCTCTCGGCGATTGCGCCGCTTCCCGAAGACGTGCCCGAGCTTGTGCTCGCATCTGTCCTGGCGGGCGAGAAGATAAAGGTCGCCGATAGTCCTCTGCCGAATCGTCATCGCTTGGTGGCCGAGGCCGAGTTCGCTCTGGTCGGCCATGTGCCGCCCAAAGAGCGCCGACCCGAAGGGCCTTTCGGCGACCACTACGGCTACTATTCCTTGCAGCACGACTATCCGGTCTTTCACGTCGAAGCCGTCTTTCACCGCCGCGACGCCATCTATCCGGCGACGGTCGTCGGCAAGCCGCGACAGGAAGATTTCTTCATCGGCGACTACTTGCAGAAACTTCTCTCGCCGCTCTTCCCGCTCGTCATGCCGAGCGTGCGCGACCTCTGGACGTACGGCGAGACCGGCTTTCATTCCCTGGCGGCGGCGGTCGTGCGCGAGCGTTACGCGCGCGAAGCCCTCGTCTCAGGCTTTCGCATCCTCGGCGAAGGTCAGCTCTCGCTCACGAAGTTTCTGATTCTCACCGACACGCCGCAAGACCTGCGCGACTTCCCGAAACTGTTCGAGCACGTCCTCGCGCGCTTCCGCCCCGAAAGCGACCTCTTCATCTTCTCAAACGTCTCGATGGACACGCTCGACTACACGAGCGGCAAAATCAACGAAGGCAGCAAAGCTATCCTTCTCGGACTCGGCGAGCCGGTGCGCGACCTGCCGAGAGAGTTTCGAGGCGAGCTTCCGCAAGGCGTCGCACGCGCCGAAGTCTTCTGCGGCGGCTGCCTCATCCTCGAAGGCACGCCTTACGCGCAGGAGCCCGAGCAGGCCGCACGCCTCGCGCGCTCGGCAGCATTCGCCGACTGGCCGCTCGTCGTCCTGCACGACGACGCAGGCGTCGCCTTCTCGACCTCCGATTTTCTCTGGGCGACCTGGACGCGCTTCGAGCCCGCTTCAGACATCCACGCCGCCGAGACGAGCGTCCGCCGACACCATCTCTCCTACGCCGCGCCCCTCGTCATCGACGCGCGCATGAAGCCCGGCTACCCGGAAGAGCTAATCGTCCGCCCCGACATCGCCGCCCTCGTTGACCGGCGCTGGCCTGAGTATTTCCCCAAAGACAAACGATGAACGCGGAACGCGGAACGATGAACTGAAAGACGAAAGCTCTGCTGCTTTTCATTCCGCGTTCATCGTTCCGCGTTCATCGTTTCCAACAATTTTACTTGCGTCTCTCGTCGCGCGAGTGTATGAGATAGCTGCTTCGGCACACGCTATGACCGAGACTCTCTCCCATTCCGTCAAGGCGGCAGACGAGCGCGAGGTGCGTGAGGTACGCGAGACGAGCTGCTGCATCGTCGGCGGCGGGCCTGCCGGTGTTATCCTTGCGCTGCTGCTGGCGCGAAAGAACGTGCCCGTCGTCCTGCTCGAAGCGCACGAGGATTTCGAGCGCGACTTTCGCGGCGACACGATTCACCCCTCGGTCATGGAGCTGCTCGACGCCGTCGGCCTCGCCGATCGTCTGCTTGAGCTTCGCCACTCGAAAATTCCCACTGTCTCTTTCTCGACGCCCGACGGCCTCGTCACTCTCGCCGATTTCAAACGTCTGAAGACGCGCTTCCCCTACATCACCATGCTGCCGCAGGCGCAGTTTCTCGCCTTCGTCGCCGCCGAGGCGAAACGTTACCCGAGTTTTCAGTTGACGATGGGCGCGCGCGTCGAGGAGTTGATTGAAGAGGGCGGGCGGGTGCGCGGCGTGCGCTATCGAGGGGAGGACGGCTGGCACGAAGTCCGCGCGCTTCTGACGGTCGGCGCGGACGGTCGCAGTTCCCGCGTCAGGCATCTGACCGGCATGGAGCCCGTCAAGACCTCGCCGCCGATGGACGTGCTCTGGTTTCGCCTGCCGCGAAAACCTGAAGACCCCGAAGGCGCGCTCGCGCGCATCAGTCGCGGCCACGCCGTCGTCATGCTCGACCGCCTCGAACAGTGGCAGACGGCCTACGTCATTCTCAAGGGCAGTTACGGCGAGATACGCGCGGCGGGAATCGACGCGCTGCGCAAGTCAATCGCCGAAGTCCTGCCCGAGTTCGCCGACCGCACTTCGCATCTCAAGGACTGGAAGCAGGTCTCGATGCTCTCGGTCGAATCGAGCCGTCTCCGGCAATGGTACAGAGAAGGATTGCTGCTCATCGGCGACGCGGCGCACGTCATGTCGCCGGTCGGCGGCGTCGGCATCAACTACGCGATTCAGGACGCGGTCGTCGCCTCAAACATCCTCTCAGAGCCGCTCTCCAGAGGCGACCTCGGTCTCGAACATCTGCGCGCCGTGCAGCGCGAGCGCGAATGGCCGACGCGCGTCATCCAGTCGATTCAGGCTCTCATCCAGCAACGCATCATCGCCGCCGCCCTCAATCCCAACCAGCAGTTCAAGCCGCCCTTCATCCTCCGGCTCATGCTGAGCATCCCAGTCCTGCGCAACCTTCCGGCGCGCATCATCGCCTTCGGCGTCAAACGCGTCAGGGTCAAAAAATAGCCTGTTCGTTTGCTTACGTGAGCACGTCGATGATTTTCGACACGTCGCGGCTCTCGGTGATGCGGACGAGGAAGTTTGCGAGACGGATGGAGACGGGCGGGTATTGAATCACTTGAGCGAACAGGGCGACGCGCCGGTCGAGCCTGCGAATCTCGGCCTCCCTCTCTTCGCCCGCGAGCGTGGCGAGACGCAGGGCGACGGGCCATGCGGCGAGGCGCGCGCGGTTGATGCTGAAATTCATGATGGCTTCGTCCGTTCGGCAGCCGACGCGGTCGAGCAGCGTCATCCAGGGCGAGACGAGGGCGAGGCGATTCTGCACGTCGTCGAGCATCGCGCAGAGGATTTGGTTGATGCTGTCGAAATCTTTCTGAAGACCTGAAAGCCCGTCGCCGGGCGAAGTCTCGGCGGCGGCCACTCCGAGGTCGAGGTTGATGTGAGCGTTGATGCCGAGCAGGAGATGCTGGAGAACGATGGGCGGCCATCGCTCGGCGGCGCGAAAGGATACCTGCCAGCACAGGCTCGCCGGTTCGCCGCGACGGTGGCTCTCCAGCGCATCGAGATAGCGGTTGGCGAAATTCACGTCCAAGCGCTCCATGCGCGCTCCGTCCTCGAAGCTGCCGGACTGGATGCCTTCTTTAACTTTGACCGTGACGTTGCGATAGAGCACGGCGAAGTAGCCGAGCCGACTCTGCTCGCGGCGCGAGCGCGCGATTGTCTCGTCGAGGTGCGCGATAACTTCGTCGATACTTCGGGCGGGCATCTCTCTGCTCCTGCTGAGGGGCAGCACGAATAAGTCTACAAGGGAAGACGAATGGTGAAGACCGCGCCGCCCGCATGCGAGTTGGCGGCGCTGAGCGTGCCGCCGTGGTCGGCGACGACGCGATGCGCGAGGGCGAGCCCGACGCCGTGCCCCTTCGATTTCGTGGTGAAGAAAGGAATGAAGATGCGTTGCGCGTCGCGCTCGGGGATGCCCGCGCCCGTGTCGCGGATTTCGATACGCGCCCACTCTTCGCCCTGAGTGCCTTCGCTGACGCCGCGCACTTCGACCAGTCGCTCCGTCTGTTGCCCTTCGACCGCCTCGGCGGCGTTACGCATCAGGTTGAGAAGCGCCTGCCGGAGCATCCGCTCGTCGGCGCGCACTTGCGCGAACTCGCCTTCGACGAGAAGCTCAACGCCGCGTTCTTCATAAAAGCCGCGCAGCTCCGTCGTGCATTCTTCGACCAGCTCGGCGAGCGAGACGGGCGCAAGCTCAAGCGGCTGCGGGCGCGCGAAGTTGAGAAAGGCCGTCACCATCGACGAGAGGCTTCTGACCTCTTGAAGTAAAGAGGCAGCAGCGCTTCGCCCGCGCTCGTCCGCGTGGAGATTCTGCAAGAGCTGTGCGTAGCCGTGTAGGGTTGCCAGCGCGTTCTTGAACTCGTGCGCGAGTCCCGCCGACATCTCGCCCAAACTCTCCAGATTCCGCTTGAGCGCGACCGCCTCGCGCAACTCGGCCACTTCCGTTATGTCCGTCACCATGCAGAGCGCGCCGCGCGAGGCGCTGCCCGGCTGCGGGTCAATCGGCGCGACCGTCACGCCCAGACGCCGCGTGCGACCGCCGTCTCCCTCAGCGCCGCCAGCCGAAACCTCCTCGCGCCTGTACAACTCGCCCGACTCCAGACAACGCTCGACCATCCCGGCCAGCTCCGGCGCGCTCCGCAAAAGCTCGCGCACCCCGCGCCCTTCAGCTTCGCCCTCTATCTCGAAGAGAGCGCGCGCGGGATTGTTGACCACCGTCGCTTTGCCCTCGGCATCGAAGGCGACGAGCCCTGACGGCAAACTCGCCACGATGCGCGCGTTGAACCGCTCGGCGCTCGCCGCGCGCTCGCTCGCCTGCGCGCTCAGCTTTTCCAGCTCGCGCTGCTGCGCGCGAAGCTGCGCGACCACCTCCTGAAAAGTCTCCAGCACGAACTCCGTCTCGTCGCGCGCATCAGCCCGCGCACGATTAGCCACCGGCGCACGCTCCGCCTCGTTCAAAAGTTGTCGATACGGCCTCAGCAGCCAACGCTGAAGCAGCAGCACCGAAGGCACGCTCACCACCAGCGTCACGACGAATACCACGAGCAGCACCGGCGCACGCGCACCCCGCGTCGCAGGAGTCAGCGCCACCATCATCACCGTGAACAGATTGGCGAGCAGCAGCACCCCCACCAGCAACGCCAGCGCCAATTGCACACGATTTTCGTAACGAGGAAGCATAAAAACAGTGACGAGTGACAAGTGACGAGTGACGAGCAAGACCGAAAGACAGGTTAATGGTGAATAGTAAATGGTAAATGGTAAAGACTGTTCTTACTATTTACCATTTACCATTTACTATTCACCTGTTTTTAACTTGTCACTTGTCAATGCTATTGAAATTGGCCGACGTACCAGTTGACGATGGCCGTGCCGGCGAGAAGGCTGATGATTGCGCCGAGGCCGAGGAAGATGCCGAAGGGGAGAAGCATCTGCATGTCGCGCTCGCCGCGCCTGAGCATGAGGGCGACGCCGATGATGGAGCCGGTCAGCACGCCGAGAAAGATGGTCAGCGCCGTCAGAGGCCAACCCAGGTACGCGCCGACCATGAGCATCATCTTCACGTCGCCGAGCCCCATCGCCTCAACTCCGCGCACGTGCTCCCAGAGCCAGCCGACCAGCCACAGCGAGCCGCCGCCCAGGAGAGCGCCGAGCAGCGCGCCGACCAGCGAGATAGCCCAGACAGGCCAACCCTGTAGCGCGCCTTCAGCCAACGAGCCGACGCCGTAGAGGTTCGGGACGACGGCGCGGGCGACAAGCGCGAAGGCGAGACCGGGGAAGTTGATGACATCGGGCAGAATCATGTGCTCGGCGTCGATGAAGACGAGCGAGATGATGATGGCGACGAAGACGAGGTCGAAGGGCAGCGCGAGCGTGAGACCCGTGTGCAGGAAGGTCAGGGCGAAGAGCGCGGCGGTCAGGGCTTCGACCGCCGGATAGCGCACGGGGATACGCGCGCGGCACGAGCGGCAGCGTCCTCCGAGCAGCAGATAGCTGAAGATTGGGATGTTGTCGTAAGGCCGAATCGCCGCGCCGCACGAAGGGCAGTGCGAGCTTGGAAAGGCGATGGACTCTTCGCGCGGCACGCGATGGATGACGACGTTGAGGAAACTGCCTATGACCGCGCCCACAGCAGCGACCGCGACGAGCGCGAGGGGAAACGGCACGAAACCTTCGAGCGTCGGCGTGGCCTGGATGAGAGACATTTGCAGTCGTGTCAGAAAAGCGTTCCTTTGCGAGAAGAGAGACGAGCTTGACGGCTCGCGCCGCCGACACGCATATTAAAGCTTTGTCGGCGTTTGCGAAAGACGTAATTGCGAAAGAGATTACGAGCCGGGGAGAGAAGGAGAAGTTTTGAATTTTCCGAAGCCAGTCGTCGTCATACTCGTCATCGGTCTAGCTCTCATTCTGACGCTCAGCTTCGTCCCTTACTCGCTGACGCGCCTCTCCGACGCGGGGCGCGGCGCGGTCGCCGTGCTGATGCAGCCGAGCGCGAGCGCGCCTGCGAGCGAGGCAGCGCCGCCCGTCCCCGTCCAGACGCCCGCCTTCGACGTGGCCGTCTGGTACGCCTCGCGCGAAGAGGAGCCGGAGAAGCACGGCGTCCTCGTCGAATCGCTCGACGGCAAGCGCGCCCTCGCCTCGCACAACGCCGACAAGCTCTTCAACCCCGCCTCGCTCATCAAGCTGGCGACCTCGCTGCTCGCCCTCCGACGCCTCGGCGCAGGCTTCCGCTTCGAGACGCGCGTCTACACCGAAGGCACGGTCGATGCAGACGGAACGCTGCGCGGAAAGGTTTACGTCGCCGGGAACGACCCGACCTTCGGCGACGTGTCCGCCGCGTTGATTGGTCGTGAGCTGCGCGCACGCGGCATCAAGGATGCGACCGAGGGCGTCGTCGTCTCTCCCGAGTTTTCGTTCAACTACAGCGAGTCGCCCGCAGACTCGGCAGGGCATCTCGCGCGCGTCATGGCCTTCGACAAGGCGCGGCAGAAGAACGAGCGCGACAACCGCGACAGCCGGAATCGACAGCAGAAGAAAGAACGGGAGAACAGAGACGAACGTAATCGCGGGGAGAAGAGAGCCGACAAAAACGCTCGAAACGAGAACGACGTCGGAGAGCGACGCGACGCGGAGGATTCACGCAGTAAGAAGGGCGACAGAAATGAACAGTCTGCGGCGCAGAGTGAGAAGTTGAAAGAGGGCGAAGGCGAGAGCCCGCTCGTCGGCCAGCCTCCGGCGGCGCAGCCAGTCTTCGTGCTCAGGTCGTACCCTCTGCGCGAAGTGCTGCTTTACATGAACGCGCATTCGAGCAACTTCGTCGCCGAGCGCATCGGCGCGCTCGTCGGCGGCCCCGAAGGCATCAGGCGTTTTCTGGTCGAAGAGTTGAAGCTGCCCGCCGAGCAGGTGGTTATCGTCACGGCTTCGGGGCGCGAGCATAATCGGATGACGGCGCGCGGGGTGGTCGCGGTCGTGCGCGCGCTCGACGCGGAGGCCAGGCGTCAGGGCATGCGGCTCGAAGAGATTATGCCCGTCGCAAGCGACGACGCGGGCACGCTCCGCAGTCGTCTGGCCGGAACACCGCTCGAAGGCGCGCTCGTCGGCAAGACCGGCACGCTGACCTCCGAAGTTGACGGTGGCATGGCGAGCCTCGCCGGTATCATCTACACCGAGCGCGCCGGAGCAATCGTCTTCGCCATCCTCGACCAGGGCAGCCACATCTCCGAAAGCCGCGAACTCGAAGACCAGCTCCTCACCGAAATCGTCACCCTCGGCGACTCCCCCATTAACCTCCCCCAAATCTCCAAAGACACCCCCCGCCGTATCCTTCCTTCGACGAGTCTGGAAATCAGCGATAAATAAGTCTGGAGTCTAAAGTCTGGAGTCTGGAGTCAAAACAAAAACATCTCCTGTCTTTGACTTCTGACTCCAGACTTTAGACTCCTGACTCCAGACTTTTCTTCTGCATTTCCCACAGGAGCAGGTGTTTGAGGAAGGCGTGGTGGGCGGCGAAGTGGGCGATGGAGAGACCGGCGAGGCCGTCGCGGAAGCCGCCTTTGAGGATGAAGCTGCGTGTGAAGGCGGCGGGGGCTGCGAGCGCGATGGAGAGGGGTGAGGTGCGTCGGCCCTGCTCGAACATCTGCCGGGCGGCGAGCGGGGCGTAGCGCTCGCCAATCATGCGGTGATGATGCGAGGCGTCGCGGACGCTGTAGTGGAGCAAATCGCCTCCGAGAGTTTCGACGCGCGAGCCCTCCTGCATCTTGACCGACTCGTGCACGTAAGCGCCTTGCCAGCCTCCGCGCGCGCGTTTGTAGAGACGCAACTGGTAATCGGGATACCATCCGCCGCCGCGAATCCAGCGCCCCATGTAGAAGGAGCGACGAGCGATGCGATAGCCGTCGGCGAGTTGCTCTTCCGGCGTGTAGAGCAAATCTTCGACGGAGGCGCGAAGCGCGTCCGAGACGCGCTCGTCGGCGTCGAGACTGAAAATCCATTCGTGCGCGGCCGCGTCGGCGGCGAACTGTTTCTGCGCGGCGAAGCCCGGCCACGCGCGCTTAATCACGCGCGCCCCGCACGCTTCGGCAATCTCGCGCGTCGCATCGGTCGATTCCGAATCGACCACCAGAACCTCATTCGCCCACGCCGCCGACTCGCACGCCGCGCGGATGTTCTCCGCCTCGTTGTAAGTGATGATGGTCGCGGTAATCTTCAAAGCAGATAAGCAGGCAGCAATCAGCAATCAGCGGTCAGCCGGAATCTGCTTTTGGTTTTGCTGAGTGCTGAGCGGCTGATTGCTGATTGCTTTCAGTCTTTAAGGAGCGACGGGCGTTTCGATGATGATGTTGTTGGCGCGAAGCGTCGTGGAGGTGGCGCGCTGGAATTCGGCGAGCGCCTTGTTGTAGTCGGTCTCGGCGCGCAGCTCAAGATTGCGTGCGTTGACGAGCTGGTTCTCGCGCTGGAAGAGAAGGAACGTGGTCGTGCGTCCAACCTGATAGAGACGGCGCTCGCCCGCGAGCTGAAGCTCGGCGTTTTCGCGCGCCGTTCGTGCGGCGAGCACGCGGCGACGCGCGGTCTCGACGGCCTGCACGGCGTTGCGGACTTCGACTTCGACCACCTGATCTTGCCCGCGAGTGGTGGCGGCGAGCTGGTCGCGCTGGATGAGCGCGGTGGCGAGGTTGGCTTTGGCCGTGCGATTCCTGAGCGGCATTTCGATGGTGACGCCGACGACGATGTTGCGCGTGTCGAGGCTGAAGAGGTTGCGGAGGTTCCGCCCGTAGCCGCCGATGAAGTTGGAAGCGACGCCGATGCTTTGCAGGGGGATGGTCGGAACGTCGGCGTCTGTGCCGAGCGAGGGCTGGAGGCGTCGCAGGGTGTTTATCTGTTGAAGGAGAAAGGCGCTGGCGTCGGTCGTCGGGTCGCCGGCGATGAGCGGTATCTGCGCCGTCGTGCCTCCGGTGGGAAGCGTGACGGTAGGCGTGCCCGCGAGGCCGGTGGTCGAGAAGGTTGTGCGCAGGTCGATGCGCGGCTTGGTCTGGTTTCGGAAAAACTGCAAGTCGATGTTGTTCACGTCCTGTTCGAGACGCAGGCGGCGAAGCTCTGGACGATTGGCGCGGGCTTCGGTCAGCGCGTCCGTGAGATTGACGGGCTTGGTATCGAACGCGGGCTGGTCGGTCGGCGTGATAGCGACAGACCACTCGGGCGCGAGCGGGTCGCGCAGGATGAGACTCTTCAGGAAGTTCTCGGCCACAGTCACGTTCTGCGAGGCCAGAAGCAGCGCCGACTCGCGGTTGGAAAGCTCGGTCTGAATCTCTGCTCGCTCTAAGGGCGCGGTCGCTCCGGCGGCGACGCTCGCTTCGGTGCGCCGGAAATTCTCGCGCGCGAGATTGACGTTGGCAATCTGGTTCTGCTCGTCGCGCAGGGCGAAGACCAAATCCCAGTAGGCGCGCTGCACCTGCGCGATGACTTCAACCGTGCGGCGACGAAAATCGGCGTCCGACTGTTCGAGCCGCTTGCGCTGAATGCGTATGCCTCTACGCGCGTTGTCAATCGAGCGGTCGCGCCAGAGCGGCTGCGTGTAGCTGAGCCCGAGGCTCGAACCGTAGGAGGGACGGAAAAGCTCGTTGCTGGAGCTTGAAGTGACGCGGCTGTTGTTGAAGAAGAACTGGTAGTTGCCGCCGCCCGTGTTCACTCGCCGGACGATTGCATTGTCGAAGGAGAACTCTGAGCGCGAGACCGTGCCCGTCTCGTTTGCGCCGCCGAGCGTGGTCGGCTGCGGCACGATGGCCTTGTTGTACTGCGGCGTGAACTGGAAAACGGCGTCGTACTGTCCCTCCAGAGAGCGCAGGACGGATTCGGCGAGCCGCACGTCGTTTCTGGCGAACTCGATGTCGTTGTTGTTCTCTAAGGCGCGACGGATGGCATCGTTCAGAGAGAGCGGGCGCGTCTCGCCCGTCGTCACGCCGACGCGAGCCAGCGAAGGCAGAGGCGGGACGGGGCGCGGCTGCGCCGACGGAAAGAGCGGCTCCTCAACGGTCGTCGTCTCGGTGGCGTTCTCTTCGGTCTGCCCGGTCGTCGTGGTGGTCGTCGCAGGCAGTTCGGGCGCGACGGTCTGCGGCGCGGTCGTGCGTGGGACGTTCTCAGTGCCGGGCGGCGACTGCGGCGCGGGACGGCCTGAGACGGGCGGCGCGGTCGGGTCGGACGGGTTGGGTCGAGCCGTCTGCGGCACGGTCTGCGGCTGTCCGGTGTTGGGCGGACGCGTGGCGTCGCGCTGCGCGGGCGTCTGCGGCGGCTGTGAAGTCGGCGGCGTCTGCACAGGCTCGTAGATGTTCCCGCTCATGCGTGGAGCGGGGTCTCCACCGGAAGCGAAGCCGGTCTGCGCCGTCAGGAGCGCAAAGGCGGTGAGCGAGAGCGCACAGGCGCGAAGCATCGAACGCACGGAAAAGCTGAACATGAAACCGAATTACTCCTAAGAGGAAGCTGGGTTTGCCTTGCAAGCCCGCCGCGCCGGGAGGTTCGAGAAGCCTGAGACCTGAAGCGACGAGTCAGTCGATACTACGTGACGCGCAGAGCCGGAGTTTCAAAAACATACAATTAAAGGCGTAAATATGGATTCGACCGCAGGCGACCGAGAGAGGGTCGGACGGGTTCACGGAGAGAAGAAGCGAGGGTGAAAGGCTCGCGCATCACGGTCGGCACACCCTGCTCTTGCTCGACGCTTCTTCGGCGCTTGCTTGACAGTCGCCTTGAGCGCGCATTATCTTCCATTTCTTTCAGCCAGCTATCAAAACTCTCCAGAGCTACGCGGAGTCGCTTCTGACAGACAAGCGGGAGCGCATGCGCCGCTCGACCGAGAGGGGCGCGCCGCGCGAAGAGACTTTCGCCGGAGAGCGAATTTACGTTTCCATAGAACAAAGCGAGGAGGCTTCAAACCTAATGGCAGTGAAAGTCGGCATCAACGGTTTCGGACGTATCGGGCGCAACGTGATGCGCACGGCGATTGGCGACCCCGACATTGATTTCGTCGCCGTCAACGATTTGACCGACACGCAGACGCTCGCGCATCTCTTCAAGTACGACTCCGTGCTCGGCAATCTGGAAGAGGAGATTTCCGCCACCGAGAACAGCATCCGGGTGGGCAAAGACGAATTTCGCGTCTTCTCCGAGAAAGACCCGGCGGCGATTGACTGGGAATCGGTCGGCGCGGAAATCGTCATCGAATCGACGGGGCGCTTCACCAACGCCGAGGACGCGCGCAAGCACCTGCGCGGCACGGTCAAAAAAGTCATCATCTCGGCTCCGGCCAAGAACGAAGACATCACCATCGTGCTCGGCGTCAACGAAGACCAGTACGACCCTGCGGCGCATCACATCATCTCGAACGCCTCCTGCACGACCAACTGCCTCGCGCCCCTCGCCAAAGTCATACACGAACGCTTCGGCATCCGCGCCGCGCAGATGACCACGATTCATTCCTACACCAACGACCAGCAACTCCTCGACCTTCCGCACAAAGACCTCCGACGCGCGCGCGCCGCCGCCCTCTCCATGATTCCCACTTCGACAGGCGCGGCCAAGGCCGTCGCCCTCGTCATGCCGGAGCTGAAGGGCAAGTTCGACGGCATCTCCGTGCGCGTGCCGACGCCGAACGTCTCGCTCGTCGATGTCGTCATGGAGGTCGAGCGCGAGACGACGACCGAAGAGGTCAACACGGCGCTCAAGGACGCGGCCAACGAACAACTGCGCGGCATCCTCGCCTTCTCCGAAGAGCCGCTCGTCTCCGTCGATTTTCGCAAAAACCCGAACTCTTCAATCGTCGATGCCGACTACACCAAAGTCATCGGCGGCAACATGGTCAAAGTTCTCTCCTGGTACGACAACGAGTGGGGCTACTCCTGCCGCGTCCGCGACCTGGTGAAGCTGCTCGCTCAAAAAGGGTTGTAAGAGTGAGCAGTAAGCGGTGAGCAGTAAGCAGCTTTTCTGCTTTTTACTGCTCACCGCTTACTGCTCACCGCTCACTGTTGTTATGAATAAACTTTCCATCAGAGACCTCGACCTCGCGGGGCAGCGAGTGTTCGTGCGCGTAGATTTCAACGTGCCGTTGAAAGAGGGGCGCGTGACGGACGACACGCGTATCGAGGGGGCGCTGCCGACGATTCGATATGCGACCGAGCGCGGGGCGCGCGTGATTCTGGCGTCGCACTTGGGAAGGCCGAAGGGGCAGCGCACGGAGAAGGATAGCCTGCGGCCTGTGGCCGAGCATCTTTCGGGGCTGCTCGGCAGAGAGGTCGCTTTCGCGGAGGACTGCGTCGGCGCGGAGGCACAGAAGAGCGTCGAGGCTCTCGGCGACGGCGACGTGCTGCTGCTCGAAAACCTGCGTTTTCATCCTGAAGAGGAAGCGAACGACGACGGCTTTGCGAAGCAGTTGGCGAGCCTCTGCGACCTTTACGTCAACGACGCCTTCGGCGCGGCGCATCGCGCACACGCTTCGACCGCCGGTATCACGAAACACGTCTCGAAGGCGGCTGCTGGCCTTTTGATGGAGAAAGAGCTTGACTATCTCGGTCGGGTTATCAACAACCCGGAGCATCCTTTCGTCGCCATCCTCGGCGGGGCGAAGGTGTCGGATAAAATCGCTGTTATCGAAGCGTTGATTGAGCGGCGGGTCGATAAGCTGCTCATCGGCGGGGCGATGGCCTACACGTTTCTGAAATCGGAAGGCTTCACGGTCGGCAAGTCGCTCGTCGAGGACGACAAGCTGGAGACGGCGCGCGAGATTAGAAGCCGAGCCGAGGCCGCCGGAGTCGAATTGATACTGCCGACCGACCATCAGGTCGTCGATAGCTACGACCCTCTCAACAGCCGCCGAACCATACCCGTAGAGTTCACCAACGTCGGCCTCGTCGGCCTCGACATCGGCGTCGAGACCGTCGCCCTGTTTTCGCGCGCCTTGCAGGACGCGCGCACGGTTATCTGGAACGGCCCGATGGGCGTTTTTGAAGAGAAGGGTTTCGAGGAAGGGACGGTCGGCGTGGCGCGTGCAGTGGCCGAAGCCGCCGACCGGGGCGCGACCGTCATCGTCGGCGGCGGAGATTCCGTCGCCGCCGTCACCCAGGCCGGAGTCGCCGAACGCATCACCCACATCTCGACCGGCGGCGGCGCGACCCTCGAATTCCTCGCCGGAGACGAGCTGCCCGGCGTCTCGGCGCTCAACGATAAATAAGTCTGGAGTCGAGAGTCTGGAGTCTGGAGTCAAAACCAAAGACAGTCTTTGTTTCCAGACTCCAGACTCCAGACTTCAGACTCCAGACTTAAACGATTATGAGAAAACCTGTTATCGCCGGAAACTGGAAGATGTATAAGACGCTGGGCGAGTCGGTGGCGACCGTGCTTCAGCTCAAGCCTCTGGTGGCGAACGCGAATCACTGCGAGGTAATCGTCGCGCCGGTCTTCACGGCTCTGAAGACGGTGGCCGACCGCCTTGAGGGCTCGAACATACGCGTCGCGGCGCAGGACTGCTCGACCGAGACGAAGCACGGCGCGCACACGGGCGAGGTGGCCGCCGACATGCTGCGCGACGTGGGCTGCTCTCACGCAATCGTCGGCCACTCGGAGCGCCGGCAGTATTATTCAGAGACAGATTCGATGGTCAACCGCAAGACGCAGGCGGCGCTGGCGGCGGGTCTGTCGGTCATCATGTGCGTCGGCGAGACACTTGAGCAGCGCGAAGCCGGGACGGCGGAAAACGTCGTGCGCGGGCAGTTGGAAGGCGGCTTGCACGGTTTGACAACCTCCGACCTCGACCGTATCATCATCGCATATGAGCCGGTCTGGGCTATCGGCACAGGCCACACCGCGACGCCGGAGCAAGCGCAGGAAATGCACGCGTTTGTCCGGCGCATTTTCGCGGAAAGACACTCCGATGCGGCAGCCGAGCGGCTGCGTATTCTCTACGGCGGCTCGGTCAAGCCGGACAACGCGGCGGGACTGATGAAGAAACCCGACATCGACGGCGCGCTCGTCGGCGGAGCAAGTCTCGAAGCAGAGAGTTTCGCGCGCATCGTTAATTACAATAGCTGAGATTTAATAGTCGAGGATTACAGGTTTGTTACTTTACGCACTCTACACGATATTCATTCTGGCCTGCATCGTACTCATCATCTCCGTGCTCTTGCAGCCGGGCAAGGCCGACGCCGGTGCGCTCTTCACAAGCTCCGTCTCAAGCACCACCTTCGGGCCGCGCGGCACGCAAACCCTGCTCGCCAAGATTACTATCGGCTCGACCATCGTCTTCATGCTCGTCGCCCTGATGCTCGCGCTCGGCGTCGGGCGTCCGCGCTCCGTGCTCGAATCTGCCGCGCCGGAACAGACGACCACACAGCCTACACCGGCGGCGACCGTCGCCCCGCCGCAGACCGGCGCTTCGCCCGCAAACGCGACGGCGTCGCCCGCCGCCGCCTCGCCGCAAGGCGCGACGACGCCCGCCGAAGGCGCAGCTAGTCCCGCCGCGCCAGCCGCCTCGAACACGAACACGGCGGCCACGCCTGCCCCGGCCTCAAGCCCGCAGGCGCAGGCTTCGCCCCGCTAGAAAAAGTATCTCGCGGCGGCTGACACGCGGCGACGCGTTATGTTAGTCTGAAGCCTGCAATTGACATCGCCCGAAAGCCGAAGTGGCGGAACTGGTAGACGCGCACGTTTGAGGGGCGTGTGAGGAAACTCGTGGGGGTTCGAGTCCCCCCTTCGGCATCAAATCCTTTCTTCCCGGACTTCCTTAAAATTCAAACTCAGAGCGGGACGAGTTCCGGCGCGTCGAAGCGCGTCCGGGAAGGTCTCGAATCTCCTTCGTCGAAGCATCTTGAGAATGATGCTGTTTGGAAATCGACGGGTCATCTCGTTCTCTCGTCGGGGCTCTTCGTCCGGCGGGTGCGGGCGCAGGTTTGGAAGAGTGAAGGCAGGCGCGTTGTTGGCGGGCGCGTGGAAGGCTGGTAAACTCGGCGGCGCGAGGCTTGAAGGAGTTTGAGCGTTTGAAGTTGAGAGCGAGGAAAATTCATCTGTCGATGCGCGGGGCGCGACGCCTGTCGGGCTGGTGTTTGATGTGGGCGGCGCTCTGGTGCGGCGCGTGGGCGCAATCGACGAGCGTGGACTATCCCGCGCCCGTTTTGTCGAACGAGGTGGAGGGACGCATCGCGCCGAGAGACATCGGGGATGCGCGTCTGACGAGACATTTCTATACGTTCAACGGGCGCGAGGGCGACCTCCTGCTGACCATCGAGACCCGGGAGCTGGACGGCAACATCGACATCTTCACGGCGAGCGGGCTGCGGCCTCTGGCGACCGTCACGCTCTATGCGGGCGCGGCGTCGGGGAGGATTTCGAGAAGCGTCTATCTGCGCGGCGAGCAGGCGCTCATCCTGCGCGTGGAAGCGCGTGCGGCGAGCGAGACGGAGGGGACGTATCGCGTCCGTTTTGAGGGCGCGTTTGCGCCTGCGAGCGGCGCGCAGGCCGTGCCGCCCGAGTTCGTCGTGCCGACGCTTCCGGCTGAGTCGGCGCGCAGAGACGGAAACGTCAGGCGCGCGACGGCCACCGGCGCACGCATCGAAGAGCCGCCGACCGAGAGACCTCCGACCGAGACAGCCGCGACGACCGAAGCGCCGACGAACGCGACAGACGCGCCAGCTTCGACCGGCGCGACGGCTTCCACACCCACAAACAGAGCGACTACTCCGAGAACGCGCGCGGGCAGGTCTCCGCGACGCTCCGCCGCTTCGCGGACGCCTCGCACGAATCCTTCCGCCGAAGCCGCGCGCACCGATTCCTCCGGCGCTGAAGCCTCGACGCCGGAAGCCAACGCGCCGCGCGCAGGCGCGAGCAGCAGAAGAACGAACCGTCGCACCGCCCGCAACAGACCCGCGCCCGCGCGCGAGAGAGCCTCGGCTTCGACGGATGCGGGCGCGTCTCCGGCGGCGGGTGCTTCAGGCGCTGCTGCGTCTCCCGGCGCTTCTGCGTCTGCGGCGGCGGCTGTCGTGACCGCCACGCGGCTCGTCATCGAGACGAAGGACGGGGAGAGAATCGAGCGCGAGATGAGCGGCGTGCGTCGCGTCTCGGTGGAGAATAATCAGGTCGTCATCGTCGGGCGCGACGGGCGCACGCAGAGAGTTCCGATGGTCAACGTCGAGCGCATGTCGATTGAGCCGTGAGAGTTCGAGCGGAAGTTTCTATAGCCAGAGTCAGCAGCCTGACAAACGCGAGTCTGATAAGCCAGCCGATAATCCAACCTGACAGTCAATGCCATCACGCCGTCCAAACGTAAACCCGCGCCGGCACGTCGCAGCCGCCGCCGCTCATCCGGTCTATCCCTTCACGTCGATTGTCGGGCAGGAAGAGATGAAACTGGCCTTGCTGCTGAGCGTCGTCGCTCCGACCATCGGCGGTGTGCTCATCATGGGCGAGCGCGGCACGGGCAAATCGACGGCGGTGCGCGCTCTGGCCGAGCTTCTGCCGCCGCTCTTGAGCGTGCGCGGCTGCGCTTACAACTGCGACCCCGCCGACGAGAGAAGCCTCTGCGAAGAATGTCGTGCGCGCGTGCAGTCGCAGGGAAGACTCGCGCGCGTGCGACGGAGCGTGCCGGTCGTAGAGCTTCCGCTCGGCGCGACGGAGGATAGAGTCTGCGGGACAATCGACATCGGGCGCGCGCTCGTTGAAGGACGGAAGGCTTTCGAGCCGGGCTTGCTCGCGCGCGCTAACCGAGGCTTTCTCTACATCGACGAAGTCAACCTGCTCGAAGACCATCTCGTCGATTTATTGCTCGACGCCGCCGCGACGGGGCGCAACACGGTCGAGCGCGAAGGCATCTCGACCGTGCATCCTGCGCGCTTCGTCCTCGTCGGCTCCGGCAACCCGGAAGAGGGCGAGTTGCGCCCGCAGCTTCTCGACCGCTTCGGGCTCTATACGGAGGTGCGAAGCGTCGGCAACCGGGACGAGCGCGTCGAGATAGTCGAGCGGCGCGAAGCCTTCGAGCGCGACCCGACGCAGTTTCTTGCCGCCGCCGAGCGCGAGCAGCTGCGCCTTCGCCGCAAACTCGTGCGAGCCCGCACGCTCTTCGCGTCGGTCGAGTTGCCGCGCCCGCTCCTGCGCCTGATAGCCGAGCTTTGCGTGCGTCTGAAGGTGGACGGTCATCGAGGCGAGCTGACACTGGCGCGTGTGGCACGCGCCCTCGCCGCTTTCGACGGACGCCGCAGGGCGACAGAAGAGGACGTGCGACGCGTCGCGGCGATGTGCTTGCGTCACCGTCTGCGCCGCGACCCACTCGAACAAACCTCCGGCGGCTCGCGCATCCGGCAGGCGCTCGAAGAGCTTTCGGGCGAAAGCAGCGACGGTGCGCAAACGCCGAAGCAATCGGCGGCGAACGAGAGTTTTGAGCGTAGCTCGAAAGGAAAGAGAGCGAGCGACCGCGAAGGCGGAAGCAAGCGGGCTGACAGCGCGGAAGCGCCGACTTCATCAAGCGCCGGGGATTCGTCTGCGCCGCGCGATAGACGCGACGCGGAAGGACGAGGGCAGCAGAGCGAGCGCGGCGCAGAGTTGAACGCGCCGGAGTTGAGCGCGCCGCCCGTCGATGCCTCGCCGCCGGAAGATGCGCTCGAAGGCTCTGAGCGGCAAGGGAAGATGCGCGCCGCAGCGTCGAAGCCGGCGCGTGGAGGCTCAGGGATGCAGGCTCGAATAGAAGCGAGTGGCGGGCGTTATGCTCGCGCCGTCTCGCGGCGTACACGCGCCGCGCGCGTCGCCGTCGATGCCACGCTGCGCGCCGCCGCGCCTCTGCAAACGAGTCGGCGTCAGCAGTCGAAAGCTCCGCGACTCCTGCATCTCACGTCTGACGATTTGCGTTTCAAGCAGCTTCGACGCAAGACCGGCGCGCTCTTTATCCTCGCCGTCGATACTTCGGGCAGCATGGCGGCGAATCGAATCGGGCAGGCGAAGGGCGCGCTCGCGCACCTGCTGCGGCGCTCTTACGTCAGGCGCGACCGCGTCGCGCTCATCACCTTCCGCGAGCGCGAGGCGCGCTTGCTGCTTCCGCCGAGCCAGTCGCCCGCACGCGCCAAGCGCATCCTCGATGCGCTGCCCGTCGGCGGCGCAACCCCGCTCTCAGCCGCCCTTCTCAGCGCCCTCGGAGTGGCCGAACGCGCCGCGCGCACGGGCGCGCCGCAGCGCATCGTGCTTCTCATCTTCACAGATGGACGCGCCAACGTCGCGCTTCATCCGGACGCGTCTGAAGACCGCGCCGGCATCCGGCGACGCATCAACAGTGAAGTGGAACAACTCGGCGCGGCATTGCGAAGCGCGGGCGTCTCTTCGGTCGTCGTCGATACACAGAATCGTTACGTCGCAGGCGGCGAGGCGAAACTCGTCGCCGACGCGCTCGGCGGTCGTCATCTGCACCTGCCGCTGCTCAAGATTGAAGAGTCAATCGCGGCGGCGCTGGCTGCTTCCTGAATGCTGCGCTGCTCCCGGCTTCTGTAGACGCGCGGGCGGGAATCTGTTTATCCTGTCTGCCGTCCCGGCTTCGGGCTGTCGTGTTCACGAGAGCCGCACAAAGGTATCCAAGCTGAATAGCTCGAACGACTCTATGAAGGAAGAGACTCAGCTCTCACGTCTGACTTCGGAGGAGCGCGACCGCCGCGTGCTCTCGCTCTACGAGCGTGTGCTGGAGATAGAGCAGCGTTTGATTCCGACGGGGCTGCACGTCTTCGGTCGCGCCTCGAACGAGGGCGAGAGCGCACACCTTTTGCGAATGGTGGCGTCGTTCGACAGGCCGGAGGCCGGCGCGCGTGCGCTGCCCGACCTCGTCGCCGAAGCCCTGGGTTTCGGCTCTTACGACGCTTTGCTCGAACGGAAGCAGACGACCGAAGAGAGCATCGGCAAGCGCGAGCGCGTGGATGAGGTGGTGCATGAAAGCGTCGCTCTTTTTCTCAGGGAGGGAGCGTCGCGCGCCGAGAGCTGGCTCGAAGCTTCATCCGGAGTCGCGCCCGTCGATTCTCGTCCGGTCTTCGCGTTGCTGGAGAAGATTCACGAACAGTTGAAGGTCAATCGAGAACTCGACGCCTTCGTGCGTGCGCTCGAAGGCCAGTACGTCGAGCCCGGCCCCGGCGCAGACATCGTGCAGAACCCTTCAATCCTCCCGACGGGGAGAAACACTCACGCCGTCAATCCTTACAGCGTCCCTTCCGACCTCGCCTACGCGCGCTCAGAGCGCGTCGTCCGTCTTCTGCTCGAACGCCACCTCGCCGCCTCCGGCCGCTACCCGCGCGCGATGGCGCTCGTCCTCTGGGGGCTCGACAACATCAAGACGCAGGGCGAGGGCGTCGCGCAGGCTTTGCGTCTGCTCGGCGTGCGCCCTTTGAGAGACGGGATGAACCGCGTCACGTCGGTCGAAGTCGTCCCGCTTGAGAAACTGTGTCGCCCGCGCATCGACGTGGTGATGACCGTCTCCGGCATTTTCCGCGACCTCTTCGGCGCGACGATGGGACTGCTCGACATGGCCGTTCGCACCGTTGCCGCGCTCGACGAGCCGACCGAGATGAACTACGTTCGCCGCAACGTGCTCGAACGCATCGAGACCGAAGCAGTCGGCTTCGACGAGGCGGTGCTGCGCGTCTTCTCGAACGCGCCGGGCAACTACGGGACGAACGTCAATTTCATGGTGCTCGATTCTCAATGGGAGCAGTCGGACGCGCTCGGCGACCTCTTCGTGACGCGCAAGTGTTTCGCCTACGGGCGCGACGCTGCGGGGCGCGCCGTCGAGGGCAGGGAAGCGCGCGGCGCTCTCAATCGCGCGCTCGCACGCGTCGAGGCCACTTACCAGAACATAGATTCCTTCGAGATAGGCATCACCGACGTTGACCACTATTTTGAATACCTGGGCGGCGTCTCGAAGGCCGTCGAGCGACACGCCGAGGCGCGTCCGGCCATCTACGTCTCCGACTCGCTCACGCGCGAGACGAAAGTGCGCTCGCTCGAAGAGACCATCCACCTTGAGACGCGCACCAAGACGCTCAATCCGAAGTGGTACGAAGGCATGCTCAAGCACGGCTTTCGCGGCGTCGCCGAGATAGAGAGCCACGTCGCCAACACCTTCGGCTGGAGCGCCACCGCCGACGCAGTCGATAGCTGGATTTACGACCGCGTGGCCGAAACCTTCGTGCTCGACGCGGGGATGCTCGAACGCCTTCGCACGCTCAACCCGCATTCGGCTCGCTCGCTCGTCGGTCGGCTGCTCGAAGCAGAGGGGCGCGGCTTCTGGGCGGCGGAAGCCCGGACGCTCGAACGCCTGCGCGATATCTACGGCCTGCTCGAAGACCAGCTTGAGGGCGTCGCATGAATAACGTCGCGGTTCTCTACGTCGGGTCGAGCCTGCTAGCGCCGCTCAGGGCGGCGGAGCGCGAGATAGAGCGTCGCTACGGGCTCGGTCTGCGAGTGGCGGCCTACAATCTCGGCGCGCCTCTCGACGCCGACGAGTGGCAATCGGTCGAGCGCGATTTGAGCGAAGCCGAGATTGTCTTCGTCATTCACGTCACGGACGGCGAGAACGCAGCGAGGCTCGTCCATCTGCTCAAGCGTTACGAGCGCCGGTACGCGGCGGCCATCGTCATCAACTGTATGCCGGAGCTGATGCGGCAGACGCGCATGGGGCGTCTGAGCTTCGGAGGCGAGACGGAAGAAGGAAAGGAAAGGGAAGAAGAGTCGAAGGGCGAGGGTGCGGCGAGGAGCGGCGGACGCGCGCGGCGTCTCGTCAGGAGCGTCGGCGCGTGGATGGGCGAGCAGGCGCGAGCCCGTCGCGGGAAGAAGGCGAGGCATACGCAGTATTTGCGTCTGGTCGAGCGTCTGCCTGCATTGCTCCGCCTCGTGCCGAGCGCGGGTCGGGTCGGCGATTTCAAACACTACCTCTACCTCTTCTGCTATTTCCTACAGCCGACTCCCGCCAACATCCGCTCGATGATTCTCTACGCGCTCAAGCATTATGCGAGAGACGAGCGCATCGCCCGCGCCGGAATCGAGCTTGCGCCGCCAGAGACGATGCCCGCCGTCGGCATTTATCACCCGGATGCTAAGGAGATTTTCAAAACCTTCGACGCCTATCGCTCATGGTACGAGCGTCGAAGCCGCAGAGAGAGCCTGCCCGCGCTCAATCCCGACGCAACCGTCGGCCTGCTGCTCATGCGCCCTCAAATCGTCAGCAACACGCACAAGCATTACGACGCTCTCATCCGCGCCATCGAATCCGAAGGGCTCGCCGTCCTCCCCGCCATCTCCACCTTCATGGACAACCGCGAAGCGTGCGAGAGCTTCTTTGTGGACGATGGACGATGGACGATGGACGATAGACGAAAGAAGGGAGACGGAGGACGCACGACGAACGATAAACGTATGACGGGCGACGAACAGGAAAACTCCAGCCATCGTCTATCGTCCATCGTCCATCGTCCAGTCCGCGTCAGCCAGATTTTGTCTCTGACGGGGTTCAGTTTCGTGGGCGGGCCTGCAATGAACGATTCGGAGGCGGCTGTTGAATTTCTGCGCGGGTTGAATCGCCCGTTTCGCTCGGCTGTGAGTCTGGACGTGCAGACGATTGAGGCTTGGGAGGCATCGTGGACGGGGCTCAATCCGGTGCAGGCGGGGATGCAGGTGGCGATACCGGAAATCGACGGCGCGACCGAGCCGTTCGTCTATGGCGGGATGCCCGCCGACGGCGCTGAGCCCTTGCCGCTCGAAGAGCGTTGCCGCCGGATAGCGCGGCGGCTGGCGCGTTGGAATCGCCTGCGAACGGCGCGGCGCGCGGAGTTGAAGCTGGCGCTTCTCGTCTTCTGTTTCCCGCCGAACAAGGGCAATACCGGGACGGCTGCCGAGCTTGATGTCTTTCCGAGCGTGTGGGAGACGCTCGTGCGTTTGCGCTCGGAAGGCTACGCGGTGGAAGTCCCCGCGAACGCGGACGAGCTGCGCGAGATGCTCGTCGGCGGAAACTCCGAGAGCTTCGGCGCGAAGTGTAACGTCGCATATCGTCTGAGCGTGGACGAGTACAGGCGGCTCTGTCCTTACGTCGAAGAGATAGAAGCGGAGTGGGGAAGCGCGCCGGGCGCGATTAACTCTTTCGGCGGCGAGCTTTTGATTGAAGGCGTGCGGCTCGGCAACGTCTTCGTCGGCGTGCAGCCGACCTTCGGCTACGAGGGCGACCCCATGCGTCTGCTGATGGCGCGCGGCGGTGCGCCGCATCACGGCTTCGCCGCGCTCTACACCTACGTCGAACGCGTTTTTCAGGCCGACGCCGTCGCGCACTTCGGCACGCACGGCGCGCTAGAGTTCATGCCCGGCAAACAGGTCGGGCTCTCCGCCGCGTGCTGGCCTGACCGTCTCATCGGAGAGCTGCCGCACATCTACGTCTACAGCGTCAACAACCCGTCCGAAGGCTCGATTGCGCGACGCCGCTCCTACGCCGAGCTTATCTCTTACCTGACCCCTCCGGTCGAAGACGCCGAACTCTACAAAGAACTCGCCGCCCTCAAAGAACTGCTCGCGGCCTACCGGCAGACGACCGACGAAGGCGAGCGTGAACAACTCTTCCAATCAATCGAGACTCAGGCCGCCGCGCTGAATTTTCAACTGTAGCGACAGAGCTACGTCTGAATTTTCCGTATCTCGAAGGCCAGGGTCTGTGGTAATTTAGTTTCGTCTTCCCGTTCGGTTGTCACTCAAAATTCCCCCTTCTCGAAGAAACATTGAAGTTTCAGGCGTCGGCCTTTCCAGGCTCGGGTCTGGCGACTGGGGTGCGCGGTGTCGGCGGCAAGCCGACGCTCGGCGCGTTAGATGCGTCGTCGGAAAAAGGCGACGGGTCGCGGGAGAGTTGTTTTTGAATGCGGGAGGGCGTGATGAATTCAAGGCGTGCGGGGAAGATTTTCGCGTTTGTGTTTGCGTTGGCGCTGGTGTCGGGCGCGCAGCCGGGCGCGACGAAGGAGGCAGTCGCCGAGGTGAGCGCGAGCGCGGCGTCGGCTGAGTTGCCGTCGCTCACGCTTGTCTCTCCTGTGAGTGGCTTCAGTCAGCCTTTGAGCATCGCGCACGCGGGCGACGGGAGCGGCCGTCTGTTCGTCGCCGAGCAGGGCGGGCGCATTCGCATCGTAAAGAACGGCGCGATTTTGAGCACGCCGTTTCTCGACATCAGCAGTCGTATCAGCGCGGGCGGAGAGCGCGGGCTACTCGGGCTGGCCTTCCCGCCGGACTATCCGAGCAAGAGATATTTTTACGTCAACTACACGGACACGGCGGGCAACACGGTGATTGCGCGCTTCCGCGTGAGCGCCGACCCGAACGTGGCCGACCCGGCGAGCGAACAGGTCGTGCTGCGCATCAATCAGCCCTACCCGAATCACAACGGCGGACAGCTCGCCTTCAGCCCGCGCGACGGTTATCTCTACATCGGCATGGGAGACGGCGGCTCGGGCGGCGACCCCGAAAATCGCGCGCAGAATTCTTCGGAGTTGCTCGGCAAAGTCCTTCGCATCGACACCGAAACGGGAAGCCCGGCCACCTACAACGTCCCTGCCACGAACCCCTTCGTCAGCCGCACAGGCTTTCGCCCCGAAATCTGGTCGCTCGGCCTGCGTAATCCCTGGCGCTTCTCCTTCGACCGCCAGACGGCCGACCTCTACGTCGCCGACGTAGGACAGGGCGCTTGGGAAGAAGTGAACTTCCAGTCGTCGGCGAGCGCGGGCGGCGAGAATTACGGCTGGCGCATCATGGAGGGCACCCACTGTTTCAATCCTTCGACGGGCTGCAACACCTCGGGTCTGACCATACCCGTCGCCGAGTACAGCCACTCGCTCGGCTGCTCCGTCACCGGCGGCTACGTCTATCGCGGCCGTCTCTACCCGCGCATGCACGGTCTCTACATCTACGGCGACTACTGCTCGGGACGCATCTGGGGACTCAGGCGCGAAGGCTCCGCCTGGCAGAACACGCTTCTGCTCGACACGACTCACAACATCTCCACCTTCGGCGAAGACGAAGCCGGGAATCTCTATCTCGCCAACATCGGTAACGGCACAATCTATACGCTCATCGACGCTACGCCCGCGCCCGCCGCTTCGAGCGTTCAGTTCAGCGCGGCGAGGTACACGGCGACCGAAGGCGTCGCATCTGTGCCTATCACTGTGACGCGCACAGGTTCGAGCGACGGCACGGTGACGGTCGGCTACGAAGTGAGCGACCAGACGGCGCGACAAAAGAGCGACTACACGCTCGCCGCAGGCCGTCTCACCTTCGCCCCCGGCGAAACCAGCAAGAGCTTCGACCTGCTCGTCAACGAAGACTCCTACGCCGAGACCACGCCCGAAACAGTCCGCCTCACGCTCAACACCCCGACCGGCGGCGCAACCCTCGGAACACAAAACACCGCCACGCTCGACATCAACGACAACGGCGACACAGGCACAGGCGCAAACCCCATCGACGATACAAACATCTTCGTCGGCCAGCACTATCACGACTTTCTCAACCGGCAGGCAGACGCCGGAGGTCAGGCTTTCTGGACATCTCAGATAACAGCCTGCGGCTCGGATGCCGCCTGCATCGACGACCGAAGGCAGAACGTCTCGGCAGCTTTCTTTCTCTCCATCGAATTTCAATCGACGGGTTATCTGGTCTATCGTTTCGAGAAAGCATCGTTCAACCGGCAGGTGAGATACGAGCCTTTCCTCAGAGACGTGAGAAGGCTTGCCGAGGGCGTCATCGTCGGGCAGACGGGCTGGGAGGCGCGACTCGAAGCCAATCGCCAGGCGTTCGCCGCCGAGTGGGTCGAGCGCGCAGAGTTCAAGCTCGTCTACGACGCGAAGAGCAACGCTGAGTACGTCAACGCCCTCTTCGCCAACACGGGCGCAACGCCCACCGACGCCGAGCGCCAAGCCCTCATCGACGGCCTCAATGCCTCGACGGAGACGCGCGCCACCGTGCTCTTGAAGCTGTCTGAGAATGGCTCGGTCTATAACAAGCTCTACAATCCGGCCTTCGTCCTGATGCAGTACTTCGGCTACCTGAGACGCAATCCGGACGATGCGCCCGACAACAATCTCGTCGGCTACAATTTCTGGCTCGCGAAGATGAACGAGTTCAGCCAGCCGGGCGAAGATGTGAGAGTGGAGAGCGTGGCGTTGGGCAGGGCGAAGCGAGCGCAGATGGTTCGTTCGTTCCTTGTCTCCGGAGAATACAGAGAGCGTTTCGGGCGACCGTAAAGCGTTTGAGCTTCCGTTTTGCGCTTCGATTTCAGAACGGGCGAGGCTGCCGCAGTTGTCGTCTGAATTCGGCGGCTGTGAGGCGGTATTTGAAGACGATTGTGCCGTCGATGGCGACGACGGGAATCTCCGTGCCGTAGCGTGCGACGAGGGCGGGGTCTTGGTCGATGTCTACCTCTTCGAGCAGGTAGAGGTCTCGGTCGCCTGCGGCGAGCATCTCGGCCTTGGCCTCTTCGCAGAGATGGCAGCCCTTGCGCGTGTAGAAGGTGACGCGCGCTTTTTCAGTCGGCATGAGTTCTGTTCTCCTGCGGCTTGGCTTGAGAGGGGCGCGGGCTAAGTTTCATAGTAAAAATTAAATCTTGCCACAAGAACGTGAAAATAGTATAAAGATGCTCAGTCATGCCAATTTATTTATAACTTTTTCTGGCGTGTCGCTCTTCATAAGTCAAAATTGCTTTTGAAACCAGGCGGAAGAGGCTCGTCCTCTCGGACGGTGTATTGTACCGGACGCGCCTGGACTCCATTTCTCAGGCTTGTCGGCTGGAACTCCCGTCAACCCAGTCGTCACATCAGAAATTCGGAAAACGGAGGCGCGGCGTGGATAGCGAAAACAATCCGACACCGCCGGGCGGAGGTGCACAGAGCACCCCGACGGCGCAGACGGAATCGACCGGCGAGAGTTCTGTCAGCAGTGACGAGAAGACGCCCGTCACTCCCTCGGCGAAGGCCGCTTCGACGGGGACGAGCGCACCGGCAGCCTCGGATGCCGCGGCGCTCTCAAGCTCTGGCCGTGAAGGCGTAGAGACTCCCGCCTCGACTCCTCCGGCGGCGCGCGTCGCTCCCGCGACCGGCGCATCCAAGACCGCCTCGTCGCCGACTCCTTCCGTCAACAAGGGCGTGCCCAAAGCCGTCGCGGCCAGGACGCCCGGCGCAGTCGCCGCCAAGCAGCCGGGCGCAGTCGTCCAGAGCACGACCGACCCGCCGATTAACAAGATGCGTCGGCGCATCGTCTGGGCGAGCATCACGGGGTTTCTCGGCGCGAGCTTTCTGATGTTCCTGCGCTTCTTTCTGCCGCGCGCCATCTTCGAGCCGTCGAGCATCTTCCGCATCGGCTTTCCCGGCGACTACAGCCTCGGCGTCGATACGAAGTGGCAGCAGCTCTACCGCATCTGGGTAGTCAAAACCTCCGACCGCCTCTTCGTCATCAACGCCGTCTGCACGCACCTCGGCTGCACGCCCGATTGGAAGTCGAGCGAGAACAAGTTCAAGTGCCCGTGTCACGGCAGCGGCTACGACAGCGATGGCATCAACTTTGAAGGCCCCGCGCCGCGCCCGATGGACAGGGCTCACATCGAGGTTGACGCCGAAGGCCAGCTCGTCGTCGATAAGGGCAAGCTCTACAAAGCGCCGAAAGGCGAGCGCAACGAGTTCAACGACGACGGCTCGTTCGTACCGCTATAAGCTGTCAGCTAGTCAGCTAGTCAGCGGTCAGCCAGGCAATGATTGAGCGGTTGAGTTGGGCGCTTCATTTCAAGAGGGTTACGGTCTAGAGAGTTTGGCAGGGTTAGAACAAATCAATAACTTACATCCACGCGAAAAGCTGAAAGCTGAAAGCTGATAGCTTTTCTTCACAGGAGCGAAAACGGGTATGGAGCCTGAACGTCCTGATTCGACCGATGGCAAGCTGGAGAAGCGCGGCGTACGCGCGACTGCGGTCGGGCTGATAGGGAGAGCGCGCGAAGAAGGAATGGCGCTCAAAGAGCGTGCGATTGAAGAATCGAAGGCTTACAAAGACCCGCAGCAGACGCAGCTCTGGAAATCAATCTTCCGCGTCTCGCACGACCGCTCCGACCCGCGCAACCGCTCGCTCGCCGTCCTCTCGAACGTCTTCCTCCACCTGCACCCGGCCAAGATAAACCGCGACGCCGTGCGCTACGGCTTCACCTGGGGCATGGGCGGCATCACCTTCTATCTCTTCATCGTTCTCACCTTCACGGGCGTCCTCCTGATGTTCTACTACCACCCGACGAAGGTGCAGGCTTTCCGCGACATCCTCTATCTTGAGCACGACGTTCCCTTCGGCAAGCTTTTGAGGAACATGCACCGTTGGGCGGCGCACCTGATGATTATCACCACCTGGCTGCACATGCTTCGGGTGGTGATGACCGGCTCTTACAAGAAGCCGCGCGAGTTCAACTGGTGCGTCGGCGTCGTCCTGCTCGTGCTGACGCTGCTCCTGTCGTTTACGGGCTACCTTTTGCCCGACGATCAGCTCGGCTTCTGGGCGGTCACGGTCGGGACGAACATGGCGCGCGCCACCCCCTTGTTCGGCAGCGAAGGCCCCTTCGGCCCGCAGCTCGGCATGACGCCCTTCAACGACGTGCGCTTCGGACTCCTGGGCGGCTCAATCGTCGATGCCAACGCGCTCCTGCGTTCCTACATCTGGCACTGCATCGGCATCCCGCTCATCGCTTCCATCTTCATGGCCGTCCACTTCTGGCGCATACGCAAGGACGGCGGCATCTCCGGCCCCGCGCCCGTCATGCTCGAATCGGAGATGAAAGCGGTCAAGAAATAAGGATGAACGATGAACGCTGAACGATGAACTGAAAACCAAAGCTTTTCTGCTTTCATTCCGCGTTCAGCGTTCCTCGTTCATCGTTTAGGTGAAACTTATGGATTGGCATCAACTCTGGAAAATCGTTTCGACGCCGGATAACGTGCCCATCGTCGGGCTGCTGTTTCTGGTACCGTTCTTCATGTGGCTCGGCATCAGGCAGGCACGGGAGAACGACCGCCTTATCAGCGAGCTTGAGTCCGACCCGCAGCTTGCCAAGAC
This sequence comes from Pyrinomonadaceae bacterium, assembly GCA_036399175.1. Lineage (GTDB taxonomy): Bacteria > Acidobacteriota > Blastocatellia > Pyrinomonadales > Pyrinomonadaceae > DASWNP01. The sequence goes on along the minus strand of DASWNP010000049.1, from coordinate 16,941 downwards.
GCATCACCGGAAGGTCGAGCCCTGGCGACCGGGTTGGGCGAGGGAGCTGCACGTCTGGCCGTTTCTCGTGAGAATCGAGTTTTTGGCCGCCGTCATCGTGACGGTGATTCTCTTCGTCTGGTCGATAACCTTAAACGCGCCTCTCGAAGAGCCTGCCAACCCGAACCTCACGATGAACCCGTCGAAAGCGCCCTGGTACTTCCTCGGCTTGCAGGAGATGCTCGTCTACTTCGACCCATGGATTGCGGGCGTCGTCATGCCTTCGCTCATCATGGTCGGCCTGATGGTCTTCCCCTACGTGGATTCCAACCCGCTCGGCAACGGCTACTACACCATCAAGCAGCGCCGCTTCGCGCTCGGCATGTTCGGCGTCGGCTGGATAACCTGGATTCTCTTAATCATCATCGGCACTTTCATCCGGGGGCCGGGCTGGATTTGGTTCTGGCCGGGACAAACCTGGGATCACAACGCCGTCGTCTTCGATAAGAACCGCGACCTGCACGAGTTCTTAGGCATTACGAGCGTGCCGGGCAAGTTCATCTTCGGAGCAATCGTGGTCGGGCTCTTCTTCGTCATCTCCGGTTTCCTGCTGCATAAGCTGATGACCTGGAACGCCTTCGAACGCAAACTTCTCGACCGCACGAGCCTTCTGCAATACGTGACGTTCCAGTTCTTCGCCATCACCGTGTTGATTGCGCTGCCCGTTAAGCTTCTGCTCAGGCTGCTCTTCAACATCAAGTACGTCTGGGTGACGCCCTGGTTTAATGTTTGATTTGAACTGCACACGCGGAGGTTAGACGCCGGTGGCTGAGACTCCTCAAACCGACTCACTCGTCAAAAAAGAGCCTGATGCTCCAGCACCAGACCCAATCGTCAGTCGTTCGACGAGCAACATCCTGCTCGTCTGCGCGCTCCTTCTGACAGCCTCGCTCGGCTGGGCGCTCTACGACGAAGTCTACGGCCAGCGCCCTTGGAAGGGCATCCAGCAGGCTTTCGTCCAGCGCTACACGCGCCATCTCAAGCGGCTTAAGCGGCGCGGCAACCCCACCGAAAAAGAGATAAAGGAGAGCGCCGAATACCAGCAGCTCAACTCGGACGTGCAGACCGCCCTGCAAGCCGCCGAGCCGCGTAAGCGTGAGATAGACAAACGCGTCTCCGTCATCGAAGACCAGCTCGCCGCCATCACAGACGAGTTTCAGAACAAGCGCGGCAACATCACCGTCATCAACTACCGCATCGAAACTTCGGACGAGTCCGACAGGCGTAAGCTGCGCGAAGAGGTCGAAGAACAGAAGCGCGAGACCGTGACTATCGCCATGCCCGCCGCCGACGGCTCAGGCAAAAAAGAGCAGCAGAAGCTCAACTACATGCAGCTCGAAGAGCGTTTCACCACGCTCAAGGACGAGAAGGCCGCGCTCCTGAGCGAGCGCGCCGAGCTGCTCAAGGAAGCCGACGAGCTGACGAAAAAGCGCGACGAGTATCTGAAAGACAACATGGTGGGCTTGAGCGCCTCGCAGGTCGATGCACTGCTCAGGAAGACGGAGAACTTCGACTACACGATGCGCCAGATTAACGTCGGCGAGTACGACATCGTTGACCGTTGCGAGACGTGCCATCTCGGTGTCCGCGAGCCTCTTGAGCTGACCCCGGCGATGATGCGCCCCTCTGCGCGCCGCCGCCGCCCCGACGCTCTTTCGCGCGCCTTCGTCAGCCATCCGAGCAAAGAGCTTCTCAAGATTCACAACCCCGAACGCTTCGGTTGCGCCAGTTGTCACGGCGGCAACGGTCGCGCTTCGACCACTGTCGAGAAGGCGCACGGCCTCAATCGCTTCTGGCTCTACCCGCTTCACCGCAAGTCCAACATGGAAGCAGGCTGCCAGCAGTGTCATTCAAGTGACCGCGTGCTTCAAGGCGCGACGACTCTCAATCTCGGCAAGGATTTGTTCCAGGAGCGCGGCTGCGTCGGTTGTCACCGCTACGAAGGCTTCGACCGCGAATCCGACGCGCTCTCGAACACGCGCCAGCTCATCAAGCAGCTCGAAGAAGAGAGAAACGTGAACGAGCGCGAGGCCAAAGCGGCTGCCGCCGGAGTGGCCGCCGCAGCCGACGACGAAGCGGCGCAGAAACTTCTCGCCCGCGCCGAATCTTTGCGCGTCACCAACAGCCAGATTGAATCCCGCATGGATCAGCTCAACACGCAGTCGCGCTATCTCATGCAGGATCAGAAGAAGGTCGGGCCCAATCTGAAAGACGTGCGCTTGAAGCTGCGCAAGGAGTGGATTCCAGTCTGGCTTCAGAATCCGCAGAAGTTCCGACCCGGCACGAAGATGCCGACCTACTGGCGCATCGACGGCGAGGGCGGGAAGCCTAACGACCGCGAGCGCGAACAGCGCGAGCGTCAGGCCATCGCCGCATATCTCTGGCAGGAGAGCTTCGACGGTCGCGTCGCCGAGCAGCAGCAGGGCAACGCCGCCAACGGCAAGGCGCTCTTCGAGACGCGCGGCTGTCTGGCCTGTCACTCCATCGGCGAGGGCGACGACCCGAACACCTACGTCGGAGGCCGCTTCGCCGCCAACCTCCAGCGCATCGGCGAGAAGGCCAGCTTCGACTACATCGTCCGTTGGATACACAACCCGCGCGAGCGCTGGGCTCCCTACTGTCCGACCGAAAAACGCGACCTGACGCGCGAAGACTACGAGAAGAACAACAAGCCTTTCATCTTCAACACGGGCACGCATTCCAAGTGTCCGAACGACGGCGCGGAGTTGCAGGTGCAGAACATGACCGTGATGCCCAACTTCCGCCTCACCGACCAGGACTCGCGCGACATCGCAACCTATCTCTTCTCTCTCTCCAGAGATGCGCGCTACCCCGACGCCTCCTACATGGACGACCCGCGCCTCAAGGAGCAGGGGCGCACGCTCATTAAGCAGTACGGCTGCGCCGGTTGCCACGAGATAAAGGGCTTCGAAGACGAACAGCGCATCGGCAAAGAGTTGACGACCGAAGGCGCGACGCCTATCGAGCGTCTCGACTTCGCCCTGCTCACGCACGACGCCGAGCGCGGACACGACCCGCTCAACCCGAAGAGCGAAGAGGTCTGGTACAACCGTCGAGGCTTCTTCGACCACAAGCTGCAAGCGCCCTGGATTTACGACGAAGGCAAAGAGAAAGAGCCCAAAGACATGCTCCGCATGCCTCAGCCCTATCTCACCGAAGAGTGGCGAAACGCGCTGACGACCTTCCTCCTGGGGAGCGTCGGCACCGAAGGCGCGAGCGTCCCGCGCGGCCTCTTCTACAACGCCACGAACCAGCAGAAAGATATTCAAGAAGGCTGGTGGGTCATCAAGAAGTACAACTGCATGGGCTGCCATTCGATACAGGTCGGGCAGGCATCCGTGCTCTCGCGTCTGCCGATGTACATGACGCCGGAAGGCCAGTCGCAACTGCCGCCCGGACTGATGACCGAAGGCGCACGCGTTGACCCGAACTGGCTTCTGAGCTTCCTGCGCGACCCATCTTTGAGCGGTAAAGAGCTTGAAGACTCAACCGCCGCCGCACACGGCGGGCTCACGCAGAGCGGCGGCAACCGACAGAACTCTGGAAGCGCGAGCGGTGGCGGCGGCGAAGGCGCGGCGCAGAGCGGCGGGCAGAGCGGACAGAACAGCCCGCAGACGAGCGTTGAACAGGGCGGCGCTCAGAGCGGCGGACAAAACGGCTCGGTTGCCAATCCGAACGCTAACCCGAACGAGCGCGCGGCGGCCAACGCCCGGCAGCCCCTCTCCGGCGTCCCGCTTCGCATGAACGCTGCGGGCGAAGGCGGACTCAAACCGCAGCCGGGAGAGAACAGGAACGGCGTGCGCGTCTACCTGAACGCGCGGATGCCAACCTTCCACTTCTCGCCCAACGAGCTGCGCACGCTCGTACGCTTCTTCCTCGCCGTCTCGGCTCAACAGGAGCCCTACATCAAGGAGAACCTTGAGCCCTTAGACGATACAGAGAAGCTTCTGGCTCGCGCGCTCTTCACTTCGCAGGCCGCGCCCTGCCTGAAGTGTCACGTCACGGGCGACCCTGTGCGCGACAAGACGGCTTCTGCGCCCAATTTCCTGATTGCCGGCGGACGACTCAAGCCCAACTGGACTTTCCGTTGGCTCTTAGACCCGCAGCGCATCATGCCGGGAACGGCCATGCCTTCGGGGCTCTTCAAACAGGAGGGCGAGCGTTGGGTCTTCAACGGGCCGCTCCCCGAAGCCGCCTCCGAATATCAGGGCGACCACGCGAAGCTGCTCGTCAGGTACATGCTTCAGTTGACGCCCGAAGAGCAGCGCCGCGTCGCCTCGGCCGCGCCCGCTCCGACCAGCGGAAGCGACCAGACGCAGACGCAGCAAATCTCCGCCACGCACAGAGGACTCAGGACGCCCGCCACGCAGACCGGCAGCAATAGCTACCGAGGCAGCCGTCGCGGACAATCGAGCGGCGGCATGCGCGCACAGCGCGCCGCGCTTCGCGTCGAGCGGCGCACGCGCCGCACGCCGACAGCCGCGCTCGGCTCGGGCGTGCGGCAGGGCAGTCGTCGCGGCTAGCCCGCGCGTCTCAGGTCTCGGCCAGAGCGTTGTTTGATGAAGGCGAGCGTGGTCGAGCGTCGGCGCTCGCGTCTCGTGCGGCGGCTTCCGGCGGGTTTCTCAAGGCGAGCTTTCCGCGTTATCATAAGTCAACAGTTCTTATCGTTTGAGGAGGAATTTTCATGCCAACGAAACGCGCGCGCTCCTGGGTCGCGCTGCTTGTCGCCCTCTGTCTTCTGACGTTTGCCGCCGCCTGCGGAGGCGACGATGAAGACGAAGAGCTTGCCGAAGACGATGCTGCGGAATCGACCGAGACGGCGGGCGTCAAATACACCGTGACCGGCAACGAAGGCACACTCACCGGAAGCATCAATTTCACGGGCGATGCTCCTCAGCCTAAGCCCATCAGCATGGATCAAGACCCGGTTTGCGGCCAGTCCAATCCGAACGCCACGTCCGAAGAGGTAGTCGTCAAAGACGGTAAACTGCAAAACGTCTTCGTCTACGTCAAAGACGGCAAGACGGCCGACGGCAAGAACTTCGCCACCCTCGCCTTCGACGCGCCCGCCGATACGCGCGTGCTCGACCAGCAGGGCTGCCAGTACGTGCCACACATCCTCGGCGTCCAGACCGGCCAGAAGCTCGACGTGAAGAATAGCGACCCGACCGCGCACAACGTCAACCTTCAGGCCAAGAGCAATCCGGCCTTCAACCAGTCGCAACCGCCGGGCGCTCCCCTCATCCAGAAAACTTTCTCGCGCGCCGAAGTGCTCATCCCCGTCAAGTGCAACCAACACCCCTGGATGAAATCCTACATCGGCGTGATGAAGCATCCCTTCTACGCCGTCAGCGGCGCGGACGGGAAGTTTGAGATTAAGGGCTTGCCGCCCGGAACTTACAACGTCGTCGCATGGCACGAGCGTTTGAAAGAGCAGACGCAGTCCGTCACCGTTGCCGCCAAAGAGAGCAAGTCGCAGGACTTCAGCTTCACGGCGGCCAGTGCCCGCAATTCGCTCGAAGGCGGCTCGCTCGAAGTCCTGCCCGCGCTTGAGCTGCCCATGCTCGGCAGGCATCACTGAAGAGACTGAGCATTCAGCCTGTCAGCTATCAGCCGTCAGCCAAACCGAAAACCAATTCCGGCTGACGGCTGATAGCTGCTAACCGCTAACCGCCTGGCTGATAGCTGAATGCTGACACGCTGAATGCTAATTGCTGCTCAAGGTTTGGCTGAAAGCTGACCGCTGATTGCTGATAGCTATGACAAAGGGGATTCATCGCTTTATTCTGCTCACGACCTGCGCGACCTTCATCCTGATTGTGGCGGGCGCGCTGGTGACGAGCAACGGGGCGGGTCTGGCCGCGCCCGACTGGCCGCTCTCCTACGGGCAGGTCTTTCCGCCGATGGTCGGCAATCTCTTCTACGAGCACGGTCATCGACTGATAGCTTCGACCGTCGGCTTTCTCGTCCTCTCGCTGAACGTATATCTCTGGGTGAGAACCTACTGGCTGCGACGCGAGACGCCGCGCCGCGTGCTGCGCTTCGCTGCCGTCGCTCTCGTGCTCGTCTGCGTGCAGGGCTTGCTCGGCGGCATCACCGTGCTGTGGCTTCTGCCGCTCGCCGTCTCCACCGCGCACGCGACGCTGGCGCAACTCTTCTTCTGTTGGATGGTGACGTTTACTGTTCTGACCGCGCCCGGCTGGCAACGCCGACGCGAGGCTCTGCCGACGACCGAAGAGGGCTGGTCTCTGCCGGTCTGGTGCGGGGCGGCGACTGCCGCCATCTTCGTCCAGCTCATTCTCGGCGCGACGCTTAGGCATTCGGCCAGTTGGGACGAACACCTGCCGACGAACCTGCTCGTCGCACACATCACGGGCGCGTGCCTCGTCGCGCTTGTTTTGGGGAGCGCGCTCGTCACGATGCTTCGTCGTCACGGCGGCGAACGCTATCTGGCACGCCCGGCCACGCTCGCCTTCGTCCTGCTCGTCACGCAGATTCTTCTCGGCGTCGCCGCCTACCTGACGCGGCTGCGCTCGCCCGACGAGCCGCAACCCCTGCACCCGATGGTCGGCGTCACGGTCGCACACGTCGCCACGGGCGCGCTGCTGCTCGCCGTCACGCTCATGCTGACGCTACGCTCGTTTCGAGTCCTGAAGAAAAGCGTTCAGCCGTCAGCCGTCAGCATTCAGCCAAACCAAAAACCAATTCCGGCTGACCGCTGAATGCTTGCTGCTCGTCGGGGTTTCGCTGATTGCTGATAGCTGACTGCTGATAGCTATAACTTACATGAAGAGCTTTGTTATCGAACTTGAGGGGTCGGAGATGCCGGAGGCGGCATCGAAGCCGCGACTGGCGACGCGCGAGAGGCTCGGAGCTTACGTCGAGCTGACCAAGCCGCGCATCACTTTCCTGATTGCGCTCACTTCCGCCGCCGGATTTATCCTCGGCGCGAAGGGCGCGGTCGATTATCGTCTGCTGTTGCACATGCTCTTCGGCGTCTCGCTGCTCTCTTCCGGTATCGCCACGCTGAACCAGTACATGGAGCGCGACCTCGACCGTCTGATGCGGCGCACCGCTTCGCGCCCGCTCCCGACCGGCAAGCTCACGCCCCTACAGGCTCTCGCCTTCGGGACGCTTCTGACCGTCGTCGCTGAAATCTACCTGGCGGTTTTCGTCAACCCGCTCTCGGCAGTGCTCGGCGCATCCGTCATCGTCGGCTATCTCTTCTGCTACACGCCGCTCAAGACGAGGACTTCGCTCTCGACCGTCGTCGGCGCTTTCCCCGGCGCGGTTCCGCCGCTGCTGGGTTGGGCGGCGGCGCGCGGCCAGATAGGAATTGAAGCGTGGGTGCTCTTCGCCATCCTGTTCGCGTGGCAGTTTCCGCACTTCCTCGCCATCGCGTGGATGTACAGGGAAGACTACGCGCGCGCAGGCATCGTCATGCTGCCGGTGGTCGAGCCGGAGGGGCGCATCACGGGGCAGCAGATTGTTATCTGGACGCTTCTGCTCGTGCCGGTCAGTCTGTTTCCGGCGGCGCTGGGCACGTCGGGCGCAGTCTACTTCTACGGCGCGATTATCCTCGGTCTGCTTTTCCTCCTGAGCAGCATCATGGCAGCGCTCACGACTTCGCGCCAGAACGCGCGTCGAGTGCTTCTGGCCTCCGTGCTCTACCTGCCCGTGCTGTTCGGCTTGATGGTGATGAACTCGTGAATGGTAAATCGTAAATCGTAAATAGTAGAAGACAGTTTTTCACTATTTACGATTTACGATTCACGATTTACCAAACAGGAGGCTCGCTCATGGGACGTGTGCTGGCTGTGGTGATTTGGGTGATAACGCTGGCCTCGGTGCTTCTGTTTACGAACGGGAAGTGGTGGTTTCCGCCTTCCATCTCGGAGCACGGGCCGGCTTACGACCGCCAGTTTCTCATCACCATCATCGTCGTCGGCGTGGCGTTTGCCGCCGCGCAAATCGGGCTCGGCTTCGCGGTCTGGCGCTACGGCGCGGGGCGCACGGGAACGCGCGCCACTTACTCACACGGCAATAATCGACTTGAGATTGTCTGGACGGTAATAACCGCCGTCATCTTCATCACGCTCGGCGTGATGGGACAACAGGTGTGGGCGCAGCTTCATTTTCGAGGCGCTCCGGCGGGCTCGGCGCAGGTTCACGTCACCGCGCAGCAGTTTCAATGGAACTTTCATTATCCGGGCACTGACGGCAGGTTCGGGCGCACCGACCCGACGCTGATTAACGACTCGTCTCTGAACTTCATCGGCCTCGACGAAACGGACGCCGCCTCGAAGGACGACTCCGTCATCAGCAGCCTCGTCGTGCAGGTCAATCGTCCCGTCAATCTGCGCCTGCGTGCGCGCGACGTGACGCACAGCTTCTGGGTTCCGCAGCTACGTTACAAGCAGGACGCCGTGCCCGGCCTCGACATCGACGTTCATTTCACGCCGAACCGGGTCGGTCGATACGAGATAGCCTGCGCCGAGCTGTGCGGGCAGCTTCACTACAAGATGAAGAGCTATCTTCTGGTGCTTCCTGATAACGAATACCGGACGCTCACGGCGCTGCCGCAGGCGCAGTTTCAGAAGCGCGTCACCGAGCTATTCGCCCAGCCGCAATATCAGGTGCAGGAGTTCTGAAGAAGAAGACTTGAAGGCTTAATCGGAAGGCTACAGTCTCCAAACGAAGAGGAGCGAGAAGGACAATGGCAGAAGCAGAAGAAGCAGCAGGAGCGGGCGCGCACGCGCCTGACGTGACGACCGCCGATGCCGCCCACGCCGAAGCGCACGGCGCGGCGCATCACGGCGGCCACGCCGCGCCGACCAGCTTCATACGCAAATACATCTTCAGCATCGACCATAAGGTCATCGGCATCCAGTATCTTCTGCTCGCCCTGTTCTCCGTCCTCATCGGCATGATTATGTCGGTGCTGATGCGCATGAACCTCTCCTGGCCGGGGACGAAGTGGCCTATCCTCGGCACTCTCTTTCCGGGCGGCGCTCCCAACGGGGTAATGTCGCCGGAGTTTTACCTCTCGCTCGTCACCATGCACGGCACGATGATGGTCTTCTTCGTGCTGACGACCGCGCCGCAGGGCGGCTTCGGCAACTATTTTCTGCCGATTCAGGTCGGCGCTGACGACATGGCCTTCCCGACGCTCAACATGCTCTCCTTCTGGGTGACGTTCGTCGGGCTCATGGTGCTCGTCGCCGCGATTTTCGTCTCCGGCACGAACTACGACTTCTCCGTCATCGGCCCGACCGGCGGCTGGACGGGCTACCCGACCCTGAGCGCCATCGGCCATAAGCTGAACGTCCCCGGCATGGGCATGGGGATGAACCTCTGGATTATCAGCATCGCCATCTTCTGCATCGCGTCGCTTCTGGGCGCTCTCAACTTCATCACGACGATGATAAACATGCGGACGCGAGGGATGTCTCTGATGCGTCTGCCTCTGACCTGCTGGTCTTGGTTCACGACCGCTATCCTCGCGCTGCTCTCGTTTCCGGTGCTCTTGGCGGCGGGCGTGCTGCTCCTGCTCGACAGGACTGCGGGGACGAGCTTCTTCGTGCCCGGCGGCTTGAGCGACGGCACGCAGGTCATAGACCATTCGGGCGGCTCGCCGATTCTCTGGCAGCATCTCTTCTGGTTCTTTGGCCACCCGGAGGTCTACATCGCCATTCTGCCCGGCATGGGCGCGACCTCGCACATCCTCTCCACCTTCGCGCGCAAGCCCATCTTCGGTTATCGCGCGATGGTCTTCGCGATGTTCGCCATCGGCCTTTTGGGCTTCTTCGTCTGGGGACATCACATGTTCCTGAGCGGGATGAGCCCTTACACGGGGATGGCCTTCTCTGTGCTGACGCTCTCCATCGGCGTGCCTTCGGCGATTAAGACCTTCAACTGGCTCGGCACGCTCTGGGGCGCGCGCATACGCTTCACCTCGCCGATGCTCTTCGCCATCGGCTTCGTCTCTCTGTTCGTGGCGGGCGGTATCACTGGCCTCGTCCTCGGCCAGACCTCGCTCGACCTCTCGATGCACGATACCTACTTCGTGCTCGCGCACTTTCATCTCGTGATGGGCGTGGCGGCCATCTTCGGCATGTTCGCCGGGGTCTATTTCTGGTTTCCGAAGATGTTCGGACGGATGATGAATGAGACGCTCGCCAAGATTCACTTCTGGCCGACCTTCATCGGCGTCTATGCCATCTTCATTCCATTTCACACGATGGGCATCGGCGGCATGCCGCGTCGCTACTTCGCTTTCACCGAGTACGCCTTTCTCAAGTCGATGGATCCGCTCGTGCAGTTCGCCACCATCGCGGCCATCATCACGGCGCTCGTGCAGTTCATCTTCTTCTACAATTTCTTCGTCAGCATCTTTCGGGGCAAGAAAGCGGGCGACAACCCCTGGGAGGCGACGACGCTTGAGTGGGTGACGCCTTCGCCGCCCCCGCACGACAACTTCGGCGGCAAAGTCCCGACCGTCTACAGGGGCGCTTACGAGTTCGCCGTGCCCGACGCGCCCGAAGATTACGTTTTGCAGACGACGCCCGACGCGGCGGAAGAGAACGAGCCGGTTTTAGAGCAAGGGGAAGTACAGGTATCAGGCAATGGCGGTAACGGTCACAGGCACTAGGGAGAAGACGGTCGCGCATCCGCAGAGGAAGACCGGAGGCGGTGGCGGCGGCAACGGCTCGCGCAAGCCGAACGGTCGCGGAGGCGGAGGCCCGGGCGGCGGCGGTCGCGGCGGTGGTGGACGCAGAGAGAGCGACGCAGCCGAGCGTTACCGCATCGGCATGTGGGTCGCGCTGGCCTCCATCGTCATGCTCTTTACGGCGCTGACGAGCGCTTACATCGTCCGTTCCGGCATTTCGAACGACTGGCGGCCTCTGGCGCTTCCGCCCTTCCTCTGGGTGAGCACGGCGCTCATCGTCGCCAGCAGCCTGCTCATCGAGACGGGGCGGCGCAAGGCGAGAAGCGGCGACATCAAGGCAGCGCGCACGCGTCTCTTCCTGACGCTGCTTCTGGGGCTCGGCTTCATCGCTTCGCAGCTTCTCGTCTGGCGGCAACTGGTGGCCGAGGGCGTCTATCTCAAGTCGAACCCGCACAGCTCTTTCTTCTACGTGCTGACGGGTCTGCACGGCCTGCACGTTCTCGGCGGCATCGTCGGTCTGAATTATCTGCTGCTTCGCGCGCGGCGAGAGACGGGCGGCACGGAAGCCGAGCGCAACCGGCTCTCCGCTATAGATTCGGTGACGCTCTACTGGCACTTTATGGACGGGCTCTGGATTTACCTGCTCGTCCTGCTTTTCCTCTGGAGGTGAGAGTTTGGCGACTGAAGCCCTGCATCATCGAGAAACCGTGTCGCTCGCAGACGATTGGAGCGGCGGGCGGCTGCCCTACCACGTCGGCCACAAGAAGCTCGGCATGTGGCTCTTCATCGTCTCGGACGCGATGACCTTTTCCGCCCTGCTCATCGGCTATTCCTACGTCCGCGCCTCCGCCCAAGAGTGGCCGACGCCCTACGCCTTCTATCCGAGCATCATCTTCTCCACCGTGATGACGCTCTGCCTGCTCGCGTCGAGTTTTACGATGGTGATGGCCGTCGGCGCATCAGCCCGGCAGGACAAGAAGAGAACGCGTCTCTGGCTGCTGGCGACGATAGTGGGCGGCCTCGCTTTCCTCATCCTGCACGGCATCGAATGGATGCACGTTATCGAAGAGGGCTTGCGCCCGTTCTCGCTGCCGCACGAGTGGGCTGAGCGCTGGCCGAAAGCCCCGCCGCTCTTCGGCGCGAGCTTCTTCGCCATTACGGGGCTGCACATGTTCCACGTCCTGACGGGCGTGCTCTATCTCGGCTACATCGCCCTGCGCGTCCGTCGCGTGCGCCACGAAGACGTGGAGATAAGCGGCCTCTACTGGCACTTCGTCGATTTGGTCTGGATGTTCGTCTTCCCGCTCGTCTACCTGATGTCGGTTGACATGACGAAGTGAAGCGCAAGCGCAGGCGGTTTTGCAGGGAAGTCCGAACAGTAGCTCTGTCAAGCTTCAACTCGGAAGAGAGGCTTCAAGGCGTATGGAGAAACGCGAGACAAACGAAGACGTGTCGCGCCTGATTCACGGCTCGATGCGACCGTTCGACGAGAAGGTTCTGGCTGCGAGCGGCGGCGCTGCGGGCGCGAGGCGCGAGCGCGAATTGAGCCCGCGCATGCGAAAGCTGAAAACGCTTCTGAGCGGCGAGGTGATTCTCAACGTCATCTGCCTGCTTCTGGCTGTCGGCTTTCTCGCGCTCGCCGCCTCGAACTTCAGCCTCGCCGGAAACTTCCTCAGCATCGACAGCCTCTTTCTCACCCTCGTCTGCCTGATGATGGCCGGCATCTTTCTCGTCAACCCGGCGTGGACGGCCTATGAGAAAGGCTTGTTTAAGCGTCCGGCCAGCGCAGCGCCCGTCGTCGAAGAGGGGCCGATTCACTTCGAGGGAAGCCTGCGTCTCTTCCTTTCGATTCTCGGCTGGCTGCTCGCGCTGACGCTCATCGAGGTCTTTCTCGCTTACATCCACGTCCCGCTCCACATCATGCTGACGGTGCTCATCGGCCTTTCGGTCATCAAGGCCGCGCTGATTATGGCCTACTTCATGCACCTCAGGTTCGAGCGCCTGAGCCTCGTGCTGACGCTCGTGCCTATCCTCGTCGTCTGCATCTGCCTAATGTTCATCGTCTTCCCCGACAGCTTCCGCTCGCTCAACCTGCGCTCGACGCCCGCGCAGTCGCCTGCGGCCATCAAGGAATCGCAGCAGCCGTCGCACTGAGGAATCCGACTTTGATTTTGACTCGGAGACAGTTGAGAAGCTTGACCCTCTTTGCCGCCGTCGCGGCAACGGTCGCCGCCTGTCTGTTCCTGTCTCCGACCGACGCAGTCGCCCAATGCGCGATGTGCAAAATGTCTGCGGCTTCAGCCGGGGCGAGCGCTCAACGTGCGCTCGGCACGGGCGCGCTCGTGCTACTTATTCCGCCCGTCGCTATCTTCTGTTCGCTCTTCGTAGTCATCTACAGACACCGCGGCGGAAGGGGCGAAGAAAAGTAGCGAACAGCGGCGGCGACAGCAGCGAAGCGAGGCTTTCATCTATGGTAGAAGAGAATCCGGTTCTGGACGTGTCGAGCCAAGCGCCGCGCGGGCGCGGGTGTCCCCACTGCGGCGGCAAGATTATCCCCTCCAACCGCGCGATGTACGAGAACAAGGCCGACCCCTCAGCCGTCTTTCCGCTCTGGCAATGCGAGCGTTGCGGATACGAAGAGCTGAGCCAGAAAGCGCCGCCGTCGAAGCCGGCGCACGCGCCGAAGAAGGGTTGAAGATGAGCGAAGCAGAGAACGTGCAAGTCGTGCAATCGGTATACGAAGCCTTCGGGCGCGGCGATTTGCCCGCCATGCTCGACGCTCTGGCCGGAGACGTTCGATGGGTCATCCCCGGCCCTTCCGAAGTCCCTTACCTCGGCGAGCGCAAGGGACACGAAGGCGTCAGGGATTTCGTCGTTCAACTCACCTCGTCGGTCGAGTTCGAGCAGTTCGAGGTGCTGGAGTTCATCGCCCACGAAGACAAAGTCGTCGTCACTGGCAGGGAGCGCGGGCGCGTCAAAGCGACGGGGCGCACCTTCGATAACGAATGGGCGATGTTCTACACGCTGCGCGACGGAAAAATTCTCAGCATGCGCTCCTACGAAAACACCGGCGCGCTCCTCGAAGCTTTCCGCGCCTGACGTGTGCGTGCGCTTCCCCGACCTGCAATCGTTTTGCCCCATACCAAAGCTAAACTTTCTCGCCGAACTGCCGAGCCCCACAACCCGACGCATCCACGCAGCGAGCGCCGCCTGGGCGCACTCCCGAGCCTCTCTCCGTCTCGGCGGAAGAGATTTTCCGTCTCCTCATCTTTGAAGACACCAGCCAAACCACGCTTCGGCGGACGACGAATAGCACCTCTCTCAAGTAAAATCTTAGCTGTCGGCGCGACGACCTTTTTCAAGTGAATTCTTAACTCCTGTTCTCAAGTGAACTCTTAGCTTCAATCGAGACGCGTCGCCTTCGTACCAAATGAAATACTCGCTCTTGCCGCACATCAACGCCCTTCTCAACGCGACGAGCGCCCTGTTGCTCCTCGCCGGCTTCTTTTTCATCCTGCGCCGCAGAGTCCGCGCGCACCTCACCTGCATGATTGGTGCGCTCGCCGTCTCGGCGCTTTTTCTCGTCTCCTATCTCTTCTATCACTACAATCACGGCTCGACGCGCTTCACAGGTCAGGGATTCATTCGCCCGGTCTATTTCGTCATTCTCATCTCGCACACAATCCTCGCGGCGCTCATCGTGCCTCTCATCATCGTCACCGTCAGGCGCGCCCTGCGCGGCGACTTCGGGCGACACATGCGCCTCGCGCGCTGGACGTTCCCGCTCTGGCTCTACGTCTCGGCGACAGGCGTCGTCGTCTATCTTATGCTCTATCAGCTTTATCCTTCGCGCTGAAGCGCAGAAGCTCGAAAGCGGAAGCCGTACGACAACCGAAAAACTCCCGCGAACCCTTGAGATGACCGGCGGCAACTCAAATCATCATCCGAAGCCCGACGCTCCAGCCGGAAGCCCCGGCGCGCGTCGGCGCTCGCCCTGGCCTCTGGCCGTCATCGCGGCGCTCTTCATCATCGTGCCGTTTCTGACTTGGTATGGAACCTGGTTCGGTCGAAGTTTGAAGGACGAGACGGTCGAAGAGTATCTGAGAGACGAGAAGCCACGCCACGTACAGCACGCGCTGGCTGAGATTGAGAAGCGCATCGCGGCGGGCGACGCGCAAGCAAAACGCTGGTATCCGCAAATCGTCGCGCTCGCCCGGCACGCTTCGCCGGACGTGCGCCTGACGGTCGCATGGGTGATGGGCGTCGATACGCGCGCCGAAGAGTTTCACCCGGAGCTTCTGCGCCTTTTGGAAGACGGCGAGCCGATTGTGCGTCGCAATGCCGCCCTCTCGCTCGTCAGCTTCGGCGATGCCGGTAGCCTCAAAGAATTGCGCGCCATGCTCAAGCCCTACACCGTCGTCTCCGCCTTCGACGGAACGGCGCAGACGGTTCTGAGCGAAGGCTCGAAGGTCAACCGTGAGGCGATGCTGGCGCGAGTCAGAAGCAAAGAGGGCGAGTCTCTCGAAGTTCGTGCGCCTCTGGACGGGAAGATTGAAAAGACGCTCGTCCGCGAAGGCGACGAGTTGCGGGCGGGTCAGGAAATCTTCGTGCTCGCGCCCGACGTGAGAAGCGTCGAAGACGCTCTGGTCGGCCTCCGCCGCTTCGGCGAGCAGGAGGATTTACCCGAAGTCGAGCGCTACGCGCGCGGCGTCGAAGGTATGCCCTCCCGCACCAAAGAACTCGCGGCGCAGACAGCCGAAGCCATCAAGCGCCGCGCAACACAAAAGCAGACCCACGCGAATTAAAGCTATCACCTAAGCACATGTACTCAAGGGCATCTAACCAGATGATGGCCTGACGTTGCGCTTGATTAACAAAGCATCGGTTGGATACCATAACGGACATGAAAGCTTCGATTATCACTTCATCTCCCGATGTGATGGGCGGAACTCCAGTCTTCGCCGGAACGAGAGTCCCCGTTCAAACGCTCCTGGATTATCTCAAAGCCGGAGAATCCATCGACGATTTCCTGGAAGGATTTCCGACTGTTACCAGAGAGCAAGTGATTGCCTTTTTAGAGGAAGCCGAAGAGCAGATTATAAAAATGGTGGCTTGAAGTGAAGCTTCTTCTCGACGAATGCATTGACAGACGGCTGGCTAAAGATTTAGAAGGGTATGAGGTCAAAACAGTCCCGCAAATGGGTTGGGCGGGCATCAAGAACGGTGAGCTGCTGAGCCTTGCGGAAAAAGAGTTCGACGTATTCATCACCGTTGACCGAAATCTATCTTTTCAGCAGAACCTCCCCATCTTCAATATCGCCGTCCTGGTTCTACACGTCGCCTCAAACCGCCTGGCAGACTTGAAGCCCCTTACTCCGAAGATACTTTCAAGAATAGCTTCACTGACAAAAGGTCAAGCCGAGCACGTTAGTATCTAACGCGTGGGGGCGGGCGGGGCGTCCGAGAGTGTGATGCCGTGAACGGCTTCCCAGTCTTCGGTGGGAACCATCTCGATGGCGTCCCAGGGACAGCCGTCGAGGAACGCGCCGTCGGGGCCTTTGCTGGTGCATTTCTGGCAGCCGATGCAGAGGTTCGGGTCAACCTCGATGCGTCCGAAGGGCGGGTGGTCTTCGTCGGGCACCCAGAACATGCAGGCTTCAATCGGGCAATACTCGATGCAGGCGGGCGAGCCCGAACAGCCCGTGCAGCAGTCGGTAGTGATAGCCAGAAGCTTCGGTTTCTTCTTGCGGGCGGCTTTGCCGTCGCCGACCGACATGGGTAGATGTTTGTCGAGAATCTGAATCATGCCGTGTTCGTCCTGAACGCTCCTTCTGAGGCTGAAAACCGGGATTACTTTAACACGTCGGCGAAGGGCTGCTCAATCTGATTTGAGCGCGAGATGACTAAGAGTAAATCAACTTTTAGTCTCAGCAGCGACGCGTCACACTTTGAGCACGTCAAAAAGGAGCGCGCGGAAGGCTCACTCGTGTGTCTCGGCATTTTGCGCCGGGGAGAAACACAATCGGCTCGGGTTCGTGGTAGAATCCGTCCATCTCGTAAGTGCAATTCTGTTTTTGGAGCTTGTCTAGAACAGCGATAGAGAAATAGGCTGTTCCAGTGGCTCAACGGTTAATCAAAAACAGTAAGCTGACGAACCGCCAGCTCAACGAGTTAATCAGGTACTTCGCTTTGGAAGTACCTGCGAGCCGCGC
>DASWNP010000048.1:0-188370 GCA_036399175.1 Pyrinomonadaceae bacterium | reverse complement strand
CTGCGGGTCGCACCTCTTCGAGTTTCCCTCGACCGAGATTCTCAGGCGACTATCATCGTGCCCGTGCCTTCGTCCGTGAAGACTTCGGAGAGCAGGGCGTTACGCAAGGAGCCCTTGATGATGTGCGCGCTGCGCACGCCGCGACGCAGAAGCTCTGTGATGTTTTGCAGCTTGGGAATCATGCCGCCTGTAGCCACGCCGTCGCGCAGCAGGGCGGCCACTTCATCCGCCGTCAGGCGCGAAAGCTTCGTCGCCTGCTCGCCGGGGCGAAGGTAGATGCCGTCCACGTCGCTCAGCATGATGAGCTTTTCGGCTTCGAGGCCGATGGCGATTTCGGCGGCGATGGTATCGGCGTTGATATTGAAGACGCGCCCTTCGGTGTCTGCGCCGAGCGAAGAGACGACCGGCAGGTAATCGTGGTCGAGCAGGATGCCGAGCAGGCGCGTGTCTATCTCCACCACGTCGCCGACGTGACCGAAGTCAACCTCCTCGTGCTCGCCCGTCTCCTCGTTCAAAATCTGCCTCGGCGGACGACGCACGGCATGAACGATATTGCCATCGACGCCCGAGAGCCCGACGGCTTCGATGCCGCGTTGACGCAGAGCCGCGAGGATGTCCGTATTGATTTTGCCTGCGAAAATCATCTTCGCCATGTCGAGCGTCGCGTCGTCTGTGACGCGACGCCCGTTGATAATCGTCTGCTCGACGCCCATCTGCGCCGCCAGCTCGCTCAACTGCTTGCCGCCGCCGTGAATCACGCACAAGCGTATGCCCACCTGATGCATCAGCGCCAGCTCCTCGGCCAGCGAGACGAGGTTGTCGTGCTCCTCCGTCACCTTCCCCGAAAACTTCACCACGAAGGTCTTGCCCTTGAAACGCTGGATGTACGGCAAAGCCTCCCGCAGCAAATCTAGACGCTCTTTCCGGCTCATCTGTTCATCTCCAAAGGAAGAGGGAAAAGGGGAAGGGGAAAAGGGTAAAGGGGAAGGGGAAAAGGAAAACAAGTTACCTTCTTCCGGGTTTATTCCTTTTCCCTTTGCCCTTTCCCCTTTACCCGGAAAGCAATTCTTTCAGAATTGCTTTCTGCACGTGGAGGCGATTTTCGGCTTCGTCTACGACGACGGAGGCGTGCGAGTCGAGGACGGCGTCGGAGACGATGACGTTGCGGCGCACAGGCAGGCAGTGCATGAAGATGGCGCTACGGGTGCGTCGCATCTTCGCTTCGTCAACCATCCACGCGCCGCGATAAGGGGCTCGCTCTTCGATGTCCTCCTGCGGCGAGCCGTAGAACATACGGCTGCCCCAGCTCTTGGCATAGACGACCTCTGCGCCCTCGAAGGCTTCTTCAACGTCGTGCGTCACACGCACGGGGCGTGCGCCCGCGTCGTAAGCCTGCACGTTCATCTCTTCTATCAGTTCTTCGTCAAGCTCGTAGCCGGGCGGATGCGCGATGGTCAGCTCGTGACCCATCTGCGCGGCGGCGAGCGCGAAGCTGTTGGGCACGGCCATCGGCAGAGGCTTCGGATGCCACGCCCATGTGAGCAGCACGCGCTTCGGCTCGCGGCCAAGCTTCTCTCGAATCGTCTGCATGTCGGCCAAAGCCTGACACGGGTGATACATGGCGGATTCGAGGTTGACGACCGGCACTTCGGAATACTTTGCGAAAGCGCCGAGCACGGGGTCGAGACGTTCCTCGCGCCAATCCCTGAGCGCGGCGAAGGTGCGCACGCCGATGCAGGCGGCGTATCTTCCGAGCACGCGGACAAACTCGGCGACGTGTTCCGTCTTATCCGAATCCATCACCGCGCCCTCGCGGTGTTCGAGCGTCCAGCTCGTCCCGCCCGGCTCAAGCACGACGGCGTTTCCGCCCAGCTCGTAGACGCCGACCTGCATCGAAGCGCGCGTCCGCAAGCTCGGGTTGAAGAAGACGAGCGCCACCGAGCGACCCGCGAGCGGCTTCGACTCGTCCTCGCCGCGCTTGAAGCGCGAGGCCGAAGCGAGCAGTCGCTCAAGCTCGTCGCGCGTCCAATCGGCGGTGTTCAAAAAGTCTCTCGGCATCTTCTTCTCGATTCTGAAACTGCGGAAACTATCGCAGCGCGTCTTCCATGCGCCAGCTTCAGGCTGCGGCCTCCTTCAAAGCTTCGACGAAGAGGTCGGCCTCTTCGACGCTCAAACATAGGGGCGGCAGAAGTCGGAGCACGCGCGCGTCGCTCGACGTGCCGGTGATGATGCGCCGCTCAAGCAGAGCCTTCTGCATCTGGCCGGAAATCTCCGAATCAAACTCGACGCCGAGCAGCATCCCTCGCCCGCGCACGCCGACCACACGACGCACGCCTTCGAGCCTCTCGCGCAGATGCCTCTCCACCCTCCGAACATTTTCGAGCATGCCGTCCTGCTCGATGGCTTCGAGCGTCGCCTCGACGGCGGCCATCGCCAGCATCCCGCCGCCGAAGGTCGTCCCCAAATCGTTCTCTTTGATATGCGCGGCCACGTCTTCAGTCGTCAGGCACGCGCCGACAGGCAGGCCGCTTCCTAAAGCCTTCGCCAGCGTCAGGATGTCCGGCACGACGCCGCCCCCGCACGCGCCTGCGGCGAAGAACCATTCGCCCGTGCGCCCCACTCCCGTCTGCACTTCGTCGTAAATCAGCAGCATCCCGCGCTCGTCGCAAAGCTCGCGCAGCGCGCGATAAAAGTCGGGCTCGGCCATCTTCACGCCCGCCATCGACTGAATCGGCTCAAGCATCACGGCGGCGACGCTCTCATCCGCCAACTGTGCGACCGACTCAACCGAGCCGAACTCGGCCGCGAAGTGCCCCGGCACGTTTGGGCGTCCGAGCTGTCGATACTTGCCTAGAAACGTCGCGCTGATGGAATCGGCAGTGCGCCCGTGAAAGCCGCCCTCGAAGGTGATGATGCTCTCGCGTCCCGTGCGCATGCGCGCCATCCGCATCGCGTTCTCGTTGGCTTCCGTCCCCGAATTGCAGAAGAAGACCTTGCCGAGCGGCGCGGGCGCGCAGCCCGTCAGCTTCTCCGCCGCACGCGCGCGCACCTCTGAATAGACGAGGTTGGAATAGAACATCAACTCCCCGGCCTGCGCCCTGACGGCTTCGACGACGCGCGGGTGACAATGCCCCACGCCCGCCACCGCATGTCCCCCGTACAAATCCAGATAACGCTCGCCGCCTTCCGTCTCCACCCAGCAACCGCTTCCGCTCCGCAAAGCAAGCGGAAACTTCTTATACGTCGCCAACTGGAAACGCTCCTCGCGCGCCGTTGTCTCTTCAAAAGTCATCATCTTTAAGTCTAAAGTCTGGAGTCTGGAGTCTAAAGTCTGGAGTCGAAGACGAGAAGTGTTTTGGTTTTGACTCCCGGACTTCAGACTCCAGACTCCAGACTGTTTTTAAGGATTACTTCCGGCCAGCATCAATCCCGTCTTCTCTTCGAGGCCGAACATCAGGTTCATGTTCTGGACGGCCTGTCCGGCTGCGCCTTTGACGAGATTGTCGAGCGCCGAGAAGACGACGAGTTGTCGGCCTCGCGCGGCGAAACCGATGTCGCAGAAATTGGTCGTCTTCACCCAGTTAATATCGGGCGAGCCTTTGACGAGACGCACGAAGAAGCTGCCTTCGTAGAACTGCTCGAAGAGGCGACGCGCCTCGTCCTCGCTTAGCTCCTGCCGGGTCTCGACATAGACGGAAGCGAAGATGCCGCGCGCGACTGGAAGGCTGTGCGTCATAAAGACAAGCTCGCTCGTCCAGTCGCCGCAGCGCCGAAGCTCCTGTTCTATCTCGGGCACGTGTTGATGCGTGAAGGGCTTGTAGGCGTAGAAGGAGTTTGCGCGCTGCGGGTGATGCGTGTTGGCGGCAGCCTTCGCGCCCGAACCCGAAGAGCCCGTCTTGGCATCGACGACGACGCGGCCACTCAGAAGCCCTCCGGCGACGAGCGGCGCGAGCGCCAAAAGCGTCGCCGTCGCAAAGCAGCCGGGATTGCTGACGAGACGCGCACGCCTGATAGCCTCGCGGTTCGTCTCCGTCAATCCGTAGACGAAATCGCTCTGCAACTCCATCGCCGTGTGCTCGCGCCCGTAATGCTGCTCGAACGCTTCGCGCTCGCGCAGACGAAAATCGCCCGACAAATCTACGACCTTCAAATCCTTCGGCAGACGCGGCGCAATCTCCAACGCCTGCCCGTGCGGCAGCGCGAGAAAGAGGCAATCGAGATTGTCGAGGGGTTCCGCTTCGGTCGGCGCGCTCTCGAACGTCAGATTAGTCAGCCCGCGCAAATTTCGATGCACGTCGGCGACTGCTTTTCCCGCCTGCTCGTTGGCCGTCACGAGCACGACCTCCGCCTGCGGATGAAACAGAAGGATGCGCAGAAGCTCCGCGCCGCCGTAGCCCGAGCCGCCGAAGATGCCGACTCGAAGCTTCGAGCTTCGCGTCTCAGGTTTCAAGTTGTCTGCTCCGAGCTTTGAACTCACGTCTACACCTCCGCGCCGACCGGCAGAAGTTGAGTTGCAGAGACGGAGGTTTCCGTCTGCGGACTTGAAACTTTAAACCTGAAACTTGAAACCCTCTCACTGATAAGCTCGAAGAGTCGCACGCCGTTGCGCTTGGCGTTTCCGGCGGGCACGCCGAACTGCTGCTCGATGTAGTCTTCGCCCATCTGCGAGTCGGTGACGGAACCGGCGACGAGGTCAACGGCGAGGCCGCGTCTTCTGAACAACTCGATGCCGCCCCAGACGCCGACGTAATCCGAAGCGCAGAAGACGATGGCGGCGGTGGCCGCGCGCAACTCCGCATCGTCGAAGATGGAATCGACCGAGTAGCCGCCAAGGATGCCGTCCCCCAGCTCGACGACGATTAAATCCGGCGCGCTCTCATTCAGGCGCGCGATGACGGCCTTCGCTACGGGCGCGAGGTCGCCGACGCCGACCGTCGAAGGCAGTCCGCAATCGAGGAAGCTGGCGGTCGCCACTGCGCCGTGATCGGCCATGTTGAGCGTGTCGCGCAGCGCGGCCACGCCCGAAAGCTTCGCCGCCGCAACACGAAGCCCCGCGCGCGTCGCCTGTCTGACAAGCTCCGTCGCCGCATAAGTCTTGCCGCTGTTCATGCACGCGCCCGCCACTATCACGAGCGGCGCGGTTGGCGGCAACGTCTCGCGCAAGGGGAGAGCAGCGTCGGCGATGTTGCGCACGCGCGCGTCTTCGTCGTAGACGAGCCCGATGACTTCCACCCGAATCGCGTCGCTCAAGCTCGAATGATGCCCCGTGCAGCGACCTATGACGCCGCCCATGTTCAGAAGATGCAGCTCGTCGCCCGCCTCGACGCGCTCCGGCACGTCGCCGACAAAGCCCTTCAGAGCGCGACGGCTGCCGAGCACGCCCACAATTACGTCGCCCGGATTAATCTTCGCCAGACGCCCAGACGGAAGCTCCAACTGATTGTAAGTCGCGCTATCGGTCAGAGCGCGCACCACCACCACATCGCCCGCCCTCGTCGCACGCGATTCCCCTACGACCGCCAGCGTCCTCGGCAACCCCAGCCCCGACGTGGCCGACCCCACCTTATCCGCTTCCACAACCTTCACCGCCGTACCCATAGCCTCTTCAATAATCTTTTTCATTCTCAATCTCCTTCGGAGAGTCTGGAGTCTGGAGTCTAAAGTCTAAAGTCAAAACCAAAGCATTTGTCTTTGACTCCAGACTCCAGACTCCAGACTTTAGACTCCAGACTTTAGACCGCTAAGACTCCAGACTTCCTTTCGTTCTCAAGCGAAGCGCATTGAGCTTGATGAAGCCTTCGGCGTCGCGCTGGTTGTAGACGTTGTCGGCCTCGAAGGTCGCAAGCGTTTCGTTGTAGAGAGAGCGGGGCGCGCGTCGTCCGTTGACGGTGGCGCTGCCGCGATAGAGCTTGAGTCGCACGTCGCCCGTCACATTAGTCTGCGTCTCGTCAATCAGGCGGCGCAGCAGCTCCGTCTCGGGCGCGAACCAGAATCCGTAGTAGACGCTCTCGGCAAATTTCAGACTCCATGCGTCGCGCAGGCGAAGCACTTCACGGTCGAGCGTGATTGATTCGAGCGCGCGGTGAGCGGCCTGTAGAATCGTCACGCCCGGCGTCTCGTAAACTCCGCGCGACTTCATGCCGACGAAACGGTTCTCCACCAAATCGACGCGCCCGATGCCGTGCTCGCTGCCGCGCCGGTTCAGTTCTTCGAGCAGCGCGACCGCGCCCATGCGTCTGCCGTTGAGGCTGACGGGCACTCCGTGCTCGAAGCCAATCTCGATATATTCGGGCTCGGCTCGCGCATGCTCCGGCGCTTTCGTCATCTGAAAGATGTCGGCGGGCGGCTCTCGCCAGGGGTCTTCGAGGATGCCGCCTTCGTAGGAGACGTGCATCAGATTTCGGTCGGTCGAATAGGGCTTCGAGTGCGTCGCGGTGACGGGGATGCGATGCTCCTGCGTGTAGGCGATGAGGTCGCTGCGGCCTTTGAACTCCCAGTCGCGCCAGGGCGCAATCACTTTTATCTCCGGCTCAAGCGCGTAATAGGTCAGCTCGAAGCGCACCTGATCGTTGCCCTTCCCCGTCGCTCCGTGCGCGACGGCGTCCGCGCCTTCGAGACGCGCAATCTCAATCTGTCTTTTGGCAATGACGGGTCGAGCCAGCGACGTGCCGAGCAGGTAGACGCCCTCGTAGACGGCGTTGGCTTTAACGGCCATCCAGACGTAATCCTGCACAAACTCCTGCCGCAAATCTTCCACGTAGAGCTTCGATGCGCCGCCCATCTCGGCCTTCTCCGCTAAGCCTTCAAGCTCCGCGCCCTGCCCAACGTCGGCGCAGTAGCAGACCACCTCACACCCGTAGTTGGTCTTCAGCCAGTGCAGCATCACCGACGTGTCGAGCCCGCCCGAATACGCCAGCACAACCTTTTTGATATCTCGCTTCGTCACCTTTTCTCCTTCGGAGGACGATGGACAATGGACGATAGACGATGGAAGAAAACGGTTTGGCTATCGTCTATGGTCTATCGTCCGTCGTCCTTTACCCAAACAACTCCCAGAGCTTTTTAATGGCGGCGTGTTGCGCCTTTCGTTCTCGGACGGCGATGAAGATGGTGTCCTCGCCGGCCAGCGTGCCGGCTATCTCTTCGAGGTCGGAGCGGTCGATTTCCACCGCCACCGCCGAGGCGAGCCCCGACTCGCATTTCGCCACAACCAGACAATCGCCCACCGCTTCGAGGCCGAGCAGCCCTCTCGACGGCTTCCCCCTCGAAGCCTGCGGCAGCCCGTAGCGCCCGTTCCGCTTCACGATGCCAAGCTCTTCGAGGTCGCGCGAGATGCTCGACTGCGTCGCCGCTACGCCCGCGCGCTCAAGCTGCGCCGCCAGAGCCTGCTGCGTCCCGATTCGCTTGACGCGAATCAAATCCAGAATCTTCTGCTGTCGTTTATCTTTCTCCATCATAATTTTATGCAACTAAATTGCATAAGTTATGCATAGATGCATAAAATAGCACGTAAGATGCATCAAAGCCAGCGTGCCGTCAAAAAGTTTTGACGGCGGACGATAGACCATAGACGATGGACGATGGACTAAAGCAGGCGGCAGACTTTGGCGGAGAGTGGCTTTCAGGCGGCGGACGAGTGAAAGAAGCGGATTGGCTATCGTCTATGGTCTATCGTCCATCGTCCTCCGAAGGAGATTGAAATGAGCGAGGCCGGAAAACTTTGGGGCGGGCGATTCAAGGGAGCGACGGATAAGGGCTTCGCGGCCTTCAATCGTTCGTTCGGTTTCGACCGGAGGCTTCTGGAGGCCGACGTGCGCGCCAGCCGTGCGCACTGCGAGGGCTTGCGCGCCGCCGGTGTGCTGAGCGGGGAAGAGGCCGCGCGCATAGACGAAGGGTTGCAGACTGTCCTTGAGCGCGCCTCGACGGTCGAAGGATATCTTGAGGACGCGTCGGCTGAGGACGTGCATTCGTTCATCGAGTCGCGCCTCGTGGAGTTAATCGGCGATGCCGGGCGCAGACTGCACACGGGCAGGAGCCGGAACGACCAGGTGGCGACGGCTTTGCGCCTCTGGCTGAGAGATGCGATTGACCGCATCGACGAACGCATGCGCGCGGCGCAAGCGGCGCTCATCGCGCAGGCCGAGGCGCACCGCTCGGCAGTGCTTCCAGGCTACACACATCTACAGCGTGCGCAGCCCGTGCTTTGGGCTCATTGGTGTCTGGCCTATTTCGAGATGCTCGTGCGCGACCGCGAGCGTCTGCGCGAAGTGCGTCGGCGCACGAACGTCTCGCCGCTCGGCTCGGCGGCTCTGGCCGGGACGAGTTACCGGATAGACCGCGAAGCGGTGGCGCGCTCGCTCGGCTTCGAGGGTGTTTCGCGCAACAGCCTCGACGCGGTGAGTGACAGGGATTTCTGCGTCGAGTTTGCGAGCGCGGCGAGTCTCTCGATGGTTCACCTGTCGCGTCTCTCGGAGGACATCATCATTTATGCGAGTGCCGAGTTCGGCTTCGTCGAGTTGAGCGATGCGGTGGCGACCGGCTCAAGCCTCATGCCGCAGAAGAAGAACCCAGACGCGCTTGAGCTTGTGCGCGGCAAGGCCGGGCGCGTCTTCGGGCGGACGACGGCGCTCCTGGCTCTGCTGAAAGGATTGCCGCTCACCTACAATAAGGACATGCAGGAGGATAAGGAGGCCGTCTTCGACGTGGCCGACACGCTCGAAGCCGCGCTGGAAGTGACGGCGACGGTGCTCGCAAACATCCGTCTGCGCGAAGACCGGATGCGCGATGCCGCCGTGCGCGGCTACATGAACGCTACAGAAATGGCGGATTATCTGGCGCGCAAGGGCATGCCCTTCCGCGAAGCGCACGAGACGGTCGGGCGGATGGTCTTGGAAGCCATCGAGCGCGGGCTGGAGCTACAGGAACTCTCGCTTGAAGAACTGCGCTCGCACTCGCCGCTCATCGAAGAGGATGTCTACGCGGCTCTCTCGCTCGACGAGACGCTTTCGACGAAATCGCAGACCGGCGGCACGTCGCCCGCGCGCGTGGCCGAAGCCCTCGACGCCGCACGTGCGTCTCTGGAGAAACGCGATTGATTTTCTGTCGTCTCCGGTTGGCTTGAAGCTCTAGGCCGCCCTGCCCTCAGCGCGAAGTGCGCTCGGCGGCGTCGCTGGCAACCTCTTCAGCCGCGTCGGGCAAATCCTCATAGTGCGTGCCGTTCTTGCGAGAGAGAGACCAGCCGAGGACGGGCGGAGTGATAAGCGTGGTGATGATGACCATGACGACGACCGCGCCGAAGGTGGCGGCGTTGATGACGGGGTGAGGGTTGCCCTGCGCGTCGGGCAGCGTGAGGCTCGCACCGATGCCCGCGAAGATGAGTCCGACCTCGCCGCGCGGAACCATGCCGAGCCCGACGGCGAGACGGTTCAGCCCGCGCTCGGCGACCGCCAGCGAGCAGACCTGCTTGCCGATGATGGCGACGAGCGTGAGCGCCAGTGCGAAGCCGAGGATGTCCAGGCGCGCGAAGACTCGCAAATCGACCTTGAGCCCCATCAGCACGAAGAAGACCGGAACTAAAACCGTACTCAGCGGCACGAGCAGTTCTTGCAGCTTCCGCTCCCCGCGCCGGTTGAACGCCTCGAAGTGAACTTCGTCGAGCACCAGCCCGGCTGCGAACGCCCCGACGATGGGAGCGAGCCCGACCATCGCCGCCAGCCACGCCAGAGCGAAGCAGAAAGCGAGCGAGAGCGTCAGCAGCACGCCGCGACTCTCGAAGCGTCCCGCGCCGCGAAACAGGTGCGGCATCACGTAGTGGCCGACGGCGATTGCGGCGGCGAGGAAGGCGACCGACTTTGCGGCGATAATGCCGATGTCTGCCAGCGAGAGCACCGCGCCGGTTGCCGCCGCGCGTATTGTGCCGGCCACGACGGCCAGGATGAGCAGCCCCATCACATCGTCGATGACGGCTGCGCCGAGAATGATGCGCGACTCGCGCGTGTTCAGCTTACCCAAATCTTTGAGCACGCGCGCCGTGATACCGACCGAAGTGGCACAGAGCGTCGCGCCGATGAAGATGTGCACGAGGCGCGGCTCTTCGGGCAGGAAGTAGGCTGACACGCCCCAGCCGAGAAAAAAGGGCGCGATGAGGCCAGCCGTAGCGACGAAGAGCGACGACCACCCGACCTCCAACATCTCGCCGAGATTCGATTCCAGCCCCACCTCGAAGAGCAGAATGATGACGCCTATCTCTGCCAGAGCAGTTAGCACCACGCTCGTCTTGAGCGGCTCGAAGGCCGTGAAGCCGACGAGGAAGAGATTGCCGATGAGCATCCCTACCACCAGCTCGCCGAGCACCGCCGGTTGTTTGAAACGCTCGAACAGCTCGCCGCCCAGTTTGGCGACGACGAGGATCACGGCGACGCCTATGAGCACGAACGGGTCAAGGCCGTGCGCCCCGCCGTCGCTCTCCGCCGCGCCGCCAGCCCCCGAGACCTTCAAAGGCCAGCAGCAGAGCGCGGCGAAGGCCGCCGCGCTCAGATACAGCCCTTTTATCTTAATGCTGCCCAAACTTCTCCTCCCGGCAAATCTTCTCACGCGCCGTTCAGCTCAGAGGGATGTAGTATAAGCCGTCCTCGCGCCGCTCCAGCCACGGCACGCCGCGCAGCCAGTTCTCTCCCTTCAGCTCTTCGAGCAACACTTCGAGTGGTGTTCTTTGGAAAAGTTGAGAAGCCGGGGCTACTCGGCGTGAGTTCTTTCGGCGTTATCTTCTACTCGCCGAGATAAGCTTCCTTGATGCGTGGGTCGGCGGCGAGTTGTTTGGAGTCGCCTTCCATGACTATCTGGCCGGTTTCGAGGACGTAGGCGCGGTCGGAGTGGTTGAGCGCGGCGTGCGCGTTCTGCTCGACGAGAAGGATGGTCGTGCCCTTGCTGCGGATTTCTTCGATGGCCTCGAAGATGGTGTGGACGACGAGCGGGGCGAGGCCGAGCGAGGGTTCGTCGAGCAGCAGCAGGCGCGGGCGCGACATCAAGGCGCGCGACATGGCGAGCATCTGCTGTTCGCCGCCGGAAAGCGTTCCGGCCTTCTGCGATTCGCGTTCTTTGAGGCGCGGGAACATCTGAAAGCCGCGCTCCATGTCTTCGGCAATCTCGCGTTTATCCTTTTTGAGATACGCGCCCATCTGCAAATTTTCGCGCACGGTGAGATTGGCGAAGACGCCGCGCCCTTCGGGCGACATCGAGATGCCGCGCGCGACGAGTTTATGCGTCGGCGCACCGCTGATGTCTTCGCCCTCGAAAGTGATGCGTCCCTCGCGCGGCGAGAGCAGCCCCGTGATGGTTCTGAGCGTCGTCGTTTTCCCTGCGCCGTTCGCTCCAATCAGCGTCACCACCTCGCCCTGCTCGACGTGCATCGAAATGCCCGTCAAAGCCTTGATAGCGCCGTAACTCACCGAAATGTTTTCCAACGTCAGCATGATGTAGGAGTCTGGAGTCTGGAGTCTGGAGTCTGGAGTCAAAGACAAATGCTTTTTGCTTTTGACTCCCAGACTCCAGACTCCAGACTCCAGACTTTAATCTCCTAAGTAGGCTTCAATCACTTTCGGGTCGTTTCTAATCTCTTCGGGCAGGCCGAGCGCGATGGACTTGCCGTAGTCCACGACCTGTATGCGCTCGCAGACGCCCATGACGACTTTCATGTTGTGTTCGACGAGCAGAATCGTCAGGCCGAAGCGGTCGCGTATCTGTCGAATCAGGTTGAGCAGGTCGTCCTGTTCGGACGGATTCATGCCGGCCGCCGGTTCGTCTAAGAGCAGAAGCGTCGGGCGCGTGGCGAGGGCGCGGACGATTTCGAGCCTGCGCTGATTGCCGTAAGGCAGGCTCGTGCCGCCCTCGTTGCGAAAGCGCGCGAGGTTGAAGATGGAGAGCAGTTCGAGACAGAACTCTCTGTGCTCGCGTTCGTCGCGCTCGAAGCGCGGGGTGCGAAGCACTGCATCGACGAGCGATTGGCGCGCGTGCATGTGGCAGGCGGTCATCACGTTTTCGAGCACGGTCATGCCGGGAAACAGTCGTATGTTCTGGAAGGTGCGCGAGACGCCGCGCGCGGCAATCTCGTAGGGGCGCAGGCCGTCGATGCGTTTGCCCTGAAAATAAATCTCTCCGGAGGTCGGTTTATAGACGCCCGTGAGAAGATTGAAGATGGTGGTTTTGCCCGCGCCGTTGGGGCCGATGAGGCCGTAGATTTCGCCGGGGCGGACGAAGAGGTCGAGTTCGTTGACGGCGACGAGGCCGCCGAAGCGAATCGTGCACTTGTCGGTGCGAAGGTTCTCGCCGTCGCTCGTCTCGACCGTCTGCGAGCGGGCGGTGCGCGCCGCTTCCGTAACTACCGACTCTTTCTTGAGCGGTTCGGACGAAGGGAGATTGCTCTGGCTCATCTGTTCTCTACCCCCTTGAGCGTATCGTCGGCATCTCTGCCCGATTCGTGGTCAACCGTCGCATCCGGCGTCTCAGCAATCGGCACTCCCTTCGACGCGCCCGTGGCTTCGTCGCCTTCGGGTCGTTTCTGCGAGCGGCGCAGCCAGTTGAAGCCGAACTCGCGCTCGCCCAAAACACCCTGCGGTCTCGTCAGCATGATGACGATGAGTAGCCCCGCGTAGATGACGAGGCGGAGGTCTGCGAAATTGAAGCCGCCGACCATCGGCAGTTGGCGCAGGGCTTCGGGCAGAACCGTGATGACGATTGCGCCGAGCACCGCGCCCGTAATCGACCCCATGCCGCCGAGCACAATCATGATGATGATTTCAAACGAGCGATAGAAGGTGAAATCGGCGGTGCTCAGGAATTTCGTGTAGTGGCCGAAGAGCACGCCCGCGATTCCGGCGAAGGCCGAGCTGATGATGAAGGAGAGAACCTTGTAGCGCGTCGTGTTGATGCCCATCGCTTCGGAAGCGAGTTCGTCTTCGCGTATGGAGATGAGCACGCGCCCCGTGTCGGAGCGGACGATGTTGCGGACGACGACGATGGTGAAGACGGCGAAGATGCCGACCCAGATGAAGTTCGTGTAGCCGGGAACGGTGAAGCCGGTCGCGCCGCCGACCACGTCGATGTTGACGATGACGATGCGGATAATCTCCGCGAAGCCGAGCGTGACGATGGCGAGATAATCTCCGCGCAGCCGCAGCGACGGAATACCGACGACCAATCCGGCGGCGGCGCTAAAGAGCGCGCCGACGAGAATCGCCACCAGAAACACCAGCACGCTCGCCACGTCTGCGCCGACCGCACCGGCCAGCGCGCGCTCCCAAGCCTGACCGTGATAGACCGTGACGTAGGCAGAAGAGTATGCGCCGATAGCCATGAAGCCCGCATGCCCGATGGAGAACTGTCCGGTGAAGCCGTTAATCAGGTTGAGCGAGACGGCGAGGATGACGTTGATGCCGACGAACATCAGGATGCGCCCCGAATAGGGCGGCACGCCGAAGCCGAAAAGTCCCGCGTCGCTCATCAGCGCATTGATGGCGATGAGCACGACGATGATGACGACCGCGCCGACAATCCGTTTAGCGAAGACTGGCATAAGTTAAATGATGAATGCGGAATGCGGAATGATGAGTGAAAGACAAAAACGCTTTAGCTTTTTTTCATTCATCATTCCGCATTCCGCATTCATACTTTCTTAGACTTTCTCTTGTACCGTCGAGCCGAGCAGGCCGGCGGGACGAAATAGCAAGACCAGAATCAGAATCGAGAAGGCGACGGCGTCGCGGTAGGTCGAAGGAATGCCGATGAGTTGACCGTAGCCGACGACGAAGGTTTCGGCCGCGCCGATGAGCAGTCCGCCCAAGACCGCGCCGGGGATGTTGCCGATGCCGCCGAGCACGGCGGCGACAAACGCCTTCAAGCCCGTGATGATGCCCATCAGTGGATAGATGGTCGGGTTGTACTGGGCGGTGAGCACGCCGCCCGCCGCCGCGAGCGCCGAACCGAGCGCGAAGGTGAAGACGATGATGAAGTCGGTGTTGATGCCCATCAACTTCGCGGAGTTGAGATTGAAGGAGACGGCGCGCATGGCCGTGCCGACCTTCGTGCGATAGACAATCCATTGCAGCAGGAGCATGAGCGCGATGGAAACGCCGAAGATGAGAATCTGCGATTTGGAGATGGCCGCGTTGCCGAACAGGGGATAGACCTCGTTCTGCAAAAGCTGCGGGAAAGAACGCGGCGCGCCGCCGAAAATCACGACCGCCAGATTCTCCAAAAGCAGCGAGACGCCGATAGCCGTAATCAGCGTCGTCATGCGCGCATACTTCCTGACGGGTCGGTAGGCGAAGCGCTCAATCGCCATGCCGACCAGCGCCGCCACTACCATCGAGCCGACGAGCGTGATGCCGAGCGCGGTGAGCGAAGGCTCGGCGGCGAAGCCGAGTCCGCGCGCCATGAAGAAGCCGGTGAACGCGCCAATCATGTAGATGTCGCCGTGCGCGAAGTTGATGAGGCGAAGGATGCCGTAAACCATCGTGTATCCGAGCGCGATGAGCGCGTAGATTGAGCCGATGGTGAGGCCGTTGATGAGTTGCTGAACGAAGGTGTCCATACGCGTCTCCAGCCCGCCTGCCTGAAAACTTTTACGGAGTTGAATTGGTCGTGCTGTTCGTGTTCGTCGTCGTGCCCGCGTTCATGTTGCCGGAGGTCGTATTGGCGTTGGCGGCGGGCGATGCGCCGGTCGTCGCCGCCGGACTAGCGCCGGTGGTCGCTCCGGCGGGTGATGCTCCGGTTGCGGGTGCGCCGCTCGAAGCGCCTTCGGGCTGAATCGTCTCTTTGTAGACGAACTTGCGATTTTGCAGTTCAAAGACGACCGCCGGTTTGACGGCGTCGCGCTGCTCGTTGATGCTGATGGAGCCGGTGACACCGGCGAAGTTTTTGGTCTGCGCGAGGGCGTCGCGAATTTTCGCGTTCTCGGTCGAGCCGGCGCGCTTGATGGCGTCGGCGAGGACGTAGGCGGCGTCGTAGGCGAGCGCGGCGATGGCGTCGGGCGCTGTGCCGCCGTAGCGCGCCTTGTAGGCATCGACGAACTTCTTGACGGCGGGCGAGGGGTCGTCAATCGAATAGTGGTTCGCCATGAAAGCGCCGTTGAGGGCTTCGCCGCCCAAGTCCCAGAGTTGCGGCGCATCCCAACCGTCGCCGCCGAGCAGAGGAGCTTTGATGCCGAGTTCCTTCGACTGCTTGGCAATCACGCCGACCTGCCCGTAGTAGCCTGGGACGAAGATAACGTCGGGGTTGGTCGAGCGAATGGCGGTCAACTGTCCTTTGAAGTCGGCGTCGGTCTGCGTGTAGGCCTGCTTGGTGACGATGCGCCCGCCGAGCCGGTTGAACTCCTGCTCGAAGTACTGCGTCATGCCTTTGCTGTAATCGGAGTTGACATCGCCGAGCACGGCGGCTGTTTTAGCCTTCAAGGTGTTGACGGCGAACTTCGCCATCACCGCGCCCTGAAAATTGTCTGTGAAGCAGACGCGGAAGATGTAGTCGCCCTTTTGCGTCACCGTCGGGTTGGTGGACGAGGGCGTAATCATCGGTATCTTGGCCGACTGCGCGACGGGCGCGGCGGCCAGCGTGTTGCTCGAAGCGACTTCGCCGATGATGGCGTGCACCTTGTCCTGGTTAATCAGCTTGGTGACGACGGTGGCGGCCTGCGCCGGTTGCCCCTGGTCGTCTTCGATGACGAACTCCAACTGCCGACCGTTGACGCCGCCCGCCTTGTTGATTTCGTCGAAGGCCATCGTCACGCCGTTTTTGGTTGACTGTCCGAAGCTGGAAGTCTGACCGGAGAGGTCTGCGTAGATGCCGACCTTGATTGCACCTGCGTTGCTGTCGCCGGTTGTAGAAGTGCCGTCCCTGCGCTCACAGGCGAAGGAGGCGACGAGCGCGACGATTAATCCGAGAGTCAGTAAAGTGCGCTTCATTTTTTTCCTCACCAAAAATTGGAGTTGTGCTTCAAGCCGTTTGACGCCCGAGCGCGACTTCGACTTCGAGCTTTTCGACCGTGACGGCGGGCGGCCTATTTGAGACGAGTTCTCTCTCGAACAGCGAGACGTTGGAATGCTCAGACTTTCTCACAAACGCCCGACGCCTCGACGGACACCGGATAGAAGACGAACCGCTTCATGCGCGTTTCAATACTCTCTCAGGCTTCCGCCGCCCTTCCCTTCCGTAGTCGCACACCGCGACCTTCGGAGTCAGCCCGTAGTTCGATTTAAATTCAGTAATATCGCGGCGAGCCGCATGCGAGTCAAGTTCCCGCTCGTGGATTTGTAAAGTGCACGGGCATTATACCGTTTTAACGTTTTGTGTCGAGTCTCAATCGCCGTTCGGGCTTCGCTTTGGTGAATGATTAAGCGATGCCGTTAAGCATCCTTCTCAAACATCGACGGCGAACTTCTCACACATCCGTTTCGACATTCGACATCGAGGCTTCAACGGCACGCTGCTTGCAATTTCAACTGCGTGAGCGTTTTTTAGGACGCAAAATCGTACACCGAAAAGCGAACTCGCCGGTAGTCAGTTGCGCTTGGCGCTCGACGCGTCGGGCAATCTTCCCAGGCTCGGGCGGCGCGTTCAGCTTGATAAAGTCTATAGTGGCTTAGACCATTTCGAGAGGAAGGAAAAGATTATGGCAGACGATAAACGTGATAGTGGATTGACTGAAGAGGCTTCGGCCTTCGGGCAGCGCATGAAGGGCGCGGCCAAAGATGCGACCGGCGCAGTTATCGGCGACCGCTCGCTTGAGCGTGAAGGCGAACGTGAAAATGCTATCGGCAATGCACGACAGGAAGCCAACGACATCATCGGCGACAAGGGCGGCAGCCTCAGCGCGGCGACCGGCACGTCTACCGCGCGCTCCGGCAGCAGCAATCGTATGGTGACGGGTCTGTTCAGAGACCGCGACAGCGCCGAGAATGCCTATCGCTCTCTGAGCGAGCGCGGCTACGGCAAAGACGACGTGAGTCTGCTCATGTCCGAAGAGACGCGCGACAAACATTTCAAAGATGACGACCGCGACACCGAGCTTGGCAGCAAGGCTCTGGAAGGCGCGGGCGTCGGCTCGGCCATCGGCGGCACGGTCGGCGGCTTGCTCGGAGCCATCGCCGCCATCGGCACCACCGTTCTTCTTCCCGGACTCGGCCTCGCCATCGCAGGCCCGCTCGCTGCCGGACTCGCTGGCGCGGGCGCGGGCGGTCTGACGGGCGGACTCGTCGGCGCGCTCGTCGGCTCAGGGATTCCTGAAGACCGCGCCAAAGCCTACGACGAAGGCATTCGTGGCGGCGGCATCGTGATGGGCGTCAATCCGCGCTCGGACGAAGACGCGGACTACTTCGCCAACGACTGGAAGACTCGCGGCGAGCACATCTACAGATAACGACGCGCCTCGGGCGATGCTGTTAAAGCTCGGACTTAGAAGTTCGAGAGACACGAAAAGGGGAAGCTGCTTCAAGCAGCTTCCCCTTTCGCCTTTCGTCTACAGACCGGCGCGGGCGGCTCTCTTCTTCACCTTCAATCTTCTTCCGGCGCGGCCTCTTGTGGCATACTCCTTCCACATATTTTTCGTTTCGTCGAAGAGTTCTATCGGGCACGGCTGGCAAAGCTGGCGCGTTCTTTGAGAAGAGCGCCGCGCGGGTGAGGCTGAGTGTCTCAGGAGGGTCAAAGAGGGTATGGCAAACAGAGCATCGGGTGAGATTCCGCGTCGCGCGCTGGGGCGCACGGGCGTCGAAGTGTCGGCGCTGGCGCTCGGCGGCTATCATCTCGCGCTGGCGAAAACCGAGCGCGAGTCAGTTCGCATCGTCCACGAAGCGATTGATTCGGGCATCGATTTCATGGATAACGCATGGGAGTATCACGAAGGCCGAAGCGAAGAGTTGATGGGGAAGGCGCTCGAAGGGCGTCGCTCAAAGGTCTTTCTGATGAGCAAGGTCTGCACGCACGGGCGCGACCGCCGCACCGCCATGCGACAGCTCGAACAGTCTCTGCGCCGACTCAAGACCGACCATCTCGACCTCTGGCAGATTCACGAAGTCGTGCACGACAACGACCCCGACCTGCATTTCGCCAAAGGCGGCGTCGTCGAAGCGCTTGAGCAGGCGCGTGCCGAGGGCAAGGTTCGCTTCGTCGGTTTCACAGGCCACAAAGACCCTTCGATTCATCTCAAAATGCTCTCTCACGATTATCCCTTCGACACCTGCCAGCTTCCGCTCAACTGCTTCGACGCCACCTTCCGAAGCTTCGAGCAGCAGGTCTTGCCTGAATTGAACCGTCGCGGCATCGCCGCCCTCGGCATGAAGAGCATGGGCGGCGAAGGCGACCCCGTCAGGAAGCGCGCCCTCACCGCCTCCGAAGCCCTGCGCTACGCCATGAGCCTGGCGGTAGCCTCGACCGTCTCCGGCATCGACTCACTCAAAGTGCTCCGGCAGAATTTGCGCATCGCGCAGAGCTTCGCGCCGATGAGCGCCGCAGAGATGCAGGCGCTTCGCACGCGCTGCGCCGCAGAGGCTGCCGATGGCCATTTCGAGCTTTACAAAACCTCCAAGAAGTTCGACGGTGCGCCCGGCAGAAAACAGCACAAGTTCCCTTCGGAAGACGAGCTGGCGGCGTGAAGTTTTTCCAAAGTCTAAGAAGTTTGTGCGGAAGGGGCGGCGACGAAGATGCGCGAAGGAGCACGAAGGAAGATGCTCGACAGGGCGACGTACGAGCGTCTCTGCATCGAGGCGTGTGAGAACCCTGAGGAGCGCGTCGAAGGCGAGACGAGCGAGGATGCGTGCTGGCGCACGGTCTGCGAGAAAGTCTCGGCTTATCTCGGCGCGAGCATCGAGCGCGTAGAAGACGCGGGCGAGCAGTCGCCCGGCGACTCTTACCGACGCGCCCTGCGTCGCATGGTCGAAGCGGCGCAGACCGAATACTTCGACGCGCTGGAGATACCCGAAAAATACGTCAAGGAGATTCTGAGCAAAACGGGCGGCTGAAAGAGATGGAGCGAAGAGAGCCTGAGAAGAAGGACGAGCAGCACGACGGGCGAGCGCCGGCGCTCGGCGACATGAGCGCGGAGGATTTCAGGCGCTACGGTCGGCACGTTATCGACTGGATAGCCGACTACCTTTCGCACATGGAGCGTTACCCTGTGCTCGCGCAGGTCGAGCCGGGGAGCTTGCGCGAGCAGTTGCCGCCCGCCGCGCCCGTCGAGGGCGAAGGGATGGACGAGATTCTGGCCGATGTCGAGCGCCTCGTCGTGCCCGCCCTGACGCACTGGAATCATCCCGCCTTCTTCGCATACTTCTCCATCTCCGCTTCCGCGCCCGGCATCTTCGGAGAACTTCTGGCCGCCGCCTTCAACGTCAACGGCATGCTCTGGCGCACCTCTCCGGCTTCGACCGAGCTGGAGACGCACGCGCTCTCGTGGCTGCGCGAGATGCTGGGGTTGCCCGCAAGCTTTGAAGGCATCATCTACGACACGGCGTCGGTCTCGACGCTGCACGCCATCGCCGCCGCGCGCGAAGCTTTGGATTTGCGAATCCGCGAAGAGGGCATGAGCGGTCGTCAGGATTTGCCTCCGCTTCGCGTCTACACTTCCGAGCAGGCTCACTCGTCCGTCGAGAAGGCCGTTATCACGCTGGGGCTCGGCCAGAGCGCTTTGCGAAAGATTCCGACCGACGCAGAGTTTCGCATGAACGCGGAGGCTTTAGCTCAGGCCGTCGAAGAAGACAGGCGGGCGGGCGCGCTTCCCTTCTGCGTCGTCGCCACCGTCGGCACGACTTCGACCACGAGCATCGACCCCGTAGGCTTAATCGCCGACCTCTGCGAGCAGCAGAAGCTCTGGCTTCACGTCGATGCCGCCTACGCAGGCTCGGCGGCCATCGTGCCCGAGCTTAGACACGTCCTCGACGGATGCCATCGCGCCGATTCGCTCACCACCAACCCGCACAAGTGGCTCTTCACGCCGATTGATTTATCCGTCCTCTACTCGCGCCGGATGGACACGCTCCGCCGCGCCTTCTCGCTCGTCCCCGAATACCTTCGCACGGGCGAAGATGAGAGCGTGCGCAACCAGATGGACTACGGCATTCAGCTCGGTCGTCGCTTCCGCTCGCTCAAGCTCTGGATGGTGATACGCTACTTCGGTCAGGAAGGCTTAGCGGCGCGCATCCGCGAACACTGCCGGCTCGCGCGCCTCTTCGCCTCCTTCGTCGAAGAGACGCCCGGTTGGGAACTGCTCGCGCCCGTTCCCTTCAGCACCGTCTGCTTCCGCGCCTGTCCTCCGGTCGAAGCCGAGACCGAAGCGGAGCGCGCCGCGCGGCTCGACGCTCTCAACGAACGCCTGATGAACCGCATCAACTCGACCGGCGAGGTCTTCCTCTCTCACACGCGCCTCAAAGATAACGCCCTCGCCCTGCGCCTCGCTATCGGCAACATACGCACCACCGAGACACACGTCCGACGCGCGTGGCAACTCCTGAACGAGAAATTAAAGATAGAAACTTAAGGTGCTCCCGGGGTCGTCGGGTTACTCCCCACCGCATTACCGATGCCGAGAGCAGTCGCCGCCAGCATGAGAGAGTTAATCAGCGCGATAACAAAGCGCACTATTTTCTGGCTGGCCGTCTGCCCCTTATCCGCGCTCATCAGATAGATAAGCGCGCCGATAATGAGAGCGATGACGATTGGCACGGTCTTATTCCTCCCCCATCCCTGCACGACAGCGCCCGCGAGATTCCAGAGAGCCGTCACGATGCCGGAGGCGATGGGAAAAGTTGCCAGCGACTGCTCGGTGATGAAGACTCCTATTTTATTATCTCCACCGCCCCCTCCACCGCCGCCCGTCGCGTCGTCTTCTACTCCGCTTCGCGTGCCTCCTCTGTTGATGTTGAAAATGTCTGCCATGACGTTTGCTCCTTTCGTGGTGAGTTTCAATTTTGAAAGCGGGGCTAACGTGGATAGTGTGTCGTTAGCTGGATGAACCGTGAAGCGCGGGAACAATATGGACATGCGCGGTGATTGTCAATAACTTTGTTTCTTCCATTGTCGCCCCTTTCGCTCAGGCATATCGCAGCAGAAGATTTGCCGCGAGCGCCCTGTAGCCAACGGGGGCAAAAAGCGGGCGCGCTCGGTTTTTGTGTTCTATTGACATTCGTGCTGCTCTTGGATTAGAAGCGTCTGAAACTCACACGTCTCGGCCTGAGCGACAAAATCTAAGATTTGGAATCTGTTCTAAAGAGGATGCGTGAAATGACCTATGTTGTGACAGAGCTATGCGTCGATTGTAAGTACACGGACTGCGCGGCGGTCTGCCCCGTAGAAGCTTTCCACGAGCTGCCCGACCGTCTCTACATCAACCCGGAGACCTGTATCGACTGCGACGCCTGCGTGCCCGAGTGTCCGGTCGAAGCCATCTTCT
Organism: Pyrinomonadaceae bacterium; assembly: GCA_036399175.1. Lineage (GTDB taxonomy): Bacteria > Acidobacteriota > Blastocatellia > Pyrinomonadales > Pyrinomonadaceae > DASWNP01. The sequence continues at coordinate 166,940 of DASWNP010000048.1, read as the reverse complement.
CCGATGCGACCGTGCCCGACGAATATCAGGAATGGATAGCCCTTAACGAAGAGGCCGCAGCTTATCCCATCATCAGTCTCAAGAAAGAGGCGCTGATGGGGCCCGGCTGCACAGGGCCGCGACAGTAAACGCCGCGTGCGCCGTGTCGCCGCAGACGGGCGCGATTGCCCTTCGCTCTCTTCGGCGAGACGTGCGTCTCGCCTTCCTCTCTCTCAAGCTCGTCTTCGGCAAAGCATCGACGATGAAAAAAACACTGCTCTTCATCCTGCTTCTCTCCACGTTCACTTTAGCCGCACGCGCGCAAGCGCGACGCGCGATGTCGCCCGCAGACGTTTTGCGCGTGGCCGAGGTGGGCGACGCGCAGATTTCGCCTGATGGAGAGTGGGTCGTCTACGTCGTGGCGACGACGGAGGGCGACGAGCGGCGCACGTCGCTTTGGATGACGCGCACAGTCGGAGTCTTGCAGGCGACGGGAGCGGGGACGGTCGTGGCCGGTTCTCCCGTGCAGCTCGGCACGCAGGGCATGAGCGTCTCGAAGCCGCGCTGGTCGCCCGACGGGCGCCGGCTCGCCTTCCTCGGCGCGCGCGCTCAGCAGAGCGGCCTCTGGGTTTTGGAGCGTACGGAGCGAGGCGCGCGCGCGCAGCCGCGAATGGTCGCGCCCGTGCGCGAAACCAACTTCCACATCGCCTACGCGGGCGAGCCCTTCTCCTGGGCTTCCGACAGCCGTCGCATCGCCTTCGTCTCCGCGACGGAAGAGACGACTGAGGGCACAAGCGCGGCGACGAAGGCGAACGAGAAGCGCGACGACCCGCGCGTCGTAGACCGCATCCAGTACAAGTCGCGCACTTCGTTCTCCGACCAGTTTCGCACGCACGTCTTCGTCGTCAACGTGGACGAGGCCGCGCCGCCCAGGCAGCTCACCTTCGGCTCGCACTACGACCATGCGCTCTCATGGAATCCGCGCGGCGACGAAATCGCTTTCCTCTCCAACCACGAGCCCGACCCCGATGCCAACAACAACTCCGACATCTTCACAGTCGATTTGGAAGGCCGCGTCAGGCGCTTGACGAGCACGAAGGGCAGCGAGTTCGAGCCCGCCTGGTCGCCCGACGGCAGATGGATTGCGCACACGGCGACGACGCGCGAGGTGACGACCATCGACAGCATCGCCGAAGACGCGCACGTCTGGGTGGTAGACTCGGACGGCGGCGGGCGTCGGGAAGTCTCCGGCGCGCTCGACCGCCGCGCACGCTCTCCGCGCTGGTCGGGCGACGCCGCGACGATATTTTTTCTTGCGAATGATAGGGGACGAACGTTCATCTTCGGCGTCGCGGCGGCGCAGGGCGGCGTGCTCTTCCCGCTCTTCGAGCGCTTCAAGCTCGAAGGCGTGCGGCGTCGCGGCGCGGGCGACACGGCTATCCCCGCGCTGCCTTACCAGCTTGGCGGCTTCAGCCTGAGCGCGCGCCCCGTCACGACCTTCGCCTTCACGCTCACGGACTCTTTGAACCCTGCCGAAGTCTGGGTTGGAGATTCGACGGGCGAGCGCGTGCGCCGTCTGAGCGCGCACAACGACGCGCTCCTGCGCTCGCTCACGCTCTCGCTGCCGGAGGAGTTCACTTTCAGAAGCTTCGATGGAACGAACGTGCAGGGCTGGCTGATGAAGCCCTTCGGATTTCAGCTCGCGCCGAGTCGTCCCTACCCGCTCATCCTGCGCATACACGGCGGGCCGCACGGCATGTACGGCTTCGGCTTCGACGCGACCGCACAGGCTTACGCCGCGCGCGGCTACGCCGTCCTCTACATGAATCCGCGCGGCTCGACCGGCTACGGGCAGAAGTTTTCCGAAGGAACTTTCCGCGAGTGGGGCGGCGGCGACTACCGCGATTTGATGCTCGGCGTCGATGCCGCTTTGCAGTCGAACTCGTGGCTCGACCCCGAGCGCATGGGCGTCACCGGCGCGTCGTACGGCGGCTTTATGACCAACTGGATTATCACGCAGACGCCGCGCTTCCGCGCCGCCGTCTCCACTGCCAGCGTCAGCAACCTCATCAGCTTCTACGCCACTTCGCTCTATCAGGATTTGATTCACGCCGAGTTCGGTACTACGCCCTGGGAAGACCACGAGATGCTCTGGCGCTGGTCGCCACTGCGCTACGCCCGCGCCGCCCAGACGCCGACCCTCTTCATTCACGGCGAGCAGGACAACGACGTGCACGTCACTCAGGCCGAAGAGATGTACATGGCCTTGCGCCGGCGCGGCGTCGAGACCGCCCTCGTCCGCTACCCGCGCGAAGGCCACAGCTTCCGCGAGCCCGCCCACCGTCTCGACGCACTTGAGCGAACCCTCTCGTGGTTCGACCGCTTCCTCAAATGAGTTTGCGCTTTTCGGCTTTTGATTTACGATGGGAAGCTGTAAAGCAATCAGCCGTCAGCAATCAGCCAAACCGAAAAGCCGCCGACGGTAAGTGTCAACTGAATGCTTCACTCAACAGCTTGGCTGACTGCTGAAAGCTGATTGCTGACCGCTTATAAAACCCATGCTCACTCATATCGTCATCTGGAAATATCGCGCGGAGGTGGATGCCGAGGCGCGGCGCGAGCACGTCGCAATGCTGCGCCGACTCCCGTCCGTCATCCCCGACATCCGAAGCTTCGAGGTTGGCTTCGACGTGCTCCATCTGCCGCGTTCTTACGACTCTGGACTCGTCGCCGTCTTTACAGACCGCGCCGCGCTCGATGCCTACACCGTCCATCCCGAACACATCGCCGTCGCCGATTTCGGACGCACCATTAGCGAGCACGTCGCATCGGTCGATTTTGAAAGCGAAGACGATGGGAGCGTCGACGCGCCCGCGCTGCCGTCTCTCGACTGAGATTTGGAGTGCGACTGCTTCTGAATCGAGCGATGAAACGCTGGAAGAAAATCTCGCTGCTCCTGCTGCTCCTGCTGCTGCTCTCGCAGACGCCCTTCATCTATCGCCGATACAAGCTCGGTCGGCTCGCGGCCACGATTCGGGCGCTCAACGCCGAGCGCGCCGCGCCCGATGCGAACGACCCTTACAGTGACCATAAGGGCGTCGTCCACGTTCACTCTCAACTCGGAGGTCACAGCACGGGCGGCTTCGACGATATTGTTCGCGCGGCGAAATCGAATGGACTTTCGTTCGTCCTCATGACCGAGCATCCGTCGAAGTACGTCGATACCTCGCAGTCCACGCTCAGGGGACTCCACGAGGGCGTGCTTTTCGTCGGCGGCAGCGAGATAAACGCCGCGCACGAAGACCGCCTGCTCGTCCTGCCCGGCGTCGCGCCGCCCGACGCAGGCATAGCTCCGCCGAACACGCAGCAGTTCGTCAATCAAGCCAAAGGGGAGGGAGGGCGTCTCGTCTTCGTCGCCTACCCCGAACAGCTTCGCAGTTGGGACTTGCAGGGCATCGACGGCATCGAAATCTACAACCTCTACACCAACTCCAAAAAGATTCGCTACGGCCTGCTTTTCTTCGACGGCCTCTGGTCTTACTGGAGCTACCCGCACCTGCTCTTCTCCACCTTCTACGAGAAGCCCGAAACCAACCTGAAGAAATGGGACGAGCTGACGGCTTCAGGCAATCGAAGGCTCGTGGCCATCGCCGGAAACGATGCGCACCAGAACGTCGGCCTGCGGCTACAGGAACAGACCGGCGAGCCGCTTCTGCAAATTCAGCTCGACCCTTACGAGAGAAGCTTCCGCATCGTCCGCACACACGTCCTCGTCGAGAAGGGTCAACCGTTAAGCACGGAGACGCTGCTCGCCGCGCTCGCCGCAGGTCATTCCTACATCGCCTTCGATTTGTTCGCCGACGCGACCGGCTTTCGCTTCACCGCCGAGAACGAGTCGGAGAAGAAGCTGTTGGGCGACGAGCTGATGCTCAACGGCGCGACGCGCCTCGTAGCCTCCGCGCCCGTCAAAAGTCGCATCCGATTTATCAGAGATGGAGAGGTCGTCCACGAAGAGAAGGATGCGCTGAGGAAGGAACTGCCGATTGACAGAAAGGGCGTCTATCGCGTCGAGGTCTATCTCGACCGTCTCGGCGAGCCGCTCGACGAGAAGCCCTGGATTATCTCTAACCCGATTTACGTTCGCTGAAGCGAGAGCGGCGAAAAGAGACGAGGCGCGGCCAGCCTCAAGACCGGCCACGCCGAATTTTCCTCCAGACACGACATCGCCCCGCACAAGATTAAATCTGTGTGGGGCGCGCGCTGAACCGGAAGCCCGTGTTCATTTCTTTGGAGACGGTGCGTACGCTACCGATGCCTGTAGAGAGCCGAGTGTTTGACTCTTCTCACGCCCGAATCCCAAGTGTCAGGGAAAGGCGTGTACAGTCTCCTTAATCAACTGTCCGAGTGATTGCGAGTTTACGCACGCAGACACCTCCTGTCAAGTTTCACTTTGACCGACCGCGAAGCAGACTTTGTGCGCTCTTCAAACTAACGCCTGAATCCCATCAATTAAGGCAGATTCGCCTCCTTCGCTACTTCAATTAAGAGACTTTATAAACCCGCGCGGCGAGCATTTTCTCAAACTGAGACAGCGTCGGACGATTTGTGCCGGGGGACTTCGAGGGTGAGGAAGTCGTAGGCAAGCTCGGTTTGGGGGAAGATGGCGCGCGCCTGTCGAAGCAGGTCGTTGGGGGTGATGTCGTTTCCGGGGACGTAGCGGGCGCTGAAGTGTGTCAGGAGCAGTTGCCTGACGTGGGCGTCGGAGGCGACGCGGGCGGCGTCCGATGCGGTAGAGTGCATGCTCTGTCGCGCGAGGGCGGCGTCTTCGTCGGCGAAGGTGGCTTCGTGGATGAGGAGGTCTGCCCCTCGCGCAAGCTCGACGGAAGCGTCGGTGTACACGGTGTCGGTGCAGTAAGCGATGCGGCGTCCCTGTTCGGGCGGCTCGACGAAGTCCGCGCCGTCGAAGCTGCGTCCGTCGGGAAGCGTCACGCGCTCGCCGCGTTTGAGTCTGCCGTAGAGAGGCCCCGAAGGGATGCCGAGGGCGGCAGCGCGCTCGACGCGGAACGTGCCCGCGCGGTCGCGCTCGGTGACGAGATAACCGTAGGCGGGCACTCGATGTTTCAGCAGACGACAACTGACGACGAACTCCGAATCTTCGCAGATGGTCTCGCCGACGCCGCGAACAGTATGAACTTTGACCGGATAGTTGAAGCCCGTGTGCGAGTATTCGCAGCAGGCTCGGACGTATTCTTCGAGCCCGGCGGGGCCGTAGATGTCTATGCGATGCGGGTTGCCCGCGAGCCCTGCCGAGGAGAGCAGCCCCATCAGGCCGTAGACGTGGTCGCCGTGCATGTGGGTGATGAAGATGCGCGTGAGCTGGCTGAGGCTGAGCTGGCTGCGGAGAAGCTGGTGCTGCGTGGCTTCGCCGCAATCGAAGAGCCAGACTTCGGCGCGCTGCGGCAGTCGGAGCGCCACGCCCGAGACGTTGCGCGCCCGCGTCGGCACGCCTGAGCTTGTTCCCAGGAAAGTTATCTGCAAAGTCTAAACAGGAATTTCAAACAGGGATGGACAGGATAGACAGGATGGAAAGGAAATGATGAATGCGGAATGCTGAATGCTGAATGAAAACCAAAGAGCTTTTGTCTTTAATTCATCATTCCGCATTCCTCATTTCTCCTTATCCTGTTCATCCTGTCTATCCCTGTTAATTTGCTTTTCTAAACGACCTCGACGCCTGCCGGAAGAAACTCCAGCGCAAGCTCGCCTTCATGGGCGTCGATGCGAAGCGTGCCGCCCTGCTGCAATTTGCCGAAGAGCAGCTCTTCGGCGAGCGGGGCGCGGATTTTAGTTTGAATGAGACGCGCCATCGGACGCGCGCCGTACTGCGGGTCGAAGCCGTGACGAGCGAGCCAGGCGCGCGCCGTCTCTCGCAGCTCGATGCGGACTTGCTTTTCGATGAGCTGGGCGCGCAGCTCGTCTATGAGCTTATCGACGACGCGCTCGATGGTTTCAAAGCTTAATGAATCGAATGCTATCCAGGCGTCCAGACGATTGCGAAACTCGGGCGTGAAGGTGCGCTCGATTGCGCCGCGCGCCCGCCCCCGGTTCGATGACGTGCCGCCCGCGTCGGCGCTCGCGCGCTGGAAGCCGATGCCTGCATCGCTCATCTCGCGCGCCCCGGCGTTGGTCGTCATAATGAGGACGACGTTTCGGAAGTCCGCTTTCTTGCCGTTGTTGTCGGTGAGTGTGGCGTGATCCATCACCTGCAAGAGAATGTTGAAGAGGTTCGGGTGCGCCTTCTCAATCTCGTCGAGGACGAGGACGGCGTAGGGCGTCTTGTTGATGGCGTCTGTCAGGAGTCCGCCCTGATCGAAGCCGACGTAGCCGGGCGGCGCGCCGATGAGACGCGAGACCGTGTGACTTTCGGCATACTCGCTCATGTCGAAGCGTATGAACTCGACGCCCAGAGCGTGTGCGAGCTGCTTTGCAAGCTCAGTTTTGCCGACGCCCGTCGGGCCTGAGAAGAGGAACGAGCCGACGGGCTTTTCCGGATGTCCGAGTCCCGAGCGCGAGAGCTTGATGGCGTTGACAATCTGCTCGACGGCGTGGTCTTGGCCGTAGATGACCGACTTGAGAGCGTCGCGCAGACTCCGCAGCCTGTCCTTCTCCGAACCGGCGACCGTTTTGGGCGGAATCTTCGCCATGCGTGCGACGACCAGCTCGATGTCTTCGGGTCTGACGGCTTCGGGGCGCTCTTCGGCGGGCAGGAGTTTCATCACCGCTCCGGCTTCGTCCATCACGTCGATGGCCTTGTCGGGCAGGAAGCGGTCGTTGATGTACTTGGCGGCAAGCTCGGCGGCGAGCGCAATCGCTTCGTCCGTGTAGCGAACGCCGTGATGCTCTTCGTAGTAGGACTTGAGGCCACTAAGAATTTGAATGGTCTCGGCGAGCGTGGGCTCTCCGATTTCGATTTTCTGGAAACGTCGTGCGAGGGCGCGGTCGCGCTCGAAGGCGTTTTTGTATTCGGCGAAGGTGGTCGAGCCGATGCAGCGTATCTCGCCGGAGGCGAGCGCGGGCTTGATGATGTTGGAGGCGTCCATCGAGCCGCCCGAAGTTGCGCCCGCGCCGACGACGGTGTGTATCTCGTCGATGAAGAGGATGCAACCGGGACGTTTCTTGAGCGCATTGATGACGCCCTTAAGACGCTGCTCGAACTCGCCTCGATACTTCGTTCCCGCCAGAAGCGCGCCCATGTCGAGCGCGAAGACCTCCGCGCCGCGTAGAACTTCAGGCACCTCGTCTTTGTGAATCTTCAAGGCGAGCCCTTCGGCGATGGCCGTCTTGCCGACGCCGGGGTCGCCGACGTAGAGCGGGTTGTTTTTGCGTCGGCGGCAGAGCACCTGAATCGTGCGTAGAAGCTCGGGCATGCGCCCGATGAGCGGGTCGATGTGGCCTTGCGAGGCGCGCTCGACGAGGTTGACGGTGAAGGCTGCGAGCGGGTCGCGTGCGGTCTGCTGCGCGCCCGCAGTTTCGGCTTCGGGGTCGAGCGCGTCGCCGCTGCTCGCGCCGCTCAGGCCGTAGTCGTGAATCTTGGAGATGCCGTGCGAGATGTAGTTGAGCACGTCGAGGCGCGTGATGCCCTGCTGTTCGAGCAGGAAGACGGCGTGCGACTGTTCGGCGAGGTAGAGGGCGGCGAGGATGTTGCCGCCGTCTATCTCGCGCACGCCCGCGCCCTGCGCTTGCAAGAGCGCGTACTCGATGACGCGCTGGAACGTGGCGGTCGATTCCGGCGGAAGCTTTCTCGACTTCGGAAGCGCCTGCACGTTCTCTTTCAAAAACTGTTCGAGGTCGCGGCGCAGAGCTTCGAGGTCGCCTCCGCAGTGATAGATAATCTTGGCCGCCGTCTCGTTGTCCAGAAGCGCGAGCAGCAGGTGTTCGAGCGTCACGTATTCGTGCCGACGCCTTGCCGCTTCTTCGGCGGCGGCGTTGAGCGTGAGTTGTAATTCCCTGGTCAGCATATGAATCTAAGTATGAAGGATGAAGGCGGAAGGCGGAAAGTCTCTGAAGGGGCTCGAAAGGTTTTCTAATTCATCCTTCCGCCTTCTGCCTTCATCCTTGCTGTTCGGTTTCTTCCATTGTGCAGAGGAGCGGAAACTCGTGCGCCTGCGCGAGGTTCGTCACCTTCGAGACTTTCATCTCGGCTATCTCGAACGGATAGACGCCCGCGACGCCGACGCCCTGCATGTGTACCTGTAGCATGATGATGGTCGCCGTCGTCTCCGAGTGCTGGAAGACTTCCTTGAGCACGAAGACGACGAACTCCATCGTCGTGAAGTTGTCATTATGAATCAGAACTTTGTAGAGTGGAGGCCGCTTGAGCTTGTGACGGCTCTCGGCGACGACCGCTTCTTCGTGTTCGGGCTCGTAGGTCGGCATCTCGTTGTAACTCTCAGGCGCGCACGCTCAAGCATTCTCGGCGTCTCTCGAAGCAACGGCACGCTTCATAGCATAATGCGCCCGACAGAAATTTGCACGAAGGCGGACGATGGACGATGGACGATGGACGATAGACGATGGACGATAGCCAAACGGTTTCCCGTTCATCGCTCTTCATTCTCTCTCGCCCGTCATTCGTCCATCGTCTATGGTCTATCGTCCATCGTCTATCTTTATGAAAAGCTTACAGGAGCAGTATGCGCCCGCGAGCGCGTGTTTCGGTTGCGGCCCGGCTAACGAGCGCGGCCTACACATACGCAGCTTCGTCGAGGGCGACGAGGTGTTGGCCGAGTGGCAGCCGGAGGCGTATCAGGAGGCTTATCCGGGGATGCTGAACGGCGGGATAGTGGGGACGCTTTTGGATTGCCATTCAAACTGGGCGGCGGCGTGGCACCTGATGCGGACGACGGGCGCGGACAAGCCGCCCTGCACGGTGACGGCGGAATACTCCGTCAAGCTTCTGCGCCCGACTCCGACCGACGGCGCGCTCACGCTCAAGGCTCGCGTCGTGGAATCGACGGAAGACCGCGCGATTGTCGAGGCCGAGCTTATCGGAGACGGAAAAGTCTGCGCGCGTTGTCGCGGGACGTTCGTCGCGGTCAGGCCGGGGCATCCGGCTTATCATCGCTGGTGAAAGTTGTTCGGAGAAGCGTGCGGCGGAGAGGTTTCGCGCTGGATGGTTCGGCGGGCAGGCTCGCGGACTTGCAAGACGACAGAAGCGCGCGAGCTTGAAAGCCGCGCGCTTCGATTTTCGCCGTACAAAAATAAACTGGCTGCCGGTCTTCCTGTGAGACTCCCCCAAATCTCATTAGGACGCTGACCGGCAGCCTGTTTAATCGCTCGCTGACCGCTTCAGAATAGCGACGACCCGTTCCCCCGAAAGACCGTCGCCCATCTACAAGTGAGAGAGAGACCTCCCCCAAAGCCTTTCACTCACTGCCGTCACCGAGCCTGAACTAATTACCCTTATGTTCCCCTCACTATGTTTTACGTTTCTCCTTCTTGGCAACGACCGTGCCACTCTCGCACGCCAATTCACGCTCGGAGACGAGTCTTAGTTTTCTACCGAAAATCCGCTTGTTTGATTTTGCAGACAGCCGAGCTTTCATCTTCTCCCCTCGGGTGGCGGCGCTCGGCTTGAACCCTTTCTATACTCTCGCCGTGTATCGTTGGACGATTACCACACACGTCGGCGCATGAAATGAACTTCGAGCGGCTACCGAAACGGAGAAGGCTTCAGAATTTTTTCGCGGCTCTCGGCTCAGCGCCGTTTCTTCAATTTCTGAAAACGCTTTTTGACCATCTCGCGCTTGAGCGGCGAGAGGCGGTCGATGAAGAGCAGGCCGTCGCAGTGGTCGGTCTCGTGTAGGAAGCAGCGCGCGGCGAGCCCCGTCGCCTCCTGTTCGTAGAACTGCCCGTTTATGTCCTGAGCGCGCAGGCGCACGCGCTCGGCGCGACGCAGGGGAGCGTGGATTTTCCCGACCGAGAGACAGCCCTCTTCGCCCTCCTGCTCGCCCTCGACGCCGATTATCTCCGGGTTGGCCGCCACCAGCTTGAGCCCTTCGCAATCCATCACGAAGAGCCGGAGCGAGAGGTCAATCTGCGGGGCGGCGAGGCCGACGCCCTCGGCCGCGTACATCGTCTCGAACATGTCGGCGACGAGCGACTCAAGCTCCGAGCCGAACCGCTCGACGGGCTCGCCCGTTCGCGCTAGAACCCTCGACGGATACTCCGTGATTTTTAAGATTCCCATGCCCTGACTTATAACGCAGCTTCCGCTTCGCGCGCGAACGAGCATACTCGCGTCGGCTCGAAGCGCCCTTTTCTCTTCCGACGCTCGTCGGCGGTCGGCTCAAACGTGTCAGCCGCGCCTCTGGCGCTTCCAGTCTTCTTTCAGGTTGATGCGCTTCTCCTGCCTGTAGAGGCACGACCAGCAGACCTGCTCGACCGAGTTGTCGGGTCGTCAGCTTAACTATCCGGCGCGTCTCCCTGTCACAGCGCTCACAGACGCCGGGCACGCTCTCTTCCGATACGGACGCTTCCGATGCAGACATTTTCTCGCTCCTTGAAAAGCAAGTATGAAGTAGGAAGGCCGCAAGGATGAAGGAAAATCAGAAAACCTGTCAACCTGCTCGCAGAGACTTTCCGCTTTCCGCCTTCCGTCTTCCTACTTGCAGTTTATCCTGCCGTCGTGTCGCCGCCGAGGAGGGTGAGAACTTCGCCGGTGATGTAGCTGGAATCGGCGTCCGAAGCGAAGAAGACGAAGGCGGGCGCAATCTCTTCGGGCTGCGCGGGGCGCTTCAACGGCGTGTCTGCGCCGAACTCGGGAATCTCTTCGGCCTTTTTGTCGGAGGGGTTCAGTGGCGTCCAGACGGGGCCGGGCGCGACGCAGTTGACGCGTACGCCGCGCTCGACGAGGTTCTGCGCGAGCGATTTGGTGAAGGCGTGAATCGCGCCTTTGGTGGCCGAGTAGTCGAGTAGCTCCTTGCTGCCTTCGAGGCCGGTGATGGAGCCGCAGTTGACGATGGCGCTGCCCCGCTTCAGGTGCGGAAGCGCGGCCTTCGCCATGTAAAAGTAGCCGTAGATGTTCGTGCGGAAGGTCGTATCCCACTGCTCTTCCGTCACGTCTTCCAGACCCTTCTGGTGCTGCTGAAAGGCTGCGTTGTTGACGAGGATGTCGAGGCGACCCAATCCGGCGACCGTCTCTTCGACCGCACGACGGCAGAAGCTCACGTCCTTCACGTCGCCGGGAAGCAGAAGGCATCTGCGGCCTTCTGCTTCGACGGCGCGGCGCGTCTCTTCTGCGTCCGACTGTTCCTCCGCAAGATAGACTATCGACACGTCCGCGCCTTCGCGCGCGTAGAGCACGGCGACGGCGCGACCGATGCCGGAATCCCCGCCCGTGATGAGCGCCGCCTTGCCCTCCAGCTTGCCCGAGCCTCTGTAGAGCGGCGCGGCATACTCCGGCCTCGGCTCAAGCTCCGACTCCAATCCCGGCTTCTCCTGATGCTGCGCAGGCATCGGAGACTTCGGCTGCTCCTGCTCCTGCGGCGGAGGCGGTTGCTTCTTCGACGAAGCCGCCGGTTTTCCTCCGCCCTTCTTTGCGCCCGACTTCTTCGCCGCGCCGCCCCTGCTCGCCGCTACATTCTGCTTCCCTTTCCCGCCAGCCTTCTTTGAGCTTGCCATCGCTTCCCTTTCACGTCCGCCTGTGATTTAGAATTTCAAACATGGATAGCAGGAGTAAGACAAATGATGAATGCGGAATGATGAATGATGAATTGAAAGACAAAAGCTTTCTGCTTTTCATTCCTCATTCCGCATTCCGCATTCCGCATTTCTGTTCTTCCTGTCTATCCATGTTAATTTTTTTCCTGAGCTTAGGACTATCTCTCTTGGTCGTCAAAGCCTGTGAGTTGAAGCTGGAATGAAGCTCGGACTTCGCCGACGGTCTCCGAGCGATGGTTTTTGATAGGAGAGACGGCGTAAGGCGAGAGCGCACGGAGCGCGTCGTCGGACAGCAGTCCGAGTTGGCCGAGCGTTTCGACGACGACGGGGCGACGTGCGCGGCTGCCTTTGTCTCCGTCCTCAATCTTGATGGCGAGGCCGAGCCCGCGCGGCCAACGCTCGGAGGGCAGAACGCCCGCCGTGAACAGACCTTCCGCTCCCGCCTTCGCAATCAGGCTGCCGGGCACGACGCGCATCAGAGCCGTGTCGAGGCTCTCGGTCTCGCCGCCTATCATCTCGGGATGCGAAAGCATCGACGCCACGATGCGGCGGGAGGCATCGCGCGTCGTAGAGTCGAAGGTCGCGGGCGGCACGACGAGACGCGCGTACATGAGCGCCATCGCGCGAAGTGGCACGCCGTGAACCGGCACGCCGCAGCCGTCGATGCCGACGGCGATGTCTTCGAGAGGCACGCCCGAGAAATGCTCGACCGCGCGTGCGATTGAGAGTTGCACGGGGTTATCGGGTTGGTCGTAAGTCTCTATAGGCGCTCCCAGGTGTAGGGCGAGGGCGAGCATGCCTGCGTGTTTGCCCGAGCAGTTGCTGTGCAAAACGGATGGCTCCGTACCGCTTTCGCGCAGAGCGCGGGCGGCCTCAGGGCTGTAGGGCTCGTGCGTGCCACACTTGAGGGCGGAGGCGTCGAGGCCGATTTTGCCGAGTATGGAGGAGACGGTTTCGACGTGTATGGGGTCGCCGTTGTGTGAGCCGCAGGCGATGGCGATTTCCCTCTCGTCGAGGCCGAAGCGGTCTGCCGCGCCGGTGGCGACGAGCGGGAAGGTCTGAAAGGGTTTGGCCGAGGAACGCAGGTAAGTGAGCGCGTCGGGCGAGCCGAAACGCGCGAGAATGATGCCGTCGGAATCGACGGCGACGATGTGGCCTCTGTGGCGCGACTCGGTTATCGAGCCGCGCCTCACTTCGGCGAGCGATTCAGACTCGGGCGGCGCGCTCGCGCTCTCTTGCGATTTATTCATGTGAGACGTTCAAGCCTTCGCCGTTCCGCTCTGCTGGAGCGAGCGCACGGCAAGCGCCTGCTGCGGCGGCGCGTAGGTTTGCGGCGCGACAAGCTCGATGGCCGAGGCCGTCTGCGCCCCGGCTTCTCTCAGCACTTCGAGCACCGGCTCAAGCTCGTCGTAGAAGAGGACGACGACATCGCCCTCGCGTATCTTCCGCAGCTCAATTCGCAGGGCTTCGCACTCGTCGAGAATGGTTTGACACTCGCGCTCGGGCGCTTCTTCGCCGACGATGCGGCAGAGCATGTTCGCCACTTCGCCCGGCTCGCGCCCGCGCGTGTCTTTGTCTTCCTTGATGATGATTCGATGGAAGCCGCGCGCGGCCACGCGCCCGGCCTCTTCGATGAGACTGTTATCGCGGTCGCCGGGCACGCCGATTATCCCTGTCACGCGTCGCCCCTGCCAGAGAGAAGTCATGCGGCAGACGGCCTTGAAGGCGTCGGGGTTGTGCCCGTAGTCAATCATCACGTAGCCGCCGCCGACCTTGTAGAGATTGTTTCTGCCGGGATTGCTGCTGTCGCTCTGAAACGTCGAGAGAGCCGAGACTGCCTGCTCTCTCGTCAGACCGCAGGCGCGGCAGGCGGCGACGGCGGCCAAAGCGTTCGCTATGTTGAACTCGGCTGTGCCGCCGAGCGTCGAGGGGATTTCGCCGACGTGCGCCAGCAGAAACTCTTCATGGCCGACGGCCTCCGTCATCCATCCCTCACGGACGAAGTAGGCCGTGCCCCCGGCGTCCAGATGTCGCTTAATCGGGAGGTGATGTTCTCTCAGAGAGAACCAGATAATCTGTTTCGGCAGACGGGCGACGCGCCTGTTCTCCGGAAGACGCGAGAGATGCTCGTCGTCGGCGTTGAGGATGAGCGTGCCGCCTTCGCGGACGCGCTCGGCGACGAGCGATTTGATGTGCAGGATGTCTTCCGTGTCGCGGATGCCGTCCTGCCCGATGTGGTCGGGCTGGATGTTGGTGATGACGGAGATGTCAGACCAGTCGTAGCCCAAGCCTCGACGCGTGATGCCGCCGCGCGCCGTCTCCAGCACGGCCACTTCGACCGAAGGGTCGCACAGAACTGTGCGCGCGGAGTGCGGCCCCGTCGTGTCGCCTTCGACGATGCGCTGGCCGCCGACGTAGATGCCGTCGGTCGTCGTCATGCCGACTTGGAAGCCCGCTTGAGAGAGAGCGTGGCCGAGCATTCGCGTGACGGTGGTCTTGCCGTTCGTCCCCGTAATCGAGATGACGGGGATGCGCGAGGGCGTGCCGGGCGGATACATGATGTCAACGATTTTTTCGGCGACGTTCTGCGCGCGCCCCTCGCTCGGATAGAGGTGCATGCGAAGGCCGGGCGAGGCGTTTAGCTCGATGACGCCGCCGCGCTGCTCCGAGAGAGGCTTTGCGATGTCTTCAAGGACTAAATCGACGCCGCAGATGTTGAGGCCGACGACGCGCGCCGCCCTGATGCACATTTGCGCCACGCTCGGATGTACGAGGCGGGTCACGTCGCTCGCCGTGCCGCCGGTCGAAAGGTTGATGCCGTCGCGCAGGAAGACCGTCTCGCCTGCGCGCGGGATGTGGTCGAGCCCCATGCCGTTTTTCTGCAAGTGCGCGAGGACGATGGGGTCGATGACGATTTGCGTGAGCGGCTTTTCGTGTCCCTCGCCGCGCAGGGGGTCGCGGTTCGTCAGCTCGATTAGCTCGGAGACGGTGCGGAAGCCGTCGCCGACGACGTGCGCGGGAAGGCGTTCGCTCGCAGCCGCCATCTCGCCGTCGATGACGAGCACGCGGTAGTTTTTGCCCATGCACTGCTCTTCGACCAGCACGTAGTCGGAGAACTCTCTGGCGAGGTGGAAGGCGTGAGCTACCTCTTCGGGCGTCGAAAGGTTGAGCGAGACGCCCTTGCCCTGTCGCCCATCGAGAGGCTTGACGACGACGGGAGCGCCGATTCTTTCGAGCGCATCTACCGCTTCGTCCCCCGTCTCGGCGCGGATGCCGCGCGGGACGGGGATGGAGATTTGTTCGAGCAGCGTCTTGGTCAGATCCTTGTCGCCCGCCAGCTCGACGCCGATGGCGCGCGTGTCGTCGCAGATGGCGGCCTGTATGAACTTGCGTTGCTTGCCGTAGCCGAGCTGCACGAGGCTACCCTGCCCGATGCGAAACCAGGGCACTCCGCGCCGCGCCGCTTCGTCTACAATCGCCTTCGTGCTCGGCCCAAGCTCGCTGTGCGCGACGATGCGCCGCGTCTCTTTGAGCTTCTCTTCCAGCGCGTAAGGCTCGCCCTTGACCAGCGACTCGATAAGCTCGACCGCGACGTTCAAAAGCGAGCGCATCCCCGCCTCAGACCTGTAGGCGACGACGACGATGTAGCAATTCTCTTCCTCCGAGTAGCGCGCACGACCGAAGCCGACGGGAATCCCCGCCTGCTCGGACAACTCAAGCGCCGTGTGCTCGACGATGTGCGCGAAGTACGTGCCTTCGTAGAGCCGTTCGACGAAGCCGCCCGGCTTGTCTCTCGAACAGTGATGCTCCTGAAGACCGGGCAGCGTGAGCAGCAGCCGGTCGATGAAGCCGGGAATCTCTACGCTCTCACGCTCGCTCAACTCCTCAAGGTGGAGCCGCATGACGAGCACGGGCTGGTGGCTGTAGACGTTCGGCCCCGTGAGAGCCCTGATTTTATCTATTCGCATTTCTCGACCCCTTTGTTCGCCCCTTCGTTCGTTTCTCGCGCTTGCCCGAATCCTTCGCTTTCCCTTTTTTCGTTGTGGGCGGCTCTCTCACCAGAGGGCAACGCTCGGCGAGGCTGAAGCGATGGCCTGCGGGAAGGATGTGCAGCTTGATGTTGTAGAGCCCGAGCGCGTCGCCGTCGCTCACGTAAGGAAGGTTCGTGTAGGTGATGTCTCCGGCATCGACGACCGTCACCGCGCCCTCGCCGATAACCTCAAACTCGTCGCCCTGCACAATCATCGCCGTGTTCTCGTCGATGCCGAGGCCGAGGTCTTGCGGGTAGTGTGCGACGGCTGTGACGAGCCGACCGATGCGCCCGCGCTGCGAGAAATGTGTGTCGATGACCGCGCCGACGATGAAGTCCATGCCGGGGCCAAGCTCCATGCCGCCGAAGCGCGGCGTCTCTTCCGAATCGCCCCGGATGAACATGGAGTTCGACATCATCGCCGCGCCCGCGCTCGTTCCGCCCAGGACGATGCCCTTCTCGTATCGCTCCTTCAGAAGCTTGTGCATGTCGGTTCCGCCGAGCAGCGTCGTGATGTGAAGCTGGTCGCCGCCCGTGAAGAAGATGCCGGTCGCCTCCCTGAGCGCCCGCATCGACGCCTCGGACTCCGCATCTTCGCGCGTGGAAACGTCCACGACCGTCACGTCATCTACGCCCAGACGATTGAAGACTTCCCTGTACTCCGCGCCCGCCTCCTCGGCCTCGTCCGTCGCCACCGTCATCACGACCAGACGCGCCTTCGCCCCCCGTGCCAGACGCACGAACTCCTTCAGAATCTCGCGCTCGTTCTTCTTATCCTCGCCGCCGCCGATAGCCACCAGCTTGCCGCGCGCTTCGCTCAGCTTCATAAAAAGCCTCCGCCGGGCTTCAATCTTCAACTCCGCCGCGCTCCGGAAACCGACCAGAACCCGAGCGCCCCGGCATCTTCCATTCGTGCCCGAAACTCTCGCCGAGACACGTCCCTCTTCAAGAAACGCAAGCCAGCGCCCGAGAGAAAGAGACCTTCCGATACAACTCGGATACGTGAGAATCGGTATTGGGGGAAGTTTTAACGCCTATGAATTTACACTAATCGAACTGTTTTCTCTGTACGTGATGGTACAGAGTTTTGACGATAGACGGTGGACGATGGACGGCGGCCAGACCGCTCGCTTCTCATCATTTCTCGTCATCGCTCGCACGCATTTGTCCATCGTCTATGGTCTATCGTCCATCGTCCATTTCGTATCATCCGTGAAACACTGTTCCACAAACGCCACGTTCATGTTATAATGCTTTCGCTTGAAATTGAGGCGAGAGGTACTAAGTCGGATGACATCGAAGAAGACGCAGGCGGGCAAGATACATTCCTTCACACCGGCTGAAGAACGGGCGGCGCGCTCGGAGCGCGTCAGGGTTTACGAGGCCGAGCCTTACGGCTGGATTGCCTTCACGGAGGCGCATGAGGAGCGCCAGTATCACCTCTTTCTCGACCCCGAGACGAGGCATCTGGCCTGCACCTGCGCCGACTTCATCTACCGGGGCAACGCCGAATCGGGCTACGAATGCAAGCACGTTTCGGCGGTGCTCAAGTTCATCGCGCGTTGCTACTTGGCCGAAGAGTACGACCCGCGCCGGCAGCAACAGCAGCAGCAGCGCCCGCGCGCCGCTTGAGAGTCGAAGCCTTTAGATTTCGGAGAAGAAGAGGATGAGAAAGGATTTCAAATGCGAGGCTTGCCGCAAGACCGCCGGCTCGCTGCACATGCGCAATTCCGACGGCAAGTGGGTCTGCGCCGAGTGTATCCCCGGCGCGGAGTTGGACGCCTGTCCGGGCTTGCGCGAACGGCTCGGATTGCCGCGCGCCAGAGCCGCCGCGCCGCGTCGCAAAGCTGCTTGAAGTTGATGCTACTCGGGGCGGTCGCGGCCTGTAGGGCGGAGTGCGCTTCTGTCGGTTGTTAAGGGATGCCGATGAGCTTGTGAGTTTGGAGGCTCAGCCGCCAGCGCGGATGTTCGAGACAGTAGCGGACGGCTCGCTCGGTGTTGGCCTCGCGGTCTGCGCCGTCCATCGGTTGAAGGAAGAAGTGTCGAAAGTCGAGCCGCTCGAAGAGCGCGGGCTCGGCTCCCTCCTGCGGAAAGACGAGCTTCAGCTCGTCGCCTGAAAGCAGCGCGAGCCGAGCCCCCGCCTTCGGGCTGACGCAGACCCAATCCAGCCCCGGCGGCGCTTGTCGCGTGCCGTTGGTTTCGACGGCGACCTCGAATCCCTTCACCTGAAAAGCTCGGACGAGTTCTGCGTCGAGCTGCAAGAGAGGCTCGCCGCCCGTGCAGACGACGAGAGGCCGCGCGCCCTTGTTCGTGCTCGCCGCAGGCCAGCAGGCGGAGACGGCCTCGGCCAGCTCTTCAGCCGAAGAGAAACGCCCTCCGCCCGCGCCGTCCGTGCCGACGAAATCCGTGTCGCAGAAATCGCAGACGGCTTCGGCGCGGTCTTCCTCGCGCCCGCTCCAGAGGTTGCATCCGGCGAAGCGGCAGAAGACGGCAGCGCGCCCCGCGTTCGCCCCTTCGCCCTGAAGCGTGTAATAAATCTCTTTGACCGCGTAACTCATACCCCGATGCTTCCCTGCGTCGTTTACGGCCTGACGCCAACACCAAGCCCTGACTCTTTCAGACTGGCGTAGATGAAGCTCGCCACGCGAGCGTTGCCGTCGTCGTTGAGGTGAACGATGTCTCCATACACCTCGCGCTCGTAATCGAGAAAAATATCGCTCAGGTCGAAGGAGTAGCAAGCGTCGGCTGGATTGAATGAGCCTGCCTCCTTCAATCGCTGTCGAACGTCCCCGTAGATTTGACGAAAGCTCGACTGCTCCTCCTGCGAGTAGGTGAGGGTAAGCTCTTTGCCGACGAGCGGATGCTTGAGCGGGAGGCTGGGTTGGAGAAACAGCGCGACGCGGAAGCCCGCGCCGCGCGCGATGGCACACATCTTCGCGCGGTTGCCGACGAAGACGGAAGCGATTTTCTGTCTCCACGCGTCAGTGCCGAAGCCGACCTTCGCCTTTAAAGGCTCGGTCTGTCGCGCGACGAAATCTCTCTCCAGAACGTCGAGTCTGTTGTTGCCGAAGAGCGTGAGCGTGAAGGTGAGAAAGCGGCTCGCGCGAATCAATCCGGCCAGCGTCGGCAGCGTCGGCAGCATGCCGGAGCGCGAGCGCCTGACCGCTTCGAGCCCCGCTTCGTGGACTATCCACCTGTAAGGATAACCGGGACGCGGATCGACGAGGTAGGGGAAGATGATGTCGTTTGCGCCGTCGTAGACGACGACGAGGTCGGGTTTGTAGTCGAGCACGGTATGCGCGAGCAGGGTCAATTCCTGCCCGGAGACGTAAGCGGGCAGGCCCCAGTTATAGACTTTCACGTTGCCGTGGCCGTCGGCGTGAAAGAGGGCTTCCAACCGCGCGGGAAGCGACCGCTCAAGAGGGAAGCCGAGATAGACCGTCGAGCCGCCGAGCATGATAATCCTGAACTCGTCCCTCTTCTCTGCGGGCGGAAGCGTGCCGCGAAATCCGAGGGTATTGAGCCTCTCATCCTTGCCCGGAATTTCGGCGTTTGGCTCTCCGCCGAAGACGACGTATGGGAGCGGGTAGTTGAGAGAATCGCTCCCCACGTCGTAGGCGCGAAGCGGCACGGAGACGAACAATCGTGTCAGCACTTCGCAGACGCAGAAGAGCAGTACGAGCGACAGAAACAGCCTCCGGTTTATCTTCGCCGCGCCGACGAGCGCGATTGAAGCGACGACGGCGATAACGATTAACACCGCCATAAGACAGGCGAAATAGCCGGGGCTGTATCTGCCGAAGACGACGGCGTTCTCTGATTTGTTGGCGAAGTATGGGGCGACGAGCCAGAGGATTAGAGCGGCGCCGGCGAGGTTCGGAATAAAGAAGAAGCCTTTCCTGTCGAGCCGCTCTCGCGCCCCGGATAAAAGGCCGGACATTTTTGTTTCTCTCAAAGCCATCGGACGCGGAGCTTGCTGGTTTATAATCCGGCGCTGAGTGGGCGCTCGAAGAGAGTTGTCCTCGCGCAAGCTCGACTAGAATAGCAGAACGCGTCGAAGTAGGGCGACAGGACGAAACGTTTATGGATGCAGAGCGACAGATAGAGGAGATGGTGAGACGCGAGACCAGAGCATGGGACACGCAGGACGCCGAGGCTCTGCTCTCGCTCTTTCATCCCGACATGGTTTGGCCTTGGCCGCCGACGCCTCAATCGCACGACCCCTCGGACTGGATATTTGTTCTCGGCAGGTTCGACCGCGAGCGTTGGCGGCGCGACTGGCAGGAGCTTTTCGACACGCACCGCCTCGTGCATAACCGCCGTGAGATTAAGCGCATCGAGATTTCCAAAGAGGGCGACGGCGCGCTGGCCGTCGTCGATATAGATACACTCTGGGTCGATGCGGAAGGAAGGTTCGAGCACTGGCAGGGACGTGTCTGCAAAGTCTATTCAAAGGTCGGCGAAGAGTGGAAGATGACGATGCACACGGGCGTGCTCGACTATTCGTGAAGACGGAAGGACGGAAGCGCCGATGCAGCACCGGAAGCCGACCCGGGAAGAGATACAGGCCGCGAAAGGAAAGCGCGTGCCCGACGTGATAGCGCCGCGCCTCAAGGTGCTCTTCTGCGGCATCAATCCGGGGCTCTATTCGGGCGCGGTCGGCCATCATTTCGCGCGCCCCGGCAATCGTTTCTGGCCTGCCCTCTACGCCGGAGGTTTTACGAATCGACTGCTCTCGCCCTTCGACGAGCGCGAGCTATTGAAGAGCGGCTACGGCGTCACCAACGTCGTCGAGCGCGCGACGGCGACGGCTGCCGAGCTTTCACCGGCAGAGATAGTCGAGGGCGGGCGACTTCTGTCGGAGAAGGTGCGTCGCTTTCGTCCGAAGTTTCTCGCCGTCCTCGGCATCACCGCTTATCGAACCGCCTTCGAGCGCCCCGACGCGCGTCTCGGTCTTCAGGACGAAGCCATCGGCCGCACACGCATCTGGATTCTCCCCAACCCGAGCGGCCTCAACGCACACTACCAGCCCAAAGATTTAGCCCGCCTCTTCCGTGAGCTACGCGAAGCAACCGGATAAGTCTAAAGTCTGGAGTCTGGAGTCAAAGGCAGACGTCAGCGCCGCGCGCCGGACTTCGGTTTTGACTTTAGACTCCAGACTCCAGACTTTAGACTTTACCTTTCGAGAGAGTCTCTATCCCACTTCGCAAGGGTCGCGCCCGCTTCGTAGGTGCTTTGCAGAAATTCCATCAAGACCTGTTCGGGCTCGGCAGCTTGCCGGACGTGTTCGTAGGGGAGGATGAAGCCTGCGGTGGGCGGATTGTAGAAGGCGGCTGCGGGGCGGACGGCGGCTTGCGGCAGCCCGGCGGGCTCGGGCGCGGCGTAGGCGTAGAAGGCTGCTTCGTTGACGTTGCCGCTGCCAGGCCAGAAGCCGTGACTGATGACTTCGTGCGAGTAGGCTTCGCGCGTGATGGAATCCGCGCCCTCGCGCTCGGGCGCGCGCCTGCCGGAGAAGCGCGTCACGGCCAAATCGAAGCTGCCCCAGAAGAAATGCACGGGACTCACCTTGCCTATGAAGCGGGAGCGAAACTCGGTTAGGACACGCTCGGTTTGCAGAAGGATGCGCCAGAAACGATTGGCGTAGTCGGCCTCGTAAGAAGCGTGCCGGTCGTCCTGCTCGAACGGGATTGGATTTTCAATCTCGACCGGCGTCGTCCAAATCTTCACTTCGATGCCGAGCCCTCGAAGCATCTCCGACACCTCCCGGTAGAAATCGGCGACCGTGCGCGCGACGAGCGGGAGACTTCGCTCGGTGCCGTCGCTACAACGTGCGACGAGCTTGTGCTCGACGAAGTCGAACTCCATCTCGAAGCTTCGAGAGTCGTAAGGCATGTTGGAGGTCGTCAGCCCGCGTGGGCTGACGTAGAGCGGCACGTTCCACCAGTGATTTATCAGGGGGCTCTGAGCGAGCCTGATTTTGCCGACGACTTGCGTCCACATATGAAGCGTCGCGTAAGTATCCTTCCATTCTTCGAGCGGAAGACTCGGCCATGCTGAAGCGTCCATAGATTTCACCTTCCAAAGATGCTGAAAACGTCTGCCTGCTGTTGTCGAGTCGGCATTATACATCGCGCGCCGCGCCGGAAGACTTCGATAGCCCGTCGCCTTCGGCGAGGCGTGTTCTGCGCTCGTGATATAATCGCGCCAAGCGAAACAACCGAAGCAGTTGAAGGCAAACGACGGACGAGGCCGCGAGGCTAGCCCGGGATTCATTCTCAGGGAATTTATTCTTATTCGAGGACTACATCAGCTATGCAGGAAACCAACGGACGAGAGACGGCGACGCTGGCGGGCGGGTGCTTCTGGTGCGTCGAGGCGGTGTTCGACGACCTCAAAGGCGTCGAGCGCGTCGAGTCGGGCTACACGGGCGGCGCGGCGGCGAACCCGACCTACGAACAGGTTTGCTCCGGCAAGACCGGCCACGCCGAAGCCGTGCAGATTACCTTCGACCCGCAGGTTGTCTCCTACGAAGAGCTTCTCAAAGTCTTTTTCACCGTCCACGACCCGACGACTCTGAACCGGCAGGGCGCAGACATCGGCACGCAGTATCGCTCGGCCATCTTCTATCACTCGCCGCAGCAGAAAGAGACTGCCGAGCGCGTCGTCGCCGAGCTTGAGGCGGCGCAGCTCTGGGGCGCGCCGATTGTCACGGAGATAGCGCCCGCCGGCGAGTTCTACGAGGCCGAGCAATATCACCAGCGTTATTACGAGCAGAATCCGAACCAGCCCTATTGCCGCGCCGTGATTGCGCCGAAAGTCTCCAAGTTTCGCCAGCAATATTTCGAGCAACTCAAAAAATAGCCTGCTGCGCGCGCTCCAACGGCGGCTTCTATGAGTTGTTGCCCGCCGACGCCTGTCCGTTGTGACCTGCGTCACAACGGATAGCCGCATGATTATGTTTGAATAACTCAAGAGCGAACTGTCAAAGAGTTTTCGATGAGAGCAGAGACAATTCAGGGCATCATCATCGGCGTCGCCTTCGGCGTCGTCCTCGGCATCGGCGGCTACACTTTCATCTACGCGCGCGGCTATTCCTACCTGACGAACGACCCGGCGGCCTGCGCCAACTGCCACGTCATGGAGGAGCAGTATAGCGGCTGGATAAAATCGAGCCACCGCGCCGTCGCCGTCTGCAACGACTGCCACACGCCGCCCGGCCTCGTCGGCAAGTATGCGACCAAAGCCTCCAACGGATTCTGGCATTCCTTCTATTTCACGACCGGCGGCTACCCCGACCCGATTCAAATCACCCGGCGCAATCACGAGGTAACGGAGCAGGCTTGCCGCAAGTGTCATCAGGAGATAGTCACGGCGATTGAGGGAACGCCCCACAGTAACCAGGAATTCTCCTGCGTTCGCTGCCACAGCTCGGTCGGCCATCTCAGGTAATGAAAAGCAAGTAGGAAGTATGAAGGATGAAGGCGGAAGTAAAAGCGGAAAGCAGTTTGCCTTTCTTTCATCCTCCCGCGTTGCTGTTCCGCTCATGTTTGAAGCGTTTTTGTGAAGCAATCTAAACATCGTTCAGGGAAGGTTCAATGGCTGAAGACGACAAGGACGTGTCCGAGAAGAAGAGCAGGCCGGGGCGTATTCGCTCTCTCAAGCTGATAGCCGTGACGGCTATCATCTCGATGCTGGCGGCCATCGCCGGCATGGCGCTGCTGGTCAACATCATGGAGCGCAAAGAGGAAGCGAAGAATCCTTTCTACCGCGTCGTCGAATTGACGGACGACACGGTTGACCCGGCCATTTGGGGAAAGAATTTCCCGATGCAGTACGACGGCTACCAGCGCACGGTCGATCAGGTGCGCACGCGCTACGGCGGAAGCGAGGCCGTGCCGCGCTCGCCCTCGCAGGCCGACCCGCGCTCCATCGTCGCGCAGTCGCGCCTCGAAGAAGACCCGCGACTCAAGACGATGTGGGCGGGCTACGCCTTCGCCAAAGATTTCCGCGAAGAGCGCGGCCACGCCTACATGCTCGACGACCAGACCTTCACCGAGCGCCAGCAGGTCGTGAAGCAGCCCGGCACATGCATGAACTGCCACGCCTCCGTCTACACGACCTACAAGCAGCTCGGCGGCGGCGACATCTTCAAAGGCTTCGAGCAGCTCAACCGCACGCCCTACTTCGAGGCGCGCAAGCTCGTCTCTCACCCCGTCGCCTGCATCGACTGTCACGACTCGCAGACCATGCAGCTACGCGTCACGCGTCCCGCTTTCATGGAGGGCATACGGGCGCTAAAGGCCGCGCAGGGCGTCGAGAACTACGATGTCAACCGGATGGCGACCCGGCAGGAGATGCGTACATACGTCTGCGGCCAGTGCCACGTCGAATACTACTTCAAAGGAGAGGAGAAGCGGCTCGTCTACCCCTGGGCGAAGGGCATCAAGGTTGAAGAGATAATGGCCTACTACGAGGAGCAGAAGCACAAGGATTGGGTTCACGCCGAGAGCGGCGCTGAAGTCCTCAAGGCGCAGCATCCCGAGTTCGAGATGTACAACCAAGGCGTCCATGCGCGCTCGGGCGTCGCCTGCGCCGACTGCCACATGCCCTACATGCGTCAGGGCGCGCTGAAAATCAGCGACCACCACGTTCGCAGTCCGCTCCTGAACATCAACCGCGCCTGCCAGACCTGTCACAAGTGGCCGGAGGAAGAACTCAAAGCGCGCGTCGAGACTCTACAGGAGCGCACCTTCCGCATGCGCAACCTTGCGATGGACGCGCTCGTCCAGCTGATAGGCGACATCAAGGCGGCGCGCGAGTCGGGACGCCCCGACGCGGAGCTTGCGCAGGCTCGAAGCTTCCAGCGTCAGGCGCAGTTTTATCTGGATTTCGTCGAGGCGGAAAACTCTACGGGCTTCCACGCGCCGGAAGAGGCGGCGCGAATCTTAGGCGAGTCAATCAACTTCTCAAGGCTCGGACAGGTATCGCTGCGCGGCGGCGCGACGCCGCAGGCCACGCCCGCGCAGCAGCAGCGCGCAAGTCTCGTCCTGCCGAGTCATCGGTAAACTGTCGGGGATGGTCTAAAGCCTGGCTTCATGCGGCGATTCTTCACCTGTGTTGTCGCTCCCTGTAAGCAGGCTCGAACGCGCGGGTAGTCCCTTCCGTGACGCTCGGCACAGGCTCCGGCAACGCTCGCGCCTGCGCCGCTTCAAGCTCTTTTGTTGCCTGCCCCTTCGATAACAGGGTGTTGCCTGCTCCTTCCGCGCTGCGCTTGCGACGCAGCAACAGCCGGATGAAGACGCCTTCGATGACTATCATTATCAGGAAGCTGAGCAGCGCAAAAGCGACGAGCACCGGCATGTCAAAGTCGAGCACGGCTTTCATCACGCCTAAGAGAACCGCGATAGCTCCGAGGCCGCAGACGAAAACCGCCATTATCCCCTGGACGAGGGCTTCAGGTTTAATTTCCGACGATTTGACGACGCTTTCGCCTTTCTCTCCGTTCAACTTCGCGCCGCAATGATTGCAATAGCTCAAGCCCTGCCCGACGGCCACCCCGCAAGATGAACAATACATCCTCTTTCCCCTCCTGAGAGCTACTACGATACCGAATGCTGCGAAGTTCAACGCTGATTCTCAGCGAAGGGTCAGCGCCTAACGTCTATTCGTGCGGGCGGGGCTGGAGGTTTGTTGAAGGATGAAGACGGCGAACTCCGGCGCAGTGTGGGAGGGTGCGCGCTCGACTTTGCCGACGGGCGGGGCGACCTGTAGGAGTTTGAGTGGAAGCGTGACGGGCGAGCCCTGGTAGATTCCCTTCGCCACCGGCTCGCCGAAGTAGTTTTGGGCGTCGCGTATCTCGTAGCTCGCGCCGACGGATAAGATAGAACTTAAATCAACCGGCACCTGCTCGCTGAGCGCCCAGTTGTAGACGACGAGGTGTGCGCGTCCGGCTTCGTAGCGGTTGGGTCGGATGAAAAGCTCGACGCCTTCGGGGCGAGCCGAAGGGCTCTGCTGCATCCGGCTCGCGGCGTCGAAGCCGGTCGCGCGTTGCCAGCGCATGAAATCGAACGTGTCCGAATCCCTGACGAGAGTCGGAGCGGCGGCGCGGCTCGCGTTGATGTAGGTATTGAAATCCCAGTCGTAGCTGTGAGCGCCTTTCGGCGGCAGCTTGAGCTCGAGAGTTTCGCCGCGCGAGTAGATGGTGTTGCCTTTCAGCTCGACGGTCTGCCACCACCAGAGGCGCAAGGGCGTGTCGGCGACGATGTAGTTGTCGAGCAGGCGCACGTCGCGGTTGGCGGTCTCTTCGTAGCCGAGGCGAATGCCGTTGCTCTTGCTGCGGGCGGCGTTGGGCGAGTTGTAGACGTAGTTGTTCCGTAAGACCACGCGCTCGGCAGAGACGCCTTCGACGCCTCCGACCTGAAGGTTGCCGGTCGTCTGGTCGTCGAGCGTGAGCAGCCCGTTGTTGAAGACGGCGTTGCCTTCGAGGTGCAGGCCGGATTGCGAGCTTGAGTCGGAGTTTGAATGAGCGAGGATGCCGTAGCCGCCCTGCGCGAAGACGACGTTGTCGGTGATGAGCTTCGTCCCCTTTGAGTTTCCGACGTAGAGGGCGTGCTCGCGCTTGTTGTTGCCGTTGTAGAAGAAGAGGCAGCCGTGAACTTCCGTTCTGTCCTCCTTGTCCCAGATGCCGTGCCCGTTGTCGTGAAAGACCATGTTGACGAACTTCACGTCCGAAGCGTAAACGTCCGCGCCCGAGCCGCGCCAGGGCTCGTCTTTGCCCGAGTAGGGGCTGAGGCGACTGCGATTCGGCTCTGAGTTCATAATCTCGAAACCCTGAAACCAGACGTGCGAGCCGCGCACCTTGAGCGCCGGTTGCTTCGACTCGCCGACGCCCGCACGGTCGAGCACGGCGCGCTCGCCCCGATGCGCGCGGACGAGGATGGGCGCGTCCGCCTTGCCCGCGAGCGTGGAGGTGTAAGCGCCCGCGTAGCGCCCGCCGCCGAGCCAGAGAGTGTCGCCCGGCTTCACTTCATTTCCCGAAGCGCCGCCCGCCAGCGCCGTCTGCAAATCCCAGGGCGAGTCTTTCGTGCCGCGTCCGCCCGGTCGCCCGTCGGGCGCGGCGTACCACTCGGCGCGCGGCGCAGGCATCAGCACTAGCGCGTCCGTCCAGAGGTTTCTGCCCTCGAAGGAGAGAGAGAGATTGACGGTGCTGTAGGAAGAGACGCGTTCGGTCTCGACGTTGAAGGCGGCTTTCGTTTGTCCGGCGGGGATGAGCAGATTTTTAGGCGGACGGGCGAGCGTCGGGTTGGAGCTTGAGATGTCGAGGCGAAGGCCGCCCGCAGGTGCGGGACGCCGGAGAGCGAGTTGGACGCTTGAGCGAGCGCCGCCCGAGAGTGTTGCCGGACTCACGGTGAGGCTTGCGATGGAATGACCGGGAGCGTCTGTTTTTATTGTCGAGTGACGTGCGTCGAGATGAGCGGCGGCGTTCTGACTTTCGGCCTTGAGCCAACCGGGGAGAAAGTGGATTGCAAGGAGCGCGACGATGACGGGTAGAGGCGAGATGCCGATGAGAATTGCCAGCTTGTATTTCCTCATTCGGTCGCTTCGGGAGAGCAGTTATCTTCCGGAAGAAACAGCGCGCGCGTTTCATCCTTCTTTTCTTTGCGGTCGCAGAGCTTGACGACAGCCTTTTCGAGTCGCGCCGCCCAGGCCGATCTTGAGTAGTTTTCCTCGACGTAGCGACGACCGGATTTGCCCATCGCGGCGCGTCGCAGAGGGTCTCGGTAGAGCGTGAGGATGGCGTCGGCGGTGGCGCGCGCGTCGCCCGGCGCGACGACGATGCCGCCGCCCGATTGCTCCAGCACGCGCGCGCTCTCGCCGCCGAGCGCCCCGACGACAGGCTTCTCGCAGGCCAGATATTCAAACACCTTCACCGAGATAACCTTCTTCGGATACTGCTCAGGCCGCACGGCGGCGAAGCACACGTCGGCTCTCGCCATAATCGCCGGAACTTCCCGGACGCTGCGTTCCTCTCCGAAAATCACATTGTCGAGTTGCTTCTCCTTCGCATACTCCATGAGCGCGTCGCGCCGCGCGCCGCCGCCGAGCAGGAAGAAGACAATCTCCTTATGCTCTCTCAGGAGCGCCGCCGCTTCGAGCATCACTTCGAGGCTGTGCTTGATGCCGAAGAGCCCCGCGTACATGACGACGAAGCGGTCGCCGAAAGGATACTCGGCGGCGACCGTGTTCTCGCTCGGAAGAGGTCGGAACAGCTCCACGTCCGCGCCGTTCGGCAGGAAGAAAGCTCGCTCGGCGGGAACTCCGCGCTCGACAATGGTCTCGACGATTGTCCCGGTCGTCGCCGTGACCAGCTCCGCCGTGCGATAGCCGAGACGTTCGACGGCGCGCACGCCGCTGACGGCGAGAGAGTTTTCGCGGAAGCCGCCGTAGGTTATCAATTCGTCAGGCCAGAGGTCGCGCACGTCGAGGACGAGGCGCGCGCCGCGCAGCTTGGCAAGGATGATGGCCGGGATGAGCGTGAAGATGGGCGGCGAGGTGACGAAGACAACGTCCAGCTTGCCCGCGCGCCAGCCGCTCCTGAGCGCGGCGGGGATGAAGCCCAGGTAGCTGCGAAGCTGCGCCCACTTCGACTGGTTGCGCGGCGTCGTGTAGTAAGAGGTTCTGAGGACGGTGTAGCCGTCGCGCTCTTCGCGCATCGTGCGCTTGCCGCGATAGTCGTCGAAGACGATGCCCTTCGGATAGTTCGGCATCCCCGTCGCCACGAAGACTTCGTGACCCGCCGCGACGAACCGCTCGACCAGAGGGTAGAGGCGATTCGAGAGCGCGCCCATCTCAGGGAGAAATATCTGCGTGACGAAGAGAATACGCATACCTTCATCTTTCTCGAAGCAGCGTCAGCACGCGCCCGCTCTTCTGAGGACGGCGATGGTGGTGAGCAGAAGCAGTTGCAGGTCGAGCCGCAGGCCGCGATGGTCGATGTAGTGCATGTCCATCATCACGCGCTGCGGGTAGGTTGTATCGCTACGCCCGCAGACCTGCCAGAGACCGCTCAACCCCGGCTTGACGCTCAGAAGCTTGACGCCGTAGATGGCATACTTCGCCAGCTCGCGCTCGACGATGGGACGCGGCCCGATGAGGCTCATCTCGCCGCGCAAGACCTGGAAGAGTTGCGGCAGCTCGTCGAGGCTCGTCTTACGCAGGAGCGCGCCGGTGCGCGTGATGCGCGGGTCGTCTTTAATCTTGAAGGCTTCCTCGAACTGCCCGCGCAGGTGCGTGTCCCTTTTCAGTCGCTCTTCGGCATCGGCGACCATCGTCCGAAACTTGAGGCAGACGAACTCCCGACCGTTCTGCCCGAGCCGCTTGTGACGAAAGAAGGTGGGGCCCGGACTCGTCACTTTGACGACGAGCGCGACGAGGACGAACAGAGGCGAGGTGATGAGCAGAAGCACGGACGCGCCCGCGATGTCGAAGCCGCGTTTGCAGAGGTTATAGAGAGCCTGCGAGCGAGCCGAGCGCGAGGCGTAGGGCGTGCGGACGCTGAATGTTCGGGCGACGAGCCGCCCCGGCAGATGCGGGAGGGCGAAGTCTTGTCCGTTGAAGGGGCGGCGAAAGATGAGGACGTTGGCGGCGTCACTCACAGTCGTGTGGCTTGAGGTCATGCTTGGGGCATCGTTGACGAAACCGGATTCCTGCGCGTCAACAGACGTGTCCTGTCTTATGATAGGATTTGACTGCATTGACTTTCTTCCTTGAGAGGGTTGGGGTTAATGCTAAGGGCTGGAGAGCGCCCGGCACGCGCTCTCCAGCCCGTTTGTATTCGGCGAAACTCTCGTTCGAGAGAAATGGCGTGCGCCCTTTGATGTCGTCGCCGCGAGCAGGCTTCCAATGGAAGCGCGGACGCGCGACGCGGCCTTAAAACAAATCCTCCTTAACTCATGTGCTCTGGCTGGTCTCGGTGATGCGACTGACGACGCGCGCGCTCGATTGAGCGGCGCCGGCGCGTCCTTCGATGACCGAGCGATAGATACCGATGACCTTCTCCGTCAGAAGACTCTCGTCGAGGTCTTTGACCGACGTGCGACCGTCGATGCGCTCGCCTCTTCGGAGCACGCGTTCGAGCGCGTCGGCGATTGTCTCGGGTCTATCGTCGGCGCAAAGCTCGCAGCCCTCGACGCCTTCTAGCCGCAGCGCCACGTCGCCCACAGGGACGGAGACGACCGGCAGGTTGCAGGCCAGAGCCTCTTTGACGACGTTGGGCGAGCCTTCCTGCATCGAGGTGAAAACCAGCGCATCGCAGGCGTTCATGTAGAGCGGAATCTCCGTGTGAGCGACGCCCCATGCGACGACGAGGCGCGCGGGCAACCGTTCGTTCAGAATCTCGACGGCGCGCTTCGAGATTTCAAATCTCTTTCTGGCCTGCGTCGGTCTGCCGACGAAGAGCACGAGTCGTTCTTCGGGGTCGAGCGAAAGCTTTCGGCGCGCTTCGTCTTTGGGGACGGGGCGAAACAGCTTGAAGTCGATGCCCGAAGGGATGACGTGAGCCTTGATGGAAGACGGAATGAAATCTTTCATGTGCTCGGAGACGAGGATGACGGCGTCCGCCGAGCGCGCCACCAGTCGGCTCAAGCCCTGTAGGATGTGTGTCGCACGCGTGTAGCGCCCGTCGCTGTCGCCGACTATCCCTAAAACGTCGCTGCCTCTGAAGGTGACGACCAGAGGCATGCGCTTAGGCAGGGCGAGCACGCCGCTCTGCCCGAACTGCGCGTGCGCGAGGTCGTAACGCTCGCCTCGAAGCTTCGCGCGCAGGCGCAGCCAGGCCTTCAGGTAGTTGAAGGGGTTCTTCGCTCCCTTGAAGTAGAACACGTCAACGTCGATGCCGGCGGCTTCGAGGAAGTCGGCCTGCCGCTTGATGAAGTGAGCTGTGCGAGACATGCCCGGCGCAGGCCACACGCTGGTAATCATCAAAACTCTGATACGTTCCGCCATCTCGTCAAAGCTCCTTTGCGAAACGATGAAGTAGGAACGCGGAACGATGAATCAGTTTTCAGTTTTGAGTTTTCAGTTTTCAGCAGAAGACATCTCTGCTTTTCTGCAAACTGAAAACTCAAAACTGCTTTCTGCTTTTCATTCATCGTTCCGCGTTCCGCGTTCATCGTTGAACTAAATCTCTCGTGCCCTGCACCCATTCGCCGATGGCGGGCAGCGGGTCGCCCCTGCGCCAGACTTCCAGACGCGTCCCTTCGGGCTGGCGTCCGAGCAGCTCGCGGAGTCCCTGCCCGACGCTTGGGTAAGCGCCGGGATAGCCGCGCGGCGCGCCGCGCAGAATCCAGAGCAGACGCTTGACATCGCCCCAGAGCCAGCGCAGCGTGAGCCCTTCCTCGTAGCGCGCCGAAGCCTCTATGCTCTCGCCTTCGAGGATGCCGACCCAGAGGCGCGGGAAGTCGATTCCGGCGTCGATGCCGAGTTGGAGCGAGCCCCAGAATCTTCCGTTGACCTCCATCAGACAAGGCGGATGAAGAGCGTCGTCTCTGAACTCGACCATCGCGGGGCCGTGCCATTCGAGCGCGGCGAGCAGACGCTCGGCCGGCCTGACGAGTCGCTCGTCGAGCGAGACGGAGCGGCGCAGGCTGCTGCCCGAGCCGGTCGGTCGCGTGTCGCGCAGACGCTCGTGCGCGAACCAAGCCGCCGCGCGCCCCCTGTCGCACAGCGCGAAGATGCCTTTGCCGCGCCCCTCGACGTAAGCCTGAACGAGCGGCCACTCGTCACCCTGCCTGCAAGCTTCAAACGCGCGGCGTAAATCCTCCCGGCGACTGACGTAGGCCGGGGCGCGGGTCGGCAGGAAACGCCGTCCGTCCCAGGCGTTGCTCCGGCGCGGTTTGACGATACATGGAAGACCCGTTTCGAGAGCCGCCTCGAAGCATTCTTCGAGCGACGCGGGATAGCGCGTCGGCGGTATTCGCACGCCGCACGCGTCGGCGCGTCGAAGCGTCTCGGCCTTGTCGAAGGCGCGCGTGAGCAGTTCGTCAGGCGCGCAGCCAAGCGTTATCCCCGTCTCTTCCCAGAGCGCACGCTCGGCGTTCAAGAGCACGCAGGAGCGCTCGCTCATCGGGAGCACAATGTCAACCGAACGCTGGCGTGCCCAGTCGCGCATCGCGCCGAAGGCTTCGATGGTCTGCCCCGTCAGGTGAAAGCCAGCGCGGCAGTAGCGCGACCACCTGCCGAGGGCGAGGCGTTGATGGCTTGCGACGAGCACCTCGTATCCGGCAGCGCCGAGCGAGCGCACGGAGGCGAGCGCCTGATTCGTATGACCGTCGAGAATGAGAATCCGCCTGCTGGATTTCATACAGCTCGATTGACGACGCGCAGATGGTCGATGAAACGATAGGGGACGAGAGAGCCGACGGCCTTCGCCTCCAGCACGCCCGCCGCGTCGAGCGCGTGCGCTTCGATACGCGGCAGAAGATACGGGTCGCTCTCAGCGCGTGCGAGGCCGAGGTCGGTCGTCACGGCCAGTGCGTAGCCCGCCTCGCGCACCGCCCGCGCGTACTCTTCGGAGGCGTCTCCGAGACGGCTGCTGCCGTAAGGGTAAGCGTAGGCGCGCGCGTGTTCTTCGCCGAGACGCGCGCGCAGAATCTCGCGCGAGCGCTCGGCCTCTTCGACGAGCCGCGCTCTCTCGATGCGGCTGCCGCGCAGGTGTTCGTGCGAGTGTGCGCCGACGCTGACGAGGCCGGAGGCCGCGCATGATTCAAGCTCAGTCCAGTTCAACGCTCGCCACGCTTCGGCCTCGGTGCGTCGTCGGTTCTTCAGAGCCCAGCCGTCGAAGGGCATCGGAGACTCTGAGCCTATCGTGCCGGTGACGACGAACAGGGTCGCGTGTGCGCCGTAACGCTTGAGCACGGGGAGAGCCTGCGTGTGAAAGTTGGCGTAGCCGTCGTCGAAAGTCAGGGAGACGAGCGGCCTCTGCGGCATCGCGCCGGAACGCGGCAGAGAGAGACGGCGCGGCAAATCCTGTAGGGGAACTATCTCCGCGAAATCGGCGAGCGCGGCTATCTGTCGCTCGAAGACTGCGGGCGGGATATTCCAATCGTCCACGTGCGAATCGATGAAGCCAACTTCGGCGACGCGATGAAAGTAGAAGATGCAGGCCGCGCCCGCGCTCTGCGGTGCGCCGAAAGCCTTCGTCAGCATGGCTGCGCGTCCGGCCGTCCGCTTGATGGCTCGCTTGAATCTGTTTCTGCCAATCATCGACTTGAAAATTCCGCCGTTGAGTCGGCGCGCGAAGCGTTCGCACGCTCGCTCGCCGGTCGGGCGCTCAAGAGTTCGAGCACTCTCTTTTCCAGAGAGCGGCGCGTGCTGCCGAGGTCGTCGCCTGCTTCGACGACGAGCATACCGGGGACGCGCCGGACGACTCCCTGATAGGAGAGGCGACGACGGCGCAGGTGTTCGACCCCGTGCTCGGGCTTGCGCGCGTGTGCTTCTTCTGCGCTGATGTCGAGATAGACGGGCAGCGTCGGCTTCGGCGTCAGCAGCCAGAGCAGTCGGGCGGCGTAGCCCTTCCGCCCTCCCGACACATCGACGAGCGTATCGTAGAAATACCTGTCCATGATGAGCACCCGCCCCTTGAGGCGCTCGGCGTAGAGGCGACGGGCGAGAAAGAGCAGCACGTCGAGCGGGTAGACGCACAGGCGCAGAGTCCTGTTCCAGATAAGCGCCGACCCGACGCGCCTGAGCGTCGATTTCCCACCACGTTCCTCTTCAAATTCGCGCGGCGCGTGCGCGCGCGTCGCGCCCTTCGATGCCTTCGATGCCTCCGATGCCTTCGATAAAAGCGGCGAGCGTTCGACTGACGCGCTGCTGCGTCCGAGCTTTCTCAGAACGAAACGCAGGCAGGCCGAGCAGCCCACGTCGTAATACATGTGTGCGACCGAGACGCCGACGCCCCTCTGCTCAAGGCTCTCGCGCAGACACTCGATGAGAGTTGTCTTGCCCGCGCCGTCCAGTCCTGAGAAGGTAATGAGCATCTTTCTTACGCCGCCTGAGCGCGGTAAGCCGCGTCGGTTTTCGGTTTCGACCGGCGCGAGTTGAAGTAGCTTTGGCTGCTCGCCAGCGCGTAGGCCATGACGAGCCAGTGCATCTTGTTGTAGAGCCAGAGGCCGCTCATGTTGGCGACGAGCACGACGACGACCATCGAGAGAGGCAACATGCCGTGAAGACCTTTGCGTGCGCGCCACGCAGACCAGACCACGAGCCCTATCCCTAAGAGAAGCGGCAGCGCGCCGACGAGCCCCGAGGAGACCAGCGCGTAGAGAATCAGGTTGTGCGGGTTCTTGCTGTCCTCTTCCGGGTGTCCGAGCCGCGAGCCAAGCTCATAAGTGCTCGTTATCGCGCCCCAGCCGACGAGTGGTTTCTCTTTGAACATCTCCCAGGCCGAAGGGTATATCTGTTCCCTTCTCGCCACGTCGCCTTCCTCTAAGGTCTTCTCAAAGCGCCCGCGCATCGTCTCGGACTGCAAAGCGACGAAAGCGAAGAACCCGAGCACAAGCGTAACGGCCGCGAGGTTGCGAAGCTTGGAGCGCAGAGTCGCGCCGCTCAGGACGAAGATGAGAAGCCCCGCGCTCAGAGCGAGCAGGCCGCCGCGCGAGCCCGTCTGCACAATCGCCACGCCGAGCACGCCCATCAGAGGCAACGCCACGTAGCGCGGGCGGAGCAGACTTTTGCGTGCGCCGTAGGTCAGGCCGAAGAGCGCGATGAGTCCGAGCGCGAGGATGCGCGCGAGGTTGTTCGGATTGAAGCCGAGCGCCGTCACCCTCTGAATCTTCGCGCCCGTATCGGCTGCGCGGCTGACCACGCCCGTCACTTGCAGCGCGGCGAGCAGGGCGCACGAGAAGACGAAGACGAGAAGCGCCCTCTGCGCCACGCGGTCGTCGCGCATGAGGCAGTAGGCGAGCCAGCACAGAATCGTCAACTGCGAGAGCAGGAACATCTTGGCCGCAAGCTCCGAAGGGTATCTGGAGAATTCCAGAGCGCCCAGCGTGACGGCCAGGTAGAGATAGACGACGAAGCACCAGAAGGCTCTCGGCGGCCAGCGCAGAAAGACGCCGGGCTGAATAAGCGCGCACAAAAGCAGCAGCGCGCCGAAAACCTCCGGCGGCTCCAGACGCCCGATGCCTACAGTCTCGAACGGCAGCGAAAAAGCGAAGCAATAGAATATCCAACGCAGGAGCGGCATCACCTCGACGCGCCCCGTCCGGTCGTCCGCTCGCGCCGTCTTCGTCTCGCTCCGAGCACGGCGTCGAGGCCAGCCGAGCGACGGGCGCAAAGGGAGTCTCCCTGTTCCTTCCACTTCCGAAATCAGCTTCAAAGGCACGTTCGTTCTCATTCAACTCATTGATTCATTTTTTCATTGATTCAATGAAAAAATGAATCAATTCCTCTGTCAGGGCGTTCTGGGGCTGACGGTGTTGGTGTAGGCGGAGCTGCCCGCCGCGTTGTAGGCGCGCACGCGGTAGTAGTAAGTCGTCCTGCCCGTGAGACCGGAATCGGTGAAGCTCGTCGCGTTCGTGCCCGCCTTGTTTATCTCCGAGAAGTTGACGCCGTCGGTCGAGCGATGAATACGGAAGCCGTCTTCGTTCGTCGAGTTGTCAGTCCAGTTGAGCCGAATCTGCGTGCCGGAGAGAACGGTCGCGGAGAGATTGGTGGGCGCGCTCGGCTTGACGCTGGCGGGCGGCCAGGTCGTGACGTTGACGGTGTTCGAGTAGGCGGAATTGCCGGAGGCGTTGAAGGCGCGCACGCGATAGTAATAGGTGGTCGAAGCCGTCCGACCGGAGTTCGAGAAGGTGGTCGTGTTCGCGCCGAGCGTGGCGGCGGTCGTGAAGTTGACGCCGTCGGTCGAGCGATAGACCTTGAAGCCGTCTTCGTTGTTTGAATTGTCAGTCCATCTGAGGTCTATCTGGACGCTTGAGACGGCGTTAGCGGTCAGGCTGCCGGGCGCGGCTGGCAGCGTCGAGGTGGCGGCTGCGGTCGTCGCTTCGGCGATGTTGGTATAGGCCGAATCGCCGCTCGCGTTGAAGGCGCGCACGCGATAGCGATAGGTGGTCGAAGCGGCGAGACCGCCGTTCGCATAGCTTATGACGTTCGCGCCCGTTTCGGCGACTTCGAGGAAGTTCGTACAATTCGCGCCCGCGCAGCGTTCTACCTCGAAGCCGGATTCGTTCGAGGCATTGTCAGTCCAGCTCAGATTTATCTGGCTGCTGGAAGCGGTCGCTGCCGAGAGGCCGGAGGGGGCGGCGGGAGCGCCCATCGTGGTCGTAGAGACGGCGGTGTTGGAGTAGTCCGAGTTTTCGCTGGAGGCGAAGGCGCGGACGCGGTAGTAATAGGTGGTGGCGGGCTGAAGGCCGGTGTTGGAATAAGCGTTGACGTTCGGGGCGACCGTGGCGATGCGCGTGAAGCTCACGCCGTCGGTCGATTGCTCGACCTGAAAGCCGTCTTCGTTCGTGGAGTTGTCAGTCCACGCGAGGTCTATCTGGCTGGTGGAGACGGCGGTGGCCGAAAGGTTCGTCGGCGCGGCGGGGACGGCGGCGTTGCGACTCATCGTGTAGGTATCGACGATTGTGCCTGCCCGCGTGATGAACTCGAAGGTGATGCTCGTCGAGCTTGCGCGCACGCGCATCGCGCCGTAGTCGGAGCCGAATCGCACCATGCTGCCTTCGATGGTGGTGGCGAACGAGCCGAGGCTGTCGCCGCCGAGGCCGTTGGTGAAATAGGGGAATCCGTCGCGCAGCACTCGCTCGTAGATGTGCGCGTGGCCTGAGAGGACGGCGCTCGCGCCCCACTGTTTGAAAGGCCACTGGAGATTCGTCCAAGAAGTGCGCGACGAGAAGGGCGGGTGATGGAAATAGACAATCTTCCAGGGCGAGGTCGAGACGGCGAGACGGTTCTGTAGCCACTGAGCCTGAACCGAAGTGCTGTTGACGCCGTCGGGCTCGCGCGCGTCGCTATCGACGACGAAGAAGTGGACGGGGCCCCGCACGAAGTCGTAGTAACGCTCGTTGCCGGGCAGAGCGAAGTAGTCGAGGTGGGGCTGAATCTTCGGCCCCGAAAGGTTGTCCCAATCGTGATTGCCGAGCGCAGGCCAGAAGCGATTCGTCGTCGCGCCCGCGCCGTAGCTGCCCGTGTAAGGGTAGATGAACTCGTGATAATACTTGCCGATGTTGGCGTCGATGGTGGCGGCCTCGCCGTCCGGGTAGTTGTTGTCGCCGACGGTGATGATGAACTCGGGATTCCAGCTCTTGACGAGGTTCGCAACGGCCAGCTCGTTCGCATCGTTCGAGCCGAAGTCGCCGATGACGGCGAAGGTAATCTCGGAAGGCTCCTGCACGGCGCGGTTGACGCTCGCAGAGAGCGCGACGAGCGCCGCGAGCGCCAACGACAGCATGAGCCACGCTCGCAGGCTCAGACGCCCGCCCCGTGTGCCCGCGCGAAATTTACTCAAAGCCCCTCCAAGCCTCTTTTTCATCGCTTCACCTTTCGCCGAGCCTCCTACACGCCGCGCGAGGCACGCAAGCCCCTAATCATCGACAGACGCAGAAAGAGCGACCTTCTCATCTCCGTGCTCAACCCGGCCATCGACGCCACTCCGAGCGACACGGCGAAGCTCACGCCGACACACGCCGCCCACACGAGCCAGTTATCCGCTAGCCAGAGCCGACCGAGATAGCCGGACGCTCCGTAGATGGAGAGGGTCGTCAAAGCGCGTCGGAGCGCCTCCCCCAAGCGCCTGTCCGCCGGTCTGCCTAAAAAGGAATTGATGATGAACGGGTAAGAGACGGTCAAAACCATTCGCCCGCTAATCATCCCCAGACAGAGACCGACGATGCCGAGCCTCGGAATCAGAAGCGCGCTCAGGCCGATGGAGAGGACGGCTGCTATCGCTCCCATCAAGACCTTCTCTTTCAGTTGCAGAGTGAGGTCGATGAGGTGCGCGTCGTTACGTATGAAGACGAACTGCGCGACCATCAGGACGATGAGCAGGTTCGGCCAGAAGCCCGCGAAGCGTTCCTCGCCGACCCAGAGCGAGATGAACGAGCGATTCCAGAGCAGGATGGTCGAGCCGATGGCCGTCAAAAGCAGCCAGCTCACCGTCCGCATCTCGCGGCGCAGAGCCGACGCCTTCTCAAACTTCTTCTCGCCGATGACCCCGCCCAAGCCCGGCGTGACCGCGCCGATGAGCATGGTCACGATGCTCAGGAGCGTCTGCCCGGCGAAGCTCGTCAGGGCGTAGACCGTGACGGCGGAAGTCGAGGCGACGAAGCCGAGGATGAGTATGTCGCTCGCCAAAAGCAGGCGGTTGATGAGCGTCCACGCGAACCACCAGATGCTCACCTTGAGAAAGGCTCGCACCTCTTTGAGGCTGCTGCGCGCGATGCCGAACCAGGGCACGTACTTCTTGACGACGAGCCAGAACATCGCGCCCGTCAGAAGCGTCAATGCAACCTGCGCCGACGCGAGCCCCTTGAGTCCCCAGCCCATGTAGAGCGCGCCGAAGGTGAGCGCGCCGCCGAGAATATTCAAGCTCGCCTGCAAGCCCATCCGCTTGTAGCCCAGATTCATCCCGCGCAGGACGGATTCGGGCAGCGCGACGAGGTTGGTCAGAAGAAAATTCAGGACGAGCAGCGCGCACGTGAAACGCACCGTCAGGTACATCTCGGCAGGGACTTTGGTGACGACCGGAGCCATCCAGACCATCACGACGCCTAAGCCGAGAATCACCGGCAGGAACATCACCCAGACGCCGAGGGCGCTCCCGATTTGGCGTCGCTTGGCATCGAAGTCGGCGTCCGCTTGACGGTTGGCGATGACCCACTTGAGCGCCTGCGTCGGTCGCCCGTCGGCTGCCTGCATGTAGGTGACGAGGCGGCTCAGCATCTGCCAGACGCCGAACATCGAGTTGCCGAGACCCGCGACGACGAGCGGCGTGACGATTGACACGGTCGCCACCTTCGCGCCGTAGTCGATGAACGAAGAGAAGGCGTTGAGATAGGCTCGCTGCGTCAGGCCGCGCGCGGGTTTCTTCTGCTGCTGCTTCTGCGCCGCCAGTTCGTAGGCGCTGATTTCGGTCGCAGGGATGTTGGCTTCCGCCGTCGTCATGCGCTTATCGTCTCCCCCGCCCCGCTCGCGGCCAGAACCTTCTCGGCGACAGCTTCGGTCGATTCCTCGTCCGTGCTGAACCTGATGACTTTCAAGCCGTAGCGCGAGGTCAGCTCCGAAAGTATCTGCTCGTAGGAAGCACGATACCTTGCCATAAACTCGCCGACATCATCCGTGCTTGCGCTCTTGACGCGGTGCGGCTTGCCGCGTGCGCGGATGCGCTCGGCGAGCGTCTGGTCGGGAGCGTCGAGCCAGATAACCGTGTTCACACGCCGCGCCCACTCGCCGAGAAGCTCTCGCGTCCAGCGCTCGAAGCCGCGACCATTGATGCCTTCCGAATCGAACGCGCGAAGCTTTGCGAGCGCGAAGATAACTCCTTCGTCCAGGACGAGCGCCGCCGAGTAATCTCTCGACAGCTTCCAACCCAAAAGCTGATTGAGGGCTCTGGTGCGAACCAGCAGTTGCACTTCGCCCCACGTCAGGCGGCGTCGCGCCCCGTAGAGTTTGAGGACGAAGGGCAGCGAGAGAAAGACGTGCAGGACGAGCAGAAGGACGGGCAAGTCCCAGACGCCGAAGCCGCTACTGATGCGGCGGTCGCGCCGCCTGAGCGTGCGCGCGAGCGTGCTCTTGCCCGCGCCCGCCGGGCCGACAATCTCCGCCACGAGTCTCTCTCTCATCTGCATAAAATTCGTGCTGCTACGAAATCCACTCCGGGGCTTCGGACGAGCTAACGTCTCACAACTCAGACCAGACGAGGCTCTTGAGCCGCGCGACGACTTCGCCGACGGGTCGGCCTGCATCGACGACGCGGGCGTGCGTGTCGCTCCAGTCAATCTCCCAAAGCTCCCGCGAGCGCGTGCGGACGTGCGACTCGGCCTCGTCGGTCTTTCGCCGGACGGCTATCTCCGGCTCGACCCTCAGCACGACGAGCAGGTCTGCGGGCATTATCCGGCTGTAGTAATCGGTCTCGGCTCGCAGCATGAGCCGCACGAGGCCGTTCATGCGCGACGGCTCGATTGAGCGGGCGATGTTCGGCCCGTCCATCAAGCTGATTTGCGGGACGAGGTAACGGTCGCAGATGGCGATGCCGCCCGCGCCCGCGAAGCGACGCAATTTCCGGTAGAGACGATGGCGGTCGCGCGCAGCGCAGACCCAGCGCAGCAGTTGTATGTAACCGGGAAACGGCTTCGACTGTTGCGGGGGATGTCCCTGAGCATCAGTCTCATGTTTCTGTACTTCGGTTTCGCGCTTGGCCGTCAGCAGTCGGCGCAGCCTGAGCAGGACGATGACGCCGAGCGTCAGAGGCGAGCGCGGCGGTCGCCCCATGTGAAACTTACGCGTGACGAACTTCTTCGAGAGCCACGAGTGCAACTCTTCGACGCAGGTCGTCTTGCCCGCGCCGTCGCCGCCGACGAGCGCGACGACCGCGCCGCCCTTCGCCAGCCGCTTGCGCGACGATTTTTTGAAGATGCCCTCTCTCACAAATCTTGCGATTCTGCGCCCCGACATCGTGAGAGCGTCCGACGGGTTCGAGCGTCGCCCCTGAGCCGAGAGGCGTCTCTTCAAGCCGCGCCTCACGCGCAGGCGTTCGAAGGCGCTCGCGCCCGCGCGCAGAGAGTCGGCGCAGGCGTCGAAGAAAGCTGAGTCGATGAAGGGCAGATGCTCGGAGAGCGTCGCGTGAAGCTCCGCGCGGTCGGCTCTCGCTTCCAGATATTCAAGCTCTCTGCGCAGAGAAGAGCCGGAAGACGCGCCGCGCTTCGTGAAGGCGCGACGCAGGAGAGTTTCGGTCGCAGAGTATTTCAAGACCATCCGCAGGACGAAAGTTATCAGCTCGAACTCGGGAGCCGGTGTCGGC
This sequence comes from Pyrinomonadaceae bacterium, assembly GCA_036399175.1. Classification (GTDB taxonomy): domain Bacteria; phylum Acidobacteriota; class Blastocatellia; order Pyrinomonadales; family Pyrinomonadaceae; genus DASWNP01. Next base: position 126,192 of record DASWNP010000048.1, on the reverse strand, counting down.
ATCAACCTTTGCGCGTCGGCGGATTCGAGATAGGCTCTTTCTATGCTCAGGCGAAAGTTCTTCGTCAAATCGTGGCCGAGGACGAGCTGGAAATGAACGTGCAGGTGCAGGAACTTTCCAGCCGACGAGTCAAAGCCGTAATAGTTGAGGACGGCGGGCACGTCGCGATCGGGGGTGGGGAGCGCCTGCTTGAAGCCGAGCCGCGAGACGACGGCGAGGAAACGCTCGGCGTCCTTGCGCTCGACGAGGAGGTCTAAGTCGCCCTCGCCCGTGAGCCAGCGTTCGAGCTTCCAGTTGCTCTTCCAGTGGCAGAAAGAGATTTGCTCCGCGCTCAGCATCTCGCACAGACGCTCGACGAGCGGAAGCACGCCCCTGTTCGTCTGCGCGCGCTCCGAGACCTCTTCGATTGCTCGCGCGACGACCGCCGACGCGTTCACTGTCGCAGGCTCGCACGCCATTTCCTCTCCGACGAGCGGCATCGCCAATGCGCCTTCGCTCTGCGGCGACGCCCCGCCCACGTCCCACTTGAGCTGCGAGCCGAAGGGTTCGAGTATCTTTGTCATCTTCGTTATCTGTTAAGCCGGAAGCATGGTCAGTTCTTCCGGCCTGTCTCCGGGTTAAATCTCCGCCGGGCGCTTCCGCAAGAGCGCGCGTCTTTCGTCGCCGCTCAGGGCTGCCGGTAGTAATGCTTGTAGTCGAACTTGAGCCCGCGCGCGTTGTTCAGGACGACGCCGCAGATGTTTGCGCCCACGCCCTGCAACAACTGGTAAGAGTGGCGCGCCATCTCGCGCTTGCTCCGCCCGCTATTGAGGACGAGCACGACTCCATCGACCATCGAAGAGATGAGCACGCCGTCTGTGAAGTAGGCGACGGGCGGCGAGTCGATGACGATATAGTCGTAGGTGTAGCGAAATGTGTGGAGGAGGCGACGCATGTGGTCTGAGCCGAGCAGCTCAGCCGATTCGGGAACGATGGGGCCCGAAGTGAGCACGTCGAGGCGGCTCTCCTTGTGATGGACGGGGACGGCGAGGGCTTCCACGTCGCTCAGCTCGCTCGAAAGAATCGTGCTCAGTCCCTTCTCGTTTTTGAGGCCGAAGATTTCATGAAGGCGCGGTTTGTGCAAATCGGCGTCGATGATGAGGACGAGCGCGCCGGTGCGCGAAAGGCTGATGGCGGTGTTGACGGCCATCGTCGTTTTGCCTTCGCCGGGGATGCTCGATGTCACGAGAAACGACTTGAGCCCGCCGTGCCCCTTCGAGAGCAGCATCGACGTGCGCAGTTGCCTGTAGGCTTCCGTGAGCGGCGCGGAGGCGTTCGAGTTGAGCAACAGCTCCAGGTCTTCCGCGTGAGCGCCGTCGCCGTTATTCTTCGGGACGACGGACGCGGAAGAGGTTTTCAAGCGGCGTCGGCTCGCGCCGTTGACGGATGGAATGACGGCGAGCGTCGGCAGAGGCAGAGCGCGCTGCACGTCGTCGGTCGAGCGCACGCGGTTGTCCGTGAAGCCGAGGAAGACGGCGAGGCCGAGGCCGACGCCGAGCGAGAGAGCGAAGGCGATGCCCGTCACGAGCAGACGCTTGGGGCCGACCGGCGCTTGCGGCGGAATCGCGTAGTCGTTGACGTGGATGTTATTGCGCATCCCGGCGGAGACGGCTTCGTGCTCTTTGCTGCGCTGAAGCATGCCGTCGAGCAAGCCCTTGTTGGTCTCTATCTCCTGCTGGAGAATACGGTAGTTGATGGCCGCTTCGTTCTGCGTGAGCGTTTCAGAGCGCTGGCGGTCGAAGGCGCTGCGGAGCGCCTGTTCGCGCGCGAGCGCCTGCCGGTAACGCGTGTTGAGATTGGTGACGACCACCGAGGTCGCACGCTCGCGCATCTGCCTGAGCTGATTTTCGAGGGCGGCTATCTGATTGTTCGTCTCTTTAACTTCCGGCCACTCTTCGGTCGTCTCGACCAGAAGCTGCGCGCGGTGCTGCTGCAACTGCGCGAGCCTCCCTTCGACCTCCGAGATGGCCTTCGCAGAGCCTTCGGCCAGAGCGCCCGCCGCGCCCGGCGCGAGCGCCGACTGGTAGGCGGCTTCGGCCACCTTGCGCTCGTTCTCGGCTTCGAGCAGTTGGCGATTGATGCCGACGAGGCGCTCGACAACGGTGTTCTGGCTCGCGTCGAGCGAGAGAATCTGGTGATTCTTGGCGTAATCGAGCAGTTGCGTCTCCTGCGCGCGAATCTGCGCCTGTAGCTCGGAGATGCGCCCCTGTAGGATGTCGCCGGTGGTAGTGCTCATCTCGGTTTTGCGTTCGAGATTGAGCTGGATGAAAGCCTCTGCGATGGCGTTGACGACGCGCGCCGCCGTCTGCGGGTTCTGATGACTGAAAGAGACGTTGATGAGCCGCGTCTCCTTTATCGGCAGGCGCACCTCCTTGACCGGCTCTACCTTGAGCGAAGACTGAATCGCCTGCACGTAAGGCTCGACGCGCACGGCCTCGGCCATCTCTTCCGCAGACATCCCCGCATCTCGCGCGGAATCGCCCTGAGTCTCAGAAGCTATCGCCAACGCCTGAACGGGCTGCCCCTTCAGGCTCTCAGCCTGAGTGCCGACGCCGAAGAAACTCGCAAGCCTTTGCTTGAGCGAGCCGGCCTCTCCTGCGGGCAGACGAAATTCCGGGTCGTGCTCAAGCTGCAAGTTTTTGACGACGCGGCGCAGAAGCATCGGGCGCGTCAGAATCTGTAGCTGCGTGTTGAAGTAGGCCGGGTCGTTGACGGGATTGACGGAGAAAGCGCCGCTCTTGGAAGCGGTGAGCGCCGTGTTGACCGTCTCCAAATCGACCTGCACCTGCGCCTCGGCTTCGTAGAGGTCGGGCTGTCGCGCCATGTAGAGGCCGACGAGCGCCGTCGAGATGAAGACGACCGAGATTATCAACCAGAGATACCTGCGCACGCAGTGAAGAAAGTCGCGAACGTGCGCCGCGTCTTCGCTCTCAGTCGGGGCGGCGTCGAACGCGCCCGCGTAAGGCTGTCGGTAATCGACAAGCTCCAGATGCTCTTCCACGTCGGGAACTCTGTTTTTCATCAACTGGCTATTGATTTTCATAATTCATCTGGCCTCGGGCTGAGGTGAGTCTTTCTTGGCGGGTCGGGGATACCGCAAAGGGACGCTTCGGTCGGGAAGGATTCAGAGAGAGTGCGCCGTTCGACGGGCAGACGCTTTTTAACGGATAACCTGTACGGGCATGCGCGCGATGGCAGGGGCGACGCTCCCCAGAAGCGTGCGCAGGAATCTCTTGCCGCTCGCCGTCGGCACTTCGACGATGTCGTTGGCCTGAAGGACGATGTCCTGCGCGCGATGTTTGCTGATGGCTTTGAGGTCGACGAGTATCTCGGTCTTCGTGCCGCTCGCCGCGTCCTGACGGATGACCCTCACGCGCTCGCTCCGCGTGTCGGGCAGCGCGCCGCCCGACATGGCGATGGCCTGCGAGACCGTCACCCTGTCTTTGAGCGCGATGGTCGAGGGCTTCAGGACGTTCCCGACCACGTAGACCTGCGCCGCTTCGGGAACGGTCACGACATCGCCCGGCTGAACGTAAGGATTCGATTCCACGTCGCCGCGCAGCGTCTCGCTGAGCTTGTAAGTGCTCAGCTCGGCGAGCGTCGAATCGGCCGGGGTAAAAGAGGGCTGAGAGGAATTGCTACAGTTGAAGCGCGGCGAGGCGTGAACGAGCTGGACGCCGTGCCCGGCCAGTTCCGTCGGGCCTCCGGCAAAGGTCAGAAGCTCAAGCAGGCGGACGCGCCTTTGCAGTTGAAAGCGTCCGGGCGCTTTGACCGCTCCGAGGACGGCCACCGGCGTCGAGTTGTACTCCTTGACGAAGACATCGACCTGCGGATTCTTCAGGAACTTCAGGTAACGCCTGGCAATCTCGCTCGCCAGTTCGCCCTCGGTCTGGCAGGCGGCCTGAATCTGCCCCTCGATTAAAGGCATGCGAATTATGCCTTCGCCTTCGACGCGCACGGCCTCGCGCGTCAGTTGCGGACGATTGAAGACGCGTATCTCCAGAACGTCGCCGACGCCGATGCGGTAGCGCTCGTCCGTCGGCTTCCGCGTCTCGTCCGTCGGCTTCGGAGTCTCGACCGTCGAGACTCTTCGCTCGACGAGCGCATCCGAAGGCTTCGTCGGCTGCTGGAAGGGCGCGGCTGCCGCTTGAGAAGCGGCGAGCGCGGCGAGCAGGAGAGCGCGCGTGGCGAGCGTCGCTGGAGGACGCTTGAGCGCGTTTAGAAAGCGGCGGGGGCGGTCGGTTCGCGTTCTCATAAAACAGTCTTACCTTCTGACTCTCCTGATACGCCTCGAAAGAAGCGCTTCGCGCAGGTGGTTTGGGCTCGCAAGGTTGAGCACCGTATTGCTGAGGACGACCATCAGCTCTTCGTGGTCGCGCAGGAAAGAGCCTGTGAGCGGCTGGTCGTCGGTCTTAATCACGACGCCTTCCCTGACCCACTGCCAGAACTGTTTCTGCGTCGTCCAGAACCGCTTCGTGTCCCGGCACACGACGAGCGCCGTGCGTTTCCTCTTTCTCTTTTTCTCCGTCCTGAAACCGGCTCGCTTGTCCGCGTCCATAAGTTCGTCCGTTCTGTAGAGACACTTCGACCCCTGCGAGCTGCCTCTCGTTTTTGCAGACGAAGGCGTTCACAAATGCCCCCTGGGGGGAAACCTTTTACGCAAGGCGGCGTCGAATTTTTACTGTTCCTGACGAGGTGTCCTGAAGACTCCTGCTGCCTCTGTGGCAGTCTCCGTCTAAGAGCGATTCTGTGTGTTCACTTACATATTACAAGAGAGTTACAAAAGCAACGGTTTTCCACTGGTCGAGAAGGGTTAGGACAGTTTTAAACAACGGCAAGAGTCTGTTGTACAGATAGGGCGAACTGCGCGCTTGACGCCGAAGCATCGCGCCGTAAGCGGAATTTCGACTGTAAAAATCGACGGTAAACCGGGAAGAGCCAAAGGGCAGGGGAGATTATCGAAGCTGGCTTTCCGCACCTCGCCGCTTATCCGTTATCCTAAAAGAACTGGTAGTTGACTTACAGTATTAACAACCCGTTAATTCCGTTTCTCGGGCGACTGTTTTGTTGACGAAGTGTTTCGCGTCGGGGACGGTCGAGCAGGTGCGAACATGGGGTGCGTTCGGGCGGATGTGGGCGGGGACGTGCTTAAAAGACGAAAGCCCCTGAAAAGGGCGGGCGACTTACGCGTTGGAAAAGTCGCTGCGCCCTTTACAGGGGCTCGTCGAATGTTTGAGCTTCAGGTCGAAGGCTCGGCCTTAGATGCGTGCGTGGATGAGCCGACGCATGCGGTCGGAGAAGAGCACATCAATCTTCTGCGGCTCGATGACGGCCGTGACTTCTCCGAGGCCGAAGGTCGGATGGACGAGCGCCTGCCCGATGCGGTAGGTGCGCGTGCGGTCGTAGGGAGCGTCGCTTTTATTTGACGCGCGCCGGTCTGCAACCTCGACGCCTGCTTTGAAGGCGCTGCGCGTGCCGCACTTCGGGCAACTCACGCGAGAGACGAGGCCGCGCTTCGTCACCGACACGACCACATGACCCCTCTCCTCGCCGCACCCCATGCAAAACTTCTCGACCCGCTCGCCAATCGTGTATGTGTGCTTCTCCATCAAAGTCTCCTTCTTCTCTTCAAAAGTAATCCGTAAAAGCTCAATCTGGTCTGGGCTCTACTACCTGCTGGCTCGTCTCGGTCGAAACGAACGACGACCGCTCGCAGTCGGACGCTTGAACGCGGGCGAGGGCTTGGTGCTGATGTTCAACTGGCTCGCTCCGCCGAAAGCTGGCAGAAACACTCGCTCGACCGACTGCCCCGTGAGACGCTCGATGGCGCGCATCGACAGCTCATCGACCGGAGCGACGAGCGTGATGGCGCAGCCGCGATTGCCCGCGCGCCCCGTGCGCCCGACGCGATGCACGTAATCTTCAGGCGCGGCGGGCACGTCGTAGTTGATGACGTGCGAGACAGCATCAACGTCGAGGCCGCGCGCGGCGATGTCGGTTGCGACGAGGACGCGCACGCCTCCGTCTCTGAAGCCGCGCAGGGCTGCTTCGCGCTGCGGCTGCGTGCGGTCGGCGTGAATGCGGTTGACCTTATGGTCGCGCGCTTCGAGGATGTGCGAGAGGCGCTCGGCTCCGCGCCGCGTGCGCGTAAAGATGAGCACGCGCTCGAAGCGCTCGCGCTCCAGCAGGTCGAGCAAAAGCGCCGTCTTCGATTCGGCGGCAACCGGATAGGCCGTCTGCTCGACGGTCGTGGCGGCCTGCCCGCGCCGCTCGCCGACTGCGACGAGCTTCGGCTCGCGCATCGTCGAGCGCGCAAGCTGTTCGATGGCCGAAGACATCGTGGCCGAGAACAGCAGCGTCTGTCGCTTCGTCGGCAATTTAGAGAGCACCCTGCGAATCGAGGGCAGAAAACCCATGTCGAGCATCCGGTCGGCTTCGTCGAGGACGAGCACTTCGACGGTCGAGAGGTCAACCGTGCCGCGTTCGATATGGTCGAGCAATCGTCCGGGCGTCGCGACGACGACCGAAGCCGTGCGTCTCAGAGCGTCCATCTGGCGCGACATGCTCGCCCCGCCGATGATGTTCGCACAACGATTAGCTTTCGACGTGTTCAGCTCACGATAGTTCGCTTCGATTTGCGAGGCCAGCTCGCGCGTCGGCGCGAGAATGAGCACGCGCACACCGGGTCGCGGCGTCGCCGTCAGGCGTTGAATAATCGGGAGCAGAAACGCAGCCGTCTTGCCCGTGCCGGTTTCGGCACAGCCAATTAAATCAGAGCCGTTCAAAACGGAGGGGATGGCCTCGGTTTGAATCGGCGTCGGCTCGGAGTATCCGAGCGACTCGCAACGACGCAACAACGCATCGACGAGTCCGAGTTCAGAGAATTTCATTAAGTTCCTTTGCATGCCGCGCGCCGCCCGTTTGGCGGGGAGCATTAATTGACAAAACTAAAAGCGATAACAAAACCGGAAGCGCTCCCGGCGGATGTGTCTAATCGACCGAGAGCGCTTTCTGCAAGAGGTCGCGCGAAGGGCTCAGACTCGAACCCTGCGCAGAGTCTTACCAGCGAGGCTCGCGGTTTCCGCCGCCACCGCCGCCATAACCGCCGCCGCCGCTACGATTGCCGCCGTAGCCGCCGCCGCCGCCGCGATTACCGCCGCCGCCGAAGCCGCCACGACCGCCGCCGCCGCCACCGCGATTGCCGCGATCTTCGCGCGGGCGCGCTTCGTTGACGGTCAGGCTGCGTCCGTTGATTTCCTTGCCGTTAAACTGCGCGATGGCAGCCTGGCCTTCTTCGTTCGTGGACATTTCGACGAAGCCGAAGCCGCGCGAGCGTCCCGTCTCGCGGTCTTCCACCACCGAAGCCGACTCGACCGTGCCCGCCTGCCCGAAAAGCTGTTGCAAATCCTCACTCGAAGTCTGGAACGAGAGATTGCCGACGTAAAGTTTCATTGACATAAAGATGTACCTCTCCCCTCTGGGAGTTTTAAGAGAAGCTTGGAATCAAAGTGGCTTCGATGAAACGGTAGCAGCGAAGGTTCTGGTTCAGGTGCTCATCTGAGCGGCTTCTGAGGTTGAAATCCGCCTGCTCTCTAACTATCCAGAACGCCATCGCCAACTCGTCGAGATGCGGGGCGCATCACCGTTGATGCTTGAGAGAAGGAATAACCGAGAACTATGATGCACTATAAGCGTGCATAGTTGCAAGGCCGGACGGCGATAAAGACTAAGGCGCGACGCCGAAAGAGGCCGTAAATCAGCGCGCGCCGCGGCAAACTCTCCACGCCTTTGTTAACATTGAAGCTCTCGGCGTGAACAAACCGCAACACCTCTTCGATTAGACTCCGCTCCAGTAAAACTAACGACGGTCTCTCCATTTCGGCGAGCGCTTGGGGCTCCTTCGTCTCGGTTTGCGCGCACGCCGTTGCCGCGCGTTCTGAGCCGCGCCGAAGGAGGCTCGCAAGCCGCCGCGAATATTTATGAAAAGCAATCCGCTTCGGTTTTTCCCTACGTAATTTATAAAGCTTAGCTCAACTCGAAAGAATTTATCGGCGGGCGGCGCGGCCTCGCGTTCGTGCGAAAGTTGCTTCGCCGAAGAGTAGAGGGACGATGCACGAAGAGAACGGCCAACGGAAAATCAGCGAGACGGAATTCAAACGACTGTGCCATTCGGTCTGGGCTGCGAGGCTGACGCAGTTTGACGAACGCGGCGCGCCTCGCTCGCCGCTCGAAGAAGAGCGCGACATGCTGCGCGCCGTGCTGCTCCGGCTCGTCAAGCTGCTCAACCTGCACAACGAAGAGACGGCCTCCATCTTCAGGAGCGCCGCCTCCATCGAGAGCGCGCAGGCTTACAGGTCGGCCATCGACGCCGTCATCAAACGAAGGGTAGCCGCGCCCTTCGATTACGAAAAGATTCTCGGACGACTTCTGCGCGAAGTTCTGACGGCGAGCGTCGCCTGAGTTTAACCTTGGGCAACGGAGACTCTCGCAGTGCGCCTTCGCATTCGCATTAGCATCAAGCTGATTTCTCATCGGCGCTCGGTGGATGCACGACGGCGACCGTCAGCCTTTTCAGGCTCGCCCCTTATGCTCTCAACGAACCGGTCGGCTCAGGGCAATCGAACGTGGAGCGTCGAAGAATGGACGACGCGCGAGGCGAGCGTGCGCGCGCGTGCTCTCGCGGCGCGTTCGGAAGCGGCGGCATGGCGCGTCTGCGTCAAGCACGCGCGCACGGTGATGCGCGCCTACAGCACGAGCTTCTTCATCGTCAGCCGTTTCCTGCCGGCGCACAAGCGCGCAGAGGTCGAGGCCGTCTACGCTGCCGTGCGCTACCCGGACGAGATTGTCGATACCTTTCCTCTCGCCGCCGCCGAGCGTCTCGCATTGCTCGACGAGTGGAGCGACTTCTACGAGACGGCGCTCGCCTGCGCGTCTCTCAGAGAAGCTTTGCTCAGAGGCGTCCCGACGCCTCTGGCGTGCTTCACCAAGGTAGTGCGCGAGCGCGCCATCCCGCCCGAGCACTACAGAGACTTTCTCCGAGCGATGCGGCGCGACACGTCGCCCCTTCCCTTCGAGACCTTCGACGACCTCGTCGAAAACTACATCTACGGCAGCGCCGTCGTCGTCGGCTATTTCCTGACGCACGTCTACGGCTCGATTGACGAGCAAAATTTCTCGCGTGCCCTCGTGGCCGCGTGCGACCTCGGCATCGCCCTGCAACTGACCAATTTCCTGCGCGACGTAAACGAAGACCGCAAGCGAGGCCGCCTCTATCTTCCGCTCGAATTCCTGCGCGCAGAAGGAATCGAAAACTTCGACGCGCGCGACGAGCGACAGCACGCCTCGCTCCGGCGCGTGCTGCGCCGCCTCTCCTCTCTCAGCCAACGTCACTACAGGAAGGCTCTCGACAATATCGACGCCTTCGCCCCCGATTGTCGCGCGGCGATTGACGCCTGCATCAAGGTCTACTCCAGGTTGAACGAGCGCATCGCCTACAGTCGTCGCGGCATCGACGAGCGCGAAAGCGTGCCGACAGCCGATAAGCTCCGCGCGCTTCCCGTCAGCAAGTACTGGCGCATTCCTCTGGCCTACCTGCTCGGCTGAACACACTTAAAGTTGAACGGATGAGCGACGAGAGTAAGAGAAGCGTTCTGATTGTCGGCGGCGGGCTCGGAGGTTTGAGCGCGGCGATTCACCTGCGCCTCGCCGGCTACGAGGTGACAATCTACGAGGCTGATGAACGCGCGGGCGGGCGTGCCAACGTCGTCGAGCGCGAGGGTTTTCGTTTCGACACGGGGCCGTCGCTGCTGAATTATCCATGGGTCTTTGAAGAGCTTTTCCGAGCCGCCGGGCGAAGCTTCCGTGATTACGTGACGCTGCTCGCGGTCGAGCCTTCGGTCGGTTTCCAATGGACTGACGGCACGCGCTTCACGCTCTCGTCGAACCTGCAAAGGCTTCTCGAAGAGTTCGAGCGCGTCGAGCCGGGCTCGCGCCCGCGTGCGCTCTCTTTCCTGTCAGACGCGGCGGCGAAGTATCGCGTCGCCTTCGATTGTCTAATCAATCGCAACGTCGATAACCCTCTGCGCTGGCTCGCGGCGCTCTCGCCCGCAGACTTGCGTCGCACGAGCATCTGGCGCTCGCTCGACGGCGAGCTGCGACGCTACTTCAAGAGCCGACACCTGCGCGAAGCCCTCGGCTCCTACGGAATGTATCTCGGCGGCTCGCCCTACATGCTACCCGGCATCTTCACCATCCTCGCTTACGGCGAGCTGGCCTACGGGCTCTGGCTGCCGAAGGGCGGCATCTACGCTCTGGTCGAAGCCGTCGTGAAACTCGCGCGCGAGCTTGGCGTCGAGATTCAGACAGGGAGGCGCGTGCGCCGGATACTCGCGCGCGGCGGGCGCGTCGAAGGTCTTGAGCTGGAAGACGGAGAGGTGCGCCGCTCGTCGCTCGTCGTCTCGAACGTGGACGTGCCGACGACGAACACGACGCTCGTCGATTCGTCGCCGCGCAATGCCGAAAAGTTTCGCAGACGCGCTTCGCGCACGAAGATGACGCCCGCCGTCGTCACCTTCTACTGGGGCGTGCGGGGCGAAGTGAAGAATCTCGGGCATCACACGATTTTTCTGCCGCGCGATTATCGCGCCACATTCCAAGACCTGCTGCGCGAGCGTCGCATCCCGCGCCAGTTGCCCTTCTACGTGAGCGTGCCGTCGGCGACCGACCCGTCGCTCGCGCCGCCGGGCGAGACTGCGATGTTCGTGCTCGTGCCCGTGCCGCGCCTGAGCGAGCTGCCGGGAATAGATTGGGACGCGGCGGCGCTTGAGATTAAAGCGCAGGTCTTGGAAAGGCTCGCCGAGCACAACGTAGAGCTTGAGCCGGAGCGCATCGGCGTCGAAGAGATTTACACGCCTTTGGAATGGCGTCGGCGCTTCGGTCTCTACGACGGTTCGGCCTTCGGCGCGGCGCACAATCTTTTTCAGGTCGGCCCTTTCCGCTCGAAGAATTTCTGCGAAGAGCTGGAAGGGCTCTACTACGTCGGCGCGAGCACGACGCCGGGGACGGGGATGCCGATGGTCGTGCTCGGAGGAAAGCTCGTCGCGGAGAGGATTCAGGAGAGAACTCAAGGAAGCGTTAGGGAGAAGATTGAGCGAAGGATTCAGGGGAGGAATCTCGCGCGTGTACGTTGAGCGTTACGGGAGAGGCGAGGCGCACAGCTTCGCGCTGCACGGGTGGGGCGGAAGTCACAGAGACTTCGCGCCGCTCGCCGCGCACGTGCCCGCGCGCTTCTCTCTGCTCAGCGCAGACCTGCCCGGCACGGGATGCTCGCCCGCGCCGCGCGAGTGGAGCTTGGGAAGTATCGCAGAGGAAATCTGCGAAGCCGTCGAAGCCTTCGCCGAGCTTGATTCGCGTAGGAAGATAACGCTCGTAGGCAGTTGTAGCGGAGCTATTCTCGCGCTGCTCGTCGCAGAGAGGATGGAAGGGCGCGTCGGTCGGCTCGTCCTCGTAGACCCGTTCGCGTACATGCCGCGCTACTTTCGTCTCTTCACGAATCGAAGCATCGGGCGACGAGCTTACGACGCCACTTTCGCCAACCCTTTCGGACGCTGGATAACCAATCAGGCGCTGCGCGGGCGACGCACGCCCGACTCGGATTTGACCGCCTCCTTCGTCGAAACGAATCACGAGGCCGCGCGCCGCTACCTCGCGCTCTTTTCAGAGCTGGAAGGCGTCGAGCGTTTCGAGCGTTTGCGTCTTCCCGTCGACATCGCTTACGGCGAGCGGACTTTCGGCGCGGTCAGAAAATCGGTCGAAATGTGGCGCGGGGTCTGGCCGCAGGCGCACGCGCGGCGGCTCGAAGGCGCTGGACACCTGCCGCTTCAGGAAGCAGCACGAAAGCTTTGCGAGATTATTTTCGACTCCGCCGACGGCGGCGCAGAGGTCGCGTATCAGGCAGAAAGAGAGGCGCGCGTTTGAACGAGCAACTGAGAAACTACGTCGCCCAGCATCGAGAAGAGATTGAAGAGGCGCTGAGGCGCTGGCTGCCCGTCAGCTCTCAGCCGGGGGCGCAGCGTCTCAACGAGGCGCTCGGCTACGCGCTCTTTCCGGGCGGCAAACGGCTGCGCCCCGTCTTCGCGCTGCTCGCATCGCGGCTCGCCGGAGCGACGCGCGAGCAGGCCATGCTCGTCGCCTGCGCCGTCGAGTTCATCCACACAAGCTCGCTCATCCTCGACGATTTGCCTTCGATGGACGACGCGGGTCTGCGTCGCAACCGCGAAGCCCTGCATCTGGTTTACGGCGAGGGCTTGGCCGTGCTCGCCGCCGTCGCGCTTCTGAATCAGGCTTACGCGCTTTTGACGCGCACGGCGCGCGGCTGCCGACGCGCCGACGCCGTCGAGCTTCTGTTGAAAGAGACGGCGCGCTCAATCGGGGCAGACGGAATGGTCGGCGGGCAGGTGGTTGACCTTGAGCTTCGCGCCGGAGGCGCTGACATGGAGGCGGTCGCCAGCCGCGACTTGAAGACGGTGGCGCTGATGCGTCTGATGATGACCGCCGGGGCGCTCGCCTGTGACGCCGCAGCAGCAGACACGAGCGCGCTCGCGCGTTTCGGCGAATGCGTCGGGCGCGCATACCAGATTTGCGACGACCTGCTCGATGGGTTCGGCGTCGCCGCAGAGATGGGCAAGCCCGCACGTCAGGACGCGCGACACCTGCGGCTCAACTCCGTCGGCGCTCTCGGCATCGAGGGCGCGCACCGTCTCGCCGTCTCGCTCGTCGAAGATGGCATCGACCGTCTCGAAGAGCGATTCGGCGCGCGCCCCGAAGTGCGCCTGCTCGGCGAATGCGCGCGCCTCGTCCTCAATCGAGTCGAACAGCTTGAGCCGCTCGCGCCCGCCTACGCCTTCGCGCACCCGCTCTAGTTTCCGGCGTCGGTCTTCTACGCGAGTCTCGCTTTGGTTCGAGTCCGAACTCTCTCTTCGCGCCGCATGAGTTATCTCTACCTGATACTGATACCGCCCGCGCTTTTTCTGGCCGTGACCCTTTGGAACGCTCTGGCGTGGCCGGAAGTCGGGGCGGGAGAACGGGAGGGCGCGCGCGGCGCGACGGAGGATGAGCCGGGCGCGCTCTCGATTCTGATTCCGGCGCGCGACGAAGAGAAGAATCTCGCCGCGTGTCTCGACGCGGCTCTCGCGCAAGGGGCGGTGGTCGGCGAGATTCTGATTTACGATGACGATTCGAGCGACCGGACGCCTGCGATAATCGAAGCATACGCGCGGAAGGACGAGCGCGTGCGCGTCCTGCAAAACGCGAGGCTTCCCGCCGGTTGGTGCGGAAAGAATTTCGCTTGCTGGCGTCTGGCCGAGGCGGCGCGCTCCGGTTGGATGCTCTACCTCGACGCCGACGCGAGGCTCGCGCCCTACGCCGCCGAAAAGATGCTGCGCGAAGCTCGACGCCGCCGTGTGACGCTGCTCTCCTGCTGGCCTGCGCTCGAAGCGCGCGGGTTCTGGGAGCGTCTGCTGATGCCGATGCTCAACTTCGTCGTCTTCACGCTCTACCCCGCTCCCCTCTCGCTCAGACGGCGCGACGCTTCGCTCGGACTCGCGCACGGCGCGTGCCTGCTCGTCGAGCGAGAAACTTACTTCTCGGTGGGCGGCCACTCTTCGGTGCGCGGCGAGCTTTACGAAGACGTGCGGCTCGCGCAGGAGTGGCGCGAGCGCGGCGAGGCGAGTTTGTGCCTCGACGGCCAGCGCCTCGTGCGCGTGCGCATGTACGATTCGCTCACTGAAATCTGGCGCGGCTTTCAGAAAAACTTCTACCCGGCCTTTCGTCGCCGGTCGAGCTTCGTCGGATTCATGGCGCTTCATCTCTTCGTCTTCCTGTTGCCTTTCGTCGCCGCTCCCCTCTTCGCTTCGACTCGCGCGGGACGGATGTTCGCCGCCAGCGCCGCCCTTGTTCTTCTGATGCGCGCGGCGCTCGCGTTTCGCTTCAGGCAAGCGTGGTGGTCGGTCGCCCTGCATCCTCTGAGCGAAGCGCTGCTGATTGCGCTCGGCCTTTCGTCGTGGCTCAGATGCGCGAGCGGTCGGGGCGTAAGCTGGAAAGGAAGACGCTATCGCACGGCGGGGTGAGTTTTCAGTTTTCGGTTTTCAGTTTTCAGCACAAACCAGTTGCGCTCTTTCTGAAAACTGAAAACTCAAAACTGAAAACTGTCTAACATGAAACAGAAGAGAGCGGTCATTATCGGCGGTGGATTGGGTGGCCTGGCGACGGCGTTGCGACTGGCGTCGGCGGGTTGGCGTGTGGCGGTGTGCGAGCAGGGCGAAAGCTTCGGCGGGAAGATGAACTGTTGGGAGCGGGGCGGGTTTCGCTTCGATACGGGGCCTTCGCTCATCACGATGCGCTGGATTTTCGAGGAGCTTTTCCGCGCGGCGGGCAGTCGTCTCGAAGAGCACGTCGAGCTTGTGCCTCTGCACCCGCTCGCGGAGTACGTCTACGACGACGGCACGCGTTTCACGTATTCGGCGTCGCTGCCCCGTTGGCTGGAGACGGTCAGGCAGCTTGAGCCGCGCGACGTGGAAGGCTTTCTGCGTTTCATGCGTCTGGGCGCGAAGCTCTTCGAGCTTTCGCGCGAAACCTTCTTTCGAGGAACGCCCCTGCGCCGACCCGACGCGCGCACGCTCGCTGCGCTCAGGTATCTGCCTCTGCGTCACGGCTGGGGAAATTATCACCGCACGGTCGAGGCGCATTTCAGAAGCCCGCACCTCCGGCAACTCTTCGACCGCTACCCGACCTACGTCGGCTCGTCGCCCTACTCTTCGCCCGCGACGCTCGCCGTCATCCCTTACGTCGAATACGCCTTCGGCGGCTGGCACATCAAGGGCGGTCTCTACCGGCTGGTGGAAAGCTTGGTCGAGCTGGCTCGCGGGCTCGGAGTCGAGCTGTTGAGGCGTGCGCGCGTCGAGCGCATCGAGCACAGTGGCGGAAGGGCTCGGGGCGTGCGGCTCGAAGGCGGCGCGAGGCTGGAGGCCGACGTGGTCGTGATGAACGGCGACGCCGCGACGACGCCCGCTCTGCTCGGAGGACGACCGGCGAAGGCGCGTCTCTCCGAGCGTTCGCTTTCGGGTTTCGTGCTGCTTTTGGGAGTGAAGAGAAATCTGGAAAGACTCGCGCATCACACGGTCTATTTTTCGTCGAGCTACGAGCGCGAGTTCGCGGAGTTGTTCGACGAGCGTCGTTTTCCCGAAGACCCGACGGTCTATGTCTGCGCGCCGAGCCGGGGAGACCGCTCGCTCGTCCCCCTTGAGGGCGAAACGCTCTTCGTCATGGCGAACGCCCCGGCCAGTAGCGGCGACAGTTGGACGGCGGAAGATGTCAGCCGCGCAAGAGAGAGCGTCTTTCGTCGTCTCGCGCGGGGCGGGTTTCCCCGTATCGCTTCGGACATCGAGGTCGAAGACGTTTGGACTCCGCGACGCATCGCGCGCGACTACCTGATGCCGGGCGGCGCAATCTACGGGACAAACTCGCACGGCTGGCGGCGCGCGTTCCTGCGTCCGCCGAATAAAGACCCGCGCACGGGCGGCCTCTACTACGTCGGCGGAAGCACGCATCCCGGCGGCGGCACTCCGACCGTCCTGCTCTCCGCCGAAATCACCTCCGCCCTCATTCGGAGATACGAAGCATGAGCCGCAGCTTAACAGACGTGAATCGAAGCTCGTCCGAGCTGAAGAACGAAAGCCCCACAGAATTGAGCACGCTCGCGCGCGCCCTCAAACAGTTCAGCCCTCCGCGTCGCTTCATTCTGCTCGCGCTGCTCGCGCTCTACGCCTTCCTCTGGCTGGGCGGCGCCGGCCATCTCCTGACGCTCGGCAGCTTCCGACCCGAGCAGAGCTGGATTACAAACATCTTTCTCGGCTCCGCCGGACTTGTAGTCCTCACGAGCGCCACCGCCGGAAAGGATTTCTACAGGCTCGCCCTCGTCGCGCTTTTGGGTTTTATCTTCGAGCTTATCGGCGTGCGCTACGGTGTGCCGTTCGGGGAGTACGTCTACACGGATGCTCTGCGACCGAAGCTCTTCGGCGTGCCGCTCGTGATGAGCTTCGCATGGATGCTGCTCGTCGCCTACGTCCGGCAGATGCTCGGCGGGCTGCGTTTGACTTCGTGGGCGGTCGCGCCCGTCGGCGCGCTCTGGATGACTGCCATCGACCTTTTGATTGACCCTTCGGCGGCCAACTCGCTCGACTACTGGCGCTGGACTTCGGAGGGCGTCTACTACCGAATCCCTGCCACCAACTTCCTCGGCTGGTTTCTCACGAGCCTCGTCGCCCTCGCCGTCGTCTCCGGCCAGTGGCGCGCGAACCCTTTCCAGCGTCTCGTCGGCCTCAGCATCATCCTCTTCTTCCTCGCGGCGGCTCTCGCCCAAAGCTTCTTTCTCGCCGCAGCTGTCGGCCTCTGCCTCTGCCTGCTCCACGCATTAGTTCGACGACTGACTCTCAAGAGCGATGCTAATTCGCGCTCAGGCTGAACGAAAGAAGAATGAGGATAACCCTCGTATTGAGTGGTCGGCCGTCGAAGTGTCTCGTTGCACCATGAGCTATAGAGAATCTTCAGGGCTGAAGACCTGTATTCAGCAATTCGACTACAGCATCGACAATCTGTTTCAACGTATCTTGTCTCAAGACCCCGATCTGTCTCACCATCAAACTTCGGTTAGCTGTAAAGAGCTTACCCGGGCGTGCATAACTCACCACATGCAGCGAGCCTTTATCAAAACTCGCGTTTGTCAGCTCAACCGCTCGCGCATCGGAGTAGGACTTACTTGTGATTTGACACAGAATCCAATCGCCTCTACCGACATCGGCCAAGGCCACGACCGGCCGCAACTTTGAATGGGATAAATCAGAGAATGGAAACGGCACAAGGATTACGGAGCCGACTGAAGGTGTGACCACGCTTCATCCTCCTCGGGTCGGTTCCAGTCTTCCGCCAGAGCCTGCTCACTCAACAAACTTGTCTCAGATATTTCTATCGACGCCTCTTCTTCCAAAATAGTTACAAGAGCGCGTCGCGCTTCAGTCAGATTTACAGACTCAAGCAAGTGAACTTTGCCGTGTTCATCTATCACCGCTTCGACCGTCTGAATCATGCTGTGACCTCCGACTATATTTTCCGCGTAATTCGCGTGAGGAGCAAGCACCCGATGCTGCTTCTCAAGCTCAACCTACCGGGCGTGTTTCAGTCTGAGTCTATCGGGAAGGAAGCTCGTGCGTCAGAGGCCGGGGAAGGTTCGCGTCATCTGCACCTGCTCGACGTAGACTTTGAAGCCGGTGTCGAGAAGAATACGGTGGGCGGTTTCGTTGGACTTGCGGAGGTTGTGTGTGACGCGGCGACAATCGGCATCGAGCGGCGAGAAGATTTCTTTGAGGGCAAGTGTGATGAGCGTGTCGGAGTCGGTTCTGCCGGGCGCGGCTTCGCACTGGTAGAGGATGATGCCGGAGAGTCGCCCGTGCTCGTCGAACTTTCGTTTGAAGAGGGCGTAGCCGGCTTCGAGGCCGGAGGCGTCGTGAACGACGAGTGATTCTCCGTTGTGCTGGTAGACGCTCTGCCAGAGGGTTTGCCAGGCGGAGGCGCTGCGGTAGAAGGAGAGACGATTTACGTCGAAGGGTGCGCCGCGACGGATGTGGTAGGAGACGTTCTCTCGATTGGAGACGCCGAAGGCTTTCAGGTCGAGTCGTCCGTCGTGTTCGAGCAGTAGGAGTTCATCGACCGGCTCGTAGCCGAAGCGCCGGTAGAGCGAGATGGCTTTCTCGTTCGCTTTGATGGCTTCGAGAGTCGCCGTTTGGACGCCGTGCCGCCGGTAGAGTTCGAGCGTCGCTTTCATCAAGGCTCTGCCGACGCCCCGGCCTCTGTATTCGGGCGCGACGCCCGTGCCTGCGTTCCAGGCCGCTTTCACGTCGCCGTTCATCCGAATCGAGTTGGCGACGAAACCGACGGCGCGGTCTTCGACGAAGGCTGCCAGCGAAAGCTCCGTCGAGATGCCCTCCAGTTGCAGGCGCGCGAGGAAGGCGTCGAGGCTCAAAGTCATGTCGAAGAAGTAGCCGCGAAAGCCCTCGTTCCAGAGCCGCGCGGACTCCTCGAAAGAGAGCGTGCTCAAACGTCTGATTTCGATGTCGGCTTCAGAAAGCATAAGTCCGTCCCGCTTCCGGCTACGCACAAAGAATAAGTCGAAGGCTGAAAAACAAGAAGAGCTGAACAGTTTTCGGTTTTCGGTTTTCAGTTTTCAGCAGAAAGCATCGCTTCTTTTCTGAAAACCGAAAACTGAAAACTGCCCTCCCTTTTTTACAACCTTTTTACAACGCTCGCGGGCGTTTGTCGTAAGATGCTCGGATGAAGCGAGTGTGGCTCATTCTGGCCGTCGCCGTTCTCTACGCGCTGCATCAGGACGTTTGGTTCTGGCGGACGAGTCGGCCTCTGGTGTTCGGCGTGATTCCGGTCGGCCTCTTTTATCACGGGTGTTTTTCGGTGGCAGCGTCCCTTCTGATGTGGGCGATGGTGAGATACGCCTGGCCTGAGCACCTTGAGCGCGAGATTGAGCGACGCGAAGAGGCGGAGGACGAAGAGCGTTGATTCCGGCCATCGTCGTCTTTATCTACTTAGCCGTCGTCGTCTACATCGGCGTCTTCGCTTTCCGGCGCTCCAAGGGCGCGCACAACGCAGAGGACTACTTTCTCGCCAACCGCTCGCTCGGAACTTTCGTCTTCCTGCTCTCGCTCTTCGGGACGAACATGACGGCAGTCGCCATCCTCGGCTCGTCGGGGCACGCCTTCACGAACGGCATCGTCACCTACGGGCTGATGGCCTCGTCTTCCGGCCTCGTCATTCCGCTCACAATCTTTCTCGTCGGCACGCGCGTCTGGGCGCTCGGCAAGAAGCACGGCTTCATTACGCCCGTGCAGATGTTCCGCGACCGTTGGGAGTGCAGCCACATCGGGACGTTCATCTTCGCCGTCCAGGCCGTGCTGCTCGTGCCCTACATCATCATCGGCATCATGGGCGGCGGGACGACCTTGAGCGCCATCAGCGGCGGCTTCGTTCCCTTCTGGCTCGGCGGCGCGCTCGTCGCTCTGGTGGTGATGACCTACGTCTTCTTCGGAGGGATGCGCGGCACGGCATGGGTCAACACTTTTCAGACCATCCTTTTTCTCGTCTTCGGCATCATCGCGCTCGCGACTATCGGGACGGGGATGGGCGGCTTCGCCAACTCTGTGAACGCGCTCGACAGCTCGCCCGCGACCGGTTGGCTGCTGACGCGCGAGCGCATCTCGCCCTACTACTTCTTCAGCTACACGTTCATCCCGCTCTCGGCCATTGCCTTCCCGCACATCCTCATCTTCTGCCTGACGGCTCGACGCATGGTGCAGTTCAAGAAGACGGTCATCTTCTATCCGCTCTGCATCCTCGTCATCTGGCTGCCGTGCGTCTTCCTCGGAGTGATGGCAAACCGCGTCGCGGACGTGCCGCAGATTCGCGCAAAGCAGGAAGCGCGAAGGACGCTCGCCACTCAGGGCAAGACGCTCGCGCCCGAAGCGCGCGACCAGTTGCGCGAGCGTGCGGCGGGCGACGACGTGATACTGCTTCTGCTCGAACGCTACGCGCCGCTCTGGCTCGCAGGGCTTCTCGGCGCAGGAATCATGGCAGCGGTGATGGCGAGCGATTCGCAGATACTCGCGCTCTCGACGATGTTTACCGAAGATGTGTTCGCCTTTTACGGAGGCAAGCGGCGCTTCGGCGAGAGGGTGCAGGTACAGACCGGGCGCATCTTCGTCATCGTCCTGACGGTGCTCGCCTACGCCGTCGCCATGCGTGCGCCCGAGACCATCTTCGAGATTGCGATTCAATACGCCTTCTCCGGCTTCGCCGCGCTTTCGCCTCTGATGATAGCGGCTCTCTTCTGGAAGGGCAGCACGAAATGGGGCGCGCTGGCTTCGACCATCTGGGTCGCCTGCGCGGTGGCCGCCGTCGCCATCTTTCAACAGACCACTCCTGCGCCCGCTCCGGCGACGACGCTTTCCATCTACTCGCTCGGCGGCACGGAAATCCTCGCGCGCACGCCTTCGGGCACGAGCGTCTTCGGCTTCATGCCCGTCGTCCCGATGGTGCTCGTCTCCGCGCTCCTGATGTTCGTCGTCTCAAAGCTGACAGCGAAGCCGCAAGCCTCGACGCTCGAAAAGTATTTCCCGACGCCAAATCTCAGCACGACAGATTCAAACAGGGATGGACAGGATAAACAGGATAAAGACAAATGATGAATTAGGAATGAGGAATGCGGAATGAAAAGCAGAAAGCAGTTCTTCTTTAATTCATCATTCCGCATTCATCATTCATCATTTCTTTCCATCCTGTTTATCCTGTCCATCCCTGTTAATTTTTTCTGTGCGACTTGATTTAGCCTAAGCAGTAGAGCCTTCCGTCGTGTGAGCCGACGACGATGCGACCGCGTGCGATGGCGGGCGAGGCGGTGACGGGCGAGCCGAGGTTGAACTCGGCGAGCTTGCGCCCCTGCTGAAAGTCGAGGGCGTAGAGGCGTCCGTCGTTTGAGCCGACGAAGACTCGACCGGCGGCGAGGGCGGGCGAGGAATCGACGCGCGCCTGCGTGGGAAAAGTCCAGTGGGTGCGGCCTGTGTAGGCGTCGAGACAGTGGACGAGTTTGTCGCGCCCGCCGACGACGACGCGCGCGTCGATGATGGCCGCCGAAGAGTAGAAGGGAAACTGTCTCTGCTCGTCTCGGTAGCGCCAGCCGACGCGGCGCGCGACGAGGTTGATGCCGAGCACTTCGTTGTTGAATGTGCCGTAGAAGGCGTTGCCTTCCGTGAGCGCGGGCGACGCGCCGGTGTAAGCGCCCGAAGCGATTTGAAACATTTGGCGACCGTCCGTGAGGCGCACGGCGCGAAGGATTTCGTCGCAGCCCGCGACATAGGCGGTCGAGTCGGCGATGCCAGGCGTGCTATGAACGGGGCCGTTCGTTTTCAGCTTCCAGAGTTGTTTGCCGCTCGTCGCGGAGATGCAGTAGAGATGCTGGTCGTAGGAGCCGACAAGTACGCGGCTACCGACGACGACGGGAGAGGATTTTATCTCGCCGCCGGTTTTAAACGTCCAGAGGCCGCCGCCGTCGCGCGCGCGGACGGCGTGCAAAGTTCCCGAAAGGTCGCCGACGAAGACGACTCCGGCGCGACTGACGGCGGGCGACGATTCACCGATGCCGGCCTTCGCCGCGTACCTCCAACGCACCGAGCCGTCGCCCAAATCGAGCGCGACAAGCTCGCCCTTCTGCGTGCCGACGTAGACCGCGCCGCCCATGATTGCCGCCGAAGATTCGATAGACTCGCCCGCCTCGAACGTCCAGAGGATTCTCAATCTGTCCGGTAAGCCCGACTGAGAGAAGCCGGTCAACTGTAGATTGCCGCGAAACTGCGGCCAACTATCGGCGGGCGTCGCCCAGTTGTTCCACTGCGCGCGAGCGACGGAAGGCAAAAGGCAAAAGGCAAAGGGCAAAAGTAGAAAGCTTCGCCTTGAGAAAGCTCCGCCTATCGCCTCATCTTCCCTTTTTCCTTTTTCCTCGTTCATCTTCACTTTTCCCTTTGCCTTTTTCCCTTTGCCCTTCTTTCATCCTGTCTATCCTGTCCATCCCTGTTTGAATTGCTTTTGTCAGATATTCTTCCGCTCAGCGCGAAGGGTTGGCGGGCTTAGGCGCGGGAGTCGGGCTCGCGGCGGGCGTGCTGCCGCCTGCGCCTTCGGCGAGGGCGTAGAGCTTGTTTCGTGTGGAGAGGAAGAGCGCGCCGTTTGCGGGCACGGCGGAGCTATAGACGGAGCTATCCATCCTCATCTCGCCGAGCAGCTTCTTGGTCTTGCCCGCCTGCATGATGACGACATCGCCGTCCTCGTCGCCGAGATAGAGACGGCCATCGACGACGAGCGGCGAGCCCCAGACGGCGGCGAACATGTCGTGCGTCCAATAGACCTGTCCGGTCTTCGCGTCGAGACAGTGGAGAAAGCCGCTGAAGTCGGGTTGATAGACGAGGCCGTCGGCGATTGAAGGCGTGGAGATGGAGCGACGGATTTTGTCGTAGTGCCAGACGAGGCCGCTCTGAGTGATGTCGCCGCGCTTGGTCGCGTCGATGCAGTACATGTGGCCGACGCCCTCGCCGTGTTCGGGGTCTTGGCCGTTGGCGAGGTAGACGCGGTTTTCGTAGATGACGGGTGTCGAGATGATTTCGTTTCGCGTCTTCGGCCAGACGGAATCTTTCGGGTTGGTGTCGAACTCCCAGAGCTTTTTGCCGGTCAAAGCGTCGTAGCCGCGCACCCAGCCGTCGCCCTGACCGGAGACGACCTGCACCGTGTCGCCAATCTTTCCGACCGAAGGCGTTGACCATTGGCCGTGCAGGATGCGTTCGCCGACCGAGTTGTCTTCCCAGACGAGTTTTCCCGTCTTCTTGTTGACGGCGATGATTGACGGAGCTTTCGGCGAGGGGACGTTGACGTGGCTTTCGTCCTGCCCGTTGGAGGTGCTGACGTAAATCAAATCGCCGAAGGAGACGGGCGACGAGTTGGCGAGATTGTGCGGCAGCGAGCCGACCTGCTCAATCATGTCGAAGCGCCAGACCACGTCGCCGTCCGTCTCGCCCTTGAGCTTCTCGTCTGTCACCGCGCCGTCGTTCTCCTTATCGCGGAAGCCCTGCACGTCGAGGCACATCAGCTCCGCGCGGTTCGAGACGTAATAGACTCTGTCGCCTTCGATGAGCGGCGAAGAGGCGATGCCTTGAAACGGCCAGTCGTTGACGCGCCCGGCGGCCAGCTTGTCGTGCACCATCTGCCAGAGGAAGCTTCCGTCCGATTCCTTGAAGGCCATCAGGATGCCCTTGTCGCCGACGATTTTCGGGTCGCGCTTGCCCTCGTTGTTCGTGCCGACGAAGACCACGCCGCTCGCCACCGTGATGTTGCCGTAAGTCTGCGAGCCCAAATCGGCCACCCACTTCACGTTCTTCTTCTTCGATATGTCCCACGTCGCGGGCAACCCCTTCATGTTCGAGACCATGTTGCGGTCGGGCGTGCCGCCCCACATCGGCCACTCGCCCGTGCCGGGGTCGGAGACGGTGAGCAGTGAGCCGTAAGCAGTGAGCAGTTGCCCGCACACAAGCGCCGCCGTTATCACTGCCGCCGCCACTATCGCCGTCCAAACTCTTTTTTCTCTCATCATCTTCTCTCTGTCTTTTACTAATCTCTCCCGCCTTTACTGCTTACTGCTCACCGCTCACTGCTCACTTGTTCGCGTACACTTTCAGATTGTCGAAGAAGATTTCGGCAAGCGCGTTGCCGAAGAGGCCGGGGCTGCCCTGCCGGTTGCCGATGGGGTCGATGCGTTCGAGCATCCACGCTGCGGGTTCTGGCTCGGAGGCAGGCCACGCTTTGCCGCGCGCGCGCACTTTGCCGTTGGGCAGATTCTCGACCTGAAGCTTCAGGCGATACCACGCGTCGGGCTTCCATGCGAAGGGACGGCTGACGGTGCGTTTGGTTTCGGGTTGCCAGGGCTCAAGGTCGAGTTTCTGGCTATTGCCGTAGAGCACGAGGACGTAGCGCTGCGCGATGACGCCCGCGTCGCCGACCTGCCGGCGTTTCTCTGTCGCGCGCACGTCGGCTTCGACCGTGTAGTTCGACCAATCGGACGCGCCCATGTAGGCGCGCGCGCGGCTCAGGAGCGAAGAGCCTTCGGTCGTCTTCACCAGCACGCGGTTGCCATCGACTTCGCGCACGGCGTATTTGAGCCCTGCATTCGTCCAGTGTTGGGGAAAGCTGCCGACCGAGAGCGCATCGAAATTCTCGTTCAGGGGCGGCGGCGGAATTACGCGCACGCGCGATGCGCCCACGACGCCCGCAATAGTGGCTCGCACTTCGCCGACCTGCGTCGATTGTTCGCTCGAAGCTTTGAACTGACCGTTTTGCCCGACCTCTCCCTTGAGCCCTTCGAGCGACCAGTTGGCGGCAGGCTCTTCGGCGAGGAAGCGCCCGCGCGCGTCGAAGGTGCGCGCGCGCAGGCGCACCGTGTCGCCGGGCTTGAGCGTCAGCTCTGTGGGTACAACCTGCACGTAGGCGACGGCCTTGCGGTCGATGGGGTCGTCGGAGGGCAGTCGTTTTTCGGTCTGCGCGTCGCGCGCTTTTCTGCCGATGCAGTAGAGCGCCGCGTCGGTGACGACGAAGACGCGCCCGCGAGAGACCGCGACCGAGCCGATGATGGCTTCGGGCAGGGCTTCCGTGCCGAGCTGGTCGGAGTCGAGTATCTCGCAGCCCGTAGCCGAAGGCTTTAGGATGAAAAACCTGCCGTTCTCCGTCCCGACGTAGAGCTTGCCGTCGGCGAAGACGGGAGAGGCTTTCTGAATCGTGCCGAGGTTGATGAGCCAGAGTTGTTTGCCGGTACCCAAGTCGAAGGCGGCGAGGTTCGCGCCGTTGTCAATCTGGTAGATGCGCTCGCCGTCGAGGACGGGCGAAGAGAAGCCGCCCTGCCAGCCCTTGATGCTCCACTTCACCTGCTCCGGCTTCACCTCGCCCTTCGCCGTCGCGTCGACGGCGGCAATCATCCCCATCTCGCTCGAATCCAGATTCTCTTCGCTGTGCGTGACGATGGCCGTCCGGTCGCGGACGACGACGCCCGTGTTGATGCCGCGCTTGCTAATCTCATACTTCCAGACAGCCTCGCCCGTCTGCGGCTTGACGGCGTGAATCTGCCCGTCGCTCGCACCTTGTATCAGCAGGCGCGTGCCCGCCACGTTGGCGATGATGGGCGCGGCGTAGGTCGTGTCGTAGGGGCGACCGCCGGGCG
This sequence comes from Pyrinomonadaceae bacterium, assembly GCA_036399175.1. Classification (GTDB taxonomy): domain Bacteria; phylum Acidobacteriota; class Blastocatellia; order Pyrinomonadales; family Pyrinomonadaceae; genus DASWNP01. Next base: position 101,288 of record DASWNP010000048.1, on the reverse strand, counting down.
CGCTCGTCCAGACCGTGTCGCCCGTCCGCTTGTCGAAGGCCATGAAGCGATGCGCGCCGCGCGAGTGGCTGCCCCAACTGAAGGTGACGCCGCTGACGATGACCAAATCTTCGTCGATGATGGGCGAGACGGTGCGCCCGCCGTGCGTCGTCAGCAGTCCGAAGTCTTCGCCGAGCGAACGCTGCCAGAGCAGGCGGCCTTCGTTCGAGAGAGCCAGCAGAGTTCCGCCGACGCCGAAGGCGTAGACGTTTCCGGTCGAGCTATCGCCGACGGGCGACGCCCAGCCGACACGGTGCGGCGGCACGTCGCTCAGGTAGATGTTGAAGCGATGCTCCCAGAGCATCCGCCCCGTGTCGGCGTCGAGGCAGACGACTCGCTCCTGCAAGGTCTCGCCGCTCCCGACAGGAGTTTGCAGAAAGACTCTATCGCCCAGAACGATGGGCGCGCTGCGACCGCCGAAGGGAGCTTTCCAGGCGAGATTCTCCCCGCCCGGCGACCAACGGACGGGCAGATTCTTTTCGGGCGAAACGCCGTCGCGCGCAGGGCCGCGCCATTCCGCCCAGTCGCCCGCCGCGAGCGACGGAGCATGTGAGAAGAACAGCAGCAGGGACGCGAGCAGAGTTAAGAGGCGGCGAGATAAAAGGGCGCTCATGTTTGATTCCTTCGGCTGGCTTCTCCTGTTTCGTCTTCCTTCGGCTGACGGCTGTCGAGCGTTACGGCGAAGCCGGTAACGCGCGCGTGCGCTCTCAAACGAAATCTTCTCTCGCGCGCCCGGTCTTCATCTTTCGCTGAGGACTGATTATGAACTATCGGAGAGTAAATGTTGTAAAAAAGCTGTAAAAAGAAGCGATGTCGGCCTTCGCCCGGTCTCGGTCGATGTACAATCGAGGCGCACGCTCTGCGACGCATCCGTTCTCTTGATTTTCGTTCGGTGAGGCGCTTTAATCTGCGCGAGCCGAAGTGCCTTCGAGTTTTTGCGCGTGCATGGGTCGGCGTCCAAGCTCTCGCCGAACAGGCGCGCACCGCAGGCTCGAACTCCAAATCCGGCGTCCGCGTGTTCCTTAAATTTACCACTTCCGACGACCACCCCGGAAACGAAGAGCGATTGATTTATGAAACTCCTACGCGCCCTTTCGCTGCTGCTTCTGTGTCTTGCGCCTCTCGCCGTGCTCGCGCAGGACGACGCCCGACAGGCTCTCAACAACCAGCTCTGGGAGGCTGCGCGCAAGGGCGACGCCGAGGCCGTCAAGCGTCTGCTCGACGCGGGCGCTGACGTGAACGCGAAGTTTCGCTACGGCGCGACCGCCCTCTTCAAGGCCGCCGACGGCGGGCACCTCGAAGTCGTCAAAGTCCTTCTCGAACGCGGCGCAGATGCCCGCGTGAAAGACACTTTCTACGGCGCGACGGCGCTGACCTGGGCGCTGATGAACAACCGCTTCGAGGTCGTTCGCGTGCTGCTCGACAGGAACGGCGAGGGCGTCGATGAAGTTTTAATGGCGGGCGTGGAAGGCGGACAGTTGGAACTCGTCCGCATGGCTCTCGCCAGAGGCGGCGCGAAGCCCGAGACGCTCTCGACGGCGCTCGCAGAGGCCGAGCGCGGTAAGCACGCCGAGATTGTCGAGCTGCTCAAAAAGGCCGGGGCGCTTCCCCCGCCGAAGGCCGACTTTCAGGTCGATGCCGAAACGCTCAAGCTCTACGAGGGCACTTACAGAAACGAGCGCGGCTCGGAGGTCAACGTCGTCCTGCGCGAAGGCAAGCTCAACCTCGTCGCGCGCGGACAGCCCCTCACGCTCGGCGCGTTCGACAAGACGAGCTTCAGGCCGATGGAATTCGAGGGCGTGAGAATCACCTTCAACGTCGAGGGCGGAAAGACCGTCAGCTTCGATTTCAAGCAGGCCGGCAACGACAGTATTTACAAGAGAGTTGAGCCGCCCAAACAGCCCTGAGCGGACGACGCTCGACGAAACTTGAGAGGCGACGTGTCCGTGTATCCCTGAAACCTGAGCGTCGCCTGAGAACATGAGAGCAGCTAACAAAACCATTGAGAGATAAGAAGCTCAGGAAAAGAATTAACAGGGATGGACAGGATAGACAGGATGAAAGAGCTATGAAATTAAGTCTCTTGAGTTCTTCTTTTTATCCTGTCTATCCTGTCCATCCCTGTTTGAATTGCTTTTGTCCGGCGCTCTAAGTCGCATCCGAGCGACGAAACCTTCCCCCGAGGTCAGAACCTAATGAAACGCTTCCTGCTTCTCTTCATCTGCACTGTCTTCGTCGCGGCGTCCAACGCGTCGGCGCAGAATTGGCCTTCGTTTCGCGGCGCGGGCGCGTCGGGCGTCGCCGACGGGCAGAACCCGCCCACGAGCTTCGACGCCGCCAAGTCCGTCAACATCCGTTGGAAGACTCCGATTCCGGGTCTCGGCCATTCGTCGCCGGTGGTCTGGGGCAAGCGCGTTTTTATCACGACCGCCGTCAGCGCCGAGACCAAGCCGGAGACGCGCTTCGGTCTCTACGGCGACGTTGCGCCCGTCAAGAATACGGCGAAGCATACGTGGAAGGTCTTCTGCCTCGACAAGACGACGGGCAAAGTTCTCTGGGAGCGCGTCGCCTCCGAAGGCATCCCGAAGGTCAAACGCCATCCGAAGGCCACGCACGCCTCTTCGACTCCCGCCACCGACGGGCGAACCCTCGTCGCCCTCTTCGGCTCGGAAGGTCTCTACGCCTACGACATGGACGGGAAGCTCCTCTGGAAACAAGACCTCGGCACGCTCGACGCAGGTTGGTTCTACGACCCCGATTACCAGTGGGAGTATGCCAGCTCGCCCATCATCTACAGGAACATGGTCATCGTGCAGGCCGACCTTCAGAAAAACTCCTTCATCGCCGCTTATGATTTGAAGACGGGCGCGCGCCTCTGGATGACGCCGCGCGAAGAGATACCGAGTTGGGGCACGCCGACCGTCTACGAAGGAAAGACGCGCGCCGAGATTGTCACCAACGGCACGAAAGCCGTGCGCGGCTACGACCCCTCGAACGGCAGACTGCTCTGGTGGCTCTCGCCCAATTCAGAGATAACGACGCCGACGCCCGTCGTCGCCCACGACCTCATCTACGTCACGAGCGGCTACGCTCCCGTCCAGCCCATCTACGCCATTCGTCCCGGCGGCTCGGGCGACCTCTCCCTCGGCGAAGGCAAGGAATCATCCGACTTCATCGCCTGGAGCAAGAAGCGCGGCGGCCCCTATATGCCGACGCCCATCGTCTACGGCGACTACCTCTACACCTGCTCGAATCAGGGCGTCGTCACCGCCTACCATGCCAAAACCGGCGAGCGCGTCTACCAGCAGCGCATCGCCGAAAGGGGCGGCGCTTTCACCGCTTCGCCCGTCGGCGCTGACGGCAGGATTTATCTTTCGAGCGAAGACGGCGAGGTCTTCGTCTTCAAGGCAGGCCCCAAACACGAGCTACTGGCGACGAATACGCTGGGCGAAGTCATCATGGCGACGCCCGCCATCTCAGAAGGAATGCTCATCGTGCGCGGGCTCAATCACGTCTTCGGCATCGCGGAGAGCCCTGCCGCCAAGTCGAAGGCGACGAACGCGGCGAAATAGCTGCTTCGCAAACAAGCCAAACGAAGAGCGCGCGAGCGCGTTTCGTCTGCGACATTAGATTTAGAAGCTGTTTGGAAAACAGGAGCGACATTGTCCCGTCAGGGACAATCTGAAAATAGCCCAGCGATTTATCGCTGGGTTTAAGAGCGCATCTATTGTCGCAGTCCCGTAGGGACGGCTGAGCCTCATTCAGCCGTCCCTACGGGACTGCGCAGGGTTGTAACTCGTGTCCCAGCGATAAACGCTCTGGCTATTATCGACAGTCCCTTGCGGGACTTTTCAAACAGCTTCTTAGACAGGAGTGAAAGACATGCTCGACGAAACAACGGCCTCGAAGCACTGGTACGATTCGCGGCGCGGCAAGCTGACCGCTTCCCTTCTCATTCTTCTGCTGGCCGGAGGCGCAATCTACTTCGTGCTCGCCGCGCGCAAGACCTCTCGCGCCGAGGCTCACTACGACGCGCTCGAACAACACCGCGCCGCGCAGAGCCAGAACGCGCCAACCGGAGATGCGGCGCAGCCTGTACAGGTCGCCGCACAGCCGCCCTCGGCGTCCGGCGCGGAAGCTTCGCCCAATGCTTCGCAAGGCCAGCCGACGGCGGTTGTCTCAAACGCCGTCCAGCCGGAGACGAGCGCCGCAGCCGCGCCTGCTGCGAACGCACAAGCGCCCGCCGGAGGCTCGACGCAGAGCAAAGCGCAAGCGCCCGCTCCCGTCTCTCGTCGCAACTACTGGACGAGCTTTCGCGGGCCCCGTCAGGACGGACGCTACGACGAGCAGCCTGTCAAAACCAACTGGGGCTCGGCCGGGCCGCCGCTCCTTTGGCGTCAGCCGGTAGGCGGCGGCTACGCTTCCTTCTCGGTGGCCGACGGCGTGGCCTATACCATCGAGCAGCGACGCGGCGAAGAGGTCGTCACCGCCTATCAGGTCGAGAACGGGCGCGAGCTTTGGAAACACGGCTGGAACGCCCTCTATACCGATTCGACCGGCGACGGGCCCCGCGCCACGCCCGCATGGGACGAAGGCCGCCTCTACGCTCTCGGCGCTCTCGGCGAGCTGCGCTGCCTCGACGCCAAGACGGGCAAGCTCATCTGGAATCGAAACATCCTGAGCGACAACGGCGCGGAGAACATTCCCTGGGCGATGTCGGCCTCGCCGCTCGTCGTCGATGACAAGGTGATAGTGATACCCGGAGGCTCGGGCGGTAAGTCCATCGTCGCTTATAACAAGATGACGGGTGCGCCCGTCTGGAAAACGCTGAGCGACAGGGCCTCCTACACGTCGCCGATGCTCGTCAACCTCGCGGGGCGTCGGCAGGTTCTGGTCGTCACGGCGCAGCGCGCCGCCGGACTCGTTCCCGAAACGGGCGCTGTGCTCTGGGAGTATCCCTGGACTAATTCTCTGGGCATCAACGTCGCGCAGCCCATCGTCGTCGGCCAGAACCGCTTCTTCATCTCGGCGGGCTACGGCAAGGGCGCGGCGCTCGTCGAAGTCACGGGCTCAGGCCAGAATTATACGGCGCGCACCGTCTGGGAAAACACTTCGATGAAGAACAAGTTCAACAGCTCCGTGCTTCACGAAGGGCACGTCTACGGGCTCGACGAGGGCATCCTCACCTGCGTCGAGGCCGCGACGGGCGCGCGTAAGTGGAAGGGCGGTCGCTACGGCTACGGGCAGGTCGTCGTCGCCAGCGGCCATCTCATCATCACGAGCGAGCAGGGCGAAGTCGTCCTCGTCAAAGCCACGCCCGAACAGCACACCGAAGTCGCTCGCTTCCCCGCCCTCGAAGGCCGCACATGGAACAACCCCGCCATCGCCGGAGGCCGCCTCTTCGTCCGCAACGCCACGCAGATGGCCTGCTACAAACTGACAGACTGACGAAAGGCAAGGGGGAAAGGGAAAAGGGGAAGGGGGAAAGGGAGAAAGCCGGAACGCTTTTCGACGCGCCTGTTTTCTCCTTTTAACCCTTTCCCCTTTTCCCTTTTCCCTTTTCCCTCAGTTTTCAGTTCGCTTTGCGGAGCGCGATGTCGAACGTCCCCTTGAGATACTTCCTGCGCTCCTGCCGATGCGTGAAGCTTGAGAGCGCGACGACGAGCGATTCTCTGACGAGCGGGTCGGTGCGATTGCGCTCGTCGCCCTCGAAGTAGCACTCGGTCGTAATTGGCGCGTAGCCGGGAAAGCTCACGATGTAATGGATGTGCTTCGCGCGCTGGACGCCGCCGTCGCCGTAGTTTCCCGGCAGCACGGTCTCGAACTGGTAACGCCCTTCGTCGTCGGTCTTCATCTGCCCGCGCAGGCGAAATCCATTCGCGCGCTCGCCCGACAACTGATTGTCGTAAAGCCCTTCGGCGTTTGCCTGCCAGACATCGACGATCGCTCCCTTCAAAGGCTCGCACGTTCCTGCGGCCACCACGCGCCCCGAGATAATCAAAGGCTCGCCCGGCTCGCTTGCCTCCGCGAGCTTCGCACGCCACGGCGCGCCCCTTCGATAGAACGGGCCGCCCGCTCCCCTCTCCGTCTGACGACAATTCTCCGCCGAAGCCTCGCACCCGAGCAGAGGCAACGCCGCCAGCCCCGCCAACAGAAAGCGCCTCCGCGATGGATAAGATTCGTCTTTCATCACAACCTCGCTATTCGCAATCGTCTCTCGTGTCTTACGAGAAGCTCTTACCTGTATCGCAGCATCTCTTCGACTGTCAGACCGATGTCTTTAGCAATCTGTCGCAAGAGAATTGGAGAGATGTCTCGACCTGTATGAAAAGGTACTGTCGTGCTTCGCCCATCGACATGACGATATTGCTTGTGCGAGCCACGTTGGCGCGCTTCCGCAAAACCAAGCTTCTCCAGAATGGCGACCACTTCTCTGGGTTTCAGAACAGGATACTTGCCCATCTTCAGGCAACCTTAACCGTCTGCGTACCTATGAACTCAGCTTCCAACTCCGGCTCTCCGTCCTCAAGCAGCATGCCGATAACTTCCTGCATATTGCGCTGCAACTCGTCGAGCGTTTCGGCCTGGCTGTGAGCGCCGGGGAAGCCCGGGACGTAGCCGACATAAAGGTCTGTGTCAGGGCATTTCTCGACGATGTAAGTAAAAGTTTTCATACTCGTTCCTCGCGCTTACATTAGCATCAGCCTTGAGCGGCGTCTAAACAGCATTCTCTTCAGCTACTGCCGAACGGATAGAGAGGCGAGCGTCGTTTCGTCTTTGACGAGGATGCGGTCGCCGAGGACGACGGGGTGCGCCCAGGTGGGACTGTTCGCCACAGTGTACTGAGCGAGGGGCGCGTACTGTTTGGCGCTCGCGGGAAGGACGATGAGATTGGCGTCGTTGGTGAGAAAGAGCAGCGTGCCCGAGAGGTTGAGAATCGAGGCGTTCTCGCCCATGCGTCCTTCGCTCTGCCAGATGGTCTTGCCCGTGTCGGCGTCGAGACAGAAGAACTGCCCCTTCTTGCGCGCCGACATCCCGAAGAGAAGGTTTCCCTGAAGGACGGGCGAATTCATGTAGAGGACGTTATCGGCGTTTCGCCAAACCTCCTGCACTGTGAACGCGCCGGTTGCGCTCTGCCTGACGGGTCGAATCGCCAGCATGCCCTGGTCTTCGAGCGAGATGACGAGCATGTCTTTGTAGGTGACGGCGGTGGCGCAGTTGGTGTCGTAGTGAGTTTTCGCAGGAAGCTTCCAGAGCAATTTGCCGTTGGCGGCAGAGACGCCGACGAACTCCTTCTGTGTGAAGGTGACGACCTGCCGCTCGCCTCCGAGCGTGACGAGAATCGGAGAAGAGTAGGCGGGCGGGTCGGCGTCGTAAGCCCAGCGTACAGCGCCGGTCTCGGCGTCGAAGGCGGTGAGTGCGCCGCGTTCGTGGCCGCCTACGTGCGCGATGAGCAGATTCTTTTCGACGACGGGCGACATCGCCGTGCCGTAGAGCGGCGAAGTGGTCGGGTACTGCTTCGAGAAATCTTTGCGCCAGAGAAGTTTTCCCGTGCGCGCGTCGTGCGCCGAGAGAAGACCTGCGATGCCGAGCGTGTAGACGCGATTATTGCTCACGACCGGCGTCGATTTCGGCCCTTTGCCGTGCCCGCGCGCCGCCGGGTTCATCTCGTAGGCGACGGGCTGTGCGGAGCGCCAAAGCTGCTTGCCCGTCGCGGCGTCGAGGCAGACGAGCGTCTCTTCTTCGCCCTGCCGCGCGAAGACGTAAATCTTTCCATCCGAGACGACGGGCGACGCATGACCGACGCCGACCGTCACCTTCCATTCCTCCTTCAGAGCCTTCGGCCAGACTTGCGGCGCGGGAAAGCCCGACACGTTTCCGTCGCGGTTCGGCCCGCGCCACTGAGGCCACGAGGCGAGCGACGAGGGAGCGGCCGTCGTCGCCGTCGTTGTTCCGGCGTCGGCGTTTGGCTGAATGATGTTGGGAGCGGTGCTACCGGAAACGCCGTTGGCCGTCGCTTCGCCGGGCTGCGTGGGAGCAGAGGAAGAAGATGGGTTCGCTGTCGCTGATGCGGAAGTCGAAGTTGACGCTGCGGCGTCGGTCGAGGCGGCGTTTTGGGTCGCGTCGCCGGTGCGCGGCTGGCTGGTGGCGGGCGCGGCGCAGGCGGCGAGATGAAGGACGAGCGCGAGGATTAAGAAGAGCCGTGTCGCGTCTGGAAGCTTCTTCATAGTTCACTCAATTCTTCGGAGGGTTTCGATTCAGCATGCCGCTCAAGCTTCAAATCAGAAGACGAGCTTCGCGCCGAACTGTACGTGGCGCGGGTCGCGCGCCGAGGTGATGCGCCCGAAGGTCGGCGAGCCGAGAAAGTTGTCGGGCAGGTTGAAGTTTGGATGATTGAAGAGATTGAAGAACTCGGCGCGCAGTTGGAGTCGGAGGCGTTCGTTCAAGCTCGTGTTCTTGACGAGCGAGGCGTTGACGTTTCGGTAGCCGGGGCCTTCGAGGATGTTTCGACCGGCGTTGCCGAACGTGCCGGGCGCGGGGAAGGCGAAGGCCGAGGGGTCGAACCACTGCTCGGGAGCGCGGCGGGAGAGACGCGGGTCTCTGACGAGGTTGGGGCGGTCGTTCGCGCCGAAGCCGAGAGAGGAGCGCCCCGTGCCGCTGATGTCGATTTCGGGCAGAAGCGCGACGGTGAAGGGGCGACCCGTTTGCAGGGTGACGATGCCGAAGGTCTGCCAGCCGCTCAGGAGAGTCGAGAGCCAGCCGTCGCCGTCATTGAAGAACGCGCCGCCTTTGCCGAAGGGCAAATCGTAGGCGTAGCTGACGGAGAGGCGATGTCGCACGTCGAAGTTTGAGCGTGCGCGCTCGGCTCTGAGGTCGTAGCTGTTCTGCGGAAAGTTTGCGTCGCCCGCGCTCGTGAAGAAGCCGGAGGCGTCGTCGATGGACTTCGACCACGTGTAGGAGGCGAGCGCGGAGAGCCCCTTCGAGAGTCGCTGCTGAAATCTCGCTTGCAGGCTGTGATAACTGGACGAGGCGCGCGATTCGAGCATGTTGATGTCGTCGAAGGCAGCGACGGGGCGCGGGACGAAGGGCAGCCCCGGCGGGAGCGCGCTCGGCTGCGGCTGATTGATGTCGCGCGCCGAGAGAAGCTTCGTGCCCTTCGATCCGACGTAGGCCGCTTCGAGGACGCTGCTTCGGCCAAGCTGATGCTGCACGCTCAGATTCCAGTGCTGCATGTAGGGCGTGCGAAGGTCGCGCTGGATGGCGAGCGCCGAGTCGGGCAGACGGAAGGGGAAGAAGGCCGGGAACGGGTCGTCGAGCGTTAATGGCAGGCCGAACTGTCGCAGGGGGAAGAAGAGGTTGAAGTCGAAGTAGGGGGCGTTGAAGTAGAGCGCTTCGCCGGGCGCGAGCGGCGACTGGTCGAAGTAGATGCCGTAGCCTGCGCGCAGCACGGTTTCGCCTTCTTCGCCGAGCGTCCATGCGAGGCCGACGCGCGGGGCGAAGTTGTTGCGGTCGGGCTCGTAGCCGCTACGTGGGACGCTGCCAGCGCCGACGGGCAGAAGCGTCTGCGTCGAGGGGTCGTAGATGTTTGCGCGGTCGTCCGCATCGACGGCGGGCGAGTTGTACTCGTAGCGCAGACCTGCGGAGAGCGTCAGTCGCGGAGTCAGACGGATACTATCGTTGAAGAAGAAATTGTAGCTTTCTGTTCGGAGGTGCTGCGCGTTATCGACGCGCGCCGCGCCGGTGACGAGCGGGAAGCCGAGCAGCAAATCGGCGAGGGCGTTTCCCGTCAGTTGTGCGAAGGGCGAGAATTGCAGGAAGCCGCGCGACTGCACGTCGCGGAAGGCGTTCTGCTGGACGGCGCGCAGGTCTGCGCCGAACTTGAGCAGATGACGACCGCGCGCGTAGGTCGCCGTGTCGAGCAGTTGAAAAGTGTTCGTCACGCTCGACTGCGGGTTGTTGCCTTCGTGGCCGAGCGGAGAGAAACCCGTGACGGTGATGAAGCTCAGGCCGAAATCGCGCGGGTTGCTCGATAGCTCCGGCAAACCGACGGCGCGATTGACGCTCACGCCCTGATTCTCCTGGCGGACGGCGGAGGCCACGCGGTTGAAGGCGAAGCGCAGGTCGTTGACGAAGGCGGGCGAGAAGACGTGCGTCTCGCCGAGCATGAGATTCTGGCTGCGGCGCGTCACGTCGTCGCCGTAGCCGGGCACGAGCGAGAAGGTCGGCCCCGTGAAGGGCTCGAAGAGACGCCGGTCTCCGAAGCTGTAACGAAAGACGAGATTCGAGCGCGCATTGACGATGTGGTCGAGACGCACGTCGAAGCTGTCGTTGTCGTCGCGCTCTGTGGGCGAGGAGACGAAATTCTGAAACGGCGCGGCGCGATTCGGCGCGGGATAGAGGGCGGCGATGCGTTGGCCAATCTGGCTGATGCGCTCGGGCGGGATAACTCCGCCGGGGAAAGGGCGTCCGGTGAAGGGGTCAATCGGCGCAGGCAGAAGGCTTCCTGAGAAGTCGCCCGCACGCTCGGCCAGAGTCGGGACATTCGTGATGCGCGTGATGCCCTGCCGTGCGCGCGTGCCTTCGTAATCGACGAAGAAGAAGGTTCTATCCCGAACGAGAGCGCCGCCGAGGCTGCCGCCGAACTGGTTGCGTATGTACTTGGGCGCAGGCTCTCGGGCGGGCGCGAAGTAGTTGCGCGCGTCGAAGGCGGCGTTTCGATGAAACTCGTAGAGCGAGCCGTGAAACTCGTTCGTGCCAGACTTGAGCACGACGTTGATTTGCGCTCCGGCGCTTCGACCGAAGGCGGCATCGTAAGTGCTCGTCAGGGTCTCAAACTCGCGGATGGCATCGACGGGCGGGCGCACGCCGAAGGTGTTGAGCTTCGGGTCAACGTTGTAGACGCCGTCGAGCAGAAAGTTGTTGCTGTCCTCACGCGCGCCGTTGACGCTGAAGGCGAAATCACCTCGCACGGAGCCAGCCGAGCCCGGCGCTGCGGGCGCTGCGCCCGGCACGAGCAAGCTCAGCTCGAAGAAGTTTCGCCCGTCGAGCGGCAAGCCCTCGACCTGTCGATTCTCGATGACCGTGCCGAGCGAGGCCGAATCCTTCCTGAGCGTCGCTTCGTTCCTCGCATCGACCTCGACGGTCTCGATGCCTGTGCTCAACCCAAGCCGAGCGTCAACCCTGAGTTCCTGATTGACTTGCAGCGTGATGATTTGCACGAGAGTATTAAAGCCCGTGAGCGATGCTTCCAGGCGATACGTGCCCGGCGGCAGCGACGAGAAAGCAAACTCTCCCTCCGCGCCGCTCGACGAAGTGCGCGCTTCGCTGGTCTCACTGTTGGTCAGCTTCAGCGAGACGCTCGGGAGCGCGTCGCCGTTCGGGTCGGTGGTTGTGCCGCGAATCGTGCCGCGATGCGTCTGCGCTTCGGCTGAGACAAGCGAAACGAGCATCGAGACTAAGACGAGGACGAGGGAAGCTTTCAACTTCACTTTAGAATTTCTCCTGGAGAGAATTGACGACGGGCTTCAAAGAGAAACGTCTCCGGCCTTCCGTGTGTTCGGCGCGCCGGTATTATGAACGAACGGGGCGGAAATGTTGTAAAGAAGCTGTAAAAGAAGCGCACGGGCTGTCAAATCTTGTAAAAACGGCGCTCCCTTTCCTGTCAAACTCCGACGCCCGTTGTTAGAATGCACAGTATACACAAAGGCCGACCCTGACGAACCGGAGTTATAAATTACAGACATGCTTTATCCCTCAGTTCCCTCTTCGACGCTCAAGATGAAAATCTTCTGGCTGGCGCTGTTCCTTGTCGCCTTCAACCTTTCGGCGCAGGCGCAGACGACGAGCGCGCTCGAGGGCGACGTGAGAGACCCTGTGGATGCTCTGATTGAGGGCGTCGAGTTGAGCGTGCGGAATCTTGAGACAGGGCTCGTGCGCAGAACTGTGACCGACGCGCAGGGTCATTACATCTTTCCAGGGCTGCCGGTCGGGGTTTACGAAGTGCGCGCCGAGAAGACCGCCTTCCATCGTTACATTTACGAACGCGTAACCCTGACGGTCAACGAGACCGCCAGGCTCGATATAAGCATGAGGGTGGCCGGACTCGACGAGCAGGTCAACGTCACGGACGAGGCCGCGCTGGTCAATACGCAGACGCCGGAGCTGAGCTACCTCGTCGGCGAGAGAGCCATCCGTGAGCTGCCCCTGAACGGCAGAAACTATACCGACCTCGCGCTGCTGCAACCCGGCGTCGTCGCCTATCCGCACCGCGACGGCGGCTCGGTCGTCGCACACGGCCTCGCCATCAGCATCAACGGCCAAGACCCGCGCTCGAACGTCTATCTTTTGGACGGCACGCCGCAGAACGATTTCACGAACGGCCCCGCCGGAAGCGCCGCCGGGACGGTGCTCGGCATCGAGACCATCCGCGAGTTTCGCGTCGAGGCCAACGCCTACAGCGCCGAGTTCGGGCGCAACTCCGGCGGCCAAATCAACGCCATCAGCAAGTCGGGCGCGAACACTTTCAACGGCAGCCTCTACGAGTTTCACCGCAACGACAACCTCGACGCCCGCAACTTTTTCGACCCCGCCAAAAAGCCCGAGTTCAAGCGCAACCAGTTCGGCGGCAGCCTGGGCGGCCCCATCCGGCGCGACAAAATTTTCTTCTTCTTCGGCTACGAAGCTCTGAGAGAAAATCTCGGGCGCACCATCTCGACCGTCGTCCCCGACCTCGACGCGCGTCGCGGCGTGCTTCGTCTGGCCGACCCCGCCGCGCCGAACGACCCTGCGAGAGACCGCATCGTCAACGTCGCCATCAGCCCCGCCGTGCGTCCCTATCTCGACGAGTTCCCTTTGCCGAACGGCGCTAGGATAGGGCGCACCGGCAACCTCGCCGAGTACAAGTTCGGTTTCAACCAGCAGCTCCGCGAAAATTTCCTGCAAGGCCGCATCGACTACAACCGCAGCGAGCGCGACCAGCTCTTCGCACGCTATACCTTCGACGACGCCGAGCAGCAGCTTCCCACAGACTTCCCGCAATTCCCGCGCGCCTTCGTTTCGCGCAATCAGTTCTTCACCGCCGAGTATCGACAGACGCTCTCTGCCTCGACGCTCAACACCTTCCGCCTCGGCTTCAGCCGCACGCGCTTCGGCCAGACCGTCGAAGCCAACACTTCAACGCCGGGCTTGCAGCCGTTCGTCCCCGGTCGTGAGCAGATTGGCAATATCGACATCGGCGGCATCCCACGCTTCGGGCCGCAAAGCTCGGTCAACGTCCGGCTCGTGCAGAACGTCTATAGCTTCGAGCACGGACTGATTCACAGTCGCGGTCGGCATCTGCTGAAGGCGGGCGCGCTCGTCGAGCACTACCGCGACAATATGTTCAACCCGACCTTCGGCAACGGCATCTACACCTTCTCAAGCCTACAGGATTTTCTCACCAACCGGCCGCAGCGCTTCGTCGGCCTCACGCCCGAAGGCGCGCTCGACCGCTACTGGCGCTTCACCCTCTTCGGCTTCTACTTGCAGGACACCTTCCGCGCTACGTCGCGCTTAACGCTCAACGCGGGCTTGCGCTACGAGTTCACCACCATGCCCGTCGATATTTATGGCCGCGACTCGGCGCTCATAAATTTGAGCGACGCCGCGCCCACCACCGGGCAGCTTTACCAAAATCCGACTTACAAGAATCTCGCGCCGCGCGTCGGCTTCGCCTTCGACGTGTTCGGCGACGGCTCGACCTCGCTTCGCGGCGGCTACGGCATCTACTTCAACACCAACAATCAGCAGAACCTCATCGTCACCGTCACGAATCCGCCCGCGACGCCGCGCCTCGTCGTCAACAACCCGACTTTCCCCGTCCCCTCTTTTCGCGGCACGGTCTCGATTCGCCCCGTGCAATACGACCTCGACAACCCTTACGTGCAGGTCTGGAATCTCAACCTCCAACGCGAGCTTTGGTTCGACACCGTGATGACGGTCGGCTACGCCGGGGCGCGCGGAGTGCATCTCCTGAGAAGCGGCGACGTGAACATCCCAGCGCCCATCATCCGCCCCGACGGGACGCCCTTCTTTCCGCCCAATCAGCAGCGACCGAATCCTGCGTTCACCACCATCGAGCTTAAGAGCAGCGACGGCAACTCCTGGTACAACGCGCTCATCTTCGAGGTCAGAAAACGCTTCAGCCGAAACCTGAGCGCCCAATCTTCTTACACGTTCTCTCGCAACATCGACACCACGCAGGCTTCGACCTTCTTCTCCGACTCGACCAACGGCACGACCTCCGCCTTCCCCGAATTTCCCGGCTTCAACTACAACAAAGGCTTGGCCGACTATCACGCCAAGCACAACTGGGTCGTCAATTTCACCTGGGCGATTCCCTACGCGCGCAATCTGAAAGGCGCGGCTGGAAAGATTCTCGACGGCTGGCAGCTCTCCGGCATCGGTCAGGCTCGCAGCGGAAATCCCTTGACGGTCTTCGTGCAGCGCAACCGCTCGCGCTCGCAGTGGTCGCCTTCAATCGGCCCCGGCATCGGCCTCGATCGCCCGAGCATCGCGCCCGGCTTTACATACCAAACGGCCGTCAACGGAAATCCAGACCAATACTTCAATCCCGAAGCCTTCGTCCTCCAGCCCGCCGGAACGCTCGGCAACATCGGGCGCGGCGCGCTCATCGGCCCTAACCTTCGCACCTTCGACCTCTCCGCCCTCAAGAACACGCGATGGTCGCGTCTCGGCGAGAACACAAACATCCAACTGCGCCTCGAAGCCTTCAATCTCTTCAACCGGGCAAACTTCGCTCCGCCCGGTCTCATCGCCTTCTCCGGCGCAGCCGACAACGAACAACCGCTCTCAACCTTCGGTCGCATCCGCTCGACCGTCACCTCTTCGAGACAGATTCAACTCGGCCTGCGAATAACTTTTTAAGTCTGGAGTCTGGAGTCTCGGAGTCTGGAGTCAAAACAAAAAGCTTTTGTCTTCGACTCCAGACTTTAGACTCCAGACTCCAGACTCGGGACTCTCAACTATGGTGTGGATTATCTTCGCTATCGGCGCGGCTCTGGCGTGGGGGTTGTACGGCCCGGCGCTGCATCAGGGACAGTTGCAGCTCGGCAGTCCGATGCGCGCGCTGTTGTGCGTGGGCTTGGCTTACTTTCTCATCGGCGTGCTCGTGCCGCTCGTCTTCCTCTGGCAGCAGGGCGAGCTGCACGGCTTTACTTTGAAGGGCTCGGCGGCGGCGACGATGGGAGGCGCGCTCGGCGCGATTGGCGCGGTCTGCATCATCTTCGCCTTCCGTTCCGGCGGACTGCCCACTTACGTCATGCCGCTCGTCTTCGCGGGTGCGCCCCTCGTCAACGTCCTCTTCTCCATGTGGCTGCATCCGCCCAGGAGCGCGCCGAGCCCTCTGCTCTACGTTGGCTTCCTGCTCGCGGCGGCGGGCGCAGGAATGGTGCTCTACTTCAAGCCTCAATCCTAGAAGCTGTCTGAAAAGTCCCGGTAGGGACTTTTGATAATAGCCAGAGCGTTTATCGCTAGGGCACAAGCGACGGCCTTGCGGAGTCCCGTAGGGACGACTGAGATTCAGCCATCCCTACAGGACTGAGACATCAGATGCACTCTTTGACCCAGCGATTCATCGCCGGGCTATTTTCGTCATGTCCCTTGCGGGACATAAACGCTCCCGTTTCCAAACAACTGCTCAGATAACGATAGAAATATGCGAGGAAGCTCGCACCGTCCTTATTCGGCTTTGAGCGCGGGCAGAAGCGGAGCGCGGAGCGCGGCGACGGTCGCCAGAAGCGACGAGACCATGCCTGAGAGTGCGACGCCGATGAGCAGCCCCGCCAGCGAGAGGAAGGGGAAACGCCCGCCGCGTGTGAAGAGGACGGGCGCAATCGAGACGAGCGCGCAGGCTGCGCCCGTCGCCAGCCCGCAGAAGAGAAGCAGCGCGTTTTCGGCAATCACCATCAACGCGAAGTCGGTGCGCGCGTAACCGAAGGCGCGCAGCAGCGCAAGCTCGCGCCGACGCTCAAGGACGTTCCTCAAAAGCACCACCGCTAAGCCCGCCGTGCCGAGCACGAGCCCCAAACCGCCGAGCATCTGGAAGGTGGAGAGAAAAGTGTTCTCGACGCGATGGAAGCTCGCCAGCCGCTCCTTCGTCGAAACCACGTCGAAGCCGAAATCCGAGAGACGTTCTTCCAACGCTCCTGCGAGCGTAGTCGTTTCATTCGCCTTCGCCGCCTCGATGAGAAAGAGACGAAAGCCCTCCTGCTCGGGGAAGAGGCGCAGAAAATTCTTCTCCGAGATGAGAAGCTCGCTCTGAAACAGGCTGTCGGAGAGCGCGGCGACGAAGCGGAGTCGAAGCTCGGGCGAGCCCGCGTCGCTGCGCTTCAGGATAAAATCTTCGCCGAGCTTTTTGTGCAGCACGTATGCGAGCGAGTTGGCATCGGCCGCGACGGGTATCGCGCCGTCCGCAAACTCTCGATTGAGCAGCAGCCAAGGATTCTCGCGCTCTTCGGGCGTCTCGGCCAGCGAAGCTTGAAACGCGAAACGACCTGCGCGCAGAAATTCCCCGGTCGGCGCGATTATCTTCGGATTGCGCGGCTGGTATAGATTGAGGCAACTGGCATCGTCGCCCGGTCGGACGCGAAACCGCGCGAACTGAACGCCCGCGAGCCTGTGTGCTTCCTCTTCCGAAGTTGCGAGGTTGAGAGCTTCGCGCCCTTCCGTCGTGTTCGGGTCGTGCACGACGGGCAGCATCGATTCGGCGACGAGCGCGTAGCCGCCCGCGCCCCGTTTTTTCTCAAGAGCCGTCGCTTCATCCTCGCGCCTGAAAGCATCGACGGCGACGACGATGAACGCAGCGCACGCAATCAGAGTGATGCAGAGAATGCTTCTCGCCGGTCGGTGCGTCGAATTTCTCAGGCCGAGGCGCGAGACCGAAAGCCAGCCAGCGCCTTTTATCAAGCCGCGCTCGCGGCGTCTGAAAAGAGCCGACTGCCAGCAGAGCAACGCGACGAGCGACAGTATCCCGCCGCCGAAAAAACCCGCCGTCTCTCCAATCCAACCGAGCCATGCCGACGCTAAAACGGCGAGCGCCGCTAGAGCGAACACAAGCGCGGCGCGCGACGAAGAGAGAAAAGATGCGGCGACGAATTTGCGGCGTCGCTTCCCGGCATCCGGCGTCGAGCTGCGCGCGAGTTGTTCTGAGTTGAATGCGCCCCCGGCCAGAAGGCTGCGCGTCGAGTGGCGCGCGAAGCTTCGGAGCGTCCAGACGATGCTCGCGAGCGCGGCCAGCACAGCGCCCGCCGCGCCGACGAGCAGAGAGATGGGCGAGACGTGCAGCTTCAAAGCCGTCGTGCCCACCGCGCCGACCCACCACGTACGCAAGCCCTCCATCATCAAAGCGCCGTAGAGGTACGCGCCTGCGAGTCCGAGCAGGCTTCCCGCGAGCGTGAGCGCGACGGCCTCTCCGAGAAAGAACGTGCGAATGCGCGCGGCGGGAAAGCCGACGGCACGAAGGATACCGATTTCGCGCAGACGCTGTTCGATGCCGAGCTTGAAGAAGAGTGACGTGAGCAGCAGCGCCGAGACGACGAGAAAGAAGCTGAAGTAGAGAAAATACTCTCCGAAGTCGGTCGCGCCGCGCGAGGCTTCGAGCCCCTCGGCTCTCACGTCGTAGACGGCGAGACTCATCTGCACGGGGTCGAGCGCAGCGCGCAGGCTTCTGCCGTAAGCTTCGAGCGACCCGTCAAGCTGTTCGCCTTCGGCGGGCAGCAGACGCAGAGATGTCAGTCGCCCGAAGCGCGACTGCCAGAGCCGCTGCCCCGCTTCGAGCGAGATGAACGCCTTCGGGGTGGTTCGATAGGTGTGCCAGTAGTTTTCGTCGCGCGCCTCGATGCGCGCGAGCTCGACGGGAAAGGGCGGATTCCAATCGGCGAGGCTTTGCGCCTCCGTGATGCCCGGATACTCCGGCACGAGGTTTCTATCAGCCGCCTCGCCCTCAATCGGCACGACGCCCGCCACGCTGAATCGCGCCGTCTCCGTGACGAGCCGCCCGTCCTCGCGCCAGAGAAAATATTCGAGCGCCAACTCTTCGCCCGCACGCGCTTCCAATTCTCTCGCTGCCCACTCGTTGAGGATAACCGGCGGCGACTGCGCCTCGCTCGGCGTAGAAGTCTCGACGGGCAGGGAGGCCGATGCTTTGAGTCGGCCGAAGCTCTCTTCGTCTAAGGCAGCGACGAGCGAATAGGGTATCTCGCGCTCGCCGGTGCGGATGGTGTTGGCGAGATAAGAGAGCACGGGCGCGGGGCGCAGGCCGAGCCGCTTCGCCTCCGAGACGGCGACCGTTGCCAGTTCGTCGGAGACGAGCGCGCTCTCGGTTTCGAGCGAGATGGCGCGTCGGTCGTCCAATCGTCGAAGACGAATGCCGAGGTCTTCGAGCGTGAAGCTGCGGCGCAAGAGAGCTTCAAGCTCTGCGGTTTTAGACGGCGACGAGGATGTGCTTTCTCGCTCGCTCGCCGAGTCTCCGGTCGAGACGAGCAGGGCGTTGACCTTGCCGTCCTGCTCCAAATCTCTCTGCAACATGGGGAGCGAGACGAAGACGGCGCGCACCGATTGTTGCTGCGGGCGGAGGGAAAACTCTCCGAGCGCGCGTGCGGGCAACGCCTCGCGCATCGACAGGCGGATGGTGCTTCCCAAATCTTCTTTGCGCCCGTGCAGAGATTCGACCGGGATGGCCGAAGGCTTCTCGATTCTTAGGAGCAGCGCGTCGCCCGCCTTCGTCGAAAGCTCTCCGGCGAGACTCGGACTCAAGAGCGCCTCGAAGCCTCGCGGCGACTCTGCGGCGGCTGCGCCCGCGCCCGCGTGAAACTTCCAGAAACGCTCGTCCACGCCGTAGACCTGCACGCCCATCGCGCGCAGGCCGCTATCTTCGTGCGTCAGCGTTCCCTGAAGCACGACGAGCGGGCACGCTTCTCCGAAGCCGCTCGCGGCGAACCCTTCGGCGGCCTTCAAGTCTGCGGCAAGCTGTTCGCGGAAGAAGCCGTTGGAGCTAACGACGTGGCCGGTGCGCCCGACGCGTTCGAGGAAGAGCGCGCGCAGGCTTGCGCGCACCGAGTCGCCGACCAGAAGCGCGCCCGAGAGGACGGCGACCGCCGTCGCTACACCTAAGACGACGGCCAGGTTCGTGCGCCAGTAGTAAGCGAAGCTCTGCTTGAGTAGCGTGGCGGCTCGCATCAGAGTTTTTGGAATCGTTCGTCGGCGAGACGAAAGCGCGTGGGGAAGCGCGCGGCAAGCTCCGGGTTGTGCGTGACGACGACGAGAATCATCTCGCCTCGCCTGTGCAGCTCGAAGAGAAGCGAGGCGACCGCCTCGGCTGATTTCTGGTCGAGGTTGCCCGTCGGCTCGTCGCACAAAAGCAGGAGCGGCTTCATAATCAACGCACGCGCCAGCGCCACGCGCTGCTTCTCCCCGCCCGACAACTCCGCCGGACGATGATTGACGCGCCCGCCAAGTCCAACCTCTTCGAGCAGAGAGCGCGCACGCTCTGCTGCATCGCCCGCGTCGGAAGAGTTAGAGACGAGCGTCGGCGTCAAGACGTTCTCTATGACCGAGCACTGCGGCAGCAAACAGTGGTCTTGAAAAACAAAACCTATCTCTCTATTCCTGAAGGCGGCCAGTTCCCTCTCCTTCAGCTCGAAGGGGTTGCGCCCGTCGAGCGTGACGCGCCCGCGCGTCGGCGGCTCAAGCGCGCCCATGATGTAGAGCAGAGTGCTCTTGCCGCTCCCCGAAGGCCCCATAATCGACACGGCCTCGCCCCGCGCCAGCGAGAACGAAACCTCCGACAAAATCCGAATCGACCCCTGTGGACTCGGATACTCCTTCGAGACACCCTCGACCTCTAACAATCCTCAAACCTCCGTTTGAAACGCGGAACGCGGAATGATGAACGCTGAACGATGAACCAGTTTTCAGTTTTCAGTTTTGAGTTTTCAGTTTCCAGCAGAAGACCTTTCTTCTCTTCTGAAAACTGAAAACCGAAAACTGAAAACTCCTTTCCGCTTTTCATTCCGCGTTCAGCGTTCCTCGTTCATCGTTTCTTTGAAGACTTCGAGCGTGCGTTCGGCCATGAGGCCGACGTTGTAGTGCTCGCGGACGGCGCGCGCGCCCCGTGCGCCCAGCTCGCGTGCAAGCGACGGCTCGCGCCTGAGCCGCAGGATGCCCTCGGCTAAACTCTGTGCATCGTCGGGCTCGACGAGCAGGCCGCCGCCGGTCTTTTGCAGAATTTCGGTGAACGCACCGCGACGCGGCTGGACGACGGGCAGACCGCAGGCCATCGCTTCGAGCAGAAAGATTCCCTTCGGCTCGTCGTAGACGGCGGGCACGGAGAGCACGTCGAGGCTGCGGAGGAAGTCTATCTTCTCTTCGCGGCTGAGCGCGCCGCGATAGTTAAACTCGCCCGCGAGCCCCGCCCTCTTCAAGCGCCCTTCGATGTCTCGCAGGTAAGCTTTGTGCTCAGCGCCGAGGTAGCCCGCCACTTCGAGGCGCGCGGGAGCGAAGTCTGCGTGCTCGCGCCTGAGATGCTCGTAGGCTTCGGCGAGCAGGTGCAGACCCTTTTCGGGAGCGACGCGCGCGAAGTAGCCGACCGTGAAAGTTTCTGTGCGCAGAGGCTCTCGCGCTTCGTAGCCTTGCAGGTTGATGCCGAGCGGGACGACGCTGATTTTGCTCTCGGGAATTCCGAGATAGCTCTGCATGAACTTCGCATAGTAATCGCTGATGGAGATGAACATATCGACGTAAGCGACGTTCTCCCGAATCAGTTCGAGCGCCTGGCGGCGGTACGGTTCGGGCAAACCTTCGAGGAACAAATCTTCGCCCTGAAGCGCGCAGCAGACGGGACGCCCCGTCGCTTCTTTAATCGGTCGGGCGAGACCGATGAGAAGCGAGTTGGGCAGGCTGACGACATCGAAGGGCGACTCGCCTCGAAGCCATTCGAGCATCTTTCGCATCTCCTTGCGCTGGTTTCCCTCTTCGCCGCGAAGCATCGAGACGGTCAGCTCGCCGAGCATCTGCGGGCTCGTCTGAATAGAACGGCGCGAGGCGAGCTTGAGTGCGGGCGTCGAGTCCCAGAGGCGGTCTAAGAACGAGGGCGTGCGGCGAAAGATGGAGGAATGCTGTTGCAGATAGACGCTGATGCCGCCGAAGAAGACGCGCTCGCTGCTGACGTTGGGCTCATCCGTGAGCGTCGGCGTGTAGAGCGGGACGAGCAGAACGTCCTGGCCGCGCGCCAGCAGCTCAGAGGCGAGCGCGTTGTCTCTGAGGCAACTGCCGCAATACATCTGCGCGGCTCCGGCGGTGATGTAGAGAATCCTCACGGCGAAGCGTTCGTGGCGTCAGGCGGCGCTGGTGGAAAGGGCGCGCTGGAAAGCCCTGCGCGCGTAGAGGTGCTCGAAGAGGTTGCCTTCGTGCGGCTGATTCCAACTGACGCGCGTCGTCGGCACAGCGCCGAGGTTGAGCCGGTCAACGTGCGGCGAAGAGACGAGGCGCGAGATTAGCTCGCGGTCGGCGGTGATGGCCGTGACGACGAGGCTTCGCCCCAGCGCTTCGGGAATCCTCGCCTGCTCGACCTCGACGACGCTCGTGAACGGAAAGAGATATTCCCTATTGGCGAGCGGGTGCTCGGGCGTCCGGCAATGCACGACCGTCGGCAGCAGGTAAGAGCAGCCCTGAAAGCTCACGAGCCGTCCGGTCTTCCGATGCGAAGCCGTCACGTCGCGCGCCCCCGGCTCGCGCAGGGCTTGTTCTATCCCTTCGTCGATGCGCGCGGCGACTCTTTCGTCCGCGAAGGGAGCCAGGAGCGCCTCTTCGTCTTCCGTGTCGCGCGGCAGGATGCGTGCGAGCCTTTCGGAGAGCGCCTCGGCTATCTCGGCGGCGTGGGAGGGCGTCCAGATGCTCGAAGCGTTGATGCACGAGCGCCCGCCGTTCTCGGCGACGGAGGCGACCAATACGTCCAGATATTTCTCCCACTCGTCGATTGTGTCTTCGCCGAAGATAATCTTGCTGTAGCCGGGGCCATGAATCTCTACGCGCGCGTCGCCCTGCCAGAGACGCGTCGAGGCGGCGTCTCCGAAAATCATGGAGCGTCCGCAGCGCGAAAGAATCTCGGCTGCGCCCGCGTGGTCTGTCGGGTAAAAGCTGAAAGCCTCGGCGGGTGCGCCCGCGCGGACGAGCGATTGAATGATGCGAAAAGGCGTCCAGGGCTCTGCGCTTCCCGGCTTGAGGACGAGCGGAATCTTTAAGGCGACGGCGGGAATCCAGAGCGCGTGTACGCCCGGCGAATTGCTCGGCAGCACGACACCGAGCGAAGCCCCGCGCGGATAGAAGCTCAAAGCCTCGCCCTCCGACTCTCCGAATCCTTCGTCCAGTATCCGCAAATCGAGCCGACGAGTGAGCCCCGCGAGCACGCTCTCCATCTCGGCCAGCACGCCTCGAATCTTCTCCATGTTCCGGCGCACCAGCACGAAGGGCAGCCCCGTCGTCGCCGAAACCTGCCGCACGTAATCTTCCGGCGTCTGAGCATCATCGCCCACCGGCAGCACATCGTTCACGAAATGGACGGCGGCTCGCCTGCAAATCTCCAGAAGCTCCGCGACGGAGAACTCGGCCAGAGCGCGCCTCGACCTCTCCTGTTCCAGCAAATCACGACGCACCAGCCCCACGTTCGCCTGGCTAATCTCCGCGAACAACTCGCGCGTCCGGTGATGCGCCACGCGCTGGGCGTCCAGACTCCTGTAAGGCTCGCCCTTCCGAATCAGAGGAATATGAACCGGGACGTTGGACGTTGGACGTTGGACGTTGGAGGGCGCTTCGTCTTTCAAGCTGGCTCGCACTTCGTCAGGCATATCCTTATCCTTCGTTTATCGTCCATCGTCCATCGTCTATCGTCCGTTCAGTACACTCCTTCGACGACGTTCGCTTGCAGGCGCGAGAAGGGGCGGACGTTGCGGACGCCGTCCCAGGGGTACGGGTCGCAGGGCGGCTCGCGCTCGGCTTCGTCGCGTTCGAGAAAGCGGGGCATGAAGAAATCGCGCGTGAGCGTGGTCAATCGCACACGGCCTGTTTCGCCGTAGGCGACGATGCGCTCGGGGTTGTCGGGGTCAACTACGTCGATGACGGCGCGGGGCGCGGGCGGATAGTAGATGATGTCGTAACCGTCGCCCGTGCGGCGCGGCTTGTGGACGGCGAGCCCCATCAGCGTGTTGCCGTAGGTCGGGGCGAAGTATGCGCCTTCGAGCAGCTCTTCGATGGCGAAGCGATGAAACTGCGGGGTCATCTCCGTGCCGCCGCAGAAGACGCCGGTGATGCCCGCTTTTTTGAGCGAGACTTTTTCGCAGAGAGCTTCCAGAAGCTTCGGCGTCGTGAAGAGGCAACGAATGTTCCCGTGCGCGCGCAGCAGCGTAAGCCCCTGCTCGACGACGTGCTGCTTGTACTGTTCGGCCGCGCGCGTCTCGCCCATCCTGAGCAGCTTAACGACCCAGCGCGGGTCTAAATCGACCATGAAGCAGATGCCGCCGCGATGCTGCGCCAGATGCTCGACGGCGAGCCGTAAGCGGCGCGGCCCCGTCGGCCCGAGGCTCAGCCAGTCAGCGCCGTGCGGGAAAAACTCTTCGGGGAGCGTCCGGCTGAAAGCTTCGTAGTCGATGCGAAAATCCTCGACGTTGACGCGCGACTTAGGCGTGCCGGTACTGCCGCCCGTCTCGAAGACGTAGACGGGACGACCGCGCAGGCCGCGCGGAACCCAACGCCGGACGGGGCCGCCGCGCAAAGCTTCGTCCTGAAAGAGCCCGAAGCGCGCGAGGTCTTCGTAGCCTTGAATCTCACGGCGCGGATTCCAGTCGAGACGCTTCGCGTAGTCGAGCCAGAAGTCGCAGCCCGTCTCCGGGTTGAAATGCCACTCGACGACCTCGCGCACCCAAGCGTCGAGCGCCGCGCGCGCCGCGCTCACCTTCGTCTCCAGCGTCTCTTCTGTCGCAGACATCTCGCACCGGAGATTAACCAGCCGCGCCTCCGAGCACAACCCCCGAAGAGCAGAAATCGCAGCGCCGATTTGTAAAAAGATATTTACATTCCTCGGACAGCAGATGAAGACTCAGGCCGCGAGCGGCGACGAGCAGGAAACCCGGCGAGCCGTCGGTTGCAACCGATGGATTTCTATGGCATCAAAACAAGGTAATCGGCGTGCGCGCCTGAATCGAAGATGAGTAAAGCTCTGAACAGAAATTTTTCCAGACACCTCCTGAGCCTCGTGCTCGCGGTCGTGCTCGTCTGGTATACGACCGTCGCGCTCCCCGTCTCCGTGCCTTCGACCGCGCGGCGCACCTCCGACCTTGAGCCTTCTGACGCCGAAGAGCGCGGCTCTCATCTACCGTCGCACCACCGAGAGTTCAAGCCGAAAATAGCCCAAGCTCTTGCAGCGAAGCCTGAAGCCGACGCTTCGACGGACGGCTCAGAGTTCGAGTCGGTCGATGAGTTGGATTGGCCTGAGATTATCGGCGACGAAGACGACGCGCGTCGCTCCAGCGAGTCGGAGCTTTGATGCGAAGAGGTTTGAAGAACAACAGGCGCGCGAAATATCTTTTGTCGCTGACGCTACTCGGCGCGGCGTTAGGGGCAGGCGCGTTGTACGGAGTTCTGGCCTGGTCGGAGGGCGAGCCCGCGCCCGCGCGAGCGGTCTTCAGGGATGGAGAGATGCGACCGTTGATAATCGCCCATCGAGGCGGAGCGGGGCTCTGGCCTGAGAATACGATTCACGCCTTCGAGGGTGCGCGCTCGCTCGGCGTGGACATCGTCGAGACGGATGTCAGGAGCACGAAGGACGGCGTGCTCGTCGTCCTCCATGATGCGACGCTTGAGCGCACGACCGACGGCTCTGGCCGCGTCGGCGACATGACGCTCGGCGACGTGAAGAAGCTCGACGCGGCCTTCCGCTTCTCGCCCGACGGCGGTCGAACCTACCCTTTGCGCGGGCGCGGCATTCGCGTCCCGACGCTCGAAGAGGTCTTCAAAGCTCTGCCCGAGATGCGCTTCAACATCGAGCCCAAGCAGGACGCGCCCTCGATAGTCGAGCCGCTCTGCGCGCTCATACGCAGAGAGGGGATGACTGAGAAAATCATCGTCGGCTCTTTCAGCAACTCGGTGCTTGCGGAGTTTCGTCGCGCCTGCCCCGAAGTCGCAACTTCGGCCAGCCCGACCGAGGTCAGCAAGTTTCTTGCGATGCAGAAGGCCGGACTCGACGCCGCTTACAGCCCTTCGATGCAGGCGCTGCAAGTGCCCGAATACGCGGGCGGGCTGCACGTGCTGACCGCCGGCTTCGTCGAAGCCGCGCACAGGCGAAACCTCGAAGTCCACGCGTGGACGGTCAACGACGAGGAGGCCATGCGTCGCCTGCTCGCGCTCGGCGTCGATGGCATTATGACCGACTACCCAGACCGCCTCATGGGGCTCGTCGGACGCACTCGGTAAACGTCAAATCCTCGCGCGCCCTTCATTGCTCTCTTCGGTTTGTTCTAAATGCCGAGACGGCTTCTGATGAGCCCGACTATCTCCGAAGGGCTTGCGGAAACATCTATCTGAGCACTGGGCTCAGGCTCTTCGAGCGCGGCGAACTGGCTTTCGAGCAGCGAGGGATTCATAAAGTGTCCGCGCCGCTCTTCGAGTCTCTTTTGAATGAGCGCGTAGTCTCCGCGCAGGTGAATGAGCCGCACCGCTTCGTCAATCAGAAGATATTCACGGTAGCTTCGCTTCAAAGCCGAGCAGGCGAGCACGCCCGGCTCGCCGCGTTCGAGCGAGCGACGGATTAAGTCTCGGAGAGCTTCGAGCCAGGGGATTCTATCGGCGTCGTCGAGCGGGATTGCGGCGCGCATCTTCTCGACGCTCGCGCGAGGATGAAAGTCGTCGGCGTCGAAGAACGCACAGCCCAGCTCTTTTGCCAGCATCCGCCCGACGGTCGTTTTCCCCGAACCGCTCACGCCCATCAGAACTATGAACATAGCTTCTTCCCCGACGCCGTCCACGCCCGTCGTTTTGCGATGACGTATCTAACTTGCTTCCCTGAAAGAGTTGTAAAATACCTCTCCCGGCAGTGCAATCCGGGAGTGACGCGCGTTTGGCATCCTCTTTTCGAGCGAGGACAAATTTATGAGCGACGAGGTCGAAAAGCTGAAAACAGTTTACGAGCATCTCTGGTCTGCTCATCGCGGCGAAGAGTATGAAATGCTGGACAGGAGCTTGAATCCGCGTCCGCCCGAGATGCTTTACGGTCTCGTCGAAAAGCTCAAGCCTGCAATCGATTCCGTTGCGCTCGATGTCGGCTGCGGAAAAGGAAATCACACCTGCGAGCTGGCGCGGAGGTTCGGCTTCCGTGTGGAGGGCATCGACCCCCTGGAGGGTAATCTGGAGATTGCGCGCCGGGCGGCAGCCGAGCAGGATTTAATCGAGCGTGTTAGTTTTACGAAGGGAAGCATGGAGAGCATTCCTTTTGAAGATGCGAGCTTCGACCTTGTCTGGTCGAGGGATATGCTGGTTCACGTCGGAGATTTGCGTCGAGGTTTCGAGGAGTGCGGGCGTGTGCTGAAGCCCGTTGGGCACGCGCTCGTCTTCACTACATTTGCGACCGAGCGCATGGAGCCGAAAGAGGCGGCGCGGCTCTACGATGCTTTGGGGATGGAGCCGGAGAATCTGTCTGCGTCTTACGTCGAAGGCTGTCTCAGAGACGGCGGTTGGCAGATAGTCTCAAGAGAGGTCGTCGGAAGCGAGCTGATGCAATACTACGAAGAGCGCGATGGGCGCTGTTCGAGAGAGTTGATGCGTCTTGCGCGAATGATGAGCGCCGGAGAGAAATTCGTCGCGGAGATGGGAGAAGCGAATTATCAGGTCACGTCGGCTCTTTATCATTGGGTTATCTACCAGTTGATTGGCAAGCTCAGCTCGGTCATCTACACCTTGAAGAAAACAGACGCCGGTCAGGGCGGCGGCGCGTCCGGCTCAAGTGGCGGGGCAATGTAGAGGGAGGCATGAAGTCGTTAGAGCAGGAAAGCGAGCGGTTGCCGTCTGTCAGAGCCTGCTTCGAGGAAGAGAGCGCGCTTGTCAGGTCGCGCGGCTACTGGAATTGCCTGAACGCCGCGCGAAAGCTTTCGGCGCTCCTGCTCAAAGCGGGACACGAGCCCTGGATTGCGCGCCTGCGAAAGACGGAGAGCTTCAACGGCGGGGTTTTTCACGCGCCGCTGACGCCGCGCGTCGCGGGCGTGGCCGCAACGTGGACGACGCATTACCTGTGCTGCTGCGACGGGACGGCCTACGACCCGGTGGCGGGCAGGCCGCTTCAACTTGAGAGCTACAGTCTGGAAGTCTTCGGCCAGCAAATCGCGTTGGAAGTCTTCGTCCCGCGCGCTCAGCTCGCGGCCTACCTCGCAGGGAGATGGTCGCCATGATGTCCGGGTCAGTTGAGTTCCAACCGGAGACTTCGCGCGCGGGTAGTGAAAACGTAAGCGGGGCGGCTGAGGCGTAAATTTAAACAAGCGAAAGCGTTTGGAAAAATGACTGGCGCCACCGAAAACAAAAACAGCTCGAATGATATTTGCGAGGATTGCGGGGCGATTGTCGCGCAAGGCCGCGCCGGATGTCTAAAGATATTTGAAGAAATTCTGGCCAGAGAGTTCGGTGATTACCGCTACGGGAGAATCCATCGCCTGACGGTGGACGCCTACTCGCTGCAACATCCTGACAGCTACATGCGCTCCGGAAAATCTTTCGCTGCGCATCTGACCGGCATGTGCGCCGCCCTCGAAGACGAGCAGGCTCCGGCTCTCAATCAAGTCGTGCAGAAGTGGCTCAGCACAAATCCGAACATCGACAAGCCGACTCAGCTTCCGAAGCAGAGGGGAAATCTGACCGTCGCTTACATTCACGCTGCTTCAAACGCCGACGAGCACGTCGAGCGTGTCCGGCAATGGGCGCGAGATGTCTGGAATGCATGGTCTGAACATCACGCGCTGGCGAGACAGTTGATTGATGAAGCGGCTCGTGAAATCGACGAGAGATGAGCGCCTTCCCAGGTTGCGACGGCGGATTTATCAGGCATACCTCATATCTTTTGCGCCCCCGACGTGAACGGCGAACCACCTCAGCTCATTCCTCTCAATCCCCGTCAGAAGCCACCGCACTTCCTGCGCCCCGGCGTAAAAACGCGCCCGTTTCAGATAGCTCTCAGCTTCCGGATACGTCTCGTAGAACCTATCCATAAAAGATTCCCCGTAGTTATAAATAATAACGCCATGCTATAACTAGCAGCCTGGGTTATCTAGCTCATTGCAGCCGCCCCCGCCCGGCATCTTCTCTTCATTCCAAGGCGTGTCGAACTTCGGGCGGCTGAATCGCGCGTCAGGCTGCTCGGGGTGCGATTACGAAATGCCCGAAATAGCGGTAATTTAAATTGACGTTCATATATCCGACTCGCTGGAGTTATCAATAAAAGTTGCATGAAAAATACATTTTATCTTTTTTCCTTTATTTTATTTGCCGTTGCCGTCTCTCTGGCACAGAGCATCGGCGATAATTCGACCGAAATCCTAAAAGTCGAAGCAAAGCCCGCGAAGGGTTTCGCCTATCCTTATTACCTGTATGTTCCGAAGGCGCTGCGTCAACCTGAGAGCATGAAAAAGAAACATACGATTCTGGTTATTCCGAACAACGCAGGCAAGCTCAGCGACGAGTTATCCGTTCACGAAGAAGACGTAAAGCGAAAAATTAAGAACAACGCTCAAATCGCCGACAGAATCGGGGTCGTCCTTTTAATGCCTGTTTTTCCGCGCCCCCAAACCGACTGGCAGATTTACACTCACGCGCTCGACCGCGACTCGATGCTGACCGGCAAAAAAGAATTTGCGCGTTTTGATTTGCAGCTCGTCGCAATGATTGACGACGCGCGGGAGAGATTCGCCGACGAGAAATTAAGATTTGACGAGCGCGTTTTAATGCTGGGGTTTTCAGCCTCGGGAATGTTCGCCAATCGTTTCACGTTTCTGCATCCGAAGCGTGTCAAAGCGGCCGTCGTCGGCTCGCCTGGCGGCTGGGCGATTGCGCCTGTCGCTTCGTTCAGAGAAAAAACTCTGCGTTACCCGATTGGGACAAACGATTTCCGATCAATCTCCGGCAAAAAGCTCGACCTGAATAACTTGCGAAAAGTTCCGATGTTTATGTTCCTGGGCAATGAGGACGATAACGATTCGGTTGTTTTCAGAGACAGCTACGAAAAGCAGGACGAAGAATTAATCTTTGCGCTGTTCGGCAAGACGCCCGTCGAGCGCTGGGAAATTTCAAAAAAACTTTATGGCGACAGCAAACTGAACGCCGAGTTTAGACTTTATCCGAACGTCAAACACGCGGTAACGAAAGAAATGATGGAAGATATTCTGGCGTTTTTCTCAAAACATACAGAGAAAAAACACTAAAACTGCGCGGGCACATTGACCCCGCCCCTTTCCTGCTTACGACTGCGCAGCCCGATAACTCATTCAACCCGACGCCTCCATAGCACGGCTTTCAAGATGCTTCCTCTGATGTAAATTGAATGTCCGCGCGCGGCGCGGGTTAATTTGGGCGTTAGGCTGCCGGGGGCATCATGCGGGAGAACGGAAAGACGTTGAGCCAATCAAGACAAACACTGGAATCGATTCAGTCCGATTTTGACCGAATCGCCTTGCTCTGCGAGGAAAACTGGAATCATAACGCGCATTATCACAGGTATTTGATGGGTCGGGTTCCCGAACAATGCCGGCACATTCTTGAAATTGGCTGCGGCACGGGGAGTTTCTCTCGACTGCTTGCTCGACGTGCCGAAAGGGTGCTCGCCCTTGACCTATCTCCGCAGATGATTCGGCTCGCTCAGGAACGCTCAAAACTCTATCCGAACATCGATTTCGTCACCGGCGACGCGCTGACATATCATCTCCCGGATAATCAGTTTGATTGTATTGCGACACTTACGACAATCCATCATTTACCGCTCGAAAGCATCCTGAGGAAAATAAGAAAGGCTTTGCAGCCCGGAGGCACATTCGTCTGCCTCGACCTCTATCGGCGCTCTAACTTCAACGATTTGCTTTTTGATTGCGTTGCTTATCCGGCAAGTTTATTTCTCACGCTGATAAAAACAGGAAGGCCGAAACCATCCAGGGAAGTGCGTGAAGCATATGCTGAGCATGGAAAAACAGATGCCTATCTCGCGTTGCCACAGATTGAGCAGATTTGCGCGGACATCCTGCCGGGCGCTCTGGTAAGCAGACACTTATTCTGGCGATATTCTATCATTTGGAAAAAAGAACTCGCCGATTAAGTGTAAACGACGCGACCTCACCACTGATTCAACCCGACGCCTCGATAGCATGATTTTCATAATACTTCCTCACGAATTGGCTTGAGTGGCTTTGCCAGGCGCGGGCTAATTCGGGCGTTAGCCCGATGCGGCTGGCGAAACCTGTGTGCAATCTTGTGTGAGCAAAGTTTCAAGCTATGATCGAAGCTAATCACGAATAGAAGCGAGCACGCGACTAATAAAACCATCGACGGCACCGTTGTCGATCCAGCGAGCCACGACTACGAGGTCGTTTTCCGTATCGACGTAGATGATGTTCGTGCCGTTGCCGACGTGCGCGAAAGCCGAGGCGGGCGCGCTCGGCAGGTATTTTCGCTCGGTGTTGAGAAAGAAGTTCATGAAGCCGTAGGTGGGCTGCGCGGGCGTCGGGGTCGTCGCCAGCCGCAGCCACTCCTCGGAGATGATCTGTTTGTCCTTCCAGCGCCCGCGACGCAAAGTGAGTAGCCCGAAGCGCGCCATGTCGTGGGCGTTGATAAACATTCCGCCGCCCCAGTGTCCCCCGCCACTCACCGACTGGACGGCCTCGCCGTCCAGCTCGACCCAGGAAGTCTCGTAACCGTACCAGCGCCAGGTCGGCGAGGCGTCGATTCTATCCATCACGTTCTCGCGGAGCACCTGCGGCAGAGGCCGCCGCCAGACGCCGAGCGCGGCGAGCGCCAGTGCATTCACGCGCACGTCGTTGTACTCGTACACCGCGCCCGGTTCGTTGCGCCTGCGCGAGCGCCACTCGGCCGGGTTGTTCGACGGACGGTCGGCCCACTCGGGCTTGCCCCAGAGCGTTCCCTCCCAGTCGCTCGTCTGCCGCAGCAGGTGTTCCCATGTGATTTTGCGGTTGTGCTCTGTCTCGAAAGGCTCAAGGAGCTGCGGCTCGCCCAGACTCTCGGCGCGCCTTGCGCCCCCGCTCAGGGTGAGCGAAAGGACGGGCGGCATGTAGTCGCGCACGCGATCCCGCAGACTGCGTATCATCTTCCGGTCGTAGGCGAGGCCGACGACCGTTGAGAGGAAACTTTTTGTGACGCTGAACGTCATGTCGATGCGCGCCGTGTCGCCCCACTCCGCGATCAGGTAGCCGCGACGTATGACGACGCCGACCGCTCCCCCGCGCTCCTTGAAGGGGCCGACGGCCTGACCGAACGGCTCGCGGCCGAACGTCTGGTAGTGCGCCAGCTCCAGGTTGCGCGGAGACTTCGACTCGTTCGCCACGGCGAAGTTGATAGCATCCTGAAGTCGGGCTGAGTCCATCCCCACTTGCGTTGGGCTCCTGCGCTCCCATTGATCCGCCGGGCCGGGGTAGTACGGCTGTGGCACGACAGGCGCACGCTGTGCCAGGAGAGCGGAGGCCGACATGGCGACTACGAGCAGCAGCGAGAGCCCCGCCCTGACGGCCGACGAAACGCCATTTCTTTTGCAGCTTAACTTGGTCACTTCGGCAGTCTCCTACAAGGTTGTTTTGGGAGTCTTAAATACCGTGTTGAGATAGCAGAATTTTGCGCCTGTTTCGGGTCAAATGATTTGACCATTTTAACATGCCGTAATGAACATGATAAAAAGAGCATATGGAGAATGTCGTAACTCCACCGGAACAGATAACTCCGGAGCGGGGGGTTATTTTTGATGATTAACAGGCGGGAATTTTGTCTATCTCTCGGCGCGGCGCTGTTGCCCTCGGCGCGGCGCGCTGCCTCACAAAGCACAAGCGCTTTTCTGGAGAGGACGTACCAAAATCCGCGCGGTGCGTCGATGCCCTACCGCTTATTTGTGCCCCGGGGTTATGACGAGCGACGGGCGTATCCTCTTGTGCTTTGGCTGCACGGCGGGCGCGGGCCCCGCAGCGACAGAGACAAGCCCATTTCTGAAGGCAACAGAATCGGCTCCCACGTCTGGACATCGGTCGGGAATCAATCCAGAAATCCGTGCTTCGTCTTAGCCCCTCAATGTCCGCCCAATGAAGTTTGGGCTGATATTGAAACAGCCAAACCGACTAAACACTTGCAGGTCGCATACGAACTGCTCCAAGAGATACAACAGAATTACAGAGTCGATGCTCAGAGGCTTTATGTTGTCGGGCAGTCGATGGGCGGCTTCGGGACGTGGTCTTTGATTTCAGAGCATCCTCATGTGTTCGCAGCGGCGATACCCGTCTGTGGAGGAGGCGACAAGGCTCAGGCTTCAAAACTGACCGACATGCCTGTTTGGGCGTTTCACGGCGAGCGGGATGAGGCTGTCAGCGTAGTTCGCTCCCGCGAAATGATTGCCGCAATCAGGCGGGCTGGCGGGTCGCCGAAGTACACGGAGTATCAAGGCATGGGGCATGTTATCTGGGATAAAGTTTTTAGCGAGCCGGGATTATTATCCTGGGTGTTTGCACAAAACCGAGGAGACAGAAGGTAGGCTTGAGGCGGGGCGCTCCTTTCGGCGCGCTATCGAACAACTTATTCAACCTGACGCCGAATAAGCAGGACTTTTATCGAGAAGTCGCCGCTGCCGCAGATGCGGTGCGTTGAGCATCAGGATGTGCTACAGCCCGTGCCGGGTGTTTTTTTCAATCGCCGGGGCGAGGAAGAGGAGCGGCGCATCAGGCGTTTGGTATGGGATGGGCGACCTCTTTGTTCTTGATGGAGCGGGATTCTCGCTCCTTATCATTGAATCTTTTGACCAGCGCCATCGCCTCCGCATAATCGAGATCGGTTCTAATAACGTCGGTTTGGCTCTTGTGATAGGGCGATGCGGAAGTATGTGTCCTTCTCACTCGGTACTGAACCGACGTGTCCCCGACGAACTGCGCTTTGTAGCCCGGCATGACCTGTATTGTATAAGTGTACATTCAATATTCCTCACCGAGTCGGCCTTTTCTACGAGCCGCCGCGTTCGTTGACGACCTTACGATACGCGACGTACAAATCCGAGAGCCTGTCGGCTGAAGCGGGATCGCTTCGGGCGAGCAGGGTGATGATTTCGTCGCGGAGGCTAAACAGCGACTGCGCGCCATCCCTCTGCGTCCGCGTGAGAGTCGAAGCGTCTCCCTTGTCCTCTTCCGCGCGTAAGGATGTGAAGAACTGGCTGGCGGCCAGGCGAGCCGGCTCGTAATCGCCGCGACGCGCGTCAATGGTCGCCGAGGAAAGATTATTCTGCATCCTGACGAGGGTCAGTTGGTGCTCGGCCGCGTCAAGTCTATTTGCGGCGGACTGAGCCTTCAGCCACATCGGAATCAGGCCGAGCAGGAAGACGACGAGCAACACGCCGGCATACATGCCGAAGCGTCGCAACACGGAGGTTGACCCGGCCGGTTTCGATTCATTGACCAAACTCATCACATCTCCTTGAGCACCCGCCTTAAGAGCGCGCGTCGAATAGAGACTCAGAGCGAGACGTTTGCTCGTGATAATACTGAGATTACACGTTTCAAGCTCTTCATCTACATCTTTCCTTCCGGCTCGTGAAACGACGACACGACCTGAGCGGTCTCGGCTCCCGTGTATGGAAAGCCGGTTTGGGCAGTTAATTCGTCTAAAGAGCGGCTCAGGTAGATATACCATCGGCAGGGAGTTTGCGTCTGTGCGTCAACACTCATATAGAAGGCAACCGGCGGGCTGACTGCCCCGCGCGGCAGCTCTCCCTTGCATCTCAGCCAGCGCAGAATCCATCGTTTCCCGGCTAAGCTCTTATCGGCATCGGCGTCCGTCTGCGCCCCGTTTGTTTTGCCGCGCCCGCGTGGCAGCAGGGAGGTCGATTATCGAAGTATGACGAACAGGTAACAGACCACCGTCAGCGAGAAAGCGCCGACGGCGAAGAGGTGCAGCCAGCGCATCACGGACACATGACAACAAGGGCATCTCATCTCCCATACTCTCAACCACGCCTCGCAGTTGTGACAATAGCTTCTCATTTCCCACCTCATCCGAGCCCGCGTCATGCCGCATCACGCACCAGAAGGGAGAGCTGTGCGCGCTCTATCAACCGGCCCCTTTTAAAGTTAGTGAACGGGTCGTCCACCATCCAGAAGTCCGTTCCCTCCAGGCCATCCGCTCGCACCATTTCCTCAAGCATTACCTCATCGAAGATTACCGGCTTGAAGAGTTGCATCTCCCAATGATTCACACGCGCCAGCATCGCGCCACAGTGGCTGCTGAACACAGGCACGCGGAAGCGCCCACGGTTGTCGAGCGCGAACCAGTCGCCGTTAGCGCGTTGCATGGCATACAGACTACTCATCGCTTGCCTCCTTGCGGCACTCAGAATTCTTTGGTGGCCCTTCAGCGCATGCCATTGCCGCATCACACCGAGCTACGACTCCCGACGCCGACGCTCACCATTTCAGGAAGTGATGTGGAACTCCTCCGTATGATTGATTCGCCGGAAGATGCCGAAGCAGACGCACAGGCAAGTCAGAACCGCCGCGCCGATGGCGTACCATAAATGCGCGCCGCCGCCCTGTGAGTCCAACGTCCCGCGCGCGTCTCTGAAAACGACGAACAGGTAAAACTGCCAGACCGCGATTGCCGCCCAAAGTAGCCCGACTGCTAATAAAAAGGTGCTCATCAAACGCTTCCCGTAATAACTCATTTCAGTGCCTTATCCTCTCGTTTTCGGATGCAAGCCGCCGTAATAGTCGCGCGGCAGATGGTCGTTTGCGTGCATGACGCACGGGCGACTACTCGTCTTGCGTCGGCCTGTGGCCGCTCGTGTCTTCGCGCTCCCCGTCGGGCGATTGCATCAGCCCGTGCCGCGTGTGCGTCCGCCACAGTTTATTGGAGAAGTTCGAGTAGATGGGGCTCTCCGGCAGCCCCACGTCGTCGCCTGCAAACCTCGCCGTCTCCGCGTTGTCCTCATCATAGCTGCCAACTTCTCTTGTCATTCGTCCTCCAGTTGCGCCGTCCATGAAGCGATATTCTTCCGGCGCTGCCGCCGCACTATGTCGTCAGCCCGTGCCGACTTAAGGAACGCGTTTCATAGCGCGCGTACTCATGTACTCATATGAAATTAATTACCCCTCCGAGTCAGAGGAGCGGATTGGCGAGGGCGGCGATAGCCTTCGACTCACTCTCGAAGACGGCACAAGAGGTAAGGTTGCTGACCCGATTCCGGTGTCGAATTGTTTAAAGAACGGCTAAGTCAGGTATACCATGCGGGGCATTACCTGTCCGTGCGCCAACACACATAGAGAGAGAGAGCGGCACGCTTTCAACGCTGAACGAAACGGAGCGCCGCCGGCCACGACAAGCGTTTCCGGCGGCGCTCCGTTTTGTTTCGAGTCGCTGTTGAGCCTTAACCTGACCCGCCGGGGCGAGTCAGGATTGGCGCTAACCCTTAATGCCTGCGTCCGCCGTTGCGACCTTCGTTGCGGCTCTCGCGCGGCTTAGCCACGTTGACGGTCAGGCTACGACCGTTGAGGTCGTTGCCGTTGAATTGAGCGATAGCGGCCTCGCCCTCTTCTTGCGTGGACATCTCGACGAAGCCGAAGCCGCGCGAGCGACCCGTATCGCGGTCTTCGACGACTGTCGCCGTCTCGACCGTACCGGCCTGCGCGAAGTGCTCACGGAGGTTCTCGCCCGAAGTTTCGAACGCAAGGTTGCCGACGTAAAGTTTCATGGACATGTGTTTGTACCTCTCCCTTTGCGGAGTATCAAGAGAAGCTTGCGAATAGAAGTGGCTTCGGTGTAACGGCGGCAGCGAAGGCTTGTGTCCGGTGTGCTCTGTTCGGAGCGGCTTCTGTAGTTTAGAACCGGCCTGCTCTCGAACCGTCCGAATCGCCGATGCTTTCAGGGCGTGGGGCGCTTCACCGTGAACGCGCAAGAGAAGGAGTAACTGTTAAAGTGAGATGTTGCCGCCGCCGACATGGTTGCAGCGAAGCTCGATATTCTTTCCCGTTGAATCTTCAAGTCGCGGTAT
The DNA here is from genome assembly GCA_036399175.1 of Pyrinomonadaceae bacterium. GTDB lineage: Bacteria > Acidobacteriota > Blastocatellia > Pyrinomonadales > Pyrinomonadaceae > DASWNP01. The sequence continues at coordinate 64,930 of DASWNP010000048.1, read as the reverse complement.
TACACAACTATTACAGGAAAGCCAACAACAAATCGCCCTGCCGTGCTATCTAATAACAGACACACATCTTCAGTAACAGCAGGGAGCTTGAATGCTTAACAAAGCGATTACCGACGTTCAAAGAAAGACCGGCGTCAACTGGGCGACATACATCACGATGATCGCTTTCCACCTCGGCGCAGTGGCGGCGCTCTTCATGTTCAGTTGGCAGGCGCTCGGCGCGTCCCTCTTGCTCTGGTGGGTGAGTGGCAGCCTCGGGGTCGGCATGGGCTATCACCGCCTGTTAACGCACAGGGGCTTTAAGACGCCGAAAGCGGTCGAGTATTTTCTAACCTTCTGCGGACTGCTGGCCCTCGAAGCCGGGCCTATCGCGTGGGTCGTGACGCACCGCATCCATCACGCGCACACGGACGCGCCGGGCGACCCGCACACGCCGCGCGACGGAAGTTGGTGGGCTCACATGGGTTGGATTCTGAAGGGTACGGCTCAGCGTTACGACCAGGAAGTGTGCATGCGTTACGCCCCCGACCTGATGCGAGACCCCGTGCATCGCTGGTTCGAGAGATTCTATTACGTGCCTATCATCGTGCTCGGCGCGGTGCTCTTGAGTATAGGCGGCTGGCCGATGCTGTTCTGGGGCGTCTTCCTGCGCGTGACGTTCAATTTACACACGACCTGGCTCGTCAACTCGGCGACTCACCTTTGGGGCGGGCGCAGATTCGAGACCGAGGACGACTCGCGTAATACATGGTGGGTGGCGCTGCTCACGTGGGGTGAGGGCTGGCACAACAATCATCACGCGCACCCGTCGGCCGCGAAACACGGCCTCGCCTGGTATGAAGTGGACATGAACTGGTGGGGCATCCGCACGCTCAAACTGCTTGGGCTGGCGAAGGACATCAAGTTAGTCAATACCGTCAGGCAGGCGACAGAGGCGGCCTCAATGCAGACTCGACCCGCGCCTACTCACTGAACGATTCGGTCGGCCTGCGGAAGTGTTAACACAATCGCCGCCGGAGTCTGCACCGAGCAGATTTGTCGATTCAAGACGCGCGGGCTTCTACTGAAACGTCCGCGCCCTGTCTCCGCGCTTTGCGCCACTTACCGGCAGCTTCCTTCACGAGTCCGTAAATTACCCGGCGGTTATCAGCAATCAGTTTCAGCCACGCGCTCCGCGTCATCTGAGGGAAGTAGATGCCGCGAAAGAAGAGGCGCGCGACGAGGTGGCCGGCGCGATACTGAAACGCCCTGTCGGCGAGCGCCGCAATGGCCTCGGCATTCCTTTCAGGGCTATAGGAAGACTCCCACGCGCGGCGCGTCTCCGCCTTCGCCTCCTCAATCGTCATCTTCAGAGGCGCGTGCGCCATCACGAACGGCGCGAAGTCGAGCCAGTGCTTCGGGCGCGCGAGGCGACCGGCCTTCTCCAATCTGTCGTAGAGCGGCGTCGCCGGGAAAGGCGTTAACTGGCCGAAGACCGGCAGTCCCGGCGGCCACGACTCAAGCTCTTTGAGCGTGCGGTCGGCTACCCCCGGCGTGTCGTTGTCCATCCCGAAGATGAAGGAGGTGATGGCATAGATGTCGCGGCGCGCGAGCCGCGCGAGCACCGCCCCATACTCCGAGGGCTTGCTGAAATTCTTGTTCACGTCGGCCATGTTGGCCGGGTCGATGGACTCCATCCCGATGAAGACCCACTTACCGCCCGAAGCTGAGATGAGGTCAACCAATTCTTCGTCGCGCAAAAGGTTGGCGCTGATTTGCGCGACCCAGGGCACTTGAGCGCCCGCCTCGATGATGTCGCGCAGGAGCTGCTTGGTGCGCTTGACGTTGATGGCGAGATTGTCGTCGATGAAGAAAACGGCCACCTGACCGCGCTCCCTCCGCGCGCGCTCTTTCAGCCGGAGGAGTTCTTCGACCACCGACTCGTTGGTGCGGAAGCGAATCGAGTCGCCGAAGAAGCCGGTCACGGTGCAGAACTCGCACCCATAGGGGCAGCCGCGCCCCGTCTCGACGGGGACAACGTAGAACTTCCCCCATCCGCTACCTAATCGGCTCAACAGAGGTCGCATGAATGAAGGAACGAGACTGAACTGGTCTAGCTCAAGCGTCTCCCAGGGGATAGTCGGGTAAGGTTGGAGCGAAGGCTTTCGGTCTATACCCTTCGCGTCGCGCTCGGGCTGGTAAACTTCCTTCAACTCTCCGCGTGCGGCGTCCTCGACAATCAGGGGCCAGGTCTCATCCGCCTCGCCGAGCGCAACGGCATCGGCGTGTCGAGGCCCGCCATCGCGCCCCAGCGCCTCGTCAGGACATTCGGTGACGTGAGGGCCGCCCATCACGACGCGAACGCCAGCCGCCCGCAAAGCATCGGCGAAGCGGTAGGCGCGCGCTACCATCCTCGTCATCGCGCCGATACCGACCAGGCCAATGTCTTCTTCGCGCACGAAGCGCACCAGTTCCTCCTCCGTCATGGCGCGGGCGTTGCCGTCTATCAGAATCACCTCATGGCCGGGGGGAGTGAGAGCCTGAAGGAGAAACATCCAGAGGTGCGGCATGAAGTTCCGCGTCACACCGTTGTCGGGGTTGTAAAGTAGGATTCTCATCAAATTCCCTCTCTTCCGAGGATTAAAAGTTCGGCAGGCTCTTGCGCCCTTGCCCAAGTGTGAACAAACAACTGACGGCTGGAGGAGGGAGTTAAGGGGGACTCAATCCAAGTATCAGATGATGACCAGTTCATAGTGAGTATACCATTTATGTGTGTTAACACACATTAGCAACCAGCATTTCTCAAGGATGGAACGTAAGATGAAACTCTGTGGAGCGACGCAGGAGGCGAACTGAACAGCGCCGCACAATCCGGCAGGATGCTGCCCTCTCCTGCTTTACCGGCTAATCGACAGTATACCTTACGTTCTAGGTGAGAGATGAGGTCGCGCGCTCTTCTCGCCTGGCCATGAGGTTGACCTTCTTCAGCTCGCTCCCTTTTATCCCAAAGAAAGTCGCCATTTGAACGATTTGGGCGAGGCCGACGAAATCCTTCGGGTCGGAGCAGAACCTCTCCAACGACGGCTCAAATTCGTGGCAACCCATCGACTTGGGTATGTTACGGCCGAGCAGGCAACTGCCGTCCTGACGATATTGCGCACAGAAATCACAAAGTTTCAATGTTCACTTCCTTCAGAAACTGGCGGCTGTCGAGCAAGGCAGATTCCGCAGCGGCGCATCGTCACTGCCCGGCTGAGCAGGCGACGCCTTGCGTGCGACGTACTCCTCGCGCCGGAGCAGGCTGGCGGCGTCAATGGCTTCGAGCACGCTCAGTCTCTCGCCCGCAATGTCGCGGATAAATCTTGTGACTCCTCCCGCCCTCAGTTCCCAGTCGTCGTGACCCTTATATTTTTGTCTGTTGAGCGTCTTCACGGCCTCATACCCGCTGATACAGGTGAAAGATAGGAGAAGCGCCTCGGTGATGTTGCGCTCTCGTGTGGTGTTCTCAATCGCAGCGCGGACTGTTTTTCTGACTTCGGGGGCTTCTTCAAAGAGGAATGCGCCTGGCCGCTGATTGACGCCGAGAGCGCGGGCAAACTTGTAAAGCTGGGCGCGGTAGTCGGCGAGCAGCGCGAGATACTGTTTGCAAAGCTCGATGATGTTATCGCTCCTCGCGGTGTCGAGCGCGTGTCTGGCGCAATGCCTTTTCTCTTCAAATTCCGGGAGTAACATCATAATTATTCGTTCAGTGTCCCACAGGTATCCTCTGGTACTGCGTCTTACCCTCGCTGTCCTCCCATGAAATATCCAGCACGTAGGGTTTTTCTTCGCCCGCCATCACTTTCAAGCGCTTCAGCCGGTCATGATGGGCGTCGGCGGGCTTTCCGTCGATCCAAGTCCGGTGAGACAAAACTGCCTTCTCTTTTGGTTTAATCGACTTGATAGAGTCGAATTTTATATGAGACCGCGAAGGGCTATCCGCCGCCGCTTCATCTTTGAGGAAGACAGAGAGAATCTCGACGCTGCTGAGCACCTCATCGGTCGTATTCGTCAACTCTAAAAGCACCTTCTCATCGCCATCAAAGAACCTGGCGATAAAGGGTTTCTCAATCCTGTGCCTCACGCTCATCGACCTTTCTTTCGTGAGAAAAACCGGGGAGGGGGCGGAATAGAAATCAGGTTGCCTTTCGCACCCGGCGCACGTAAAACAGCACGGGCGCTCGCGTGGTGCAAAAAAAGTAAAGGGTGAGGCGTGGTCTTGTCGTACCTCACCCTTTACATTCCCCGTGGAAACCTGCCAACAGCGCCCGGAGGTACTGGCACTTCAGCCGTCTTCTCGCTTATCAAACCGGCTATACCTGCGCTCGCTGTTCAAACATTGGAAGACATGTTACGTTATACGAACTCGGGCATCCGTGCGATAGCACACATATTACAGCTCTCCCGGCGGGTCATTCGTATGTCGGCTCTCAGGCGAGAGACTCCCGTTGGCATTCGCGTAAGCCGTTATTGGCTTCGACACACCATCAGCTTTTATCAATCGTCAGGGTTGAGACAGAGAGATCATCAGTGTTCACCAACGCAGGCGTGTCCGACCCGACAAAGAACCACTTGCTCGCCAGTCTCCCGCGCGAGGACTACGAGCGTATACTCCCACATCTCGGGCGCGTCTCCTTTACACTCGGCGAGGTCGTCTACGAGTCGGGCGGGCAGATGGATCACATCTATTTCCCTACCACCGTCATCATCTCTCTGCTCTACACGATGGAGAACGGCTCGTCCGCCGAGATGGGGATGGCGGGCAAAGAGGGTGTGGTCGGCGTCGCCCTTTTCATGGGCGGCAACACTATGCCGAACCGCGCGGTCGTCCAGAGCGCCGGGAGCGCCGTCAGAATGAAGGCGCAGGTGTTGCGGGATGAATTCGCGCGGGGCGGCGCTTTCCAGCGCCTCCTGCTCAGGTATACGCAGGCGCTGCTCACGCAGATGTCGCAGACGGCGGTCTGCAACCGCCTCCACGCGATAGAGCATCAGCTCTGTCGCTGGCTGCTGCTCAGCCACGACCGCATCGCCTCTGACGAACTGGTGATGACGCAGGAGCTAATCGCCAACATGCTTGGCGTGCGTCGTGAAGGCGTCACTGCGGCCGCCGGCCGTTTGCAGGAACAAGGGCTCATCAGCTACGTGCGCGGGCGCATCCAGATACTCGACCGGCCCGGCCTTGAAGCGACGGTCTGCGAGTGCTACAAGGTGGTCAAAGACGAGTACGACCGCCTGCTTGGCTAAGAAGCCGCCGTCTCCACTCGTCTCTATCCTATAAGTGTCCCATCGCACAGACCGGCTTTCTCCCGGGTGTTACATATAGCAGGTCAATCCTTTGGCGAGCACTCAATTCCCGACAGCAAGAGCGGTATCGCCTTGAACAAGTATGAGCACAGACCATCAAATTAAAGTCATCAAGCTCACCGAGCGCAAGCGGCGCGCAAAGGCGCGCATCGAGAATGACCGCGAATCCTCCCATCCGCGCGGGCAGGATGAAGTGCGGGATGCCACCGCCACTGTCACAGGATGGGTTGACGACTTGCGGCGGCAGAAACATCAGAGCGCCGACGCGTTGAGTATTTTCAATAGTTTGTTTGAAGACTTGACGTAGAAGATGCGTCGGGCAGCCTGCCCCCGACTCTTTCTCACGAACGAGGAAGGCGTCGGAAGAGCCGCAGCATGCGGGAAGCTCTTCGTTAGGGCACACGTTCTTTGGAAACTCATATTTCGACATCAGGAACGGGCCGACGAGCCCTCTTCTTGTGCCGTCTGTTGTTTTTCATAACCGACCGAAGCAAGGAGAGTCTCGATGCACATCGACACCAAGGCGCGCGCTCCGTCCATCAATCGCCTTCTCGCCGCCTTACCAAAGAAAGAATACCAACGCCTGCTGCCTGAATTGGAGCAGGTCACGATGCCTTTCGCCGCAGTCCTCTACGAGCCCGACGAACGGATTCGCCACGTTTATTTCCCTAACGACTCCATCGTCTCCTTGCTAGTCGAAGTGGCCGACCGCTCAACGCTCGAAGTGGGAATCGTCGGGAACGAAGGGCTGGCGGGCATCTCCGTTTTCATGGGGGTAGACACGTCGCAGCACCGCTCTATCATTCAGGGCGCGGGCACGGCCATGAGGATGAAGGCGTCGGTGCTACGAAAGGAGTCGGGCAGCACGAGCCCGCTGCACCGCCTGCTGCACCTCTACTCACACTCGCTGTTGACACAGCTCTCGCGCTCTGCCGCCTGCAACCGCTTCCACATGGTGGACGCGCGCCTCGCCCGTTGGCTGTTGATGAGCGGCGACCGGCTGGGGACGAATGAATTTCGTCTCACGCAGGATTTCATCTCCAACATGCTCGGCGTGCGACGCGAGGGGGTCAGTAAAGCGGCTGGCGTCCTTCAGAAAAACGAGCTGATTAACTACAGCCGCGGGCACATTATGATTCTCGACCGGGCGGGGCTTGAAGCAGTCTCCTGCGAGTGTTACTGGATTATCAAGGATGAAGGCGATAAATACTTAGGTAAGAATCAAGCTCAATCAGGTGCCTTTTAATTTATCTCCCGACCTGTAGGCGCGCCGCTTGAGCCTCACACTTACTGCTCCGGCTCGACTGCGTAGTCGAGGAGACCTCCAACTCTTCATGTTCCTCGATTCAATGTTCGCAATAGAACCGGCACGCTTCCGGCTAAGAGTTTTTCACGACCTCGTAGAAGAGGAACCGGGCGGTGGTCTTGTTCCTGCCGGGCTTCTCGCGCAGCGCCAAAAAGTCAGAGACAAAACCTTTTTGGCGGGCGGACAAGAGTTTCCGTTGATTTCGGGAGCTAACGCAAACGCAAAGTATATGTACATTGCCGAGTACGCTCTCAAAAGGATGTAGCGGAGTCGCCGCGTAAATATGCCCGACAACTTGTTGGAGCCCGACGCCTCGCCATAGCGCGACTTTCAAGATTGTTCCTTCGATGTAAATTGTGCGATGCTTGCTCGACGCGGGTTAAGTCGGGCGTTAGAACGCAATTGAATCAGCCAGAGGGCAATCAATATGAGTAGTTCCAATACCGACAAAGTCTTTGCCGGCTCGATTCCAAAGCTTTACGACACGTTCCTGGTGCCGTTAATCTTCGAGCCCTACGCCGCTGACATGGTGAATCGGCTTAGCTCCAGGGCACTTTCTGACGTGCTCGAAATTGCAGCCGGCACGGGTGTGGTGACTCGCGCGCTGGCGGCCGCCCTGCCCGAAAGCGTCTCCATCGTCGCTACGGATCTGAATCAGGCGATGCTCGACCACGCCTCCGAGGTCGGAACCAAGCGCCTCGTCGAGTGGCGTCAGGCCGACGCGATGCAACTGCCTTTCCCGGACGCGACGTTTGACGCCGTCGTGTGCCAGTTCGGGGTTATGTTTTTCCCGGATAAGTCCAAAGCGTTCTCGGAGGCGCGCCGGGTGCTCAGGCCGGGGGGCGTTTTCGTTTTCAACGTGTGGGATCGCATTGAGGAAAATGAGTTCGCCGACGCCGTGATGGCGGCTCTGGAATCCGTCTTCCCCGATGACCCGCCGCGCTTCCTGACCCGCACCCCCTACGGCTATCACGACCGCCATACCATCGAGCGGGATATTGCGAACGGCGGATTCGTCGCTTCACCCCGAATTGAGACAGTCGCGGCGCGCAGCCGGGCGGCGTCTCACCGAGACCCGGCTATCGCATTCTGCCAGGGAACGCCGCTCAGGAACGAAATCGAGACCCGCGACGCCTCGCGCCTTGACGAAGCAACCGACATGGCGGCCGAGGCTATCGCCCGGCGGTTCGGGCGGGGCGGCGTCGACGGCAAAATTCAAGCACACGTCATCACCGTTGAAAGATGACAATTGCGGGCGAGGGTAGCTCTAACGCTCGGCCTGCACCCGGCCGCGAACAGCAAGGCTTTTATCGAGGCTGTGCGCGGCGCGTGATGCCGAGCGCTCCGACGGCTTATGGATTCCGGAATGCTCTCCCGATGAATCCTGTCACACGGTTTCTGTTATACGCCTCAGAGCCTTCCTGGAATAATACTGTTGAGATAGTCGAGCCGGAGAAAGTCTGGATTAGTATATCGGGTAATGTTTATAATTTTAGCCGGGAATTTTTAGAAGGGTAGGATTGATGATGTTCATTGCTTTAAGCCAGTTCACGGTCGCCAATAACATGACCCAACAGGTGAAGGATGCGTTCATACGGCGGCCACACTTGGTAGAAGAGGCCGCCGGCTTTTTACGCATGGAGGTTATCAGCCCTTTGGACGACAGAGACGAGATTTGGCTGCTAACTTACTGGCGCGATGAAGACAGCTTCAAGACCTGGCATCACAGCCACCTCTACCACGACTCTCACAAAGGGATTCCGAAAGGCTTAAAGCTCGTCCCTAAAAGCGCTCGGCTTAGATTTTTCGAGCATGTCTCCTCGTGAGCCGGAAGCTATCATGTCGGAACTGAATGAAGCCATCGGTCGGATGCTGGATGCTGAGCGCCCTCTACTGGCGGAGGCCATCACCGCTCGCCAGTACGAAGCCCAGCCTGAGCTTGCGGCGAGATACGGCGAAGCGGGGCGCGCGAAGTGTCTGCAAGATGCTAACTATCATCTCTCTTACCTGGCGGATGCCGTCGCCGCGTCGAGCCCTTCTTTATTCTCTGACTACGTCGGGTGGGCGAAAGTGATGCTCAGCGCGCGCGGCATCCCGGCGGCTGATTTATCCCGCAACCTCGCCGTCATGCGCGAAGTCGTTCGAGAAAGGCTCTCTTCGGAGACGGTGCCGGTGGTTGAGGAGTATTTCGAGGCGGGACTGAAAAGACTGCCCTCTCTGCCGTCCGCTCTCCCGACGCTCTTTGAAGACGCCGCGCCGCACGCCGGACTGGCGAAGAAGTTCCTGAGCCTGTTGCTGAAGGGAGAGCGGCACGTCGCCAGCCGCTTGATTCTGGAAGCGGTGGATTCCGGCGTGGAGGTGAAAGATGTTTACCTGCATGTTTTTCAGACTTCCCAGCGCGAGATAGGCCGACTGTGGCAGATGAATCAGGTGAGCGTGGCGCAGGAGCACTACTGCACGGCCGCCACCCAGCTCATCATGGCACAGCTCTATCCCCGAATCTTTCGCACGGAGAAGAATGGCCGAAGGGTCGTCGCCACCAGCATCGCAGGGGAGCTTCACGAAATCGGCATACGAATCATCACAGACTTCTTCGAGATGGAGGGCTGGGATACATATTACCTGGGAGCCAATTCGCCGACCGCCGCCATCCTTCAGGCGCTCGCGGAGCGCAGGGCTGATGCGCTCGCAATTTCGGCGACCATGACTTTTCACATCCGTCCGGTCGAAAACTTAATCGCTGCGGTTCGCGCCTCGCAAGACCTGCATGCTGTTAAGATTCTGGTTGGCGGTTATCCTTTCAATATCGAGCCGGAGCTATGGAAGCGCGTCGGGGCCGACGCCTACGCGGCGGACGCCTCCGAAGCCGTCGAGATGGCTTCCCGGCTGTGAATCTCTGCTGGAGATTTTATGACGACGGTTAGAACAGAAGGGATTGCCGCCATTGCTCTGCTATGCGACATCAACGGCATCGTAGGGCAGATACTCTACGACGGATTGGGCGTCGAGCAAATAGTATTAGGACAGCCGTTTGAATCCGCATTGGATTTCGGGAGCCTTGAGAAGGGGCGCGCATTTCTTGACATGGTGCGCGCCAAAGGGGCGGCCTTTGACTGGGAGATGAATCTCGCCGTCGGCGAGCGGCTCAGGTCAATCCATTTTAGCGGGCACGTCACCTGCGAGGGGATATTCATCGTGGGTGCTGCGACTCGCTCGGACATAATAAAAATCTGCGAGCAATTCATCTCTATCGAAGACGCCTCGCCCGGCGAGCGCCCTTCCATAGCACGGCCGAGTCTCCCGCCTTCAACAGACTTTGACGGAGATAGCGAGCTTTACAACGAACTGGCACGCCTCAACAACGAACTCGTCACCGCTCAGCGCGAATTAATCAAACGAAACGTCGAACTCGAAAGACTCAACGAGGTTAAGAACCAGTTTGTCGGCATCGCCGCGCATGATTTACGCAACCCCTTGCAGATTATAGAGGGATACAGCGAGATGTTGCTCGAAGAGCTACTCGGAGACCTCACTCCCGAGCAGCACAAGGTCATCTCCGTCATCAGAAAAAGCAGCGACTTCATGCTAAAGCTCATCACAGACCTTCTCTACATCTCCAAAATAGAGGCCGGTAAATTACAGCTCGAATTAAAGGAAGCTGACCTAATAGCCTTGTTGAAAAGAAACGTGGAACTGAACAGACTTCTGGCCGAACAAAAGCAAATCAAAATTCTATTCGACCAGGAGGGTGATTTCCCGAGCCTGACGATTGACGCACCCAAAATCGAGCAGGTTCTAAACAACCTGATTAGCAATGCTCTAAAATTCTCTGACCCACATACTGCCGTACAGGTGCTCGCCTGTAGGAGAGAAAAAGAGGCCGTCATAAGCGTTAAGGATGAAGGTCAGGGCATCCCGGCAGATGAAATCGACAGGCTTTTTATCCCCTTTGAGCGTCTCAGCGTCAAAAGCACAGGGGGCGAGCAGAGCACCGGGCTCGGACTGGCAATCGTTAAAAGAATTGTTGAAGGTCACAAGGGTAGAATCTGGGTGGAAAGTGAAGAAGGCATCGGGTCAACCTTCAGTTTTTCATTGCCCTTTACCGGAGCCATCTGAAAACCAAGCGCCATCCGGCAACTCATTCAACCTGAGTCGCAATGAGCTTGATTCTTATCTTCCAGGTTAATTGCTCGCAGGTTAATTCGGGCATCGGGCGCTTCTCGGCGAAATCTGACAATCTTATGCTTGGAGCAGCTTAGGTAATTGAAACCATGACCTGGATACAAAAGTTTTTCACGTCAATTTTTCCTGCTTCGTGGGCAAAGTCGATGGAAGAGGATTCACGCCGATGGTTTATGAAATGCCTGAAATGCGGTTTTGAAGAGTCGTATTGGGACTTGGGCGGAATCCGATGGAAGGCGAAGGGCAATCAAAGAAATTACAGGAAATGCCCGAAGTGTGAGGTCAGGTCTTGGCATCAGACTTACAAAAAAGAGATGAACGCCTAAGAAAAGTCGGCGACATCAGCGGAATAGTTATCACAGCTTGCGGGCGTCACCGGCAAAAAATAAGACATTAAGATGACAACTATCGGAGCGGTAGAAAGTTTATGGCGCTATCCGGTTAAAAGTATGCGCGGCGAAGAAATGCCCGAAGTCTTTATGGGATTTTCGGGCATCTATGGCGACCGTTGCTACGCCTTCAAAAGTTCCGCCGCCCGCAAAGGCTTCCCTTATTTGAACGCAAATGTGCAGCAACAAATGCTGCTATATTGTCCGCAATTCCGTCATCCGGAACGAGCGTCAAAACCGCCGAATTTGCTCGAAGCGTCGAGCATCGCGCCCGGCGTCACCCCTGTCAACGGCGATGCTGAAGATATGGCATTAGACGTTATTACGCCGTCGGGCGAAATCTTTTCCGTCGATGATCCGTCACTTATAAAACTACTCGGCGCAGGCACGAGCGAAAAGAACCAGCTAACACTGGTGCGCTCAGACCGCGCTTTAACCGATTGCCGTCCGGTTTCAGTAATCAGCTTGTCAACCGTTCGGCAGGTTGAATCCGAATTGGGCTTTGCGCTTGATAAGCGGCGTTTTCGGGCAAACATCTATTTCAATTTCGCGTCTGAGAGCGGCGGATTTGCCGAAGATAATTTAGTCGGGCGCGTTCTGCGCATCGGTTCAAAGGCGACAATTATGATTCTTGAACGCGACCCACGCTGTAGGATGATTTCGCTCGACCCGGACACGAGTGAACACAACCCTGAGATTTTACGTAAAGTCGTCAAGGCGCACGATAACTTTGCCGGTGTTTATTGTGCAGTATTGGTCGAAGGCTTATTGAAAAAAGGCGATTTAATCGAACTGGCAGCCGATTGATTTTCTGATTATCCCTTACAGCTCTCTTTTGAGAGTATTTGAATGCACCCAAAGGCGCATCTAACAATTCATTCAACCCGACGCCTCGACAGCAATTCTTTCATGCTCTTTCCATGTGTTCAGGTTGAATGTCGTTCGCGGGCGGCGAGTTAATTCGGGCGTTGGACGGCAGCTCGAATAATGAGGCAGGACAAAAAGAGAATCAGTGTCCGAGATTCTCATTTGCTTCATAACCGAAGCAGGCTCTAGAGCAAAGGCGACGTAGACGTTGGGATGAAGGAGGGCAACATGAAGCTCAAGGCACGAGGGTTAGCGACCATGATTCTGGCTACGGCCATCGCCGGACAAGCTATGTTTGTTCAGAACACGGGCGCTGCGCGGACGGCTCAGATGTCTGACGCCGAACGAATCGTCCGATTGGAAACTCTTCTGGAGAATCTGCGACAGGAGCTGAAGATACCGGCTTACTCCGCCGCCGTCGTGAAGGATCAAAAGGTGCTCTGGGCGAAGGGATTCGGCTACGCCGACGTAGAGAATAAGATACCGGCGACCGAACACACCCCGTACCATCTCGCTTCGCTGACCAAGACCTTCGCTTCCACGATTCTGATGCAGCTCGTGCAGGAGGGAAAGGTCAAGCTGGACGACCCCGTCTCAAAGTACGGCATCCTCTTGGAGAGCGACGGCGTCATTAAAGTGCGGCACTTGCTCTCGCACACGTCCGAGGGGACGCCCGGCGAGCAATACCGTTATAACGGCAATCGCTTTGCGGAATTGGATAAGGTTGTTCAGAAGGCGGCCGGCAAGTCGTTCGCCGAACTTCTAATAGCTAACATTCTCGACCCCCTCGGCATGAATGAGACGGCACCGAGCGTGCCCGATATCATCGGCACGAAATCGCCGAGCGCCGCGAGCGGGGTCGCGGAGGCGGAAGTGAAAGCCGCCGTGATGGATATCGTGGCGGGCTTCAATTCCGGCAACGTGGAGCAAATCGAGCGGCGTCTCGCGCCGCAGCACAACCGCTTTCAAGGCGAGGGTGGGCTCTTAACTTCTTTTATCGATGCGGCGGAGCTGCGGCGAGCGTTCCAGTCCGGCTTCAAGTTGAAGTTCGAGGTGCAGAACCTCGAAACGGCTGTTTACGGCGACAGCGCCATCGCAACTTTCTTCATGGGCGGAACTATCACGCCCCCGACGGGGCCGACGCGCACTGAAGGCCCCTGGAGAAGTTCTTTCGTCTGGAACAAACAAGACGGGATGTGGAAACTGATTCACTCTCACCAGTCGGCAATGACCGGGGCGATGATTACGGAAAAGCAGCAGCAAAGATTCGACAAGGTTATGAAGACGCTGGCTCAGCCGTACGTGCTCGACCGCGAATTTAAAACCACGAAGACCAGTTACCCGCGAAGGTTCAGCACCTCGGCCGGATTGATGTCCACAGTTCTCGACATGGCTAAGTACGACATCGCCATCGATCAGAATAAGTTTCTCACTAAGGAATCCCAGCAACTCGCCTTCACGCCCGCACGGTCGTCTAAGGGCGAAGAGCTGCCCTACGGCCTCGGCTGGTTCACGCAGAGCTACAAAGGCACGAAGCTGCTCTGGCATTACGGATACTGGACTGGTAACTCGTCGTTTATTTTGAAAGTGCCGGAGCGAAACATGACCTTCATCATCATGGCCAACTCGGATAATCTGAGCCGCCCCACAGACCTCGGTTCCGGCGATGGGCTAAGCTCTCCGGTAGGCATGGCCTTCTTAAAAACATTCATCTTCCCTGAGAAGTTCGGCGAGACCTTGCCCGAGATTAGTTGGGACGCTCCGGCCTCGGAATTGAAAAATCAGCTCAAGCTAATCGCGGGAAAACCCTACGCCGACCTTTACCCGAAAGAGCTGGTGACGAAGTTCCGTATCCATCAAAGCGTAGGGCGCATGACCGAGGCGGCGCACCTGATGAAAATGTACGGGGAACTCTTTTCCAAACCGATTCCCGAAGAGCTGGCGAAGCTGCCGGTCATCGCGCAGATAGTGAGGGTGCTGGACAACGAAGATAAGAGTGTGGCGTTTAGTCTGGCGGGTAGCCAGGAGGTGCGTATTTTCGCCATCGGCGAGGGTCAGGCCGGTCAGATGTTTGACTACGGGTGGATTGAGAACACCGACAAGGGTCTTCCGGTCTGGGAGATGCAGGAGCCGAAGACCACACACGCGGGCGGTGCGTCTAAGAATCGGAAGGTGGATGTCGTCGTCACGCTTCCGGCGGGGAATTATAAATTGCGTTACAAATCCGATGATTCCCACGCATTCGACCACTGGAACAGCCTGCCGCCGGAGATTAACTTCTGGGGAATTGCTATCTATAAGAAGTAAATCGCCCGAGTGGACGCAATCCGTAAGGTACGAGAATTTTTACGGGCGAACGCCGAGGGAGGTCGTTTGTCGGCCTAGATGAAGTAGCTTGACGTATTCCGAGCAGTAGCTCGACAACTCATTCAACCCGACCTGCGACAGCATTCTTTTCATGCTGCTTCCCTTCCGTATATGTCGCTGGCGCTCGGTGCCGGTAATTCGGGCTTTAGACGGCTCACTCGTGCGTGAATTTTTAAAGCTGGAAAGGAGCTTCGCATGAAACGGAGATTTATTTTCGCGTTCGTGCTCGTCCTGTTTGCTCTGGCTACGTTCTGCTATGCTAGCTTCCAGCGGAAGCAGAAAATCAGGTCGGGCGGTGCTAAGGAGGCGCGGATGTTTCAAGGGCTGAGGACTGTCATTTATCACGTCGATGATTTGCAAAAGGCAAAGGAATGGTATTCCAGCATCCTGGGAATAAAGCCATACTTTGATGAGCCGTTTTACGTCGGCTTCAATGTTGGCGGCTATGAGCTTGGTCTTGATCCGGATATGGAAGGTGTCTCGAAGGGCAGCAGTGTTGTCGCTTATTGGGGAGTAAAAGACGCTAAAGTTGCCTATCAAAGAATGCAGAAGCTGGGCGCAAAGAAGCACTCAGACCCGCAGGAGGTTGGCGGCGCCATCATTGTGGCGACGGTGACGGATCCATTCGGCAATGTCTTCGGTATCATCGAGAACCCTCATTTCAAAGTTGAAAATGGCGAATAGTTTGCCATCTAACAACGGCATGCAACCCGACCGCGAATTAGCCGGGATGTCATCGTGAACTTGTCCGTAATCAAGTGGCCTCCGCGACGGGTGATGCCGGGCGTTAGCTCGCTTTCGCGCTGTGGGCGGTGTAAAGAACATAATGAATACTAAGCGGTGTAGCTTTTGCGCCATTATTGAGAGGCAAGCGCGCGCTTTCATCGTCTATGAGAACTCTCATGCCGTCGTTTTCCTAGACAAGCATCCGATCAATGTCGGGCATGTCCTCATCGTTCCCAGACACCACGTCGAGGCATTCTACGAATTGGACGAAGAACCTTTCATCGAATTGATGCTCGTGGTGAGGCGAATGGCTTCCGTCATCGGGGTCGTTTATCAGCCTAAGAAGGTTGGGATGCTTGCCGCAGGCTTCGACGTAGCACATGCTCATCTCCATGTTTTGCCGATGCTTGATTACCACGATATTACTTCCAAAGCTATTCTCGAAGGGAAGCGTGCGAATCCGACGGAGGGGGAATTGCGGCAAGCTGCCGAGATGATAGAGCGAGGCTTGAATGCCCGAGGCGGAGGCGCGATCTAACGACGGCATGCAGCGGACGCGCAATATAACGGCTCTTTCATCTGTAAGTTGATAGCGCGCCGCCGATGCCGGGCGTTAGATGCCTTCCTAATCGTCAGCGATAACATGCTATGATGCGGTTCGTGTGAAGGGTATGGATCTGTTATGTCAACTCAAATTGTAAGACGGCATTTCAATATTACTGAGTATTACCGAATGGCGGCGGCGGGCGTGCTCTCAGAGGACGACCGTGTTGAGCTAATTGAAGGTGAGATAATTGAAATGAATCCGATTGGCAGCCGTCATGCGGCTTGCGTAGGAAGGCTAACCGAGTTTCTAGGGCGGTCGGTCAGTGGTGACGCAATCGTGTGGGTGCAGAATCCCGTACAGGTCAATGATTACTCCGAAGCACTACCCGATGTAACCTTGCTCAAACGTCGAGATGATTTCTATGCTCAGGCTAATCCGCAGCCTTCGGACGTGCTGCTTCTCATTGAAGTAGCCGACAGCTCCGTTGAATATGATCGTGATATAAAAATCCCTCTTTATGCTAGTGCGGGAGTTCCCGAAGTATGGCTTATCAATCTTCCCAAAGAAACCATTGAAAGTTACACCCAGCCGGTTGGGGACGCGTATCGGGAGATTCGCATAGTAAAACGCGGCGAATCCTTAGCGGCAAAATCTATTCCGAGCTTAATTATCAATGCCGATGTCGTCTTCGGCTAAAGGCAGCATCTAACAACTCATTCAACCGGACGCGCAATGTGCTTGCCTTTCATGCAAGACCTGTCGCTAGCGTCAGCCCGTGCGCGCCAGTTAATTCGAGCGTTAGATGCTCACAATTTTAAGACTCTTGAGGATGCGATGATTACACAACGAACTTCGACGACGAAAAACCGTTGGGTCTGGATTATTCCAATCGCCATCGCCGTCCTGGTTAGTAACGTAGCAATACACATTCTGTATATGGTGGCGTACAGCTACCTCATCAATCCGGGGCAGGATGCGGCGCATTATCAAGCACACGCGGAGTTGAGCGCACCGTATTCGAGTATCGTCATCGGGATGCCGTTGATGTTTCTCGCGTGCCGGTGGATAGGCGGGAGGTTCGAGGCGCGCCTCAGCGTCACCGCCGCGCTACTCGTCTGGCTCGTGTATTTCCTGATTGATATAACTGTCCTTGTGTTTGCGGGAGAGCTTGGCAGCTTGGCATTGCTCTTTGTTATTTCTTTTGTGACGAAGCTGGCAGCGGCATATCTGGGCGGAGTCGCGGCCCGAAAGCAGGCTATCGGAGCATAGTTGAATGCATGTGCTTCATTCCCCGCCGCATCTAACAAGTCGCTCAGGCTGACCGCCTGCCAGCAACCTTGTCATCTATTCGCAGTCGTGTGCGGCAGGCGGCAGCTTAGCTCCTGCGTCAGGCGCTGCGAAATTGAGACGTTGACCGATTCAATCTTCTATATCAAAGTTTCCGTTGATGGATTCGGAGTTGGTGGTGCAACTAACCGGACTTAGAGGTCTTGCATGCAGGAATCAGCGTTACCTGACCGCCTCACCGTGATTGCGATTGCGGTGATAGCTTACGCGGGCGTAAACATCACCCACCAAATTATCGGGCACTGTGGCGTGGCGGCGCTTTTAGGTAATAAATGCCTGGTGATTTCTTCCACCTATATTCCCCGCGCCGACGAACCCGTGGCGTGGAAGGATAATGTCATCATCGCAGCCGGTAGCATCGCTAACTGGGCGATGGGGCTTGTCTCTTTCGGAATACTGCGCACACGGCAGACGGCTCGGCCTGCGCTACGCTACTTCCTCTGGCTCTCCATGTGTGTGAATCTGTTTCTCGCTTCCACATACGTGACAGTAGCTCCGCTCATCAAGTTCGGGGATTCGTACATTCTCATTCAAAACCTTCCCAATCAATTGTTTTGGAGGGGTGCCATTGTGGCGGCGGGCGCTGCGGCCTGCTGGCTCTCATTCAGGGTTTGTCGCGTCGAGTTGGGCAGGCTGATTGGCCATGGGGGAGGCACCGCGCGAGGGGTTGCGTGGGAACTAGCCACGCCTGCTTACGTCGCCGGAGGGGTCGTCACGGTCGCGTCGGGCTTGTTCAGCCAGCTTGAGTTTAAAGTGGCGCAGTTTGAGGCGGCCGGGGGCACTTTCGGGCTGACGGCGTGGCTCTTACTCCTGCCGCTGCTGATTCCCGAACCGCCGACGCCTGCGCGGCATCCCTTCATAGTCCCTAGAAGTGTCAGGTGGATCGTGGCCGGCGCGCTCACCGGCCTGACATTTATCGGCGTGTTGGGGCCGGGCATTCCTCTGTAGGTTTTTATCTAGACGCGCTCCGAGTATTACAAGAATTCGGCGGCGTTATATGACTCAGCACCCGCAGCTAACATCGGCCTGCACCCGAACCCCCCCGCCACCAACTCTCTCATGCACGTTGAATCGAGGCGTTGAATCGAGGCGCGGCTGATGCACGGCGTTAGATTGCTACATCTGAGGAAGCTTAAACTTCTATGCCATTACCGATTGCTCATGGATTGCTAGGCGCAACAATTGTCGCAGCCATTCATCCCCACCCTACTAAGCGCTACAGTATTCCTCTTTTCGTAGGTGCATTCTTAGCTAATGCAGTTGACCTTGATTTCCTCTTAGTTTTTACCCTGCATTCAAGGACTTGGCATCGAGGCTTTTCACATTCCATCATGCTTGCACTCAGTGTTTGTCTGATTTTCGTGGTATCTCTCGGATGGCGACATGTCAGAGAAGCGATTGCTTACGGATTAGCCTTTGCTTCGCATGGGATATTGGATTATGTGACGACCAAAGAAGGAGGTGGAGTAGAATTGCTATGGCCTTTTTCTTCGGACAGATTAGTATTGGGTTGGGTTGGATTTTCTGAAGTGCCTTCAAGGCTTCCGGCGATGGAGCTGGTTAAATCTCTCATTCTTGAAGTTGCGCTTTTTACGCCGCTCTTAATATTGATGATAGGAGTAAGGAAATATGTATGGAAAGATGCGAGGATGGCGGAGCGCACAATCTAACAACTCACTTAACCCGACGCGCAATTTATGTATTCATGTCCCGAAAATTCGACGGCCAGTGTTTATAGAGGCTGGGCGCTAAGGTCGAACCCGTAAGGAGATGCGAAGCATGAAAAAACCGACAACAATCATTATATTCAGGCTGCTCTGTGTCGCGCTGGGCTTAACGTTAATAGCTCGTATGCCGGCAACGGCGCAAACAAACACCGCGTCGCTGCCCGCCGATAAAGTCGCAAAAATCGAAACTGCTATTTCGTCGTTGATGTCGCGGCACAGCATTCCCGCCGTTTCCGTCGCCGTCGTCGAAGACAATCAAATTCGATTCCAGCGCGGTTACGGGATGGCTGATATGGAAAACTTCGTCCCAGCAAAAGCTTTGACGGTCTATCGCATCGCGTCCGTCTCGAAATCGTTAACGGCAGTGGCCGCAATGCAGCTTGCGGAAAAAGGGAAACTCGACCTGGACGCACCGGTTCAAAAATATGTTCCGAGTTTTCCGACCAAAAGTTTTCCCATCACCACACGCCAACTGCTCGCGCATTCGAGCGGCATTCGTAATTACAAACCGGGCGAAGGCGAGCGCACCAATCGTTACAACACGCTGACCGACGCTCTCGCCATTTTCAAAGACGACCCGCTCGATTTTGAACCGGGAACGCGATACGGTTACACCACATTCGGCTACACGCTGCTCGGCGCGGTTATCGAAAGCGCATCGGGGATGACCTTTGCGGATTATCTTTGCAATAACATTTTCAAGCCGGCCGGAATGCAGCACACTGAGGTAGATGATCTTTTTGCCATCATACCGAATCGCGCGCGCGGCTACTCTCCGAAAGTCTTTGGTCAATTCGACGGGAATTACCGCAATCCCATCCTGATGGATTCCAGTTATAAGATACCGGGCGGGGGGCTGGTTTCGACGGCCGAAGATTTAGCGCGGTTTGCAATCGCGGCGCAAAACGGTGTGCTGATCAAGCCCGAAACGTTCGCGGAAATGTCAAAGAATCAGAAAACGCTTGACGGAAGGGAGACGGGATACGGTTATGGCTGGTATGTGGGCGGAAGCGGGGGCTTTTCTACCGACCCCGGCGCTGTCTGGCACGGCGGCGTACAGCCGGGCTTTACCAGCAACCTTTGGATTTTGCCCAAAAAACGCTTCGCGCTCGTGATCCTGACCAACCTGGAAGGAGGGGGAAGGCTTGGCCTGGGAACGCTTACAAACCAAATTGCTGACATCGTGCTTCAGTAAGGTCTAGGCTTGGATGTTCACCAAAGCGCCGGCCAACAAGGAATGCGTTTACGATGGGCGGCATCGACCGTGATGACGGCTTGAGCGTTGAAGAATTTAAGAAGCCGCTCTAAAGATGCATGCCATCTAACAACGGCATGCACCCGACCGCGAAGAGCGTGGCTTTCATGCGCAAAACCTGCCATGTCGGAGTTGAATGCGCGGCGGGTCAATTCGGGCGTTATGCCGTCTCCGCTTTGGTATACGGGTAAGAATCTATCGGGTTGCTAGTTCCGTATCGGAGTAATCGTTTGTGCCGCGTGGTGGCGCTTAATCAAAAGGAGGGCGAATGCGAAAGTTTGGGGCAATCTTTATCTGGGTGTGTGTCGCGTCTGTAATAATGGCGGCGCAGGAAAACGAGTTAAAAGTCCCCGCAGAAGTGGCACCTTTCGTTGAATCAGGCATGAGGGCAATCGCGCTAGAGAAAGCGGATTTGAACGGCGACGGGCGCGGGGATTTAATCCTCGTGCTGGAAAAAGAGAATCCGGCCAAGGACGACGATGGCTTTCCAATCAATCAACGCCCGCTCCTGATTCTGTTGCGCGGCGCCGACGGCAAGCTGACTCCGGCGAAGCGCAACGAGCGAATCATAATGTGTTCGGAGTGCGGAGGCGTTTTCGGTGATCCGTTCGACGGGGTTGTAGCCGGGCGCAACACTTTCAGCGTCGAGCATTACGGCGGAAGCAACTGGCGCTGGAAATATAGCTACAAATTCAATTACTCGCGGATCGATAAGACCTGGCAGCTCGTCCGCGTCGAGGAGCGGCACTACCACACGTCCAACCCCAATCAGGTTGAGACCAAAATCCACACGCCGCCGAGGCATTTCGGCAAAATTGATGTCGCCGATTTCGACCCGGAGAACTATTTGAAAAAGGCCGTGAAGCGAAAGACTGTGGAATAGACTTAATTATTCGGCTCATTAAATGCGTCCGCAGCCAAGCCTCTTATTACTCTTGCCGAGGGCGGCGCGCCCGAGTGTAAGTACCCGTTACGCGCGACATAACAACTCATTCAACCGGAGCGCGAATAGCGCAGCGCGGCTTTCATCGGCAAGACGCCGTGCTTGTTTCGATTCGTCGCGCCCGTTTAATTCCAGCGTTAGATTCTTTAGACTAAACAGAAGCTACGTTGAGTTAGACTGAGAGTTAATGATAAATACCTCGCCATGTTCTTACGCTTTACAATCACACAGATTGACGAAGATTCGCACAAGCCTCAAGGTGTCTTTTCTGCCGCCTACTCGTTGTTGGAATCGGGCGATTTAGATTCCGCCGAATGGAAACGATTGCGAGAGCTTTTGGATTGGTTCAATGAGAATTTGCCTCCCCCACCCGACAGCTTTTATGCCAGCAGAGCTATATTCTGGTTTAAGTCGAATGCTCAAGAGGATATCAGTCGGATTTGGGAGTTGGTTCATTTATTGCGGGCACATGGCTATCATATTGAAGTGTATAAGTGCCGCCGGTTGGCGAATATTTCTTATGAAGATAGGGTGCAGGTCGCCGCATATCCTTCAGAGAAAGATGGTAAAACAACCGTGCAATGAACGAAAAGCGCAGCATAACAACTCATTCAACCGGACTCGCAATGAGCAAGTCTTTTATCTTTGGCATTAATTGCTCGCCGGTTAATTCGGGCGTTCGGCGGCTAATCTAAGCACTGATGACAAAGATCGCTAGCATCATACTGGCCGTCTCGACGCCTCTGGTCGTCGTGGCCTTCTGGCCGCTGTACTTCTCGCGCCCCTTCGCTGCGATAGACCCGTACACACACTTCCACGCGCTGACCGGCTCCCTGTGGTTCGTACTCCTCATCGCGCAGCCGCTCTGCGTCTACTACCGTCGCCTCGGCCTGCACCGCGCGCTAGGGCGCTGCTCCTATGTCCTCGCCCCGCTCTTCGTCCTTGCCGGCGTCCTGCTCTCGCACCACCGCCTCGCCTCGATGAGCGACGAGACTTTCGCGGCGGAAGGCTACGGGCATTACCTGCCGTTCTACGCCTCGGTGGTCTTCGCCGCGGCCTACGCCCTCGGCCTTCGCTACCGGCGCGTGCCGAAGGCGCACGGCCGCTTCATGCTCTTAACGGCTATGCCGCTCATAGACCCGGTCATCGGGCGGGTTCTGTTCTTCTACTTCCCGCCCCTGCCCAGCCCGTGGCTCTACCAGACCGTGACCTTCGCCCTCGCGACGGCGGCAGCGGGGCTGCTCGTGTTCTCCTACCGGGCGCAACCGGCGGCTCGCCGCGCGCTCATCATGTACTTCTCTTTACTGGTCGCACTGGAACTTGGGTGGTTTACCTTCGCCCTGACAGCGCCATGGCTTTACGTTGTGGCATGGTTCCGCAGCCTACCCCTGACGTGAGCAAGGGGCGAGTCCGCAAGCGAGGGACGAAGAGGAACTGTCAAAGAAAACATTATGAGGCGCGAGGATCGCAACGCGCCGCCGAACAACGGCATGCACCCGGCCGCGAAGAGCGCGGCTTCGATGCGCGAGACTTGAATGGTTTTCGAGGTTGAGAGCGCGGCGGCTGATGGCGGGCGTTAGATGTCTTCACCTGTCCTAAACCTGAAACTGCTTACTGCGGCAGCCCGACGCGGCGCATGAGGTCTTGGAAGCGCGCTTCGGAGCGCAGGGCGTCGTAGTGCGGGTCAACTTTAAGGAATTGCATCTGGAGATCGTGCGCCTGGTAGGCGCGTTCGAGCGACTCAAGGGCGGCTTCTTTGTCGCCCAGCCCGACGTAGAGGATGGCTAACTCGGCGGGTGAGACATGCTCTTTCGTCGCCTTCAACTTGTCGAGAATGGCAAGCGCCTCGCCGCGCTTGCCTGACTTGGTGTAGGCGTAGCCCAGATAACAGAGCGTGCCCGGTTTCTCACCGTTAATGCTGATGTTCTTCTGGTATCCGGCGATGGCTTCCGCGTACTGCCCCTTCGCCGCATACATCATGCCGAGATAGACGTGCGCGAAGGCGTCGTCCGGCTGCATCTTGACGACGTGCTGGTTAACCTGAATCGCCTCGTCATACCGGCGCGCCCGGTATAAAATCGCCCCCTCGGCTGCTTTAATGGTGATCCTGAGAGGGTCAAGCTCCTGCGCCCGTCTAATCTCCGCCACCGCCTCCTCCGTCCGCCCCATGATTGATAAAAAGTTCGCGTAGTTCGCGTGTGCCGCCGCCAGATTCGGGTTCAACTCGATAGCCCGCTTGAATCCGTTCTCCGCGCCCGACCAGTCCCACTCATTCCGTTTGATTATCGCCAGCGCGTGGTGCGCCTCGGCGAGCGAGTCGTCGAGTTCCAGCGCCATCTGCGCCGCTGCCCGCGCCTTCGCCAGCATCTGCGCGGGAGACTCCCCGGTTGACGCGAGGTTGAGATACGAGAAAGGCATAGCGGTGTAGGCGAGCGCGAACTTCGGGTCGAGCGCCACCGCCTGGGTTAAGTAGTCGAGCGCCTTCTTGAAATTCTCGACGTTGCTCCCCTTCCGCTGGTAGAAGAGTCCGTTCAGGTAAAGCTGGTAAGCCTCCGGGTTCTCGGTCGCCCGCTTCGCCAGTTGCTGCTCCTGCGCTCCCGTCAGCCGCAGCCGCAGCTTCTCCGAAATCGTGCGCGCGATCTCCGCCTGCACCGCCTGCACGTCCGTCGCCCGCCGGTTGTACTGCTCGCCCCACATCTGCGTCTTATCCCGCACGTTCATCAGCTCGACGCTCACCTGCAACTCGTCGCCGCGCTGGATGATTCTGCCCGTCACAATCGCCCCGACGCCCAGAGACTTCGCCACCTCCTCCGGGTCAATCTCCTTGCCCTTGTACCTGAAGGTCGAACTGCGCGCGATGACTTTCAGTTGTGGAAGCTGAGACAGGCTGTTAATCAAACTCTCGCTGATGCCGTCGGAGAGATATTCCGTGTTCGGGTCTTTGCTGACGTTAACGAGCGGCATGACCGCCACCGAATTGATTGACGACTTGCCGCTCCGCACAAAGTAGAAGTAAGCGAGACCGGTGATTACCGCCGCGAGCGCCGCCAGCGCTATCGCCGCGCCGAGCCTGTGCCGCTTAATCTCCGTGACGATGTATTCGGCGCTTGAGGTAGTGTGAATGTCGCCGCTTGTTGCTGCCTGCCCGGTCGGGCGTGCCGCGACCTCGGAGCTTCCGACCGTTCCGACACCTACCTCTCTCGTTGTCGCCGCGCCTCGTGTTTGACCGCTCTGCTCGGGCGTTTCCGTTCGGTCACGTTCCGCCTCGAACTCCAGACGCTGCTTCAGGCTCTTTAAATCCAAGCCCAAGTCCTTGACTACCTGATAACGCTCTTCCTTATCCTTCCTGAGCGCCTTTGTCACTATCCGGTCTAGCTCGGCGGGGATGTGTGTTCCGAGGTGCGTGAGCGGCGGCGGCTCTTTATGCAGAATCAATCCGAGCACGTCAGGTACTGTCTCACCTGCAAACGGCAAACGCCCCGCAATCATCTCGTAGAGCACGACGCCCAGACTCCAGATGTCCGTGCGCTCATCAACCTCTTTGCCGCGCGCCTGCTCCGGCGACATATACGAAACCGTCCCCATCAAGACGCCGGGCGCGGTACGGTACGAGACTTCGGTCGGCGCTTCCGCATCGAGCGCGCTCTTCTGCTCCTGCTCGCCAAGTTTCGCCAGCCCGAAATCCAAGACCTTCACGATGCCGTCTTTGCGCACCATGATGTTTTCCGGCTTGATGTCTCGATGCACTATCCGCGCGGCGTGCGCTGCGGAGAGAGCCGACGCAACCTGCACACCTATCTCCAGGACTTCGTGCAACTCCATCCGTTTATCTTTCAGGTGCTGGCGCAAACTTTCGCCGTCGATAAACTCTGTGGCGATGAAGTGGTGACCCTTCTCCGCGCCAATCTCGTGGATGGTCAGGATGTTCGGATGATTCAGACTCGAAGCAGCAAAAGCCTCGCGCTCGAAGCGATGGAGGCGATCTCGGTCGGCGGTAAATTCTGCGGGCAGGAGTTTGACGGCAACCAGACGGCGCAAGGTGGTGTCCTCGGCGAGATAGACTTCACCCATGCCCCCCTTGCCGAGCAAGGAGCGAATCTCATAACGACCCAGATATGTGTCGGATGGAAGAGGCATAGCTGCAAACCGGCCGCACTCTATCATAATGCTGACGGGAGATTAAAGATTTGAGTAATGCGCATTGTGCGGGGTCAGTGAAGGATTCCAATGGTCGCCGACATCCAACAGCTTATTCAACCGGACGCTTCGATAGAATGCTTTTCATCAATCTTCCTTCCATCTATCTTGTGTGGCATTAGCTCCGCGCAGGTTAATTCGGACGTTATGAGTCCTACCCGGGAAAGATTGGATAGCTATTGCATCCTATTGGTGATTGGTTTATCTTGCCGCGCGTTGCAGTTAGGCATCCGCACCTCGCGCAGTACCCATTTTACCGATTAAAGACTATGGAGTTTTATGGCTCTTAACGAGGAAAAGCTAAATCAGTTATTGGGAAAATTCGTCGCCGACTTCGGCGCCACGTTCCACGCCGGCTTAGTCGTCATCGGCGAGAGCCTGGGCTTGTATAAGGCGTTGGCCGGGGAAGCTCTGACTCCAGCCGAGTTGGCCGAACGCACGGGTACGGATGAGCGCTACATCCGCGAGTGGCTCAACTCTCAGGCCGCGGGCGAGTACGTCCAATACAACCCATCCACCGGCCGCTATTCGCTCTCCGAGGAGCAGGCGTTCGCCCTCGCGGACGAGAAAAGCCCCGCGTACCTGCCCGGCGCCTTCCTGCTGGCGGTCTCGGCGCTCAGAGCCGTGCCCCAAATCACAGAGAAATTCCGCACCGGCGAGGGCTTTGGCTGGCACGAGCACGATCATGGACTGTTTCGCGGCACCGAACTATTCTTCCGACCCGGCTACGCCGCCAACCTAACCAGTTCCTGGATACCTTCCCTTGACGGCGTCGAGGCGAAGCTAAGGGCGGGAGCGAAGGTTGCAGACGTAGGCTGTGGACTCGGGGCATCTACCATTTTGATGGCACAGACCTACCCCTCCTCAACCTTCTTCGGGTACGACTACCACGACGGCTCAATCGAGATGGCTCGCCAGAGGGCCGAGGAGGCGGGAGTCTCTGACCGAGTGAAGTTCGAGGTCGCCCGCGCGAAAGATTATCCCGGCGGCGGCTACGACTTCGTGGCCTTCTTCGACTGCCTGCACGACATGGGCGACCCTGTCGGCGCAGCGACGCACGTCCGCGAAACGCTTTCGCCCGACGGCACATGGATGGTCGTCGAGCCGTTCGCCGGTGATAAGGTCGAAGATAATCTTAACCCGGTCGGGCGCATCTACTACTCGGCCTCGACACTGCTCTGCACTCCCGCCTCCAAGTCACAGGAAGTGGGACTCGCATTGGGGGCGCAAGCCGGCGAGGCGCGTTTACGCGAAGTGGTCACCGGCGGGGGGTTCAGCCAGTTCCGCCGCGCTGCCGAGACTCCTTTCAACATCGTCTACGAAGCTAAACCTTGACGCCCCATTTCGCCGACGCATAACAACGCCGTGCGCCTCCTGCCGATGTGTGAGAAAGTGCGCCCGCTGTTGTTCGACTTCTGTCAGGATGCTGCGACAGGGCGATACATCTTCGAGAACCTCCGCGCAGGTCTTGCCATCCACGACATCAAGCATGGCTACACGTCCGCCATCAGAGAGGCGGGAATCAAAGACCTGACCTTTCACGACCTGCGGCACACATGGTCAACGAGGGCTGCCGAGCCCGGCGTGCTCGGAAGCCTTGAGGCGCGACATCCTCGGCCATTCACCCGGTTCGATAACAGATTCCCACACTCATTCATACGTGGAGGCGAGGGAGCGAGCCATCGAGCCGGTCGTTTCGCCGTGTGAGGTCTCGCCGGCTGCGCCGTCGCTGACTGGCGCAGCCTTTAGTCGAAAGGGAGTGAACTCGCTGCTTCCTTCGCTACGGGTGCGGTATCCTGGCTGCCGACTAAGGGGAACCCGCCGTGCGCCTCGATTACCTCGTCAATGAGGCTCATGTGTTCAAGGGTGGCGGCGACGGCATGGCAGACACGCGCGTAGTGGGTGATGTCGCCGGGTGATAGCGTGCGCCCGCGGCGCTCTTTGAGCCACTTGTGCGCGACTTGGTAGCCGCCGATGTGGAAGTTCCAGACCGCTTCCGAGATGCCCTCGAAGTATGAGGCGGCGTTGATGTGAACTTTGCCGCCGTCATATTTCAGGAAGCCTTTGACGACTTGCCTGCCGACCGCGTCGTGAAAGCGCACGACATCGGAGGCGAGCGGGTTGGTGTCTGTTAATCCTATCTCTTCACCCTCAGCCTTACTGCCTGCATCTCTATTCCAGGAGGCATCAGCATAATCCTCTTCGAGCAGGTGAAGCGCGACGATGTTGGCACCGAGTTGACAGAGAGCGCGGAAGAGAGCGCGGTCTGTAGTCAACGGTACCCGAGGGAAATCGACTTTTAGAAACTCGCCGTAGCGCTTGCGGTAGGCGGGAGAGTGTAAGATAGCGTAGACGTAGTGAAAGACATCTTCTGGCGTGAACGCCTCGACGGGGTCTCGGCGTCCGTCAGGATGAAAAAGCAATTTGAGACGGGCGGCTAAATCGGCGACGAACTGCGGCGCAAAGTTGGCACGGCGCACGGCAGAAGTCGCATTCTTCAGGAGAGAGCTTTTTTCGTCGTAGATGTAAAGCGGAAAGGCAAATGCGTTATTTGAGGTTTTCGACGAAAGCAAAATCACTTCAGACGGGGTTCGGCTGACGAGCGCATGCTGAAACGTCTCGCCCTTTGTCATCCTTGATGTAATAAGGGCTAAATTTGGCTGCTTCTTCCCACCAATCATGTGCTGCATGACGGGTCTTGCCATGCCCCAAATCAGAGATTCGTGGTAGAAGACAGGGCGTATGTCGAAAGGTCTGTATAGTAGTGGTTTGATGAACTTACTCAAATCAGTTTCAGCCTTTATTCTCTGCCTTGCCCGAGCGACGTTCCATCCTTTTTTTAGAGGTATGCCGAGCTGCTTACAGGTCTCCACGTCTGAAAGCTGCGACTTCTGGAATTTCTTCGCCCTCTCAAGAATTGGTTCAGGCTCAAAGTCAATAACATAGTGATCACGAGCGGTAATAATTCCTATGCTATGCAGTGGAAATATCTCCGTGACCTTGGCAGCCGTTCTATATTCCTCTTCTGAGGAATAATTCATGGGCTTGAACATATACAAATCGGGAGTCGGAACGGGCTTGTTCCACCCCACTGTTTGCACGTCTTCCTTCAGCAGGAACGGATTCTTTTCAGCCTTTCTGTCTCCCCACAAATCTTGATGATAAAGCTCACCAAGCGCCTCCTTCCTGATGTTTTTCGAGAGTCCCAGAACTACGGCGACGCCGGCGTCTTTGATGTCGAATACATTCTGGTCGGGCTCTCCCTGAGCGGTTAGCTCACGGCGATTCACGTTCCCGTGAAGGTCCAGGACATATGTTCGTTCGAACGTTCTCAAAATTGACCAGCGGAACCCCCGCAACGTCGGGTTATCAATGAAACCGTGATTGGTAATTAAGCAAAGCACACCCAGATTAGGTACGCTCAGAAAATCCTGCGAGCGTGCCAAAAACTTTATGTAGTCATCCTGTAAGTTCTTCTCAAGCTGTAAAGCTCCGCGCTCGACAATTCTCTGACCGTCAATGAATTTGTAACGGCTGATTAATTCGCGCGCCGTCGGCGTGAGATTTTGCGAGAGCGATGAGTAAGGCGGGTTGCCGATAACGACAGTAATTGGTGTGCGGCGTTTGATGGTGTTCGCCTCCGCAGCTTCGTGGGCGAGCGCGGGAGCCATTTGCACGAAGTAGCCGGAGAAGTCTTTTGGCTCTTCCAGTGTGTTCGTCAGATAAATCCGCGCCCGCTCTGATGAGAGGAAGCTGTAGCCCGTCTCATACAGCTTCAACCCAATCTTCATGTGCGCGATTGCATACGGAGCCATCATCAACTCGAACCCGTACACGCGCGGCAGCAGGTGCTTCGGCACGTAGTCGTTCCACAACTCCCGGATTTCCTTCTCGCTCTTACGCTCGCCGCGCCACTTCCCAACCATCGTGTTGTAGATGAGATCAATCGTCTCGACAATAAACGTAGAGGTGCCCGTCGCAGGGTCAAGCACCTGCACGAAGGGCGCGTCGGGAGAAATCCCTTCAGGAATCTGTAGCCCCTCGTGGCGCTCTGCCATCTCCCGCCACGTCGTCGTATCAGCCAAGCCGTACTCCAGCTTGAATTCGCGGCGCAGGATTTCATCCACGCTGCGGACGATGAACGAGACGACGGGGCGGGGCGTGTAGAAGACGCCCCGCCTCATGCGCTTCACGGGGTCGTACTCTTTCAGGAACAGCTCGTAGAAGTGAATCACCGGGTCTTCCGTCGGGTTACGGTTGCCGAAGTCCCTTAAGACCGCATCCATGTTCGCCCGCCGCAACAGCTCCACGACCTCGTTGATGCCGAGTTCGTCAAAGTCAATCGCGTTCGCCTTCCGGTTAGCCCCGCCCGCGTCGCGCCCGCCGATCTTGAGGAACGTCCCCAGCAGCTCTTTCAGGAACGGGTTGGTCGAGGGAACCATGTCCAAGAGGTTGTCGGCGACCAGTCCCGCGGGGCGCGAGACGCGCGCCGAGAGCAGACCGTAGGCGATGGTCTGCGCGTACATGTCGGCGAAGTCGTCCGCGCTCAGGTCGTGAATCAGCGCCTCCCTGAACGCCTCTCGGAGACTGCGGAACGCGCCCTTCTCGGACTCTACTGCGAGGACGCGGTTGGCGCGCTCGCGTATCAGGGTGGCTAGCTCGGCGAGCCGCCTGGCGAGTTCGATTGAGGTGGTGACGACCTCGCGGTGCCGGAGCCTGAAGGCGGAAGACCACTGCTCGCGCCACGCCTCCACGTCCGAAGGGTCGGCGGGAAAGCGCAGCTTCTCCCTGAGCGTGCGGTGAGCGTCTTCGAGATGAAGGACGGTGTCCTGCGCGTCCCAGCCCAGAACCTTGAGGGTCGGCAGGTCTCCAACCTCGGAGCTGTCGGAGAAGTGTGCGAAGGTGATGGCGCGCTCGTCAGTCTCCCCGTAGGATGAGATGAACAGCAGGTCGTTGAGCTTCCAGGCCGCCTGATGCCCCCGGCTCGCCGAGGCGCGTTTCTTAATCACCAGCGAGCGCAGGATGCGGCGCAGTACTACTATGGGCAGGAGCTTCGGCTCGAAGTTGATGTAGAAGATGCCCCACGGCTGGTTCGTCACGAGCGGGCGGAGCTGCTTAATCTCTTTAATCCTGACGGCGGTCTTGGCGTCCAGCCCCAACTCCTCCGGCTCGTAGTCGAACGTGAGTTCTTCGACATCGTCCGTCTCGAACTCCCAGCCGAGGTCGTCCCGCAGGTACTTAATCAGTGAGGGGAAACTTTTAATCGAGCGTACGCGGTCGAGGTCGTTAGCCATCAAGCGTTGAACTCCTTGAGGGTGAGTTTAGGAAAGCTCCATCCAGGCTTTAAGAGTCGCCTTCACGCCGAGCGAGCCGAACAGCGCGTCGCCGGCTAAGACCTGCTCGGCTTCTACCTGATTCGTCTCAGCCTCAACGTCTTCAACGTCTTCGCCGTTCTTGCCAGCCACGAGCCTGTCCAAGTCCTTCTCCATCTTGCGGAAGTGACCGGTCAGCGAGTGTATGCCGAGCGGCGCTGCTTTGAAGTAGTCCTGCTGCCCCTGCGTGAACAGCTCCATCATGTGCTGGAGGTCTATCAGCCGGTTGTTGATGGGCGTCGCCGTGAGCAGGAATAGCGTCTTCCCTTCGGCTATCTCGTACATGCGCCGGTAGCGCGAGGGGCGCCGCCCCGTCTGCCCCCTGATGCCGGGGTTCCTAAAGTGGTGCGCTTCGTCAATCATGATTACGTCGGCGGTTTCTTTGAGTCGGTCGAGCCGCTCCTGGAAATCGCCTCCACGGTAGAGGTCGGTGTGGTTGTAGATGACCAGGTTCGAGAAGTCGCCGCTCAGGTGCGGCAGATAGCGCTTGATGGCTTTCTCCCAGACGGCTTTGCGCGCGGCTTTCGGCACGAAGAGGGCGACGCGCTTGCGCTCCTTCTCGACCAGGCGCTCGATGACCAGCATGCCGACGAACGTCTTGCCCAAGCCGACCCCGTCGCATAGGAAAGCGCCGCGGTAGCTGTGGGCTATCTTCATCAGTGCCTGGTAGCCTTCCCTCTGGTACTGGTCTAGGATGGGGAACATGCGCGACTGGCTCTTCTCCCACTCGCCGACCGTTATCTCGTGCCCGCGGAAATACTCCTGCATCGCCTTCGCGTACACATCGAAGGGCTGGTACTCGCGCGTGTGGCGCTCGATGACCTGTAGGATTGCAGGCGTGATGTCCTCGGCCTTCTCCCAGTGGCGTTCGTACCACTCCTGGAGAATCTCGACCTCGCGCCGGAGCTGGATGTTCAGCTCGACGTTGTCGGTGAGTCCGGGGTAGGTGAAGTTGCTAGAGCCGACCAGCGCCGACGAACCGACCACGGTGAGCTTGGAATGCGTAATGTACGCCTTGGCGTGGAACTTCTCTTTCGCGTAGACGCGGCACTCGATCTGCTTGCTCTTCAGGGCTTCGACTATGGCTGGGACGCCGACGAGGAATTCGTTAGTCTCTTTCTCCCTCTCGATGCTCTGATTGAGCGTATGCGCGACCGACTTGATGCCCGCAACGAGCGCCTTCTTCGTGCGCTTCGTTACCTCGTCGCCCATCAGGATGCGCAGCTTGTCGAGCTTCTGCCACTGACCGTCCAGCGCCAGGAGCGCGCCGATCTCGAAGTAGCCCGTGGCGATGTCGAAGGTGTGGGCGATGTCCGTCCACTCGCGGAGGTAATTTTGGACTTTCCAGTTCTCGTCGCTGTTATCGACAATGAACAGGTCTGCGCCTTTGGGCTTGCCGTCGGTCTTCGCCCCAGCCTTGTCTTTGACTTCCACTATTCGGAATCACCCTCTCAGAGGACATCTTTTTTAGGCTAACGCCCCCATCATCATGCTCGCCCGTTGTGTGGCGTCACCCGAACGCGCTTCGGGGAACTCCTACCAGTCTCCCCTTCAATAAAACGCCGCCGCTGGCAGGCAGACAAACTCAAATTAATCGGTTAGCGCTGAGGATTTTTTCGCAGGCCGGGATTGGCGCGTCGTGCAGACTTGCTCGATAGCGGCGGTAATATATCAAATCAACTGTGCTTTTACGAGACGCCTGCACAGCGCACTTAATATAGTAAGCGAAGGTAAACCCGGGACACCGCCCAGCGCGTCAGCTCGGATAAGACATGCCGACTCAAAACCCCGCCGAGCACGCAACGAAACCCCGCCATCACGCCTAGCGACACGAGCCGCGCAGTCAGGAGAGCGCACAGAAGCTTCTCTTTTATCTTTCAAATGAGCAGCGCGCCGCTGATGCAGGGCGTTCGATAGCCTCTTGTATTCTAAAGGTGCTAAAGCAAGGAATGATGAAAAATCGAGCAAGTCCGTCCAGACATTCTATGAGAAACTTCTTATTGGAGTTGCACAGGTTCTCGCTGCCGCCCTTATTGTTCAGGTTAGGTTGTGCAAATCTCGCATTGAGCCGGACGCGAATCTGATGCGAAGCCAGCAGCCTGATGAGGTCTTTTTCAATCACTGTTCTGTTCCATCTCAAACTTGATTCCGCGATTTATACTTATTTCTCTTAAATTCTAATAGCCGCCGGTAGGTTGGTAAAATCAAGCTGGTGGCAACGCAGCTTTGAGCAGGGAGTCTAATGTTGCTCGAAGATTCTCAATTTCCTTCCTGCCGATGACGGCAGCGACCTCATCTTCAACCTCCGCCGCAACTTCCATTACGTCGTTGACAAGCCGAAATCCTTTGGGGGTAAGGCTCACAATTTTTCCGCGACGGTCATTCGGGTCGGAGACGATCTTGATATAGCGGCGTTCATGGAGGTCGCGCGCGATTTTGATGATCGCCTGTTTGGTGACTCCTGCCCGCTTCGCAATAGTCGTGAGTTGAGTGCCGGAGAAGTCCAGATTGCGAAGAAGCGCAGACTGCGCCATGCCGATATTTTCATGCCCGCGACGTTGCAGCTTGATCGTCGCTCGATCTAAAAATAGCTGGAAACAGTAGAAGAGTTGGCGACCAATTATCGCTGTCCGCCTTGCTTCAAGCTCCTCTAAAGTCGAATTCTTACGGTTGTTCATGTTACGCCCCATTCAAAGAGAATAGTGAACCGGGTTGACCATCGTTTCAGATTTAACATATTATCTGCAATCAGATTGAATGAATCAATTTCAGGCGCTGATATGAGAGCATACTTTGATTGGCTCGTAAGGCACGAAAGGCTTGTGGTATGCGTGTTATTAATGCTCGTCATCACTCTTGTTGTGCAGTTAAAGCTCGGTAACCGCAGAGTCGCACCGGACGCAACTACGCCGCAGAATCGAGCGCAAGCAGCCCCTTCTGAAAGGCCGTCAGACTCAATCGTCAACATCGCGGGCAGGTGGGACATGCGCGTACAGAAGAGACGGGGCGGGACGCAGAATTGGATGCTCACGTTAGAGCAGAATGGAGCAAGGCTGAGCGGAACCATCAACTCTGAAGGCGGAGACTTGCCTGTGAAAGGAACGATTGAAGGACGCAATATCAGTTTATCCGCCGAACGCTTTGGAGTCACGGTTGAGTTTCCAGCGACCCTCAACGGAGACACGATGACGGGCACGATGCGCGTGCTGGCTATAAATCGGCAATGGACAGCTACACGGCGGCCATAAAGAAGGTTTTGTAATGAATGATTCCGGGCACAAAACGGTTCGCGCTTTCCTGCTTGCGTGGCTGCTTGTCATCGCCGGTAGTCTTAACCGTGACGCGCACGCTCAAGACCTCACCACGAGAGTTGATGAATATATGAACAGAGCGATGCGCGTCCACCGCTTTAGCGGGACGGTTTTGCTGGCGCGTGATGGCCGTCCGCTTGTCAGTCGCGGTTACGGCATGGCGAATTTGGAGCATCGTGTGCCGAACACGCCGCAAACAATCTTTCGCATCGGCTCGATGACAAAACAATTTACGGCGATGGGCATTTTGATTCTGCAAGAGCGCGGCAGGCTGAATGTCCAAGACCCGATTTGCAGATATGTTCCGCAGTGCTCGCAGACGTGGCAAGGAATTACCATTCATCACTTGCTAACGCACACTTCGGGCATTCCCGAATACCTTAGTTTGCCGGAGTTCCAACAGCGCAATTTACCTCTGCCTGTCACCACCGTGATTGAAACTCTCAAAATCAAGCCTCTCGATTTTCGACCCGGTGAGCAATTCAGTTACAGCAACTCTGGTTACTACATTGCGGGTTATATTATTGAAAGGGTATCAGGTAAGACTTACGAAGCATTTTTACGAGAAAGCATCTTCGCGCCGCTTGGCATGTCAAATACTGGCTACGACGATCCTCGTCAAGTGCTGCCGAACCGTGCCGCCGGTTACTCGCCGGACACACGGGGCGGAATCATCAACGCCGCTTACCTCGACATGAGCAGACCCTTTGCCGCCGGTGGTCTTTATTCTACGACAGAGGATTTACTGCGCTGGGATGCGGCTCTCTACACGGAGCGTCTACTTCCCAGAAGGTCGCTCGAAGTGATGTTCAATCCCGCGGTTGTCGCTTCGCTCAGGTCTCTGACGGGAAGGTACGGCTACGGTTGGTTAATGCTTGAGCAATTCAACCGCCGAGCGCAAGTTCACGGCGGCGAAATCAACGGCTTCATCTCCTTTCTTGGGCGGTTCCCGAATGAGCGCGTGACTGTTATCGTTCTCAGTAATCTCAATGACGTGCCTATCGAGATGATTGCGCGCGACCTCGCTGCAATGATGTTTGGCGAAAGATACGAACTCCCACAGGAACGGCGCGCCGCGAGCGTTGACCCGCGCATCTACGATTTATACGCCGGAAGATACGTGCTCGAACTTGCGCCGAGCATCGCTGTGACCATCACAAATGAAGGCGGCAGGTTAATGGCGGCAGTTCCGGGACAACCAAAAACCGAGCTGACACCAACCTCAGAAACAGAGTTTTTCGTTCCCGGCGTGAATGCACAAATCAGATTTACCAAAGACGATCGAGGCGGGGTCACAGGCTTAGTTCTCAATCAGTTTGGGCGTGAGATTCGAGCGAGAAGGGTTGAGTAGCCGTTATCTCAGTCAGGCAGGTGTTTTCACACGCCGCTATCGAACCGGTCATCCAATCGGAGCGGCGGCCGCGTGCTTTTCATCATTCTTCCAGCCTCCAATCTTCGATGGTTTCGCGCCGCCCGGTTAATTCGGGCGTTAGGCGGCTTGAGGGCTCATCGATGGATGTAACACAGCTTCCATTCAACCGTCTCCTCAGGCTGGAGGCTATGCCCGCCGGCAGCGGGGCGCTGATCAGCTTGCCAGGTGGGCAGCAGTACACTAACCATCTCGGCACCGTCCACGCATCCGCACTGCTAGCGGTCGCGGAGGCCGGTTCCGGCGCATTCCTCGTGCAACAACTGGGCAGCGGCGAAGGTTACATACCGGTAGTCCGCAGGGTCGAGGCTAAATTCCACAAGCTGGCGTCAGGCCCTGTGTCCGCCCGCGCGGTTGTCCCACACGGCGAGGTCTGCCGCTGGTCGGCAGACCTCGCGGCACGCGGTCGCGTGTCTGCATCGGTGTCGATAGAGGTGTTGGACGCGGCCGGCGCGGTGGTGCTATCGGCCACGGTCGAGTGGTTCATCGCGCGCGGCATCCCAAGTTCGAGTTAAATTCTTACACTCAAAAGAAGTGACGTTGAATTGACTGTGCGTTGACAAAGCGGAGCCTGAGTGATTTCTTTGATGCCAAATCTAACAAGGGGCTGGAGCCGACCGCGTTGAAGCGCGAATATCATTCGCAAGAATTGAAAGTCTTAGACGTTGAATGCGCGGCGGTTCATCGCCGGCGATAGACGTAAAATGCCGCTACCGGGTGTGACAGGAGAATGTGAATGAGCAGATTTATACGATTCACGCTTCAGAACACATATATTTTATTGCTTGCTCTTGGTTTTTCTTCGGCGAACGCTCAGACTCCGGTTTTGTGGGGTAATCTTGAATCCGGCTCTTACGCCGTTGGTTTTAAGTTTATTTATCAGCAGGATTATTCGAGAGTTTGGAAGGCAACAGAAGATTCAAACGGCTATCCGCAGGCGACAGGTAGAGGCCGCCCCGTGCGAATTAGCGTTTGGTATCCGGCGAAGCGTCAGGCTAACAATCCCCGAATGCTTTATCGGGATTACCTGCATGCGACGGCTCAAAGTGCGGCTTTCGCAGAACTGAACCGTCTGCTTGAACAACGGGATGTCGGCAATTTTCGCGCTAATCTCAAAGCCGGAGAATTCGATGCTTTGATGAAGACGAAAACGGCAGCCGTTCAGAATGCCGTCCCGCAGAAAGGCGCGTTTCCGCTTCTCGTGTATTCGGCCGGTCTTAACAACAGCTCGCAGGATAATGTTGTTCTTTGCGAATACTTGGCGAGTCACGGTTATGTTGTCATTACAGTTCCGCAGTTAGGCGCGACTTCGCTCGACGTGAATTTGAAATTTCCGAGTCCGGCGGATTTAGAGACGCAGATTCTTGACCTCCAATTTGCCGTTGGCGCGATGCGCGATTTTCCCGATGCCGACCGCAGCAATTTAGGCGCAATAGGTTACAGCGTCGGCGGAGTTGCGGCTTTGAATTTGGTGATGCGAAACTATGACTTCGACGCGCTGGTTACCCTCGACCCGACGTTTGGCGTTGCGCCGTATATAAAATTAGCGACAGAATCAATTCATTACCACCCGACCAAAATGCGCGTTTCGTGGTTGTATTTGTATCGAACCGAACCGGCAACGAATTTAGCGGTTTTTGACGCGCTGAAATACTCGAATCGCTATAGGCTGGAAATGGCGGGAATGTTTCATCAGGATTTTTCCAGTTTCCCGATGTTCGCTTCGCAATCTGCCGTCACGCAAACAAGAACACCCGAAACAGCAAAGCGCGGTTATCAGGCGATGTGTCGCTACATCCTGAATTTCTTCAACGCTCATCTGAAGAAAGACAAACGCGGATTGGAATTAATTGCTCTCAGCCCGCAAGAAAACGGCTTTGTCGAAAACATATCCAAGTTTGAAGTCCGCGCCGCGATGCAAGTTCCGCCGACGGAAGAAAAATTCTTGAAAGTGTTGGAACAAGAAGGATTTGAGCAAGCAGTTAAGCTATATAACGAATACAGGGCGAAAGACCCGCAGGAGCCGATTTTCCGCGAGAGTTTTTTGAATGATTTGGGATACAAGCTTAAGAATGAAAATCGTCTTGCTCAAGCTATCGAAATTTTCAAGCTGAATGTTGAAGCCTACCCATCGTCGGCAAATGTCTATGACAGTCTGGGCGAAGCGCATATGGCGAATGGTAATAAAGAACTGGCAGTCAAGTTTTATGAAAAAGCAATTGAGTTAAACCCAAACAACCGGGGCGCTGTTGAAGCATTGAGAAAACTAAAAAGCAGTCCGTAGCATTCTACGCGCCGCCCAACAAGCCGCCCACGCCGACCGCAAATGAGCCTTCTTCTCAATGCAGGAGTTGTCGCTTTCGAAGTGGCATGCGCGGCGGCTTAGCTCCGGCGTTGGGAGCCTTCGCTTAGACACGAAGGAGGATTTCAAAGGCGTCGAAATCTTTGGACTAACATTTTCGGTTGTTCCTGTCGGGCGTAAAATCGGATCATGAGGAAGTCGCTGCATAAAATCTTAGCCGGTATAATTATCGCGCTCGGTGTCCTCCACATCTCGGTCACATTCCACGATTACGATAGCTTCTCCGTGAGGGCATTATGGTTCGCCGGCACTGGTGTTGCCATCGTCCTTGCGGGCTTTTTAAATATCATTTTGTTGCGTGATGCTGGCAAAGACAGAGTTGTTCGGTTGCTTTGCTTCATCACGAATCTTATCTTTGCAGTAATGTTCGTTCTGGCGCTGCTGGTGCTTGCGCAGCCGCAAGTTTTCGTTGGTGCCGGATTGTTTATCGCGGCGACACTGCTTTCGTTAATCAGGCCGCGCAGCTAGGTCGCCGCCCAACAACGGGATGCGCCCGACCGCGAAGAGCGCGGTTTAGCTATGCATGTCGGAATGTTGCTCGAAGAGAGGCACGAGGCTGCTCGTCATCTCCCGGCGCTCGCGGCGAAGTCAGAACGCATCGCCTAACAATTCGCTCAAGCCCATCGGAATGAGCTTGGATTTCATCCGCAAGGCTTGGATGGTTGGTTCGGCGCTTCCTGGCGGCTCCTCCCCAGCCGTTAGATTGCTTCCTCCAAGATACCTTTACCGGCAGAAATCACGGCTCGCGAGTCGCAAAGAGAAGGCCATTTTATGAGAAGATTTTTGCTTATTACACTTCTAGGCATCGCGATTATGCCGTTAGCGTGTGGGAAGCTGAGAAAGGATACTCCCACATCGGGGGGAGCCGGGACACCGGCGAACGCGACAGGAGACGTTGACGCCGAGGGTGACCCAACTGAGGGGAGTAGATTGTCGGCGGATAAACTAGATGTGTGTTCTCAACTTACGAAGGAGGAAGTTGAAGCCGCTCTGGGCAGACCGGTCAAGGAGCCGATGCGCGGCACCGAACTATCGTCCCGGAGGTCGGGGACGCTAACCTCCTCGTGTATGTTTGGTGGCGATGAGGGTTTCGTCAGTTTGGGCGTTAAGCGGCAAGCCCCTGCCTCCACGGCCAAGTGGAATGCCGCGAAATCCTATGAAGAACTCAAGGAGCGCATCGTTAAGGCGCAGAGCGGAGAGTCTTCGATTAGGTTGACGGAAGTCTCAGGGATCGGGGCGGATGCCTTCGCAGAGACTAAGGAAGAGACGGCCAACTTTCAGACCACAGAACTGCGCGTCCTAAGCAAGCATTCCATTCTCACGCTACGGGTGGTCGGGTTGTTGGAAGCAACATCTACCCTCGAAGCCGCCAAAATACTCGCGGGGAAAGCGGTCGCCCGCCTGGAAGAGTATGAGAGGGCAGGCATTATCCCTGAGCCCGACTTAACCTCGACAGCGCCGGAGCCCGGAGCTAACCTCGACGCCGATAGAGGTCGGAAGACGCCGGAGAAATCAAGGGTCGAGCGCAAGACGACGAAGGAAGATGAGCCATCTCCGACCCGGAGTAATACAAAGGCGACCACAGCTAAAGCAGGTAAGAATAATTCGCGGCGTGCTGATGAGGCGAGTTCAAAGCAGAGCAGGAAGTCCGTTGCGGAGTCTACCAAAAGGACTCCCGATAGAACAAAAAGAGAGGCTATAAAGACGGCGAGGGCAAACCCCAGGAGCAGGAAAAGGCCATAGAAGGGCGTGGACGTAGGCCGGGCTCGTCAACAAAGAGTTGGTAATGCTCGCTCTGGCGGAAAAGTATACTGAACCGCCAAGCCGCAATCTAACAACGGCATGCAACCCGACCGCGAAGAGCGCGCCTTTCATCCGCGAGACGCCTTGTCAGTTCTGTTGAATGCGCGGCGGGTGCTGTCCGGGCGTCAGGCGCTTGCTTGAATATATAAGGCGAATTTAATGAAACTGGAAAATCTTCCTAAAACCTTACGCGGTGAACGAGTGCAAAGCGGCGAGCTGGCGGGTTTTACCCTGATTGAGACGATATATTCGTCGGGGTTTAAGATGCCACGACATTCCCATGAGCTAACTCACTTTAGCCTTGTTCTTCAAGGTACGTACACCGAGCGATATGGCAGAAGAAGCAGAGCAGGCAAACCTTCGACCTTAGTAATACACCCTCCGAATGAAGATCACTCCGTCAATTTTGACAATACAGGAGCGCGAATTTTCAGCGTCGTAGTAAAACCTCACTGGTTAAAGCGCGTTCGTGAGCACACATCGGTATTGGATAATACAGCAGATTTTCGGGGTGGATTGCCGGTCACGCTAGCCCTTCGGCTCTATCACGAATGTCAGGAGATGGATGAAGTTTCGCCTCTGATCATAGAGGGACTTTCGTTGGAGATTTTATCCGCCGCCCATCGCCTTCGGGAGCGCGATAAAGCCCCCCGCTGGCTCATCCGAGCCAGAGATTTGCTCCATGCGCGATTTTACGAAAGTCTGAGCCTTGACGACATAGCAAAGGCTGTCGGCGTGCATTCTACTCACCTGAGCCGCGTCTTCCGCAGGCAATTCGGCTGCACGGTCGGCGAGTACGTCCGTCAGCTGCGTATCGAACATGCCTCCCGCCAGCTTTCCACATCTGACATACCGCTCCATGAGATTGCCGCGTCGGCAGGATTCTCAGATCAAAGTCACTTCGCAAGAACCTTCAAGCGCTACATGCAAATATCCCCTAACCAGTATCGGAGAATCGCACGTCCGCGTTAGACACGTTCTAAAATGCGTTTGTCGTTCAAGACAAAGTGGAAACGTCGTGCTATGTAGTAGATTATGAATACTCGTCTTAGATTTCCGAATCCGCCCAGGTACAATCTAACAATCAGCCACATGATGAAGGCGCTCATCAGCTTCGCCTCCCTTTGTGTTGTCCTTGCAACCGATGCGGTCTGCGCGCAAAGCGACAAAACCGCAGCCCCGACAAAGAAGGAAATCACCGCAAAAGTTGATGAGTATATGAATGCCCTCGCCGGGCTGAATCGGTTTAGAGGTTCGATTTTGATAGCGCGAGACGGAGAGGTTCTTGTAAGCAGGAGCTACGGATTAGCGAACCTGGAAGACGAGGTGCCCAA
This sequence comes from Pyrinomonadaceae bacterium, assembly GCA_036399175.1. Taxonomy (GTDB): domain Bacteria; phylum Acidobacteriota; class Blastocatellia; order Pyrinomonadales; family Pyrinomonadaceae; genus DASWNP01. The sequence goes on along the minus strand of DASWNP010000048.1, from coordinate 24,144 downwards.
CACGCGCCAGACGAAGTTTCACCTGGCCTCGATTACTAAGCAGTTTACGGCGATGGCAATCATGTTGCTGCAAGAGCGCGGCAAGTTGAGTGTCCAAGACCCGATCTGCAAATACCTGTCGGAATGCCCCGCCGCCTGGCAGCCCGTGACGATTCATCATCTTCTGACGATGTCCTCCGGCATCCCTAACTTCACCGATTTTCCCGACTGGCTACAGACGCGAGCCTTACCCTCGACGCTCGCGGAATCAATCGGGCGGTTCAAGGGCAAGCCTTTAGATTTTCGCCCGGGCGAGAAATACAGCTACAGCAACTCCGGCTATGTCCTGCTTGCGCACATCATCGAGAAAGTTTCTGGCAGAACCTACGAGGGGTTCTTACGCGAACACATATTCGCCCCGCTAGGGATGTTGAATACCGGCTACGACGACAACAAGGTTGTGCTGAAGCACCGCGCCATCGGTTATTCGAGAGATGGCATTCGTCTCGTCCGCGCCCTTTACCTGAGTATGGGTATCGTTAAAGGTGCCGGGGGGCTTTATTCCACCGTAGATGACCTCTTTTTGTGGGATCAGGCCCTTTACACCGATAAGTTAATATCGAAGAAGTCGCTGGACGCGATGCTTACGATCTATCAGGGGGATTTCGGTTACGGCTGGCACATTGACAAGCAGTTCAACCGGAGGCGTGCCTTCTACGCCGGCGTGCAGATAGGCTTCAAACCCAGCATTGACCGCTACCTTGACGACAGGGTAAGCATCATCCTTTTGACCAACTCGGATGATGTGTTCATCAACAGCGCAATCCGTGACTTAGCCGCGATTGTCTTCGGGGAGAAGTATAACGTGCCTAAAGAACGCCCTGCGATCAGGCTAGACCCGAAAATTTATGACGCTTATGTCGGGCAGTACGAGCTTGAGCCGGATTTCATTCTTACGGTCGTGAGGGAAGGCAACAAGCTTGTGGGTGGGGTTGACGGGCGACAGTTCGAGTTGCTTCCTGAGACGGACACAAAGTTTTTTGTCAGAGAGTATGATGCTCAAATCATGTTCACATTCTTCAAAGATGAAAAAGGGCAGGCCACACATTTGATCTATAACAGGAGCCAGCGCGCCCCAAAAATAAAGTAAAAAATAAGATTGCGCGCGGTGCGTTATGTGCTAAAAATTTGCGCGTACCCGGCGGGGTGATTCCGGCATTGGCTGCGTACCATGTCGGCCCCGAAAGAAGAGTATAGCCGCCGATTTCTCAGGTGAAGGCTACAGTCGAAGACTGTCAGGAAAGAGACGGTCGAGGGGAAGCGTATGCATAAGACACGCACCCCGACGACCGTGCGGAAGGAGGTGGCGCTGCTCGCGCAGATATTCGACCACGCGCGGCGTGAAAGACTTGTTAACTCTAACCCTGCGACGAGATCGGCAAAGCGGTCAGGAAGAAGATACCGGCGCTGGTCAGGCGCAACCGGACGCGCAAATAAGCATACCTTTTATCATCAAAGGTTCGTGCGCGCCGCTGATGCCGGGCGTTAGGCGCTCGCGAGGTAATAGACGGGTTGTGAAAGACAGTACTGATTACGATACGATTTAGTCGGAATTACGGCGCGCACGCGGACGGCGTGAGGCCGGGGAGAGCGGGTGTCATAGCAATGAAGGTCTTTATTCCTGTCCTGTTGCTGCTTGCCGCGTGTGCGATGACACCGGCGCAAGCCACCACACCGTCTGCGGACGCGTCGGTGCCAGCCGGCGTAACACCGCGCGCCTCTGCGCCGCCAGTCCGCCCCGGCATCGAGACTTTCCTCGCTGACGTGCCGCGCCCGCTCCGCGGGAAGCGGGTGGGTCTCATCACCAACCACACCGGGATCGACCGGTCGAGGACATCGGACATCGACCTGATCGCGAGGCACAAGGACCTGAAGTTGGTCGCCCTGCTCGCCCCCGAGCATGGCATCCGAGGCACGGCGGAGGCGGGCGAGAAGATCGTAGACGAGACCGACCCCCGGACAGGCATCCCCGTCTACTCTCTCTACCTATCTGAGGATCGCGGCCCCACGCCGGAGATGCTGAAGGAGGTTGACGTTCTTGTCTACGACCTCCAAGAGGTCGGGGGGCGCACCTGGACATACGTCTCCACCATGGCCCTGTCGATGCAGGCGGCGGCGAGGAAGGGCATCCCGTTCGTCGTCTTGGATCGTCCTAACCCCATCGGCGGGGAGATTGTCGAAGGAGCCCTGCTCGACCCCAAGTTCAAATCGTTCGTGGGCATGTACCCCATACCGGCGCGCCACGGGATGACGGTCGGCGAGCTCGCCACCCTCTTCAACCGGAAGTACGGCATCGGCGCCAACCTCATCGTGGCGCGGGCGGCGAACTGGCATCGCTCGCAGTGGTTCGATGAGACCGGGCTGCCCTGGGTGAACCCCTCCCCCAACCTCCGCTCTCTGGCCGCCTTGACGAGCTACCCCGGGTCGGTCTACTTCGAGGGCACTAACCTGAGCGAGGGCAGGGGCACTGACCGGCCGTTCGAGCAGGTCGGTGCCCCATGGCTCAACGCGCGGGAGGTCGCCCGGGTGATGAACGAGCGGCTGCTGCCGGGTGTCCGGTTTGAAGCTATTACGATGTCGGTGGCGCCAACGGCCGCCAAGCACAAGGGGCAGACGATCCCGGCGATTCGCTTCATCATCACAGACCGGCGGGCGTACCGGCCCGTCCGCACGTCGCTGCTGCTCATCGACGAGATTCGCAGGCGGCACCCGCGGGATTTCGCCTGGACGGCGACCATCGATCGTCTCACGGGGTCGGACAAGGTGAGGCTCGCCATCGAAGGCGATCGGCTCCAGCCCCTCTTGGAAGAGTGGAACCGCGAGGCCGCGGAGTTCCTTGAGAGCCGCAAACCCTACCTGCTCTACCGCTGAGCCAACAACATGGTTCCAAGCTTGATCCGAAGTCCGCTTTGCTTGAGAAAGCTGAGAGGCAAGAGCCGAGAGCTGGCCTCTTCATCATTTCCCTGATTTAGTGAGAGCTGCAATCTTTATGCTCTGTATTATTTACGACGGAACGAGCCTAGGGAACGGGGAGGGCAAGGTAAGGCGTGCCGCGCCTAACGACGGCATGCACCCGACCGCGAATAGCGTTGCTTTCATCCGCAAGACTTGAAGGTTTGATATGTTGGATGCGCGGCCGGTGATGCCGGGCGTTAGGCGCTTCTGAATTGTATAAAACATGAAACCACCTGAACATATCGAAACTAAGCGGCTTGCGTTAAGGATGCCATCCCTCTCTGATGCCGAGGCGATCTTTAATTCGTATGCTCAAGATACAGAGGTCACATCCTATTTAACCTGGCGGCCACATAAGAATATCCAAGAAACCGAAGGCTTTCTGTCTGATTGTGTTGCTGCTTGGGGCGGCAGTGCTAGATTCCCTTACGTCATTACGCTCAAAGAAAGTAGTGAAGTTATAGGTATGTTGGAAATTCGTATTAATGATTTCAAGGCTGACGTTGGTTATGTCGTATCCCGCCGGCATTGGGGGAAAGGCATAGCTACGGAGGCGTTGCGTGGCCTTGTTGAATGGGCGTTAAGCCAAGAATCAATCTATCGCGTATGGGCATTATGTGATGCGGATAATCGGGCATCTGCGCGTGTTCTGGAAAAGGTGGGGATGCAATGTGAAGGGCTGTTACGGCGACAGATATTTCATCCTAATATTAGTGATGAACCTAGAGATTGTTATTGCTATGCTGCTGTAAAATGATCTTATGAATCGCGTTGAATCTTTCCACGAATGCCGCGCCTAACAACTCATTCAACCGGACGTGCAATCAGCCTGCCTTTCATCGAGAGCTTGGTTGGTGTCAGCGGTTCGCGCGCGCCGGTTAATTCGGGCGTTAGGCGCTCTCGAATACTGAGCCTTTCCTGGGCTCGCTACATATCCTCGAAGTGGCCGAGGAAATGTATATTATTGGGAGTTTGAAGATGAGAACTACAAAAGGGAAATTCAACAAGTGGGCAGATATCACCGTAATTTTTCTGCTGCTCGGCACGCCCTGTCTCGCTCAACTCCATCCTTCTAAACAACAAGTGCGACGCATTGATGAGCCAGCCGTGGCTGGCGAAATCTCAGGGCGGTATGAAGGCATAGGCAAAACACAGTCGTATGGTGATGTGCCCATCGTGTTGGAGATCAGGAGTGTTAAAGGGACTATTACCGGCACTATGCACACCCCTCTGGGGGATTTTGAACTAACTCAAGGTAGCTATACTGAAGGCAAGCTAACCCTGACAGTTGAATCTTACGATGACGAAGGCTCAATCACGGCTTCTCTCGATGATGGCAAGCTGGTCGGGGAATTCATCGGATTCGGCGAGAAGGCGCGGCTAGAGCTTAAAAGGACTGGCCCGCCCAGCCCCCTCATTCGTCCCACCCTCTCTTTAAGCAAAGAGGCTTGGCGGGAGGATTTGCAGTATCTTGCCAGGGAACTGCCGCGCAGGCATAAGAACGCCTTCCACCGCGTCACGCGGGAACAGTTTGAGCAGGCCGTCGCCGACCTCGATTTCAAAATACCTTCGCTCCGGGATAGCAACATTGTGATGGGGATGAGCCGGATCGTCGCCACGGTCGGGGACGGCCACACCAGCCTCGGCTGGCATTGGCTTTTCCCGCGCGCGCCTCTCAGGTTGTGTTGGTTCGGCAAGGAGCTTCGCGTGACCGAGGCCACCGCAGCTTACCGGCGGGCACTCGGGGCGCGAGTCGTTAAGATTGGCAATGCGACTGTTGAGGAAGCGTACCGGAGAGATCAACCCTACATCTCTCAACGTGAGAGCGAAGAGTTCGTGCTGGACGTTAATGCCGCCAACATGACTTACCCTGCTCATCTGCACGGCCTCGGACTAGCGCCGGATGCGACGCGTGCGCTGTACACCTTCGAGGATGACAAAGGCAGGAGGTTTACGCTCGACATCAAAGCCCTCGCGCCCGGCCGGCAGGTCGAGTTGCTTGATGCGGCCAGGAGCAAACCTCTCTCCCGCCAGAAACCGGATGAGCCGCTGTGGTACAGGTACTTACCGAACGCGCAGACCCTCTACTTCAACTTTAGTGGCTACCCGCGTAAGCGCGCCTTCGCTAAGTTTTCGCAGGAACTGTTCGACTTCATAGACCGTCACCCGATTAAGCGCGTCATCGTCGATATGCGCCAGAACGGCGGCGGCGACTTCAGCAGAGGGCGCGAATTCATCATCTCGGGATTTAAGCAGCGGCCTGCCATCGCCAGGCGAGGTCAAATGTTTGTCATCATCGGGCGCGCAACCTTTTCGGCGGGCATGGTTAATGCTGCTGACTTCAGGAGCGAAGTGAATGCCATCCTCGTCGGCGAGCCGACCGGCCAGAGACCGAACAGCTATTCGGAGAATCGTGCGTTCTCCCTGCCGAATTCACACCTGAGTGTTTCGTATTCAACGCAGTACTACAAGGTTCAGGAAAAGGACACACCGGGGATTATCCCCGACAAAAGGATAGATCCTGATTGGACTTCTTACAAAGAGGGGCGCGATCCTGAATTGGAATGGATTCTTGCTTATCCATCGGACAAGTGACAACCAATCAGGCCGCGCCTGACAACGGCATGCACCCGACGGCGAATAGCTAGTCTTTCATCCGTCAACATGGATGCCTGTTTGATTGTGCGCGGCGGGTGATGCCGGGCGTTATGCGCTAGCATTAGGTAGTAGCGGAAAGGAGGATTCTAATGAAGCTGCGTCTGTTCTACTCCACCATACTTGTGGTTTGCTTCGGCACACTTGTTGCCACGTCTGCGGGAAATTCCTCTCCTGTCTCCGTAGCTTACCAATCCAAAGATAGCTCAATCCTTAAACCGACAGATGTTGCTTATGCTGAGGCCATGAAATTTGCTCAATTCCTTAACAGCAAAGGCATCACCGTTCAAAGCGTTCACGGCTCCAAGCTCAACGGCTTCTTTCGAGGTCTCAATAAGGCGGCATTCTTTAGAACCGACAAGGGCGTCGTGGAGGTAATCTTCTTCCCTGAGCCGACTGGGGCGGAAAAGGTTCGGGTTACGGAGCAGCGTCGGGAGGGGCGCTATCACTACTCCTTTGAGGGGCAGCCTGAACCGAATTCGCATGGGGATAGAATTGATGCTGGTCGGCCAATGTATTTTCATATGCACCGGAACTGGTTCATCGTGCTCAGCAGTGAAGGACTCTATGATGCGCTGCGACGTGCTCTAACGAAGAATTGACCTTTATAAGTCAGGCTGCGCCTGACAACGGCATGTACCCGACCGCGAATAGCGCGGCTCTTATGCGCGAGACGACCGCAAATCCAAGTATGTGCGCGGCGGCTGATGCCGAGCGTTGGATGCTAGTCTCTGGTGAAACACGAAAAGATGCTAACCAAGTACATAAAGCCGTTATTCCTATCTGTCATATATCTGATTCTATGCTTTAACCATTCCGCGTTGGCACAGACGAATGAGCCATCTGCGCGTAAGTTTGACGAGTTTGGAGATGCCTTGCCTACCGATATGGCAGCGCGTCTCGATAACTTTGCTATTGAGCTACAGAACAACCCGAATGTCCGAGCTTTCCTGATCGTTTATCGTTCTCATTATGATCTTCCTGGTTTGAGTAGCAGGCGCGTTAATTGGATGCGGAACTATCTAATCTACAACCGAGATTTTAAGGCTGACCGCATTGTTGCTATTGATGGTGGCACAGCATCATGCCTCTCGCATGAACTCTGGATTGTTCCGCCCGGGACTGCTCCAAAACCTAGAAAGGATGCTTATTCCAGAGGGTTTGAGGATACTGATGTCGCACGAAAGTATGATGAGTATCATTACACCATACTGGAAGATATGCTGGTATCGTATAGCACCGAGTTTGAAAATGGGCTTGAAGGCTTCGCACAGGCTTTGAGGAATGAGCCGCGCACGCTGGCATACATTATTGCTTATGAAGGCTATCGGGCTGAGAGTTGGGAAGAAGAAGATGAAAAAGGAAGAAAGAAGACCCACAGGCGGTTGAGTATTGATCCTTGCGGAACAGCTTGGAAAGAACTGAGGAGCAAGAAAACCGAATTGGTGAAAAGGTACGGGCTTTCTCCATCAAGGGTAAAATTGGTGAATGGTGGTTATCGTAAGTGGCGTGAAGTGGAGTTTTGGATAGTGCCGCGTTGAGCGCGTCCGCCCATACCGACCCCTAATGTTTATCCGCCTCAGCGAAAGAAACGTTGGCTGGTGTAGTCGAAGCCGCATCTAACAACGCCTTGCAGCCGGCCGCCCGATAGCGTGCTTCTCATCGTTCTTCGCTGCGGTTAAATTGAATGCTTTTCGCGGGCGGCGGCTGAAGGCGGGCGCTAGGCGAGGTTTTACATATGAATCGCTTTCGAAGAATTCAGGATGAGTTCGGCACCAAGGCCCTGATTCGCACATCTCTGTTGCTGGTCGGCCTTGTGGGGATGGGCCTTTTTGATTACTTTGCCTTTTCAAGTATTAGGGCTGGCCTCATTGCTATTGTCGGGTTGGCACTGGGATTCTTGTTCAGGCGGAAGATCGCCGAGGGAATCGAATACTACCGCCGTGCTATTTCTGTTGGCCTCTTTATATATTCGATTACTCTGCTACTTGGGGACCTGATCGGCTTCGGGGACGGGGTGAAGTTGGCTATCATTACCGCGACCACAGTGGTCATTTTCGACCTACAGTTCTGGTCGCTTTCGGATTCGTCGGTAATGAATGCGGAACGGGATGCAGGGGGTCAAACCACCTCTCGGTAGGGTAAGCGAAACCGTGACAGACTGGTAGGACTCGCTTTAGCGTTTCATGAAATAGTGTGAGCGATGCTGATAACGCATCGGCTAACAACGGCATGCACCCGACCGCGAATAGCGTCGCTCTCATGCGCTAGACTTGGTCGTAGCTGCGGTTCGTCGCGGCGGGTGATGCCGGGCGTTAGGCGGCTTCGCTTAAACAAGGTAATTGCTGGAGATCAAATGATGACATATCAAGTTGATCTAAACTCAGAACGCTCAACTGGAGACCAATCTTTTCATTACCGTCGGTGGAGGGGGCCTTTTCGATACCCACGATGGAGTCAAGTTGAAGAATGGCGTCGCCGATGGACACCTGAGAAGGTTGCAGACGTTCTTAATATGCTGGGATTCGGTGCATCTGCTGATGAAATTGGTGAAAAGACAGGATTTGGAGTTCTTGAGGTGCTTGTAGATCAAGGGCAAATCAAGCGTGTTCCTGACCTACGCGGGCTAGACCTTGCGCGTTTGCCGCCAGAAGATCGGCGACTAGGTGATTCAGATTCTAGAGCAACACAGCCGTTGGATTTGTCATACGCTCGACTGGAAGGTTCCCGATTAATTGATCTTAATCTAAGCCATGCGAATCTCGTTCGTGCCCATCTTCAAAAAGCGACACTCCGGCGAACAAACTTTACGGGCGCTGATCTTACGAAAGCGCAATTAGAAGATGCTGATGTACGAAATGCCATTTTGGAAGATGCACGGCTAGGTGTTATTCGGTATACAGAGGACTCATTTTTATGGCGTGGGACAGTTCTTATGGAAACGCATTTAGGAAGAGCGTTTTATGTTGATCCTCTTTTGGAACGCTGTGCGCGAGATCAATATTATATTTATATGTTGAAATATCGTAAGCGAAATAATCCAATCTTCCGCATTATCTTTGGACTTTGGTGGTTAACCTCTAATTACGGTAAGAGTGTCTCGCTTTGGGCGCTTTGGGCAGTCCTTTTTATGTTAGGTTTCGCCATAATATTTTATAGGTTGGGAGCAGGCGCTTTCGCGGTCACGAGTCTAAGATGGAACTTTCAGACGGCGGTTTATTATAGCGTCGTCACTTTCACCACTCTCGGTTTTGGAGATATAACTCCAAAAACTCAGGAGGCAGCATGGTGGACTACGGCTGAAGTGATTATAGGTTATCTGATGCTAGGTGGATTGGTTTCTATAATTTCACAGAAAATGGCTCAACGAAGCTAATGCAAGGTATCTTAACACTAAGAATATAGTGTTAAATAAATGTGTTCAGTTGTCGCGCTTCATACATGCGCCGCCGAACAACTCATTCAACCCGACTCGCCTTAGTGTGCCTCTCATCAACATTGTCGCGCTCTGGTTTGCCTATGTGGTCGCGTCGGCGGGCGGGTTAATTCGGGCGTTATACGGCTATTACTCAGGTGTGGATGGTATAGTCAGCCGCTGGATGTAGAATCCCTTTGGAGACAACGGTGACTAGAGTCGCCAGCGTCGGCTCATAGAGTTATTACACGGGAGGTTGCTATGCCAATTGTAGATGCCGCATTCAACCAAGAGATGGAACTTCAGAAGTGGGTTTACGACAACATCAGCAGTTTCTTTGGGGATTGCATCCTATTGCCGGGGTTTCGAATTACCACGCCGTCTGGTAAGCACGGAATACCTGATGGGTTCGTGTTCAATTTTACCAGGCGGTCATGGTGGATCGTTGAGTGTGAGCTGTTGAAACATGGTGTGTGGCCGCATATTGCAGAACAGTTAACGAGATTCGTCGTCGCCGGAAGGAATAATCAAACTTTGAGGCAGGTTCGCGATAAAGTGTTCGAATCTATTATGAGTCGGGGGAGTGAACATCATGTGTCCACTAGCTTGAGCACGGACCCTACGCGATTGTTCCAGAAGATTGAGTTGTTTGTAGAAAGCGTTCCCCCCTCTATTGCTGTATTCATTGACGAGACAAATCAAGACTTAACTGATTTTTGCGATGCCCTGGATGTGCCAACGGAAATCTACCGTGTCAAAAAATTCATCGTAAACGGAACACCTGAGTATTATTCCCCAGACAAGAGCGCACCAGTTATTGTGACAACACCTGAAGAGACTGGCGGTACGGGTTCAACGGTGTTCGATGCTATCGAACAACTCGGCGGCGGTGAATTAATTAATAACAGGCTTAAGTGCTACAGGTTATCTGATGGTCGGGTGGTGAAGGTTCAGTATTCAAAGCTACACGAAAGGCACCAGGCGTTTTGGTACGGTATTAATCCTTCATCTTACCAAGCCTCCAAAGACATCGGTTGTACCCATTTCGTTTTCGTGATAGGGGAGGATGGTTTCGTTGATGTGCCAATAACGGCCATAGACACATACTTAGCTAGTGCGTATGTGACGAAGAACCCGGACGGGACAGTGCGCCATTACCATGTTCATATCTCACCGCCGCCTGACGTAGTTCTAAAAGGTTATGGTAATGCGGATGACATTGATGTTAGTGGCGTTTTTTCAGCTTGGAATTAGGAATCCAGCCCGCCGTATAACAAGTCGCTCAAGCTGACCGCCTGCCAGCAATCTTGTCATGTAATGTAAGTTGTGTATGGCAGGCGGCAGCTTAGCTCCAGCGTTAGGCGCTTCGCAGTATCTATTTAAGTATTTCATTGTCTCTCGCCGTCAGTTAGGGTATAAAGTCGCCCACTCTTAGGCTCACTTCTACCCTCATTGCTGAACCCGAAGGGCATCCCGACATAAAGCACACTACGTTGAAAGGAAAAATGAAGCTATGTTGACGGTAATCGCCAAGTTCGTTGGGAAGGAGGCAGCCAAAGCGGTCTTCAAAGAGTTTAGCGGGCCTGGCATGGACCTAATAAAGGAGCTGCTTTTCGGAGAACAGGAGAGCGAAGTAAATCATTATCTGAAGAAGCTGGATAGACAGATGCAGGAAGTCGTGCAGAGCGTTAAGGGGATCGAACTGCGCCAAATATTCCAAGATTATAACCGCGCGGATGAGGAGTTAGAGTACTTGTCTCGTCTTTACTTAGGGCAAGCGGACAAGCAGCCCGACCACCCCGACAGGCAGAATACCTGTGCCTACATCTTGGATATAAACAGAGGGGTGTCCGAGCAGGCGCGGCGGATGATCGGCTTGCTCCTCCACAGGAACCTGCCATCGTACAAAACTTTCCTTCAGGAGTATTCGGATAAACTCGCTGAAGGGTATCCGGACATCTACAGCTATTTAGATAAGATGGATGCCGTGGTCAACCACCTCAGAATCAACCTGGGGGAGGCGATAATGTTGCGGGAGAAGGCTTATGCGGATATCACCGACAAGGAAAGTGTGGCAGACCTTGCGCTGACCCCGGCGGAAATGAAGCTGGTTGATCAGTATTACGAAGAAGTTGTGCGGCCGGTCAGAGAACTAAAGGCCATGTTTGAAGTCCACGCTGAAGAAAAAGGCAAGCAAAGTGAAAAAGTCCATGACGTACGCCTGAAGCATCTTACCTCGGGAAAGTATCTGACCGCATACGAGGCGGGCGACCCCTCATGTAAGGATAAGCCGTTAAACCACGAGAAGAAGTCAATGTTCAGTTCAGAGGATCCCTGCATGCCCCAACTGTACCTTTACGAGCCGGCTAGAGGACAGGACGAATACTATATGGATTTATCTATTGAAGCGGGTCAAAATCGTTGGGGCCGCGTAAAAGTCAAGGTGGAAAAGGAAAGCCAGGACTGGAAGATTATCAAACTTAAAGAGGACGACGAAAAGTTAGTCCACTATGGTGAGGACGCCGAGCCGATCAAGCTTAGAGAGGGCGGCAAGCCGGTCAAATTCATGTTCCAGCGATGGGTAAACAATAAAGTGCTGGATGGCGCTCGTCTCGGGCTGGTTTATCTCAACGATAGGAACGAAGGAAATGACCACATGTGGTGGCAACCCGTCATGTCCAGAAATGATCGCGGCGAGTTCGAGCCGGGTGTCTTTCTCCTGAAGCATATGCGAACAAAGTTCGCATTAGACTCCGACGGGGAGAGAGTTTACGCCGATAAACGCGAGTCGGACTATAACAATAGCGCTATGAAGTGGCGACTCGATCAGAAAAACGTCTTGCACGACGGCGAGTACCTCAAGCCCGAAGAGAATTTGAAGTCGCCGGATCGGCGCTACGAGCTGCGCTTTGTGAAGAACGGTAATCTGGAGCTTTTCGACACGCAGGAGAAAAAGGTTTTATGGGACACCAAGACTGCTGAGAAAGGCGCAGTTAAATGCATCCTGCAAAAAAATGACGGACATTTAGTCATTTACGACAAAGAGAATAGACCCATTTGGGCTACGCATCGTCACAGCAACGAGTTCGACGGCAGCAAGTTGGTTTTGCGGAACGAAGGGTTCTTCGAAATTATCAATAAGCACAACGTCTCCATTTACGACACGAAGTGGGTCTTCACCCGCAAAGACGTAGACACCTTACGTCCCGGCGAATCTTTAGTCCCCGGAGATAAGTTGATATCGGAGAATCAGCGCTACGTTCTAAAGTTTCTGCAGAACGGCAATCTGGAGCTTTTTGACAGAACGGACAAAAAGGTCCGTTGGAGTATCGACCTCGCCGGGAAAGGCGCGGCGCGGGGCGTCGTGAAAGAATATGATAGACGTTTTGTTGTGTATGACAGAGAGAATAATGAGCTGTGGGGCACGAGTGCCCGCGCAAAGAAGCCTGGCGAAGTTCGGCTGGTTCTAACGGGTCTCGGGGAGTTGAGAGTTAATGTGGGCAGCACGATCGCCTGGCAAAAGAAGACGGACGGCGAAGAGGTTCTGACTGGAAACTAAAAGCTATTGCATCAAGTTTTCAGCAGATAAAAACATACGTAGGATAAACATCTCAGTTGCACCTTGAAGCGCAGCCCAACAGCTCATTCAACCCGACGCCTCGATAGCGTGGCTTTTAAGATGCTTCCTTACGGCGTAAATTGAATGCTCGCGCTCGGCGCGGGTTAATTCGGGCGTTGGGCGGCTATCGGTTGCTTAACAGAAATTTAACATACTGATAAGTTGACAGGTTTATGCCGTCTCCGTAGTATATCGCTCTCGAAAGGGGAGTAGGTCGCCCGCTCTTTTAGGGTCTGGTGGCGCCGTCAATACGTTGCTCGTTGTGGAGCATCCGGCTCATCGGGAAGAGTAACCAAAGCTCAATGACCAAGACCTTTTGCGGCTCGTGTAGCGCGCAGAAGGTTTTTCTTTTGCGCGCTCGTGTAAACGTCCAGCGTGAAGGGATCGAGTGATGGTTGAACTTTTCCCGTTTGCCGATTATTGGTGGTTCTACTTGGGTTTTACTGGCTTCGTGCTTTTCCTCTTAGCTCTCGACCTCGGGGTGTTCCACCGACAGGCGCACGAAGTTTCATTCCGCGAAGCGGCTACATGGAGTGTGGTTTGGGTCGCGCTCGCGCTTCTGTTCAATTTCCTGCTTTACCAGTACGCACTCTGGAAGTTCCCGCAAGACCCGCGCTTGTTAGCGATTCCCGGCTTCGACCCGTCGGGCGCGGCGTGGCGCGTCTCGCTCGAGTTCCTCACCGGCTACATTGTCGAGAAGTCGCTCTCCGTCGATAACATCTTCGTCTTCGTGCTGGTCTTCGGTTATTTTGCCGTCCCCGGGAAGTACCAGCACCGCGTCCTGTTCTACGGCATCGTCGGCGCTCTCATCTTCCGCGCCGTCTTCATCGCCCTCGGCTCGGCGCTGATGCAGTACCACTGGGTCGTGGTCGTCTTCGGCGTGTTCCTCATCTTCACCGGCATTAAAATGATGTTCGCGCAGGAGAAGGGGGTCGAGCCGGACAGGAACCTGCTGATACGTCTGTTCCGCCGCCTCGTCCCCACCACCGCCGAGCTGCACGGCCAGCGCTTCTTCGTCAGGACGGACGGAGCGCTCCATGCCACCCCGTTATTCGTGGCGTTGCTCTTTCTGGAAGCAACGGATGTGATTTTCGCCGTTGATTCGGTTCCGGCAATCTTCGCACTGACGAGCGAGCCGTTGATAGTGTTCACGTCGAACATTTTTGCTATTCTCGGATTGCGTGCCCTGTACTTCATGCTGGCGGGGGCGATTGATAAGTTCTACATGCTGAAGTACGGGCTGGCGGTGGTGCTCATTTTTGTCGGCCTGAAAATGGTGTGGCTTAATGATCTGTTCGGGGGCAAGTTCCCCATTAGCCTGTCACTAGGTATTATCGCCGGGGTCATCGCGGTGTCCGTCGTGGCTTCTCTAATGTTCCCGAAAGCCACCCCTGCGACGGAGGGCTGAGTCAGGCGAACCTGCCCCGTCACGCGAGGGCCGCCGCCCAACAACGGCATGCACCCGACCGCGAATAGCGTGGCATTCATCCGCTAGCTTGGATGTCTGTTTCGTTGAGCGCGCGGCGGCTCATCCCCGGCGTTCGGCGGCTTACTTAATTTGAAGGTAAAGTTTCTATGTTCAACATTGAATGCCTTGACCATGTTGCTTTGCTGGTCAAAGATTTAGAGCGTTCTGTTGAGTGGTACACGAGAGTGCTTGGACTAAAGCGCCATTATGCTGAGGCTTGGGACATCCCTGTCATTCTGTATGCCGGAACAACCGGGGTTGCGCTTTTCCCCACCACTTCTAAAGAGCAGCAACCACCTCCTGATCCTCGCCGAGCGATCACGATGCAACATTTCGCTTTCAGGGTTAGCCGCGCTGACTTTGAAGAAGCGCAACGGGACTTCCGGCGTCGTGAGATCGAGTATGAGTTTCAGGATCATGGCGTCGCACATTCCATCTACATCCATGACCCGGATGGATACGAGGTTGAGCTGACAACGTATGATGTATGAGCTGCGCCTCGCGTGCTAAAGCTTTAGCCGCCCCCGAACAACTCATTGAACCGGACGCGCAATTAGCAAGTCTTTCATCGAGAACTTGGGTGGTCTCACCGTTTCGTGCGCGCCGGTTAATTCGGGCGTTAGGCGCTTACGTTGTAATGGGCAGGTATGCTAAAGAAGGTTAAGACGACGCCTTTGCAGCGTGAAATCCTCTGGGCGCTAGCAGATTCGGGCGAGTGCAGCTTACCCGTGCTGCTTAATAGCTTGCCCCCTAAGTATCCCGAGTTCCCTCCTGCTCCGCTAATAAAGGAAGTCGGGCGGTCGCTCGGGATTCTTTATCGCGCGGGCTGCCTATACCTGACGCGTGCGACCGGCGGCGAGCGCAAGCATGTTCCGGCCCACGAAATGGCTGCCCTCAATCTCGGCCGGATGCTATCGTGGGTAGAAGGCGGCGTGGGATTCGTCGTGAGTGAGGGCGATGTCGCCGATGTTATAGTGCTGCTGACGAATGGCGGCGCTCAGTGGCTGGAGGTGACAGCTGCCCAATCCGGGAAGCACCTGCTCACAGGAAAGCCTTGAGGCAACAATAAATTACATAATGCAAATTAGCGGACTACTCACCTCGGGTGCGGCTCCGACCTTAGCCTGTTCGTGTTCGTAATCCGAAACGTAGAGTCAAAATGAACGGGGCGGCTATGGGCGAATTCCTCCACCGCTCGTAGCCGCCCCGCTCATTAGTCGCGACGGGCGCACCTGCCCACTCTAGGGCTTGACTTGCACGTTGCCGCCCGTGATCGGGGTGGGCTGGATGCCGGTCAAGATGTTGCAGTTTCGGTTCAGGTCCGGCGCGAGCAAGAAGACGGGGGTCACGCCGTCGGGCTGCGCGTTCCCGCCCTCGCCGTTGTCACGCACCCTAAAGATCGCGGTCGCGCCGACCGCCTGCTCGGAGTTAGAGTTCTTGACCACGCCGCTCAAGGTGGCCGTCTTCCCGTCCGGCCCTATGTTCAGGCAGTTGATTTCGACGTGCAGCCTCACTTCCTGTGGGAAGAAAGGGTCGATGCGCACGAAGTGGTACTCGGCCTGCCCGATGACGGTGTTGTTGGCCTGCGTAACAGCGGTGAAAGAGAGTGTCGTCCGCCCCTCGACGAAGTCGTCGCGGATGATGCTGCCGCCCATGGCGGAGGGGCCGCTACTTTGCGCGCGGACATGCGTCGCGCCTCCTAATGTGATTAGCGCGACTGCGGCCAACAGCAGGGGGAGCGGCCGCGAGGTCTTAGAGGTCATTTTCGTTTCCTTTCGTATCTGCGAGCGCCGTCTCCTGCGGGGCAAGGTACGGCGCGGTGGGGTGCGGGAGGCAGAACATAACTGCGGCAAGCAGGAGTCTGCCGGTTTGTGCTTCGAATGTTATGGAACGCACGCGCCAGCGGAAGGGGCGCGAGTCGCGGACTGGTGATGCGGGTGGAGACTAACTTAGATTAGAGATGTGAGTAAAGACATTCGGCGTGGACACCCCCCGGACTTGGGTTGTATGTGAAAAGGATGGGCGTTGGCAGATCGCGCGTCAGCACGGCGCGCCCGGTTGCGCGCTGCTCAAAAGAGGCGGTCTAACGAGTCATTCGAGCCGACCGGAAATAGGTTGAATGTCATTCGTCAGCTCAGAGGCTTGTTTGGTTGTTTCCCGGCGGCTCAATTCCAGCGTTGGGCGGCTTATTAAGACGCTCGCGGACGAGGCTGGTGAGGTAGAGCGTATGCAGACACAGGAGTTTGGTTGTGACCTTTGCTGGCCCGCCGACGCACACGCGGCTTGGAGTGCTCGCGACAGCCTTACTCGTCTGAAAGAGCTGATTGACGAATCCCATTTCATCGTCGCGATCCTCGCCTGCCCCGGCTGTGATCAGCGGTACGTCTCGATTTTCACTGAAATGATTGACTGGGAGGATGGCAATGATCCGCAGTACTGGACGCTACTGCCGATTACAGTGGCCGAAGCCGAGGGCTTAATTCAGCAGGAGGCTTCTCTGAATGAGATGAGCCTAAATGCGCTGGGGCGTGGCAGGCGTTGCCTCCGGCGCGATCACCCGAAGGAGGGGCCGCCGCAGTTGTTCTGGGGGAGCGGCATCCTTATCGGCCCACACGATTGAGGACGACCGAGCGGGGGCGTATTTCTGTTGCCTGGCTGCCGGCGCCCTCGCAGGCCACGGGCGCCGCGCGCTGCGCGTCATCTCGGCGCTGAGTCTCCGCCCAACAACGGGGCTATGCGCCAGAAAGAGTGTTATGGGTCACGGCAAATGCACGGTCAGCCCTTCCCCTTTCCGGGAGATTATTTCCATCGAAATCCCCACGGATAGTGATGCCCCTTCGGGTCTGCCTGAACACAATCGCTTTGTTCGGATTGTGAGAGGAGGGCGACCGCGCCTCCTGTTAGTATGACCAAGGGTTGTAACCGGGGTCGACGCGCGCCTGGTAGTGGCTAAAGAAGGCGTGGCGGTTGATCTCGGGGATGAGGGTCGCCGCCTTTTCCGGTTCGAGATTCAGCTCGTAGGCCGCGTCGGCGAATTCGCTTGTGGGGAATAGCACCTCCGCCGGCTCCGCGACCGCCCACGCGGCGAAGGCCGCCTGCGCCGTCTCCGGCTTTCCCTCAAGGAGCGCGCGGGCGGCGAAGCGCGATAAATGGTGGCCATGCGAAAACCAGGGGTGCAGCACATGGTCGCCGTCGAAGCCTGCGCGCTCAAGCTCGGCGAGGTATTCGGGGCAACGCTCGCGCAGCTCGCGCACGAGTGCGGCCTGCTTCTGCGCGCCCGCGTGGTTGTTGACCGGCAGTCGTAAGAGTTCGAGGTTCTCGCTGAGCGTTTGACGCTTGGCCTTCAGCGCGCCCGCGTCGAAACGCTCCGGCGAGCGCCGGAACCAAGTGCGCATCGCGGAGTTCCTGAGAGACTCTTCCGGGATGTTGCCGTCGGCCCCCGCGAAGCGCATCAACTGTTCGATCAGCGCGATGCCGCGCGCGTTCGCACGACGCAGCTCTTCTATCTCGCGCGTCGTCTTGCAAGTCAGCACGAGCCCCGGGGCGTTCCGCACGTCCCTGACCCCACCGGCGAAGACGCCCTCGCGCTCCATCCTCGACAGCAGGAGCATCAGCTCCGCGGGATCGAAGATTCTGCTGACGCCTGAGCCGAAGTCGTTCTCGTCCTCGGGGTCGGCTTCGAGCAGGGTGAAGACGAGCCGGTAGGTGTCGGGCGCGGCGGAGGGGTCGGCTCCGCGAATCCGGCCTACGCACACTTCGCCGCCCCCGGCCGTCGTGCGCGAGACCAGCTCGACTTTCAGCCATTCGAGGAAGAGCGTGACCTCGTGGCGGTTGCGCGCCGGCAAAGGGTTGCCGGGCCACTCTCCGATACGTTCTTCGGGCGCGTCGGCGTCGGTCGTGGTCATGTCAGTCTGAATCTCCGTCGAGGCCATCGTGACGCGTGAGCGGATGGCCTCGACGAGCGTCACGAGGTCGCTCGCCCAGAGGCGCACGCTTCGGCGTGGTGTATTCGCACTCGTCCTGTTCGGCCAGCCGGCGGTCTGCGCCTCCCCGACTGAGTCCTCGGCTTGCAGGAACAGTTCCTGCCCGGCCTGGGACAAGATGGCGTAAGTCATCAGGCCGCGCGTATTGCTCGTCGGCCCGCCCGTGCTTTTGGTCACGACCTCGAACCAGCCGTAGGTCAGCCCGTGCGGCTCGCCGAGGTCGAAAAGCATTGTGGTGTCTCCGGCAACCGGGACGGTCAGCAGGCGGCCGTCGAGCCGCGCGCCCGGACGGCGCAGGTCGAACGAGCGCGCGTAGCGCTTCTGCCACGGGAGGCTCAGGAAGAATAGGCCGAACAGGATGACCCCGAAGACAATGACGACCCACGCCCCGTCGATGGCGAGAGGCAACAGCAGCAACAGTCCCGTAAGCGCGGCGGCGGTCAGCACGGAGAGGACGACTGCCCCTGCGCCGACCCAGAATCTCACCCAGCGCGAGAGCCGGATCGGCACACAGAGCGAGACATCGTTGCCGCCCGCCCGAGTGCGTTCGCCATTCAGCGGCGGGTCGGGCCGATTCAAGGCGCGGGCTCCGGCGCTTCGATTGTGGAGTTTGGGGAGAGCGCACCCTCGACGAAACGTCTTGAGCTGTCGAGGTATCGGGCTTGCGCCTCGCGGTATCCGCCGAGCCCCGGCGCGACCGCCCGACCGCGATTGTCGAGCCATCTGATTAACCGGCCATCGGCAAAGTAGAAGCGCTCCTCCGCCGTCTTCGCCACCTTGCCGGACATCGGCTCGTCATACGTCTCGCGCCGGTAGAAGACGAAGATCAGTTCCCCGTCCCGGTAGTAAAGCTCCTCCAACGAGCGGCCCGTCTCCCCCTGATGAGTCGCCGCCATCTTCACCACTGACGCCCCGTCGAAATAAGCGACCAGTTCGCCGCCCTCGGTCGAGAAGCCCAATAACTCTTTTTTCACCACCCTGTACTTCGCCAGGTTCTTATTGATGGCTGCATACCGCTCGCGTATGGAGGAGATCGACTCTTTCTTCTGAGGATTATTTGCCGACCCCTGACCCTCGACCCTCGCCAGCCCGGATAAAGCGAAAAGCGACACGACGAATACGATAAATGCTTTTTTCATCTGCCCTCTTTGACCTCTCTCCATCAACAGCGGCGGTACAAGCACTGTTTCCCGAAGCCCGTCGGCTCCGGCCTGCGCACATTCATCAACGCCCTGTAGTCGGCACGCGGACGTACCGCCGTCCGTCGAATCGCTACACCTCCGTCAGGGTTTTCACCGGCCTGACGGCTTCGTGCTTCGGGTCGCAATCACCGTCCGTTTACGATAGACACCGTTGAGCCGCACGTTCACGCCGCCGCACTCGGAGTTGTCTTTGGCTACGATGTAGTCGCCGACTAATTTGAGTGACACCCGACATTCTTCTTCGACGAGGACGAACTGGTTACCTTCAGGCCGCGCCGCAGCTTCGACGCCGCCCGCGTGGACATTAGCGTCGGCACCTTCCCAGATGGCGTGGCCTTTGACTTTGAGAAGACCCGCCTTGCCGTCGCGCCGGATGTTCAACGATTTTCCGGCGTACTTCCATAAACCTACCCAGCTCGCCAGGGCGGGGCGGGCGGGCGGCTCGGACACCATCAGCTTATCGGCCAGGAGCCAGCCGACTGTCTCGCCGCCCTTCCGCGGCTGGTACCAGCCGCAGACCCATCGGCCGTACGTCCTCGAGACCAGCAGTTGATCTCCGGTGACGAGGTAGCGCTTCGTCTCGCACTTCGCGTCGTAGCGCGGGCAGTCGTCGTCGTCGTTGAAGAAGTGAACCCGGGCCGTCCGGTTGCCGCCGACCTTCGCCAGCTTGAACCCGGCTTCGTCGGACGGGAAGAGTCCGTTGCGGCACCAGTTGGCCGGGTACTCATCGGCTCCCTGCGCCGTAGCCGCTGCCGCAACACACAACAGCAGCGGTAGCGCTAAAAGAATTTTCTTCTTCGGCGGCGGCATGCTCATCTCGACTCAGCGTCTAATTTGTAACTTTGAATTTCACCGAATACTTGCCAGGGGATGGTGCGGGACTTATCACGAAAAGATAATCCCCGCTCTGCGTCAAGCGGTCAGGACTGAAACCGTCAATCGAAGGCTCTTCGCCCTCCCTTTTATCCGGGTAATAAAATGAGATCGTGCATCCGGGGGCTTCAACCTCTATTCGCTGACCCGCTTTCATATTCAGCAAAAATGATTTGCTTTCGTCCTTTGTTTTAAACACCACGGGAAAACTCGCTGAATTTGCGCCCCTCGCAAATTGAACTCTCTTCGCCTTCTTCGCCAGGTCTCCATAGCCTTCTTTGCAAGCCTCAAAATCGGCGAAGCTATCCTCATACTTATTTGTGTCGTAGTTTTTGCCGCGAAATTTGATTCGTAGCGACTCCGTGCCGCCGGACTTCACCAGCGTCCAGACTAAACTTTTCATCTCGGACGGCGAGACATCGGGCAGCTTGTTACCGGCAAACGTGACGGTCAAAGTGTCGCCTCTGAACGTCCCGCTAAATTCGTATGTCGCGTCAGAGGGGGTGTCACCGCCACTCCCCACGACGAACGTTCCCTTTACCTTGTTCCCGTTAATGCTGAAGTTGACGACGCGCTCCCCTTGCAGCCAGTCGGCGCGGAAACACTTCGAGACGCCTTGCGCGTTCGCCGACGAATTCGCACCCGGAAGGGTGCAAACCAGTATGATTACAAAACTCGCCGCCAGGATTTTCACGAATGTCTCCTTGAGATTTTTTGCTTCCGTGTGGCCGTGAGCGGCGTGACAGCACGCCAGCCTCGTCTGAACAAAAAGGCGTCACTTCATTCTCACGTCCAGATACGAGTGTCAAGCATTCGTTCAACCTTCACTGCGCCCGTCACGGCGCAGGCCCGCGTCAGGCGTGAACGTCTTACTTCCACGATCATCGAAAGCTTGCGGCTGTTAATCGCTCAGCTTTCGCGCACGTTGCGAAAGGTAATTGAATAGCGGAGCGCGTCCGTCTGCGGAATGCTGTGCTCCCACTCTGACCGTGCCGGGCCGCTCAGATGATAAGCGGAGCGCGGCTCGACCACCATATTGACCCGCTCCCACCTCTTCTCGCCTGCCGCCCTCCTCATGCGGAACACGCACGGGGAGAGGAGAGAGATGCCTACAACTTCACCGAAAACGGCCTTATCACGGTGCCACCCGATCCCAGCACCAGGTGCGTACTCCGTCACAAGCACGTGCTGAAACTGCTCGGCTGCCAGACCGGCGAAGGCGGCTGCCGTCAGTCGGAGCGGGAGGAGAAAGTCAGGCATGTCCTCGGCCTTCCGCAGGTGGCGGGCCGAGAAGTCGTAGTGCCAACCGAAGGAGACCACGCGGCGCTTGCCCGTGTAGCCGTGGAACTCGAACTCCCTGAAGGGCAGCCCACGCACGCGCCCGACGAGCGCAGCCTCGTCGTCCGGCTCGATCAACTCGGGACGGTACCGGAAGCCCTCGGGAGGGTTAGGCGCAGTTTCTTGTCTTTCGCGTCTCATGCGGAGTTCAGCGGTGCCTCTGCGATCAGTTCCGCCCCCCTGTTGCCCGGGCTGTTGACGAGCGCACTCACCGGGTAGCTGACCATCTCGTCCGCCGGGTAAGGCCGCAGCAACTCTTTGAGCAGCGCCCGCTCACGCTCTCCGGCTTCGAGCCACAACGCATACTCCTCCGGGTGCAGGATGACCGGCATCCGGTCGTGGACGGGCAGCAGCACTTCGTTAGCTTCAGTCGTCAGGATCGTGCAGGAGTCGAGCACTCTCCCGTCCTCGCCTTCCCACCTCTCCCACAGCCCGGCGAAGCCGAACGGCCTATCATCTTTCATCCGAAAGAAGTAAGGCTGCTTCCTCCCTCCTGTCCTTTGCCACTCGTAGAAACCGTCAGCCGGAATGAGGCATCGCCTCTTTTTGAATGCCTCGCGGAACGAGGGCTTCTCGGCAACGGTCTCAGAGCGGGCGTTGATTAGGCGCGCGCCCACCGAAGCGTCCTTCGCCCACGCGGGCACCAATCCCCACTTCAGCCACGCCGCATCGCGCCCGGCGTCTCCCCCTCTAATCGCCAGCACGTTCTGCGTTGGAGCAATGTTAAAGCTTGGTCGAGTCTCCGGCACTTCCACGCCGAAATGCCCTTCAAGGGCCTTCGCCGGCTTCCGCTGCGTAAATCTGCCGCACATCCCTTCCGCCTCCCGTTATGAAAAACTCTGGAAACAATTGTGTGTTATATGTTATACACCGTTTCATCTCAGGAACGCGAGGAATAATCTACTTATGGACGGCTCAGTCGCAGGGGTCTTCCTGCCTAACAGGTCAACGAGACTGCGCGCCCCTTGATCATGTGGCGCGTGCCCGCCGGCTTTCCTTCGCCTGCTGAAGACTACGTCGAGGGACGCATTGATCTCAACCGCGACCTGATCAAGCATCCTCTGGCAACCTTTTACCTGAGAGTCGCCGGTGACTCTATGGAGCCCGAAATTCAATCGGGCGCTCTGCTCGTCGTTGACAGAGCCATCTCTGAGGCTACGGCTTGGCGCTGGCTGAATAGTGACACGAAGTTTCGGGAACAGTACAGGATTGTCCGTCGTCGAGTGGTAGAGCATATCATCGTCCGTATCCAGACTGACGCAGCGCAGGCAGCGAAGGTGCTGCGCGACGTGGCCGACGACAAGGAAGCGTCCCCCAGCGCGCGAGTCTCGGCGGCGAAGACAATCATCGAACTAGCTGTCAAGGCCGTCGAGATTGGTGACGTTGAAGCACGCCTTGAAGCGTTGGAACAGCACATTATCAAGCGGGAAGCTCAAGACGCATTCAAGACCGCACTGCAGGGTCGGTCTTCTGCAACAGTAGTACGGGACTCAATTACACGACGCTCAAGAAAGGGTTCAAGAAAGCCTGCGAATTGGCTGGTATTCCATACGGCCAGAACACGCCGGGCGGAATTACCCAGCATGACCTGCGGCATACTTTTGCTACTCGCCTCGCGGAAAGAGGGGTAGATGTGAGCGTCAGGATGCCTCTCTTAGGCCAATCGAGCCTCAAGATGGTTCGCAGGTACAACCACACCACACCACAGGCGATGCAGGAGGCAATTAACAGGCTTTCGCACAGGGCAGGAGAGGTCTTGAAGTTCAAGCGGAAAACGGGGTGATCGCGTCATCTTCGCGTCATCTGGCACAGACGGCTATCTGATACAGATCAAGCAGCCGTCGTAAAGCTTTGAAACTGAGTGAGATAAATGGTAGCGGGGGGGAGACTTGAACTCCCGACCTTAGGGTTATGAATCCCATGAACAACCCTGCACATAACGAATAACACAGGAATTAGCATTCAGAGGCGGGTAACGGCCTTCTTAGCACGTTTATTCTTTGTATGCAGTGCGTAAAAATCACGGAAAGGAATGAAGTATCTTTAATGCGCGCCTCTATGACAAAGCTTAAGACTAACTCTGCCGCACGCCCGATTGACACTTGCCGCCATGAACCGATCCTGACGCATAGCGCTTATTCCTTACACTGATGGCTTACAAATCAAGTCAGTATCGACCCTCATTTACACACCAGATACCTTACCCGCTCTACTGCCGAACACTCATTAGCTAGGCGAAGAGAGTTGCGGTAAAAATAGTCTATCAGGGTGTTAGACCGCTGAGAGCGGTAATTGTCGGCTTTTCTTGTGTTAGACCGCTCCTGGCGGTAAAAGTTGGGATGACCGTAAAATACCGCCAGTGGCGGTCTAATAAGCGTTAGATTCTTTAGACTAAAAAGAGAGCACGTTGAGCTATCATTAGCATTGAAGAAGTGCGGCTTGAGTTGTTCTCTTACTGCCAAACCTGACATCAAGTTTGAAGTGCAACACTGACTAAGGCTCGTTATAGCATTCGAGCGGAGTCTTGAACCCGAGCCGCTTGCGCGGCCGCGTGTTGAGCTTGCGGGCGATGGCGTTACACTGCTGCTGGCTCAGAC
>DASWNP010000047.1:0-41989 GCA_036399175.1 Pyrinomonadaceae bacterium | reverse complement strand
GCTACTACGGCGTGAGCCGCGAACACTTCTATTTCTATCTGAAAGAAATGGAGTTCCGATTCAATCACCGAAAAGTCGCTGATTTAGCGGCTTTAATCAAGAAAACGGTCAAGAAGCATCAGCCTGTTCTAGACTAGCTCCCTGTTTTTTGTCCTGAGCCTTTTGGTGGAAAACTGGTCGAGGAAAGGCGACCGGAAGCGCACGCCCCCGTCGGCTGGCGCTCGAACTTTTTTGCGCATGAGAACTGCGGCTGGCATATTCAACAGGAGCGCCGACGCCGAGCGCGCCGTCGAGAATCTGCGTTCGATTGGACTGGCTGAAGAACGCATCAGCCTGCTTTTGCCCGGAACGCCGGAAGGCGAGCTTGAAGAGAGCGTGCCGACGACCGAGACCGAACAGCCCGGCATGGGCAAGGCTCTGGGCGGCGCGGTCGGAGGCGCGCTCGGCGTGGCGGGCGGCCTGCACCTGGGGGCGGCTGTGGCGAGCTTTTTCGTGCCGGGCGTCGGGCCGATTCTGGCCGCAGGGTTGGTCGGGGCGGCGCTGCTCGGCGCGGGCGGTGCGGCGACGGGAGTTGCGGCGGGCGGCGCGCTCGAAGATTCGGTCGCCGAAGGATTGCCGCACGACGAGCTTTACGTCTACGAGGATGCTCTGAGGCAGGGTCGCACGGTCGTCATCGCCGTCGCCGAGACGGACGAGCAGGGCGAATCGGCGCGCACGATTCTTTCTGAGGCCGGAGCGGAGAGCATCGACGCGGCGCGCGAAAACTGGTGGGTCGGACTGCGCGACGCCGAGGAGGCCGAGTACGCGGGGCAGGGCGGCGATTTCCGAACCGACGAGCAGCAATACCGCCTCGGCTTCGAGGCCGCGCAGCATCCGAAGATGCGCGGCAGGTCTTACGTCGATACGCGCGAGCTTTTGCGCGAGCGTCACTCGGACGTCTACGAGACCGGCGCTTTTCGTCGCGGCTACGAGCGCGGCTACGCATATCAACAGAGCTTGAGGGAGAAGTACAGGAGTTGAAGGACACGCTGCTGAGCGTCGTCGTCTTCGTCGGCATCCTTCTGCTGAGCGCGCTCATCACGAACTGGTTCGCGCGCACGATGTACAAACGCTGCGACGCTTGCGGCACGCTCAACGCGCGCCGTCGCCGCCAGTGTCGAGCCTGTCAGGCCGCGTTGCCATGAAGCGAACGCCGCAACCGTCGAGCCGACGAATGATACAGCCCGGCCACGACCGGGAAATCTGTAACGCTCCGCGCGATTCCAAAACGCTTCACGCGCCGGTTTCTATTTAGCGCCTCTTTCGTCCAGCACACGCGTTCTTCAGTATGCCTTTCTGTTTTCGATTCGAGAGACGAAGAGCCCTCGGCTCGCGCCTTCTGCTCGTCGTCCTCGCTTGCTTCGTCCGAATCCTGAGCCTGACCGTTATGACAGACGCACAAAACACGCAGACGCCGATTCCGCCCGACTGGCAGACTCACGCCGAGCGTACCAATTATCGACAGACGCCGAACTACGAGACGACTATCGCCTATGCGCGCAAGCTCGCCGACGCTTCGCCGCTCATCAGCTACTCCGAGTTCGGGCGTAGCGGCGAAGGCCGCGCGCTCCCCTTGCTCGTCGCCGCGACGAACAACACCCTGACGCCGCAGTCGGCCAGAAGCGCGGGCAAGGCCGTCGTGCTCATACAGGCTTGCATTCATTCGGGCGAGCCCGACGGCAAAGACGCGGGCTTCGCGCTGCTGCGCGACATCGCCATCACGAAAACGCGTCCGGGTTTGCTCGAACGCGTCGTCGTCCTCTTCATCCCCATTTACAACGTGGACGGCCACGAGCGTTCCAGCCCCTACAACCGCATCAATCAGAACGGCCCCGAGTCGATGGGCTGGCGCGGCAACGCCAGCAACCTCAATCTCAACCGCGACTATATGAAAGCCGACGCGCCGGAGACGCGCGCCTGGCTGCGGCTCTGGAACGAATGGAATCCAGACCTCTTCATCGACTGCCACGTTACGGACGGCGCAGACTATCGCTACAACATCACCTACCAGTTCGAGGCGCACGAGAACGTGCTCGCGCCCGTCCGTCGTTGGGAGCGGGAGATTCTTGAAGGAAAGATAATCCCTGCCGCCGAACGCTTCACCGAGGGTAATCTCTTCTCGCCCTACATGGAATTTCGAGACAATCGAGACCCTCTGAAGGGCATCGACAGCTTCGTCGGCGCGCCGCGTTTTGCGAGCGCCTACGTCCCCGTCGTGCGCAATCGCCCGGCGCTCCTTATCGAGACGCACATGCTCAAGGAGTATCGCCCGCGCGTCACAGGCACTTACGACCTCCTGCGCGCCGCGCTCGAAGAGGTCAACCACGACCCCGAAACGCTGATGAGCGTCGCGCGTCAGGCCGACGAGCAGATGATAAAGGAAGGGCAGACGTTCGATTCTTCGCGTCAGGTCGCGCTGAGCGTCGAGCTGACGGATAAGCCCTCCGAGAAGCTTCTGCACGGCTACGAGTTCAAGACCGAGCTGAGCGACATCTCCGGCACGATGCGCGTCGTCTGGGGCACGAAACCGCTCGACATGAAAGTGCCTTACTACACAGAGGCACGCGCCGCGCGCACCGTCGCTCCGCCGCTCTTCTACGTCGTCCCGCCGCAGTGGACTGAGGCAATCGAACGCCTCGCCGCTCACGGCCTGCGTCTCCAACGACTCGCCGAGCCTTTGACGACCGAAGTCGAGAGCTATCGTTTCAGGGAAGTGAAATTCGGCGCGGCCTCTTTTGAAGGCCACGTGATGGCGACGTTCAAGAGCCAGCCTGTCAGGGAGAAGAGAACTTACGCTGCCGGGTCGGTCGTCGTCCCGATGTCGCAGCCCGGCTCACGCGTCGCCCTCCAACTCCTTGAGCCCGACGCGCCGGACTCGCTCGTCGCGTGGGGATTCTTCCATCCGATTTTCGAGCAGAAGGAGTACGCAGAGAATTACGTGCTGGAAAAGCTTGCGCGGGAGATGCTCGCCAAAGACGAGAAGCTGCGTCGGGAATTTGAGCAGCGCATCACCGCCGACCCGAAGTTCGCTTCGAGCGCGCGCGAGCGCCTGCTCTTCTTCTACGAACGCTCGCCCTACTGGGACAGCCAGCTCAACGTCTACCCCGTCGCGCGCCTCACCGCGCCGCCCGGCGTGCGGCTCGTCGATTTCTGATGTTCAGGCTGTAAGGATTTGAGCGCGGAGACAGAAAGGTTTCGCAGCGTTCATCCGTAGAAAAGAGAAAGAGGCGCAGGCGCGATTCTCTCACGCGCCTGCGCCTCTTTCTCTTGATTCAATTGTTCGGTTGCCTTCGGTTTAGCGGTTTAGCTTAAACCGTGCGGCGTCCGGTCAAAAGGTTGACCACCAAAATCACCAGCGCTACGAGGAGCAGCAAGTGAATGAACGGCCCGACACCGTATCCGAAGCCTAGAAGCCACAGAATCAGAAGCACCACCAGAATCGTCCACAACATTTTCGCCTTCTCCTTTTTGAGCGTCGATTTATTAACTTCGTTCCGGTTCTACTGAACCTGCCTTGTGCCTTACCATAGGAGCAACGCCCGTGCCAGCCATGCAGGGGAATTATCGCCCCGCCCCTAAATTGCCCTTTATCAAGAGATTAAGCTGCCACCAGAGGCATCGGGCGCGTGCCGGAGAAAAAATATAAAAGGCGGTTTGTATTGAAATGTGCCGGAGGCGTTTTCGCCCGGGTGTTCTAATACAAGGCAACTTCTAAAGAAGGCGTCAATTCGTCGGAAATTTCGGCAACCGGAAGAAGCCTGTGCTCATCGGAGCGGAGGGACAGTTTTTCCCTGAGCGTTGATTGAAAAAGGCTTAAAGGCGCGGCTCAAAACAGGTCGGAGGCTCGTATCCGTCTATTTTGCTGGACTTCTATCGAGTGAGACTGGTAGAGTGTAATTCGTTGCCGGGCTCGTCGTCCCTGACAGCCTCCGGCGGTTGGATAGTCCCGAGGCACGCTCCGAAAGTCTACGCAAGTGAGTCTTTCTTCACCGTTCCAGTGACTTTTCTGATTCCGAACTCTTTACAATACTAAATCCCAAAAGCAACCTCGACAGTTTCCCCCGAAACCCGCGTCGAGGTTCGCTACGGAGTTTTTTATGCCATTGCCACGCTTAATCCCCCGTTCTCCGAAGACCGGACTGATTGTTTCCATCGCAGGGCTCGGCGTCCTGCTCGTCGCGCTCCTCGGCTTCGAGCTTTTCTACAAACCGAGCCAGACAGTCATACACAAAATCAACTACACGCAACTGCGCGCCCTCGGCGAAGCTTCGGCGGTAGCTTCTTTGAGCGTCGAAGGCGAGCTTTTGACCGTCAGGCAACAGGACGGCTCGCTGGCTCAGACCGTCGTCACAAACGAAGCCGCGCAGCAGGAGATTATCGCCACTTTCACAAAGCATAACGTGCCGGTCGAGTTTCAATCGCAGCGCCCCGGCACGCTGATGACGGCGCTCAGTTGGGGTCTGCCTCTGCTGACGCTTCTGGCGCTCGGCTTCGTCGGGTGGCGCGTCTTCGCCAGCATGGGCGGGCACGGCGACTTTTCGCTCAACGACGAGAGCGGCGCGCAGAACGTCGATTTCAACGACGTGGCCGGAGTTGACGAAGCGAAGGCCGAGCTTTCAGAGACTATCGAGTTCTTGCGCGACCCCGAGCGCTTCGGGCGTCTGGGCGGACGCGCCCCGCGCGGCATCCTGCTCTCAGGCCCTCCGGGCACGGGCAAGACGCTTCTGGCTCGCGCGGCGGCAAACGAAGCGCGCGTGCCGTTCCTGTCGGTTTCCGGCTCAAGCTTTCAGGAGAAGTTCGCGGGGCTTGGAGCGTCGCGCGTCCGGCGTCTGTTTGCGCGCGCGCGCAAGCTCTCGCCCTGCGTCGTCTTCATCGACGAGATTGATGCTCTCGGACGTCGGCGCGGGCGCGGCACTGATTCGGCTTCCGCC
This sequence comes from Pyrinomonadaceae bacterium, assembly GCA_036399175.1. Lineage (GTDB taxonomy): Bacteria > Acidobacteriota > Blastocatellia > Pyrinomonadales > Pyrinomonadaceae > DASWNP01. The sequence goes on along the minus strand of DASWNP010000047.1, from coordinate 37,019 downwards.
GACCAGGATCAGACGCTCAACCAGCTTCTCATCGAGATGGACGGCTTCGAGCAACTGAGCGGCGTCGTCGTCATCGCCTCGACCAACCGCCCCGATATTCTCGATCAGGCGCTCACGCGCCCCGGCCGCTTCGACCGCGAAATCTCCGTCAACCTCGCAGACCTCAGAGGCCGCGAGCAGATTCTCAAAGTCCACGCGCGCAACCTCAAGCTCGACTCGTCGCTCGACCTTCACACCATCGCGCGCGGCACGCCCGGCTTCTCCGGCGCTGACCTCGCCAACCTCCTGAACGAAGCCGCCATCGCCGCCACGCGCGACGGCTCACAGGCCATCGGACGCCCGCACGTCGAATACGCGCGCGACAAGATTCTGATGGGCGTCGAGCGTCACGGCTTTATGATGGACGAGGACGAGCGTTACGCAACGGCAGTTCACGAAGCGGGTCACACCGCAGTCGGCCTCGACGTGAAGCACGGCGACCCCGTTCACAAGGTCTCGATCCTTCCGCGCGGTCGTGCGCTCGGCGTCACGATGTCTCTGCCCGAGCGCGACCGTCTGATGAAGAAACGCGAATACCTCGAAGACCAGATTGCCATCCTGCTCGGCGGGCGCGCAGCCGAGATGCTCCTGCTCGACACGATGACCGCCGGAGCTTCAAACGACATCGAGCGAGCCGTCGAGATGGCGCGCGCGATGGTCGCCGAATACGGCATGAGCCCTCTCGGGCCGATTCACCTCGGACGACCCGAAGACCCGCACAGTCAGGCTCTGCTCGACCGCATCGAACACGCCACGAGCGCGATTATCGAGCAGCAGCTCAAGCGCGCCTGTGAGATGGTCGATGCCCGTCGCCCGGAGATTGCCCGCCTCGTCGAAGGCCTGATGGAACAGGACACCCTCGAAGCCGAAGAGATTCAAGCCTGCTTCGGCGTAAAGAGGACGCAGGCGGCAGCCTAAGCGAAAGCCAAAGGGAAAAGGTCAAAGGGGAAGGGGAAAGGGAAGGCGTTTCGAGTGACGAACGCCCTCGCCCTTTCCCCTTTAACCTTTTCCCCTTTCCCTTTCTTGCATTCCGGCGCGGTTCTCCTGTAAGTTTGCCTGCGAAAGCCTTTGTCCTTGAATGCAAGCGGTGTTGCATTCGGTATCCTGAAAATTTTCGACTGAGTTCAGGCGATGACCTATCCGGGCATCGAGCGTCTCGAACTGCCTATCCTACAGGAGCTTGTCGCCACCGGCGGCACGGACGACGTGCGTTTTCTGTACGAGCGGCTGGTCGCTTATTTTCCGCAGCTCGACGCGGCGGAAGTTCGCGCTCTGAGGAATGGGCATCGGGAGTCGTGGCGGCGAATCGTGCAGAGGGCGGGGCGCGCGCTCGACGAGAAGAGGCAGATTGAGCGCGAACGGGGACGCTGGTCGATAACGCCGACGGGGCGCAAACGGACGCTCGAAGAGGCGACGCATTTCACGCTGACGGACGAATCGGCACGCTCTGCGACGCGCGACGCCGCAGTGCTTTCGCACGGCGATGTTCAGGAGATGCTGCTCGACATCGGACGCATTCTCGGCTACCACGCCCAGAGCGAATTCGAGTATTACGATGTGGTCTGGCGCGCGAGCGAGGCGAGCCCGCGCTTGAGCCACGTCTTCGAGGTGCAGCGCAAGGGCAACATCGACGCGGCTCTCGCCAAGCTCAAGCGCGCCTACGAGTCGCAGCGCTCCAAGCCCTTTCTCATCGTCACGAGCGAGCGCGACACCAATCGCGCCGCCACGCAGATGAACGAAGCGCGCACAGGGGCTTTTCACGAAATAGGCGAGGTCACGACCATCCTCAGCTTCGAGCAGCTTGGACGCCTCCACCGCGCGCTCACCTCCGTCGAAGACCTTCTGAGGGAAATCTTCGAGCGATGAGCGGCGCTTCCACACCTCTCAGAAAACAGTATCTCGCAATCAAACGGCGACACCCCGACGCCCTCCTCCTCTTCCGCATCGGCGATTTCTACGAAGCCTTCGACGACGACGCGCGCCTGCTCGCGCGCGAGCTTGGCATCGTGCTCACCTCGAAGCCGATGGGGCGCAACCTGCGCATCCCTCTGGCGGGCGTCCCGTATCACAGCCTTGAGCGCCATCTCGCGCGTCTCATCTCGCGCGGCCACCGCGTAGCCATCTGCGAGCAGTTGACGGATGCGCCCGTCAAGGGCGAAGCGGGTCGCGGTCTCATCGAGCGCGACGTGGTGCGCGTCGTCACGCCCGGCACGGTGCTTGAGCCCGGCCTGCTTCAGAGCAAGGTCAACAACTACCTCGCCGCCTACACGACCGACGGCAAACGCGCAGGCATAGCTTACGCCGACGTGACGACCGGCGACTTCCACGCGACCGAAGTTGAGCGCGCGACCTCTATCGGCGAGCTTGAACGCATCGCGCCCTCCGAGCTTCTGCTCCCGCGCGCTTTGAATATCGAAGCAGACGCGCTGCCCGGCTTCGTCACGCGTCTCGAAGATGCGAGCTTCGAGCACGCGAAAGCGCGTCAGGCTCTGCTCCGCCACTTTGAGACGCGTACGCTCGCGCCCTTTGGTCTCTCTCGCTGGCCGCTCGCCACCGCCGCCGCAGGCGCGCTCGTCTCTTATCTCAACGAGACGCAATCCGTCGTCGCCTCACAACTCACGCGCCTCACGAGCTATCACACCGAAACCTACATGATGCTCGACGCGGCCACCGTCCGCAGTCTCGAAATCTTCGAGAGCACGGGCGACGCCCCTTCGCTTCTCTCGACGCTCGACCAGACCCGTACAGCGATGGGCGGGCGCACGCTCAGACGTTGGTTGCGGCAACCTCTGCTCGATGTCGCCGAGATAACGCGCCGACAGGAACACGTCGCGTGGTTCGTCGCCAATGAAGACGCGCGCCGCGAGTTCGTCGCCGCGCTCGAAACCGTCCACGACCTCGAACGCCTCTCTTCGCGCACGCGCGCCGGTTGGGCTTCGGCTCAGGAAGTGCTCGCCCTCGGCCAGAGCCTCGAAGCGATTCCGCGCATCCGCGCCGTCTTGCAGCGCGACGCGCGCCGCTTCAGCTCCAGCCTTGAAGCTCTCCCGACCTGCGAAGCCGTCGTCAGGCTGATTCGCTCCGCCATCAACGACGAATTGCCCCGACGCGCCGAACGCACAAGCATCATCCGCGAATCCTTCTCCGAAGAACTGGACGAGTTGCGCTCCTTGCTTCGCAACGGCAAAACCTTTCTCGCCGAGATGGAACAGCGCGAGCGAGCCCGCACAGGCATCAAGAGCCTGCGCGTCGGCTACAACAAGGTCTTCGGCTACTTCATCGAAGTGACGCGCCCGAACCTGCATCTCATCCCCTCTGACTACACGCGCAAACAGACGCTCGCACAGTCCGAACGCTTCATCACGCTTGAGCTGAAGGAGTACGAATCGCTCGTCCTGAACGCGCAGGAGCGCATCGCCGAGCTGGAGGCGAGCCTCTTCCGGCGCGTCTGCATGGAGGTAGGACGAAGCCGTGACGACATCCTCCGCGCCGCCTCGACCATCGCGCTCATGGACGCCGCCGCCTCCTTCGCAGAGGTCTCTGCGAAGTACAGATACATCCGCCCTTCGGTCTCTGACTCGTCGGCGCTACGTCTCAAGGATGCGCGACATCCCGCGCTCGAAAGAAGAGTTGAAGAAGGCTCTTTCGTCGCCAACGACGTGGAGCTTGGCGGCGACGACGCGCCCGAAATCGCGCTCATCACCGGGCCGAACATGTCCGGCAAATCGACCTATCTGCGACAGACCGCGCTCGCTGTCCTAATGGCGCAGGCCGGTTGCTTCGTGCCAGCGCGCGAAGCGCAGGTCGGCCTGTGCGACCGCATCTTCACGCGCATCGGCCTCTACGACCGCATCGGGAGCGGCGAGTCAACCTTTATGACCGAGATGGTCGAGACCGCGCAGATTCTTCATCACGCGACGCCGCGCTCTCTGATTCTCCTCGACGAACTCGGACGCGGCACTTCCACCTACGACGGTCTCGCCGTCGCCCGCGCCGTCCTCGAATACATACACAACCACCCGCAGCTTCGCTCCAAGACTCTCTTCGCTACTCACTATCACGAGTTGACCGCGCTCGCCTCCGTGCTCCCGCGTCTGAGAAATCTCCACGTCGAAATCGCCGAGCAGGGAAGCGACCTCGTCTTTCTCTACAAGGTGAGCCCCGGCGTCGCCGAGCGCAGCTACGGCGTCTACGCCGCCAAGCTCGCCGGGCTGCCGCGCCCCGTCGTCCGCCGCGCGAGCGAGCTTCTGACCGCCTACGAATCACAGAGCCGCCGCAACGAAACTCCGCTCGCTCCCGACAATAACAACAACATCGTCAACTCTGCCGACCGTCCCGCCCCGGCGACTGTTTCGACCAACGCTTCAACTTCGACAGCCGCCGCGACAGCGACGCTCGAACAGCACCTCTCTCAAGCACTGGCAGACCTCGACCCCGACGCCCTCTCCCCCGTCGAAGCCCTGATGAAACTCTACGAGCTACGCCGCCTCGCCCTCGGCGACGAACCCGCCCAACCCGTCCGCGCCCTCAAAACAGCATAAAGACAAATGATGAATGCGGAATGCGGAATGATGAATTAAAAGACCAGAGCTTTCTGCTTTTCATTCATCATTCATCATTCATCATTCCGCATTTCTTATCCCGCCGGGTCGGTGTGTATCTGGACGCGTGCGCGGGGGATTTCGGCTTCGATGGCGCGAAGGACGCGGACGGTGAGGGCGTGCGCGTCTTCGAGGCTCTGGTCACGTCGGACTTCGAGGTGAAGGTCGATGAATTTGTAGGAGCCTGAGCGGCGCGTGCGCAGGTCGTGGAAGCCGACGACGCCTTCGTCGCGGTAGCGGCCGACGACGCTGGCGACGGCTTCGTCTATCTCCGGCGGCAGACGCCTGTCCATGAGCACGTCAATCGACTCGCGCGCGACGCTGATGGCCGTCCAGAGGATGTAAACGGAGATGGCGATGGAGATAAGCGGGTCGGCGAGCCGCCAGTTGGTCGTGACGACGATGAGCAGGGCGACGAGCGCCGCGCCGTTGGTGTAAACATCAGAAGCGTAGTGAACGGCGTCGGCGCTGATGGCGGGCGAGTCGGTCTCACGCGCGACGCGGCTGAGCTTTCGGACGAGCGCGAAGCTGACAAGCGATGCCACGAGCATCGTGCCGATGCCGAGCCACTGAAAATCTATCGCGGGCGGCGCGATTAATCTTTGAATAGCTTCCCAGATGAGGAAGAGGCCGGAGGCGGTGATGACGGCGGCTTGCAGGAGTCCCGCGAGCGATTCGGCCTTGCCGTGTCCGTAGGCGTGGTCTTCGTCGGGCGGGCGTGCGGCGGCGCGCACGGCGATGAAGTTTGTGAAGGAAGCGAAAATGTCCATCGCCGAATCGAGCAGCGAGGCGAGCACGCTGATTGAGCCGGTGAGCCAGGCGGTCGTCAGCTTGAGCACGATGAGAAAGGCGGCGGCCAGGATGGAGAGTCGCGCCGCGCGCGTCTTCGCCCTATCCTCTTCGGCGTCGGTTGGATGTCTCGTCGCTGCTCCGGGCGTTGCTGTTGACACTTCTCGCTTCCCTGAAAATCCTCTTCGCAGGGAATGATAACAAAATCAGTGGCCGAGCGCTTCGGGTCGCTCGGAGACTTCCTCGACGGCGCGACTTCGCGAGCCCCATGTCACGACCGCGACGCCCGCGAAGATGAGCAGCGCGGCGACGAGCGTGCGACGGTTGGCCTGCTCGTTCGCGCCGAGCACGAGGGGCGCGACGGCGAAGGCAATTAATGGTTGCAGGTAGATGTAGACGGCCACCGTGCTCGGCGCGACGCGCACGAGCGCCCAAGCGTTCAGGTAGTAAGCGCCGACGGTCGGCACGAGGATGATGTAGAGAACGGCGAGCCAGGTCGTCCAGCCGAGCTGGTCGAGCGGCGTCTTGGCGAGGTAGTAGCCGCCGAAGGGAACCGCCGCGACGGAGCCGAAGGCGAAAACCCATGTGATGACGGTGAGCGCGCCGTAGCGCCGGAGCAAGTCCTGCGAGATGGCGATATATGCGCCGTAGCAGAGCGTGTTGGCGACGAGCAGAAGGTTGCCGAGAGTTTTGTCGCCTGAGAAGTCGGCCTGAAAGGGGTCGATGAGATAGACGACGCCACAGGCGGCGATGAGAGTGCCGAGCGCGGTGCGAAGCGAAGGGCGCTCGTAGCCGAGGATGATGCTGACGAGCAGCGTGAAGACGGGGATGGCCGTGCCGATGAGAGTGGAGTTGACGACCGTAGAGAGCGAGAGCCCTTTGGTGAAAAGAAACTGGTTGAGAACAACGCCCAGCAGACTGTAGAGGGCGAAGCGCGCGTAGTCGCTGCGGCGCTCGATGGGGACGTGACGAACGAGGCGTCGAAGCAGCGCGAAGGCGATGACCGCGCCGCCGACTCGAAGCGCGACGAGTCCGGTGCTCGGCAGCGAACGCAGCACAATCTTGCCGAAAATCGGCCACGTCCCGAACATCAACTGCACCGCGACGAGCGCAAGGTGCGGCTGGATACCGGCTGCGCGCCGCTCCGCGACCGACGAATTCATGCCTAGCTGTATTCGCCCGCGCGTGCGCCAGTGCCTTCGCCCGTCCGCTCGTCTTCCTGTCCTGCGGATTCATGCCCGCGCGCCTGCCCGCCGATTCTCGATTCGTCCTGCTCGGGGCTCGTGTTCGTCGGGCTCGGCTCTTCGTATTCCGGCTGCGGGTTGATGGCCTGCTCTTTCTTATCTTCCGTGCTCATACTTGTCTCCCTGTTTGGTTTCGTTATTCTGAATCATCAGACCATCAGCAGCAGAGGGTTCTCCAGAATCTTCCTGAAGGTCTGTAGAAACTTCGCGCCCGTCGCGCCGTCGATGACGCGGTGATCGCACGACATCGTGACGCGCATCAACTGCCGGACGACGATTTGGCCGTCGCGCACGACCGGCTTCGGTTGCATCGCGCCGACGGCGAGGATGGCCGCTTCCGGCGGGTTGATGACGCCCGTGAACTCGTCGATGCCGAACATGCCGAGGTTGCTGACGGAGAAGGTTGCGCCCGTATACTCTTCCGGCTTGAGCTTGCGCGCTCGTGCGCGCTCGGCAAGCTCGCGCACTTCGCGGCTAATCTGACCGATGCTCTTACGGTCAGCCGAACGGATGACCGGAGTTATCAAACCGTCTTCGATGGCGACGGCGACGCCGATGTCCGCGCGCTCGTAGAAGCGCAAGGATTTCTCCTGGAAGGATGCGTTGACCGACGGATGCTGCACGAGCGCGACAGCCGCCACCTTGAGGATGATGTCGTTGAGGCTGACCTTTATCTCCGGGTCGATTTCGTTTATCTGCCGACGCATCTCTGCGGCTTTGTCCATCTCAATCTCGGTGGTGAGAAAGAAATGCGGCACGGGGCCGAGCGAGGTGGCGAGCCGGCGCGCGATGGTCGAGCGCATGGTCGATAGAGGCTCGTCGCGGTACGGAGACGCTCCTTCGATTGCCGCCGGAGTATAAGCGGGCTGCGGCGCTTGCGCTTCGACGGCGCGAAGCTGGGACGGTTGAGGCGGCGCAGTTTGCGGCGCAGCCGTCTGCGCGGCGTCCGCCTGCTGTTGTTGTGACGGCTGCTGGCCTGAGCTGATAGCGGCTTCGATGTCGCGCTTGATGATGCGACCGCCGGGGCCGCTTCCCGTCAGAGACCTGAGATTGATTCCGGCTTCGGCGGCCATGCGCGCCGCGATGGGCGAGACGATGAGGCGACCGCCACCGCCCTCGCCCTGCGCTCCCGCGCTCCGCCCGTTGCCTGAAGCCGCCGCGCCGCCGTCGCGCGCTTCACGTTGCCCCGACGCTCCCCTCGAAGCGCCTTCGGTCTGCATCTGCGCTTCCTGCGCGGTGGCCTGCCCACCGACATCGCCCCTGAGCGGCTGGCCTTGAATCGTCGCCTGCGTGCGCTCGCCTTCAGGGACGACCCTCGCCAGCTCGACCTGCGCACCGTCGCCGCCGGCTTTGACCGACTCCTGTATGTTCTGCTTATTCTCTGCGGCGGCTGCGCCCGACTCGGCCTGCGAGAGCAGCGCGGAGATGTCCTCGTCAGGCGCGCCGATGATAGCGATGACCGTGCCGAGCGGGACAGTCTCGCCTTCGTTGACGAAAACCTTACGCAGCACGCCTTCGGCCAGAGCTTGCGCCTCCATCGTCGCCTTGTCAGTATCGACCTCGGCCAGAGGCTCGCCCACCGAAACTTTGTCGCCCTCTTTCTTCAGCCACCTCGATAGTTGTCCCTCCTCCATCGTCGGGGAGAGCTTCGGCATTACGACCTGCGTTGCCATTCGATTTCCCTTCATTAAAAAGTGAGCAGTGAGCAGTGAGCGGTAAGCAGTAAAAATGTCTCGACTGCTCACCGCTCACTGCTCACTGCTTACTCCAAGTAGGCCACTTCGCGCACGGCGGCGATGATACTTTCGACATCGGGGAGCGCGAGCTTTTCAAGGTTTTTGGCGTAAGGCATCGGCACGTCTGCGCCGGAGAGACGGCGGATGGGCGCGTCGAGATAATCGAAGGCGTGCTCCATGACCTGCGCGCTGATTTCCGCGCCGACGCCGCAGAACTGGTGCGACTCTTCGGCGATAACGAGCCGGTTGGTCTTCTTCACCGAGTTGATGATGGTCTCGACATCGAGCGGGCGGATGGTGCGCGGGTCGATAACTTCGACCGAGACGCCCTGCTTCTCCAGTTCCTCAGCCGCCTTGAGCGCCAGAGGGACGGTCAGCGAACGCGCGACGATGGTCGCGTCCGTGCCTTCGCGCTTGATGTCGGCCACGCCGAGCGGGATGATGAAATCCTCTTCGTCGGGGACTTCACCCTTGTTGCCGTACATGCGCTCCTGTTCGAGAAAGATGACGGGGTCGTCGTCGCGGATTGAGCTTTTCAGAAGTCCTTTGGCGTCGGCCGGGGTCGAAGGCATGACGACCTTGATGCCGGGGAAGTGCGCGAACCATGACTCCAACGCCTGCGAGTGCTGCGAAGAGACCTGGTAGGCCGAGCCGTTCGGGCCGCGAAAGACGATGGGGATGTTGAACTGGCCGTCGCTCATGTAGAGCATCTTGGCCGCCGAGTTGATTATCTGGTCGGTGGCGAGGATGGAGAAGTTGAAGGTCATAAACTCGATGATGGGACGCAAGCCCACCATCGCCGCGCCGACGCCGAGACCGGCGAAGCCAAGCTCGGTAATCGGCGAATCGATAACGCGCTTCTCTCCAAACTCTTCCAGAAGTCCTTTGGAAACCTTGTACGCGCCCTGATAAGCGGCCACCTCTTCGCCCATCAGAAAAACATTCTCGTCGCGGCGCATCTCCTCGCGCAGAGCCTGATTCAGCGCCTCGCGCATCGTGATAACAGCCATTCAGAACCTCCCAAAGACAATGACAAGTGATAATCTGGTAAATGGTAAATGGTAAATCGTGAATAGTTAAAACCTGTTCTTTCTATTTACCATTTACCATTCACCATTTACCTGTTTATCGTCTTGCTCGTCACTCGTCACTTGTCACTCGTCACTGCTTTTATCGGATTGGCGTAAACGTGTGTGTAAAGCTCCTGGGGCGCGGGCTCGGGGCTTGAGTCGGCGAAGCGGGCTGACTGCTCGACCTCTTGGCGAACGCGCCCTTCGATGTCGGCGATGGCCGCATCGTCGATGATGCCCTGCTCTTTGAGACTCGCCGTGAAGACCTTGATGGGGTCGCGCTCCTGGTATTTTTCTATCTCGGCACGCGTGCGATAGTTGCCGGGGTCGGACATCGAGTGTCCCATGAAACGATAGGTGCGAACTTCGAGCAGCGTCGGGAGCGAATCGCTCCGCGCTCGCTCGACGGCGCGTCGGGTCGCTTCGTAGACGGCGAGCACGTCCATGCCATCGACGAACTCCGAGGCGATGTCGTAGGCGCAAGCCTTCTGGGAAACGTCTTGCAGAGACATGGCGCGCTTCAAGGCCGTGCCCATGCCGTACTGGTTGTTCTCGCAGATGTAGATGCAGGGCAGCTTCCAGAGCTGCGCCATGTTGAGCGATTCGTGAAACGCGCCCTGATTGACGGCGGCCTCGCCGAAGTAGCAGAGAATGACCTGACCCGTGCCGCGATACTTGGAGGCGAAAGCGACGCCCGTCGCCAGAGGAATCTGACCGCCGACGATGGCGTGGCCGCCGAGGAAGTTGACGCTCGCGTCGAAGAGGTGCATCGAGCCGCCTTTGCCGCCGACGCAGCCGCCCGCGCGCCCGTAAAGCTCGGCCATGATTTCGTCAGCCGACATCCCCTTCGCCAGAGCCTGGCCGTGATCTCGGTAGCTCGTCATCACGTAGTCTTCGGGGCGAAGGGCGGCGATAGAGCCGACGGCGACCGCCTCCTGTCCGATGTAGAGATGGCAGAAGCCGCCAATCTTGCCGAGCGTGTAGGCTTCGGCTGCCTTCTCCTCGAAGCGACGAATGAGCACCATCTGGTAGAGCATCTTTAACAGCAGCTCGCGGTCGATGTCCTTGATGCTCTGCTGCTGGTGTTGCTGGCGCTCTTCGTGCTCTTCCGCAAGCTCGGAAGGGTTGATGGTGTCGGTCACTTCGGCTTCGGCCAGTCCCGCGCCGCTCGCCGCGCCTGCTGTTTCCCCGTGCTGTTCGCGTGGTTTCATCGGTGTGATTTTAAACTCGCTCATGGCCGTCCGCCTCTGCCTGGTCGAGCCGCCCACTCGTTCAAACAAAACACCCTGAACGTGAAAGACGCTCGCGGGCTGCTCTCTACGACTCGTAAACTGTTTGGTTATAACTGAGACGGATTATACGCGAGATGCACGCCCGCGCAAAACGCACCTGTCGAAAAAGGCGCGCGTGCGCACGGACGCGAGCGGCGCAGGACTTCAAATAGCGTCTCTTTCATCAAGCAGGAAAACGGCGCACGTCGTTGTGCACAACGACGTGCGCCGAATGGCGCGAGACTCTGTCGAGAGGCTTTATCTGAAGGCGTCGATGGAGGTGACGCTGCCGACGGCTGCGATGCTCGGAGCGAGTTTGCGCGCGTGCTTGTCGTGCTGCATGTTGCGTTCGGAGGCCATGAAGAGGTCTTCGGCTGTTTCGCCGTCGCCGGGGAAGCAGGCGATGCCGATGCTGATGCCGACCTGAGTCGTGCGTCCAGTCCTGACCGGGAACTTGTGAGCCTCGACCGCGCCGCGTATCCGCTCGGAGACCATCAAGGCCACCTCCTTCGAGGCCATCGGCATGACGGCGATAAACTCGTCGCCCGCGTAGCGCGCCAGAACGTCCATCTGCCTGAGCTGTTTCTTGATAACGTCGGCGACGGTCGCCAGCAGGCGGTCGCCGATGCCGTGCCCGTAGGAGTTGTTGACGTTCTTGAAGTCGTCCAAATCCATGCTGAGCACGGTCAGGGGCTCGCGGTTCAAGCGCTGGCATTCGGCGATGCGCTGTTCGAGCATCAGGTGCAGAGCACGCGCGTTGGGCAGCTCCGTCAGAGGGTCTGTCAGCGCGCTCTCTTTCGTGCGCTCGAACATCAAGGCGTTATTGAGCGCGCTCGAAGCGTGCTGGCAAACGGATTCGAGCAGTCGAACGTGTTCGGAGGTGTAAGAGGCGCGGTTGGTCGAGTAAAGCGTGATGGCTCCGAAGGCTCCGTCCTCGCGCGTGAGTGGGGAGACGAGCACGCCCTTGACCTGAGCCGCCACCTCTTCGCTGACGCCGACGAGGTCAAGCTCGGGCGAGGTGTTGCACATCGAGCGGGCGTTGGCGACGACCCATCCCGTGATGCCTTCGCCGATGGTAATGCGCCGGTTGGCGAACGCCCCGGCGTGCTCGCCCGCGACGTGCGCGGCGACGGCCTTGCCCGATTTCTCATCGACAAGCCAGATAATGCAGGTATTGAAGGGAACAATCGCGCGCAGCTTGCTGGAGATGAGCGTCACGGTGTCGAGCAGGTTGAGCGACGAGCCGATGGTCTGGGCAATCTCATGCAGGGCGAAGACCTCGCGCTGAGCTTCGGCAATCGAGCGGAAGCCTGCGAAGTCGTCGGAAGTCGCCGTCCCGAGCACTTCGGAAGCGAGCCCCGCGTCAGGGCGCGCGTCTGTCATCGACGCCTCTTCGGAAGCGACCTGTTCCTGTATGTCCTGCTCGGCGATGAGGCTGTCGAAGAAGTCTATGTGCTCGTTGAAGGTATCGACGACGCGCGGGTCGAAAGATGTCCCGGCCATCTTCCTCAGCAGCGAGAGCGAATCCTCACGCTTCATGCCGACGCGGTAAGGACGGTCGCAACGCGTCGCGTCGTAGAAATCGACGACGGCGATGATGCGTGCGACGAGCGGAATCTCCTCGCCGCGCAAGCCCTTCGGATAGCCGCTTCCGTCCCACTTCTCGTGATGAAAGCGGACGATGTCTTCGACGGGGTAAGGGAAGTTGACGCGCTTGATGATGTCGCCGCCAACCACCGTATGCACTTTCATCTTCTCGAACTCGGCGGCCGTCAGCTTGCTCGGCTTGTTCAGAATGTATTCCGGCACGGCCAACTTCCCGACATCGTGCAGCAGAGCCCCCGCCCTCAAAGCCTCAAGCTCCGAATGGCTCACGCCGAGAATCTTCCCCAACTCCATCGCGTAGATTTGCGTGCGGCGGACGTGGCCGTGAGTCGTCTGGTCTTTGGCGTCGATGGCGATGGCGAGCGACTCGATGGTGTTCATGTGAAGCTCGGCTATCTCGGAGAGGTGGCGCAGCTTCTCGGCCTGCCCGCGCCGAATCTCTTCTACCTTCTGTTCGTTGAAACGGTTCAGAAGGTAGACCAGACCGATAATCAGAAGCCCGACGAAGAGAAACGAGAGGCCGCCGCCGAGCCAGGCGAAGTAGAAGAGCGCCGCCGCCGAAGCTCCCGCCACCTGCGTCATCGATGTCCAGACGAGGCTGTCGCGCGAGAGCGTCAGGCGCGTCTGCCCGGCCTCAAAAGCCATGAAGGCCGAGGTAGCCAGAGTGTTCAGAAAATACTGCACGAGCGCCAGCACGCAGAGCGGCAGCAGAAGCGTGCTCAGAGGCGCAGGCTCACCCAAGCGGTAAGCCTCGCCGCCGACCAGCAGACGCGCCAGCGCCTCGTAGAAAGTGACGGCGACGAATGTCGAGACGACAGCCGCGCCCGTCGCAAAGATAGTCATGCGCTGCTCTTTCCGCGCGCCGTAGGATGAGCTGAAACCGTCGATTCCGGCCAGCACCGTCGCCATCTGCGCTCCGTACATCATCGCCGCCATGAAGACGAAAGCGTCAGCGGCTGATTTCCGGCTCCGGCTCACGCCGTCTGCGTTCGTCAGAGGCACGGTCAGGCGTCCCGCCACGAGAGTCAGCACCAGAAGAGCGCCGCACCACCCCAGACTTTTCCAGTCCAGCGCCCGTAAACTAAAGATAGAAAAGACGAAGAGAACACAGCCGAGAGTCGCAACTCCACCCAGAAGAGCGAGGCTTTTCCAGTTACCTTTGGGCATGGCGGGCGCTTATCCTGTTGTCGCTGTATGACTTGGAAGAATTTTTCAGAGAGTCGGCGGAGCGCGGAAATGCTCCCACTGAGACGAGGCGGGGAAAGTTTAAACAAACTATGCCAAACAACGTTGGCACAAGCAGAATAGCCAATTTCGTCCCTCGGCGTCAAGCTCTAAGTTGAAGAAAAGATGGAATTTGGGCTGAATAAAGGGCGCTCCTTGTGTTATTCTGTGCGGCCATGACCGTATCCTACTGGCAGCGCACGACCTCCCGCATCCCGCAGGTAGAATGCGATGTGTGTATCCTCGGCGCAGGCATCACGGGTGCGAGCGCGGCGCTCTGGCTGCGACGCATGCAGCCGGGGCTGAAAGTGGTCATCGCAGAGGCGCGGACGGTCGGGGCAGGCGCTTCAGGTCGTAACGCGGGGATGGTTCTCGCCGGGCTTTCAGACCATTACGACCGGATAATCGAGGGTTACGGACGCGAGCGGGCGCGCGAAATCTGGCAGGCGACGCTCGACCATCAACGCCATTTGCGCGAATTTCTCGCCGAATCGAGGGCAGAAGTCAATCTGGAAGAGTGTGGCAGTTGGCGCATCGGCTATGAGGAGGCCGAGGGCGAGCATCTGGCGCGTTCGGCGGAGATGCTTCGGGAGGATGGCTTTCCCGTCGAATACGAGGCGCGCGACCCGCTCAAAAGGGGCTTCTATGGCGCGCTCGGCATCAGAAGCGACGCCGGACTCCATCCCCTTATGCTGGTAGGAGCGCTTCTAACTGCTTCGGGCGTAGAGATTTACAAAGGCTGTGAAGTGCGCGACATCGAGCCGCAAGGTGACGCCGTTCTGGTGCGTTCGAGCACGGCGGATTTTCGCGCGCAGACGGTCTTCATCGCGCTCAACGCCTACGCGCCGCTCATACACGATTATTTTCGCCCACTGGTCGAGCCGCATCGAGGCCAGATTCTCGTCACCGCTCCCGTAAAAGCTCGCATCGTCGAGCGTCTGGTCTACGCGCATCACGGCTACATCTATTTCAGGCAGTTGCCGGACGGAAGACTTCTGCTCGGCGGCTGGCGACACGAATATGCCGAGCGCGAGGCCGGTTACGCAGACGAGACGACACGCGAAGTGCAAGGCGCTCTGGAACGCTTTATGTTGAAATACTTTCCAGAGACGGCTGGCCTGCCCGTCGAAGGGCGCTGGGCGGGCACGATGGGCTTCTCGCGCGACGGCCTGCCGCTCGTCGGTACGCTACCGGACGACAAACGCATCGTTTATGCGGTAGGCTTTACGGGACACGGCTTCGGTCTGGCACTTGAGGTTGCGCGCCGCGCCGTGCGTCTCTTGCTCAAGGGCGAAGAGGCCGGTATTTTCAGCGCCGAGCGTCTGGCGGCTGCTGCGGGCGTCGTCTCAAACCGGGGCGCCGCCCTTATTTGACACGCGGATTTAGAAAAGTTGTTGCGGAACTATTTTAGTCGGGCGCGGGTTGTAAAAAAGTTACGAAACGGTCTTGCGCTCGCTTGACGCGCGAAAAAAAATCGTGTATTTCCGGCTGTTCTAGTGTTACACTGCGCGCGCAAGAAGATTTACTTAAGGCGTGTTTTGGGAAGTTAGCGCGGGCCTCGCAGGTTTCGAGCACAAGCGCGCTCCCCTTTGGCATGAAGCGATTTGCCTCCATGCCCTTATCTGTGCGTCAGATGAGGGTTTATGTGTGCGCGAGGAGCGCGAACGCCGAAAGCGCGCGAAACAAGCTCGAAGTGGCGAAGCACCGTAAGAACGCCACAGCAGTTTCGATTCTCGCAGGCTGTTGCAATTTACGCCGCGCGAGAGGAATACGGTAATGGCAAGCTCAGTGGGCAAAACTCGCGTGAAGCGGCACTTGGAACGCGAGGCGAGCGGTTGCCCGGAGCTAAACTCTTAACACCGAGCTGTCGCGGGAATGTTTCCGCGTTACCGCGAGCGAGCGAAGCTCGCGCAGCTCCCCAACATCTGACCTTAACAAGGGTACAGGAGGAAACTCGATGCGACGAACTTTAGCGCTTCTGGCTTTGCTCACCGTTGCCAGTCTCTGGGCCGGTTGTACAAGCACGGACAATACCAACACTAACACTAACGCGACTAATACGAACGCGACTACCACGAACACCACGACCACCACGACCACGACCAACACCACGACCGATACCAACATGAACTCGAACATGAATGCCAATATGAACGGCAACATGAACGGGAACATGAACGGCAACATGAACGGCAACATGAACGCCAACGCGGGGAACATGAACGGCAACATGAACCGTAATGGCAACACGAACGCCGGCACGGGCACGGGCGGCAACGCCAACAACACGAACCGCACCGGCGGCAACACGAACGCCAACACGAACCGCACCCCGTAAGCTGGTATCAGGTCTCGGGAGGTAAAAGGCGCGCAGCAAGTCGGCGCGCCTTTTCTTTTTCCAGCTCGCCGATTCTCTGGCGAGAAGCCCGGAAGGGTATGTCGAAGAATTTTCAGAGCGAAACTCCTTGCGCCCTTTAGTTCGACAGTGAGCGACGCGAGCCTCATCGAAGGAAGAAGCTATCGCTTCATCAGCGACACGGGTGAGGCGCGCGAAGCGCTTGAGCCTCTGCTTTCGGAGACGCTCGTCGGGCTGGATACCGAAACCTACTGGGACGCGGCGGCAAAGTGCGGTCGTCTGTCGCTCATGCAGGTCGCATCCGCCGCCGGACAACTGCTTGTGATTGATGCGCTTTCAGTCGATGTGGAGACGTTGCGGCCTCTGGTCGAATCTGCGAGCGTGTCGATGGCAGCGCACAACGCCCGCTTCGACGAGATGATTCTGAGTAACGCCGGTTTGCGCCCCGTCGCTTTCATCGACACGCTGCAAATGGCGCGTTTGACCCTCAGCCTGCCCTCGTACAGTTTGGCATCGGTCGTCGAACATCTCTTCGGCATCCCCCTGGATAAAAGCCTGCAACAATCGAACTGGAAGCGTCGTCCTTTGACGCGCTCTCAGCTCGGTTATGCCGCCACGGATGCGTTGGCGACGCTGCGCGTTTACGAAGAGCTGGCGCGGCGTTTGGCGGAGGAGGGAAGGCTCGAAGAGGTGCTGCGCTACTCGACCTTGCGCGCGCGGCCTGAGAACGCGGAGAGCAAGCCGCGACGCAGGAGGCGCGTCCCGCAAGTGCCGGAGGTGCCTCTCACGGCGGAGGAGAAACAGATTGTCGCCGAGCTGAAGAGATGGAGAATGGCGCAGGCCAACGCGCAGCGACGCCCGGCATACATGGTCTGCGCCGACAAAACGCTTGAGCACCTGGCGCGCGAGCGCCCCTCCACACTCGACGCGCTCGTCGGTATATACGGTCTCGGCGAATCCAAAATCGAGCGCTTCGGTGCGGAATTGCTCGCGGCTTTAAGCGAAGCTCTGGAACGGCTCGGCGACAAAAAATAGGAGTCGCAGACGAATGCGACTCCTATCTCAAAACTGTAGGGGCGGAGGGCGCTTCCCACGCCCCTACAGTTGTTTTTCGCGCTCGATTTAAATTTGGTCTACGACGCTCCGCTGGCGCTTCTCTCGGCAGTTGCGTCGAGCTGCGCGGCCAATTCATGCGGCGTTGTGACGGGCTGCTGGCAGGTTCGATTTTCGCAGACGTAGGCCGTCGGTCGCCCTCCGATAGTCGAGCGGTTTTGCAGCAAGGTGGAGAGGCGCGCGGCTCGCTCGTCGCCTTCGGCTGTTTGAGCGACGACCTTGTTTGGAATGTATCGCTTCCAGACTTCACGCGCGAGCGAGCGCGTATCTTCCGCTTCGGGCGAGCCGACGATGACGATTTCTTTGGGCGTCGAGAGGTAGAAATCGAGCGCGCCGAGAGAGACGCCGAAGGCGGAAGGATAACGAGCCATCTGGTCGCGGACGAGGCGGAGGATAGAGACGGCGTGGCGCTCGTAGCGCTCGTCTTCGGTGAGCGCGGAGAGACGCAGAAGAAGGTCTGCGGCGACCGAGTTGCCGGAGGGCGTCGCGTTGTCGAAGAAGTCCTTCGTGCGGACGATGAGCTGCTCGCCGCTCTTGCCCGTGTAGAAAAATCCCCCCTCCGAGTCGTCCCAAAACTCTTCAATCATCTTGTCCGTGAGCGCGATTGATTCTTCGAGCCAGCGCGCCTCGCCCGTCGCTTCGTAGAGCGTGACGAGACCGGAGATGATGAAGGCGTAGTCGTCGAGATAAGCTTTGTGCTTGGCCTTCCCGTCTTTGTAGACGTGCAGGAGCAAATCGTTTTCTCTGAGGCGTTGGAGGATGAAGGCGGCGTTGCGCTCGGCAACCTCGCGGTAGTCCGGGCGTTCGAGGACGACGGAAGCCTCCGCGAAGCTTTCGAGCATGAGGCCGTTCCACGCGGCCAGAACTTTTTCGTCACGACCGGGCTTGATGCGAGCCTCGCGCGCCTCGAACAGCAGTCTACGTCCGCGCTCGACCGCATCCAGCAAACGCTCAAGAGAGACGTTCGATTGCTTCGCCACCTCTTCGGCCGGGCGTGGGACGTTGAGGATGTTCTTTTCCTCGAAGTTTCCTTGCCCGGTCACGTCGTAATAAGCCGAGAAGAGCGCGGCGTCTTCTTTGCCGAGCAGCTCTTCGACCTCTTCGAGCGTCCAGACGAAGAATTTTCCCTCGACGCCTTCGGAGTCGGCGTCCTGCGTGGAATAGAAACCGCCTTCGGCGTCGGTCATTTCGCGGACGACGTAGTCGAGCGTCTCGATGGCGATGCGGCGGAAGAAGTCTTCGCCCGTCAACTGGTAGACGTGCAGGTAGAGACGCGAGAGCAGGGCGTTGTCGTAGAGCATCTTCTCGAAGTGCGGGACGAGCCAGCGCGCATCGGTCGAGTAGCGATGGAAGCCTCCGCCGAGCTGGTCGTACATACCGCCTTCGGCCATCTTGCGACAAGTGTGCGTTGCAATCTGCAAGGCGTCGCCGCGATTCGTTCGGTGGTAGGCGCGGAGACAGAATTCGAGATTCATCGAGGAGGGGAACTTGGGTGCGCTGCCGAAGCCGCCGTGTCGTGGGTCGTAGCTACGGGTGAGAGCGCGAAAGGCGTCGTCGAGCAGGGAGGGCATAAGCATCTGGCTCGACTCGCGCAGCGTGCCCGAGCGACGAAGCGCGTCGAGCAGCTCCAGCGCCGTCTGCGCGACCTCTTCGGGCTTGTTGCGATAGGCGTCGGCGACGCCCAGGAGGACGCGCGGAAAGCCGGGGATGTTGTAGCGGTCTGCGGGCGGAAAATACGTGCCGCCGTAGAAGGGAACAAGCTCGGGCGTGAGAAAGATTGTGAGCGGCCAGCCGCCGTGTCCGGTCATCATTTGGACGGCGTTCATGTAAATCTGGTCGAGGTCGGGACGCTCTTCGCGGTCAACCTTGATGTTGATGAAATGCTCGTTCATCAGCTTCGCAATCTCTTCGTTCTCGAACGACTCGCGCTCCATGACGTGACACCAATGGCAGGCCGAGTAGCCGATGCTGAGAAGGATGGGCTTGTTCTCCGCACGCGCACGCTCAAGCGCCTCGTCGCCCCAGCCGTACCAATCGACGGGGTTGTGCGCGTGCTGCAAAAGATACGGGCTCGACTCGTGTTGCAGGCGGTTAGTGTGTTTATGCTCGGCCATTGGTTCGGTTTCCCTCCTTGAGATGAATGCTGTTTCGGGATTCGTCTGACGAAGATGATAGCGCAGTTAGCCGTTGAACCAGTAGGGCGTCTTCTTCGCCCATTCGCTCTTCGGGTAGCGTTTGTGCAGCGTTTGAAAGGCGGCCTTCGAGAGTGCGCCTGTTCCGGCGTCGCTGCACCCGTAGCGCGTTGACCTGACGGCGAGGTGCAGGGCTTCGGGCACGCGCGGGTCGTCGGGCGACTTGTTCGCCCATTCGACGGCGAGACGCGCGAGGAAGTTTGGAGCCGTGCCGAGAGCTTCGATGCGCGCCACTTCGCGCGCGGCCTGCGCTCTCTGTCGTGCGTTGAGGAAACTCGGAAAGTTGTTAGCTGGCTTGGCGGCGGCGCTCTGCGTTTGGGCTCCCGCTACCGCGCCGTCGGCGGAAGATGTTTGAGTCTCCTGCGGAGTATGCACGCACCACCAATTGTCCCGGTAGCTGTCGATGCTGTTTATCGGCGTCGTTCTGCCGATGCCGGAATCGGCGTGCGGCTGCATGCCGGGAAACTTCAGAAGGGCGTAGAGGCCGTTGAACTTTCGCGCTTCGTCGGTGCTAGCGTCGAGGTCGGCGCTGAGATAACCCTTGAGTTCGGGCACGAGGCTTTCGACGAGCGGGACAAGCTCTCTGCCAGTCTCCCTGTCTTCCAGAAGCAGCGAGCGCACCCATGCAGCGAGCGCGAGTTCGCGGCGCAGGTGTTCGGGCAGCGCTTCGCTCATCGCGGCCTGCTTCAAGAGGGCGAGGGGAAACTGCGCGTTCAGGATGGCGGCAGCGTCGTCGTCGAAGAGCGTACGCCCGCGCGCGACTTTCGCACGGTCGTTCGCTTCCACCTCGGAAGCGTCGGCGGGAAGCTCGCGCCCGTCTTCGTTCCAGCTGAGAGCCGTAGGCGTGCGCTGCGCGAAGCGTAGAAACTCTTCGAGGCTGCGCGCGAGAAGCATTCGCTGACCGAGCAGGCGGTTGTGTGCGGAAACGGGCAGGCGCGCGGCATCGCGCGAGAGCGCCGCGTCGAGACGCGAGCGCGCCTCTTCTTCGCGCCCGGCCTCTCTCAACAGACGCGCGGAGTGAAAGACGACGGTCGCATAGGCGGGCGAATCAGCGCCGACCTTCGCGGCAGCTTCGACCAGTCCTGCCGTCTTCGGATGCTTCGCCCCCACCTTCGAGAGCGCGGCGACGAGCCAGGGCAAAGCGGCGCTCGTCTCCCAACGTCGCAGACTGTGTTCGAGAGCTTCGTCGTCTCGAATCTGGAAGGTCGTCACCCAGTCGGAGAGGTCGTCGCCGCGAACGTGAGCGGGGACGTTTTTGAACATACGCTCGTCGGGGTCGCCCTCATCATCTTTGAGAAACTTGTCGAGCAGAAGCGTGTAGTCCCACACGTCCTGCTTGAAATTTCCCTGAGCGTCGCGCTTCAGAAGGTCGCGCGCCAGCTCGTGCAGCTTCTCTTCGGGGCGCAGGCGCAGGCGGACGAGGTTCAGCAGGCGGCGCGCGTCCCGGTGCGTCGCGCTCAAACTGCGGTCGTCGAGAATCTTCTGCAACTGTTTCTCAGCCGCGCTCAGACTCTCTGCGCGCAGAGACTCCTGACCGAGACTACCCTTTCTGAGAAGCGCACGCGCCGCGAGATAAGGCGCGACCGCGCGCCAGGGCGACGACGCGTCGGCAGCAATCTCTTCAAAAGCCTTTCGCGCTTCGTCGAAGCGTGCCGCGTAGAAGTTGGCGGCGGCAATCTGATATGCGCGGTCGGCGCGAAGGAGGGGGTCTGCGCCGGGCTCGGCGGCAGAAGGGATGCGCTCGCCTTCGGAGCAGTTGGCGAAAACCAGGTCCTGCGCCGCCACCCACTCTTTCAGGACGGGGCTCTCCGCGCCGAACTTTTTGATACGCTCTTCGAGCGTGGCTGTCGCCGTGCGAAAGGCGTCGTCCTGACAGTTGAGATAAGTCTCGTAGTCGTTCGGCTTCTCGCGCGAGCGGAAGACCGAGATGTCGGCCACTTCGGCGACGCCCGCGACGCGCTTTCGCGCCTCACGCCACTTCTGAATCCAGTCTTCACCCTTTCGCTCCCATGCGTAATCAATGCGCTCCTTCCAAAGCTCCGAGAGCGCCGACTGCTCCGCGTTGTTGAAGCTCGCGCCCGACATCTGTCGATAGGCAGCGTAGAGATACGAGCGCGCGTAGGTCGGTTGCAGCACTCCGATTTCGCCGCGAGCGAATCTCTCCAGAGGAAAGTCAGGGTGCTTCGAGAAGGTGAAGGCGGCTTCGAGCGAGTAGGGGCCGCAGGCGAAGCTCAGACGCGCGCCGCCCAGCAGGAGAACCGACGCGACGAAGAGGGAGAACAGTTGACGATGCTTGATGCTCATTGGGGATGCCTCTCAAGAATTTGGCGAACTGACTCGGAAGACCATGAACGGGGATGAAAAACGTATAGACGCGCGGGGCGCGCAAGCTCGAAGGCGAACGGCTCGTCGGTCGAGACGCCGAGACTCGCGCGGCAGACCGGCGGGCGAAAGCCCGCGCCCGCTCGCAGTTGATGGCGCACCTGTCGCTCGTCAGCGCCCATGCGAAACAGCATCGGCACGGCTTCGTCAACCGGCAAATCCCTCAGCCAGTCGTCGTGCATACACCACGAAGCGAGCGCCGTCATGGAGAGAGCGAGGTCGCCGGGCAGAGCGCGCCGCACGTCGAACAGCAACTGACGATAAAAGTCGCGCTCTGAGACTGTCGCGTCGAAATCTATCTGAATCGCACGTACGGCGCGCTTCTCTTTCAAAGCGACAATCGCTTCGACCGTCCGCGCGCGTTGCACTTCGGAGAGGGTTGGAGGCTCTGACTTGTCCGACTCGATGCGCACGACGGCGACGAGCGAAGCGTCGGGCGCAACCTGCAAAGGCTGCAAGCGCGGGCGCACAACGACCGACTCCCCGCGCAGGTGAAGCGTCCGCGCGAGAAAGGCGACGCCGACGCGCCGCGTGTCGAGATAATCGAGTTTTTCCGGTCGCTCCCAAGCCCAGAGGATGACGGGCGGAAGGCTCGAAAGGCGTCGCGCGCGCTCTGCGCCGACACTTGAAGAAGTGCGCGGCCTGACGGCGAGCGCCGCGACCAGAAAGGCGACGAGCGCGAAGCCCGCCAGAAGCGCGAGCGTCACGAACAGAAAAGGAGTTTTATTGAAGCTTCGGGCGCGCATGACGGAGGGGCTCGACGACATCAGGGCGCAGTTTACACCAGCGCGTTTGCCGAAGAAAGATGCGCGGCGCGAAACGGCCTCTGACGAAGTCGGCGCGTCGCGCCGCAGGCTGCCAGCGGTCGCTCTCCAGGCCGCTCTTCAGTGGCCGCTCCTGTTTTGCTATTTCGCGGCGGTGCAGCTAAACTGAATGGTGATTCATTTTCGTAATTCGCAAGCTGAGAGTTCGTTTCGCGCAGGCGTGGACGGGAGAGCTTCTTCGCGCGTCGCACGCATCGGCTGATGCTATTTTAACGGAGCTTAAGATATGGAACGTGAAAGTCTTGAGATGGATGTCGTCTTCGTCGGCGCAGGCCCGGCGAATCTGAGCGGCGCGCTGCATCTGGCGCGCCTGGTGAGAGAGCATAACGAGGCGGTCGAGAGCGGCAAGCGCGAGGGCAAGCCGCTCGGCGAAATTGAAATCGGCGTCATCGAGAAGGGCGCGTCCGTCGGCGCGCACATCCTTTCGGGCGCGGTGATGGATCCGCGCGCCCTCAAAGAGTTGATGCCGGATTTCGTCGAGCAGGGTGCGCCGCTCGAATCGCCCGTGAAAGAGGATTTCTTTCTCTACCTGACGAAGACGCGCGCCATCAAGTCGCCGATGACGCCGCCGCCTTTGAAGAATCACGGCTACTACATCGTCTCGCTCAACAAGCTGACGGAATGGCTCGGCGAGAAGTGCGAAGAGGCGGGCGTCAACATCTTTCCCGAGTTTCCGGGCGCAGAGATGCTCTACGACGAGCAAGACCGCGTCGTCGGCGTCCGCACGGGCGACAAGGGAATCGACCGCGAGGGCAAACGCAAGCCCAACTTCGAGCCGGGCGTTGACCTGCGCGCGAAAGTGACGGTGCTCGGCGAAGGGCCGCGCGGCTCGCTCACGAAGGAGCTTTCGCAGCGTTTGAATCTCAACGAGGGGCGCGAGCCGCAGGTCTATAGCATCGGCATCAAGGAGCTTTGGGAACTGCCCGACGACCGCTACCCGGCCGGGCGCGTCACGCACACGCTCGGATATCCGTCCGACGCGCAGACCTACGGCGGCGGCTGGATTTACGGCATGCAGAATCGCATCCTCAACATCGGCTACGTGACGGGGCTCGACTACCGCGACCCGCTGCTCGACCCTCACGCCGAGTTTCAACGCTACAAGCAGCACCCCTTCATCGCCAAACTTCTCGAAGGCGGAAAGCTCCTGCGCTACGGTGCGAAGACCATCGCCGCCGGAGGCTTCTACGCCATGCCGCAGATTTACGCCGACGGCGTGCTCCTGGTCGGCGACTGCGCGGGCTTCCTCAACTCGCAACGCCTCAAGGGCATCCATACGGCCATCAAGAGCGGCATGCTCGCCGCCGAGGCCATCTTCGAGGCGCTTCTGGCGGGCGACTACTCGGCGCGACAGTTGAAGCGATACGAACAGCTCGTCGGGGAGAGCTGGATTATGCCGGAACTCAGGAAGGTGAGAAATTTCCACGCGGGCTTCAAGCACGGGCGCTGGCTCGGCATGGCGAACGCCGGTCTGCAATTCCTGACAGGCGGTCGCTCATGGGGACTCTTCGACCGTACCTCGGCAGAGCCCGGCCACGCCGTCATGGGCAAGCTCGCCGACTACGGCTACACCAGCGACGACCTCTCGCAGCGCTACGGAAACCTGCGCTTCGACGGCAAGCTCACCTTCAACAAGGTCACAGACGTTTACCACGCCGCCGTCGCCCACGACGAAGACCAGCCCGTTCACCTCCACGTCCTCGACACGAACATCTGCGCCGAGCGCTGCGCCGAAGAGTTCGGCAATCCCTGCCAGCGTTTCTGCCCGGCGGCCGTCTACGAGATGGTCGAAGACGGCGCGAACGGCAAGCGAAAGCTACAGATAAACTTCTCCAACTGCGTCCACTGCAAGACCTGCGACATCATGGATCCGTACCAGATTATCAACTGGGTCACGCCCGAAGGCGGCGGCGGCCCCGGCTACAAAAACATGTAAAGGCAGTGACAAGTGACGAGTGACGAGTGAAAAGCTGGTAAATAGTAAATCGTAAATGGTGAATGGTAAGAACGGGTTTTATCTAATCACCATTTACCATTTACCATTCACTTGTCTTCTTGTCTTGCTCGTCACTTGTCACTCGTCACTCGTCACTGTTCTTATGCGGCTGAGTCCTGAGACACACAGTAGGATAGAGGCTTTCATGCGTGCGAGGTTGAAAGACCCGCAGCTTGTGCTTCCGCCCATCGAGTTGTACGTCAGGCGTTTCGTGACTGAGAAATTGAAGATTGGGGCGATTACGTTCGGGCGGCGAATTATCGTGACGCCGAATCTGGTGAAGACGGACGGGGAGGGGCGGACGTGTGTCCCGGCGTGGCTGCTGGCGCACGAGGGCACACACGTCTTGCAGTATGAGCGCGCAGGGATGCTCGGCTTCTTCGCTTCTTACCTGCGAAGTTATTTCAAGACGCTCTTCGGCAGCCGCAAGCTCGACGCGCAGACGCGCATGGCGGCCTATCGCGCCATCGAGCAGGAAGAGGATGCGCACGAGGCCGAAGCGGACTACCGGCGCTGGTGCGAAGAGCAGGGTCTCGAAGGCGACGAGAACTCGCTGCTTCCGCTCGAAGTCTCAAAGAATTGAGACGCCCTTATTCTCTATCAAGAATCGTGAAGGGAACTTTGCCGCGCTGCACCTCTTCGAGCGCCACACGCGTCGGCTTGTGACGCGCCGTGTCCATCTCGACGCGCGGGCGTGCGCCGCGTTGCAGTTGTTTGCTGCGCTGCGCGGCGACGATAATCAGACGATATTTCGAGTCGATTTCCGGCATCTGGTTGTTCTGTTCATCATTGGCGACATTCTCGTTCTGTGCTTCGGCAGCTTTCGGCATAATTCTTCTCGTTCGGCTTCGGGAGCCAATCTCTCCTGTGTGAATACTCGTTTAGATTATCAACGCCGGGGCGGCGACCATCAATCTCCCGCACGCCCGGCCTCGTGTCTTACGGGAAAGTTTCGAGCACGCGGCGCGCCAGCCACTCCTGACGCTCACGTCTCGCTCTCTCAGCATACACGATTGAGGCGAGTTGCGCTGCTGCGCGCGTCACCTCGTCGTTGAGCACGATGTAGTCGAACTCAGTATAACGCTCCACCTCCGCGCGCGCATTCCTCAAGCGTACGGACAAATCGGCGGGCGTTTCAGTCTGCCGCCCGCGCAGGCGCTCGTGCAAAACCTCGAACGACGGCGGCAGGATAAAGACGTGAACCGCGTTCTGCATCGAGCGACGGACGGCGGCTGCGCCCTGCACGTCGATTTCGAGGATGACATCTCTGCCCGCGAGCATTTCACGCTCGACGGCCTCGCGCGCCGTGCCGTAGAGCCTGCCGTGAACGCGCGCCCATTCGAGAAATCCGTCGCGCTCTATCATGCGCTCGAACTCTTCGACCGAGACGAAATGATAGTTGACGCCATCTTGTTCTCCCGCGCGCGGACTCCTCGTCGTCCAAGAGACGGAGTATCCGAGGTGCGGGACGCTTTTGAGGATGCGGCGAATGAGCGTGCCTTTGCCGCCGCCCGAAGGCGAGCTGATGACGAAGAGAATCCCTCGATACGGGCTCGACTCACCCGCCTCTGTCGCGCCTTCGGCCTGCGCCTCCGTGCCGCTCACCTTCGCTGAGTCTCTATCCTCCGTCGTCTCACTCAACGTTCTGCACCTGCTCGCGCAATTTTTCGACCGCCGCTTTAATCGAGAGCGCCGCCTCTTTAATCACTACGTCGGTCGATTTCGAGAGCACCGTGTTGGCCTCGCGGTTGAACTCCTGCAAGAGAAAATCGAGGCGCTTGCCGACCTCGCTCGTGCCGTCGAGGCTGTCTCGAAATTGCTCGACGTGGCTCTTGAGCCGCGTAAGCTCTTCCGTGATGTCGCTGCGGTCGGCAAGGTACGCGACCTCCTGCGCGAGCCGTCCCTGGTCAAGCTCGACGACTTCGAGGCCGTCTCTCGCCAGAAGCTCGCTGATGCGGCGCTGCACGCGCGCCCTGTAAGCATCGACCTGCTCGCCCGCCACCGCTTCGATAATCGGGACGTTGCGCTCAATCTCGTCCAGACGCCCGCGCATCTCTGCCGAGAGCGCCGCGCCCTCGCGCTCGCGCATCGCCTCAAGCTCGTCTAAAGCTTCCCCGAGCGCACGCTCGACGCCCGTAATCATCGCCTCGCTCAAACCGTCGCGCGCGGGCTGCATCGCGCCAGGCAGACGCGCGAGCACGTTGATGTCGGGCTCGCCCGAGAGCGCGAACTCGGTCTGCAAAGTCCGCATGGCGTGGATATAACCGGCAATCAAGGGGCGGTTCAATTCATACATGACCTCGCCCGTGCGGTCGATGGTGACGGAGACATCGACGCGCCCGCGCGAGAGTCGCTCGCCGATGCGGCGTCGAATCATGGCTTCGAGGCTCGAAAGCTCCGCGCCCGTGCGCAGGTGCACGTCGAGGAAGCGATTGTTGACGGTCTTGAGGTCAACGGCGACGTTGAAGCTCTCGCCCGTCACCGCGCCCCGACCGAAGCCGGTCATTGATTTCATAAGTAGTGAGCGGTAAGCAGTGAGCGGTAAGCAGCGAAAGCAGAGATTATCTGCTCACCGCTTACGGCTCACTGCTCACTGTCGAAGCTTCTTCCTCCTCTTCGTCGGCGAATTGCAGTTCGTAGAGGCGTCGATAGATGCCGCCGTGCGCGAGCAGCTCGGCGTGCCTGCCAGTCTCGATGATGCGCCCGCGCTCCATGACGACTATCTGGTCGGCGCGGCGGACGGTCGAAAGCCGGTGCGCGATGACGACGGTCGTGCGCCCGCGCGTCAGGTTGGCGAGCGCTTTCTGAACGAGCCGTTCGGATTCGGCGTCGAGCGCCGAGGTGGCTTCGTCGAGCAGGAGCACGGAGGCGTCGGTCAGGACGGCGCGCGCGATGGCGAGTCGCTGGCGCTGGCCGCCCGAAAGAAAGATGCCGCGCTCGCCGACGACGGTGTCGTAACCGGCGGGCAGCTCCATGATGAAATCATGTGCGAAAGCGACGCGCGCCGCACTCTCTATGTCGGCCTCCGAAGCGTCGGGGCGACCGTAGGAGATGTTGTAGCGCACCGTGTCGTTGAAGAGCACGGTCTCCTGCGTGACGAGCGCGATGTTGCGCCGGAGGGAATGAACGCGCGCGTCGCGCAAGTCTGTGCCGTCCCAGACGACCGAGCCGTTGGTCGGGTCGTGAAAGCGTGGGATGAGCTTGGTCAAAGTCGATTTGCCGCCGCCCGATTCGCCGACGAGCGCTACCATCTGCCCGGCAGGGATGCTGAGATTGATGTCGTGCAGGACGCGCCGCGTTTCGTTCGCGTAGTTGAAGGAAACATCGCGCAGCTCGATGCCGCGCTCAAGCGTTCGGAGTTCGACGGCGTCGGGCTTCTCTCTAATCTCGGAGTGCTCGTCCAAGACTTCCCAGACGTGGCGCGCGGCGGCGAGCGCCTGTTCCATTCCGTTGTGCAGGCGCGAAAGCTTGCGCATCGGGTCGTAGGAAGAGAAGAGGAAGAAGAGAAACGTGATGAAGTGCGCCGAGTTCATCCGCCCGGAAATGATTTCTCTCTGGCCGAAGAAGAGCAGCACGACGACTGCGAGCACGCCGACCATCTCGATTGAAGGCGGCGCGAAGCCGTTGATTTTCGCCGTCCGCAGGTTGGCGCGCACAATCTGTTCGGCCACTCGTTTGAAGCGCCCGCGCTCGCGTTCTTCGCCGAGGTATGCTTTGACGATGTGCTGGTTAGAGAGCGCCTCCTGCGCCGTATCGACGAGGCGCTGACCCGACTCGAACGACTCGCGCGACAGATTCCTGAGCGAACGCCCGAAGCGCGCCGTCAGAAGGCCGACGAAGGGCGCGATGATGAGCGAGCCGAGCGTCAGCCGCCACGAATAATAGAAGGAGGCGGCGAGGAAAAAGACGAGCGTAAAGCTCTCGCGCAGCATGTCGCGCAAAGTGTATGTGACGGCGCTTTCGATTGAAGAGGCCGAAGAGATGAGGCGCGAGACGAGGTAGTTCGTTCGGTGTCGCTCGAAGAAATCGGCCGACTGAGAATGCAGGTGCGAGTAGAGGTCGAGCCGGAGGTGGAGCACCGATTCCTGCCCGACGCGCGCCATCAGATAGGTGGAGAAGTATTCGGCGATGCCCTTGCCGACGGTGAAGGCGACGAGCAGGAGGGCTATCGTCTGCCACGCATCGACGGGCGATTCCGGTATCAGACGTTGCAAACCGTAGAGCGTAGAGGTACGCTCCACCTGTTGGTCGGAGCCTCGGAGAGCCTGGTTGAGAATCGGCGGAATCAGCGCCCCGATGGCGCTCTGCAAGAGCCCGACGGCCAGCATGGCGACGGTCGCAAGCGTGAATTTTCCCCAATGAGGCTTGAGATATTTCAGTAGTCTGCGTAAATCGTGCATCAGTCGCCCAGACGGCCGCGCCCGCTCAGTCTCTAAGTTGAAGGAAGGATTCTCTTTGCTCTCTCGTCAGCCCGGTAAATCGAAACTATACGTAGGCTTTCGGCGCGGCGTCAAGCATCTCGCGGACGCGAGCCGCCACTCACATTGCATCGAAAAGCTTTGAGCGCGGCGCAGTTGCGCTATAATCTAGGCGCTCAACGGAAGTTCTCTCGGCTGCCATGCCGACCCGACACTTAAACGGACGTGGGGAAACTATAAAAACGTGAGTCAACGACTGCTGATTGTTGATGACGACGATGACATGCGCCTGCTGCTGGCAGAGTATTTTCGCCGTCTCGGATACGAGGTCGAAGAGAAGGAGAGCGGCGTGGACGCTCTCGCGCCCGCGCTCTCCGGCAGCTTCGACTGTTTCATCTTCGACGTGACGATGCCCGGCATGACCGGCCTTGAGCTGCTGCGCCGCGTGCGCGAAGCCGACGTGCAAACGCCCGCGCTTTTTCTGACCGCGCACGACGAGGTCGATGCCAAGGTCGAAGGCTTCAGGGCCGGGGCTGACGATTATCTTGCGAAGCCTTTCAGCCCGCGCGAGCTTGAAGTGCGCGTCGAAGCACTGCTGCGCCGTGCGGGGCGCTGGACGCCGAAGAAGGAAGAGACGGAAAAGACGGCGAGCGACGAGCGCTTCGAGGTGGGCGAGCTAGTCATCGACAAGCGCCGGCATGAAGTGACTTTGGGCGGCTCGCGCGTCGAGCTGACGCCGCTTGAGTTTCACATCCTCGAACGTCTCGCCAGCGAGCCCGGTCGCGCCTGGTCGCGCAACGACCTGCTCGACGAAGTTTGGAGCACCGAGTACGAAGGCTACCAGCGCAACGTCGATCCGCACATCAACCGCCTGCGTCGAAAAATCGAAACCGACCCGAAGAACCCGCGCTACGTTCTGACCGTGCGCGGCGTCGGCTACAAACTGAACGAAACGCCATGAAGCCAACACCCAAAAGCTCTCTTGTCGCCCGTCTGTTTCTCATCTCCATCATTTGCGGCGCGCTCTCCTCTCAGAGCGTCTACGCACAGCGCCGAACCCAGACGCGTCGCACGCCGCCCGCTCCGGCGCAGAAGACCGAAGCGCAAAAGACTGGAGCGCGGAAGATAGAAGCGCCCGCCGCTTCCGACAACGCGCAAGGGAGCCCGCAGGCGCGGCAGGTCACTTCGTCGATTCTCATTCGCTGGCAGGGCACGCAGGGCGTCGAGCGCTATCGTTTGCAGGTGGCGCGCGATGCGCAGTTCGAGGACATAGTTTTCGACCAGGCGGTGGTCGGGCGCGAGTATCGCATCACGGGGCTCGCGGCGGGCAACTACTTCTGGCGCGTCGCTCCCGCCGCAGGCGAGACGGGCAGGTACACGAGGGGAGCGCCCGTAGAAGTCTCCGCCGCAGATGCTTCCGTCGCGTCGATTCCGGCGGGCGCAAACGTCGTCGTCGCTTCCAACAACGCCGGCTGGCGCACGGCGACGGGCGAAGTGATGCGTCTCGTCACGGCGCGTCTGCGCGCCGACAAAGGCGCAGACCTCGTCGGCGTCAACGCCGACGGCACGGTCTACGCGCTCGACGGCACGACCGGCGTCGCGCTCTGGACGACGCGCTTTCGCCCGAACGCCAAGCGCGGCGAAGCCACCGGCTCAAGCTCTGCCGTCACTTTCGCGCCGCTCATCACGCCCGCGCGCGACGGTCTCAGCTCAAACATCGTCGTGGCCTTCGACGCGGGCGTGCGCGCCCTCACAGGCGATACGGGGCGCGAAGCGTGGCGCACGCAGCTTCCGGCGGGCGCGGCGACCGGCGGAGTGGCTGCGGACTTAAACGGCGACGGTAAGAACGAACTGGCCGTCGTCGCGGGCAGCCCCTCGACGCTCTACATTCTTGAAGGCGACACAGGACTCGTTAGCGCCGAAACGAAGCTCGGCGCGACTGTCGTCGGCGCACCCGTGCCTTACACAATCGGCGACGCGCGCGCCGTCGCGCTCGCGCTCGACAACTCTTCGGTCGAAGTTCGCAGCGCGAAGGGCGAAACAGTCCGCTCGGTCAAGTTCGAAGGCACGGTGACGACCGCGCCGCTCATCGTCACGACCGGCCTGGGCGTGATTATGACGGTCGGGACAGATAAGGGGCTCGACGCTCTGGCAGCCGCCGAGCTGAAGCCTCTTGGAAGAATCGTCACCGAGAACGATACCGTGCGCGGCACGCTCGCCGCCATCGACCTCGACTCCGACGGCACGAGCGAGATTGTCATGGTGACGAAACTCGGGCGCGTGGCCGTCGTCGGCACGAACGACGGCAAGATTAAGTGGTTCGCCGAAGGCGCGACCGACGCGGGCGCGGCCTCCTTCGCCGATCTGAACGGCGATGGCACGCTCGACGTGATAGTGCCCGCAGGCTCGATGTTCGCCCTCGGCTTCTCAGGCCGCGACGGCTCTCTCATCTGGCGCACCGAAGAGGAAGCGAGAACCGCCGCCTCGGCTTCGGCGAGCGCGCCGGGCGGGGCAAGTTCTATGCGCGCCCTGACGGTCGCTCCGGCTTCGGGCGATTCGGTCTTTCTCGTCGGCGGCGAGCCTTCGCGCGTGGGGCTTCGCGCCGTCGAGCTTCCGAAAGGCGCGTTCAGAAGCGCGGGCAGGTGACGGCCAAATGGTCTGGATAGTCGCGCTCGTGCTCTTCCTCATCTGGCTTCTCGGTCTGATTTTCGGCAAGGGCGGCTTCATTCATATTCTTCTCTTGTGCTCGGTCGCCGTCGCCCTCGTCCAGTGGGTCGCCGATTATCGCGCCGCGCAGCGGGATTGAAGACGCAAGAGTTTGGCCGACGCCTAAAACTCGAACAGGGAAGAACAAAGGACGACGCTCAGGCTTTCTCCCCGCAAAAGCGCGCGCGCGGGCGCGGCAACTTGCCAGCGCAGCCGACGCATCCATTACAAGACGACGAACTCTCGCGCCCCTTTAGCCCCGAAGGGACGCGCCTCCATTCACGTTCAACTTCAAGGAGCAAAGCAGTATGCATACTTTGCGCTCTCCTTTACATCGAGCCTTCAGGACAGGCGCGCTCTGCGCGCTCGCTCTCATCATCAGCGCTTCTTTTATCGCCCACGCGCAGACGGACGCGCGCCGCCAGACGGTGGCCGTCACCTATCCTCTTGACGAATCGGTGACGTTAAAGTTTCGGGGCACGACGCGTCTGCCGCGCCTGAGCGGCGAGGCCAAAGTCAGGCGCACGGGGCGGCGCGGCACGCGCGTCGAGATGGAAGTCAAGAATCTTCCGCGCGCCTTCGAGCTTGGCAGCGTCTACACGACCTACGTCCTCTGGGCAATCTCGCCCGAAGGGCGCGCCGACAATCTCGGCGAAATCAAAAGAAGCGGCAGCTTCATCGTCAACTCGAAAATCGACGTGACGACGCCCCTGCAAACCTTCGCGCTCATCGTCACCGCCGAGCCGCATTTCCTCGTTCGGGGCCCGAGCCGCATGGTCGTCCTCGAAAATCTTCCGCCGCGCAATCCCGGCGACGCCGAAGTGGCCGTCGTCAACGTGCAGTACATCGGCAACACGAGCGACTATTTCAACGATTCGCGCGTGCCCGAAGTGGCCGACCGCGATTACGTCAACACGCCCGTCTCCCTGCTCGGCGCGCGGCAGGCCATCGCGCTCGCGCGCTTCTCGGGAGCCGAGCGCGACGCGACGAACGAGTTGAGGGAAGCCAGAGACGTGCTCGAACAGGCCGAGAACGCGTGGCGCATGAAGCAGGCCGACGAAGAGGTTGACGCCCTCGCGCGTCGTGCGACGAGCCTCGGCTCGCGCGCCGAAGAAGTGGCCGAAGGCCGACGCGCCGCGCGCCAGCGACGCGAAGAGATAGCGCGCCGCGACGAGGCCGTCCGCGAAGCCGAGCAGAGCGCCGCCACCGCCACGCAGCAGATTGCAGACCTCCGCGCCGCGCTCCAACGCGAAGAGAACGCGCGCATCCTCGCCGAGCGCGACGCCGT
This sequence comes from Pyrinomonadaceae bacterium, assembly GCA_036399175.1. Classification (GTDB taxonomy): domain Bacteria; phylum Acidobacteriota; class Blastocatellia; order Pyrinomonadales; family Pyrinomonadaceae; genus DASWNP01. Next base: position 4,168 of record DASWNP010000047.1, on the reverse strand, counting down.
CAACGCCAATCAACAACTGCGCGACCTGCGCACGGAAGTCGCGCGCCTGCGCGATGAGTTGCAGAGCGTCCGCGCCGAATCCGACGACGCGCGTCTCAGGCTCGCGCGCATCGAGGGAGAGCGACAGGCCGAGCAGGCTCGCCGCACCTCCGAAGAGCGAGTCAACCGCCAGCGCGAAGCCCTGACGGCGCTCAAAGCGACGCTCGCACGCTACGGCGCGGTGCGCGAAACCTCGCGCGGGCTCGTGCTCGTGCTGCCCGAAAAACTCTGGGCTGGAGCGCGCGTCGCAGACTTCTCGCCGCAAGCCTCCGCCACCGTCGAGCAACTGGCGGCGCTTCTCGCCAACAATCCTGACTTCCGCGTCCACATCGAAGCCTACACCGACAGCAGCGGCGACGCCTCCACCCTTCAACAACTGACGCAGGATAGAGCCGAAGCCCTCGCCGGACGCCTCGTCGCCGCCGGAGTCGATAGCGCGCGCATTCAGGCGAGCGGCATGGGCACGGCCAACCCCGTCGCCTCCAACGCGCGCCCCTCCACGCGCCTGCGCAACCGACGCATCGAAATCACCCTCGTCCCCGCCGCCCCCTCAGCCGACGAGCGCAGCCAGAATTGAAGACAGACATAAGTAAATCGTGAATCGTAAATCGTAAATAGTTAAAACCTGTTCTTAATCTATTTACGATTTACGATTTACCATTTACGGCTTTTCAGTAGTGTCCTAATTTAAGATGAAAGACTTTACCTGGATGCTAATAGCGGTATTTTACGCCTTACAAGGGTGTTAGACCGCCAAGAGCGGTAATTGTCGGCCAATATGATATTAGACCGCTCAGAGCGGTCAAAATCGTCAGGAGTCGAAAAATACCGCCAAGAGCGGCCTAATTAGCGTTAGGCGGCACACATTGTAAGGTGGTGATTATATGAACCCGGGTACGCGTAAACCGAAAGTATTCATATCGCACTCATCCAAAGATACATGGATTGCTAAACAAATTGCCGCTCAGATTGAGGCGAATGGTGCTGATACTTTCTTAGATGAAGCAGATATTCAACATGGCGATGACTTTGAGCAACGTATTTTAGAAGCGGCTGATGATTCCACAGAGCTTTTAGTTCTTCTTACTCCGTGGTCAACAAGCCGACCCTATATTTGGTTGGAAATTGGCGTGTTTTGGGGGGGGCGAAAACGCATGGTTGGCATCTTACATGGTATTGAGGCAAAAGACCTCGCTACTGACGAACGTATTCCAATTGCTCTAAAGAGGCTTGACCTTGTAGATTTGAATAACATCGAATCTTATTTCAGTCAGCTTCAATCGCGTGTGAATAAGTGGGAGGCTCAAAATGGCTAAATCTAATATCAAAGTTTTTGTTTCGCACTCATCCGCTGATGAGGATACCGTTAAATCAATTACACATATTCTCAAGAACGCTAATCTACCAGTGTGGAGCGACCAAGAGATAAAGCCTGGAGAGAAGTGGCAGGAAACTCTCGAAAAGGCGCTTTCCGAAGCGCGGGTCTATCTTATCTTTATCACGCCTCATTCCTTAAAGTCCCCATGGGCAAATTTCGAAATGGGGGTAGCTGTAAGTCGTGCTGTATCGGAAGGCGTGAAAATAATTCCCGTCTTGCTTGGTGGGGTTAGTGGCAAGGACTTACCGCCTGCAATTCGCACGTGGCAAGGTATTGACGCGAGTGAGATGGGAACGGCAGAACTTGCATCTGTAATTGAATCTCGCCTTGAGAAGGAATTCAAAAAGGAGAAGGATTGAACGAATCGGCAAATCACCAGAGTATCTAGTTTTCAAGCTATAAAATTCTTAGCAAAGAGCCGCCTAACAACGGCATGCACCCGACGCCCCACCACGCGGCCTCTCATACACGTTGAATAGGGCGCGGGTAATGCCTGGCGTTAGGCTGCCGAGTTGAATGAAATACAGACTTCCATACATTGCTGCTGTTCTAACTCTCCTGATGGCGATGGGGTCTCTCATCTTCTTCATGGGGACGTATGACCTGAGTCCAGACAATTGGGGGCCTCGGGGCGTCGAGTTTGAGGAATGGTATAAGGCTTGGAAGGCGCACCAGGATAGATACGTCTTGATTGGCATATGCTCGCTATTGGCGTTTGTCATTTTCTTATTAGTGGGTTTGTGGCTCAATCTTAAGGGCACTCGCAGCCTAACAAGTCGCTCAAGCTGACCGCCAGCCAGCAATCTTGGTATCTATTGTAAGTTGTGTGTGGCAGGCGGCAGCTTAGCTCCAGCGTTCGGTTGCTTCGACTTCTGAAAGATATATGCACCCATTAGGCAAATTAACGTTGACACTCCGGGCAATCAGGCATAGCGTGTCCGCGCGCGCCAGTTCTCACTAACCGTCTTGAGAGGAGATTACGATGTTTAGAAAACTCTTCTTCACTTCCGCCGCCTTCGCCGGCCTGACCCTTCTGTTTGCCTGCGCTGTGGTGAATGCTCAAACCCAAACCAGGCCCTCTGCGACTCCTGCGCCCGCGCACACGGCGCCACCGAACATCGACTTTGTCTTGAGCTTCAGCGGAAAGGGTCTTGTGCCGACCGGAGAGACATCCACATCTCGACCACTTGACAGAACACGAGGGGGCGCGGCGGACGTTGAGAGAGCGCGAGTCGGTGAACAACTTGTTCGCTCCAGTCTGGCTTTGCAAACCATCGTCAACAGCTTTAGCAGGAAACTCTCCACTCAGATCTCGCGTAGTGAAATCGTCACGTTACGCTTCGGATCGGATGGCTCAATCACTTCCAGCAATCCGAGCATCTTGGCTAAAACCGGCTATGATGAATACAAGCAGTGCGTCGGGGAAACCTGGTGGGCTCCCGGAGTGGCGCAGATCCTGTGTTTGGCCGCGTTTATCTAATCGACACATCTAAACATCGCGACTTCTAATTGAGGCCGGGCGATTGCTCGGCCTACGGCTGACGATGTGCGCAATCTAGCAGATGCGTTATCGCGAGCCTTTCATGATTTACCAGCCGACGATAAACGGCGGAGTGTTACCGTTCCCGTCGAATTACCGCGAGACTTCCACAATTTACCTGCGAGTCCCGTTATCGATTGCATCGCTCTTGAAGACATCGAACCTCTTACACCACTTGACTGGTTTGGTGGTAACGGGGGTCGGAAATTTGTGCAAAAATGCATTGACTGCTGTGGCGCGGGCGAATTCGTTATTAAGTGACGCAACCGAACAACTCATTGAACCGGAGCACGGAATAGCCTTTCTTTCATCATGCCTCCTCCCGCTCAGATTGTGTGTATTCGCCTGCGCCCGGTTAATTCGGGCGTTAGGCTTCCGAAGCATGTGTTTCTATGAGAGAACCAAGAAAATTACAGTATCAGCGTATGAGCATCAAATACTCCGTTATTTGCGCGGCATCAGGATTGGCATTGGCTTCAGTGCTAGCCGCCGCAATATTCGGAGTGTTAAGGGTAGGTTTCGGTGAAATACTCACTAATCGTTGGTTTAAAGAACCCATTATGATTGCCGTCGTCACCTTATTCGCGGCAGCTATCTTATTCGGCTTGGTTGCGGGTAATCTTATCTACCGTGTCGGAGTCCAGAGTTTACGAGTCTGGCTTATTGGTGTTGCGCTAGCGTGGAGTTGCTTGCTGCTTTCTGTCCTAGCTGGCTCATCAATCAATTTTCTAAGTGAGATGAGTGGTACATTCGGAGCGGCTAAAGCATTTCAAGATTATGTTTTCGCGCCAGTGGCTTGGGTGGCAATCTTCGGATTGCTCCCGGCTGCCGGATTAGGTCTTTTATATGCGGCGAGTGTTAAAAAGGCTCTTAGCAAGAGTTGAGTGGTTGTGCGGAAGCCTAACAACGGCATGCACCCGACCGCGAATAGCGCGGCTTTCATCGAGAGCTTACCGCTAATTACGTAGGTGCGCGGCGGGTGATGCCGGGCGTTAGATTCTGACACTTAAAAGAACTGACGTTGAGTTAGACTGAGAGTTGAGAAAGCGGAGGTTGAGTGCTTTCCTTGATGCCAAACCTGACATCAAGTTTGAAGTGCAACACTGACTAAGGCTCGTTATAGCATTCGAGCGGAGTCTTGAACCCGAGCCGCTTGCGCGGCCGCGTGTTGAGCTTGCGGGCGATGGCGTTACACTGCTGCTGGCTCAGAC
>DASWNP010000046.1:0-326126 GCA_036399175.1 Pyrinomonadaceae bacterium | reverse complement strand
CTTCCCTAACCCCCAACCCCTGACCCCCAACCCCTAACTTTATGCTTGAGCTAAGAGACATTACCAAACGCTTCGGAGACGTGCTGGCGAACGACCGTGTGAGTATCAGGGTCGAGCCGGGGACGATTCATGCCATCGTGGGCGAGAACGGCGCGGGGAAATCGACCGCGATGCGCATTGCTTATGGATTCTATACGGCTGATAGCGGCGACATTCTGATTGACGGAGAGGTGCGCCGCATCGCGTCGCCGCATGATGCTATCGCTCTGGGGGTCGGGATGGTTCACCAGCACTTCATGCTGGTGGAGACGATGACGGTGGCGGAGAACATCGTGCTCGGTGCGGAGCCGGGCGCGGCTGTCTCGCTCGATTTGTCGAAGGCGGCTGCGGAGATACGCGCGCTCTCGGAAGAGTTCAAGCTATCGGTCAATCCGCACGCCGAGGTTGAAGACCTGTCGGTCGGGCAGCAGCAGCGCGTCGAGCTTCTGAAGGCGCTCTACAGGCACGCGCGCCTTTTGATTCTCGACGAGCCGACGGCGGTTCTCACGCCGCAGGAGGTCGAAGAGTTTTTCGCCATTCTGCGGCGCATGCGCGAGCAGGGCAAGACGGTCGTCATCATCACACACAAGCTCTCCGAAGTGCTGGCGATTTCCGACGACGTGACCGTGATGCGAGACGGGCGCGTGGTCGGTCGCCTGCGGACGAGCGAGACGAACGCGGCAGAGCTTGCGCGCCTGATGGTGGGGCGCGACGTTTTGCTGCGTATCGAGAAGCCGGAGGCGAGCGTCGGGGAAACCGTCCTGAGCGTGCGCGATTTGACGGTCACGGCGCGCGACGGCTCGCGGCGCGTCGATGGCGTGTCGTTCGACGTGAGAGCCGGAGAGATTGTCGGCATCGCGGGCGTCGAGGGCAACGGGCAGACGGAGCTGATAGAGGCGCTGGCGGGACTGGTTGCACCCGCGTCTTTGAGCGGCGAGATAGAGTTCAAGGGGCAGAGAATGGCGCGCATCAATCCGAAGTCGAGCCGCGAGCAGGGCATCGCGCACATTCCCGAAAATCGACATCGACGCGGGCTGCTTCTCGACTTCGACCTCAGCGAAAACTCCATCCTCGGCGTTCACTATCGAAGGCCGACGGTCGCGCCGCCCGCCGACGTGCTGCTCGATACGAAGGCCATCCGCCGCCGCGCCGAGCAGATTGTCAGAGACTTCGACGTGCGCCCGGCCAACCCTGAGCTTCCGGCTCGCGCTCTTTCAGGCGGCAATCAGCAGAAGCTCATCATCGGTCGTGAGCTGGACATCGAGCCCAGGCTGCTGCTCGTCGCGCAGCCGACGCGCGGCGTTGACATCGGAGCCATCGAGTTCATTCATCGCAAGCTCGTCGATTTGCGCGACGCGGGCTGCGCCGTCCTCTTAGTCTCCGCCGAGCTGGAAGAAGTGACGGCGCTCGCCGACCGCCTGCTCGTCATCCACGAGGGTCGCATCGTCGGCGAGGTTGACCCGCGCAGCGCCACCAACGAAGAAATCGGTCTGTTGATGACCGGAGGAAGCAAAGGAAATGCGGAATGATGAATGATGAATGATGAATGAAAGGCTAATTGCTTTTGTCTTTTCATTCCGCATTCCGCATTCCGCATTCATCATTAAAATTATGAGGCTACTGCGAGAATTGCTGTTTCCGCTTATCGCCGTCGTGGCGGCGTTCGTCGTCGGCGGGATTGTCGTGTTGTTGATTGGCGACGACCCTTTCGAGACGTACAGGCTGCTCATCGGTAGCGCCCTTTCGTGGCCTGACGGCATCGGCTACACGCTCTTTTACGCGACGCCTCTGATTTTCACGGGGCTCGCGGTGGCCGTCGCCTTTCGCTGCGGGTTGCTGAACATCGGCGCTGAAGGGCAGTTGTACGTCGCGGCGTTCGTGACGGCGTGGGTCGGCATCACGTTTGCGAATCTGCCGGGGTGGATTTTGATTCCGCTTGCGTGTCTGGCGGCGATGCTGGCGGGCGGCGTGTGGGGCGCGATACCGGGCGTCCTGAAGGCGCGCTTCGGCTCGCACGAAGTCATCAACACCATCATGCTCAACTTCGTCGCCGTCGCCATCACGGGCTACTTCACGCAGTATCACTACAAGACGGCGGGCGATCCCATTATGCAGACCGTGCCTATCGGGCGTCCGGCGGCGGCGGGCGGCGCGGAGGGCGCAGTCGCGGGCGCAAACGCGCACCTGCCGCGCCTCGGAGAGTTCATCCCCGGTTTCCCCGAGCGCATCCCGCTCAATCTCGCCTTCATCCTCGCGCTCGTGGCCTGCGTCGTCGTCTACATCTTTCTCTGGCGGACGAAGTGGGGCTACGAGATACGCGCGACGGGCTCGAACCCGACCGCCGCAGAGTATGGCGGCATCTCGGTCAAAAAACAGATTGTGCTGGCGATGGCTGTGTCGGGCGCGCTCGCCGGGATGGTCGGCATCAACGAAGTGCTCGGTTATCGCTACCGTTTCTTTCAAGGCTTTTCGGGCGGCGTGGTGAGCTACGGTTTCGGCGGCATCGCGGTCGCGCTTTTGGGGCGCAATCATCCGGTCGGCGTGCTTTTGGCGGCGCTCCTGTTCGGCGCGCTGATTCGCGGCGGCCTCTTCGTCGATATTTTCACCGACCGCGTCTCGAAAGATTTGGTGCTCGTGCTTCAAGCTCTGGTGATTCTCTTCGTCGCCGCCGAGGCGCTGTTTCGCGGCTCGCTCGGTAGATTCAGCCTGCTCCGTCGCTCGAAGGTCTGAGGGACGCGGCGGCGTGCCTGACCTGATTTCGCGTCTGATGTTTCGAGGAGGACTCTAACGGATGAGTGATAAACAACAGGACGCCATCGTCATTCTCAAGCTGTATGAGCTGCGACGTGAAGAGACGTTCAGGCGCGCGCGCGCCTGGTTCGCCTCGGAGTTCAACCCGCAGAGCGCCGAAGAGATTGTCAACCTGATGCGCGGCGGCTATCACGAGAGCGCGCAGTATCGGATGGTCACGTCTTACTGGGACACCGCCGCCTCGCTCGTCAACAACGGCGGCATCGACGAAAAGATGTTCCTCGAAGCCAACACCGAGCACATGGCCGTCTATGCCAAGCTCGAACCCTTCCTCGCCGACGTGCGCGCCATCTTCGGCGTCCCGCATTACCTCATGCAGCTTGAGCGCCTCGTCATGCGCGTCCCCGACGCTAAAGACTACTTGCCCAAGCTGCGTCAATTATTGAAGCGCTGGACGGAAGTCGAAGAACGGAACAGGGCGGAGGTTGAACGAGAGCCGGGCATTCTCTGAAATTGAACCTGAACTCGAACTCTTGATAGCTTTGACATGAACGAAATCTTCAGCCTGTCGATTATCTACTCGACCGTGAGGTTGGCGACGCCTCTGCTTTTGGCGGCGCTGGGCGGTCTGTATTCGGAGCGTTCGGGCGTCATCAACATCGCGCTCGAAGGGTTGATGCTGGCCGGGGCGTTCACGGCGGCGACGGTGACGCACTATGCGAAGAATCCCTGGCTAGGACTGCTGGCAGGAATCGGGGCGGGCGTCGCGGTGGCGGCGATTCACGCGCTGGCGTGCATCCGCTTCAAGGCCGATCAGGTGGTGAGCGGGACGGCGATTAACATTCTGTTCCTCGGCGTGCCCGCGCTTCTGAGCGGCGCGCTCTTCGATTCGACGGGCGCGACGCCGCAGATTCCGAGAGCCAATTTGATGCAGGTTGCGCCCATCGTCATCGCGTTTGCGCTCGTTCCTCTGACGTGGTACGTGCTCTACCGCACGCCGTTCGGCCTGCGTCTGCGCGCGGTCGGAGAGAACCCGGAGGCGGCGGACGCGGCGGGCGTGAGTGTGGCGCGGATACGCTATACGGGAGTGCTTCTGAGCGGCGCTCTGGCGGCCATCGGCGGAGCATATCTCTCAATCGGACAGGCGTCGCTGTTTACGCGCAACATGACGGCGGGGCGCGGCTTCATCGCGCTCGCGGCGCTCATCTTCGGCAAGTGGCGACCCGTCCAGACGATGCTCGCGTGCCTTCTGTTCGGCTTCGCCGAGGCGCTGTCAATTCAGTTGCAGGGTGTGCCGGTGTCGATGATGGTGATACGTATTGCCGTTGCTCTCGCGCTCTTTTTTATTGCGTGGTTTGTGGTGCGACAGACTCGCTTGAGAAAACTGGCGCTGTCAATGCAATTGATGATTGCAGCTGCGCTGTCCGGCGCTGTCTGGCTTGTGCTGTATCTTACAACGGCCCTGCGTGAGAACACAGCTGTTCAACTTCCCGTTCAATTTATCCAAATCGTGCCATATCTACTGACGATAGTCGTGCTCGCGGGCTTCATCGGTCTCTCCCGCGCTCCGCGCGCACTGGGGCTGCCGTATCAGAAGGAGAAGTGAGCAGTGAGCGGTGAGCAGTGAGCAGATAAAGACCTGTTCTGATTTTACTGCTTACCGCTTACCGCTCACTGCTCGCTTGCCTGAGAGGTATTTGATGGGTCTTTCATTAAAGTCTGAACACCTGAAGCGTTATAAGGACATCGCTTGGCTTCTGATGAAGTATGGGCGCTCGGATGTGGTGAAGAGAGCGGGGCTGGAGGAAGCCATCGAGGTCGATGAGAGCTTCGACGAGGGTGTGCCTGCCGAAGCGGAGGAGTTGGCGACTGACCTTGAGCGGATGGGGCCGACCTTCATCAAGCTGGCGCAGCTACTCTCGACACGCGCAGACCTTCTACCGCCGCCATATCTACACGCGCTGACGCGCCTTCAGGACAAGGTTGAGCCTTTCTCTTTCGGAGAGGTCGAGCAGATTGTCTCGACGGAGCTGGGCGTGCGTATGTCGAAGGCGTTCGCGGAGTTTGAGGCGACGCCGGTGGCCGCCGCTTCGCTCGGGCAGGTGCATCGCGCTTGGATGCGCGATGGTCGCGCGGTCGTCGTCAAGGTACAGCGACCGGGCATCCGCGAGAGCATCGCGCAAGACCTCGAAGCGATGAGCAGCATCGCCGAGTTTCTCGACGCGCACACCGAAGCAGGCAGCCGCTACGAGTTTCAGCCGATGCTCGAAGAGTTTCGCAAATCTCTCCTGCGCGAGCTGGACTATCGCTCCGAAGCGCGTCATCTACACACCTTCGCACAGAACCTGCGCGACTTCGAGCGCATCGTCGTGCCTCTGCCCATCGAAGACTACACGACCTCGCGCGTGCTCACGATGGACTACATCAGTGGCAAGAAGATAACCACGCTGACCCCGCTCGCACACATCGAGCTTGACGGCTACCTGCTCGCAGAGCATCTCTTCCATGCTTATCTACAGCAGATGCTCGTCGATGGCTTCTTCCACGCCGACCCCCATCCCGGCAACGTCTTTCTCACAGACTCGGGCTCCATCGCGCTCATCGACCTCGGCATGGTCTCCTGGATTGCTCCGCGCCTGCAAGACACGCTGCTTCAGATGCTCTTAGCCATCAGCGAGGGGCGCGGCGACGAGGCCGCCGAGATTGCCATTCGCGTCGGCTCGCCGAAGGAGAACTTCGACGACACGCGCTTTCGCCGCCACGTCGCAGACCTCGTCGTCCAGCACAGGGAAGTGCAGATTGAGAACATCGACGCCGGTCGCGCCGTGCTTGAGATAACGCGTATCTCGGGCGAGTGCGGCTTTCGCCTGCCGCCCGAGTTCACGATGATTGGCAAGACGCTTCTTAATCTCGACCAGGTCGTCCACACGCTCGACCCGAAGTTCGACCCGAACTACGCCATCCGGCAGTATTCCTCCGTCATCATGCAGCATCGCATCCGCCGAAGCTTCTCGCCCGGCAACCTCTTCGGCACGGTGCTTGAGATGAAGGACATGCTGGAGAAACTGCCCACTCGCGTCAACCGCCTGCTCGACGCCATCTCGAACAACGAGGTGGAAATCAAAATCGACGCCATCGACGAGACGAAGCTGATGGAAGGTTTTCAAAAAGTCGCCAACCGCATCACGCTCGGGCTCGTGCTCGCCGCACTCATCGTCGGCGCGGCAATGCTGACGCGCGTCGAGACCTCCTTCCGTCTCTTCGGCTATCCCGGCCTCGCCATCATCCTCTTCCTGATAGCCGCCGGGGGCGCGCTTGTGTTAGCTTTCAACATCCTCTTTTACGACGAGAGAAAAAGGTAGGCTCGAAGAAGGATTAAGTGCGACGCTCGACGCGTGCACCCGTCGAGACTTTCCCCACGCAGCGAGGAACTTTTGAAGACGATGGACACCGCGCCTTCCGATACCACTTACGCGCGCGCCGAGCATGCCGCGCGCACCATTCGCGCACGCTCGGATGCGGAGGCGCGCATCGCGCTCGTGCTCGGCAGCGGCCTCGGCGCGTTCGCCGACGACCTACAGGATTCGGTCTCGATACCCTACGAAGATATTTCCGGCTTCGCGCGCTCGACCGTCGAAGGCCACGCCGGGCGCATGGTGCTCGGCAAAGTCGAGGGCGTCGAGGTCGCGGCCATGCAGGGGCGTTTCCATTTCTACGAAGGCTACTCGCTCGAAGAAGTGACCTTCCCCATCCGCACGCTCGGCCTTCTCGGCATCAAGTCGCTCGTCCTGACGAACGCGGCGGGCGGTCTCAACAACGCCTTCACGCAAGGCTCGCTTATAGTCATCTCCGACCACCTGAACCTGCTCGGCGCAAGCCCCCTGCGCGGCGCAAACGACGAGCGCTTCGGCTCGCGCTTTCCGGATATGTCCGAGGTCTACGACCACGAATATCAGGAGCTTGCCGTCCGCGAAGCCCACGCGATGGGGCTTGAGCTGCGGCGCGGCATCTACGCGGCGCTTCCTGGCCCCAACTACGAAACGCCCGCCGAGATTCGCATGCTGCGCCTCCTGGGCGCAGACGCCGTCGGCATGAGCACCGTCCCCGAGGCTATCGTCGCGCGCCACATGGGCATTAAAGTGCTCGGTCTCTCCTGCATCACCAACATGGCCGCAGGCGTCCTCGATACACCCATCAACCACGCCGAAGTCATCGAGACCGGCGAGCGCGTCCACGCCACCTTCGCGGAGCTGCTCCGCCGGGTAATCCCTAAACTGACGTAAATCGTGAATCGTAAATGGTAAATAGTGAAAGACAGTTCTTATCTATTTACGATTTACGATTCACGATTTACTAATCAGGAGCGAAGCGAACGAATGATTATCGGTATCTGCGGCGGGACGGGGTCGGGGAAGACGACGGTGGCGAACCGCATCCTTGAGTCGGTGAAGGCGGGCGAGGTGGTGTTTCTTCAGCAGGATTCCTACTATCGAAACCTCGACCAGATGCCGCTCGATTTGAGGCAGAAGGTGAATTTCGACCACCCGGACGCGATTCATAACGATTTGCTGGTCGAGCACGTCAGGGCTCTGAAGGCTGGCGAGAGCGTCGAGCTTCCGATTTACGATTTCAGGACGCACACGCGTCGCCCCGAGACGCTGCACGTCGAGCCGAAGCCGATTATCATTATCGAGGGCATTCTGATTTTCGTCGATCCGCGCCTGCTGGCCGAGATGGACATCAAGGTCTTCGTCGATACGCCGGACGACCTTCGTTTCATACGCCGTCTCAGGCGCGACGTGGCCGAGCGCGGAAGGACGGTCGAGTCGGTGGTCGAGCAATACCTGACGACCGTGCGCCCGATGCACATGCAGTTCGTCGAGCCGTCGAAGCGTCTGGCCGACGTGATTATTCCGGAGGGCGGGCACAACCTCGTCGGCATAGATTTAATCAGTGGCAGAATCCGCGAGCGACTAGCGAATGAGCGCAGGCGCAAGGCCGAGATGAACACGAGCGCCTTGAGCGCGAAAGGAGAACATGGGGGTTGATTAGCGAAACGAAGAGTGAACAGGCGGTGGTCGAAAGTGAGCAGGCCATCATCGAAGCGGCCATGCGTGCGCGCACCTGCGCGCTGGCGCAGTATTCCCACTTCAGCGTCGGCGCTGCCGTCGAAGCCGAAAACGGCACGCTTTACACGGGCTGCAACATCGAGAGCGCGGCCTACGAGCTGACGATGTGCGCCGAGCGCGTCACCATCTGGAAGGCTCTCTCTGAAGGCGCGCGACGTTTCCGACGCATCGCCGTCGTCGCCGACACGGAGCGCCTGACGCCTCCGTGCGGCGCGTGTCGCCAACTCATCTGGGAGTTCTGCGGCGACATCCCCGTCGTCCTCGCAAACCTGCGCGGCGCGACCGAGACGCTGCAAATGAGCGAGCTTCTGCCGCGCCCCTTCGACGCAGCCTTTCTCGAAGAGACCGGCGCGCAGAGTTGACGTGGGACGGACGAGGGCGAAACCGATGATGAGAGAGAACGAAGCGGGAAAGAAGGCAGATGAAAGCGGCGACGCCGACAAGCGTGAAGGCGGCGGCGGCGACGATGAAACGAGCGAAGAGCGCAGCGTCGGAGGAGAAGAGACGGCGGCCGAGCGCGTCATCAGCCGCTACGTCGGCGATGCGACGCACCTCTTTCTCTCGCTGCTCGCCGTCCTGATTCTCATCGCCGCCGCCATCGCCGCCTACGATACAGTCGTGCGCCAGTTTCCCAAGCTGCTCATGCCTTCGGACGAGTACAAGGTGCTGGCCGAGATTATCTCGAACATCTTGCTGATTGCCATTGCCGCCGAGCTGAGCCTGCTGCTGCTCTTTCACCGGACGAGCGCCGCCGTCGAGGTTATCCTCTTCGTCATCGCGCGCAAGATAGTCAGCCCGGAAATCTCCGCGCTCGATTTGCTCCTGAGCGTCGCCGCGCTCGCCGGCCTTCTCATCGTGCGCTTTCACTATCTGCCCGGAAGACCGAAATAGCTTTCTTCAACTCAGTAGCTCTCTTCATCCGAGATGGATTTGTTCATCCGAAACGAAAAGCCGATGCCTGCAAAACTCTCGACGCCGCTCTCGCGCCTGCCGAGGCCTGCCCTCCGTGCGCTTCTTCTCTGCCTGCTCGTCTCGCATCTCTGCTCCATCGCCGCGCCGGCTCAGGCGCGTCAAGCGCGTCGCGTCGATACGCTCGTGCGCGGCGGCATCGTCGTCACGATGGACGCGAGGGGCTCTGTCATCGAAGACGGCGCAGTGGCGATTTTGGGCGGGCGCATCGTGGAGGTCGGCGCGTCGGATACGCTCGCGCGCAGGTACGCGGCGCGGCGTGTGATTGATGCGCGCGGTCGCGCCGTCATGCCCGGCCTCATCAACGCGCACACGCACATTCCCATGACGCTCTTTCGAGGCATCGCAGACGACCTCGACCTCAACGAGTGGCTGACGAAATACATCTTCCCCGCCGAGGCCAAGAACGTCACGGAGGAATTTGTTCGCACGGGAACGCAGCTCGGCCTGCTGGAGATGATTCGCGGCGGGACGACGACCTACTGCGATATGTACTACTTCGAGGATGCGATTGCCGAAGAGACGGCGCGCGCAGGCGTGCGCGGCTTGCTCGGCGAGACCGTGATAGATTTTCCCGTCGCCGACAACAAGACGCACGAAGAGGCGATGGCCTACAGCGAGCGTTTCATCAAGAAGTGGCGCGGCCACGCGCTCATCACTGCTGCCGTCGCGCCGCACGCGCCCTACACCGTCTCCGCCGAGCATCTCAGAAACGTGCGCGCCCTCTCCGACCGCACGGGCGCGCCCATCCTCATCCACGTCGCCGAGACGCGCAAGGAACTCGACGACAGCGTCAAAGACAAAGGTGCGCGCCCCGTCGAATATCTGCTGCGGCTCGGCTTCCTCAACTCGCGCGTCGTCGCCGCTCACACGGTTTTCGTCAATGAGTCGGAGATAGCCGAGATGAAGCGTCTGGGGGTCGGCGCGGTTCACAATCCGCAGTCGAACATGAAGCTGGCTTCGGGCGTCGCGCCCGTGCCGCAGATGCTCTCGGCCGACCTCGCGCTCGGACTGGGAACTGACGGCGCGGCGTCGAATAACGACCTCGACATGTGGGAAGAGATAGACACGGCGGCAAAGCTGCACAAGCTTTCGACGGGCGACCCGCGCGTCGTCACCGCTCGGCAGGCTTTGGAGCTGGCGACGATTCGCGGCGCGCGCGCCCTGCACATGGAACGCGAAATAGGCTCGCTCGAAGCCGGAAAACGTGCCGACCTCATCATCGTCGAACTCGACGCCCCGCACCAGACGCCGCGCTACAACATCTACTCGCACCTCGTCTATGCCACCAAAGCCTCGGATGTTCGCACCGTCATCATCGAAGGCCGACCCATCATGCTCGAACGCCGCCTCCTCACCCTCGACGAGCCCGACATCAAACGCCGCGCGCGCCTCTTCCGCCAGCGCATCAGCGAAAGCCTCAAGTGAGAGGTCAGAGGTCAGTGAAAGACAAAAGCAGAAGCAGGCAAGGTCAAGACCAAAGCTTTGTTTTGACTAACCTCTGACCTCTAACCTCTGACCTCTGCTTTTCAGGTTGCGAGAAGTGGATTGACAGGACATAATGGCTTAACGAAACAGAGGGTAAATCGTTAAGCGAGCTTTAGAGGCTCGCTTTTGAATTTATGGAGTAGAAGTGGTGAAGGGAATCGGTCTATTGATGAAGGCGGGGCGCGGCTCTTATCAAGCTTTGGCGCTGTGCCTGCTGGCGATTAGTTTCGGAGTCGTCTCGATGCGGGCGCAGAGCCTCGCGCCGACCAACGCGGCTGAACCGGCGACAATACAGAGTCGAATCGAGCGAGCGCGGTCTCTGGCAGCCATCGGCAGTTTCACGGCAGCGGCCAGCGAGCTTGAAACTATCCTCGCCGGAACGAACGACGACGCCGTGCGCGATGTCGCGCGCATCCTCCTGATGGGCGTCTATCTCAAGCAGAGCAACTACCCGCGCGCCGACAATCTGCTCGACGAGAGCTTCAAAGCCCGCACGCGCGGAAACGAAAACACGACGCGCGTCTATTTCGCCCTCGCGGGCTCGCTCGTCAACGGCGTGCGCTCGCGCCTCGACCGTTATCGAGAGTTCGGCTTAAACGCCGCCAGCCTTGAGCTGCCTGCCGAAGCCCGCAGCGACATCGACCAGTTGCGCGTGCTTCTGGAACGCGTCGTCGAGCAGGCTCGACAGATTAACGACGAGGAGAACTCGGACAGTCGAAGCAACGCGCGGACGCGAAATACCGATACGGTCGCGCTGCTCGAAGACGCCGCCTCCGTTCGACTCACGCTCGCGCGGACGAACGGCGAGCGCACGCGCTGGCAACGCGAAGTAGCCGAAGCCCGCCAGCGTCTCATCTCGACCGACCCGCGCTCGGCCATGCTCGCCCAGGCATCCGTCCGCCGCTCCACGCCCCCTGCCAACGCTCCCGCAAACACCAATCCGAACGGCGCAGCCGCGACATCTCAGAGCGCAGGCGAACAGCCACCTTCAGCCGCCGAAGCCTCTGCCCGCGATATCAGTTCACGCAGCACCACGACGCCGAGCAATACTTCCGACTCCGCGCCCGAAGCTTCTGCGCCCGCTTCGCCGCCGCAGGGCGGCGCGTCCGGTGGAGGCGACGGCGCGGCGACCAGAAGCGGAGCGCCGGTTGCCGTCGGCTCGCTGCTTGAGCGAGCGACGCAGAAAGTGCAGCCCGCTTATCCTCAGATGGCGAGAAACATGGGATTGTCCGGAGTGGTCGTCGTCTATCTGCTCGTCAACGAGCGGGGCGAGGTCGAGGCGGTTGAAAGGGCGAGCGGCCCACAGCTTTTGCAGCGTCCGGCCACAGACGCCGCGCGCCGTTGGAAGTTTCGCCCGACCATCGTCGAAGGCCAGCCCGTCCGCGTCTCCGGCTACATCAGCTTCAACTTCGCGCTCTGAAAGAGCGTCGCTCAAACAACCGGCCAAATGCCCACTCCGAGAGCCTCTTCGAGAGGCTCTTTTCGTCTCCGGCGCTCGTATTGACGCGCGGGGGCACTCATGCTAATTTCGCTCGGCAAGCCAAGCTCCGACAGTTCAGAGACGATTTCCCCCATCCGGACAATCGTCTCGAATTCCCTGCGTCGTCCGAATATCTGAGCCCCGGCTCGGGAGGGTTGAAAGTGATTCCTCCGCGCCTCGGCTTGTCACAAATGGAAGCGTCGCGACCAAGCGCGATTTACTCTTCAACATTTGAACCCGGGAGAATTTCTATGCGACAGTTTATGAAGCTTCTTTTCGCGTCCGCTCTGGTCTGCCTGTTCTCCGTCAGCGCGCTGGCGACGGCCAACTTCGTCTATCACCAGCAGACGACGACTCCCGTCGGCACGGTCGCGGGCGCGCCCACCGCTTGCGGAAACTACGTCGATAACACGGACAAGAGCGGCATCAGCGGATTTCAGATTTACTCCGACGAGTCCTACACGCTGCGCTACAAGATTGAATGTCGTTTCTTCACCAACTCGCTCGCCCTCTATTACACGACCGACGGCACGTCGCCCGCAGGCTCCTTCGGCAATCCGGGCAACGCCAGCACTCAGGTCATCAAGTTCGTCAGGGGCACTCAGAGCGGCAACATCAGCTACACATGCTCTTTCCAAGACCCCTCGACCTGCGGAGTGGACGGCGTGGACGTGGCGACGGCGGTCATCCCCGCGCAGCCAGCCGGGACGACCGTCAGGTATAAAATCGGCGCGTGGTTCAACTGTCAGGACGGCACGAACAACTGCGGGCCGGAGGTCTTCGCCAACAACGGCCAGAACTGCACCACGTCGTCCTGCGCCACACAGTTTCAATACGACGTGATTCCTCCGGCGGGGCCGACGCCGCTCATCATCAGCGAGTTTCGCACGCAGGGACCGAACGGCCCGACCGACGAGTTCATCGAGATTTACAACAAGAGCGAATCCGACGTGTTCGTTAATGCCTCAGACCTTTCGCCCGGCTTCGCCGTCGTCGCGCCCGATGCGCTCGGCAATCCCGTCATCCGCTGTATCATCCCGAACGGCACGACCATCAAAGGCAAGGGACACTACCTCTGCGTCAACTCTTTGGGCTACAGCCTCGCCGGTTATCCGTCGGGCGACGGTACGGGATCCACGACAGCGACCGGGGATGCGACCTATACGCCCGACATTCCCGACAACCGGGGCATCGCCCTCTTCAACACAGCCACCCCCGTCAACTTCACAGAGGCGAATCGACTCGACGCCGTCGGCTCGACCGCCGAGCCGCTCGCGCTCTACAAAGAAGGCACGGGCAACACCGTCGGTTACGCGCCGGTCACAAATACGACTGCCAACGGCCCCGGCGCCAGCCCAAGCCAGTGGAGCTTCTACCGCAATCTCGTTTCGGGTCTGCCGCAGGACACCGACAACAACGCGGCGGATTTAGTCTTCGTCGATACCTTCGGCTACAGCCGAGGCCCCTCGCCGCAGCTCGGCGCGCCGGGGCCGGAAAACAGAGACAGCCCCATCCAGCGCTTCTACGAGCTGCCCATCTTTCGCATCGACCAGACGAAGTCCGCGACGCTCGCGCCCAACCGCGTCCGCAATCGCTCGGCCTACGCCGACACGCTGACTCCTTCGACGGGCGACGGCGGCGGCATCTACACCAACGGCACGCTCTCGGTGCGTCGCCGCATCGTCAACGCGCGCAACGTGCCCGTCACGCGCCTGCGCTTCCGCGTCGTGGACATCACAACCTTCCCGTCGCCTGCGACGAGCGTCGCAGACATACGCGTGCTCACCTCTCCGACGCTGACCGGAGCTACCGCCGTCACGACCGACGACCCGGCGGCCTGCGGAGGCACAGCGCCCTGCTCCGTCACCGTCTACGGGACGACGCTTGAACAGCCGCCCAATCAGCCCAACGGCGGCGGCCACAACTCAAGCCTCTCCTGCTGCCGCGACACGACACAGGTCACGCTCTTAAACCCGATACCGCCCGGCGGCAGCATCAACGTTCACCTCCTGCTCGGCGTGATACAGAACGGCACTTTCCGCTTCTTCATCACGGTCGAGGCGCTGCCGTAAGCGTCCGTCGTCCGGCTGACCCGAAAGCCGTCTTCTCAAAAGCGAAGAGAGGCGAGACTGGAATCTACAGTCTCGCCTCTCTTCGCTTTTGCATGAAGGCGATTCTAATTGAAACAGAAAATCCGCTTGTTGGAGAGCCTGTCTCTTCAGCCGCGCCGACGCGAGGCGCGACGCCCTGTGCCGGGGGAGCGACCTATTTGGACGAGGACTTTGGCAGGCATCGCCGTCGTCTTCGCATCGTCGCCGCAGTTGCCGCAGCCGGTCGCGCAGGTCGAAGCGTTAGCATCGCTTTGTCCGCCGCGCATCGAGCGCACGCGTCGCCACGCGCGCCTTACCGTGTAGAGGCAGGCGGCGAGGATGATGAGCGCGACGGTCAGGTTTTGCCAGTCGAACATTTTCCGTCTTCAACTCCTCAACTGAATCCGAGCAGTCGCCCGCCTTGATAGGTGATGAACGAAGCGACGTAGGCCAGCACGAGCATGTAGCCGACCATGAAGAGCGGCCAGCGCCACGAGTTCGTCTCGCGGCGGACGATGGCGACCGTTGACATGCACTGGCAGGCGAGCACGAAGAAGACCATCAACGAGACGGCGACGAGCGGCGTCCATGCAGGGCTGCCGTCGGGTCGTCGCGCACGGCGCACGGCGTCGATGAGTGAAGGCGATTCTTCCGTCGCGTCGGGGCCGACGTTGTAGACGATGCTGAGGGTCGAGACGAGCGTTTCGCGCGCGGCGAAGGAGGCGATGAGGCCGATTCCCATCTTCCAGTCGAAGCCGAGCGGCGCGATGAGCGGTTCGAGCAGGTGTCCGGCTCGCCCCGCGAAACTGTGCCTGAGACGCTCGCCCGCCTCGTCCGATTCCTGCGGCGAAGGATGCGTGCCCGGCGCGGGCTCGCCTCTTGCTTCCACGCCCGTCTCGCGCGTCGCCTGCGAAACGGCGCTCTGCGTCTCTTGGCCGACCGGCGGCATGCCCGTACGCGGAAAGGTGACGAGCGCCCACAGCAGAATCGAGATGGCGAGTATCACCGTGCCCGCGCGCTTGACGAAAATCCACGCGCGCGAGCGCATCGTCTGCGCGATGTTCAGAAGGTTCGGCAAGCGGTAGGGCGGAAGCTCAAGGATGAGCGGCGGCGGCGGCGCTTTCAGAATCGTGTGCTTCAGAATCCAGGCTACCCCAATCGCCACCGCAACGCCCAACAGGTACATCGACATGATGATCACAACGCCCGTCGAGACCAGTCCGAACAACTTCTGCTCCGAAAAGAAGGCGGCAATCATCAAAGTGTAGACCGGCAGCCGCGCCGAGCAGCTCATAAACGGCGCAATCAAAATCGTCGCCAGGCGGTCTTTCGGATTCTCAATCGTGCGCGTCGCCATGATGCCCGGAATGGCGCAGGCGAAGCTCGACAAAAGCGGCATGAAAGCTTTTCCGTGCAATCCGACGCCGCGCATCAGCCTGTCCATCAGAAAGGCCGCGCGCGCCATGTAGCCCGTGTCTTCCAAAAGCGAGATGAAGAAGAAGAGCAGAAGAATCTGCGGCAGGAAGACGAGCACGCCGCCGACGCCGGCGATGATGCCGTCGGCGAGAAGGTCTGTCAGAAGCCCCGGCGGCACACTTGCGCGCACCGCTTCGCCGAGCGCGCCGAAGCCCCGGTCGATTAAATCCATCGGCACGCTCGCCCACGAAAAGATGGTCTGAAAAACCAGAAGCATCACGATGAGCAGCACCAAAGGGCCGATGAATTTGTGCGTCAGGAAACGGTCGATGCGCTCGGTCGCGCCCCTGTGCTCGGTCGCGTCGCCGATGCGCCTGAGCCTGCTTCGCACCGCGCCCGCCGCCACTCGCTCAATCCATTCGTAGCGCGCCAGCAGAGGCTCCTGCCACCAGTTCTTCGACCGCGCCGACAAACGCTCGCGCGCCGCCCTGATGACCTCACGTCTCTCTTCGTCCTCCGGCAATTCCTGCGCGTAAAGCTCCCTCAACGCCTTCGCGCGCGCCGAAACAGCCGCGCCTCTGCCGTCTTTTTCCAGACTAACTCCAGCGACTCCGGCGAGCCTCGAAAGCTCCGCTTCGGCTTCGTCCGACAGACGCCAGCCCGCGCCTCTGCCCGCGCCCGAACGAGCCGCCTCGAACACCGCCTCGGCCAGCTCATCCAACCCGCGCCTCTGCTTCGACACGACCGGCACGACCCGCGCGCCGAGCCCCTTCGACAATTTCTCCGCGTCAATTTCCAACCCCTCGCGCTCGGCGAGGTCAATCATCGTCAGAGCCACGACTACGGGACGATTCGTCTCCAGAAGCTGCGTGACGAGATAGAGGTTGCGCTCAAGGTTCGTGGCGTCCACGACTGCGACGACCACGTCCGGCGCGGGCAAGTCTTCAACCCTTCCCGTCAAAACGTCGCGCGCAATCTGCTCGTCAATCGACGCCGCATCCAGACTGTAGAGACCCGGCAAGTCGATAATCCGTACGCTTGTCGTCTCGCCCGTCCCCGTCTCGAAAGCCCAGACGCCCTCCTTGCGCTCCACCGTCACGCCCGGATAGTTCGCAACCTTCTGCCGCAAGCCGGTCAGCGCGTTAAAGAGCGTCGTCTTGCCCGCATTCGGATTGCCCGCCAGCGCCAGCACGAGCCCACCGCGCGCCTCCGCCGAGCCTCCGGCCTCAAACGGCCTCGAAAGCTCCTTCGTCTGTGTAGGGGATTCGACAAGAGACATAAAAGCAAGGCCGTAAATCGTGAATCGTAAATCGTGAATAGTGAAACCCTGATTTCTACTATTCACGATTTACGATTCACGATTTACGAGTTTTCCGTCACTACTTGAATCGTTCGTGCCTCGGCTCGGCGCAGGGCGAGGTGGTAGCCGCGCACGCGGACTTCCAGGGGGTCGCCGAGCGGCGCGGCCTTGACGACGCGCACGGGCGCGCCGGGAACAACGCCCATCTCCATCAGGCGACGCACGATGGCTCGCTCGCCGTTCAACGAAACGACGCGAGCCGTCACGCCGAAAGGCAACGTGTCGAGCGGCGTACCCGTCTTCGCCGCGTCGAGGGAAGGCGACGCCTTCGTCGTCTCGTTCGCTGTCGTCGCCTTCGTCGTTTCGAGCGGCGACGCCTGTGCCCGCCCGCGCCCGCCCGCCCGCGCCGCGCTCTCCGCCCTCCAGACCTTCATTCGCTACTCACCTGCCACGTCAATGTCGAGCTTTCCGTTTGAGAACCACCGCGCGAATCCAAAGCTTTCGATTCGCTTGAGGAGAAATCAAAGTATAGACGGGTTGAAAATAGATTTCAATTTCATTTAGGGACGAGAATTTCAGATGATGCGTGAAAAGCGTGTGGTTGTGGGCGCGTCGGTTTCGCTTGAGATGGATGTTATTTGAAGATTCTATTGGAAGCTGACGGGGATGATGGCGAGGTCGCCTCGGACGGGGCCGAGGGGAGTGACGGCGGTCAGGCGCAGGGGGAGTCGTCGCTGGTCGGCGCTGACCCAGATGCGAATTTGGAGGGCGTCGGGGCGTTGCGTGTCGTCGGTGGTGAGGGAGAGCTGGACGGCGGGGATTCTCTGTCCGCTGACTTCGATGATTTCGCGGCGCAGCGCGGAGACGAAGAGCGTGCGCGGGCGTTTGTTGAGCAGCAGGGAGACGCCGTTGCGGCGCGGCGGCGTGAGGTCGAAGGAGCGCAGGGCGTAGAAGACGGAGACGAGGTCGTGTGTGGCGACGGGGATTTCAAGGCGCGTGCCGTCGGAGAAGATGGCGTCGCCGCGACTCTGATCGACGGTGACGAGGGCGTTGAAGTTGCGTCGGCCTTCCTGCATGCGAAGCTCTGTGCGGAAGGGAAGCAGCGTCGTCGCATCGACGTAGGAGCTTATCTGGTCGTTGACGGGAAAGAGCCTGAGCCCCGCGCCGGTCGTGCCCATCGAAGCGGTGAGCAGAAGTCCTTCGCGGTCGAAATACCTGGCGCGGGCGCGCACCTGCAAGGATGCCGCGCCGACGGGCTGCGCGGCGTCGCCGAGGAAGAACCTGTAGTTGAGTTGCTCGCCGACCTTGAAGGGCAGGCCGGAGAGAGCTTCGCCGTCCCCGTCTGCGCCGTCGCCCGCAGAAGCGTTCGCGCCGGGGCTCGCGCCCGTCGTCGAAGGGTTCGCGCCCGTCGTGCCGGGCGGTATGACGCGCGGCGTGCCGGGGGCGGCCTGCATACGTCCGGGCGGAGCGGGAGTCGAGCCGGCGACGGCGGGAACAGCCGGAGCAGGGCTTTCATCGACGAACTCGGCGCTCGCAATCTCTGCGCGAATCTCGCCCGACGGATGACGCGCCGTGATGAGCAGAGGGACGTGTCGCTCGTCGGAGCTGAAGTAGATGCGTATGCGATAGTCGTTGGCCGCAGGATTCTTACGCACGGCGACCTGCGTGGCGATGCTGTTGAAGGAGCCTATGTTGGTCTTGAGAAGCTCGCTTCCGGTCACGCGTAGCTCGGCGTCGTACAACTCGTTCGTGCCCTGAACGGTGAAACGATAAGCGCTGCCCTCGGCGAGCGGCAGAGCGCGTAAGCGATAAACCGCCGAGAGCAAATCGAGCGTGCCGGGAAAGCCGCCAGCCGTTTGACGCTCCGGGACGGCCGAAGCGCCTGCGGGCTGATTGTAGTCGCGCGCGGCGTCGATGGGTGCGAGCGCGCCTTCGCGTACGACCTGACGCGTGCGGACGGGCAGTCCGGTCGAAGCATCGACGAAGGAGGTGTAATCGTTGTTGAGAGCGTAGAGGGCGGCGCTGACGACGCCGAGCGTCTCGACGTGTGCGCGAAGCTCCACCGTCTCCCGACCCGAGACGGCGGTGCGACCGGCGACGAACATCTCGACGTGTGCGGCGGTTGAGAAGCGCGAGAAAGAGACGTTGTAGCTCAGCTTTTCGCCGGTGCGATAGGGAGCGGGCGAGAGCGCGCTGGCGCTGGTCTCGACGGCGCTCGTCTGAGCGCGGGGAGTTGCGCCCGACAAAAGCGTCAGAGACAGAAATAAACAACCGGCGAGGGTCGGCAGCAGCCAGATTTTTCGCTTCAACAGTTCGCTCCCCTTACAGATTCGTCTAAAGGATTCGTCCGCGAGAAACTCGCGCCTCTTCACGTCCGCTTCCCCGCGTGCTTCCCGCTCGCGCGAGAGCAAGCAACGCTCTCATTACACGCGCGGCGCGCTCGGGTCGTTCCCTTTACTCTCAATCCTATCACTTAATATGCGCAAACTCTTCCAGCCAATCGCGCACGCTGACGCGGCTTGAGAGCAGCGCCGTGTGGCCTGTGCCTTCGAGCAGCTTGAGACGCGCGCGCGGCAATCTCTCTACGAGCTGCCGCGCAGCGCCGACACTGTCGAGCAGGCGGTCTGCCGTTCCTGCGACGACCAGCGTCGGCACGTCTATCTCGTGCAGGCGCGAGCGCAAGTCCGTGTCGCGGATGATGCGCATGCGCGACAGGTAGCCTTCGTAGGCGAGCGAGCGCGTGTGCTCGCGGAAGAGACGCCGGTCTTCGTCCGACACGTCGGCGCTGAAGAGGATGCGTCGCGCGCCGCGCGTGCGGTGCGCCTTCATCAAAGCGACGGGCAGCAGGGAGAAGAGCATCACGCCCAATCTGATTTTGGCACGTTGCCTGAAAAATGGAAAAGTGTTGACGAGAATCATCCGCTCGAAGAGACGCGGAAACTCAAGCGCCGTCGCCATCGCTAAGAGTCCGCCGAACGACTCGCCGAGCACCGTCACCCGCTCGAAGCCTGCGTCCTCGACAATCCGGCGCACGTCCTCGACAAGCTCACGCATCGCGTAGCGCCCCGCACCCCTGAGCGGAAAAGTAATCACCGTATGGTCGCGCGCCAGGTCTTCGGCCTGCCTGTAGAAAAGCTTGCCCGTACCCTCTACGCCCGAGACGTATAGAAAAGGCCGCCCCTTTCCCTGTATCCGGTATTCCATAGACGGTAAGCAGTGAGCGGTAAGCAGTGAGCAGCAAGAAGCGAACAGCAGCGAGAGCAGTAAAAGGACGCGCGTATAAACTGCGCGTTCTGCTTGAACTGCTCACCGCTTACCGCTCACTGCTCACTTGCTTTCTCCATCTCTTCGACAATCTCTGCGACGGCACGCTCGCGGTCGGGCGCGTTCAAAACGGCGCGGCCGACGACGATGTAGCTCGCACCGGCTCGTATCGCTTCAGCCGGAGTCGTCACGCGTTTCTGGTCGTCGTGCGCGACCGCAGAGGGACGCACGCCCGGCGTCACGATTAAAAACTCTTCGCGCGCGACGGAAGCGCGCAGGTCTCGGATTTCATGCGGCGACGCGACCACCCCGTCGAGCCCGCTCGCTTCGGCCAGTTGCGCGAGCCTTCTGACGTGCGCGGCGGGCGAAGCCTGGATGCCGACCTCTTCGAGCGTCGAAGCATCGGCGCTCGTCAGAGCCGTGACGGCGATGAGATGCGGGCGAGCGAGTCCTTCGCGCGCGGCTGTCTCGTGGGTCGTTTCGGCGGCGCGGCGCATCATCTCGCCGCCGCCCGACGCGTGCAGGTTGAAGATGGAGACGCCGAGGCGCACCGCTTCACGACTCGCGGCGGCGACCGTGTTCGGGATGTCGTGAAACTTCAAATCGAGAAAGACGCGCGCGCCTGCCGAGACAATCTCGCGCACGAACTGCGGCCCCGCCGAAGTGAATAACTGCATCCCGACCTTGAACATCCCGACTTGCCCGCCGAGCGACGCCAAAACCTCGCGCGCCTCTTCAGCCCGCTCCACGTCGAGCGCGACGATTAACTTCTCCTTCAACGAACGGCTCGTCATAAATCGGCTCATCTCAATCTCGGCGACGCTTCATGCGAAGCGTGCTCTCTGAAACTTAGAGCGAAACGTGCTGCCTGAAATCTTCGGTCTTGGCCGAACGAGCCGGCCTCACGCGCCGGGAAGCGGCGACTCATCTCGTCCTCCGGCTCATCCTATCATCGTCTGCTTCGAGACTTGCGCGGCGGCCAGCTCTTTCGCACGACATCCGACGGCTTCGTCGAGCGTGTGAAAGCCATCTCTGCTGAGCAGCTCGGCGAGGCCGTCGTTGATGCGGCGAACAACCTCGACGCCCTCGTAGATGAGCCCCGTGTAGAGCTGCACGAGACTCGCCCCGGCGCAAATTTTCTCCCACGCGTCGGCGGCGCTGAAGATTCCGCCGACGCCGATTATCTGTAGCTTTCCGCCCGCCAGTTGATAAAGCGCGGCGACCGTAGCCGTCGCGCGTCCGCGCAGTGGCGCGCCGCTCAGACCGCCCTCGCCACAGGCCGCGAGCACGCCGGGCGGCGTTCGCAAGTCTTCGCGGCTCGTCGTCGTGTTGGTGGCAATAATGCCCGAGACCTCCGTGCGCTTCGCCACATCGACAATCAGCTCAAGCTCGCCCGTGTTCAAATCGGGCGCGAGCTTGACGAGCAAAGGCAGGGGCGCGCGCCCGGCCTCTGCGGCCAGCTCGCGGTTGCGATGCTGAATCGCCGAGAGCAGCGCGGAGAGATTCTCTTCTCTTTGAAGCTCGCGCAGCTTCGGCGTGTTCGGCGAGCTGACGTTGACGGCGACGTAATCCGCATGAGGATAAATAAGCTCGAAGCTCCTGAGATAGTCGTCAACAGCATCTTCGATTTCGACTGCGCGGCTCTTGCCGATGTTGATGCCGAGCACGCAGTCGGGTCTTCGGCGAGCTTCGAGACGACGCGCGAGCGAGGCCGCGCCTTCGTTGTTGAAGCCGAGTCGATTGACGAGGGCGCGGTCGAGCGGAAGACGAAAGAGGCGCGGGCGCGGATTGCCGGGCTGCGGCCTGTGCGTCACCGTCCCGACTTCGACGAAGCCGAAACCGAGCGCGGCCAGAGCGTGCGCGACGCGCCCGTTTTTGTCGAAGCCTGCGGCGAGGCCGACCGGATTCGAGAAGCGCAGGCCGAAGCGCGCCAGCTCTCCGAAGGGCGCGCGCGCGAGGCGCGACGCGGCGAAACGGCGCACGGGCGCGAGGCCGAAGCCGAGAGCGAGGGCTTCAAGCGCCATCTCGTGAGCCGTCTCCGGCGGCAGGCGAAACAGCATCGGTCGAAGAATGGAACGATAAATCATCAACCCAGCCGGCTGGCGCGTCGGCAGTCGCCCGCGCGCCCCGTCCTCGAACAGACTGACGCCGCACCCGCCGCGCATCGCTTTATGCGTTTGAAATCAAAAGCGCGACGAGCGTAACAAAGCGACGGAAAAGCTGTCAAAGAGCACCCCGCCCGGCGTGTCGCTACAAGGGCGACGCGCCTGCGTCTTCTCATAGCGAAGCGACGCGCCGCTCAAGCTCCTTCGTGATGTGCGCGGGGTCTTCATCCTGGGCGAACCTGACGGGCTCGCCGAAACTCACAGAGACTCTTCGCGGCGGCGCGAAGAACCGTTGCCCCCGCAGCTTCAGCTCGAAGAGACCGTCGATGCGCACGGGCACGACCGGCACTCTGAGGCGCGAGGCGAGAAGCCCCGTCCCGCCCATGAACGGATTCAAACTTCCGTCCTCCGTGCGCGTGCCTTCGCCGAAGACGAGCACACTGTAGCCCCTGTCCACCGTCTCGCCCGCGTAGGCGAAGCTTCGACGAAAACCGCTCTTCTGCGGCAGAGGAAAGGTGTTGAAGAAGGTGATGACGAGATAATACTGCGCGAGACGGCGCAGGCGCACGAAGAGCCCAGCGCCGTCCGGCGAATAACGCCAGCGCCGCAAACGCTCGCCCTCCATCGCCACCGCGAAGCGTCTGCGCAAAGCTCCCGGCAGAGCCGAAAGAATCAACGCGTGGTCAACAAAAGTGATGTGATTCGAGACGAACAACGCGGGCTCGCGCCCCAAACCCTTCAACTTATCTCTCCCGCGCACGCGCACGCGGCAGAGCGCGAAAGTAATCGGCAGCGTGACGAGGTAAAGAAGCGCCAATCTCAACCACGTTACGGGAAACTTCTGCGCCCACTCCGGGTAAGGATAACGCGACGGCTCGGTCTCTTCGGCGCGCGTCCCCTCCTGAATTATTCGCTCGATGTCGCCGACGGTCGTCGCCGCCGTGAAGCTCGCTTCGTCTATCTCGACCTGATACCTGTCCTCCAGCGCGCTCAAAAGCTCGACTCTCCCGAGCGAATCCAGCTTCAAATCCGTCGCCAGCTTGGATTTTGAATCGAAAGAAACGACTGAAGACCGGGGACTAAGCGACGAGACGATGCGCTCCAGCTCGCTCGCGCTCACGCCTTCCGTCATCTGCCCCTTTCCCTTTTCTCCTTTCCTCTTTCCCCCGTTCGCCTCTGCTCTTATCCTTTCGACGATGTCGCGTTTGCGTATCTTCTGCGTAGGGGTGCGCGGAAAGTCGTTTTCAGGCCAGACGTGCCAACGAAGTATCTGCTGATGCCGCGCGAGCAGTTGGTTTGCGCGCTCGACGACCTGCACGGGGTCGGCCTCCGCGTCGCGCATAATCAGCACGGCGAGCGGCTCTGAGCCGTGCGCGCCTTCGACGCCGACGACCGCCGACGCGCGAATCTCAGGCTGACGGTTGAGCGCGGCTTCGAGGTCTTCGGGGTGGATGTTGAGCCCCGCAGAGGTGACGATTGTCTCTTTCTCGCGCCCTTTGAAATAGATGTTCCCGGCCTCGTCCATCTCGCCTATGTCGCCCGTGTGCAGCCAGCCTTCGGCGTCCGTCAGGGGCTCAAGTCCGCCCTTCCAGTAGCCGACCGAGACGTTCGCGCCGCGCACCAGAATCTCGCCGCCTTCGCCGAGCTTGATTTCGTGACCCGGCAGAG
The DNA here is from genome assembly GCA_036399175.1 of Pyrinomonadaceae bacterium. Taxonomy (GTDB): domain Bacteria; phylum Acidobacteriota; class Blastocatellia; order Pyrinomonadales; family Pyrinomonadaceae; genus DASWNP01. The sequence goes on along the minus strand of DASWNP010000046.1, from coordinate 302,427 downwards.
ACTTGCCGACCGAGCCGCGCCCGACCTTGAAAGGATGATTGACGCTGATGAGCGAGGCCGTCTCCGTCATGCCGTAACCTTGTAGGACTGCGAAGCCGAGCCTGCGCCAGAAAGTCTCCGTCTCCGCGTTGAGCGTTGCGCCGCCCGAGACGAACGCCCAGAACTTCCAGCCGAGCTTTCGATGCACCTCCCGAAACTCCCACATGCGCCGCACGAAGTTCCACGAGCGCGCCTCTTCTCTTCGACGCTCGAACCACTCGGCGCGCCCGCGCGAAGCGTACCCGCGCTCGACGTGCTCGCGCAGCGTGTCGAGCAGACGCGGCACGGCGGCCACGACCGAGATGCGCCGCCTGCGCACCGCGCTCACAATCTCCGAAGGGTTCAGAGAATCGAGAAAGTAGACCTCGCCGCCGAGAAGCTGCGGCACGAGCATTCCCATGAACTGCCCGAAGATGTGGCTGAGCGGCACGAGATTCAGGAAACGCAAAGGGTGAACCGTGAGACGTTCCCAGAAGGCATACTTCCCGATTTCTTCTTCGAGCGGCGCGAGGTTCGTCAAAAGATTCCTGTGCGTCAGGCAGACGCCGCGCGGCTCGGCTGTCGTCCCCGACGTGTAGATTATCTCCACGATGTCGTCGCCCGCGACGGCCTCCGCTTCGTAGCGCGCTGTCCGATGCCTCTCGGCAATCGCTCCCACCTCTTCGAGCCTCAGCGTCTCGATGCCCCGCAAAGATTCGGAGCGCGTGCCCACGCCCACAACCAAAAGCTTCGCCCCCGTCTGCTCACGCACACGCTCGACGAAATCCGTCGTGCTCTCCACGTCGAGCGGCACGACAATCGCGCCCCTGAGCGCGCACCCGAAAAACACCGCCACCCACTCAGGACTATTCCCCGCCCACAGCAAAACCCTCTCGCCCCGCGCCACACCCCGCGCCTCAAGCTCCCGCGCAAACGCGCGAGCCGCCTCCGCCACCCGCCCGTAAGACCAGCGCACCAAACGCAAGCCCCGCCAGTGGCCGAACATCGTCTCCGCGCCCCGGCGCTCGAAATCTTCGATAAAACTGTTGATAGTCTGCCGCATCACCCTCTGAGCCCGCGCCTCCGACGCGAGGCGCGCCGACACACAAAAACTTCCGTCTCTAGTCCAATTTCTGCTGCATGATTGAAAGGGGAAACTCACCTCATATTAGACACCAGATTAGAACTGGTAGACAAAGCCGCCCTCCCAATTCTCGAAACAAACATCAATGCAAATAGGCTTCCTCTGCTATCACTTTACTCAAAGTGTAGCCGCCTATAGAACCATCTCTTGACCGACTGATCTAAAAAATCAAAGACATTCGCAATTCGGTGCTCAATCTAGGGTTGGACTTCTAGAATCGAAATTTTTCCGGTAGTTCTAAGTGGAACTATATCTGTGTCCGAAAATTCTGAAACAATATGTCAAAAGAAAATAACGTCAGCTACCCTTATTACGGGGTCGGCTCATATTGCCCACAGTCAAGCGACAAGTTTGCAAATGCCGTTGCGGGACAAATCCTAAGACTTGTCAGCGAATACAAGGGCGGAGTCATGGACGTGGGTGGGTACACACCGCCTTATAACGAAGGTGATTTCCCTGACGGATTCCTAGTCATTACCTTGATGCTGGAGGGGGCACCAGAAGTCAAGATCGGAATTGTGTTCGGCCAATGTGATGTGGACAGCAAGCCTGCCCGTGAGGGGGTTGACGCCCACGCGTGGCTAAAAGCGCCTCTTGATCCGCATTCAGGTGGAATATACCCTATCAATTTTGACGAGGCTTGGCGTATTGTCTGCATTGTCGGAATGTGCCTAAGTTTACAAAAGGTAACTTTGAGCTACGGCTGTTGAGTATAGTCATTCTTAAAAGAAATCCACATGTGGCTCTGATGCGGATTGGGTGCGTCTCGGCTTGGAAGGGTGGAAGCGCGTAAGTGAGTTACGTAAGGACGAAGTTAAGTCAAATCAGGCGTTCGTTGCAATGTGGTTCAGCCGGGACCTCGACGATGCTTGGTCAGAAGGTTTGAAGCCAGCCCTTGAACAAACGGGCTATGTTCCCTTAAGGATTTACCTCTCACAGCATAATGAAAAGATAGATGACAGGATTATTGCAGAGATTCGTAAGAGCGGCCTTCTCGTTGCAGACTTTACGGGTCAGAGGGGTGGTGTTTACTTCGAAGCCGGGTTCGCGATGGGGTTGGGGAAGCCTGTCATTTGGACGTGCCGCGAAGATGATGTGGGGAAATTGCACTTCGACACGCGCCAGTACAATCACATCGTCTGGACGGATGCCTCTGATTTAAGGGAAAAATTGATGCTGCGCATTGAGGCCACTCTGCCCAACAGATTTAACCGGAAAGGCTGAAGGAGCATTTGGCGTTCGTAAAGGTCGCTGAAAGGATCATCGCATCTCGACAGAGGAGGCTATCTCTGTACAAATTAGCGCAATCAGTTCTCTATGTATGTTTTAGAAAGTTTATTCAGTAAGGGAATCCATCAAACTAGAGATTTCTTTGATGACATCATTGATCGTCATATTTTTCTCGACCCAAAATCCACCATGTTTCCGGTTACAAGATTCCAGAATCATTTGATATAGCTCTGTAAAATCACCCACTATTCGAGAGCTTTGCCTCTTATTAAACTCAAATGCCATCACCGAAGTTGGATCCCACAGCGCCACCAGTTCATCGGGAATCAGATAAAAGTTCAATAATCGATCATCGAATTGCGATGGCAGCACGATTCTCCAACAGAGACCAAGTTTTATTCCCGTCCTTTTGTGAAATCTAATTAAAAAGTCGAGCGACTTTATCCATTCTTGATCCGCGAGTGCTTTATGGGGCTCGAACAAAACAAGAACTCTTAAGTATTTCACGTACCGCAAATTGTACTTCGTAGCCAATCTTTCAGAGGCTTCAAGGATTTTTCTATGATACTTTGAATTCCTCCAGACATCTGGATTTACAGTTTCCATCGTTGTGTCCGTGATAAATATTTTGTTTGATCTATTACGCCTAGAAAGGGCGTCATTCGCCCTTTCATCAAAGTCTTTAATAAAGTTGTTAAAAACTCGGTCACCTATATCTTGGAGTTCAATTATGGCTCTCGGCATATAAGAAGCCCCCTCGGTCATGAGCCTCATATAAATTGATAAAGACATTAAATTCGCGTCTTTATACTTCCCGACCCTGCTTAAATATTGCTGGAACATATCTGGCATCTCGAAAACCTCATTTGTGCCTACAAACAACAGATTATTCGAGTAAAAATCTTGTAGAAAATGTATGAACTGCTGTCCGGTTATCATAAGTAGGTCGAACGACGTTCCGAATTGATTAAAGATCCAATTCGACTTCTTAAATCTAGTGATTTCATCGATAAAATCAAAAACGTAATTAGAGTCAACTCTTGACCCATAACTCGCTTTGAATTCCTGAAACAGTTGCTCGTCTGACACTCTCTTTTTTGCTGCTGACTTGTTTGCCTTTGCAAAATCCTTGAACTTCTTTCTCTCGTCCCATGTCTCAGTGCGTACGAATGTCCAGACCGGAATATTCTTTTCCTGCGCAACCCTTAATTCTTTCCTCGTAACTGAAATGGGGGTTTTGCCGTTCATTTCGTAAGTGCCGCCGTACCTCTTATCAATCAACGCAATGACGAGATCACATTCCTTAAGCCTTTCCAAGCAAATATCATAAGAATGTTTATTATTCATTATTGGGAAATCAGGAGACTCAGAGGCGTAAACCGTGAGCCCATAATCTCTTTCTAAGAGATGCTTGAGTGCCCCTCTAGCATCTTCCAAATCGAAGACCGTAGAGCTAATGAATATCTTAGGTTTTCTTTTTCTCATCTGCTGTCAGTGATCCGCGCGAAGAATCAACGCTTGTGAAAAGTTGGAGTGAGAAGCTAACAAGTGTAAGGCTTTTGTTAACAGCAAAGGGTTGCGCAAAACGCGGGCACAGTATTCCACTTGAAGAAAGATGTCAACGCTCATAAGTGCTGACCGCTTATCACTTTTAGAGGAGGAATAATGATGGGTTCACCGCTCTGTGGTAGAAGTTTGGGTGTCGAAGCCTAACTTTCACCGGAGACAGAGCCATGAACCCGCTGCAACATTACCCCATCCTCGCTTCTCTGTTAAGACCTTTTCGCCGTTCTCAACAAAAGACCTGCGCCGCCTTAGTCGTCGCGCTCTGCCAAGCCTCTCAAGCCAGTAGTTTCGCCATCGCCGGTCAACTCTCCTGTCTGACTGCGGTGCAGTTGGGCTCTGCTTTGACCCGCCTGTATCGCTTCCTGCGCAACGAACGCTTCGATAATTGGCTGTTGACTGAACAACTCCTGCGCCTGCTCGGCGGACGTAAACAGCAGGTTTTGCTGGCGCTGGACTGGACGGCGTGGCAAGACCGCTTCTCGGTACTGACAGCCAGTGTTTGCACGGGCACGCGCTCTGTACCCGTGGCTGTCTCGGCTTGCCACAAAAGAAGCCTCGCCCGCTCACAGAACCTCTGGGAAGAGGCTTTCCTACGCTTGGCAGTTGACCGCCTCCGAGCAACCGAAGTGTGTGCCGTGTGGCTCTGCGACCGGGGATTTCACCGCGTCCGTTGGCTGGAGCGTCTCCTGGAGTTGCGGCAGCAGTTCGTGGTGCGCCTGCACCGAGACGTGACGGTTCACCTGCCGGAGCGCACGTGTTTGCTCAAATCTCTAACTCTTGCGCCGGGCCAGAGAATAGACCTCGGACTTGTTGAGTTGAGAGCGGATTAGCTGGTCAGAGTCAGAGTCATTGGCCTGTGGGCTGAGGGCGCGAAAGAAGCGTGGTGGCTGGCGACGAATCTCACTAACAGAGTGTCGAAGGTAGTGGCTCTCTACGACAGAAGGATGGGCATCGAAGAACAGTTCCGCGACACGAAGGGCGTGCATTTCGGGATGAAGCTCAAGTGGACACAGTTCCAGAAAGCAGAGTATGTCGAGCGGATGTATCTGCTCATCGCAGTGGCACTGCTTTTGTGGACTGCGGTGGGGCGCGCGGTTGAGGAAGTGGAGCCGAAGGTGCGGCTGATGAGTAAGCAGAAGGGTGCGCGGCTGTCTTTGGCGCGCGTCGGCTCTTACTACTGACGCGATGTGCAAGTTTTAGCTCATTGAAAACTTGAAAGTCCAAGCCACAACACCCTTAAAATGGAAGTGCTCAACTTTCCCTTTTAGGAGGTGTCTGATGGACTTGGACTCTCTGATTATAGCTGTCTTCTGTCTGGTTGACGATTGTTTGCGCCACAGCCTGGCACAATCCAGACTGCGAAGGCGTGGGCCGCAGCCTATGCTTTCGGACTCTGAGGTGCTGACCATCGAGATTATTGGCGAATATCTCGGACTCTCCTGTGATACGCAACTGTTCAGCTACTTTCGCCGCCACTACGGCCACTTCTTTCCCGCTCTCTTGAAGGTGCATCGCACCACATTTGTGCGCCAGGCGGCCAATCTCTGGAGAATCAAAGAAAGACTTTGGCAACACTTGCTGCCGCAGACAGGTTGTGACCCAAGCTGGGCTTTGATTGATAGTTTCCCGATGGCCGTCTGCCGCTTTGCGCGAGCGCCCCGGCGGCGCAGCTTTCGTGCAGAGGCAGGGTTCGGACGAGACCATTCGCTGAAAGCCACCTTCTACGGCTTTCGCCTTCATGTGCGAGTGGCTTGGCCGGGAGTCATTACACGCTTGAGCGTTGTCTCGGCTGAGGTCTCGGACATGGCGTTGCTCGAAGAATTGGTGGAGCAGACCGCCGGGTGCTGCCTCGCAGATCGCAACTACTGGAAGCCGGAGTTGCATGAACATTTGCGCGGGCAAGGGGTTGAGATGATTGTGCCGTTTCGCAAAGCCAGCCGTGACCCGCGACCTGAGCGCAGTCGCATCATCAGTCGCATCCGCTACCGGATCGAGACGGTCTTCAGCCAGTTGGCCGAACGCTTTTCTATCAAGCGTGTGTGGGCGAGAGACATGTGGCACTTGGCCTCTCGTTTGTTGCGCAAAGTGTTGGCGCATACGACAGCTATTGTTCTGAATCGAGCGCAGGGCTATGAGCCTTTGCGTTTAGCTGAGTTGTTAGTTCATTAAAACTTGCACATCGCGTTACTGGCAAACAGTAGCCGCACGAGTGAAACTAACAGCCAAGTTCGTGCGTGAGCACTTACCGCCGCCGCGCCTGAGGATGTTCAAGTGGTTGATGGCTCCCCAAAAGTGATAAGCGGTCAGTCATAAGTGAGTGGGCAAATTTACGTTTGCACGTTCTTACAGAGCAAGGCTCTTATCGGAATGTCTAATATAATCTCCGATTCTGCGGCGATTAATTTTGCCGCCGCGTTCTATCAAGCTTTAGGCTACGGTAGGGACATTAAGACCGCGTTTGAGTTAGGCTGCGGACAAATTGACCTCAAAAATTTACCTGAGCAGGATACACCAAAACTCTTATCTTCTACGGCTAAGGCGCGTAATATCGTTTTTGCCGCACCAAACAGCTAATGAAAATAATAGTCCCTAGAAGTATGTTCTATGTTTGTATGCTTATCTAGGCTAAAGCATATTCTGTCCGGGGCAAAATGGAAGTATATCGCGCCCGTTGCGGACAAAATATGATTCCATTTACAGCTGCCTCTCTTCCGTCGGCGTCGGGCTCTGTGTTAGTATCCGCGCCGATGGAATTCGTCGAAAAGGCACGCATTATGGACGGGGCGCGGATTAATCGCGCGCTGGCGAGGCTGGCCTCCGAGATTGTCGAGGACAATCACGGCGCGGGGCATCTGTATCTGATTGGGATTCAGAGGCGCGGCGTGCCTCTGGCGAATCGCCTCGCCGATAAGATTGCGGATTTGGAGGGCGAGCGACCGCCGGTCGGAGTCGTGGACATCACGCTCTACCGCGACGACCTCTCGACGGTGGGCGCGAATCCGGTCGTCAACCGGACGGTACTGCCGGTGGATGTCGAGGGTAAGAACGTGCTGCTCATCGACGACGTGCTTTATACGGGTCGGACGATTCGCGCGGCGCTCGACCAGTTGATAGATTTCGGCAGACCCCGCCGCGTGCAGCTCGCCGTGCTCGTCGATAGAGGCAAGGAGCATCGTGAGCTGCCGATTCAGGCAGACTTCGTAGGGAAGTTTGTGCCGACGAAGAAGAGCGAGATTATCAAGGTGATGCTCGACGATTTCGACGGGGAAGAGGGCGTCGCCATCGTCGAGCGACCCTCGGACGGGAGCGATTGAAGGCGGCCACCGGAAGTGGCCGCTTTTTTTGTATGCGGAGAAGGTTGCGGACAAGGGATGAAGACCGGACTCGTGCATAAACATCTGCTGGGCATACGCGAGCTTTCAGCCGCAGAGATAGTGCATCTGCTCGACACGGCTGAGAGTCTGCGTGAGATTTCGCAGCGCGACATCAAGAAAGTCCCCGCCCTTCGCGGTCGCACGGTCATCAATCTCTTCTTCGAGCCCTCGACGCGCACGCGCACCTCCTTCGAGATTGCGGGCAAACGTCTCTCCGCCGATGTCATCAACATCAGCGCGGCCACGTCGAGCGTCACGAAAGGCGAGACGCTGCTCGATACGGCGCGCAACCTCGAAGCGATGTCGCCCGACCTGATTGTGATTCGTCACCCGTCGGCGGGCGCGCCGCACGCGCTGGCGCGCATCTGTAGCGCGTCAATCGTCAACGCGGGCGACGGCTCGCACGAGCACCCGACGCAGGCGCTCCTCGACGCGCTCACCATCCGTCAGCATAAGGGGCGCATAGAGGGTCTGAAGGTAGCCATCCTCGGAGATATTCTCCATTCGCGCGTGGCGCGCTCGAACGCGCACCTTCTGACGAAGCTCGGCGCACGCGTCGCGCTCGCAGGGCCCGGAACGCTCCTGCCGCCCGAGTTTGCGACGCTCGTCGAAGATGAGCAGAACCCGGAAGATGAGCAGAGCACGCGCGCCCCGAGCCTTTTGAGCATAGAGCCGCGCATCGAGGATGCGATTGACGGCGCTGACGTGGTGATGGTCTTGCGCATCCAGCGCGAGCGTCAGGACGCGGCCTTCCTTCCTTCCCTGCGAGAGTACGCCGTTCATTACGGCCTGAACCTGCGGCGACTGAGCCACGCCGCGCCGGACGCTATCGTCATGCACCCGGGGCCGATGAATCGCGGCATCGAAATAGCATCCGACGTGGCCGACGACCCCACGCGTTCGCTCATCCTCGAACAGGTCGCAAACGGCCTCGCCATCCGCATGGCCGTGCTCTACCTGCTCGCGGGCGGCACGCCCGCCCCCGCGCCACTCTCGATAAACATCGCGCAGCCAAACGTCGCCCCGCAGCCGAAACAACAGCCCGCTCCACTCGAAGAACCGCTCAAAGCCGTCGGCGCTCTGAGCGCCGTGCACTCGGAGAAAGAGTCTGGAGTCTAAAGTCTAGAGTCTGGAGTCTGGAGTCTGAATGAAACTGTTTCTGATAAGCGATTGCTGATTCCCGATTCAACAATTCTGACTCCAGACTCCAGACTTTAGACTCCAGACTTTTTAGTTGACCGATATGAGATTGCTGATTGCCAATGGTTACGTGATTGACCCGACGCAGGGAATTAACGGCGGGCGGCATGTGTTCATCGAAGACGGGCGTGTGGCCGGTTTGCTTGAGACGAGCGAGAGTGTGCCGGAGGGCGCGGAGGTGCTCGATGCGACGGGGTTGGTCGTCGCGCCGGGGTTTATAGATTTGCACGTTCATCTGCGCGAGCCGGGGCAGGAGTATAAGGAGACGATTGCGAGCGGGGCGGCGGCGGCAGTGGCGGGTGGTTGGACGAGCGTCTGCGCGATGCCGAACACCGACCCGGTCAACGATAATCCGGCGGTGACGAGTTTTATCGTCGAGCAGGCGGCGAGCGTGGGGCTGGCGAACGTCTTTCCGGTCGGCGCGATTACGAAGGGCTCGAAGGGCGCTGAGCTGGCCGAGATGGGCGAGATGAAGCGCGCGGGGATAGTTGCCGTATCGGACGACGGGCGTCCAGTGCCTTCGACGGGGATGATGCGGCGCGCTCTGGAGTATGCGCGCGGCTTCGATTTGACGTTGATGGATCACTGCGAAGACCGCTCGCTCGCGGCGGGCGGCGTGATGCACGAGGGAAGCTGGTCTCTGCGTCTGGGCTTGCGCGGCATCCCGGCTCTGGCCGAAGAGGCGGACGCGATGCGCGATTGCGCTCTGGCCGAGCTGACGGGCGCGCGCGTGCACCTGGCTCACATCTCGACGCGAGGCGCGCTCGAAGCCGTGCGTCGAGCTAAAGAGCGCGGCGCGAGTGTGACCTGCGAAGTCGCGCCGCATCATTGGACGCTCACGGACGAATGCGTCGAAGGCTACGACACCAATTTCAAGATGAACCCGCCGCTTCGCAGCCGCGAACACCGCGAAGCGATTCTCGAAGCCTTAGCCGACGGAACTATCGACGCCATCGCCACCGACCACGCACCGCATCATGCCGACGAGAAAGCTCTGGAGTTCGACCAGGCGCCTTTTGGAATTACTGGACTCGAAACTGCCGTCGGGCTCGCGCTCGACCGTCTCGTCAATCGAGGCGTGATAGGTTTGGAGCGCCTCGTCGAGCTTTGCTCGGTCAACCCCGCGCGCATCTTCAATCTCGAAAATCGCGGCACGCTCCGCAAGGGCGCACACGCCGACGTGACTATCCTCGACCCCGACCTCGAATGGACGTTCGATGTCGCCCGCTCCAAATCCCGCAGCCGCAACACCCCCTTCGACGGCTGGACGATGCGCGGCGCGCCCGTCGCCACCATCGTCGCCGGGCGAAGCGTTTATCGACGCTTCGCTGAAAAAGTTCTATAGTCGCTTAAGCGCCTGACGACGGCATTTCACTCGGACGCCGCGCGGTGTCTGCTTCCGGCGAGCTTTCGTCTTCGTCGCCTCAGCCTGAATTTAACCTCTCCATCTCACCAAAGGAGGTCTCATGGGAATCCTGAAAAAGATTAAAGCAGCCTTTCAAAAACAGTCGGCACAGCCTATCAACCCGAACAATCAAGACGTTCGGATTAAGGTTTACGATGCCTACGGCAGAGAGTTTCTGATTACAAAAGATGAATGGGGAAAGAATATCCTTCCGCAAAAGCTATCACAGGTATGGGACAGTCCTGACGAGTTATACGCTGTGATTGTATCGGCTCTGGAAGACGGTTTAGAAAATGCGGTGGTTGACGCTTCGGCAAGGCTGCTGAAGATTGACCGGGAATACGAGAGAAGCTATGCCGTGCGCGCTATTGTCCTGATGAGTATCGGTAGGCTCGACGAAGCGCAGGCACTGCTCGAAAAATACGTCGATGAGTTTGGGGCGACGGGAGTGATACTAACCAACTTGGCGAAGGTTTACGACAAGCAGGGCGACCATGAGAAGGCCGAGAAAACCTTATGGCAATCTATCGAGATAGACCCGAATCAGGATAGCGGCTTGGGTTGGCTTATGGTCCTTCAACACGAGAAGGGAGGCGAGGCTGGATACTTAAACGCGTTGAAGAGGGCAGCGGCAATCAAGGGTAGCTGGCGGCCTCAATTATGGCTGGCGAGAAATGCGCTCGAAAAGCAGAGACTTGAAGAGGCGCTACGATACTACGAACATATCTTGAGCCTGGCGACAGACCAGCCCGATGCATTGATGGCGATTTCGGGAGACTTGGGCAATAAAGGGTATCTGGAGGAGATGCGAAAACTGATCGCACCTCTCTACTCGCCCGAACGGCATGGCCTTTTGCCCGGCCTCAACCTTCTGCAAGGCTATCTGCAAACCAGAAATTATGAGGCGGGCGAGCAATTGCTCAAAGCATTGTTTCAACTCAACAGGCCGGATTTCGGAGAGCATTTGATGTTCTATTCTGACGAGTTTGAAAAACTGCGAAATGAGATGGTGTCTCCGGTCGAAGAGGAAGCGGTAGCCGCAGCGGGCGAATTGACGATGGTTCAGTTTGAGATGCCCATCTGGCTATACGGCATGAGAAACCCGAGCTGGATGTTGGACGAGCGCCAGCGTCTGACCAGGATTGCCTTCCTCGGGCTGGCTAACATTTCGCTCAATGACGCCGACGCGCCTCGCCTGCAAAGGGAGAATGAGTTGGGGCGTTTGACCAGAAGCATTCCCTTCTTTCTTCTGGAACAATTTCTCTTCTCGACAGACTCGAATCCTTCGGCGCTCATGCCCGTGATGCCTGGCGTAGGCGCTGCCGTCATAACAGAGCCGTGGCCTTTTGAAACTTTCGCCAATGCGATTCCTGAAGAGACACGCTTCGTCGTCGCCGGGGCAGTGGAAGGTGACAATGCCGGTTACGAGATAAGTCTTGAAGTCTGGGATGTGGCGCTCAAAGAGAAAGTTCACAAAATCGGCAAGCGAACCTCGCCTGAAGAGCACGGCCAAGCTGTTTTGGAGCTGAAGGACAAACTGATGGATTACTTCGTCGCGGCGCGCTTAATGCAAAAAAGCCGCGAGCCAGCTTTCAGCCTTCCTTTAAGCGCAGAACTTTTGAATATGTACTTAATCACGCTGGGACAATCATTTACCCTCTCGCTGCTCGAAAACGAAATGACCAGGAGGGAATTGCTGTGGGGCGAAAGGAATATTATGACCGACTTCTTGAGACTTGCGGCGGAAACCGAAGGTGCTCAAGCGCCGAAAATCATGCTCCTTTCTGCTATGGCTAAAAATAAGAATTCTGGCTCGGAGTTATATAAAGAGTTTAAGGCTACGGTGCTGACCTTGCTCGACACGGAGAAAGAGAAGACAAGTCCGTTTTATAAACTCTCTCCGCTAGGGTACAAAGTTTACGAGTTGGAGGAGGCATTCACAGAGAGGAAGAGAGAGCTGTTGGAAACGGAAGATGTGCGCTACAGGCAATGGCTGGAGAGTCTTTAAGGACAACTTCAGAGCACGTCTGCTGAAGTCGCTTTTCAGGCAATATCGCAGTAGCTTCCAACAAAAGAAGAGACCCGCCGCGCTCTCCCCTTCGCGGCGGGTCTCTCGTGTACGGTCGCTCACTTACGTAGTGACAGGGGCGACCGGACTCGTTTTCGATGCTTCGCTCTTTTTCAATCTGTGTGGGAAACCCGCCCGCGCTCTCCCCTTCGCAAGCGGGCTTCCCTGTATCGACAACTGCGAGGTTGTCGAACCCGTTAGATTAGCGTTGGTTGTAGGCGTACATCGAGACGCTCTGGTTGAGCATGATGCCGAACTCCGTACCTGACTTCACCTCGGCCTCCTGCTCCTTCTCGTAGACTCTCGCTCCGGTGCCGAGCCCGCCGCCGAGGATTGCCCCGATGGCCGCGCCTTTGCCGCCGCCCGCAATCGCTCCGATGAGCGCGCCGGTCGCTGCGCCGCCGCCGATGAACACGGCGTTGCGCTTGTCGTTGCTCTTGCCCGAGACGCTGCCTTCGTTATCGGCGTTGACGTTGTCGGTCTGCAAGCTGGTCAGCGAGCCGTTAATCGTCTGTCGCACGCCATTGGGCAGCTCGACCGTATTGAAGGCCACAGAGATGCTGCCGGGGCTGCGCCGCCCCGCGCGCTGAACCGAACTCACACGCCCCCAGACCTTACTTCCGACCGGGATAACTTCCGTCCCGTTTCCGGCGTAGACCGGCTCGGTGACGTTGGCCGAGAAGCGGTCGCCGATGCGCGCCGTGCGCGAGCTGAGCTGTTCGTTCATGCGGACGCGAATCACCGTGTCAGCCGGAACAGTGTAGAGAGGCCGTGCGGGAACGGTCGTGCGCGTCACGGTGCGCGTCGTTCTCGTGCGCGAGCGAAGTCGCGGCGAGCGGCGTCTCTGAGCCGATGCGTCTATGACGCTGCCTGCCATGAGCGCGATGAGAACCAGCAAACTGATTGCGCCCTGCGCCAATCTTTTATTAACCTTAATCATCTTCTGAATCCCTCCTAGTTTTGACGGGCGTCGCGCTCCTGGCTCATCTTACGGCGCACGACCCGTCGGCTATTGATAGAGCAATGAGCGTGCCAAAAGGGCGAGGTTACGTGCCGACATTATAAACTACTTATTTGAAGAGGTTTTAGGCAATGCGCGAACTTGTGCATCTCTTCAGGCGAGGCTCGAAGCCCTTTGACGTGTGCGAGAAGCGTGGTCGGCACACTATATCGTGTAAGCCCGTCGGAGGCTCGCGCGGTAGTTTCGGTAAAGGGCGGGAGTTGGTGTAAGCTTAAAGACAATCGAGCTAAACGAAACAGAAGCTTTGCGCCCCGTGAGGCGACGAGAAAGAAAACTTTTAACCGAAGAAAAGGAGATTTCCGTTTATGAGTACCCCAGCAGAGGCGCAGGAAACGACGGCTGCCCCCTCCTTGCCGCGCATCAACGACCAGGCGCCCGAGTTCGAGGCCAAATCCACACACGGGCCGCTCAAGCTGTCTGATTTTAAAGGCAAGTGGGTCGTGCTCTTTTCTCATCCGGCTGATTTCACGCCCGTCTGCACGACCGAGTTCGTCGAGTTCGCGCACCGCTCCGACGAGTTCAGGAAACGCAACGCGCAGCTCATCGGCCTCTCGGTCGATTCCGTTCCGGCGCACATCGCCTGGATTAGAAATATCGAGCAGCACTTCGGCGTCAAGATAGACTTTCCCGTCGTCGCCGATTTGGACACCAAGGTCGCGCAGAAGTACGGACTGATTCATCCGGGCGCGTCAGAGACGGCCACCGTGCGCGCCGTCTTCATCATCGACGACAAGCAGAAGGTGCGCGGCATCATCTACTACCCGATGACCTGCGGGCGCAATATCGACGAAGTCCTGCGCGCCGTCGAAGCGATGCAGACGGCCGACGCCAACGCCTGCGCCACGCCCGCCAACTGGAAGCCCGGCGACAAAGTGGTCGTGCCTCCGCCGCAGACCATCGAAGACGCCGAGAAGCGCCTCCAATCCGACTACGAAGTCACCGACTGGTATTTCTCCAAGAGAAACCTGAGCTAAGGGAAACGATGAACGATGAAGCAGTTTTCAGTTTTCAGTTTCCAGCAGAAGACATCTTTTCTGAAAACTGAAAACCGAAAACTGAAAACTGTCTCACCGTTCATCCTTAAAATGAAGAGTGAGTTATATGCCGGAGGATAAACGCGGGCTCGATTTCAGGACGCGGGCGGTGCACGCGGGCGAGCGCGGCTCTCAGCCGAAGGGGCAGCCCGTCGCCGCGCCCGTCTATCCGAGCACCACTTTCACGTACGATTCGATGGCGGAGATGGACGCCGTCTTCGCGGGCGAGCGCGAGGGCTACGTCTACACGCGACACGGCAACCCGACCGTCGATGCGCTCTCCGATGCTGTCAACACTCTGGAGGAGGGGGCGGGAGCGTGCGCCTACGCTTCGGGCATGGCCGCCCTGCACGCGGCGCTTTTCGCCTGCGACCTCCCGCCCGGCTCGACCGTCCTCGCTTCGCAAGACCTCTACGGCGCGACCGCCGGACTGCTCAGCAAAGTCTTCGGCGTGTTCGGCGTGCAGACCATCCAGACAGATTTCTTCAATCTCGACAAACTGCAAACGCGTGCGCGTGAGCTACGTCCGCGCGTCCTCGTAGCCGAGACCATCTCGAATCCGCTCCTGAAGGTTTGCGACATCGACGCCTGCGCCGAAGTGGCGCGCTCGGTCGGCGCACGCCTCGTCATCGACAACACTTTCGCCACCCCCTATCTCTGCCAGCCCGTCCGGCACGGCGCGGACTTCGTCGTCCACAGCGCCACCAAATATCTCGGTGGACATGGAGACGTGACGGGCGGCGTGACGGTCGTCGCCGACAGCGCCGACATGCCCGCGCTCGTCGCTGCGATGAAGCTCGTCGGCGGCATCCTCGGCGTCTGGGAAGCGCACCAGATTCTGCGCGGAATGAAGACGCTCGTCCTGCGCATGGAGCGCCAATGCGCGAACGCGCGCGAGCTGGCCGAAAAACTCTCGGGGCATCCGCGCATCGCACGCGTGCTCTACCCGTCGCTCGACGCGGGCGACGCGGCGGAGGAAATCTGCCGACGCATGCTGCGCGCGCCGCACGCGGGCGCGCTCGTCACCGTCGCGCTCGCAGACGACACGCGCGAAGCGGCCTTCCGTTTCATGGACGCCCTGCGTCTCTGCGTGCGCTCGACCAGTCTCGGCGATGTCTACTCCGCCGTCCTGCATCCGGCAACGGCCTCGCACCGCGACTTTTCGCCCGCGCGCCGTCGAGAGCTTGGCATCGGCGACGGCATCGTCCGCGTCTCCGTCGGCATCGAAGAGCTAACGGACATCTACGACGACATTCGACAGGCGCTCGAGGCTTAAGCTGTCAGCAATCAGCAATCAGCTTTCAGCCGAACGGAAGAAAGCCTTCGGCAACAGAAATCGTTTGCACAGAAATTCAACGACGACGGAAACAGTCAACTGACTACGACATTCAAACGGCTTGGCTGAACGCTGATTGCTGATTGCTGATTGCTGATTGCTAACCGCTTCTTCTCAAAATGGTTTCAGCACTAACGGAAAACGAGACGCTCTGCGGCGACCTTCTTTCGCAGGTCGGCAGAACGCCGCTCCTGAGTCTGCCGCGCATCGCGCGCGAGCTGCCAGCAGGCGTCGAGCTTTATGCGAAGGCGGAGCACCTGAACCCGGGCGGCTCGGTCAAAGACCGTCCGGCGCTCTCGATGATTCTCGACGGGGAAAGACGCGGCCTCCTGACGCCCGAAAAAATCATCCTCGACGCGACGAGCGGCAACACTGGAATAGCCTACGCGATGATTGGCGCGTCGCGCGGCTACCGCGTCGCGCTCTGCCTGCCGCGCAACGCCAGCCCTGAGCGCAAGCGCATTCTGCAAATCTACGGCGCTGAGCTTGTCGAGACCGACCCGCGCGAAGGCGCTGACGGCGCGCAGCTTCATGCACAGAGGATTTATGCCGCCGAGCCCGGGAAGTATTTCTATCCAGACCAGTACAACAACGATGCCAACTGGCTCGCGCACTACCGGACGACCGCGCCTGAAATCTGGGAGCAGACCGCGGGGCGCATCACACACTTTCTCGCTGGGATGGGAACTTCCGGCACGTTCACCGGCACGGTTCGCCGCCTGAAAGAGCTTAACGCGAAGCTGCGCGCCGTCCGGATGCAGCCCGATTCGCCTCTGCACGGCCTTGAAGGCATGAAGCACATGCAGACGGCCATCGTGCCCGGCATCTACGACCCCTCGCTCGCCGACGAGACCGTCGAAGTCTCGACCGAAGATGCACAGCACATGGCTCGACGCCTCGCACGCGAAGAAGGTCTCTTCGTCGGCGTCAGCTCCGGCGCGAACCTGCTCGCCGCGCTCCGCTACGCGCGCACGCTCCCGCCCGGCTCTCTCGTCGTCACCGTCCTCTGCGACGGCGGCGGCAGATACCTCAGCGACGAATTCTGGCAAGACAAAAGAGATTGATTCATTGATTCATTTTTTCATTGAATCAATGAACCGATGAATCAATTCTTATTTATGTTACGTTTGAGCGCGAAGCATTTGGAGGAGATTGAGCGGCACGCGGAGCGGGAGTATCCGCACGAGTGCTGCGGGCTGCTCGTCGGGCGCATCGAGGCCGAGGGGCGGACGCGTGAGGTTTTGGAGATTTATCCGGTCTCGAACGCGTGGGAGAAGACGGGCGAGCGCAGTCATCGGATGCTGATTAGCCCGAGAGATTACATGCGCGCCGAGCGTCTCTTTAGTGCGCGCGGCCTGGGCGTGGTCGGCGATTATCATTCGCACCCAGACCATCCGGCCGTGCCGTCGCAGTTCGACTTAGAGCACGCGCCCTGGCCGACGATGTCTTACATCGTCGTCTCGGTCGTGGAGGGACGCGCCGCCGACCTGCGCTCCTGGGAGATGGACGCGGAGCGGACGCGGTTTGAAGAAGAGCCGATTGTGAAAGGCGACTGAAGATGAGCCGTCGAAAGCTGAGATACGGATGCGCGAATCGCGTAAAACGTGCGGCGCGGGCGCTTGGCTTGATGTTGGGATTGATGCTGGTCGGAAGTCACGCGTTCGAGGCGCGCGGGCAGGCTGCGGCGACGCCGGATGAGAAGCCGGTCGCAAGCAAGTTTGACGAGTTTGACATGGTCGGCGGCTGCGACCATAGCGCGCGGCTGGATAATCTCGCCATCACGCTGATGAACGAACCGACGCTTGAGGCGCATTTCATCATTTACGGCCCGGAGGGCGATGGGAGCGGGAGCGGGAACTTTCGGCTGGACGTGACGAGAGATTATCTCGTCAACACGCGCGGCGTCGATGTGTCGCGGCTCAGGATGACTTACGCCGGGCGTTACAAGAGCCAGCGCCTTTCGGCGACTCAGATTTGGATTGTGCCGCGCGGAGCGGACGCGCCCGAGCCTGAAAAGTACGAGAACGAGGTCGCCACGTTCAAGGGCAAGTTCGCCGAGTATGATGCCTGGGACGGCATTGATGGCGGCGTCGATGGAGGAACGGGGCCGCCCATCGGCGATGTCGGTATCGCCGGTTTCTCAGACATGCTGCGCCAGCAGCCGGAGACGCACGCTTACGTCGTCGTCTATCATGGCGACGATAGTACGCCGGGGCTCTGGCGCAGGGTCGCCGAGCGTTACGCCGCGAGATTCGAGCGCGAGGGCATTGAGGCCAAGCGCGTCAGGACGATTTTCGGCGGTTATCAGAAAGAGGCGAAGGCGCAGTTCTGGATTCTTCCGAAGGATGCGCCGCCGCCCGTCGCCGATGCAGGCCGCGAGCGCAAGGTAGAGCAAGCCGTGCGGCTCGGAGAGTTTAACGTCTACCAGCTGGGCGACGAAAAGGACGCGGCCTGGGCTTACAAGGCGTTCGCCGACCTGCTGCGTGAAGATGCAGACCTGCGCGCGTGCATCATCGTTCGACTGAAAACATCGGGCGTCGTAAGCCACCACAGCGCTGAGGAGCAAGAGTCAGCCGAGCCGGACGACTTGCCGAAAGCCGACCTCGTGCGCCTCGTCTATCGTTGGGGAGAAGACCTCTCTCAGAGCTACGGCATCGGCGCGGAGCGTTTCATCATCATGTTCACTGCCGTTCAGGACGAGTGGAGCGAGGGACAGCTTGAGACGTGGCTCGTGCCGCAGGGCGCGGAGCTGCCCGACCCTTTCCCCGTCAAGGAAGAAGCGTCGATGGAAGAAGAAGTCGAACAAGTCGAGGAAGAGAACCCAAAGGAGCCTTGAAGATGTCAGTGACAATTTTTATTCCGACCGCGCTCAGGCAGTTTGCGGGCGGGCAGACGGAAGTCGGCGTCGAGGCGCAGACGGTCGGCGAAGCGCTCGACCAACTGACGAGCGCGCACGCAGACCTGCGCAAGCATCTCTACAACGAGCAGAACGCGCTCAGAAATTTCGTCAACGTCTACGTCAACGACGAAGACATACGCCACGCCGAACGTCTCCAGACGCCCTTGAAGGACGGCGATACGCTTTCGATTGTGCCCGCGATTGCCGGAGGCGCGTCGAGCGTCGAATCGCTCGCCGGAGCGGAAGGTAAAACCGGAGCGGAGAGTAAAACTTCTGTCGAGTCTCTGCCCGCGCTTTCGCCGCAGGAGATTGCGCGTTACAGCCGCCACCTCATCCTGCCCGAAGTCGGGATGGAGGGACAGAGGCGTCTGAAGGCGGCGCGCGTGCTGACGATTGGAACGGGGGGGCTCGGCGCTCCGCTCGGCATGTACCTGGCGGCGGCGGGCGTCGGCACGCTCGGCCTCGTCGATTTCGATGTGGTTGACGAGTCGAACCTGCAAAGACAAATCGTGCACGGCACGCGCGATGTCGGTCGCCCCAAAATCGAGTCGGCGCGCGACCGCCTCGCCGACATCAACCCGCACATCCGCATCGAAACCTTCGAGACGCGACTGACGAGCGAAAACGCCCTTGAGCTTTTCCGCGAGTTCGACATCGTCGTCGATGGCACGGACAATTTCCCGACGCGATACCTCGTCAACGACGCCTGCGCCCTCACGGGCAAGCCGAACGTCTACGGCTCCATCTTTCGTTTCGAGGGACAGGCGAGCGTCTTCTGGGCTGAGCGCGGCGCGTGCTATCGTTGCCTCTACCCTGAGCCGCCGCCGCCCGGTCTCGTGCCGAGTTGCGCCGAAGGCGGCGTGCTCGGCGTTTTGCCCGGCATCGTCGGCTCGATTCAGGCCAACGAAACAATCAAGCTCATCCTCGGCGGCGGCGACTCCCTCGTCAATCGTCTGCTGCTCTTCGACGCATGGAAGATGCGCTTCCGCGAGTTGAAGCTCAGGAAAGACCCGGCCTGCCCCCTCTGCGGAGAGAAGCCGACCATCAGGGAGTTAATCGACTACGAAGAGTTCTGCGGACTGAAACCGCAGCCGACCGCGCAGGCGACGACCGCACAGACGAAGGAGCAAACAGCGATGGAAGAGATTACCGCGACGGAACTCAAGCGCCGCCTCGATGCGGGCGACGATATTCAAATCATCGACGTGCGCGAGCCGCACGAGTTTGAGATAGGTCGTATCCCGAACTCGAATCTGATTCCGCTCGGTCAGGTCGTGGGTCGCATGAACGAAATCGACCCCGGACGCGAAACAGTCGTTCACTGCAAGATGGGCGGTCGCAGCGCCAAAGCCATCGAAGCCCTCCAGCGCGCGGGCTTCACGGGTCGGCTCGCCAACCTCAAGGGCGGCATCACGGCCTGGTCGAACGAAGTAGACCCGAGCGTCCCGAAGTATTAACGTCTCTCTCAAAAACCGATTCAAACAGGGATGGACAGGATAAAGAGAAATGATGAATGAGGAATGAGGAATGATGAATTAAAGAAGAACTGCTTTCTGCTTTTCATTCCGCATTCATCATTCCGCATTTCTGTTCCTCCTGTCTATCCCTGTTAATTTCTTCTCGTTTGGCTGAAGGAGACCGATGAAGGAGCACGACGAATCTCAGACGCCGGAAACGGTTGAGGGCGAGCATTTCAACACGCAGGAGCGCGAGGCCGAGCGCGGCGACGCCGCCGAGCCCGACGCTCCAACCTCCGGCGAACACAATCCCGGCATGAGCACCGTGCTCAGCGCCGACCCCTTCTCAGGCGTGCAAGGGGACGCCGGCGACGAGTAAGCTCCGCTTCTCGTCGGACGAAAAAAGCACGCTCGCCGCTGATAGCGGCGAGCGTGCTTTATTTTCGTCTTGAGTGGCGCTGTGCTTACGGCGCTCTCTATTCCACCGTTATGAGCCTGATGCCCCGCGTCCCTGTCCCTGGCCGAGTTGATTGGTGAGCAACTGTTTCGCCCTGTCGGCGCGGCGCTGATACTCGTCCTTCGTCTCGCGGAAGAACTGCGCGAGTTCCTGGTTGCCCTCCTGCTCGGCGTCGGCGATATAGAGAGCTAAGGTCTCCGCGCCCTGAAGCGCATGGTAAGCGGTGCTAATCAGATCATAAGTGATGTCTCTCGTCCCCGTATCACCCTGGCTATCGTCACTCTGTTGTCTCGACATGATTCTCCCCTTTTATGAAAGATGAAAGTTCGGTTTAACTACGAAGGGGGCTGCGTGTTTGGGGAACTTTGAATGTGATTGTAGAGACGACGCGCGCCGCAGGTCAAGCTTACAGGCAACGCGAGGCAGATGCTCTCAAAACGTCTGGTGCCGAGGGCGGGACTCGAACCCGCACGGCCTTGCGGCCAACGGATTTTCTTACCACTATGGCTTTCGCCACCTGCCGCTCAAGGCAGTTTGTGGTCTGGACTATACCTTCGCCTTTTGCTACGTATGACGCAGTAGTCAGGCGGGAGCCGTCTAGTCTCTACACTTTCCTGTAAGTCGCTCGGAGCGAGATAAACCAACGCCTACAGGCTTAGCTCGGTGTTGCCACGTTAAAGGTTTCACCGAATTTGACTCCATTCACGCCGGAGATTTCGCTCTGGGTGCTCAAAGAATTAAGTCCGTCGCGTCTGCCATTTCGCCACCCCGGCACCGTGAGGGAGAGATTAGCACGGAGGGGAGTCTGGCAGCCAACTTCTTCGCGTGGGGTTCGGACGGTGTGGTAAAATGTGGCTCGTCGCCGCCGCAAAGAAAAGCCTCGTCTGTCAGGGAAGGTTCGTAAGCCGGAGGTTTATGACTGAAGAGAAGGAAGTTTTCCATCGCCATATCCAGCGCGCGGGGCTCAAGCGCACAGCCCAGAGAGATTTGATTCTCGACGTTTTCCTGCGCACCGAAGAGCACCTGTCGAGCGAAGACCTCTACAATCTGGTGAAGCAGGAAGACCCGAGCGTCGGGCATACGACCGTCTATCGCACGCTGAAGCTTCTGGTCGATGCGGGGCTGGCGCGAGAGGTGCGCTTCGGCGACGGGCGCACGCGCTACGAGCACAACTACAAGCATCCGCATCACGACCACATGATTTGCACCGAATGCGGAATGACCATCGAATTCTTCTCCGCCGAACTCGAAGCCATACAGGACGCCATTCTCGCCAAGCATCATTTCGTTCCGATTCAACACTCCCTGCGCATCTTCGGCATCTGCTCGAACTGCCAGCGCCACGCGGGCGACAAGCCGAGGAAAGACGAGTCGGCAGCCGAGCCGCGCGTCCGCTTCGCTTCAGCGCCCGGCACACACTGAAGACAGAGGGCAAAGGGCAAAGGGTAAAAGGCAAAGGTGAGGAATTAAATCGAAAGTGGCTTCCGCTTCACTTTTGCCTTTTTCCTTTTTACCTTTGCCCTTTGCCTTTCATGTTGAAAGGTTGTAACTTGCGAGTAAAGTCTCCCCGAAAAAGATTGTGAGGTCAGAGCTTGTCGCTCAGGCGAGAGGATTTGAGATGAGCGTTAAAGTCGAATGGCAGATGGACGGTCAACCGCTCGGCGGCATCGTGGCCGAGGGCGCGTATCTTTGGGACGCGGCGAAGCGGATGGGTGTGCGCCTGCCAGCCGAATGCAATGGACGCGGCGAGTGTGATACGTGCGCGGTGATTGTCCTTGAGGGCGCGACGCTTCTGTCGGGGCTGACCGATGCCGAGAGAGAGCGTCTGAGTCCGGAGCGACTGGCGTCGGGCGAGCGTCTGGCCTGTCAGGCGAAAATCGAGCACGGGGGCGACCTCGTTTTGCGCCCCGTTCCGGCCACCGAAAGAGAGCCGACCGAGGAAGAGACGGTGAGGGATTTCCGAAAGGAATTTCGAGAGATGCCTCTGCCGAAGAAACTCTCGACTCTGGTGGAGTTTGAAGCCGTCGCCGCATGGCAGGTGCTCTCGGCGGTCGCCGATTTTCCGTTCACGGTCTTCGAGAAGGGCTTGGACTTACTGGCCGGAAGAGGCCGCGCCCTGCACGAGCGCGAGCGCGCCGCGCGTCGTCCTTCCGAGCATCGCACTGACAAGAAAGCGGATGCGAAGCCAGCCGGTAAAACGTCTGCGTAAGAGAAGTGGAGATTGCCACACGCTGCCGTGCGATTCGGAAGCCATCCGACGCATCTTCTTCCGCGCCTTCCGAGGCGCGAGCTTTTTTCAACGCGATGCGCCTGACACAGAACAACGTCCGCTCGCTCGAATCGCAGGCGGCGAGCGAGCGAGGGCGTCTCAGCTGCGCGCTCTCCCTCCGCCGTAGCCTTGCGCTCGCCAGTCGCTTCGCCTTCACGCTCGCGCTCCTCCTGCTCCTAGCTCCCAACTCCTTCCTCGCCTCCTTCGCTTCGACGCCGAGCCATCCGCGCCCGGCTTCAATCAACACCTCTTCTCTTGAGAAAAAGAGCGGTGCACGCGCACGCGAAGGTGAAAGCGCGGCTTTCGACGGCGAGCGCGCTTTCGCGCATGTGAAGAGAATCGTCGAGATGGGGCCGCGACCGGCGGGCTCGCCCGAGTCTGCCGAGACGCGACGCTACATCGTCCGCGAGCTGAAGTCTTACGGGCTGAAGGTTTCGACCGACGAGTTTAACGCCTCGACGCCAATCGGCGCGCGCAGGATGGCGAACGTCTTGGCCGAGCTGAAGGGCGAGTCAGCCGAGCGCATCGTCGTCGCCAGCCATTACGATACGAAGCTCTTCAAAGAGTTTCGCTTCGTCGGGGCAAACGACGCCGGCTCGTCCACCGGCGCGCTGCTGGAACTGGCGCGCACGCTCAGCTCCGCGCCCCGCCGCCCGCGCTTCACCTACTGGTTCGTCTTCTTCGACGGCGAAGAGGCTTTCTGTCGCAGTTGGGACGAGTGCAGCACGAGCGATGCGCCCGACAACACTTACGGCAGCCGCCGTCTCGTCTCTCAACTGAAGAAGCGCGACGAGCTGCGACGTGTGCGTGCTCTCGTTTTGCTCGACATGATTGGCTACAAAAACCTGGAGCTTCCGCGCGACGCTTCGAGCACGCGCTGGCTCGTCGATGTTATCTGGGAGACGGCGCGCGAGCTTGGACACGCCGCGCAGTTCGTCCGCCGCGAGGAGGCCATCGGCGGCGACGACCACGAGCCTTTCATGCGCGAGGGCGTCGATGCCGTAGACATCATTCAGCTCACCTCGTATCCTTACTGGCACACAGCCGAAGATACGCTCGATAAAATCTCCCCGCGCAGCTTGCAGATTGTCGGCGACGTAGTCGCAGCGAGCCTGCCGCGCATTGAAGAGCGACTGTCACGCGCGTCTTCAAAGAATTAACAGGGATAGACAGGACAAAGACAAATGAGGAATTATGAATTATGAATGATGAATTAAAGACAACTGCTTTTTATTCCGCATTCAGCATTCCTCATTCATCATTTCTTTTCCGTCCTGTCCATCCCTGTTTGAATTGCTTCTGAGGGCTTGCAGGAGAGGGGGTCTTAAAAATCTCATGCTCAAAGCGCCAGATATTCTTGTTCCGGTCGATT
The DNA here is from genome assembly GCA_036399175.1 of Pyrinomonadaceae bacterium. Lineage (GTDB taxonomy): Bacteria > Acidobacteriota > Blastocatellia > Pyrinomonadales > Pyrinomonadaceae > DASWNP01. The sequence continues at coordinate 278,577 of DASWNP010000046.1, read as the reverse complement.
TTTCGCCTACGTCTTTGAACGCCGTGCGCGTCGCCATCGGCATCGCCGAGCCCGACGGCGACCTGACGCTTTTGCACGTCATCAACCAGGACTTCGTTGACGATGCGGTGGCCTCCGCGCTCGGCACGTCCGAAGAGATAAGAGCGCGCCTGCGCGAGCAGGCCGAAATGAGCATGGCAAACATGCTCGAAGGATTGGAGACGCGCGGCGTCGATGTCGAGCAGATGATTGTCGTCGGCGTGCCCTTCGTCGAGATTTTGAAAATCGCGCGCGACCTCGATTTGCCGATGATTGTGATGGGCATGCGCGGACGCTCCACTCCGCCCGAAGAAGTGCTCTTCGGCTCGACCGCCGAGAAAGTTCTGCGCGGGGCGCGCGTGCCCGTGCTCTGCGTGCCCTTTTAGATGACGGACTGACTGCTGCAAGATTCGAGGAAGATGAAACCGACGACGAGAGATTGGGAACGCGACGAAGACCCTTTCGGCGAAGAGGACGATTTGCCGAGCCCCGAGCAGGCGGCTCTGCGCGAGTTCGTCGAAGAACTGCCGATGCCTTCGCCGCCCGAGATTGCCGCGGAGCTTGAGCGCGTCGGCTACAAGGGGCAGGACGCGCAGCGTCGCGCGCTCGCGCTCATGGCCTACAGGCACGTCCGGCGTCTGAAGCGTCTGCACGTCGAGGGCACGGAGCGGCGCGCTCTCACGCCGAAGCAGAACTACCTGCTCATGGGGCCGACCGGCTGCGGCAAAACCTTCCTCGTCGAGACGCTCTTTCAGAACGTCTTTCATCTGCCGACCGTCATCGTCGATATCACGAGCTTCACCGAAAGCGGCTACATCGGCGACGACGTGAAGACCATCATCACGCGCCTCATCGACGCCGCTCATGGCGACCTCCTGCTCGCCTCCTGCGGCGTCGTCTGCCTCGACGAGTTCGATAAACTCGCTTCATCTTCCAGCAACGCGCGCTTCGCAGGGCAGGGCACGACCAAAGACGTGTCAGGCTACGGCGTGCAGCGCGAGCTTCTGGCGATGCTCGAAGGAACGGACGTGATGGCTCCGATGGACTACGGCTTTTCGGAGTTCGGCTATCGCGCGAAGTTCTCGACGCGCGACGTGCCCTTCATCGCCTGCGGCGCGTTCTCCGGCTTCGACGAGCTGCTCAAAGAGCGACGCTCGCGCATCGGCTTTCACGGCTCGAACGAAGACGACCTCGAAACGCTGACCATCGACGAAGTCGCTTCCTTCCAGAAGTTCGGCTTCCTGCCCGAGCTTATCGGGCGTTTCGCGCGCATCGTCACTTTTCCAGCCTTGCCCGTCGAAACGCTCCGAAGGATTATGACCGAAAACGTCCTTCCGCAGTTCGTCAACGAGTTCGAGGCCGAAGGCTTGCGCCTCACGGTGACGGACGAGGCCATCGAACACGTCATCGCGCGCAGCATCCGTCGCGGGACGGGAGCGCGCGGCCTCCACGTCGAGATGGTGGCGGCGGTCGAGTCGGCGGCCTTCCAGACCTTCAAGCAAGTCAGAGAAGCCGAAGTCGTCATCCATACGGAGGACGAGCGATTGACGAGCGAGATACGAAAGTGAACCAACAGGACTGAGGCTTTATCGACACCGGCAAGCGGAGGGCTTGACCTTTACTGAATGATGACGAGAAAAGTTAAACGAGTCGCCGTCATACCCGGCGACGGCATCGGGACTGAAGTCGTAACGGAGGCCGTCGGCGTGCTCGAACACCTGCGCGCGACGCACGGCGTCGAGCTTGAGTTCGAGCATTTCGACTGGGGCGCTGACAAATATCTGCGCGAAGGCGTGACGCTTCCCGAGGGCGCGCTCGAAATGCTCTCGCGTGAGTTCAACGCCATCCTCGCGGGGGCTTTCGGCGACCCGCGCGTTCCCTCGAACAAGCACGCCGAAGACATCCTGCTCGGCATGCGTCGCGGCCTCGACCTCTACATCAACCTCCGCCCCGTGCGCCTCCTGCACGAGCGGCTCACGCCCTTGCGAGGTCGTAGCACCGACGAGATTGATTTCGTCGTCTTTCGAGAGAACACTGAGGGCGCATACAGCGGCGCGGGCGGTTTTCTGAAGAAGGGAACCATCGACGAGATAGCCACGCAGGAGGAACTGAACACGCGGCGCGGGGTGGAGAGAATCATCGTTGCCGCCTTCGAGTATGCGCGCGATAGGGGACGAAAGAAGCGCGTGACGATGGCCGACAAGTCGAACGTCCAGCGCTTCGGCGGCGACCTCTGGCAGAGAGTCTTTCGGGAAGTCGCCGCGCGCTACCCGGACATCGAAGCCAATCACCAGTACGTCGATGCGATGACGATGTTCATGGTGCTCAATCCTTCGCAGTACGATTGCATCGTCACGAGCAACCTGTTCGGCGACATCCTGACAGACCTCGGCGCGGCTCTCCAGGGCGGGCTCGGCCTCGCGGCTTCGGGCAACATTCATCCGGGCAAAGTCTCTCTGTTCGAGCCGGTGCACGGCAGCGCGCCGCCGTTGGCGGGAAAATCCGAGGCCAATCCGGCAGGTGCTATTCTCACTGCGGCGATGATGCTAGAATACCTCGGAGAGGCGGCGGCAGGCCGCGCGGTGGAAGATGCCGTGAAGGCTTGCATCGCCGAGGGCGAAACGACGCGCGACCTCGGCGGCTCGCTCTCGACGGTCGAAGCCGGTAGCAGTATCCGACGACGAATCGTAAAGCCGAATTGATAGACGCCGGGCTAACCCGAGACGGTCGGGCTCGCCGCTCCCCGACGGCGCTTCCACACCAGACACGCGGACTCTCTGGATGTTTTATGGGCAGTAACGGAAAAGAAGCGTTGCAGCGTCTCATCGCTATCATCGTCATCATGGCGATGCTGAACGTGATGGGGATACCTCTGACGGTGATTATCTTCTTCGCAGTAGTCGTCTTTTTTGTGTGGCGTGCCGTGCAGCGCTCCGAGCAGCAGGACATCCGCAGCATCTTCGACTTCTACATCGCCGCCAACGAAATCCTGCGCGACGAAGAGAAGCGCTGGTACGGCTTCGAGATTGCCGAGGTCATCAGCCGGGGCGAGCGCATCCTGATGATGATGACCGACCCGCCGCCGCTCGTCTATTTCGCCCTCGGCGCGCTCAATCATCGCGCGGGCGATTATCAATCCTCGGTCGAGCATCTCTCCTACGTGTTGGAGAGCGAGCAGGGCGACGAATCGCACCGCTTCACTCATTCGCAAGAGCTACACCGCTACGTGCAGGTGCTCCGTCGCCTTGAGCGCGAGCCTGCCGAAGCGCCGCAGACGATGGCCGCCATTCGCAGCCTCGACCGCCAGCGCCGCACGCGCGCCGCCTCGCTGCTCGAAGAGAGCCGACGCCACCTGCGCGAAGACGCCGCGCCGCATAGCGCGAGCGTCAACGTCGCGGGCGGAGGCAGCCGACCCAAAGCCCTCTCGGACGACACCCGAAACGGCGTCGATTACTTACAGGGCACGCGCGCCGCCTCGTTCGCCTCAGCGCCGCCGACCATGCCCCCACCCATCTCCGAAGTTCTGCGCGACGTGTACGAGGAAGAGAAGAAGACAGCGTAAAGATTCGACGGGAAAAGGGGAAAGGCAAGGGCAAGGGAAAAGAGCGGTCAGGGCACGAAACCCCTTCGACTTTTATCCCTTTCCCCTTTTCCCCTTTTTCCTTTCCCCTTTTGTTTTATCTGATGATTCCGGGGACGAAAATCGGCAACTACCTCGTCGAGGGGCTAATCGGGCGCGGCGGGATGGGCGTGGTCTACAGGGGGCAGCACCTCAACCTGCCGCGCAAGGTTGCCATCAAGTCGATCGCGGCGCGAGGCGGCGGCGACCTTCGCCGTCTCAAGTCGCGCTTCGAGCGCGAGGCTCACGTCCAGTCGCAGCTCGACCATCCCGGCATCGTCAAAATCTACGACTACATCGTCTCCGAGCAGACCTATCACATCATCATGGAGTACGTCGAAGGCCGCTCGCTCGCGCAACTGCTCGCCGAGGAAGCGCGCCCGCTCGCCGTCTCTCGCGCGCTCGACCTCTTCGAGCAGATTCTCTCGGCGGTAGCCTACGCGCACGGCTTCGTCTACAAAGACGAGCAGGGCGCTTCGCATCGAGGCATCATTCACCGCGACCTCAAGCCCGGCAATATCCTCGTCGCGCCCGACGGGCACGTCAAAATCACAGACTTCGGCATCGTCAAGCTGGTCGGCGCAGACACGACCGAAATCTCCGGCACCTTCGGCTCGCCGCGCTACGTCTCGCCCGAACAGGCCACCGACTCGCCGGTTGACCAACGCTCAGACATCTACTCGCTCGGCGTCATCCTCTACGAGATGCTCACAGGCATGACGCCCTTCGGAGGCGGCGGCGAAAAACTCTCGCGCAACGAGATGCTCCGCGCGCACGTCGAGCGCACGCCCACGCGGCCTTCGCGTCTGAATCCGCGCGTCGTGCCCGAGCTTGAGCGCGCCGTCTGCCGGGCGCTCGAAAAGAAGCCGGAGCGCAGGTTCGCAAGCGCCAACGATTTTCTGCGCGCCGTCCGCCACGCGCGCGCGAAGGGCGCGGGCTCTGCCGACGCCGACTCCCGGCAGAGCTTCGTCTCGACGAGCGACGCCACTCTCGCAGAGGAAATCTCCGGCGCGGCCGAGCACGCCGACCACGATTCCTACAACACGCAGCCCATCGGCCAGACAGTCTGCGCCGCCTGCGGCACGGACGCCGAGCCGGGAGACGACCGGTGCATCGTCTGCGGCTTCGACCTCAAAGCCTCGCCCGCCACTTCGCGCCTCACCCGAAGCGATTACACGACGCTTCTCAGGCGTCGCTCGTTCAGGTTCGTCCTACCTCTGCTGGGACTGGCGCTCGTCGGCGCAGGGTTCATCTATTTCGCGCGACAGTCGAGCAAGCCGCAGAGCGAAACCGCTCAAACCCGGACGCCCGAGCCACGTTCTACTTCAAACACGAGCGACGAAACACGGCAGACTGTGCTGCCGACGTTGCCGCCCGAATCACTCGTCGAGGTGCGCCCCAGGCGCGTCGAGGTGGATTCGAGCTTCGAGGGCTACAATGCCGCGCCGCTCACGGACGGCGTGATAGACGTGCGGCGCATCGCCTCGCTGCGCTACAACCGGGGCAACTGGGCTTCAGCCGAAACGCCCGTGCCTCACTGGATAGAACTCAGCTTCGAGCGCCCTGAGCGCGTCGCCGCCGTCTACGTCTACTGGGGCTTCGACCGCACGCGCTTCGTCGCCTCGCGCCGCGTCGAGCTGCAAACGCCGGAAGAGGGCGGCGCGTGGCGCACCGTCTCGACGCTCAAGCCCGGCGACGATTACGAGCGCACGGCCTTCGAGTTCGCGCCGCTCGAAACGTCGCGCCTGCGCATCTTTCAGCCCGCGCAGCAAGGGCCTGCGGGGCGTCCCTTCGTCATGTGGGTGCGCGAAATTCAGGTCTTCGCCCTTCCGCGCTCTTCGTAGAAGCTTCCTGAAATGGAACGTGTAAGAAGCGTCATTCTGCGCTCGTGCATATGACGGCGCGGCGAGTCGCATAAGTCGCAGGTGGGCGCAGGCCGAGGAAACATGGATGCTCGTCTGTGCGTAAATTGAGCTGTAGAAATCGAACGCGGACGGAGGTGCTTCGATGTCGGACATGATGGCGGCGATGGAAGGCAGCAGCGCCTACCTGGGCGAGCATTCTTACAGTCGTATCATCGCGGGCACGACGGAGAGCGTCTGCGCGCGACTAATCTACGCGCTCGAACGGCTCGACTATCGCGTGCTGAGCGACCAGCCGCCCATCTTAGCCAAGCGCGCGGCTCGCAAAGGCACGATGGCCGCCGACTTTCTCGACATCAACCGACGCCTCACCGTCAGCCTCCGACCCAAGAGCGAGACGGCCACGCTTGCCACCTTCGACTTCATCGTCACACACGCCGGCATCATGACGAAGGGCGACCGACGCACTCTTGAGCTTGAGGCCGAAGCCATCATCGCCCTCGCGCTCGCGCGCCCGGAGACGAGCGTCTGCGTCTCCTGCGCGACGGAGAACGCCCTCGGCGCTCGCTTCTGCCGTCTGTGCGGAACGCCGAGCGCCGCCTCGGACGAGCCCGCCGAGCTGGAAGTCGCGCGACTGACGGCGGGCGCACGCGCCGCTCATCAGGAGATTATCTTCGGCTTCCTGCTCATGCTCCTCTTCCTCGCAATCTTTCTGCCGCTCATGCTGCTCGGCAAGCCGAAGGCCGCAAACATCGGCCTCGTGCTGCTCCTTGTAGGCCAACTGTTCGCCTGGCTGATGACGCTCTACGGCGTGCGTCGCCTGCACAGAACGCTCAACCCGAAACAGACGCGCGAGCGAGCGCTGCCGTCGCCCACACCCGCGCCTGCGCCGCAGACGCTTCCGGGCGCGCACCCTTCGGCGCTTCCGCCGATGTCCGCGCAGGCGTCGGTCACTGAAGGCACGACTGAGCTTTTGGACGCGAAACCGGAAGCGCGCGTCGCCGTCCCCATCAGACGCGCGGGCGCAAATACCGACCCGATTAAATAGACTTTCTTAGTCGGACTTTCTTAAACAGCTTTCCTGCTCAAGCGTTCTAACCTCTGAGGTCGAAGCCCCGAAGGCTTTCGACTGAGATTCTCTCAAGGCCAAACTATGCTGACCGCCGAAATCATCGCCATCGGGTCGGAGCTACTCACGCCGCAGCGCACCGACACGAATAGTCTCTGGCTGACCGAGAAGCTCAACAGCATCGGCATCGAGGTCAAGCTGAAAACCATCGTCGGCGACGACGACGCGCGCCTCGACGAAGCCATCCGCGACGCCCTCCGGCGCTCGCGCGTCATCATCACGACCGGCGGCCTCGGCCCCACCGAAGACGACATCACGCGCAAGGTCGCGGCGCGCTCTCTGGGTCGGAGGCTGATGCTCAACGAAAAGGTGCTCGAAGGTATTCGCGCTAAGTTCGCGCGCTGGGGACGCGCGATGCCTGAGATAAACTCTCGGCAGGCGATGATTATCGAGGCGGCGGAAGTGCTCGACAATCCGAACGGCTCAGCGCCCGGCATGTATCTCGAACACGAAGGCCGCTCGGTCGTGCTGCTGCCGGGGCCGCCGCGCGAGATGCGCCCGATGTTCGAGAAGTTAGTGCTGCCGAAGCTCGCCTCGAAGGCGGGCGGCGTGCGCGTCGTGCGTCGAGTTTTGAGAGTCGCGGGGATGGGCGAGTCGGCTGTAGACGAACGCATCGCGCCGGTCTATACGCAGTATGAGAATCCGCAGACCACGATTCTTTTCAACAAGAGCGAGATAGAGATTCACCTCACGGCGCAGGGCAAGACCGAGAAGGACGCCGAGCTTCTGCTCGACGGCCTCGCCGGACAGATAGAAGAGCGACTCGGCCACGCCATCTTCGCCTTTCGCGGCGAGACGATGGAAGAAGTCGTCGGCCTGCGTCTGGCCGTCGCGGGCTTCACTCTGGCGGTCGCCGAAAGCTGCACGGGCGGGCTCATCTCCGGTCGTTTGACGGAAGTGCCGGGCTCATCCACCTACTTCATGGAGGGCGTCGTCGCCTACTCGAACGAAGCGAAGGTGCGACTGCTCGGCGTCCCTGCGGATTTGATAGGCGAGCACGGAGCAGTGAGCGCGCCCGTCGCCGAAGCGATGGCCGAAGGCGTCAGGCTTCGCGCCGAGACCGACTTCGGTCTCTCCATCACAGGCATCGCAGGCCCCGGCGGCGGCTCCGAAGAGAAACCCGTCGGCCTCGTCTACATCGCCCTCTCCGACGACGCACACACGGAGCACCGCAAGCTCCTTCTCCCCGGCGACCGCCAGCTCATACGCTGGCGCGCCTCCCAGGCCGCCCTCGACCTCCTGCGCCGAAGACTCATCTGAAAAAGCAGTCGAGAGTCTGGAGTCTGAAGTCTGGAGTCCAAACCAAAACACTTCCTTTCTTCGACCTCAGACTCTCGACTCTCGACTCCAGACTTTAGACTTCTTTCGCTTGTCGTCGCCTTCGACTGCTTGCTATATTCAACGCAAGTTCTCGTCGGATTTCCTCTCCCGTCGCGTGCGGAGTCTTCGTTCGATGTATCCTTCGGCGATTGTCGCGGCAGCGTATCTGATAGGCTCGATTCCGTTCGGCTATCTGATTGTGCGTTTGCGCGGCGGCGGCGACGTGCGCGAGACGGGCTCGGGCGGAACGGGTGCGACCAACGTGACGCGACGCGCCGGACGCGGAGCGGGCGTTCTGACGCTCTTGCTCGACGCTTTGAAGGGCACGCTCGTCGTGCTGCTCGCGCGCCGGTTCGTCCTCGCGCCGGAGCAGACAGCTCAGTGGTGGGTGGCAGCCTCGGCGCTCGCGGTCGTCCTCGGCCACATCTTTCCCGTGTGGCTCGGCTTTCGCGGCGGCAAGGGCGTGGCGACGGGGCTCGGCGTCTTTCTGCTGCTCGCCCCGACGGCGACTGTCTTCGCCGCTTTAGTCTTCCTCGTCGTCGTCTGGCGCTGGCGCTTCGTCTCGCTCGGCTCGATAACGGCTTGCGCCGCGCTGCCCGTAGGCATCTGGCTCTGGAGCGTGCTCACGCCGCAGGCATCAGTCGAGCCGCTCGCGCCCCTTCTGACGGCGGCGCTTCTGGGCAGCGCCTTTATCATCTACATGCACCGCGCCAATATCGCCAGACTCCTGAGCGGCACGGAGAACAGACTGAAATGATGAATGAGGAATGAGGAATGATGAATGGAAAGACGGAAGATGAAAGCCGGGCTCTTTTTCATCCTTGAGCCAGACGCGCGATTTTTCCATCGTTCCGATAGCATCGTTTTCATCAAACATTCGACGCGTAATCGACACGTTTTTCATTCATCATTCATCATTCATCATTCATCGTTTCTTCTATGATTCGTGTGGCGATTATCGGCGCGGGCGGTTGGGGGACGGCGCTCGGCATCGTCGCGGCTCGCGCCGGGCATGAGGTGCGACTCTGGTCGCGCAACGCGGCGGTGGTCGAAGACGTGAACGTCCGGCGCACGAACAGTCGCTACCTGAACGGGCACGAGCTGCCGGAGACTTTGAGGGCGACGACTGAGATGAGCGAAGCTCTCGAAGGCGCGCGGATTGTCCTTCTGGTCGCACCTTCTCACGCGACGCGCGAGCTTTTGGAGCGCATGTCAATCGATGTCAGACCGGAAATGCTCTTTGTCAGCGCGACGAAGGGCATCGAGGTGGAGACGGGAAAGCGCATCTCGGAAGTCGTCGCCGACGTACTCGGCTTGGAAAACCTTTCGTCGCGCTTCGTCTGTTTGTCGGGGCCTTCGTTTGCGCAGGAGGTGGCGGAAGGACACCCGACGGCAATCGTCGCCGCGAGCGCCGACGCCGCGAGCGCCGCGCTCGTCCAATCAGAACTGAGCGGGCAGAGCTTTCGTATCTACACGAACTCGGACGTGGCGGGCGTGGAGTTGGGCGGCGCTTTGAAAAACGTGATGGCGATAGCAGCAGGCATGGTGGCCGGACTCGGGTTCGGCTCGAACAGCATCGCCGCGCTCATCACTCGCGGTCTGGCCGAGATGACGCGCCTCGCCGTCGCCTGCGGTGCGCGAGTCGAAACCCTGATGGGGCTGGCGGGGCTCGGCGACCTCGTTTTAACCTGTACGGGCAGCCTTTCGCGCAACCGCTACGTCGGGCAGGAACTCGGACGCGGGCGAAAGCTGGAAGACGTGCTCGGCTCGATGAGCGAGGTGGCCGAGGGCGTGCGGACGACGCGAGCAGTGAAGCTTCTGGCCGAGCGTAGGGGCGTCGAGCTGCCGATTACGACGGAAGTTCACGCCGTCCTCTACGAAGGCAAGAGCGCGTGCGAGGCCGCGTCGGAATTGATGTCGAGACCTCTGCGCGGCGAGTTCGAGGGCATCAATAATCCGTGAAGCGTCCGGCGGATGAAATCGACTGCATCGTTGGGATAGAAAGCTTGAGCGAAGCGAGACACATCGTCAAGGAGCGCTTCACGCCCGTCGAGCGCACAACGCTCGACACAACAATCGAAAGCGAAGGCGACGCGGCGACAGCATATCTCGACGCCGCGCGCACTCGCGCCGAGACGCTTTCGACGCACGTCTGAGGGGAAAGATGACCGCCGCCGCCGAAGAAAAAACCGTTGTCACGAACCGCAGTGCCTTCCACGAATATCACATTCTGGATAAGTACGAGGCCGGAATAGTTCTGACCGGCACGGAAGTTAAAAGCCTGCGCGCCGGTCAGATCCAATTGAAGGAATCTTACGTAGCTATTCGTGACGGCGAAGCGTGGTTGTTCAACGCGCACGTTTCGCATTATTCTCACGGAAACCGAGAGAATCACGACCCGACGCGCACGCGCAAGCTCCTTCTGCACCGGCGCGAGATAGAGCGCCTCGAAGAAGCCGCGACCGTCCGAGGCATGACGCTCGTCGTCACGCGCGTCTATCTCAAGCGCGGGCGCATCAAGTTCGAGATAGGCGTCGCGCGCGGCAAGAAGCTCTACGATAAACGAGAGACCGAGATGCGGCGCACCGTCGAGCGTGAGACGCGTGCCCAGCTCAAAGAGCGCGTCAGAACGTAAACGGCTTTTCAGCTTTAGTGCGGAATAGTTGAAAACAGGAGAAAGGGAAAATGGAGATACAAACCAGTACCGGAAGTTTGAGGGAGACGGACGTGCAGGCGTTGGCCGTCGCCGTTTTCAAGGACGAGCGAGCCGACGAGGGCTTTCTCAAAGAGCTGGACGAAGCGACCGGCGGCATCATCAGGTCTGTCATCGAGTCTGAAGAACTCAAAGGTAAGGAGGCCGAGACCGTCTACGTTCACCTCCCGGAAGCCGGCGCACAACTGAAGACGCGGCGTCTGCTTCTGGTCGGCGTCGGCGAGCGCGAAAGCTACAGGCTCGGACAGGTTCTTCAGATGGCTGGTACTGCGTTGCGCGCTCTGCGCCAGAGAAGCGTCAAGACAATCGCTCTCGTCCCGCGCGAGGTGGAAGGCGCGAGCGTCGAGCGCATCGCCGAGATGGCGGCCATCGGCGCGTCGATGGGAGTCTTCGAGCCAGACAAGTATCGAACGGTGGAGAAGGAGGAGCGCAGCATCGAGCGTCTCGTCGTCGTCGCCGAAGGCGCTGATGCCTCGTCGCTCGCACGCGGCGCAGAGCGCGGACGAATCATCGGCGAGTCGGTCAACTTCACGCGCGACCTCGCCAACGAGCCCGGCGCTTACATGACGCCGACCATCATGGCCGAGCGCGCGCAGGAGATTGCCAACCAGTTCGGCCTCGAAATCGACGTGCTCGACCGCGAGCGCGCCGAAGCCGAAGGCATGGGAGCTTTCCTGAGCGTCGCTCGCGGGTCGGACGAGCCGCCGAAGCTGATGGTCTTGAAGTACACGCCCGAAGGCTACATGGACAAGGACGGCGAGCTGCTCGCGCTCGTCGGCAAGGGCATCACGTTCGACACGGGCGGCATCTCTTTGAAGCCCGGCGAAAACATGGAGTTGATGAAGTACGACATGACGGGCGGCGCGACCGTGCTCGGAGTGATGCGCGCCGTCGCGCAGCTCAAGCCGCAGATTCCAGTCCTCGGCGTCGTTCCCGCCACCGAGAACATGCCTTCGGGAAAGGCCACCAAGCCGGGCGATGTGGTGCGCGCCATGACAGGTAAGACCATCGAGGTCATCAACACCGACGCCGAAGGTCGCCTGATTCTGGCCGACGCCATCGCCTACGCAAAGAAACTCGGCGCGACGCGCGTCATCGACATGGCGACGCTCACGGGCGCTGTCTCCATCGCGCTCGGCGATGTCAACACAGGCATCATGGGCACAGACCAGAAGCTCATCGACGACTTTATCGACGCCGGTCAGGAAGTCGGAGAGAAGTTCTGGCAGCTTCCGCTCGACAAGGAATATACGCGGCAGATTAAATCCGACATCGCCGACATCAAAAACGTCGGCGGGCGCAAGGCCGGAACCATCACCGCCGCCGCCTTCCTCAAAGAGTTCGCCGACGGCATCTCATGGGCGCACCTCGACATCGCCGGGACGGCCTGGGGCGAAGATGCCAAGCCCTTCCGCTCCAAAGGCCCGACCGGAGTCGCCGTCCGCACGCTCCTCAACTTCATCGACCGGACCTCCCGCGCCGCCTCCCAAACCAGCACCGGCAACACTCCTGACGGAACCGGCAGCGCGAAATAAGCGACCCCTTATCAGCCCGAAAGAGCGAAGGCCGCGCAGAGAAATCCGGCGCGGCCTTCGCTCTTTCCACTTGGCTTTACACCTGATGTTCAAAGGGAAGCAGCTTCGCTGAAGCCGCTTTCCCGCGTTCAGGCCGGAAGCGACTTGTGTTCTATTAAACCTCAACGTGCGGGGCAAAAGGGTCTGGATTTTTGCCCCGGCAGAGGATTTGCCACCCGACTAAAGACGACCTGCAACGCTCTGAAACGGGGACTGGCTGCAAGATTTTTGTCTACAAAAGTAGACATAAGTGTCTACGGATGTACACACATGCAATCAAGATGTGCTATAAGATTCAGAAAATTATGCGCTTTTCTTGCTTGCAACGAAAGTGGCATGAGTGTTGCTCGAAAAGGACATGAGCCAACGGGTAGTCACCACTGGATAATTGTCCTCGCCCCCCTCGGTGGCCGCCCGAGGAAAAGCACTGCCCTTTGGCTCACCTCACCATCTCTTCTTCTTCAGCCTGCATTCGTCCCGCTCACACGCCTCACAGACACCCCTTCGGCAACCAATTTTGAGCGGGACGAATGTATGGTATATTATCGCTCACGGGTATCTCCTCTGTCCCGTAAAAGGGCGATTCCATCGCTGGCTTTGCGGTGTTTAGGGAAAGCGCGGTGGTTGATTACTACAAACTTTTAGGTGTCAAACAGACGGCCTCTGTCGCCGAAATCAAGTCGGCGTATCGAAGGCTCGCGCGCAAGCGCCACCCGGATGTCAACGGAGGCTCGGACGTGGCCGCGCGCGACTTCGCATTGATTGCCCTCGCCTACCGCACGCTCAGCGACCCGCAGGAACGCGCCTACTACGACGACCAGCGCCGCAGACTTCATACGCCGACCGGCTCGGTTCTTCATTCCAGCAACCCGCACGCACAGCGTATGCGCCGGATGGTGATGGCGCAGGCGCGCTTCGACCGCGTCGTTGACCGTCTCATCGAAGCCGAGCGGCGCGAGACCTTCGTGCTCCAGCAGGCGGTTTTCACCACCGTCACGCTCTTTCTCTCGACCTTCTTCGTGGCGATGCTCAAGCCGCGTCTGTGGCAGAGCTTCAACAGCGTCGGGCGAGCCATTCTGTTCACGCTCTTTCTGATAGGGCTCTGGCATCTGGCTGTCCGCCTCAAAGCCTGCTTCGCGCATTACACCTATCAGCCCAAGCGCATCCACGATTCCATCATCAACGAGGAAGAGAAGCCGGACAAACCCTTCACGCGCCTGACGGCCTCGGCCTTTCTCATCCTCGGCTACGCGGCCAGCCTCGCCGCAGGTCTCTTCATCGGCTCGCACGCGCACTACGTCGTCATCTTCAACGACGTGCCCTATCTCTTCGGCCAACACCTGCGCCCCGACCTCATCTTCTATCCTCCCATCGCCGTGCTCATCGTCGATACGATGCACACCGTCGCTTCCAAAATTGATTGAGCAGCATTGATTGAGCGAGCCGCCCTTTAGTCGCCGGGTGGACACCGCGCGCTCTTTCTCTCTGAGCAGACGCTTCGCCGTTCCCCGTTTGAGGAAAACAATCTTGCCAGAGGCGCGCCGTCTCGTGTATATTGCGCCGCATGCGACACCTGGAAGTCGCTAACAACATCAGCCTCGACAAGTAGAGCGTTCCGAAAAGAGAGACAGACGAGACGGAAGGTGCATCAGCTCTTCTAACCCGAATCTGGATTTCGGTTCGTTGCGCTTGTTTCTGAAGACGAACGTCGAGACTGATGCTCTCTTTCGAGGAAGGTTTTCGTAGAGTTTGCTGCTGCTGGAGACTCTGAAGATACAGGTGAAGAAGAGAAGAACGTGCGCGCCCGCCGCGCCGAACATCATTCGCCGACGGCCTCCCGAACGTCGCAGACTGACTCGACTCGTCAGTTGAAAAACGTCTCTGGCCGTCCGGCTTCCGATAGCGACAGGAGCCGTCAGATGGCTAAGAGAATTACCGAACGCCAACGTCTCGCCCTGAAACTCGATTCCTTGAACGATTCCGAAGTTAAGGAAGTCCTGGAATACATCTCGATTATGGAATCCATGCGACGCGCCATGACGCTGCCCGGCGTCTGGGAGGACGAGCTGGTCGCGCTGCTCTCTGAAGCGCACGAGAACCAGCGCGCCCGTCAGGCTTTCGAGTGGGAATCGGTGCGCCGCCGCGCCGAGCGCCGCGCCGCCGCAGCCGTGCCCACGCGCGTATGAGCCGAAGGCAAGCCCCAGCCCGCACGCAAGCTTCTCACACCTCGACGCGTCGCCCGGCGGCGCGCTGTCTGCTCGCGGTCATCTGTTTGATGGTCGTCGCGCCACACGCCTCTTCTGCGCACACGCAGAGCGTCGGCCTGCGCCGCGCCGCGTCTCTCTCGCAAGTTTCCCTGACGCCTCTTCAAAGACAGATTGAAAAAGAACGAGTGCGACTCTCTTCGCCCGACGCCGAAGAGCGGCGCGACGCCGTGCAACGACTCGGCGCGATGGCACGTCCCGAAAGCTCACGCGCCGCCGCCTCTGCGCTCGGCGACGCTTCGGCAGCCGTGCGTGCGTTGGCTGCGCGCGCGGTGCTGTCGCTTCCGGGCGCGGAGGTCGCCGCGCTGCTCATTCCGCTCTTGCGCGACAAGGACGAATTCGTCAGGCGCGAAACGGCCTACGCGCTCGGACTGGCGCGAAGCCCCGTAGCGACGCCCGCGCTCGTCGTCGCGCTCGAACGCGACAAGGAAGCGGGCGTGCGCGGCGCGGCGGCAGTTGCGCTCGGACAGATAGGCGACTCTTCGGCCGTCGCTGCCCTTTCGGCGACAGTCGTCCGGCGCGTACGCAGCTCCGGCTTCTTCAGTCGTATCACTCGCAGCCGCACGGAAGAGAACGAGTTTGTGCGCCGCGCCGCGGCCATCTCGCTCGGACAGATAGGACGCCGCGAAGCCGTGCCCGCGCTCGTCGAGGCGCTCTCCAACCCGCGCGCGGGCGATGACGTGAGACGCGAGGCTGCACGCTCGCTCGGCCTCATCGGCGACGCCTCGGCCATCCCCGCGCTCCGCGCCGCGCTCACCGCCCGCGACCCTTATCTCTCAGAGATAGCTCAAGAGGCGCTGCGCAAACTCGACCCCAACTCTACTGCGCCCGCGCGTCCGACCTGAGACGACTTACCCGACGTTCAAAATAGCAGCGCCTTCATCAAGAAACAGAGATGGCCGCGAAGATTCAGAATCTTCGCGGCCATCTTCATTCAACAGCCTTCGTGATGAGCTAAGAGCTTTTCGCCTCAGCCTTCCTGTTTTTCGCCGCGCCCCTGGCTCTTGCGCGCCACTTTGGTCTGCGGCAGAGGCAGCGCGACGCCGCCCGACTTGGCTTCCGGCTTCTCCGTCTCTTCCTCAAAATCCGGCGCGTCGTTGATGAGCGCGCCGCCCGAACGCTTCGAGAAGGTAAGCTTGTTGCCGGCGTCGTTCAAGCCGACGTGGACGAGGTCGCCTAAGCCGACCTGCTCAGTCGCCACGAGGTTCGAGAGCGGATAGACGAGGAAGCGCTCGATGGAGCGTTTCAGATGTCGCGCTCCGTACTTGAAGTCGATGCCCTCCTTGAGCAGCATGTCTTTGGCTTCGTCCGAGCACTGGAAGACGAACTTCGTGCCCGCCGAGCGCATGATTCTGTCCTGCACGGCCTGAAGCTCAAGATCGAGAATCTGTCGCAGGTGGTGCTCCTTGAGCGAGCGGAAGACCACTACCTTGTCGATGCGGTTCATAAACTCGGGCGAGAATTTACGCCTCGCCGCTTCGACCGCCGTGCGATAAATCTTCTGGTCAACCTCCGTGTCGTTCGGGCTGTTGCCCTTGCCGGGCGCGAAACCGATGCCGCCCGAAATCAGCTCCGACATCTCACGCGCGCCGAGATTGGAGGTCATAATCACCATCGTGCGCGAGAAATCGACGCGTCGGTTGTCGCCGAGCGTCAGCGTCGCTTTGTCGAGGATTCCCAAGAGCAGTTGCCACAGAGAATCGGACGCCTTCTCAATTTCGTCGAAGAGGACGAGCGAGAGTTTCGTGTCTTCGGTGTGGTAACGGTCGAGGTTCTCCTGCGTGAGCATCGGCGAGGTCTCGCGGTGGCCGAGATAGCCCGGAGGCGAGCCGATGAGCTTGGCAATCTCGTGCGAGTGCTGAAATTCCGCGCAGTCGATTTTGATGACCGCCTGCGGGTCGCCGAAGAGAACTTCGGCGGCGGCCTCGACGACGCGGGTCTTGCCCGAGCCCGTAGGCCCGAGGAAAAGCATCGTGCCGACGGGGCGGTTAAGCGGGTTCATCCCTGCGAGGAAAATCTGGTAGAGGCCGCTCATGCGGCGCACTGCGCGCTCCTGCCCGACGATGCGCGTCGAGAGTTTTTCCTCAAACTCCTGTGCGCGCGGACTCTTCTGGTCGGGGTCAAGGAAGACCGTATTCGTCGCTGTAACTTTCTGTTTCTCCATTGTCGCTAACATGGCCGTCCTCCTTTGCTGGAGCGTTACGAGGTCTGAAACTGATGCGCGCCTCATCTGAGAAGGCTCCCGGTCGAAAAAGCGCCGCCGCGTCTGGCGGAACTGCCGGCCACTCATGGCCGCATCAACCTCTCTCCATGCAAAGAACGAACCGTTGAAATATAAGATGAATGTTTTGATGAAGCGGTTTGCCTGCGTCAGGACGCCGCACGACTCACGCGCTGATGAAGCAAGCACTATATATACGAGTCCGCTCGTTTTGTCACCACAAAATATCAGCGGAGAGCCACTTTTTTTAGGCTTGAGAAAAAAAGAGAGGGCTCAGAGGGGGTGACAATTTTCGGCAGAGCGGGGCTGACATTTACTGTCCTACGGCGCAGGGTCGGACTGAGCGAGAACGCGCTCGCTGCACGTAAACGTCGGCGCGTCGGGCGAGAATGTAGCAAAGCGTAGCGGCGCGACTGGCCGTGTTGGCGAGGAGACGGACGAGAGAAATTCGAGGGCGCACTCGCCGGTTGCGATGCGCCCTCGAAAGGTTGTCCGTCAATGTGCAAAGCTCAAAAATCTCAGTCGTAGTATTCGAGCCCGAGATGCGTGATGAGGTCTTCGCCGCGCAGGTGTCGGAGCGTGTTTTTGAGCTTCATCAGTTGGATGAAAATATCGTGTTCGGGATAGAGACCGGGCGCGGTCATCGGCGACTTGAAGTAGAAAGAGAGCCACTCCTGCACGCCCTTCATTCCGGCTCGCTGCGCGAGGTCGAGGAAGAGTGCGAGGTCGAGGACGATGGGCGCGGCGAGGATGGAATCGCGGCAGAGGAAGTCTATCTTTATCTGCATCGGGTAGCCGAGCCAGCCGAAGATGTCGATGTTGTCCCAACCCTCTTTGTTGTCGCCGCGCGGCGGATAGTAGTTGATGCGGACGACGTGAGAGAAGTCTTTGTAAAGCGACGGGTAGACTTCGGGCTGGAGGATGTATTCGAGGACGGAGAGTTTCGATTCCTCTTTGGTCTTGAAGGATTCGGGGTCGTCGAGGACTTCGCCGTCGCGGTTGCCGAGGATGTTGGTGGAGTACCAGCCGTGCAGGCCGAGCATGCGCGACTTGAGGCCGGGCGCGATGATGGTCTTCATCAAGGTCTGTCCGGTCTTGAAGTCCTTGCCGCAGACGGGCACGCGCATCTCTTCGGCCAACTCCATGAGCGCCGGAATATCGACCGTCAGGTTGGGCGCGCCGTTGGCGAAGGGGACGCCCGACTTGAGCGCGGCGTAAGCGTAAATCATCGAGGGCGCGATTGCTTTGTGATTGTCGCGCATGGCCTGCTCGAAGGATTTGAGAGTTTTATGAACCGAGTGCTGCTTGAGAAAAATCTCGGTCGAGGCAGCCCAGACCATGACGAGGCGCGAGCACTTGTTCCTGCGTTTGAACTCGGCTATCTCTGCAATCAACTGCTCGGCCAGCTCGAACTTGTTCGCGCCCTCCTTGACGTTCGTGCCGTTCAGGCGCTTGACGTAATGTTGGTCGAAGACGGCGGGCATCGGCTTGATTTTCTGAAGCGGGGTTTTCAGTTGCGCGAGCAAATCCTTTTCGAGCACGCCCGCGTGCATCGCGGCATCGTAGGCCGAGTCCGGGAAGATGTCCCAAGCGCCGAAGACGAGGCTATTCAAATCGGCGAGTGGGACGAAGTCCTTGATGAGCGGCGAGCGGTTGTCTGTGCGCTTGCCGAGACGGATGGTAGCCATTTGAGTGAGACTGCCGACGGGGTCGGCCAAGCCCTGCTTGATGGCCTTGACGCCCGCGATGAAAGTTGTGCTGACCGCGCCAAGCCCGACCATCAGAACGCCCAGACGCCCGGACGCCTCCGCTATCTCCGTGCCTTTTTCAATCGCCATTTGATTTTTCCGTCCTCCGAAATTTGATTGCCGGAATGATACAGGACGAGCGCGCACACTTCTCGTCCTATCTTGCCCTAAACCGACGACGCCTTGCGGTTTTAGTGAAAACAGGGAAAAGGGAAAGGGGAAACGGGTAAAGGAAAAAGCAAAGGTGACGCGGCATAAATCTCCGCGTCACCTTTAAGCTCAGCCCTACGACTTCCCGTTTCCCTTTCCCTTTCCCCCTGTCTTACTTGAGACCCTTGCGAGCCATCTGTTCTTTCAGGGCGGAGGAGACGGCCGCGTCGAAGCCGTCCTGTTTGTTGCCGGAGAGCTTCTTTCGCTCGGCGGCGACGTACTCGTCGCGCTGTTTCGAGAGCGTGACGATTTCGGCGCGCAGCTTCCGGCGCTCGGCAAGTCGCTTTTCAATCTCCTGCTTTCGCGCGTCGGGCGAGAGCTTGCGCAGGTCGCTCGGCAGGTCGTCGTCCTTGACGGACTCAAGCTTGGTCGAGCCGTTCTCGATGCTTTGCAGAAGGTCGCCGGAGTAGGCCGACATGTTGAGCACTTTGTTGACGGCGCGGTCGGCGTTGGCCGTCACGGGAGCAGCCGCCGCGAACTTCGTTTCGGCTTCGGCCTGACGCGTGGTCGCCGTTGCGCGAAACTCGTCGCCGGCGGGGCCTGCGCCGCCGCCGTAGGCGGTGAAGGTGCTGCCGAGCTTCGTGCCCAGTTCTGCGAGACGCCCGTCGTAAGGCGACTCGATGGTCTGCACGCCGCCGTCCTGCGCGATGGCGAAGTAACGACCCTCGCCTCGCCGCGCTATCTGCTGCCAGACTTGGCGCGTGTCGGCCTGTTCGCCGCACTGAATCGTGTTGACAATCATGCCCTTGAGGACGGCCTGCTGAGTAGTCTTGAGCGTATCGGGCTCGTCCTGGTAGTCGTCGTGCGGCGGGGCATCGCCGACGAGGAAGAGAATCTGCGCGAGGTTTGCGCCGCCCTTCCGCTGCTCCGTCCATCCGGCGCGCGAGACGCCCTCGGCCAGAGCGCGGCGCACGTTCTCGGGGCCGTCGCCGCCGCCCTCGGCGCGGTAGTCCATCAGCGTCGAATAGACTTTGTCGAGGTCTTCTGTCAGAGGAAGCACCTGCGTCACGTAGGCGTCGCCGAGGTCGCGGTAGGCGACGAGGCCGATACGCACCGAGGGGCGCGAAGGCGACTGCATCGCCTCGTTGACGATGCCCCAGACGCGCCGCTTCGCGCCGTCGATGAGTCCGGACATAGAGCCCGTCGTGTCGATAACGAAGACCATCTCCAGAACCGGCCTGTCCGATGCCTTCCGCTCGACGACGACCGGAGGCGGATTCACCAGAGGCTTGACCTGACCACTGCCCGGCTCACTCAAGGCCGCAATCCAGACGGCGCTCAAACCGATACCCACGACGAACGTCAGAAAAGCGACGGCGACTCGAAGCGAAAAGCGTTTCATATAGCATCCCTTTCATCAAGCTTTGGAGATTCGCGGCTCAGGTCAGAAGCAGATGCTTTTGACCGTTTAGACGCCCGAGCCGGTTAAAAGTTCCGATAGCTCGTGCCGACGCTTTCAGCCGCGATTGGTTTTCAAATGCGAGGTCTTCGGAAAAACTTCGGGAGCGGGATGCGACGCGGCCTGCGAGTCTGAACTCTCAGAAGCGTCCGGCACGGCGGAATAGCTCTAGCGTTATCTCGTCTCTCTTCCGCTTCAATCCGTCCCTGCTGCTAGAACGGGGGCGTCCGGTGGGTCTTGCAAAAAATTCTGATGGAAAATTTACCGGCGGACGAGGGCGGCGCGGAACGCGCGTGGGGAGAGGCCGGTGGCCTGCCGGAAGGCTTTGGCGAAGTGGCTCGGGCTGCTGTAGCCGACGCGCGCGCCGACTTCGATGATGGAGAGGTCGGTTTCGGCGAGAAGGGTTTGGGCGCGTCCGGCGCGGAGGGCGGCGAGGTATGCGTGCGGGGTTGCGCCGGTCAGTTTTTTGAAGAGGCGCGCGAAGTGGAAGGGGGAGAGATGCGCGGCGGCGGCAATCTCTTCGAGCGGGAGGTTGCGGTCGAGATGCGCGTGCATCAGTTCGACGGCGCGTCGCAGACGCCGGTCAACCAGTCCGACGCGCGATAGCTCAAGCTCGTCGGAGCGACGGATGTTTGCGTGGCGGCGGAGCAGATGTACGGTCAAATGCTCGACGAGCGCGGCGACGACTAACTCCTGCCCGGCCGTCTTCTCGGAAAGCTCTTCGGAGAGGTCGCGCGCGAGTCGTGTGAGACGCTCGTCGCGCGCGGCGACGTTTGCGGGAAAGGTGATGCGCGCGTCGGCGCGCGTCAGGCGGGCGCGGACGGCGCAGTCGAGGATGAAGGCCGGGGCGAGCGAGACGAAGAGATACTCTGCGCGCTCGCCGCTCGCCTGCGCTCCGTCTTCCGGGTTGACGAAGAGCGCGCCGCCCTCGCGCAGCTCGCCCGACCTACCGCCGGTCAGCTCCTTTGCATTCGTCTTCGATGCATCGCTCTTCGATGCCCTCTTCTTCGAGGCGTGGGTCTGAGACGAAGCCGTCTCGACTCCGGCCTCGCGCGTCGCTGCTGCGTCTTCGCGGCTGCTGACGCTCCAGCGAAGCTGGCCTTTGAGCAGAAAGAGCAGGGCGTAGCGGGGCAACGGGTCGTGAGTCCAGCGGGCGCGCCGGGCGTGGCGGTGGTGGATTGTGTAATGCGCGTGCGTGTAAATCCTGTCGGCGGGCGGCTCGGATGGCTTCATGGGTGGAGATTGCGTCGGCGCGCGGGGCTCGACGCGGCTTCGAGAGTTGGGTGTTGCAGCATCCCCTCAAGAGCCGCGCGCATGCGCGCCGGTTGGTTGGTGATGAGGGCTGAGAGGCCGTGCCGTTGTGCGCGGTGTATCCACGCAGGGCTATCGACCGTCCAGACGAGCGAGTCCAGCCCGGCGAGGCGCGCGGCGCGCACGACGCGCTCGCCGACGAGCGAGCGGTGCAGCGCAAGCTCGTCGGCGCTGCACCCGAGCGCGGCGACGACGATGGAGCGCGCAGAGCGGACGGGGCGCGCGAGCGTGCGCTCGAAGAGAGCCGCCGTGCGTATCTCGGGCGCGACGCGCTTGACCTCCGCGACGACTTCGAGGGCGAAGCTTTCGATACAGACGCGCGAGGCTAACGAAAGCGAGCGCGCGAGCCTGACCGCTTCCGCGACGAGCGACGCGTAGTCTTCGCCCGGCTCGTGTTTCAGCTCGACGTAGAGACGCTTCGAGCGTGCGCCGAAAGTTTGGAGCACCTGTTCGAGAGTCGGCACACATTCGGCTGAGAAGTCGGCGCGGGCGCGCGCAGGATAGCGACGGTTGAACCATGTGCCGACATCGGTCGTGCCAAGCTCGACGGAGGTGAGCGCAGAGACGCGTAGACGGCGCGAGGCCGTGCGCTCAAGCGTCGCATCGTGGATGACGACGGGCACGCCGTCGCGCGCGAGGCGCACGTCGAACTCAAGACCGTCGGCTCCGTCGTCGAAGGCGCGTGCGAAGGCGGCCAGAGTGTTTTCGGGAGCGTGGGCGGACGCGCCTCGATGAGCGATGATGAGAGGCGTGCTATCCGAAGTCGCGGTCTCGGCGGCGCGGTCGGGAGTGGCGCTGCGCCGGTCTGCGCCTTCGGGTCTTCGTGCGGCCTCGTCAGTCTCGTCGGCCTGTGCGCCCGTCGTCGCATCCTTTGAGAGCTTTGCGCGTTGCGCGTTCATCGCGTTTGATAGATGCGGTAGTCAAGCTCGGCGAAGATGTTGTCGCGGCTCTCTATCTCGGCGAGGCGTTCTTCGTCGATTGAAGAGGCTTCAAGCTCGTCTGCGAGGGCGTTGAAGCGGCGGATGTGCGAGCGGAAACGGCGCGTCGCATATTCGACCGTTGTGCCCTGATAGATTTGAAACGCCCAGTCGCTCGACTGCGCGAGCAGAAGCTCGCGCGCGAGCTGGTTGAGGGCGCGGCGCTGACGCTCGTCCGAGGGCGGCTCGCGGAAGCGGTCGGCGAGCCCTGTCATGCGTAGCTCTGCGGCCTGCTGGTGCGGGTACATCCACGCGTTGCCTTCGTTGAGCCAGACCTTGAAGTAGCCTTCAGCGCCCCAGGACGACTGCGAGGGCTGCTGCCTTTGGATGGGCGCGCCGGAATCGAGATAGTCGCCGGGCGAGATGGCTTCGATTTCGTTCTGATCCCAGTGGAGCTTTCGGAAAACGAAGTCGAGAAACTGCGGCCCCTCGAACCACCAGTGGCCGTAAAGCTCGGCGTCGTAAGGCGAGCAGACGACCGGAGTGTGGCCGCCGAACTCGGCTCTGAGGCGACGCGCTTGCTTGATGCGCTCGCCGACGAAGTGGCCTGCGTCGCGCGCGGTGCGCTCGCGCGCGGCCTGCGGGTCGTAGGGCAGCTTCTCGTTCTGCGGCACGTCGCGCCCGGTGATGCGATGATACTTAAGGCCGAGATGTCGCCTTTCGCCTCCGGCGTGAAGATGCGGGCGGAGGTATTCGAGGTCGGCGTCCCATCCGAGGTCGCGGTAGAACTCGCGGTAGTCTGCGTGACCCGGATAGCCGACGATGCTGCTCCAGACCTGCTGGCTGGTTTCGAGGTCGCGCGCGAAGACGGCCACTCCGTTCGGGCAACGCACAGGCGCGAAGACGCCGTAGCGCGGGCGCGGGTCGCCGTAGAGGATTGCGTGCGAGTCGGCGATGAAGTATTCGATGCCGGAGTCTTTGAGATAAGTTTCGAGCCCCGGCTCGTAGGCGCATTCGGGCAGCCAGATGCCGCGCGGCCTTCTGCCGAAATGCTTTTGGTAGTTGGCGACGGCTATCTCGACCTGCGCGCGGCGAGCCTCTTCGGTCGAGATGAGCGGCAGGAAGCCGTGCGTTGCGCCGCAGGTGATGATTTCCAGCACGCCCTCGTCCTGAAGCTGACGAAAGGCGCGCACGATGTTTCGGTCGTAGGTGTCCGTCCAGAGACGCAGGGCGGCGCTCAGGTTCTCGCGGTACATGCGCGCGGCGGGCATAAACTCCCGCGCCGAGCGGGAAGTTCGCGCAACCTCTTTCTCCGAGAGCGCGAGCAGGTTTTCGAGGTGGCGCGTGTAGCGCGATTGGAGCAGAGGGTCGGCGAGCATCTCGCAGAGGGGCGGCGAGACGTTCATCGCCAGACGCGGACGAGCGCCGCTCTCGTGCAGGTTCGACAGGATGAAGATAATCGGCAGGTAGACTTCCGTGATGGCCTCGTAGAGCCAGTCCTCCTCCAGAAATTCCGGGTGCTCGGGATGACGCACGAACGGCAGGTGCGCGTGAAGGACGAGACTGAAATATCCGGTAGGCACAAGCAAGCTCAACTGAAAAGATACGGGAACTCAAAGGGGGAAAGGGTAAAGGGGAAGGGGCAAAGGGAAAAGAGGCTGCGCGCTTTGTTTTCTCCCTTTCCCCTTTTCCCTTTCCCCTTTTCCCCTTTTAAACCTGTCGCCAGTGTGCGAGACGCGAGATGAGCCCGGCGTTCATGCTGGGCATCCAGACGCGCGGCGCTCGTGTGGGCAGACGAACGTCGCTTCCGCCCCAGAGAAAACGTGCGGCGCGGCGCATGGCGTCCTCGGCTTCGGTGTCGAGGCGTTGGTCGTATTCCAGCTCAAGCGCCATTGACGCGCGAAGCAGTTGGAGCAGTCGCGCCGTGTCGAGCGCCCCGGCGTGCTCTCTGTCGAGCTGCTCAACCC
The DNA here is from genome assembly GCA_036399175.1 of Pyrinomonadaceae bacterium. Taxonomy (GTDB): domain Bacteria; phylum Acidobacteriota; class Blastocatellia; order Pyrinomonadales; family Pyrinomonadaceae; genus DASWNP01. Next base: position 254,305 of record DASWNP010000046.1, on the reverse strand, counting down.
ATCGGGCGAGCGCGGGCGAGAGCATCGGCTTGACTCGTTCGAGCGGCTCGCCGAAGGCGAGAGCAGCCAGAAGCGCACGCATCTCCGCGAGTCCGTCGTCGGCGACGGGCGCTTCCTCTCCGGTCAGGCTTCTGGCGAGGCTGCGGGTCGTATCTTCGCCGGTCGCTTCGTCTGCGGCTTCGAGCATCACTTCGAGAGCGTCGGCGGCGTAGCCCGCTTCGTTGAGCACGTGAGCGAACTCGGGGGCGGAGACCTGAAACTCCGGCGTCTCGTCGCTGACGGGCGAAACGCCGACGCGCGGCGTCTCGGCCAACTCCGAAGTGAGCAGGCGAAGGAAGGGACGACCCTCTGCATAGAGGCCGACCTCTGCGCGGTAGCGCCTGCCGGGTCTCACGTTGAACCAGAAGCTGCGCGCGGGCGGGGCTTCGTAGAATCTCTCCTCGTCGCTTTCGGTATCGACGAGGCGGACGGCCAATTGGTAGCGCGACGCGCCGCCCGCGCCGAAGGCTCTGCGGAGCGTCTCGAAGGGGTCGCGCGCGTGACTCCAGTAGAGGTAGAGCCTGTACGGAGATTGCATGAGCAGGCGGATACGGTCGCCCGCGTAAGTCTCCGGCAGAGGCTCATCTATGGAGAGCGCCGCCAGTTTGTCGCGCACCTCGGCCGACTGCTCTTCGAGGGGCGTCAGAACGGGCACGGCCAGTTCTGAGCTGCCCGGAAAACGTAAAGGCATCTGGATGTCTCAATCGAAACTCAACGCACGCGCGCACGTCTTCTGAGACGCGTGAGAGAGCACAAAACCCGGTCTTTTTAGAGCGGGCTCATTTGTACGGGATTGCACGCGCAGTGTCAACGTCGTCCAGCAGTTTTGAAAAGCTCGCGCGGCGTCGTCGAGCCGAAGAATAAGGCGAGCTTCCGCAAGCCGTGCGTGGCGCGCTCTCAAAGCTCTTTTCGGCATTTACTCGAAGGCGCTATAATAACGCTTTCCGAAAAGGGCGTTTCCGCCATCCCTCACGCTGCGATTCTGATACGCTCTCGGAGAGGGAGCTGACGGAAAGCCGGGTTGACCTGAAATCTCTCAAGGGCAGTTCCTACCTGACTCTGCACAGCCGACACCGGCGACATCTCTAATTTTGCAGAGCCAGCCTCGCTTTCTTTGAAGCCGAAACCGCTCGCGCCCCTCGACGCGGACGGGCGGCGTCCCTCGATTCTTCGTTCGGTCGGACGCATCACTCTGCTTTGAATGAGTTCGGACGGGAGGTGTTAGCATGTACGCCATCGTCGTCAGCATCACACAACCGGAAAACGTCTGCTTCATCGTGACGCCCTTCTCGGAGCAGTTTCAGGGAGTCTCGAACCTGATTCAACAGGCCGCCAACAGGCATGGCCTGCAAAGCGTCAGGACTGACGACATACAGGGTGCTGTCAATTTTCCCGAAGACATCCTTCGACGCACACAGGCGGCGCGCATGATTGTCGCCGTCTGCTCGCCCGAGCCCGAGACGGGGAAGCCGAATCCGAACGTGATGTATGAGCTTGGGCTGGCACAATCCATCGGCAAGCCGACGCTCATTTTGACGACCGACGTGGCGACGCTTCCGGCTGACATAGACACCCAGTACGCTCTGAAATACACCGAGCAGGAAGTTCAGCAGAAGAACTTTCTCGTGCTGAGAATCACGAACGAAATCGGCACACGCCTCGGCAGGATGAGAGACCCTCTGACCGATTCGTCCTATCACCAGAAGGGCATCTCCGTCGCTCAGGCCAGACACCGCCTGCTCGTCTATCCCGAATTCTGGGAGCATTACAAAAACATCCTCGCTTACGCCAAGCACATCCACCAGCAGTTTCAAACCGTCGAGACCGGACACACGAGCATCCTGCGCCGACAGGTGGATGAAACCATCAGCAGCCTCAACGTCGGGATGAGAGAGGTGGCCGCCTTCAACAAGGCTTGGGAGAACTACATCCGCGCTTTTCAGACTACGCAGGAGTTCGTCTACGAAAATATGGAGGATAAGAAGGCGCGGCTGGAGGCTTCCTTCGATTATCTTTCCCAGCACGCCGAAGGCGCTAAAGCTTACGTCGAGCGTTGCAAAGGCTTCTATCAGCTCGTCACCGACCGCATCGAAACGCACCTCGCCGTCCATAACAGGATAAAGAACAAATACAACGGTAACTTTATCGAGCTGCGCGAGCCCAACAGCGCAATCAACATCTACAACCTGATTCAGGAGTTGGCCGGAAACACCCAAGACCTCTTGATTCAGGCCGACGGACTGATGAGAAATCTTATCGACCTGATAGTCGAGTGAGGAGCGCCCGATGAGCAGCCCGCGAAGATTTGCCGATATTCAGAAGAGACACGAAAAGCTCTACGACATCGTGGTCAACAACCATCAGTCTCTTCTCAAAAATGAAGAGGAGCTGGAAGCTTTCATCAAGCAGGCCGACGAGCTGCTGGAAGATATGAAGACTATCTCGGCCAATCCGACGGAGGTCGATGATGCCGTCTGGCTGTCGAGCGCCGCGACGGCCTGGAGGCTCGCTTTCACGACTTACCTGAACATCCCGCGAGACATCCGGCTCGCTCCGCCGCAGGCCACGCAACTCGCGCCGCAGCGCCCGACCAGAGTCTTACTCGAAGAAGAAATCTTCAAACTGCTCAAGGATAAATCCTACAACGTCTACAAGTATCGAAAGGTGGGCGACTGGCTGAGGAAAGTTGACGAGCTGCTCAAGGAAAAACAGGGCGGCGGCGGCGAGGACGAGGATTGGTTCGTCGCCAACGTGGATTTTATGATGCAGATTCTGTTGGGGCAGATTGACTTCGCGCGGCAGTTGAAGTCGTCGTCCTACAGGCGCATGGAAGAATACTGGCTGCGCCACGTCAAAGAATTGAGGGCTTATCACATCTCTCTGAACGCGGAGAACGAAGCCGACCGCTACGATGCCGAGCGCCACTACTATCAGGCGTGCGACGAGATTCGCGGGATGCTGGTGAACGACTTTATCAAGGCTTCGCCGAAGCTGTTTGAAGAGGCGAAGGCTTACCTCAAGAGCGAATACCTGACGGGCGGCAAAATCAACCCGTCGAAGAACGGCAGGGCGCAAGCCCTGATAGCCGGAAAGGCTTTCGACCTTTCGCGCTCGCCCGCCACCTCCGACGAGAAGACGAACTGGAAGCGAAGCGAGACCTACGTCAGGATGTTCTACGAGAACATCATCCCGGCCGTCGAAGAGGACGACGACGAGAGCACGCTGCTCGTGCTCAAAGCCCTACAGTTCAGCGGCGATTTGAACATGCGTTATCGCATCGTCAACTGCTTTGAAGCGGCGCTCGCCATCTATTTCCTCAATCCGAACAAAATCAGAGAGCTTTGGATGCGGGATGAGGACGCTCCGCGTCCCGTTTTCTGGTGCGTGAGCGAAGTGGAAACTCAAACGTGGCCTGAAAAATTCGACGCCTATAAAATCTGCGGCGAGAGATTTCGCTTCGACGCACTGCGCCGCCGCATCGTCTTCGAGGGAGTGATGACGACGGCACAGAAAGAGGCTCTGCGCGAAAAGCTGAGCCTCGAAGAACACGTCAGCGCCCTCGAAAGCCTCTTCGCCAAGAGTCGGCTGCTTCCAAGCCACTCCACCCTTTGAGTAGAAGCCCGCCGCCTGAGACGAACAGAAAACACGGACGGATAGAAAAACACTCCGAGTCTTTAAACGACAGGGCAGGATGCTCGAAAGCGTCCTGCCCTGTGTCGCGTCAAGCTAATCTTTTGGCCGACTCAGGAGGCGGCTTTGCCGTTGATGCTTTTGAGGGTGATGTCAACCGTCCCCATGTCGCTGCTGATGCGCGCGCGGATGGGGAGGCGGCGCGCGTCGTCGGTTATCCAGAGAGACATCCGCCCGTCTTCGCGGACGAGACGGTCTTGTCCGAACAACTCGACATCGACTCGCACGACCGCGACGCGCCCGACGACGCTCTTCATCCGTTTCTTCTCGGCGACAACTTTCATCGGCACGCGGAAGACCTGTCCGGAATCGCTGACGGTCAGCTCGAAAGTTTTGCCGGGCGTGAGCGTCTGGGTGCGCAGGTAGTAGATGGCGGTGATGATGTCGTGCGGCGTGCCTGCAAAGGTGGAGTTGACGACGCGGGGCTCGCGCGAAGGGTCGTTCGGGTCGCGCTCAGTCCACGTCACTCGATGCTCGGCGCGGTCGAAGACGGCCTCGCTCGTGCGCACGCGCTTGCCCTGCTCGTCGAGCTTCGTCGTCCGCAGCACGCCGAAGGACTGCGGCTCGACGAGCGATTCGACGCGGAAGTGAAAATTGATGCCGAAGAGCTTGCGAAACCACCCGCGAGAATTTATCTCGCCTGTGAAGAGAAGCGGCAGGAGGGCGGACGCCGAGGCGGCGCTTGAAGTTGAGCTTGAACGGGCGTCTGGCGTAGCCTGTTGGTGCGCCTGAGCGCGTCCGGAAGTGAATTTGAACTCGGCTATCTTGATACCTCGAAGCAGGAGTCTGGAAAACTCGCCTTCGTAAATCAATTCTTCGGAAGGCTCGAAGGGCGCGGGCGTCGGCTTCGAGGCGGCGCTCGCCTTACGCCGGTCGTCAGTCGCATCCTTCGCACCTTTGGTCGCGGCGTCGTCGGCGAAGGTCGAGACCGAAAACAGAAGGAGCGCGACGGCGAGACGCGAAAAACTTCGGGGCTGAAACATTACTCTCAATCTCACTTCAACAGAAACGCTTTCAGGACGAGCGCGCCCCACGCCAGCAACAGACCGAGCGCGGCCTGATATTCGCGGTAGCGCATGTAGAGACCGGCGTCGAACCGCTCGGCTGGTGCGTCATGTCGCGCCTCGTCCCTGTAGGGGGCGAGACGCGGCACGAAGAGCGGCACGGCGCGGGCGTATCGACGATAGTCTTCGCCGAAAAGCTCGGCGAGGGTCGCCGCTTCGACGCGCATCACGGGCAAATAGATGCCCAGGAAGAGTGCGGCGAAGAGCGTGCCCAGGAGCGCAAACAGCCAGAGGCTCGAAGATGCGGCGACGGTGAAGCCGAGGCCGAGGATGAAGCTGCCGAGATAGAGAGGGTTGCGCGTGTAGGCGTAGGGGCCGGAGGTGGCGAGCGCGGCGTTCTTGCGTATGTGCCCCGCAGCCCAGGCGCGCAGGAGCAGCCCGACAATCGCTACCGCGCCGCCGACGGCGAGCGTCTCCCGGCGCGGACGCGCCAGCAGCAGGAAGGCCGCCGCGCACAGGAAGCCGAGCGGCACGCGCCAGCGCTGCATCCACGTCCCGCCTCTTCTACCCGCCGACAACTTCGACCTCCGACTTTCGCCGAGCCGCGCGCCGCCCAAGCCTCTCGCCGACCGCCGCAGCGACGCGCTCAACTTCTATGTCCATGCAAACCCACGCGGAGCAGGCGCGACGATGGCAGTCCGTGCGGCAACCCGTGTCCGTGCGCTCGACGCAGATGTCTTCCTCGCGCGGGCTGCCGTTTCGCCACCACTCGGTCGGGCCGAAGAGACCAACGACGGGCGCGCCAGCCGCGACTGCCAGATGCGTCGGCCCCGTATCGCCGCCGACGTAGACCGCCGCCCGCCGCGCCAGCGCATAAAACCCTTTGAGCGAAGGGCTCTCGGCTCGTGCCGCGCGCTCATCGCTCGCCGCTTCGACCGCTTCGGCCAACTCACGCTCGCCCGGCCCGTAGGTGACAATCGAGCGCAGGGCGTGACGCCGCCAAAGCTCGTCGGCCAGCGCGCCGTAGCGCTCTGCGCTCCAGAGCTTCGTCGGCCAGCCGCCGCCCGGATTGAGAATCGCGAACTCCCCACCCACCCGCGCCGACATCTGCTCGGCCTCCAGTTCGTGCTCGCGCGCGACGCCAATCGGAAACTCGAAATCGCGCGCCTCCTCCGGCACGTCGATACCGAGCGCGCCTGCGGCGAGCGCCAGATTTTTCCTGATAACGTGTGTACGCAGAGGAACGCCGACGCTCTCGGTCAGCATCAGTCGGCTCAAGGGCTCGCGCAGGGCTTCGCGTGCGAAGCCGACACGACGGGGCGCACCCGAGAGCCAGGCGATAGCGGCGGATTTGAGTAGTCCCTGAAAGTCGATGGAAAGGTCGAAGGCTGAGGCGCGTAACCGACGCAACTGCTGACGCGGTGCCAGCAGCGTCTCCCCAGACACCGGCCAGCGCCTCAGAGCCTTCGTGTCGATTTCGATGAGCCGATTGACCTGCGGGTTGTCTCTCAGAATTTCCGCCGCCCGCCGCTCCACCACCCACGACACAGAAGCGCCCGGCAACGCTCGCCGCACCGCCGCCAGCGCCGGCAGCGCGTGCACGATGTCGCCGATGCTCCCGAGTTTGACGAAAAGAATCTGCATAAAAACAGTGAGCAGTAAGCAGTAAGCAGTGAGCAGTGAGCAGTGAGCAGTAAGCAGAATTTCACTGCTCACTGCTCACTGCTCACTGCTTACTCTCCTAACCATTTCCGTCGAAGAATGCTCCTTCGGGTCGCCGACGATGCGGACGCGCCCGCCGTAAGAGCGTACCACATCGCGCTCGGGGACGGTTTCGGGCGTGTAGTCCGTGCCTTTGGCGTGGATGTCGGGGCGGATGGCGAGCAGGAGGGCTTCGACCGTCGGCTCGGGAAAGATGGTGACTAAATCGACGGCGCGCAGAGAGGCGACGACCTCCGCGCGCTCGCGCTCGGAGACGAACGGGCGACCCTCGCCCTTGAGGGCGCGCACCTGCTCGTCCGTGTTGATGCCGACGACGAGCAAATCGCCGAGCGCACGCGCCGCTTCGAGATAGCGGACGTGGCCGACGTGCAGGAGGTCGAAGCAGCCGTTGGCGAAGACGATGCGCGCACCGCCGCGACGCGCGATGGCGACGCGCGCGATGAGCCTGTTGCGGTCGAGGATGCGCGCGGCAGCAGTCGTTTTGGTTTGGTCGTCGGCGTTGGACATAAATTTGAGAGTTCGGAGAAGCGCCCGTTTGCCGTCAGGCATGGTCGCCGCCGTGCGTCAGGGATGCGTGTAGCTCCTGACGTGTGACGGCGGCTGTTCCACGTTTCATCACGACGATGCCTCCGGCGTGGTTGGCGAGATGCGCGGCGTCGGGGGCAGAAGCGCCGGAGGCGAGGGCGAGTGTGTAGGCGGCGATGACGGTATCGCCCGCGCCGGTGACATCGACGGCCTCGCGTGCGCCGACGGCTTCGATGTGCAGAGGCTCTGCGGCGTCGGCTTCGACGAGCATCATCCCTCTGCTGCCGCGCGTGACGAGCAGGGCGCGATAGCCGAGACGCTCGCGCAGCTCGTGCGCGGCTTGCTCCAAAGTCGCTCGGTCGGCGAGACGCCTGCCGACGAGCTGCTCGACCTCGTCTTCGTTCGGCGTGGCGGAAGTGAAGCCGGGAAACTGCATGAGACGAAAACGCGAATCGACGAGCACGAGCTTTTGCTGCGCCGTCATCGCGTCGCGCAGAAGCCCGGTCATCTCTTCGTCGGCCACGCCGTAGTTGTAATCGGAGATAATCAGGGCGTCGGCTGCACTGAGAATCTCGGGCAAACGGCGCTTCAGGTCTGAACCCGCGACGAGGCGGGGCGTCGGCGCGTCTTCGTAATCGACGCGGATGACCTGCTGGCGCGTCGAGTGAGCCTGACCGGCGAGGACGCGCACTTTGGTCGTCGTACGCATGTGCGGCGTTCGGACGACGCCCGTGCAATCGACTCCGGCCTCCTGAAGCTTTTCCAGCAGAGCGCGCCCGGCCTCGTCTTCGCCGACGACGCCGACGATTGCGGCGCGCGCGCCGAGCGAGGCGAGATTGACGGCGCAGTTGGCCGCGCCGCCCGGCACGGTCTCCGTTCGCTCGTGGCGCAGGATGAGCACGGGCGCTTCGCGCGAGACGCGGCTGATTTCGCCGTAGAGAAACTGGTCGGCCACGAGGTCGCCGACGACGACTACTCGCCGCTCCGGAAACGAGCGAAGCAGCGCGGCCAGACGCTCTTCGAGCGCAGCATCGCTTCGGCGTTCGGCGTTCGCTTCCGTCGCTTGAGTCGCTTCTGTCGCCGCGTCGAGCTTCAAAGCCGTCGTGTCGAGCTTGTCGGTCGTCATGCTTCGCCTGCTTTCTCCGAGACGATTCGCCGGACGGCGTCGAGCAAATCCTCCGCGACTAAATCAGGCTCGCGCCGCCACGCGCCGCGTTGAAATTCGTACTCGCCGCGCCCGTAGCCGCTCAGGACGAAGGCGGCGCGCACTCCGGCGTTGTGCGCCAGCTCCGTGTCGCCGTAGCGGTCGCCGACCATCCAGCTTTGCGCGAGGTCGATTTCAAAATCCTCTGCGGCGCGACGGATGAGGCCGGGTCTGGGTTTGCGACAGTCGCAGTCGAGACGATAGGGAGCATCGCCGACCGAAGGGTGATGCGGGCAGTAGTAAATCGCGTCGAGACGCGCGCCGCCGCGCTCAAGCTCCTGCGCGAGCAGTTTGTGAACGTTGCCAATCATCTCTTCGGCGAAGTAGCCGCGCGCCACGCCCGCCTGATTCGTGACGAGGATGGCGAGCCAGCCCGCCTCGTTGAGCGTGCGGACGGCCTCGGCGGAATAAGGAAAGACGCGATAGCGCGAAGGATGGTTGACGTAGCCGACCTCCTCCGAGATAGTCCCGTCGCGGTCGATGAAGACAGCGCGCCGCTTCAACGCTCGACCTCCGCGCCCGCCGCCTCGATTGCGAACGCACGTTTAGCATCGCCTTCGTCTTTAACCTCGTCGCTGTCTTCGCCCGACGACCTGACCGAAGCTCCGCGCCCGGCGAGAATTTGCATGGCACGCGCGAAGACTTCCGAAGGCTCGATGGCCGTCATGCAGCGATGGTCGATAGGACAATCGCGCAGCATGCAGGGCGCGCAGTCGGGCGGGCGACGGATGATTTCGGCGACGGGAGAGAAGGGGCGAGTCGTAATCGGGTTGGTCGGGCCGAAGATGACGAGCGCAGGACGATTGAGGGCGGCGGCGATGTGCGCCGGGCCTGTGTCGTTCGTGATGAGCAAATCTACGAGGCTCAAAAGGGCGACCGATTCCGACAGAGTAGTTTGCCCCGTGAGCACGAAGGGCTTACGACTCATCCGCGCCGAGACCTCTGCGCTCACGTCCGATTCTTCCGGCGAGCCGACGAGCAGGCAATCAGCGCCCGCTTCTTCCGTGAGCCGGTCGGCGAGCGCGGCGTAATATTCGACAGGCCAGCGCTTGGCGCGGCTGTTGGTCGAGCCGGGGCAGAGCGCGACGAGCGGGCGCACGCCTGAGCCTTCGCGCGCGTCGAACGACACACCTTGCGCTCTCAGAAGCTCTCGCGCTTCTGCTCTGCGCTCGTCCGAGACTTCAAGCTCAGGACGCGGCTCGCGCGCTTCGACGCCGGACGTGCCCTTGAGCAGTCGCTCAAGCTCCGAGACGAGGTTGAGATAGTAGAAAACTTCGTGACGCTGCCCGCGCCAGAGTGGAACGTCGAAGGCGTGTGTGAGCAGAGGGCGGCGTCCGTCGGTTGCGTAGCCGAGGCGAAAGGGGACGCGCGCGGCGGCGGCGACGAGCGCGGGCTCGAAGGCGTTGGGGAAGAGAAGCGCGAGGTCGAAGCGATGCTCGCGCCATGCTCTGCGCTGTCGGAAGAAAGAGCGCAGGCCGTTTGAGCCCCTGTCGGAGACGAGCAGGTCGTCGATGAAATCGGTGCTATCGAAAATGCCTTGAGCCCACGCGCGCGTGGCGAGCGTGATGTGCGCGCCGGGCAGCAGGCGGCGCAACTCGCGTAGCGCGGGCACGGTCATCACCGCATCGCCCACCCAGTTTGCGCCGCGCACCACCACGCGCTCGATTCGTTCAGCTTGAAGGACGTTCTTTCTCAAGGTAGATGTTTCGACGCCGTTTGCGTCTCGCCATCGGCGTTGCCAAAGCGAGGCGCCCGCTCTCCCAAAGTAATCCTGAACTGATTTTATCACCCTGCGGGCGTTTGAACAGCAAGTAGGAAGTAGGAAGGCGGAAGGCGGAAAGCGGAAAGCTTGATGGTTCAAGTTGATTAGTCACTCTTTCCGCCTTCCGCCTTCCGCCTTCCTACTTGCTGTTCATACTTGCTCTCCTCGCGGCTTCGTGGAGGATGGCGAGCGATTCGGCGCGTCCGATGGCGATGAGGAGGTCGCCGGCTTCGATGCGGGCGTCGCCTGAAGGGTTGAAAATCATCTCGCCGCTGCGGCGGCGGATGGCGACGATGACGGTGTCGAGTTCGGAGCGAATGTTCGTGAAGCGCAGCTTCTTGCCGGCGTAGACGGAATCGTGGGCGACTTCTACCTGGTCGAAGCCCAGGTCGAGATTTTCAGCCGTGATGGAATCCATGAAGTCGGCGACGGCAGGCTTGATGAGCGCCTGCGCCATTCGGTGGCTGCTGATGACGATGGGCGCGACGACGCGGTTCGCCCCGGCTTTTATCAACTTCGGCTCGGCCTCTTCGTTGACGGCGCGGGCGACGATGTAGAGGCGGCGGTTGAGGTCGCGCGCGGTGAGGACGAGGTATAGATTGTCGGCGTCGTCGGGCAGGCAGGCGGCCAGGCCACGCGCGCGCTCGATTCCGGCCTCGCGCAGAGTGTCGTCGAGAGTTGCGTCGCGCGGGACGACGTGGAGATTGCGCTCGGTCAGGTCTGCGACCTTCTGCGAGTTGCGCTCGACGACGACGAAGGGCGCACCCGCCTGCTCCATCGCCGCGATGACGCGCGTGCCGACGCGCCCCGCGCCGCAGATGATGAAATGCTCGTGGAGTTTGCTCATTTCGCGTTGGCGTCGGCGCGCTCCCAAAAACTCGACTATCTCGGATTGCACGATGGCCTGCACCGCGCCGGAGAGCGCGTAGGCCGTCGCGCCGACGCCGACAATCATAAAGAAGGTGGTGAACCAGCGTCCCGCGTCGGACAAATCGTGCGGGGGCCCGTAGCCGACGGTCGTCACCGTCATCACCGTCATGTAGAGGCTCTCGCCGAGCGTCCAGCCCTCAATCAGCATGAAGCCCAGAGCGCCGACGAGCGCCGAGCCGACCAGAGCCAGGAGCGAATAGATGAGGCGCTGGCGCGACCTGCGGTGGCGTCTCGCGGCGCTGGGCATCGAACTCATATCTCTTCGCGGGCATCCAAACGGCGTTCGGGCGAGCCGCGTCACGGTAGCGAAATGAGCGTGGAAGTGTCAAATTCGTAAATCGTAAATCGTGAATCGTAAATAGATGAAACGCCGCAGATGGTAAATCGTAAATCGTGAATAGATAAAAACTGTTCTTCAACTATTTACGATTTACGATTCACGATTTACTATCAAACCGATGTCTGTGCGTCATCCACCCAGCGACAACGTGCCGCCCTTGAAGGGGCGGGGCGGGCGTCGCCCGGCGCGCGTGTTGAAGTACGAGCAGCCGAAGGTCGGCTTCGCGCGTCGCGTGTTGCGCGCAATGTTTCGTCCGCCGGTCGTCATCGCCTTCGTCTTTCTCACGACCATCAGCGTCGGCGTCCTCGGATATTACTACAACGTCTTCTCGAAGCGGATTGACCGCCTGCTGCGCGGCGAAGTCTTCACGCGCTCGGCGGGGATTTACGCTGCGCCGAAGCGGCTGCGCGTCGGCGAGCAGGTGACGAAAGACGAACTGGTGGCGCGTCTCAAGCGTGCGGGCTACGTCGAGCAGGCGCAGCAGGCCGACGCCTGGCGCGGGCGCTACAGCCTGAGCGGCGCGACTCTCACCATCGAGCCGAGCAAGAACGCGGAAGTTGACGGGCAGACGCAATTTCAGCGTATCCGCGTGCAGTTTGCGCGCGACGGCAAGACCGTCGCTAGTATCAGCGCCCTCGACGGCGGCGCGAAGCTCGAAGCCGCGCCGCTTGAGCCCGAGCAGATAAGCTCGCTCTCGGGAACGGCGCGCGAGAAGCGCAAGGTCGTCGGCTTCCGAGACCTGCCGCCGCACCTCGTCAAAGCCATCACCGTCACCGAGGACAGAACCTTCTTCGACCACTACGGCATCAACCTCAAAGGCATCCTCCGCGCCTTCATCCGACGCTACGACACAGACCCCGCTTCGCCCATCGCACGACAGGGCGGCTCAAGCATCACGCAGCAGCTCGTTAAGAACCTGCTGCTTTCGCCCGAGCGAAGCCTGCGCCGGAAACTGGCCGAAGCCTACATGTCCATCATCCTTGAGACGCGTCTCTCGAAGGAGGAAATCTTCGCGCTCTACTGCAACGAGATTTATCTCGGACAGCGCGCGGGCTTTTCTATCAAGGGCGTCGGCGAAGCCGCGCAAGCCTATTTCAACAAGGACGTGACGGCGCTCAGCTTACCGGAAGCGGCGCTCCTCGCAGGTCTGATTCGCAGCCCGAACCGCTACAATCCTTATCGTCATCCGGAGGTGGCGGCGGCGCGGCGCAATCAGGTTATCCAGAACATGGCGGAGACGCGAGCCATCTCGGATTTGGAGGCGGCGCAAGCGCAATCGACGGAGCTGAAGGTCGCGCCCGCGCGCGGACGCATCGACGTATCGGAAGCGCCCTACTTCACCGACTACGCCGAGAGCCAGCTCGGAGAGATTCTCTCCGACACGAGCAACGCAGACCACCTTCGCATCTACACCTCCGTCGATATGGACTTGCAGCGCGCGGCCTATTCGGCGGTCGTCAAACAACTGGCCGCGCTCGATAAGATTTACGCCAAGCGCATCGCGCCCGGCACGCTTCAGGCCGCGCTCGTGGCGATGAATGCGAAGACCGGCGAGATAGTGGCGATGGTCGGCGGGCGCGACTACGAGCGCAGCCAGCTCAATCGCGCAACGGACGCCATGCGCCAGCCCGGCTCCGTCTTCAAGCCCTTCGTCTACGCCACCGCGCTCAACACGGCCTACGACCCCATCCCGCGCATCATCACGCCCGCGACCACTTATCAGGATGCGCCGAAGACCTTCTACGTCGAAGGACAGGAGTATTCGCCCGGCAACTTCGGCGAACAATACACAAATGCGCCCGTCACTCTGCGCGATGCGCTCGTGCGCAGCCTCAACGTCGTCACCGTCGAGGTGGCCGACGAAGTGACCATCGGGCGCGTGATGGCTACCTCGGCCAAAGCGGGCTTGCCCAAACCGAAGCGACACTATCTCGCAATGGCGCTCGGCACGAACGAAGCGACGCCCTTGCAGGTGGCCTCGGCCTACACCTCCTTTGCGACGCTCGGCACGCGCGCCGCGCCGCTCGCCATCAGCCGCGTCACGACGGGCGGCGGCCTGACCGTCGCCGCGCCGACCACACAGAAGTCGGAAGTCTTCAGCCCCGACGTGGCCTTTGTGATGACTTCGTTTATGAAGGATGTCGTCAATCGCGGGACGGCGGCGAAGCTTCGCGCGCGCGGCTTTCGCGCCAACGTCGCCGGAAAGACCGGCACGTCGCGCGACGGCTGGTTCGCAGGTTACACGCCCAACCTCGTCTGCGTCGTCTGGGTCGGCTTCGACGACAACTCGCAGCTCGGACTGACGGGCGCGGATTCGGCCTTGCCCATCTGGTCTGACTTTATGACCGCCGCGCTCGCCGCGCATCCAGAGTGGGGCGGCGACTGGCAGATGCCCGAAAACGTCCAGCAGGCCGAAATCGACCCGCGCACAGGTCTCCTTGCCGCCGCCGATTCGCCCTCGCGCCGCACGGAGTTTTTCGTCAACGGCACTGCGCCCACCTCGACGAGCGACGGCTCGACGGACGAAATGCTCGACGGCGAAGAGACGGAAGGCACAGACGCAGATGCGCCCGTCGAAGTGCCCACGCTTGAGCCGCCCGAGCTACAGCCGATACCCGAAGACACGCCGCGCGCACGCAGCCTGCCCCGCTTCGACGGTCGTCTCCCTTCGACACAGCCCGACTCTTCTGCGCGCCTCGCCGGAAGCATCACCCTCGACATCGACCCGACGACCGGCCTCATCGCCGTCGAAACCTGTCCCGTCATTCGCAGCAAGACCTTCGCCATCGGCACAGAGCCGCGCCGCTACTGCGGCCCTCAATACCACAACGGCAAAGTCGTCCAGCCCTCCGGCACACGCCCACGCCAAATCTCGCCCTGACGAACGAGCGCGACGCGCTACGGAACGTTCTTCTTCATTTGCAAGCCGCGCTGGTCTTCGTGCGCGTTAGCGTCTGGATTTGAGGATGCCGGGCGGGACGAGGAGCTTGCCGGTCTCGGGGTCGATGAGGCCGTTGTTTTCGTCTTCGATGCTGGTGGCCTGTGTGTAGACATCTCCGGCGATGGGGCGCAGGCGCAGCTCACGTTTGAAGGCGCGGATGGTGGCCGCCTTCGACTCGCGCTCTTCGGGGCCGCCGTACTCGGAGAAGCCGAAGCCGCCCCATTCGCTGACGACGAGCGGAATCTGTCCGGTGTAGAAGTATGGATCGCCGACGATGATGGGCTTGGCGGCGACGCCTTCGTTCTGTCCCTGCGAAAGCCGGTCGAGCATGTCGCGCCACTTCTCTATGTCGGGCGTGTAGAGATGCGCGGTCAGAAGGTCGGTCTTGAGACGGCCTTCGACCGAGACGTGATGCCAGCCGTCGTTATCGACGACGAGCATGTGCGGATGGTTGAGCCGCATGTATTCGTAGGCTTCAGCGATGTACTGGCGCGTCTTCGGACTGGTGGCGATGTCCTGCGCGCCCCAGTCTTCGTTGTAGAGACTCCAAATCACCACCGAAGGATGAGAGCCGATGTGAACGAGCATCCGCATCATCTCGTCCCAATGATTTTTGCGGCTGCGCTGGCTGGAGCTGTGCGGGCTGGGAACTTCAACCCAGAGAAGCATGCCCATCTCGTCGGCGAGGTCGTAGATGCGCGGGTCGATGCCGGCGATGTGGACGCGGACGAGGTTGCACCCCAGGTTCTTCATGGCGAGCATGTGCGCGTGCATCTCCTCGAAGGTGGCCGTGCCCGGCTGGTAGAGGATGCCGTCAAGATAGAGGCGCTGGTTGTTGAGATAGACGAGGCGGCCTCTGGCTTCGATGTAGCGCAGGCCGAAGTGGGTCTCAATCTGCGAGAAGCTTTCACCGTTGCCGATGAGCTGCGCGACGAGGTTGTAGAGATTGGGCTCGGAGGGCGACCAGTGTTCGGCTGTCGGAAGCTCGATTGTGACGCGCTGGCGCTTCTCGCCTGTCTCCAGAGGCAGCTTGAACTCGCGGACGGCGAGCGGCGTATCTGAGCCGCGCGGAGTGACGGCGAGCCGGAGCGTGTAGATGCCGGGGTCGTGCGTGCGCGTGGTGAAATCGAAGGCGACGAAGCGGTCTCGGAAGTTGCTGATGACGTTCAAGCGCGAGCGCAGACGATTGCGCTCGACTCTTTCGAGCCAGACGCTTCTGACCGCGCCCGTGTAGGTCTGATACCAGATGCCGCCGCGCTTGTAGACGTGCGACTGCTGCTTGCCGCGCGGAATCTCCGCATCCATCGAGTCGGCGATGCGCACGGTCAGGCGGTTGACGGGCAGGAGGTATTCCTGCGGCAGCTCGTAGCTGAAGGAAGTGTATTCGCCGAAATGCACCTCCTCGTTCTCGATGGTCTTGAGCAGGTGGCCGTTGAGCCAGACGCGCGTCTCGTAGCCGCAGGCTCCGAAGGTTATCTGGAGCAGCTCCGAGGTCTTCGTCCAGTGCTCCGGTACCTCGAACTCGCGCTCGTACCAGGCGACGACCGTATCCTGCCAGCCCGAAGCCTGCTGTTCTTTGGCCTCCTGATGCTGGCTTCTGGCCTCGACCATGTGGGCTTCTATCGAGCCGGGCCACCTGGCCGTGCTCGGGTAGTCGTGTCCGAGAAACCAACGCTCGCCGAGCCCCCGGTCTTCGTGGTCAACCTCGAATCGCCACTCCCCGTTGAGCAGCACGTATTCGTTCGGACGCACGACCGAGCGCGGAAGCGGATTGAGATGTTTCTGAACTTCCTGTGCGTCTTCTTTGTCGCGGATGAAGCCGAAATCTCTGTTTGCCATCTCTTCTGTGTCTAACGAAACGGTGTTGATAAAAAACTAAAGACGACCGAAACCCATCCTCCCGCCGGAGCGAGCGACTCGGAGGCGGAAAGATTGGGAGGCGTCTGAATGTGATGACGGTGCGGGGCGTGCGGTGGCTTCGGAGTTTGAGAGAGAAGAGCGGGGAGGCGTCTGTTTGAGAGTGGGCGCGTCTTGCGTGCCGTGTGCGACCCGCGCGTCCGTCGTTCTTTTTGATGGATGAGCACCTTCTCGGGCGTCAGCTTTCTCTTAGAGACGATGGGAGCAGCGAGGTTGTGGAAAAACCAAGTTCCGCTTGCCTCGAACAATCTACCTAGAGAAGCGGCAGAAATCAAGAGTCTATTTCGCGCAGGCGGTGACGGAGGAAGGTGCAGAAGCCATTTGAGGCAGAGGGCGGAGAAGATAAAAAGGACGCGGCGAGAGCAAGCTCCGTCCGCGTCCTCTTCATCTCTCTCGTCTCCGCTACGGTCGAAGACCGAAGCGGTTGACGCCGGAATCTCGTGTGAATCTCGTGCGGCAAAAGTTTTCGAATGAGGAGGCGACCCCAAGCCCCGACGCCGCCTCCTCATCCGCGTGAGCTGTCCGCGCCGCTTTAGCCTGAACGGGCTTGAGCCGGGCTCGCTCTCCCCTCTGGCCTAGCCCGACCGCACCCGCCGAGGCCGTCCAGCCCCCGGAGTCGATAACGTCGCGCATCGACTCCGAAGACGTGCACGGACAGCACAACTCGTAAAACCCTTCCCCTCGCTCGTCAAACTACATCGTCTCGAAGCTCGAAAGTCTCGCCCGGTTACCACTCGAAGCGACCGCGATATTCGCCCGAGGTGATGAAGGCTTTGACCATCTCGGCCTTGTGGAAGTCGCCGCCGTGACTGTTGAGCTTGCCCAGCCAGAAGTTGAAGCCGCTCATGTCGCTGTCGCGCCCTTCGTCCGGGTTGCGGTGCAGGTAGCCGAAGTACTGCATGAGGACGAAGGCCGGGTTGTACTCCTTCTTGTAGAAAGCTTCGTTTTCGGCAATCCGACGGAGCACGCCGGCGCGCGTCTGAGCGCCGGAGGCGAGGCCGTTAATCAGCGCCGCGCGCTCTTCTGGCGTCGGCGTGATACCGGCGTTGGCGAAGAGAGCATCGACGAACTGCTCGGCGGTCTTCGAGTCGAAGATGCTCCTGAACGCCTGACGACTGACCCAGTCTTCGATGAGGGCGCGCTTGTTCGCCTCCAGCTTCTCCTGCCAGCCGGGCGCGTTGACGACGACGCCCTGCGCGACCGTCTGCATGTCCATCAGGAAGCCGACGCGACGCGGCATCTGTGCGAACGAAGCTTTGTGCAGGCGATAGAGCAGGTAACCCGTGTTCTGGAACTCGATGGAGAGGAAGAAAGCGCCGGAGGTGTTGGCGCGCTGGCCTTCGATGCAGAGACGGTCTTCGGCGGCGCAGGCGGTAATCTGGTTCGTCCAGAAGCTGAGGCCGCTATCGTCCGGCTCGCGGTCGAAGAAGTCTCTATATTGCTGGCGGACGAAATACTGCGCGTCGTCGATGTCGTTGCTGCCACTGCTGCTGCTGCTGCCGCCGCTGCTACTGCTGCTATCGTCGGGGCGCACGAAGGAGATATTGAACGAGCCGCTGACGACGGTTGCGCCCGCCTGATTGGCGACGACGACCGTCGTGCCGTTCACAATCTGCGGCACGAAAGCGCCGTCGTTCGTGTTCAGCTCAAGCTCGCCTTCGAGCTGCGAGTTGATAAGGATTTCTCCGACCTTCACGTTATCGACGAAGACGCCCAGTCTCGTCCCGGCCGCCACGTTGAGCTTCTCGACCTCGACCCTGAGCTGGCGTCGCCCGTCGGCGCGCTGCCGAAACTCCGCCTCGCCCTTCGGCGTCAGCCCGCCCACTCTCGCGCCCGCGAGCAATGCTTCGACGCGCGTCTCGGTGCCGCCCGAAGGCGTCGGCGAAGGCGACGGATTTGGCGAAGGGTTCGGTGACGGCGACGGATTCGGCGAGGGCGAAGGATTGGGTGAAGGACTCGGCGAAGGGTTCGCGGAAAACTCTCCGAACGCACCGGCGACGACCGTTCCGCCCGCCTGCGTCGTGATGACGACGCGCGTGCGGCTCTGCACCTGCGGCACGCTCTGGCCGTCGTCCGTGTCGAGCCTCAACTCGGCTCGCAGGGAGCTGAGCGTCAACGTGCCCACGTTGACGTTATCGACCAGCACGTTCAACTGCGTGCCCGAAGGAAGATTGACGTTCTCAACCTTGACCTCGAACCTGCGGTCGCCGCCCTCGATGTGATAATCGGCCTCGCCCCTCGGCGTCATCCCGTTGATGGCCGCGCCCGTCAACACCGCTTCGACTTCAACTTCGCCGCCCACGGGCGAAGGCGACGGGCTCGGCGAAGCATTGGGCGAAGGCGATGCGTTGGGCGAAGGCGTCGGACTCGGCGACGTGCTCTGAGCCGACGAGCCCGACGCTCCGAGCGTCGATAATGCGAAGATAAAGAGCAACAGCGCGAGGCTCACAGAGCCCGCGCGCCAACCGAGACTGCGAAAGATTCCCGAAACGAAATTCGACATCACTTTTCCTCTCCCCCTGACGACTGACAAGAATGCTTCTGAAACTGCGTCGCGGCAGCCGTTCGATGACTACCCGTCCGACAGTGCGGCTGGCGTGCGAGGAAATACATTCCGGGGTAGAAATTTTTAGCGTCGAACGCTCGGGACGAAAGGCGGAGACGAAAAAGGACGGCCAGGCTTGAGCGCTGGCCGTCCCCCGAACAGGTTAAAGATGAGACACACCCCTTTAGGGGCCGAAGCGTTGGCGATATTCGCCGGAGGTAATGAAGGCTTTAATCATCTGGGCGGTGATGTAGTTGCCGCCGAAGTCGTTGAGCTTCTTGAGCCAGAAGTCGTAGCCGGTGAAATCCCTGTCAGGCGCGGCGTTCGCGTTGCGGCGCAGATAGCCTAGATATTGCATATAGACGAAGGCTTGATTGTACTCTGCGCGGAAGAGGTCTGGGTCTTCGGCGACGGCGCGCACGACCCCCGAGCGTGTCATCCGCCCTGCGGCAAACTCCGCGACGAGATGGTTGCGCTCTTCAGTCGAGAGCACGCCTCCGGCTTTGGCGTTGACGGCATCGACGAACTCGGCAGGGCTCATCGTCGTCGGATAGACAGTCCTGAAGACCGGAAGGTTGACGAAGTATTCGGCGTAAGCCTGCTTGTTCTGTTCGAGCCTCTGCTCCCAGCCGGGCTCGCCGTCTATGACGCCGCGCCCGACCATCTGTGTTTCGTGGAAGAAGACGATGTCCCAGAGCCCCGGCCCGTAGGTCAGGAGCGTCCGGTTAAAGCGATAGACGAAGAAGCCGGTCTCCTGAAACTCGGTGGAGCGGAAGAAGGCCGCCGAGACGTTCTGCCGGCGCAGGTCGATGCAATCGGCGTTTGCGCCGCATTCGGTTATCTGGTTCGTCCAGAAGGCGAGCCCCGAAGGGTCGGGCTCGCGGTTGAAGAAATCTATGTAATGCTGGCGGACGAAGAAGGCCGGGTCGTCGATTGGATTCTGCGCGGGCGTGGGCTGGACGCTGTCGTCGCTCTGGATAGTCCAATCGACGTGGGGTGTGCCGATAATCGCGTTGACCGGGTTGGCGAGCTGAAGACCGGCGCGCTCTGTGGGCTCGACGTAGACGTCGTCGACGATGAAAATTCTGAAGGTCTTCGCCTGCTCGCCGGGCGCGAAATGCAGCTCGCCGCTGGCGTAGGAGAAGTCGCTGCGCACACTGGCGACGATGCTCGTCGTGCCGTAGGTGACGGAGGAGGCGCGCGAGAGGTCGCCCGTGCGCGTGACGGTTACCTCAATGCTTCCGGCCTTCTCGTTGACGGTGTAGTTGGCGGAAGCGAACTGCACGGTCGGAGGCAGGAGCGGGGGCGTCGTCGTCGGCGAGGGCAGAGGTGTCGGCGAAGGCGTCGGAGTCGGCGAGGGAGTCGGCGTCGCTTCGGGCGTGGTCGTCAGCGCGCGCCCCGCGTCGATGCGCGCGTCTATCTCGCCTTCGATGCGCGCCGAGGTGCGCTCGATGTGGGCGACGACCTTGTCGGGTCTGAGGTAAGGGAAGGCCGCGCGCAGGAGCGCCGCTTCGCCCGCCGCAATCGGCGCAGCCATCGACGTGCCGCTCCATGTACCGTAGGCATTGAAAGGCACGGCGCTCGTCACCTTGACGCCCGGCGCGGCCACTCGAATCCATGAGCCGCGTGTCGAAAAGTCGGCCAGCTTGTCGTTCGAATCGGTGGCGGCGACGGCGAGCAGCCCGTTGATATTTTCGGCAGCCGGGTATTCCTCAATCGTCCCGCTGCCGTTGCCGGCCGCCGCGACGACTACCGCGCCGCCATTCGCCGCGCCGCCCTCGTCGTCGCCGCAGGCTTTCAGTATCTCGTCCGAGAGCAGACGCGTGCGACGCCTTGTGCTGAGGCTCATGCTGATGACATCTGCCCCGTCGTCGGTGGCGGGGTTGCCGTCGGGGTCAACTGCGTAGGCGAGCGCCTCGCCGAGCACCCAGACGTTGCCCGTGCCCGACGCATCGAGCACGCGCAGGGGCATGATTTTGGCATCGGGCGCGACGAGCGCGATGAGACCGGCGACGTGCGTGCCGTGTCCGAAAGGGCCGTGCTCGCGGTCGCCCGCCTCGCTCGGGTCATCGTCCATATCGACGAAATCATAACCGCCGACGAGACGCCCTGCGAGCGCCGGGTGCGAAACGTCAACGCCCGTGTCGAGCACGGCGACCTTGACGCCCGCGCCGCGCGAGACCTGCTGCGCCTGTGTCAGATTAATCTTCGACGGAAACCACTGCGCCGTGTAGGAGGCCGCCTCGCCTATCGTCCACGAATAGCCGATTGTCCATGAGTAGCCGCCGCCCTCGGGCGGCGTGGCCGTGTAGTTCGGCTCGGCGTAGACGACGCGCGCGTCCGTCAAGAGCGCCGCTACCTTCTGCTCGACGCTCGCGCCGTCCCCGATTCGCAGTCGATAGATGGGGCGCGAGCCGAACTGGTCGAGCGGCGTGGCGGCGAGCCTGTGCTCGGCGGCGACGCTCGCCAGAGAGCCCGCGTCCGCGAGCTTCACCACCACCTCGCCCGCCACGAACTCGTCGCTCCTCGACTCGGCGCGCGCCGTAACCCCCGAAGCCGGAGCGCTGCCAGCCCACGACGAAAGCAGGACGGCGAGCGCCAAAAGGCTCAGCGATAGCGTGTTGAGACGGCGCATTCTCTAAGATTCCTTCGACGGAAAAGGGCGACGAGCGGGCACGATAAATTTCGTTGACGGTCGAACGGGCGGGCTCGTTCGTAATTTGAGCCGGAGATACTTCTATCCGAAGAAACAGTGCGCGCTCGCCGGATTAAAATACATGGTTGGAAAATTTTTTCAACTGTAGGCGCGAATCGGGGGAAAGCTTTGATGCAGGCCAAAGGCGGCTGGTTGCTGGAAATCAGTGCGATTTCTTTAGGTCGAAAACTACCAGCGCCCGACGAGAACGAAGGGAGACCAGAAGAAGGGGTGCGGCTGCTCGCCGAGAAGTCGAAGCTGTGCCCGGCGCAGCGCCGAGGCGGGGCGCTCTCCGGCGCGCAGGCGCTCGTAGAAATCGCTCATCATCCGGGCGGTGGCCTCGTCGTCCACCGTCCAGAGACTCAAAAGGAGCGTCGTCGCGCCCGCCGAGAAGAAGCCGCGCGCGAGGCCGGTCAGCTCGTCGCCGGGCGCGACGGCGCTCATGCCCGTCTCGCAGGCGCTCAAGGTGACGAGCCCAGAGCGCAAATCGAGCGTCGAGGCGTCGCGGACGGTGAGCCAGTCGCCGGCGAGGCGCAGAGAAGAGAAGAGCGGATTGTCGGGTCGAAACTGCCCGTGACAGGCGAGGTGTAGGACATCTACGCCGGAGGCGCGTTCTTTGACGGCAGAGAGCGTCGCCTGCTCGTCGATGAGCGTGACGGCGCGCGGAAAGAGCGGCGCGAGGGCGTCGATTTCGGCACGCACGCGCGGCGTCTGCTCGTCGGCGACGCCGACCAGAAGCGCGCTTTGCCACGCGTTTTCGGGTCGCGCGAGGCATCGGCGGAGCACGTTTGCGCTCGGCGCGTAGGAGACCTCGCGGCGCTCGACGACGTGAGCCTGCCCGTCGTCGAGCGCATGAAAGGGAACGTAATGAAGCGCCCTGTGGGGGACGACGACGAGCCTTCGCGCGCCGATGCGCGGCTCGACCGGACGGAGCAGCAAATCGTAGAGCGTCCGCAGATGCCTCTGGGTGCGAGCGGTGAGGGCGGGGAGGTGTCTGCGTATGCGCCCGGCTCCGTAGCGCAGGGCGTCGAGCTGAAAACGAAGCCCGCCGAGAGCCGCTTCGACCTCGCGCTCGCTCCCCAAGCCGCGCACGACTTCCAGGCTCTCGCCCGTCAGGACGAAGGCGAGAAGTTCTCCGTCGAGGCTCGTGTATTCGACGAGCGCCCCGTCGTCTGCGAGGTCGCGTTTGAGACCTTCGAGGTCGAGCATTTCAAGCTCGAAGCCGGACGCCTCTCTCCCGCCGCCGCCGCGATGTTGAAGCTGACGCATGATTTCAAGCGTCGCCTGCTCGCGCTCGCTGACGGCCTCATGCAGCGTCCGCATCTCGGAAGCGCCGCGCTTCGCTTCGCCGACCGGCGGGCGATTGATGCGGCTGTAGAACCAGTTCAATTCTTCGCGCAACTCTTCGAGACGCGACTGAAGCTTGGCCTCGAACTCGTCGCGCGGCTGCGCGTGCGGCTTCAAAGCCCCGCCCATCAATTCGACGAGCGCACGCGAGCGCGCACGCTCGACGTAGCCGAGGGCTTCCGCGAGACGTTCGCCCTTTTCATCGGAGAGGCAGAGGCGCACCAGCTCGTCGTAAGGCGTGAGCTTGTCGGCGAAGAAGGCCGTGCGAAACTCTTCGGCAGGCAGGGGCGCGCGCAAAGTCTCTGTCAGCTCGACGGCTCTGAGGAAAGAATCTTCGGCAACCTGTCTGTCTCCTTCCGTCGCGGCGAGCAGTCCGAGCGAGGTATAACAACGCTCGGCGACTTGCGGCTGCGAGTGCGTCTCGGCGTCCTCAAGCGTCGCTTCCTCAAGCGTCGCTTCGAGCAGCGCGCGTGCTTCGGCGTTTCTGCCGAGCGCACGCGCCGCCTCGCCGCGCAGCCAGCGTGCCAGAAGCATGCGTCGCCGGATGCCTGCGGCTTCGAGCGGCGCGTCGGCGCTCGCGGCGGCTTCCGAGGCTGCCGCATAATTTCCTTCGGCCAGGTGAAGCTGCGCTTCGGTGAGCGTCACGAGGGCGACGCCCGCGCTGTTGCCTTCGGCGGCGTAGAGCGTTCGCGCTTCCGCAAGCAGCCGGTGCGCCTCAGCGCCGCGACCGAGCAGGAGACGGGCGCGGGCATGACTGGCGAGAGCGCGTGCCTGTTCGGCGCGCATCCCGAGCGCGGCGAAAGTCTCTGTGACGCGTTCGTAGATGGCCGCCGCTTCGGGCGCGAGGTTCAGCTCAAGGTAGGCGTCGGCGATTTCCTGTTCGGCGATGGCCGATTGATGCGGCATGCCGAGCGTCGAATACCTCCGGCGCGAGCGTTCGAGGTAGTCGAGCGCGCGGTCGTAACGCCCCTGAAAGAGCGCGAGATTGCCCATGCTCGCCTCTATCTCGGCCTGCGTGACGGAGAGCCCAGAGGCTTCGGCGCGTGCGAGCGCCTGTTGATAGAGTTGTTCGGCGGAGCGGAATTTGTGCTGGACGGTGTGTGTGATGGCGAGGCAGTTTTCTATCTGAGCGAGAAGCTGCTCATGGCCGAGGGCTTCGTAGCGGCTGCGCGCGGCGAGCTGAAACTGCTCGGCTTCGGTGTGGCGGTCGCGCCGCCCGTAGAGGTTGCCGATGTTGTGCTCTATCTGCCCGGCGGCGAGCAAATCGCCGTGCTCGACGAAGACCTCGCGCGCCCTGAGACCGCATTCGATGGCCTCTTCGTAGCGCCCGACCATCGCCAGCGCGACGAGCTTGCTGACCTGCGTAGCCGCCGCCGTGTGCCGTTTGCCGAGAGAGAGAAAGCGCGCCTGCGCCTCGTCCAGACGCGCGACGGCGCGCTCCATCCGCCCTTCGACCAGAGCGGCTATCCCGCCGACCCACGCATCGAGGGCGGCGACTTCCGCGTCGCCTGTTAAATCGGCGAGCCTTCGGAGCGAAATGGAAGCGCCCGCGACGCGCGCCGGTCGGCTGTTCCAGGATTCGTAGCAGATGTCTTTGAGCGCGTAGGCGAGGGCGGCGTCGGACAATTCGGGATGCTCCCGCAAAAGTCTTTCACGTTCCGCCTCGTCCGCCGCTTCGACGAGACGCGCCGCCAGCTCAGCACGCTCCATCTTTCGGATTTTAAACGTCTCGGGAGCGAAGCTCCAACCCTTCGACTTCGACCTCCGCATCCTTCAGTCGCAGCCGCAGCGTGTAAGTTCCTTCGGGGACGGGCGGCAGAGTGAACTCGCTCTGCTCGTCGAGAGCCGCGCTCTCGGTGCGCTCCGCGCCCGACAATTCGACGCGCCCCTCCACGTTCTCTCCCAACCACTGTCCCGACACGACCCATCCGTCGTCTTCATGCGACACGCGCAAATCAAGGTCGTCCTCGCCCGCGCTGTAGAGCATCTGTCGCGCTGCGCCGGCCTGAGCCGAACGCACGCCGTAAGCCGGAGCGAGCTGCGCCGAATCGAAGCTGAGCACGGCCAGCAAACGCCTGAGCGCCGAAGGCCGACGCGCGTCGGCGCGCTCGCGGAAGAGACCGACGACCTGCGCCAGCGCGTCGCGCGGCGCAGCTTCCGACGCATCGCCGCGCATCAACGCGATTGTCTGCTCCAGCCGCGCAAGCTGCGCCGAACAGCGCTCGCACTCCGAGAGATGCGCGCCCGTCGCCCTTTGCTCGTCGGCGCTCAGGCGGCCTTCGGCGAGGTCGGCCAGCCTTGCGAACGAGAGATGTTGAGGTGTCAGTTTCATCATTTGCTCCAATCGGCCGCAGGCGCGAGGCAGCAGCGCCACCCGTGCCCGCTCAACCCAACAGTGCGACCCGCCGGACGAAAAATACATGAAAAAGAAGCGGTCAGCATTCAGCTTTCAGCTTTCAGCCAAACAGTTGATTGAACGACTCGGTTGAAACTTTTCATCGGCGGCTTTTTGGTTTGGCTGAAAGCTGAAAGCTGAATGCTGACTGCTTCTACAGCTTCTTCAACAATTTTTGGAGACAGCGGGCGCGCGTGGGGCCGATGCTGCCTTCGGGGACGCCGATGGCGGAGGCGATTTCGGAGTAGGAAGGCGACTCCGGACGATAGAAGAGAAGCGCGAGAAGCTTTTGGCAACGCTCGTCGAGGGCGGCGAGGGCGGTTCGTACCCTGTGCTCTTCTTCGAGTCGCAAAAGCGCCTCGTCGGGCAGAGGGGCGTTGTCGGGAATGGCGTTCAATTCCTGTTCGTTCGATTCCGCATCGACGGACGAGCGCCGACCGCCCGACTGCTCGCGGCTGATTAAACGCCAGGTCTTACGCCGCGCCGTTGTGACGAGCCAGGCGTGCAGACGCTCGGGCTGCTCGATGGCGTCGAGCTTCTCGAAGAGCGTCGTGAACACCTCCTGAAAAACTTCTGCGGAGAGGTCTTCGTCGAGCCCGGCGCGGCGCGGGATGGCATAGATGAGCCGCTCGTAGCGATTTATCAACGCCGACCAGGCCGACTCATCGCCGCTTCGGCAGGCCGCCAACAGCTCCGCATCGCTTTTCTCCATGCGCCTCCTCTGGCGAGGCCAGAATAGGTTGCACGCTCAGGTTTTGTCCAGAGATAGAGCCGGAGCGAAAAGCAGAGACGGCCACTCGAAGTTTTAATCTTCGAGTGGCCGTCTTCCCGGCTTCGCTACTCAGGGAGGTACAGGGAAAGGTAGCGAGGAGACACGCCGGAAACCTTAAACGATTTTCAAGCGGCACGCACTTCAACTTTCAAAGCGGCGCTCATTTCAAGCGGCGCTCATCTCAAGCGGCGCTTATTTCGAGAGGACGGCGACTTCCACTCTCTGCGGCTTCGACTCCGCGCCGCTCTCGGCCAGTTCTCTCACGAAGCTGCGCTCGTTGGCCGACTGACGAAATCTGCGGCCTGCGCCGCTGCCGTCGTAAATCGCCGCGAGAAAGAACTGGTCTGCGTAGTGGTTGAAGACGATGCTGGCGCGCATCTCTTCGGGAGCAACGGGACTCGTCGAGTTGGTCAGAATTTTGGCGCTTCGCCTGCCGTCGGTCTTGCGAATCGCCACGACGGAGCTTCCCGCCGTCTGCTCGAAGGCGTAGGTTCCGGCGACGAACAACTCGTCGTTCACCTGAAAATCGAACGGAACGTGTACCACGAGCCTGCTCCCGTTCTGCGCCTGAACCGGCAGGGCTGCGAGCGCGAGCAAGAGACCGAACATCAACATCATCCTTTGAGCTTTCGTTTTCATCCGCGACCTCCTTGGGGTCTTCGTCAGTCAAAATTTATGCGTTGGATAAAATCAAACAACCAGCCCGTTTCCGACGAGCGCGTCTCAATCGGGCTTCACCTACATAACGCGCAAGTCGCGGACAAATTCAATCAGGTGCCCCGAAAAAATGTTAAGATGCCGCTTCCGACGAACGCTTCTTCGGACGGAGCCAGCCTGACGGGGCGCGGAGTTTCCGTGCTCCCTGCCGTTCACCAATTTAGTTTGAAAGTCGAAGCGCAAGCGAAGCACCTCGCGGCTCGCTCGCCCGCCCGTAGCGATGCATCTTCAACTGAAGCGCCCGCAGCGCTTCGACCCCGCCGGAGAGCGTCGGCCTTCGCTCCGAGATTGGGCACGCGAGACGGGTATTCACCAGCGAAAGGAAAGTAGAGATGCAAACGCACGACGAGGGACAGCCCCGAAGCTTTCGAGGGATGCGGAGCGTGCTGGCGCTCAGGCGCTCGCAGGTGATGCAATACAGCGTGCTGCTTCTGGCGGCGGGCGTGGGGTTGCTCTTTCTCTGGCCGGGGCTGGCCGACAATCTGCTGCGCTCCGAGGGCTTCATGCCGCACGGGCATTGTTATCTCTGGCTGCCCGGCCTCGTCTGGCTGCACGTCAGCTCCGACCTCCTCATCGGCATCTCCTACGTGCTCATCTCCCTGACGCTCGCTTACCTCGTCTATCGCGCCCGCCGCGACATCCCCTTCCACTGGGTCTTCCTCGCCTTCGGTCTCTTCATCATTGCCTGCGGCTCCACCCACTTCATGGAAATCTGGACGCTCTGGCAGGCCAACTACTGGCTCTCGGGCTACGTCAAGCTGGTGACGGCTGTCGCTTCGGTGGCGACGGCGCTCGTGCTCCCGCCGCTCATCCCGCGCACGCTCGCGCTCGTCAAGGCGGCCAAAGTCTCCGAAGAGAGAAGAGAGAAACTCCAGACGGCGCACGAAGAATTGGAGCTGCTCTACGAGAAGACGAAGGAGCTTGACCAGCTCAAGACGCAGTTCTTCGCCAACGTCTCGCACGAGCTGCGCACGCCGCTCACGCTCATCATCGGCCCCGTCGAAAAACTTCTGACCGCCGAAAACCTCAGCCCCGAACAACGACAGAGCCTGAGCGTCGTCCGCCGCAACGCCAACACGCTGCTCAAGCACGTCAACGACCTGCTCGACATCTCGAAGCTCGAAGCCGGACAGCTCACCGTAAACTACAGCGAAGTGGATTTGGCGCGCCACGTCCGCCTCATCGCCTCGCACTTCGGCTCGTCGATGGTCAACCGTCTCATCAGCTTCTCACTGGAGACGCCCGACCATCTGCCCGCCGAAATCGACCCAGACAAGTTCAAACGCATCCTTCTCAATCTCATCTCGAACGCCTTCAAGTTCACGCCCGACGGCGGCACGGTGCGCTGTACGCTCCGGGCGGGCGACAGTGGTCAGGCCGTCGTCGAAGTGGCCGACAGCGGCCCCGGCGTCGCGCCCGAGCTGCGCGAAGTTATCTTCGAGCGTTTTCATCAGGGCGACGCGAGCGCCACCCGGCGCTTCGGCGGCACGGGGCTCGGCCTCTCCATCGTCCGCGAGTTCGTCGAGCTGCACGGCGGCAAGGTCACGGTCGGCGATGCGCCCGAAGGCGGCGCGCTCTTCCGCGTCGAGCTGCCGCTCAGAGCGCCCTCTGGCGTCGAAGTCCACCCCGAGGATTATCATCACATCGCAGACGACACGGGCGACTTCACGATTCAGACCATCGACTCCCTGCGCACCGAAACGCAAAGACAGACCGGCACGACCGCGCCCGACGCCCCGACGCCCCTCCGGCAGCCACTTCATCAAGCGCCCGCCGAAGCCCAGCCGACGAGCGAGACGACGACAGCCGACGCTTCCGACGCTTCCATCTCCGCCGCGCCGGTTGAAACTCCAATGCCGCCGCCGCTCGTGCTCGTGGTTGAAGATAATGCCGAGATGAATCAGTTCATCGTCGAAACTCTCTCGGACGAGTTTCGCGTCGAGCGGGCGTTCGACGGGCGCGAGGGCTTACAAAAGGCCGTCGAGCTTCGCCCCGACCTGATTCTGAGCGACATGATGATGCCGCACCTGAGCGGCGACGAGCTTTTGCGAGAAGTGCGGCGGCACGAAGCGCTCGACAATGTGCCGGTCGTGCTGCTGACGGCGAAGGCCGACGACGAGCTGCGCACGAAGCTTCTGCGCAGGGGCGCGCAGGATTACGTGATGAAGCCTTTCGTGGCCGAGGAATTGCGCGCGCGCGTCGGCAATCTGGTAGCGATGAAGCGTGCGCGCGAGGTTCTACAAGCGCGAGTTGCCGGTCAAACCCAGGACATCGAGGCGCTGGCACACGAGTTGGCCGCGCTGCTCGAAAGCGAACAGCGAGCGCGACAAAGCGCAGAAGAGGCCAACCGACTGAAGGACGAGTTTCTCGCCGTCGTCTCACATGAACTGCGGACGCCACTCACGCCGATACTCGGCTGGACGCGCCTTCTGCGCAACGTCAACTTCACACAACGGGACGCGCTCGAAGCCCTCGAACGCATCGAGCGCAACGCCGTCGCACAGCAGCAAATCGTCAACGATCTGCTCGACGTTTCCAGCATCATCACAGGCCGCTTCCGCTTCGACCCGCGCACTATCCGCCTCACGCCCGTCATCGAATCGGCCATCACCACCGTCGAAGCGTCGGCGGAAGCCAAGTCGATTCAGATTGAGACGCGGCTCGAAGAGGATGCCGCGCCCGTGCTCGGCGACCCCGACCGTCTCCAGCAGGTGATGTGGAATCTACTGTCGAACGCCGTCAAGTTCACGCCGAAGGGCGGGCGCGTGCGAGTCGAGCTTGAGCGAGTTGACTCTCAGGTGGAGATAAGGGTAAGCGATACGGGCACAGGGATTGCGCCTGAGTTTCTGCCCTACGTCTTCGACCGCTTCCGTCAGGCCGATAGCTCCAGCACGCGACCGCACGGTGGTCTCGGCCTCGGTCTCTCCATCGTGCGCCATCTCGTCGAGATGCAGGGCGGAACGGTCGAAGCCCGAAGCGAAGGAGAAGGAAAAGGTGCGACCTTCATCGTCCGACTGCCGGTCTCCGCCCTCTCGGTCGAAGCTGTCGGAGATGAGGACGCGCCCCGGCGCGATGCGAGCGACCTCGGCGCAGAACAACAGCCGCCCTCGCTCGAAGGCTTGCGCGTCGTCGTCGTGGACGACGACCCCGACACGCTCGAAATGCTCGCCATCATCCTGCGTCAATACGGAGCCGAGGTGACAGTCTCGAAATCTGCCGCCGAAGCCCTCGAAGCCGTCGAGCGTCTCCGACCCGAAGTGCTCATCTCCGACATAGAGATGCCGCACGAAGACGGCTACGCCCTCATCCGCAAAGTCAGGCAGCTCGAAGCCGAGCGCGGCGGCAAGCTCCAAGCCGTCGCGCTGACGGCCTACGCGCGCTCCGAAGACCGCGCCCGCGCCCTGCTCGCAGGCTTCCAGATTCACACGCCCAAGCCCATCGAGCCCCTTGAACTCGTCGCCGTCGTCGCCAGCCTCGCCGGAAGAACCTGAACAACCGACCATAGGCGACGGACGATAGACAAAGGCAGACGATGGACGATAGACGATGGACGATGGACTAAAACGGGTTGGCTATCGTCTATGGTCTATCGTCCATCGTCTGTTCCAGCGCTGCGCGGAGGGTTTCGATGGCGAGCGCGGCGGCGTGCTGCCGGCGCGCGGGCAGACCGTCGAGAGCGCGCACGATGTCCTGACGCGTGAGTCGGGACGCCTCCTCAACAGTCATCCCTTCTACCATCTCGGCGACGACCGAGCCGCATGCGAGCGTCGGCGCGCAGCCGTATGCGAGAAAGCTCGCCCGCTCGATGCGCCCGCCCCGGACGCGCAGCGAGAGACGCAGCCGGTCGCCGCAGACCGGGTTGGTCTGCTCCGCAACCGCGCTCGCATCCTCCATCTCGCCCGCGTTACGCGGGTTCGACAGATGCTCTTTGAAACGCTCGGAGTAGGACATCAAAATAAGTGATGAGTGATGAGTGATGAGTGAGAGCCTGTCTTTTACTCATCACTCATTACTCATCACTCAACACCTTTCTCACGCCACCTGGCAGGCGCGGTCGGCGAGGGCTTTCTGGTAAAGCGGAGAGAGACGACGGAGGTTTTCAACGGCGCGGGGCAGGACTTCGAGGACGTAGTCGATGTCGGCGTAGGTGGTCTCTTTGCCGAGGCTGAAGCGGATTGAGCCGCGCGCGAGTTCGTCGTCGCGCCCGAGGGCGCGGATGACGGGCGAAGGCTCAAGCGAGCCGGAAGAGCAGGCCGACCCCGTAGAGACGGCGACGCCCTGCATGTCGAGGTTGATGAGCAATCCTTCGCCTTCGATGAAGCGGAAGGAGATGTTCGAGAGATGCGGCAATCGTCGCTCGCGGTCTCCGTTGAAGACGATGTCTGAGATGCGCTCGACGACGCCCGTCTCGAAGCGGTCGCGCCGGGCGCCCAGGTGCGCGATGCGTGCGTCGAGTTCTTCGAGAGCGAGGGCGGCGGCTGTGCCGAAGGCGACGATTGAGGCGACGGCTTCTGTGCCCGCGCGTCGCTCCCGCTCCTGATGGCCGCCGAGGCTCTGCGGCACGAGGCGCACGCTGCGGCGCACGAAGAGCGCGCCGACGCCTTTCGGAGCGTTGAGCTTGTGCGCCGAGAGCGATAGAAGGTCGCAGCCGAGCGTTTCGACATCGACGGGCATACGCCCGGCAGCCTGTACCGCGTCCGTGTGCAGCCAGAGATGCCTGCGCCCTTCGGCTCGCGCTTCGCGCACGAGCGCGCCGATTTCCGCGACGGGCTGAATCGTCCCGATTTCGTTATTGGCGAGCATGACGGTGATGAGCACCGTGTCCTGCCTGAGCGCCGCGCGCACGTCTTCGACGCGCACGATGCCTTCGTCGTAGACGGGAAGACGCGTTATCTCCCATCCACGTTTTTCGAGCGCGTCGCAGACGCCGCGCACCGCCGAATGCTCGATTGAAGAGGTGATGATGTGGCGCCCGTGCTCTGAGGCCGACTCGGCGACGCCGCGAATGGCGAGATTGTTTGCCTCCGTGCCGCCGGAGAGAAAGACTATCTCGTTCTGCCGCGCGCCGACGAGCGCGGCCACCTCCCGACGCGCACGGTCAACCGCCGCACGCGCCTCCTGCCCGAAGAAATGGACGCTCGAAGCGTTGCCGAACTTATCGAGCAGATACGGCATCATCGCTTCGACCACGCGCGGGTCAACCGGCGTCGTCGCACTGTTGTCGAGATAGACTCTCCGCATAAAATTTCCCGTCGAGCCCTTGAGGCTTGTAGTCGTCCGCCCCGCTTCGAGGCCGCGAATAAACGGCTCAGGCTTGAAATGCTCGCAACCAAAAGCCGCACACGTTGCATCTCAAGTCCGACCGGCGTCGCGCCCTCGCCCTGAAACCTTAAGCGCCCGTTCAGTCTCTCCCTGTCGAATCGCTTCGATGCACGCTGAAGCTCGCTCAAAAGGAGTCTATCGACGCGCACGAAGAAGCGTCAAGCGACCTCAGCCGTTTGTGAGGTCGCCGGTCGGATGTTAGCATGTGGCCGCTCGAACGCTCCCGCCGGAGCGCCGCAGTCACGCCAGCGTTTGAGAGTCGTTTCGGTCGCAATTGAAGCCGAATCCGGCAAGGAGAAAAAGTAGGATGAAACTCGCGCCACGCCTGAGCGCCGCCGCCGCGCTCCTCGTCTCGTTCCAGATAGCATCGCTTCCAACCGCTTCCGCCGCGCCGACGCCTACTCCTCGCGCCGACCAAAACACGACCACGCAGGAACAGCAGCCGGCAGGCGCTTTGCAGCGCGGCTATCGCACCGGCTACTCGGACGGCTACCAGGCCGGATGGAGCGATTCCGCCGCACGCCGCCAGCGCGACTATCGCAGCCGGGAAGACTATCAGCGCGGCGACCGCGCCCACCTTCCGGCCTACGGCGCGCTCGAAGACTACCGCGACGGCTACCAGCAGGGCTTCGAGTCCGGCTACGCCGCCGGTTACGACCGGCGCGGCTTCGACTCCGCCGTTCCGGACAAAATCGCGCGGCGCGGCGCGAGCACGACGAACACGACAGACGCAGACGAACGGGACGAGACGGCGAGCAGCGTCAGCACGAGCGGCAGAAGAACGAGCGACGACGCCTCGCGCACCGATGTCTCCGACAGCAGAAGCACTTCGCCCGCGCGCGGCTCGGGCTCAGGAATAATCCCTGCGGGAACGATGCTGAGAGTCGAGCTATCGAACCGTCTCTCTTCGGATGTCAGCCAGAGGGGCGACCCCTTCGAGGCGCGCGTCGTCGAGCCGCGCGAGTACGCGGGCGCAATCGTGAGTGGGCGCGTCTCGCGCGTGCAGCGCGCGGGCAAGGTCAAAGGCACGGCGCAGCTTCAACTGAGCTTTGACCAGATTCGTTTCGCCGACGGGCGCACGAGCGATTTCAACGCGCAGGTGACCGAGGTGATTTACACGGATGAAGAGTCGGGCGTCGGCGGCGTAGACCCGGAGGGTGGCGTGCGCGGCAGAGATTCGACGAAAGACGACGTGGCTAAGGTCGGCGCGGCGGCCGGCATCGGCGCAATCATCGGCGCGATAGCCGGAGGCGGCAAAGGCGCTGGCATCGGCGCTGTCATCGGCGGCGCAGCTGGAACCGGCGGCGTGATGACCCAGCGCGGCAAAGACATTCGCCTCGAACGCGGCCAGCAACTAATGATTCGAGCCTCAAGATAAAACAGTCTAAAGTCTGAAGTCGGGAGTCTGGAGTCAAAGGCAAAAAAGGCACTCCTGCTTTTTGACTCCAGACTCCCGACTTCAGACTTTAGACTCCTACTCCTGACTTTCATGCCCATCACCCTGCTCACCGATTTCGGGACGGCGGACTTTTTCGTCGGCGCGATGAAGGGAGCGATTCTTTCGGTCGATGCGGGCGCGCAGATTGTAGACATCACGCACGAGATTCCGTCGCAGGACGTGGAGGCCGGGGCGTTCGCGCTGCTGGCGGCCTACGAAGCTTTCCCGCAGGGGACGATTCACGTCGCGGTGATTGACCCGGGCGTCGGCTCGTCGCGCCGGCCTCTCGTCGTCAAAGCGAGCGGCCATCTCTTCGTCGGCCCCGACAACGGTCTGTTCAGCTACATCCTTGAGCGCGAGCCCGCGCACGAAATCTTTCATCTGACGAACGAGCGATATTTTCGCCCCCGTGTGAGTAGCACCTTTCACGGGCGCGACGTGTTCGCTCCCGTCGCCGCAGCGCTCTCGAAGGGCGTCGAGCCGACACGGCTCGGAGAACGGATTACAGATTGCGTGCGACTTGAGCCGCTCGCGCCGCGCCGCGAAGCCGACGGCACGCGCACAGCCCGCGTCATCCACCTCGACCGTTTCGGCAACTGCATCACCAACATCACGCGCGCCGACCTTCCCCATGAAACAATCGAGCGCGGCGCACATCTCACGGTCGGCGGACACGAGATAAAAGAGTTCCGGCGTTTCTTCGCCGAGGGAGACGACCCGCAACAGTCGCCGCCCCGTCCCTTCGCCATCTGGGGCAGCGCAGGCTTTCTCGAAATCGCCGTCAACCGCGACTCCGCCGCCCGCCTTCTCAACATCCGTCGCGGACAGGCTGTATTGGTAAATGGTGAATGGTAAATGGTAAATGGTGAAAGAAAGGTTTTATCTATTCACGGTTGACGATTCACGATTGACGGGCTCTTATCTATTCACCATTCACGATTTACCATTTACCGCTTTTTTGCTATCTTCAAGCCACATTACGAATAAGGAAAAACGTCATGGCAGACAATGTGAAGGAAGGCGGTTCAGCGTCCGTCAAGCGGAAGGCTGGACTGGAAGACGTTGTTGCGGCTGAATCGTCCATCGGCGATGTCGATGGCATCAACGGCGTCCTCATCTATCAGGGTTATAACATCCACGACCTCGCGGAGCATTCGACCTTTGAAGAAGTGATTTTCCTGCTCTGGCACGGTCGGCTGCCGAAGCGCGACGAGCTTGACGAGCTGCGCCGCTCGCTCGCCAAAGAGAGCACGCTGCCCTCGGAAGTTATCGACATGATGCGTCGCTTCCCGCGCGACGCCGAGCCGATGGACGCGCTCCGCACGGCCATCTCTGCGCTCGCCTTCTACGACTCGCAGGCGCGCGACCTCTCGCGCGAAGGCGCGCTCAGGACGGCCACGCGCCTGACCGCTCAGTTTCCGGTTGTCGTCGCCGCCTTCGAGCGCCTTCGCAACGGCAAAGAGCCGGTCGCGCCGAAGCCCGACCTGAACATCGCCACTAACTTTCTCTACATGCTCAAGGAAGAGATGCCCGACGAGCGCGAGGCGCGCATCTTCGACATCTGTCTCATCCTTCACGCCGACCACGAGCTGAATGCTTCGACCTTCACGGGGCGCGTCGTCGCCGGAACGCAGGCCGACATGTACGGCTGCGTGACGGCGGCCATCGCCGCGCTCTCAGGCCCGCTGCACGGCGGCGCGAATACCAACGTGATGAAGATGCTTCAGTCGATAGGCACGACGGAGCAGGCTGAAGGATGGATTCGAGACGCGCTCGCGCAGAAGAAGAAGATTATGGGCTTCGGCCATCGCGTCTATCGCACCGAAGACCCGCGCGCCACACACCTGCGCCGTTTCTCGAAAGAGATGGGCGAGCGGAGAGGCGACACGCACTGGTTTGAAATCCTCGAAAAACTCCGAGAGGTGATGTTCAAGGAGAAGAATCTCTATCCGAACGTCGATTACTATTCCGGCTCGGCCTACTACATGATGGGCATTCCGCTCGACCTCTTCACGCCCATCTTCGCCGTCAGCCGCATCAGTGGCTGGACAGGCCACATCCTCGAACAGTACGCCAACAATCGTCTCATCCGCCCGCGCGCCGAATACACGGGCGCGCGCGACCTGCCCTACATGCCGATTGATAAACGGTAGGCTCTAAACCGATAACTCCGACGCCGCAGGCGCTGTAGAGTCTCGCAGAGGAAGCGCAGAGAGAGAGAGTTGAAATTCAACTTTCCGCGCTGTCTCTGCGTAAGCTCTGCGTCTCTCCTGCTTCGTGCGCTTCCGTTTCTTCCTTCTCTTCCGTCTCTTCCTTCGTCGCGGCGGCGTCAGGCGCGCGTTTCTGAAGCGCGGGCAGAGGAATCTCTTCGTCGGTCAGTCGCTTCATCTCCGGGTCTGCCTGTACGAGCCTTGTACGCCAGATGTAGACGGTCGAAAGGATGAGCGCGAGGGTGCAGGCCGCGCCGCCTTCAATGCCGTAAGCGCCGCCCGTCAGCCATGCCGGGCCCCGGTCGCTCGTCTGGATGAGCGAACGATGGCTGAGCATCGTAATGCCGCTTACGGGCAGACCGAAGAGCGCGCCGAGCGACCAGTTCCAAGCCCAGTGGACGCCGACGGGAAACCAGAGGCTGCGCGTGCGCAGGTATGCGACAGCCAGCCACACTCCGGCCAGCATCGTGTTGACGAAGGTGAAGCCGGGCACGACGTTCGGGTTGCCGAGGTGTCCGAGCGAGAAGAACAGCGCCGTCAGCACCAGCGGAACCCACGCGGGCAGAGAGCGCAGGAGCGTCTGCAAAGGATAGCCGCGCAGCAGAACCTCTTCCGCCGCCCCGGCGATGACGAAGAAACCTGCGGCCAGCACGAGCGTCTGCAATACCGAGGGCAGAACCGAGACGGGCGCGAACGCGAAAGTGTAGCCGCCGAAGAGAACGGCGATGGCGACGGCCAGCAACAGCGACGCCGCGCCGACGAGCGAGCCGACGAGAAGGTCGCGCAGCCAGCGTCGATGTAGCGCCCAGCCCAGCGCGCGAAAGGGCAAGCCCTCCATCAAGCGCCCGCACAGCCAGCCGAGCCCCGTCGCAATCAGAAGCAGTATCACGCGCCCCGTCGCGTCGCCCCGGATGCTTGCGAAAAAGCGGCGCGCTTCCTCTTGCCCGCCGAAAGGGATTCTGACGAGCGCCTCGGCGAAGGCCATAGCGTTGATGAAAAGGAAGACGAAAACGAAGAGACGCCAGCCGCTTCGAGGCCGACCCTTCGAGTTGAAGAAGATGTCTTGAAACTTCACTGAACTCTCCCGGCGAGATGGCTCGGCGTCCAGGCCTCTCTGCGTGCGCTTACGTCCGTCGTGGCAGACGAATGCGGCGCATCGGCGCTCTCGGCTCGAACGTCTACGTGGTAAACTTAGGTTCGCCGCATTATATGAACGATTCTTCGCCGGACAAAGAAGCCGTAGCAGCGCGGGGCGCGAACGGAGACGAGCGCGGCGCGACGGATGAGCCGCGTGCGCGACGGCGCAGCGCGCCCTGGTTTCTCGGCGGCCTCGTGCTGCTGCTGCTCTCGGTGCTGCTCGTCTTGCAGGTCTTCGGCCTCTGGGAAGTCGTCACGCCCGACACGGCGAGCGACACGCTGCTGCTCTACGCGCTCTCGTCTCTGAACTTCGCCGCCTTCATCGTCTTCACCTTCATCTTCGTCAGAAGCCTTCTCAAGCTGCGTCGAGAGAGACGCGAACGCCAGCTCGGCTCGAAGATAAAGACGCGCCTCGTCGTCTATTTCATCACCGTCAGCCTTTTGCCCATCACGGCGATGGCCGTCTTCTCTTACATCTTCTTCAACCGCTCGCTCGAAAAGTGGTTCAGCAGTTTGCCCGAAGAGGTGGTGCGCGAGGCCGCCGCCGCGCAGCGCAACAACCTCTTGCAGCAGGAAGAGAGCCTGCTTGAGACGGCCTCGACCATCGCACAGATGATTGACGGAGGCTCGGGCGAAGCGGGTTTGACGAGCTATCAACCCGTCGTCGAACGCGCGCGGCTCGCGTTTCTGCTGATTCAGATGGCGAACGGCAAATCGGAGATTTTCGCCGCCAATCCTGCATACGCCGAGCGACACGAGACAGTGACCGAAGCCGCGCGCCGCGCCTTCGAGGAAAACGGCGGAAGCTACTTCTTTCAGCAGGAGAAGATTTTCGAGCTGAAGACCGGAGCGTCGGCCGTGCTGCTCGTGGTCGTCATGCCTCTGGAAGATTCGCGCTCGCTTCTGGTCGCGCGCGAGCGGCGCACGGACGCGAATCTCTCGAAGCTCGCGGCGGGTGCGAAGACGTTCGAGGATTTCAAGCGCAGGCAGCGCCGCGTGCGCCTGCTCGGCCTCTCCACGCTCGGCCTGCTCACGCTCATGCTGCTCTTCGCGGCCACCTGGAGCGCCATCCACCTTGCGCGCGGCATCGCCACACCGATTCGCGCGCTCGCCGAGGCGTCCGACCAAGTGGCGAGCGGCAATCTACACCATCGCGTGACGGCGATTGCCGACGACGAGCTTGCGCTGCTCGCCGCATCCTTTAATCAGATGACGGCGCAGCTCGAAGAGAACCGTCGGCGCATCGAAGCGGGCGCAGCCGAGCTGCGCGAAAAACATCTGGCGCTCGCCGAGCGGCGCGACTACATCGAGACCGTCCTCGAATCTCTCTCGACCGGCGTCGTCTCGCTCGACGCGAACGACCAACTGACGACCATCAACGCCGCCGCACTCTCCATGCTTCGTCTCGAACGCGCTCCGGCTGCGGGCACAAAGCTGACAGACATCCTCAGCGCCGGAGACTACGCGCTCTTAGAGCCGATGCTTCGTCGCGCGCGTCTACGCGGACGCGCGGGCGGACAGATGGAGCTTGCGCCCGCGTCCGCGCATGGAGACCAGAACGGCGACGGCTCCGAGCAGGGAAGCGTCGAGACGGGCGGCGCGATTCCCGTCGCGCTGACGGCCATCGCGCTCGGCTCGCAGGGAGTCGGGCGGCGCGGCGTCGTGCTCGTCATGGAAGACTTGTCGGAATTGCTCGCCGCGCAGAGAGCCGCCGCCTGGAGCGAGGTTGCGCGCCGCATGGCGCACGAAATCAAGAACCCTCTGACGCCGATTCAGCTTTCAGCCGAACGCATCGCGCGCCATTTTCGTCGCGGCGACAGTGCGGACGGAAATGGCGCTGAAAGAGAGCGCGTCGTGCGCGTGGTCGAAGAATGTACGGCGACGATTCGGCGCGAGGTCTCAGCTCTGAAGGCGATGGTCGATGAGTTTTCGCGCTTCGCGCGGCTACCGCACGCGCGTCTTGACCCTGCGGATTTGAACGAGGTCGTCAGGCAATCCGTCGCCCTCTACGAAGAGCGCCTCGGCGACGCGCGCCTCGACGTGCGCCTCGCACACTCGCTGCCCGGCGCGATGCTCGACAGCGAACAGCTTCGACGCGTCTTCGTCAATCTCATCGACAACGCCCTCGAAGCCTTAGACGACACGGGCGGCGAGCGCCGCATCACAATCGCCACCGCGCACGACCCCGCGCGCGGCCTCCTGCTGGCCGAAGTCGCCGACAACGGTCACGGCATCGCCCAGGCGGATTTCCCGCGTCTCTTTCAGCCATATTTTTCCACGCGCGGACGCGGCACCGGCCTCGGCCTCGCCATCGTCCAGCGCATCATCGCCGAGCACGGCGGGCGCATCCGCGCCGAGGCCAACCGCCCGCGCGGCGCGCGCTTCATCCTTGAGCTTCCCGTCGCGGAAGAGACGAAGACCAATGCGGAACGCGAAATGCGGAATGATGAATTAAAACCTATTGATTCATCGGTTCATTGATTCAATGAATCAATGAACCGATGAATCAATTCTTCTTTCATTCATCATTCCGCATTCCGCATTCATCATTTCAAACATGTCTGACTCGATTCTCATTGTTGACGACGAGCGCGGTATCCGCGAGACGCTGTGCGCCGTGCTGGAGGATGAAGGGCTTGCGGCTGAGGCTGTGGCCTCGGGCGAGGAATGTCTGAAGAGCGTCGAGCGACGCGCCTACGGCTGCGTGCTGCTGGACGTGTGGCTGCCGGGCATCGACGGCCTTGAGACGCTCTCGCGCCTGCGCGAGAAAGGCGTCGACGCTTCGGTCGTGATGATTTCCGGGCACGGCAACATCGAAACCGCCGTGCGCGCCACCAAGCTCGGAGCCTTCGACTTCATCGAAAAACCGCTCTCGATTGAGAAGACCGTCCTCACCGTCCGCAACGCTCTGCGCCAGCACAAGCTCGAACGCATGAACGAGGCGCTGGCGATGGAGCTACGCGAAGAAAGCGCGATGGTCGGCGAATCGACGCCGATGCGCGCTCTGCGCAAGCAGATAGAACTGGTCGCGCCGACGGACGGGCGCGTCCTCATCTACGGCGAATCAGGCACGGGTAAGGAGTTGGTCGCACGCGCCATTCACGCGCAGTCACGCCGCGCCGCCGCGCCCTTCGTCGAGCTGAACTGCGCGGCCATCCCCGAAGAGTTGATTGAGTCGGAGTTGTTCGGCCACGTCAAAGGCGCTTTCACGGGCGCGACCGCCGCCAAGCGCGGGAAGTTCGAACTGGCCGACGCGGCGACGCTCTTTCTCGACGAGGTAGGCGACATGAGCCAACGCGTGCAGGCGAAAGTCTTGCGCGTGCTCGAAGAGCAGCGCTTCGAGCCCGTCGGCTCGACGACCTCCATGCGCGTCGATGTGCGCGTGCTCGCCGCCACCAACAAACGGCTCGAAGTGGAAATCGAGCGCGGCGGCTTCCGCGCCGACCTCTTCTATCGTCTCAACGTCATCCCCTTCGAGCTGCCCCCCTTGCGCGAACGGCTCGAAGACGTGCCTCTTCTCGTCGAGCATTTCAACCGCAAGTTCTCAGCCGCCAACGCCCGCCCGCCCAAAAGCTTCGCCCCCGACGCCCTCGACGCACTCCAAACCTACGCCTGGCCCGGCAACGTCCGCGAGCTGCGCAACACCATCGAGCGCGTTTGCATCATGCACTCGCGCGAAAAGGTGACGGTCGCAGACCTGCCCGCGCTCGGCGGCGAAACGCCGCCCGCAGCCGCCCTCCGCTATTCGAGCTTCAAAGACGCCAGCGAAGCGCACCAACGCGAGTTCATCAAACGCAAGCTCGCCGAAGCCGAAGGCAACGTCTCTCGCGCCGCCGAGCTCATGGGCATGGACAGAAGCCACCTCTACCGACGCATGCGCGCCCTCGGCATCAACCTTCGCGGCGAACGCGCCAACGCCTCTTCATAAGTCACAATACCGGGCATGTATCACAGGCGATTCTTAAACGTTAATTCGGTCGTGGATAGCGGCCTGCTAAAAAGAATCGCCTGTGCCGTTAATTCGCTTCTATCAAGCTATTAACTATTTCACGGTTACAGTCCTTGTCGCCGAGCCGCCCAGGCTGCTTCGCACCGTAATGTTTTGCGGATTAGACGAAACGGAGAAGTCTCCACGGTAGCGTCCGCCGCCTTCGTTTCGCAAAGCGCCGATGAGAGCGTTCGTCGAGGTGACATAAACATTTAACGTCGCGCTCGAATTCGAGCTTGTCGCTTCGACGCGCAACTGCCTGTTGCCGGATGAATATTCGGCAACTTGAATTGCCACCGTATCGGCGGAAGGCGGCGGAGGCGGCGGAGACGGAGGCGTCACCGTTAATACGGCCGTCCTCGTGACGCCGCCGTAAGAAGCAGAGATTGTGGTGGAAGTTGATGCCGTCGCCGACGCCGTCGTTATTGTGAAACTCGCGCCCGTCGCGCCTGCTGCAACGGTGACGCTGGCCGGAACTGCGGCGACTCCCGCGTTATTGCTTGAAAGCGTGACGGCTGCGCCGCCTGAAGGCGCAGCGCTTGTCAGCGTTACAGTGCCTTGCGCGGAGTTGCCGCCGACAACGCTCGTGGGATTGAGCGAAAGCGTCGAGAGAGTCGGCGACCCTGACGGCGGCGGCGGAGGAGGCGCACCCCTTTTGATTTCAAACACTCGGACGGAAGACCATGCGCCGTTTGTGCCGCCCGCAGTTCGCCCGCGCACGCGCCACCAAAACCGCCGCTCGCTCGTGAATGTCCATGAAAACTGCGTCTGCGTGATGCCGCTTTGAGAGACGGTTAGCGGCGCGCTGAACGTATTTGAATCGTCAATCTG
Source organism: Pyrinomonadaceae bacterium (assembly GCA_036399175.1). GTDB lineage: Bacteria > Acidobacteriota > Blastocatellia > Pyrinomonadales > Pyrinomonadaceae > DASWNP01. The sequence continues at coordinate 212,834 of DASWNP010000046.1, read as the reverse complement.
AATCTCATACGTCGCCGCGCCCGGCACAGCACCCCAGGAAAAAGCGACGCTCTGATTGGGCGGCAACTGCGCGTTGTTGGCCGGGCTGAGCAGAGACGGCGCGGCGGGGGGCGCAGTCGAAGGCGTCACAGTCAAAGTCACGTCGCGGCTCGAAGCTCCGTGCGTGGCAGTGATGGTCACGTTGGTCGTAACTGAAACGGCTCTGGTCGTCAACGTAAAGTTTGCCAGGTTGTCGCCCTGCGGAATCGTGACGCTCGCCGGGACTGTAGCGACCGCCGTATTGCTGCTGCGGAGCGAAACTACAGAGCCGCCGGCCGGCGCCGTAGATGTCAGCGTAACCTGTCCCTGCGACGGATTTCCGCCTTCGACGCTTGGCGGATTGACGCTCAGCGTGGAGATTCCTGCGCCCGCGTTGAAAGTCCGCACCTCAGACCACTCGCTCAGATTGCCCGAACGGTCAGCCGTCCGGACGCGCCAGTAATACGCGCCCTCGAAGCGGACTGACGCTTGCCATTCCGAACGCGAAACCCAGACCTCCTGCCAATCGTTGCAGCAGACGAAATCCGGTCTCTGGTTGAGTTGGATGTGATAGCCGTCAAGCCCCGAAGGGTCGGCGACATCATTCCAGTCAAACGTAATCGAAGTGTTGGTCGGAATCTGCGCTCCGTTGGCGGGGGTGTTCATGAGCGGCGCGGCAACCGTGTCGTCGCCGTCGCCGTCCGGCAACAGCGTCAGCCTGGAAAGGAAGCCGTCAAACTGCGTCCCGCCGGGCCCGCCGGCCACGCCACCGATGCCGTCGTTGTTGAGCACAGGGTCGTGTGCGCCCGGCGTCGTCGGGAAATCGCCCGAAAGCGTCCAGCCCGCGGCGACGACAGTATTGGGGGCGACGAGCGCGAATTTTGTATGACGGTCGTTATAGCTTCCGCCGAGGTATGTTCCGTAAAGAACCTGCGAGCCGTCGGCGCTGATGCGGGCGACGTAGGCGTCATAGAAGAGGACGCCGCTTGAGATGGCAACCGACCTGTCGTAAGCCCCCTGCGTAGTCGGAAGGTCGAAGGATTTCGTCTCTCCCGCGAGCACGATGTCCCCGGTCGAGTCCGCCGCCACGTCGAATACCTCGTCATATAAATAACCGCCGAACAGCGTTGACCAGACGAGACTGCCCCCGCCGCCGGCAGGGAATCGAAAGCGCATGACGAAGCCGTCTTCTGCGCTGTCGGCTGCCGTCTTGAGCGCGCCTGGAGTAGTCGGGAAGGCTACCGGCATCTCTATGCCAGGGACAGGGATAGACATAGTGTAGCCGCCTACAATCACGTCTTGCGGATTCGTCGGGTCGAGGGCGACGGCGTAGGCCTCCTCGTTGCTGCTGCCGGCGAGAAAGGTTGAGTATTTGAGGTCTGCCGCGCCGTTTCCGTCCAGTTTCATTCGAGTCAGGAAGGCGTCCGAGATGCCTTCCCTACTCACAGGATTGGGAGCAATCGCGTCCGGGGTGGTCGGCAGGTTCGGCGCATTAACATCCGGCGACGAGTAGATTACGCCGGTCAGCGTCACAAAACCTTGCGCGTCCACTACGACGCTATTAGGCAATTCATCTCCGAAGCCGCCGAGATAAGTCGAATATTCGAGCGCGCTGCCCGTTGCGCTCAGCCGTGCGACGAAAGCGTCACGCGCGCTAAAAACGCCCGCGAAGTAAGGCGTGCAGCAGTTGTGCGTTCGGTCAAACGCGCCCGCGGTAGTCGGAAAAGTTGGCGATACGGTTTCCCCGACCACGACCACCGCTCCCGTCGAAGTCAGCGCGACGGCGACCGCTTCATCGTATTCGTTCGTGCCTATGTACGTTGAATAGATAAGCCGGTCGCCTGCGGCGCTTAATTTAGTGACAAATCCGTCAGCGCTGGCTCGCCCGTCCGGTTCGAGTCCGTGCGTTGTGTCGTATGCGCCTGGCGTTGTCGGATAATCCGGCGAATAACTTTCGCCGACGACGACAGGCTCGCCGGACGGAGTAACGGCCACGCCGCGAATCCACTCGCGGTCTGAGCCGACGAGAATTGTTTTATAGACGAGCGTTCCGGTCGCGCTGAAGCGCGTCACAAACCCGGCTACGGGGTTAGTCCGTCCGGTGAAGTCCGGCGATAAAGACGCGCCGACTACAACCACGTCGCCGGTTCCGTCATTGGCCGAGGCAATATCGTGAATCTCATCCCAGTTGCCGCCGCCTAGATAGGTTGACCACTCGACTCCGGGGTCAATGACGAGCGGCAATGTTCGGTCACGCTGCGGCACTGAAAAACCGTAGCGCTTCGCATCAATTTTTCTAAAACGACATTCGACAATCCGCTTCTCGCCGTTCGGCAATTCTTCCCAGGTCACAGGGGGAGTTTGACGGAGCGAGCCGTCGGCGGTTTGAAGAATCAACGCTCCGTCGCTTGCAATTTCAATCGCTGAAACTCCGTCGGCACGAATCACCACTTTTGTAACGTCGGCTTTCGGCGCGAGTATCAAATCGTACTCAAGCCGCTCGCCTTCTTCGCGCACGCGCATATCCACACCACTGTAAAGCCCGCGATAGAACACGCTGCTGTAGGCCGCAACTTTCGTCCGCCATTCCTGGGGATTGTTCCCGATGAAAAAATTGTAGTAGCCACTCCGCTTCGCCTCGCCGACAAGCATCGCGTCCTTCGCCGCGCCTTCAAAGACGAGTCCGAGAGCCGTCTGTTTCCCCTCTCCGAGACGAAGCCGGATGGCGTTTCGCTCGAAACGCGCAGCCTTCTTTCCCTTTAGCGCAGCGAATTTCACAGACGAATCCCACTGCCCGCGATTTTCAATAAAGTCCAGAGGTGCCTTCGGAATCGAGGTTTCTCGTCCGTCGCGGGCGGCTGCGCTCACGGCTGCTTCCGTTCGCGCTATAGCGAGTTGAATAATCCCGTAGATTGCACACAAACAAACGAGAAGAGGCAAACATCGTTCAATCTTAAATTTCATAACCGACTCCTTTTCCCGAATCAGATGCAATACCGAGGAAGACAGCGGAGAGACAGTTTGAAATACTAACGCATCTCCTAAGCGCGGCCAATATTGTTTTCTTATTCGACCAAAAGCTGATCCACCCGCAGTTGCTATTATTACAGTGCAGGATAAAACTCATAAAAGACAAAAAAGTAAAAATATTTTCTTCAGAAGCCGGTCAGCTTCCGGACTGCCATCAGATCATCCCTTACATCAATCTTAAGACTTCTCTCAACTGCTTCCTACATCGTAAGCGTCTAACGCCCGGCATCACCCGCCGCGCATTAGGCCGCTCCGCTACAAGAGAGACTGGGTTGAATGGTAAGGTTGGGCAGTGAAGGCTAGCTTGAGGGCTATCTTTGAGGAGCCGCCTAACAAGTCGCGCAAGCTGACCGGAATGAGCTTGCTTTTCATCCGTGAGACTTGGGTGATGGTTTCGGTCTCCTCCGGCAGCTTAGCTCCGGCGTTAGGCGTACCGGCCAATTCTGTGGGGTAAAATGCTAAGGTGGTCTCCGTTCGTCGTACACGACACCGACTCGCTTCCGTGCTCTCAGTGGCCGGCCATCCGTTCGTGCTGGCGCCCATAACGGTCGCTATTGCGACACGCGCGGCGTGGCTTGGCGTCGCTTTCGCGGCGGCGACATCGCTGACGCTGCTGGCAGTCATCGCACACCGCGTACGGCGCGGTCGTTGGAGCGATCATGATGTGTCAGACCCCGGGCAGCGCCACTCGTTTTACCCGATAGCGATCGTGATCGTGGGCACAAGCGCCATGCTGGCATGGTGGGTCGGCATTGCTCCTGGCGTGCTCCGTGGGTTCGGCATGGCGGTATGTCTGCTCGTCGCGGCAGCAGTCGTCACGCGGTGGACGAAGGTCTCGCTGCATACGATGTGGGGCGCTTACTGCTCATCTGCGCTAGTTGGATCGGGGGACGGGATCGGGCTCGTCTTCGTGGCACTTGTCGCGTGCGTTGGGTGGTCGCGGGTGGCCTTGGGGCGGCACACGCCCTGGCAGGTGGCGATTGGTGGTGCGTTGGGCTGCCTGGGGGGCGTACTCCTTGTCGTCCTGAATAAAGTCGCATAGGCGGGGATTCTACGTCTGACCGCACGCCTAACAACGGCATGCACCTAACCGCCGACCGAAGAGCATCAATTCAACGCGATGAAGAAAATGGAAGCTTACCGCGCGGCAAAAGGTTAAATGACACGCTATTAGTCTTTAGCCTTTTTGATGATTCGCCGTCCGCGCTTCTTTGGCGGCGTTCTCTTCGTCAGTAAGTTTTGATGCCTTGTGTTAAGGATGTTAATGAGAGTTTGATAGTTAATGCCCAGCCTTCTAGCTGCACGGCTGACGATACCATGTTCGCCCTCTAATGCCTGCTCTATAAACTGCGCTTCGTAATCTAACAACGCATCCGGCAACGTAAAGCCCTCTCCCATCCACAAGCGCGAACGCCTCAGAATGATGATACGGGCGCACGCCCTCAACCTAGCCATTATCTCTGCATTCTGCGTCTCTTTGAGCAAACTATCAGCATTCAGATACAAGTTATAAGCTTCCGTTTCGGCCAGACGTTTTGCACCGTGTTCTTCGATAAGCGTGAGCGCGGCGAGTGCAGCATTGGTATGTGCGCCAGCCTCTTCCGCGATGCTGACAGCACGCCGCAGAATGCCGATTGAACTATCAAAGACTCCCAAGCGCGCCCAAGCTATGCCTTGCGCTACAAACGCATCTGTCAGCACGGTTGGCTCGCTGCCCTTCTCGAAGGTTTGTATTGCCCTCGCTATAGCACGGTTGGCCTCTCTATACTTCTGCTCTGCTAAATAGACGCGCGCTCTTGTTTCGTTTACCTCTGCCAAAAGTCCATCATCGTTTAGCTTCTGTAAGGCTCTCTCTGCGCGGTCAAGATACTTGTGTGCCTCTTCGTAGCGTTTGACGCGGTAGAGCACTAAGGCCAGATTATTTTCGATAATCGCGGCGAAGCGTTCATGCCGCGCCTGCTTATAGTGATGAACAGCCGCCGTATATTCGATAATAGCTTGGTCGTAATAATCGGTATGCCCTTCTAATGAACCCATGCGCTGCAACGTGACGGCATACAGATTGTGAAGGCTTCCCTTGAGAACATCGTTGCGGCTCTCATTCAGTAGGCGAGCTGCATCTTTTAGAATGTCGAGCGCAGCGTTGTATTTGCCAGCCGCACATTCGACGGTGACGCATCGTAATAAGATTGTGGCCTTCTGCTCTGTGTCCGTTTCAGTTAGTGCGTCAACGGCCTTGCCTAAGATAATACGCGCTTCATCATACGCACCCTCTCGCCAGTAACACAGCGCAAGGTCGCTTCGCGCAAGTGCCGCTCTGACGCTTGCGCCGATAGATTCAAAGATAGAGATACTTTCGCTGATAAGGTCTTTAGCATTCTCCTGTACACCCTTCGTCGGCATGCTAGAACCTATCCAACCGGACAGCGCGCCACATTGTAACAACACTTCGGCGGCAACTTTCTTTTCCAGCCCTTCGATGTTCGGACGCACGCCCGCGCCTCGCCATAACTCGCCTAACGCCTCACGCGCGGCTTGATACTGCCCGATGTGAATAAATTCTGCGGCCAGACGGCAGCGCAGCAACACGCGCTCGCTGTCAGTGAGTGAAGGGTTGTCTAGTTGCCTTAGACGTTCATCTGTTAAATTCATGTGAGGAAAGCCTTTCCTTATGCTTACCAGAAAAATGGTAAGCACTAAAAAACCGTCGTGCGGTGCGGCGGCATGACGGTTAATCCGTAAATCAGTCTCATAAGGAAAAGAACGATGCGAAAAGCTATTAACGCCTCTGTGCTGGTGCTGGCGTTGGCCTTCTCAGTCCGCGCGGGCGATGTTTTAACCCCGCCCGCCGCTCAATCAACAACAACCACCGAAGAGCAGACGCGCGGCGAGGTTCTGACGCCGCCGGAAGCTTTGTTGACCCTGCTCAATAGCGTGCTGTCTCTGCTCTAAGCGGAGAGCCAGCCTAGTTATTTCGAGCTGCCATCAGGCGGCCAAGTATTAGTGTGCTTTGTGAGCGTCGGAATGCGGAGGATACTCACAGGGCGGAGGTTAGCGTGATGCAAGCCAGATTGCAACAGATTTCTATTGCAAGAGGCTACTACATTTCCTACTACAGTAGAGCTTTTAAGAGGATTTTAGTTTGACGCTAAACTATTGAAGGGATTGAAGGCGGCGATCGGAATCGAACCGATGAATAAAGGTTTTGCAGACCTCTGCCTTACCACTTGGCTACGCCGCCGTATAAAGAGGGATGAGGGCGAAGGGCGGTGGGATGAAGTTGAGACGGCTCTTATTCATCCCTCTGCCCTCCGCCCTCATCGTTTCAAAGAGCGGGAGACGAGATTTGAACTCGCGACTTCGACCTTGGCAAGGTCGCACTCTACCACTGAGTTACTCCCGCTGACGGAGATATGATTTTACTGATTCAAGCTTTCTTGTCAAGCGGAGCAAAAAGCAAGTGGGAAGGCGGAAGGATGAAGGCGGAAAGTCGGCCTTTCGCGTTGAGCACTTTCTGATTTCCTTCTGTCTTTGATTTAGTCCCAAACCGTGTCGGGGTGGCGGAGGTGGCGGAATTTGTCGTCAGTCCAGAAGTTTTTGAGGAGTTGGAGGCGCGGGGGAGGGGAATGGCCGGTGGACGGGTCGGGGGCGGGGAGGACGATGGCGAGCACGTCGTAGCGATAGGGTGTGTCGAGGAGGTTGAAGGCGCGGCGGTAGGCGTGTGCGGCACGGGTGATTTGGCGTTGCTTGCGGAGATCGACGTTGGCTTCGGGCGAGGCGTACCAGTCGGAGGCGCGCGTTTTGACTTCGACGAAGCAGAGGGTCTGGGCGTCGTAGGCGACGAGGTCGATTTCGGCCTGGAGGAGAGCGCCGCGACGGTTGCGACCGACGTTGATTTTGAAGTTGGAGGCGACGAGACGGTAGCCGTTTTGTTGGAGATGTTGTGCGGCGAGAAGTTCGCCTCGGCGGCCAAGCGCGAGATGCGGGGCGGGCTCGGGAGTATCCGGAGTGTGAAGGGCGGGTTCGGCGTCGTGGTGTGAAGAGGCGGGAAGTGATTTCTTCCAGGGGCGGGGGATGAGATGAGGCCAGCGCATGTCGTGGCGTCTCCGTTCCTGAGATGGATGCTGGTCGAAAATCCTTCGTGGAGGAAGGATAAGAGCGTCGGCTTCGTCAGAATGGCAGAGGGGGAATGGCGCGTGTTGAGCGCTGCCAAAGGAAGCCGGTTTAGTTGCCGACGGTTGCGTGGCTGCGTGGGGCGTCGGCAGCGTAGGTTAACGCCCGGGTGATGTGGATGGCAAGCATGTGTCGAGCAGAGAATCGGACTGAGGCGCTCGACGCGGCAGTCGGCGTGGTGTGGGTTGTAAGCTTATGTCGGGAGAGATGCTGCTTGCGGGCTATTGATGGGCGCGTTAAACTTTTGTCGTAGCCGGCGCGTTTAAAGGTCGCGTGTCTGAAGTCTTTATTGACGTGAGCTTTGATGGACGCGGAGTGTTGAGGATGCGGTGCGGAGTTTGGTTGAGGGAATTTTGAGCCGGGGCAGGGCGACGCGTGGGGAATATGGAGACAAGTGAGAAGGAAAAGATGGAGCGAGGGCGCGCGGCGGCGTTGCCTCTGGTGGCGATTATCGGGCGTCCGAACGTGGGGAAGTCCACGCTCTTTAATCGTCTCGTCGGCGAGCGTCGCTCCATCGTGGGCGACGAGCCGGGCATCACGCGTGACCGCATCTACGGCGAGACGGAGTGGGCTGGCCGTCGTTTCTCGGTCGTCGATACGGGCGGCATCGTGCCGGACGACGAGGCTGTGATTCCGTCGAACATACTGAAGCAGGCGGAGTTTGCGATTGCCGAGGCGGAGGCGCTCGTCTGGGTGGTAGACGTGCGCGCGGGCGCGACGCCTCTGGATGAAGAGTTAGCGCGGCTGCTTCGCACGACGGGCAAGACAGTTCTGGTCGCGGCCAACAAGACGGACGCGGCGCGTCTGGAGGCCGACGCGGGAGAGTTTCACAGGTTCGGTTTCAAGGAGGTGATTCCTCTGGCCGCCGAACACGGCGACGGCGTAGGGGATTTGCTCGACGCACTGGTGGCTCGATTGAAAGCGGAGGATGCGTCGGAGGATGGCGAGGCGGGCGCGGCGGAGGATGATGAGAGCGGCGCTCTCCGGCGCGAGATTCGACTGGCGATTGTCGGGCGTCCGAACGTGGGGAAGTCTTCGCTTTTGAATCGTCTGCTCGGAGAAGAGCGCGTGATTGTTTCGCCTGTGGCCGGGACGACGCGCGATGCCGTCGATACCGTGCTTGAGTCCGACGGGCAGAAGTTTCGACTGATAGACACCGCCGGCATTCGTCGCAAAGGCAAGACGCAGGAGATGGCCGAGAAGCTTTCGGTCGTGATGGCGCGAAGGAGTCTGGAGCGGGCGGACGTGGCAGTCGTCGTCATCGACGCGGTCGAAGGCGTGGCCGCGCTCGACGCGAACATCGGCGGCTACGCCGTCGAGGCCGGATGCTCGGTCATCATCGCCGTCAACAAGTGGGACGCGATAGAGAACAAGGAGACGGGCACTCCCTTCGAGTTCGAGAGAAACCTGCGCGACAAGATGAAGTTTCTCGAATGGGCTCCGGTCGTCACCATCTCGGCCTTGAAGGGGCAGCGCGTCGAGCGCATCCTGCCGCTCGCCGTGCGTGCTAACCAGGCGCGTAACTTCAGAGTCTCGACCTCGCAGCTCAACGACTTCTTCGAGCGCGCCGTCGCCAGCCCGCGCGCTCCGACCGCGCCCGCGCCCGTCAAGGGCGGTCGCTCGCGCCTGCACGTCAAATACGTCACGCAGGTCGGCGTGCGCCCGCCGCGCTTCGTCGTCTTCACGGCGGGCGGCAAGCCGGGGCTGCATTTCTCCTACGAGCGTTACCTGCAAAACCGTCTGCGCGAAGAGTTCGACTTCTTCGCCACGCCGCTCCGCATCATCGAGCGACACCGGAGCGAAAGAAAGAAGGGGGATAGGAGTTAGGAAAGGGGGATGGGGGTTAGGGGTTGGGGGATGGGGGAAACCAAATCTCTCAACTTTTCCTTGTAAGGTTCTTCCCATGCTTTTTGTCTTCCCCAACCCCTATCCCCCAACCCCCATCCCCGTTTTTATGACCTCAGACTTCAGGGCTCTGTTTGAGCGGACGAGCGACTCGGCACTTGTCATCGACGAGGCGGCGGGGCGCGTGCTGGCCGCGAACAGTCCTTTCGCGGCGCTGGTGGAGATTTCGCCGGAGGCGCTGGCGGGCGCGGAGGTCGGCTCGCTTCTGGCTTTCGAGGCGGCGCAGGGCGAAGCGGTGGAGCGTGCGAGCTTGTACGTGGGCGAAGAGCGCGGGTGGGTTGCAGTCGCATTGGAGCGCCTGCCGTGTCATTGGGGAGGGCGCGAGGCGACGCTGTGTTTGCTGAGAGGAACGCAGCATGCGGACGCTGCGGGCGGCGCTGTGGACGGCGACCGCATGCGCGCGCTCTTCAATTACCTGCAAGAGGCGACCGAGCAGGTCGAGGTCGTCAACCGTGTGGTGGCGGCGGTCAATTCGAGCCGCACCATCGACGAAGTCTTCAGCCTCGCCAGCGAGCAGATGCGCTCGCTCGTGCCCTTCGACCGCGCCTCCATCGCGCTGTGCGAGCCGGACGGCGAACACTTGCGGGTCTTCGCGCTGTCGGGCTCGCGCGTCGGTTCGCTCTCGATAGGCGCGGTCGGCCCCGTGCAGGGGTCTGTGACGGCGACCGCCCTGCGCGAGCGCAGAATGATTGTTATTCCCGAGCTGAAGAACGAGCGGCGCTTTAACCTCTACGAAGACTTGCAGCGCGAGGGCTTTCGCTCGGCAGTCTGCTGCCCGCTCTTCTCGACGCACAACGCCGTCGGCAGCCTCAACCTGACGAGCCGCGCGCCCGACGCCTACAAACGCCGACACCTGCTCGCGCTCGAACGTCTCGCCCCTCCGCTCGCCATCGCCATCGAAAAGATGCTGCTGCTCGAACAGTCCGAGCGTCGCTCGCGCGAGATGGAGGCGGCGGCCAAGCGCGAAGCGTTGGCCGGGCGCATCGGTCGTCACCTGGCAAGCTCGCTCGACCCTTCGACAGTCTTGCAGGAGACGGTCGAAACGCTCGGACAGGCGCTCGGCGTCGAACGCTGTCACATCGTTTTATTCGAGCCGTCGGCGGACGATGCGCTCGTCGGCTACGAATATCTCTGTCGCCCGGAAGTTCAGAGCCTGCGCGAGAACCGCGTGCCCCTGCGCGCGAGCAGTTATGCGCGGCGCGTGCTCGCGGCGGATTCGGCCATCTCCATCTGCAATCTCGAAGAGGCCGAGCGCGACGAATTGATAGAGCTTTACACGCGCCTCGACGTGCGCGCCGCGCTGGCCGCGCCCGTGCACGTCAGCGGCACGCGCGAAGGGCTTCTGGAAGTCCACGATTGCAAGGGCGCGCGCGAATGGACGGAAGAGGAAGAGAAGCTGCTCTGCACTGTGGCCGGGCAGGTCTCTGTGGCTCTCACCAACGCGGAGCTTTACGAGGCGAGCCGTCATCGCACGGAAGAGTTGCGCGGCCTCTACGAAATCTCCAGAACCTTCTCGACTCTGACGGACACCTCGGAAATCAGCGCCCGCCTCGCGCGCGCCATCGCCAAGCTGACGGGCGGCGTGATGTGCCTGATTGCCACTTACGACCGGCGTCGCAACACGGTGCAGGCCGAGCCGCACGGCTGCCATAACACGCCGCCCGAAGTCGTCAGGGAATTTCAGTTCCGGCTGGAACGCGAAAACCAGAACGCTCCTATCTACCAGACGGGCGAGCCCTTCCTCTCGAACGACCCCATAAACGACCCGCGCTTCAACCGCGACTTCGTCGAACGCTACCAGATTCATTCTGTCCTCAGCGTCCCCATGCGCATCAAGCGCGAGCTGCTCGGCTTCATCTACGTTGCCAACCGCGCGGGCGGCTTCCGCGAACGCGACCTTCGCCTGCTCGAAATCTTCGCCACGCAGGCCGCCGAAACCATCGTCAACGCGCGCCTCTTCGCAACCATCCAGGCGCAGGCCGAGCGCGAGGCCATTGTCAACCGGCTGCTCCTGTCGTTGCAGCGAAGCGGCGAGCCGAAGGAGAAGATTAACTCCGTCATCGAGCGCATCGGACAGGTGTTGGAGCTAGACCGTTGCATCGCCGTGCTCTTCGCCGAAGGCGAGCATCAGGACTACTACGGCGAGTGGTGCGCCGAGGGCGTCGAGCCAATCACGAGCTGGGCGGACGTGCGCGAGCGCTCGCCGATGCGCTACGCCCTGCGCACGAGCCGACGCCCCATCCTCGCCGAAGATGTGCGCCAGCACCCGCTCGCCGAAGGGCTCGAAGACCTCATCGACCGCACAAAGGTAAAGAGCCTGATGATTGTGCCCATCATCCATCAGGGGCGCGTCATCGGCTCCATCAGCGGGCATCAGACGATGCGGCGGCGTCATTGGTCTGAAGACGACGTTGACCTCCTGATAGCCGTCGCCACACACGTCGGCTCAACCCTTGAGAACGCGCGCCTCATCTCGGAGCTGCGCGAGGCCAGCCGGCTCAAAGACGAATTTCTCGCCACGCTCTCTCACGAATTGCGCACGCCTCTGACGGCTATCACGGGCTGGGTCGATTTGCTCGCCGAGAGCCAGACCGTGCAGATGGACGAAGAGCTTTCCGACGGCATCAACGCCATCACCGCCGCCGCCCTCTCGCTCACGCAGCTCATCTCCGACCTCCTCGACCTCTCACGCATCCAGCGCGGCGTGCTTCGCCTTGAGCGCGAGCTGTTCGACACGAACGCCGCCATCGCCAACGCCTTGCGCGCCATCCGGCAGGCCGCCCTCGCGCGTCGTCTTGAGCTGCAACAACAACTCGAAGAGGGACTGCCGCTCACCATCGCCGACGCGCAGCGCATTCAGCAAGTGTTATGGAATCTGCTGACGAACGCCATCAAGTTCACGCCCGAAGGCGGGCGCATCACCGTCCGCTCGCGCTTCGTCAATCTCGGCGTCGAGACGAGCGAAGGCGCGGGGGGCGTCGCTCCTCGTCGCTCGCGCTGGATAGAGATTGACGTTGAAGACACGGGCGAGGGCATCAACAAAGATTTCCTGCCCTTCATCTGGGACAGATTCCGACAGGCCGATAGCTCGGCGACGCGCCGACACGGCGGCCTCGGCATCGGCCTTGCGCTCGTCAAGGAATTGGTCGAAGCTCACGGCGGGCAGGTCGAAGCGATGAGCGAGGGACAGGGCGCGACCTTCGTCGTCCGCCTGCCCGTCCTCGAAGTGGAAGAATGGATAGAGAAAGAGGCGCGCGCCGACACGCCTTCGAGCGAAGGCGGACTGCCGGAGCGAATTTCCTGAAAGAGTTCGGGCACGTCTCTTGAGCAGAGAGAAGCAAACCTATGGAGCAAATCTTCAAGCTGTTGTTGACGATTATGGGCGCATCGGTGGTCTGGACGTACGGCATGAGGGCTCTCGCTCAGCCCCGTCGCCTCGAAGCGCACGCCCGCGAAGAGCTACAGACGCGCACGCGCACGCTGCCGCATCTCTTCGGCGGCCTCTCAAAATCGCCGCTCAGAGGGCACTATCTCAAGTTCGTCGCCTTCTACCTGATTTTCGCCCTCGTCCTCCTGAGCATCGCCCTCCTGCTCGCGCTTCCACTCTGGAACGCCTACGCCTGAAGGAGAGACTTTCGACCGTCGATGAATAAGGGGGCTTTAGGTTGGAGTGTGGAGGCGCGCGAGGGCGAGGCGCGCGTCGGGCTTTTGCAGACGCGGCGCGGCACGATTGAGACGCCCGTCTTCATGCCGGTCGGGACGCTCGGGACGGTCAAGGGCGTGCGCTTCGAGGCGCTCGAAGAGGCAGAACTAGACGCTCGCATCATCCTCGGCAATACCTACCACCTCTGGCTGAGACCGGGCACGGAGGTCATACGCGCCTGCGGCGGACTGCACCGCTTCACCGGCTGGCAGAGGCCGATGCTGACCGACTCGGGCGGCTTTCAGGTTTGGAGTCTCGGCGCGCTCAGACGCATCTCGGAAGAGGGCGTCGAGTTTCGCTCGCACGTTGACGGAAGCCTCCGTTTTCTCTCGCCCGAAGTCTCGATGGAGGTACAGGCCGCGCTCGGCTCCGACATCGTGATGGCCTTCGACGAGTGTGCGCCCGGCGACGCCGCGCCCGATGAGGCTCGCCGCAGCATGGAGCTGACGGCGCGCTGGGCGGCACGCTCGCGCTCGCGCTTCGATGCTTTGCAGCGCGAAGAGACGGACTTGGGACGCCTCCCCGCGCGCGAAGGGGTGAGCGGAGCGCAGGCTCTCTTCGGCATCGTGCAGGGCGCGACGCATCTCGACCTCCGGCGCGAAAGCCTCGCTCGTACCGTCGAGATAGGCTTCGACGGCTACGCCATCGGGGGCTTGAGCGTCGGCGAAGAGAAGGGCTCGATGTACAAGGTCGTCGAAGACCTCGCCCCGCGTATGCCGCAGGACGCGCCGCGATACCTGATGGGCGTGGGCACGCCGGAAGACCTCCTGGAAGCGGTCTGGCGCGGCGTCGATATGTTCGATTGCGTGCTGCCGACGCGCAACGGCCGGACGGGGCAGGCTTACACTTCTCGCGGCAAATTGAACATCAAAAACGCGCGCTACTCGACCGATGCGCGCCCGCTCGACGAGGCTTGCCCGTGCTCCGTTTGCCGCCGCCACTCGCGCGCCTACCTGCGCCATCTCTACTCCACAGGAGAGATGCTCGCAAGCATCCTTCTCACCCATCACAATCTCGCTTTCTTCCTTGACACCATGCGACGTGTCAGGCAAGCTATCCGGTCTGGCGAATTCACACGATTTAGACGAGAGTTTACAGAGCGTATCAGCTCCGGCGTCGAGTGAATGCGCGCGCCTTCGGTCGCCTCCGTCGAGAGCATAAAAGCCACACGGTTTCGGGTTCGAGAGCACGCGGCCAGTCGGCGCGTGAGACGCGCGAGGCGACACGCCCACGCCCGCGCCAGCGATTCTGTTTCCGTTCGGAAAAATTGATGAACACACTGCCACTTCTCTTCCAGCAAGCCCCCGCGCAGCCGGGCGGCATCGGCGGCTTCATCGGCCCACTGCTGCCGATGATTCTCATTTTCGCCGTCTTCTATTTTCTGATTATCGTGCCGCAGCGCCGCCGCCAGCGCGAGCTGCAAGCGACCATCGCCAACCTCAAGGCCGGCGACCGCATCGTCACGAGCGGCGGCATCATCGCCACCGTCACGGCTGTCCGCGACACGTCGCTCATCGTCCGCAGCGCCGATAAAACGATGCTCGAAATCGCGCGCTCGTCAGTCGCAGGCATGCAGGCGGAAGAGGAAAAGAAATAGGTGGTTTTCAGTTTTCGGTTTTCAGTTTTCAGCAGAAGAGCCGGAGTGCTTTTCACTGAAAACTGAAAACCGAAAACTGAAAACTGAAAACTGAATTATGAAAAAGAATCTTCTCCAGCGCGTCGTCATCATCGCGGTGGTGACGCTCGTCTCGCTCTACATCGTCATCGGCCCGCACAATCGCTTCCCACGCTTCGGCGACTTCACGCCGCAGGGCATCAAGAACACGCTCGCCGAAAACATTCGCCTCGGCCTTGACCTCAAGGGCGGCTCGCATCTCGTCATGCAGGTGCAGACCGACGAATACCTGAAGCGCCTGACGGAGAACAACGCGCTCGCCGTGCAGACGGCGGCGAGGGAAGCGGGCTACCAAACCAAGGACGTGCGGACGCAGGCCGCAAACGGCAACTACCAGATTATCGTCGAGGCAAACGACGCCTCGAAGGTCGGCGAAATACGCGACGAGCTTCCGAAGAAGGTGGATTTGAGCCAGTGGACGGCCACGACTTCAGGTAGCACCGTAACCTGGACGCTCGGGCAGCAGGCGCAGCGCGACCTGAGCGAGCAGGCCGTCGAACAGGCTTTGCGTATCATCGACAGCCGCATCAACGCCGTCGGCGTCGCCGAGCCGACCCTTCAGCGTCACGGCGCGCAGGGCTCGCGCCAGATTCTCTTGCAGATGCCCGGCATCCAAGACCCCGAGCGCGTCAAGAAACTTCTGGTCGGCGAGTCGCGCTTAGAGCTTGTCCACGTCGTCGGCCCGCCGAGCCCCGCGCCCGTGCAGACCTACAACTCGGAGGAAGAGGCCAAAGCCTCGCTCGGCGGAACTGTGCCGCCCAACCGGCGTGTGCTGCCCTACTTCGAGCGCGACGAGCCGACGGCGGCGACGACCGGCGATAATCAGGAGAAGTCGAACGTGCCCTCGAAGTGGGTGGTGGTCGAATCGCCTGCGGTGGTCGATGGCAGCGAGCTTCGCAGCGCCTCGGCCGTCTCCGCCGGAGGCGGCGGCCTGAGCGACGACTACCAGATTGCCTTCTCGCTCAAGCCCGGCGGCGCGGAAAAATTCGGACGCTGGACGGGCGCGAACATCAATCAGTATATGGGCGTCGTCTTAAACGATCAGGTCAAATCCGTCGCCTACATCAAGTCGCAGATTACGGATTCGGGCGAGATTAGCGGGCGCTTCACTCAGCAGTCGGCGGAAGACCTCGCGCTCACGCTTCGTTCGGGCGCGTTGCCCGCGCCGCTTCGCTATCAGGAAGAGCGCACCGTCGGCCCGAGCCTCGGCGCAGACTCGATTCGTGCCGGAGTGACGGCCTCTGTGGCCGGTCTCATCTTCGTCATGCTCTTCATGCTCTTCTACTATCGCGGCTCGGGCATCAACGCCAACATCGCGCTCCTCCTGAACCTGATTCTGACGATGGCCGCCCTCATCATCTTCGACGCCACGCTGACCCTGCCCGGCATCGCCGGACTAATCCTGACTATCGGCATGGCGGTCGATTCAAACGTGCTCATCTTCGAGCGCATCCGCGAAGAATTGCGCACGGGCAAAACGGTCGCCTCCGCTATCGACCAGGGTTTCTCGCGCGCGTTTGTGACCATCATCGACACGCACGTCACGACCATCGTCTCGTCGCTCTTTCTCTTCGTTTTCGGCACGGGGCCGATTCGCGGATTCGCCGTCACGCTCGTCCTCGGACTCATCGCCAACCTTTTCTCGGCGGTCTACGTCTCGCGCACCATCTTCATCTGGCTTCTGAGCCGCAAAGGAAAGCGCGTCGAGTCGCTCAGTATTTAACAGCCGTCAATCGTGAATCGTGAATCGTAAATAGAAACCGCTGTTTACGATTGCTATTCACGATTGACGATTTACAATTCACGAGTTCTTATGATTCGCATACTCGAAGACGTTCATATCGACTGGCTCGGCAAGCGCCGCATCCTGCTCTCTATCTCAATCGTCATCATGCTGGCGGGGCTGGTTTCGGCCGTCGGGCGGCAGTTAGTTCCGGGCGGCACAGACGCTTTTAATCAGGGCGTGGATTTTCGCGGCGGCACGATGGTGACGGCCAAATTCCAGAAGCCGCCCGCCGCCGACACCTTGAGAGCCTCGCTCTCGAAGGCGGGCGTGGGCGACGCCATCATTCAGCCGGTCGTCGGCAAAAACGACGAGTTTCTGATTAAGGTCTCGCGGCAGGGCGAAGGGCAGGAGGCGCAGAGCGAAGGGCAGGTCGATATTGGCCGCACGAAGGTCGAAGAGGCTCTGAAGTCTCTGGGGCCGGAGGCGGGCTACCAGATTATCGGCACGGAGGCGGTCGGCGCGGTGGCTGGCGAGCAGTTGCGTAATCAGGCCATCACGGTGACGCTCCTGGCTCTCGTAGGCATCATGCTCTACATCGGCTTCCGTTACGAGTGGACGTACGGCGCGGCGGCGGTCATCACCGTCTTCCATGACGTGCTCGTCACGCTCGGCTTCTTCTCCATCTTCCAGTGGGAAGTGAACCTGACGGTCATCGCCGCGCTTCTGACGCTCGTCGGCTTCTCCGTCAACGACACCATCGTCACCTTCGACCGCGTGCGCGAAAACCTGCGCCTACACCGTCGCGCCTCGCTCTACGACACCACCAACGAGGCCATCAATCAGACGCTCTCGCGCACCATCATCACTTCGGGGCTCGTCTTCCTCTCGGTCGTCGCGCTCGTGCTCTTCGGCGGCGAAGTGCTTCGCCCCTTCTCGCTTGCGCTGCTCATCGGCATCGTCTTCGGAACCTACTCGACCATCGCCATCTCCAACCCGATTATGGTCTGGTGGCAGCAGCGCCTCGACTCTGCGAAAACGCAGGGCACGCCCGCGCGAGGCGGCGGCGTCGGCGGACAGACGCCGCGCGGCGGCGGACGCACGCGCCCCGTCGCGCAGAACCCGAAGGCTAGCGCCGCCACGCGCTGAAGGCGGCAGGAGCAAACGCCGCCTTCGGCGCGTCGGCTCGAAGAATTGCCCGAAAGGCGTCGCGGAAAAGCTTTTTTGCCCTTGACTTCAACTAGCTTTGCGACATAGACTGAGCGCGTTGCTGGCCAATCAAATAAGTTAACAAATGCGTCCGTTCTTTCATGGAATGAAAGACGGACGTTTGGGCACAGGTGTTTTCTGAGAAGCGCCCGTTTGGCCGCCGAACAGTTCGATAGTCTTCCCCTCGCAGTGGGCGAAAAGGGCTGCCCCAGTCGAGACGCATTTCCAGACAATTGCGTCCGACCGCCGCTTTCGCGTTTCTACTGCTGCCCCCCAAACTTTTAAGAAAATTTGATAGCCGAGCGGAGCTTTCATCCGACTTTTTTGAAGTAGCAGCTATTTCAAGCTCTTTTGACGGATAAAAAGTTTACGACCCCTGATCCACCTGGCAACGGAAAGGGAGGAAGAAAAAACAATGTTCGACAGTTTAGTCGAGTCCGGCTCGCACAAGGACGACCTCGCGCGCAAGGGTTCGTTCTTCGCCGGGACGTTCATCATCTATGGCATCCTGCTGGCCGCCATAGCCATCGGCAGCGTCTTCTGGTACGACGCGCATCTCGACGCACAGAACCTTGAGCTTGTGACGTTGGTTGCGCCTGTGCCGCAGGCGGCTGCGCCGGAGGTGAAGCAGGAGCAGAAGCCGGCCGAGTCGAAGCCCGCCGCCTCGAAAGAGCCGCAGGTTTCGATGAGGCAGGAGATTTCGGTCATCGCGCCGGTCGTCAAATCGCAGGAAGTGGCGAGAGTGGAGACCAAAGAGGTCGCACGCAACGTGCCGGTCGTGGTCGGCAATCGTGACTACGACGCGCCTCCTTCATCCGGCCCCGTCGGCCCGATTGGGCCGTCGACGGGCGGCGGTGGTGGCGGCGGCACGGGTAACGCCGTCGGCCCCGTCGTCAAAGCCGACGACGACGAGCCGCCTCCGCCTCCTGCGCCGAAGCCGACTCCGCCGCCCAAGCCGAAGACCATCGTCTCAGGCGGCGTGCTGAACGGTAAAGCCATCAGCAAGCCGCAGCCGCCCTACCCGGCGATTGCCCGCGCCGCGCGTGCCTCCGGCACCGTGACCGTGCAGATTGTCGTGGACGAAGGCGGCCGCGTGATTTCGGCACAGGCCGTTTCCGGCCACCCGCTCTTGCAGCAGGCGGCAGTCGCGGCGGCACGCCAGGCGCGCTTTACGCCGACGCTCCTTTCGGGGCAGCCCGTCAAAGTTTCCGGCGTAATTACCTACAACTTCGTGCTTCAGTAACAGAGCGCGGAGAATGCGGTCTGGAGGCTCGCAGGCGCGCGTCCGCTTTCTCTTTTTGAGAGGGAGAGGCACGCGAAGCGCCGCTCTCCCCAGCCGTCTTCTTTTCGTCGCGTTCTCGCTAAATTATGATTTGAAACCTTATTGGAGGGTTTGACCGTGACAATTCTAATGAACATCCTCGGCGGCAAAGCTTTGGGTTTCCTCGCGCTCCTGTGGCAGGAGGCCGGTAAAGAGGGCGGCGGCGAACTGGCTGAGGCGTTCACCATCACCGAGATGGTGAAGAACCTGGGCTGGGTGGCTCTGACCGTCATCATCATCCTGCTCATCATGTCGATGTACTCCATCGCCATCATGGTCGAGCGCTTTCTGACCTACTCGGCGGCCAAGAAGCAGTCGCGCGAGTTTGCGCCGCGCGTCGCGCAGGCTCTCAAGAACGACCGCATCGAAGAGGCCATCAACATCAGCGACAAGCACAAGAAGTCGCACCTGGCGATGGTCGTCAACGCCGGACTTCAGGAGTTTCGCGCGCACGAGCAATCGACCGACATCTCGGGCGACGAGATAGAAGCTTCCAAGCGCGCCCTGCAACGCGCCATTGCGATTAAGTCCGCCGAGTTCAAGCGCGGCCTGTCTGGTCTCGCCACCATCGGCTCGACGGCTCCGTTCGTCGGACTCTTCGGCACGGTGTTCGGCATCATCAACGCTTTCACCGGCATGAAGTCGGCCGAGAGCGCGGGTATCGGCGCGGTCGCGGGCGGCATCGCCGAGGCGCTTCTGACGACGGCGCTCGGGCTCGCCGTGGCCGTGCCCGCCGTGTGGCTCTTCAACTACTTCACGGGCAAGGTCGATGGCTTCATCGTCGAGATGGACAACTCGGCGTCCGAGCTTATCGACTACTTCCTGAAGAACCGCACGCGCCAGCTCAAAGCGTAAAGGTTACGGCGAGGGAGGAGCGCGTCTGCCAGCACGTTTGCGAGTGTGCCTGTGGCTTTCTTTCGTCGAGAGCGCGCGGGCGGCGAGAGCGGCGGCGGATGCCTCCACCTTCGAGCGTGTGAGAGTCTGTAAGGAGAATTAAGTTATGGGAATGAGTTCAGGCGGAGGCAGCGGCGGCTTCACCTCCGAAATCAACGTCACGCCGATGGTCGACATCATGCTGGTGCTCCTCATCATCTTCATGGTCATCACGCCCTTTCTCCAACAGGGCGTCTCGGTCGCTCTTCCGCGCGACATGAAGAGCCCGGATGAAGACCCGGCCATCAACAAGGACACGTCCGTCGTCGTCGCCATCACGCAGGACGATAAACTCTACATCGGCAAGAAGCAGATTGAGAAGGCCGACCTCAAGTCTGAAATCGATAAGAAGATGGAGAGCAAGAAGGCCGATGAGAGAATCGTCTACATCAGAAGCGACGTGAACTCCAACTACGGCACGGTCGTCGATATCATCAACACGATTCGTGAGTCCGGCATCGACCAGATTGGTCTCGTCGCCGATAAGAAGAAAGCTGGCGGAGAGGGCGGCGGCGCTGCTGCGCCCGCTCCCGCTTCCTAGCCGAGTCGGAAATCTTTTTGAGCGCGGACGCCCGCTCCCTAGCTTGAGAGGAAAAGGCGTCCGCCGCAGATAGAGCGCACGGAGGATTTAACTCTATGGGAATGAGTTCAGGCGGGGGCGGCGGCAGCAGCAGCGCCCAGCCAAACATCAACGTCACACCGCTCATCGACATTCTGCTGGTGCTGTTGATTATCTTCATGGTCATCACGCCGCTCAAACCGGCGCGCTTCAAGACGCTCGTGCCAGAGAAGAGCGACGAGCTACAGGCCGAAGCCAAGCAGAGCCCGCGCACCTTGAGCGTCGCCGTCAATAAAGACCTGACGGTCGTCCTGACGCGCGGCGCAGA
Source organism: Pyrinomonadaceae bacterium (assembly GCA_036399175.1). Taxonomy (GTDB): domain Bacteria; phylum Acidobacteriota; class Blastocatellia; order Pyrinomonadales; family Pyrinomonadaceae; genus DASWNP01. Next base: position 192,257 of record DASWNP010000046.1, on the reverse strand, counting down.
CAAGATTGCCGAAGGCTCCGTTAACGACACCGGCCCCATCTCCAGCACGCTCGCCAAAGAGTTCGCCGACCGCAAGTCCAAGAGCGACTGGAAGCTTGGTTTCGAGAATCGGCCGGAGCTTTCGGCTGATGAGCGCATCGAAAAGACCGTCTTCGTCAAAGCGCCGCAAACCTTCAAGTATGGTGAGGTCGTCAAGGTTATCGACGCCATCAAGGGCGCGGGTGCCAACCCGGTCGGATTGCAGACCGAGGCGCTTGAGCCGTAAAAGCATCTCTTCCAGACGGCGCTCGCGCCCCTCTTTTCCCGAACGGAACCCAGAAGGGCGCGGCGCTGCCCCGATTGGTAGAACTGTAATTCGCTCGAATCGAATCTATCCGGGAGTCACCAATCCATGAAACTCTCTCAAACCAGAGTCGCGCTGGCGCTTCTTCTGGTCATTCTCGCCACCACCTCAGGCTGCGGCGTCGTCAACAGGATTCGTGCCAAAAACGCTCTGAACGAGGGCGCGCGCGCCTACCGCGACGGTCAGTTTCCCTTAGCTCAGGAGAAGTTCGAGTACGCGCTTTCTCTCGACCCCGACCAGAAGAACGCTCCTGTCTTCCTCGCTCGCGCCATCCAGCAGCAGTATCGTCCCGGCGTCGATACGGGGGAGAACGTCGCCAAAGCCAACGCGGCCATCGAGGCTTACAAGAAGGTGATGGAGAATCCAAACATCGACGAGAAGACGAAGGAGGATGCCTACAACGCGGTCGCCTACATGTATCGCCAGATGCGAGACGAGAACAAGGAGCGCGACTGGCTGATGCAGCGCGCCAATCTCGAATCAGCCCCGAAGGATAAACGCTCCGACGCCTACACCGTCCTCTCCAGTAAGGAATGGAACTGCTCCTACGAAATCACCGAGCAGAAAGAGAACAAGCAGACCGTCCAGCGCCCCGACTCCGTCACCATCCAATACAAGATGCCCGCCAACCGCGAAGACTTCGAGAAGGCGCGGCAGTGCGCTCTGAAGGGTTTGGAGCTGGCCGAGAAGGCCATCAGCCTTAACCCGGACAACCCGAACGCCTGGTCGTACAAGACCAACCTTCTGCGCGAGATGGCGAAGATGGCGCAGATGGACAATAAGCCGGACGACAAGACCAACTACGACAAGCAGGCCGACGAGGCCGAAGCGACGCAGAAGAGATTGAACGAAGAGGCGGCGCGCAGGAAAGAGGCGGAGGAGGCACAGAAATCGCCGACGCCGCCCGCCAGCTAACGCTCACACTTCTTCCAGATCGGCGGCACGTCTTCGAGCCCCGCGCCCTCGGGCGCACGCTCCAAAAAAGCCGTCGCCTTTCCTCATCAGCTTTCCAAACAGGTGATGCTCGACATCCGTGTCGGGCATCACCTATTCTTATACGTAGCTGTCAGCAATCAGCTATCAGCGGTCAGCCAGAAGCACCAGGCAAATTCTGTTTGGCTGAAAGCTGAGCGCTGATAGCTGAAAGCCCTTTTATGATTCGCATCGAAGACATCGTCGAGAAAGTGCAGGCCAATCATCCGCAGGCCGACCTCGACCTGCTGCGGCGGGCTTACATCTTTTCCGCGCGCCATCACAAGGGGCAGATGCGCGCTTCGGGCGAGCCGTATCTCGTGCATCCGCTCGAAGTCGCAAACATTCTGGCCGAGATGCAGCTCGACGAAAAATCGGTGGCGACGGGGCTGCTCCACGACGTTGTCGAGGACACGCTCGTCGGCCTTGACACGATTCGACAGTTCTTCGGCGACGAGATAGCGCACCTCGTCGATGGGTTGACGAAGATTGCGCAGATTAGTAGCCAGTCGCAGGAAGTTCAGCAGGCGGAGAACGTCCGCAAGATGCTTCTGGCAATGGTGGACGACGTGAGAGTCGTGCTCGTCAAGCTGGCCGACCGTCTCCACAACATGCGCACGCTCCAGCATCTCAAGCCCGAGAAGCGCCGACGCATCGCGCAGGAGACCCTCGACATCTTCGCTCCCATTGCGCACCGTCTCGGCATGGGACGCCTGCGCGCTGAACTCGAAGACCTCGCCTTTCAGCATCTTCACCCGGAAGATTACCAGACGCTCGCTTCGCAACTGGAAAAACGCCGCCACGAACACGAATCGTTTTTGAAGGGTATCACCGCACGCATCGAAGAGAAGATGCGCGAGGCGGAAGTGCCCATCGTGCGTATCGAGGGGCGCGTCAAGCGTCTCTATTCCATCTGGAAAAAGCTTAGAAGACAGAAAATCGAGCTTGACCAGGTTTACGACCTCGTCGCGGCGCGCGTCATCACGCCGAACGAAGTGCGCCACTGCTACGCTGCGCTCGGAGTGATTCAGAACACCTGGCAGCCCATCCCCGGTCGCATCAAAGATTGGATTGCCACGCCCCGCGACAACCTCTATCAGTCGCTTCACACCTCGGTCATGGGCTCGAAGGGTCAGCCTTTCGAGGTGCAGATACGAACCGAAGAGATGCACCGCATCGCCGAAGAGGGCGTCGCCGCGCATTGGAAGTACAAGGAAGGGAAGCGCGGAGCGCACGACGACGACGCGGCTTTCCAGTGGCTGCGCTCGCTCGTCGAATGGTCGCAGGAGGTCAAAGACTCCCGTGACTTCCTCGAATCCCTCAAGCTCGACCTCTACCCGAAAGACGTTTACGCCTTCACGCCGATGGGCAAGGTGATACAACTGCCGCGCGGTGCCACGCCCGTCGATTTCGCCTATTCCATCCACACTCAAATCGGTAACACCTGCACGGGCGCGCGCATCAACGGGCGCATCGTCCCCTTGCGTACGCCCATCCAGAACGGCGATGTCGTGGAAATCATCACGTCCCCGAACGCCCACCCCTCGCGCGACTGGCTCAACTTCATCGTCACCTCGCGCGCGCGCAACCGTGTGCGACATTGGGTCGCCGAGCAGCAGCGCGCCGAGTCAATCGAGATTGGCCGCAAGCTCTTCGAGAAGGAGGCCGGGCGCTTTCAACTCTCGCCCAGGAAGCTTCTGAGCGACGGCAACGGGGATTTCAAGCGCATCGCCAACGAGTACGGCTACGGGCGCACGGACGACCTTCTGGCCGCCATCGGCTACGGCAAGCTCGTGCCGCGCAACGTCATCGCCAAGTTCCTCGGCCCAGACAAATTCGCCGAGCTGGATCAGAAGAAGGAGTCGAAACTTCGGAGCGGCGTCAGCGCGGGCGTGCAGGCCGTCAAAAGGCTGATACGCCTCGGCGACGACTCAATCGTCGTGCGCGGCGTGGACGACCTTTTGGTGGCGCGCGCGCGCTGCTGTAATCCCGTGCGCGGCGAAGAGATTGTCGGTTACATTACGCGCGGCAAGGGGGTCGCCGTCCACGCGGCGCGCTGCAAGAACGTGCAGCAGTTGATGGTCAACCCGGAGCGCATCGTGCAGGTCGAATGGGCTGGACAGGCCGACGAGGCGGCCTACGCCGTCCGCCTGCTCGCCATCACGGAAAACCGCACCGGCATGATTGCAGGAATCACAGGCGCTATCTCAGACATGAAGACCGGCATCCGCGACGCACGCGCCACCATCGCCCCGGACAATCGCGGTCGTATCGAGGTGACGGTCGAAGTCTTCGACGTGAAGCATCTCGACAAGGTGATTCGCTCCATACGCAACGTGCCGGGCGTCCTCGATGTCGAGCGCCTTCAGGGCGCGGCCTGAAAAGATCGCCGCCCGGCTGCCGTTTCAGTCCGCCAAATCCCTCACGCGCCAAGCATCCCCCGCCGAGCAGTTTTCATCAGAATCATACTTAGACAGCAGAAGTGCCAGCCCGCGCTCTCGAACGAAAGTGCCCGCGTGTTGCTGCGCCTCGAAGGTTTCTGTTAAAATACGCGGTTTGTTTTGAGAGACGAAAAAGAGGATCTCCCTACAATGAAGCAGATTATCAGCACGAAGGACGCGCCGCAGGCCATCGGGCCTTATTCGCAGGCCGTGGTGGCAGGCAGTTTGGTCTTTGCGTCGGGGCAGATTCCGCTCGACCCTCAGACGGGTGAGTTCGTCGAAGGCGGTATCCGCGAGCAGACCGAACAGGTTTTGCGTAACCTTTCAGCCGTACTCAAGGCCGCCGGGACGAGTCTCGAACAGGTGGTGAAGACGACCGTCTTCCTCGCCGACATGAGTGACTTCGCGGCGATGAACGAGGTTTACGCGCGCTACTTTGAGTTTGAATCTCCGGCGCGCTCGACCGTGCAGGCCGCGCGTTTGCCGCGCGACGCCCGCGTCGAGATAGACGCCATCGCCCTCGTCGGGCAGAGGGAAGAGGGAAGACTGGTGGGAGAAAGGAAGTGATGAATGATGAATGCGGAATGATGAATTAAAAGCTTCTGTCTTTCATTCATCATTCTGCATTCCGCATTCATCATTTCGTTAAGCTGCTTTGGCGACTTTGCCCGCCTTGATGCAAGAGGTGCAAACCTTCATCCGTGCGTTGCCGCCCTGCGGGCGCTGGACGCGTATGGATTGCAGGTTGGGGTCGAAGCGCCGCCGCGTGCGGTTGTTAGCGTGGGAGACGTTGTTTCCGAATTGCGGCCCTTTGCCGCAGACTTCGCATCGTTTAGCCATAACTGCCGAAACCTCCGAACATGAAAAAAGCGCAGCCGTTCTTGAGTTGTGCGTCACAGTCAGGGACGGCTCGGCGCTGGGAAACCAAAATTTATAGCAAACAGTTTCGCACAGCGTCAAGCACGCGTTCGTCTTCTGTAGCAGCGTCAATCTGAAATTGGCCGGAATAATTTTTAGACAGTTGAAGGAGCATAGAGCCACAGTGCATAGATTCGTCAAACAATTCGCGTTAATGATTTCGATTACAGCCCTCGCCTTTTTGCTCGCCGCCTGCGGGAGCAAGACGGGCAGCGGGGCGGATGCCGCCAATTCCAGCGTCGCCGCCAGCGTCAACGGCAAAGAGATTATGCTGAGCGACGTGGAGCGCATCATCAATCAGCAGACCGAAGGGCAGCAGGGACAACTGTCGTCGCTTCAACTGGCGGCGGCGCGTCTTCAGGTGCTCGACAATCTGATTCGTCAGCAGGTGCTCTTCCAGCGCGCGGAGAAGGAGAATCTTCTGCCGAAGGACGCTGAAATCGACTCCGCCATCAACCAGCAGAAGAGCAATCTGACGCAGGAAGAGTGGGAGAAGACGCTCAAGGCCAATAACATGACCGAGCAGGCCGTGCGCGAGGAAGCGCGCAAAGCTCTGGCGATTAAAAGCCTGCAAGAAAAGACCGTCGGCAAAATCACCATCAGCGACCGGCAGGTCGAAGATTACTACAACAACAATAAGAGCCAGTTCGTCAACGCGCGCGGCGTCGGCTTGTCTGCCATCGTCGTCGATCCGACTGACAACGGCTTGCAGGACGACGCCAAGAGCGAGGAAGAGGCCAAGCTCAAGATTGACCGTCTCCATTCGCAGCTCAAGAGCGGCGCTGATTTCGCCTCGGTCGCTCGCGCCAGCAGCGAAGACCAGACGAACCTGCGCGGCGGCGACCTCGGCTTCGCTACCGAAGACGACCTCAAGCAGAACGGCTTCGCGCCCGAGCTGGTCGGCAACTTCTTCGGCGCGATGCAAATCGGCAGCTACACCGCGCCCGTCAGGTTCAACAACGGGCGCTGGTACATCTTCAAGCTCACGAACCGAAACTTGCAGAACGAAAACCTGACGCTCGACAGTCCCGGCGTGCGCGACCGCATCAAGGAGGCGCTCCGCAGCCAGCAGCAGGAGCTTCTCAACGCCGCGCTCGTCACGACGGCGATGAACGAAGCCAAAGTCGAGAACTTCCTTGCGCGCAACATGCTCAACGACCCCAACAGTCTCAACGCCCTGCGCCCGGCCAACGCCAGTACAACTCCCGCGACGGCTGCATCGCCCGCCGCCTCTCCGGCTGCCACCGCGACGCCCGCCGCGACTCAAAAGCAGTGACGAGGTGAAACCTGGTGAATCGTAAATCGTCAATCGTAAATAGTTAAAAAAAGTTCTATCTATTCACGATTGACGATTCACGATTTACGGCTTTTATGCTGTTTCGTCTGACGGATGTTTATAAGTCTTACGCGTCGCAGGATGTGCTGCGCGGGGCTTCGTTGCAGGTCAATCCGGGCGAGCACGTGGGGCTGGTCGGCAGAAACGGCGCGGGCAAGACAACTCTATTCCGGCTCATCAGTGGCGAGGAGACGCCCGACCGGGGCGACGTAGTGCGCGCGCGCGGCCTGAACCTCGGGCTGCTTGAGCAGCATGTGCATTTCGAGCAGGGCGTGACGGTGCACGAAGCGGCGCTCGCCGCCTTCGGTCATCTACAGCAGATTGAGCATGAAATGCACGCTCTTGAGCATCGGATGGCCGAAGCGGGCGACGACCTCGAAACGGTGCTCGCGCGTTACAGCGACTTGCAGCAGCAGTTCGAGCGCGAAGGCGGATTCGAGTATGCGGCGCGCGCCGAAGCCATCCTTCAGGGTCTCGGCTTCGACCGCGACACCTGGACGCTCGAAACCGAGCTGCTCTCCGGCGGGCAGAAAAATCGTCTCGGACTTGCACGACTCCTGCTCGCCGAGCCCGACGTGCTTCTGCTCGACGAGCCGACGAACCACCTCGACGTGGCGGCGGTCGAATGGCTCGAAGAGTTTCTTGCCGCATACAACTCGGCCTACGTCATCGTCAGCCACGACCGATACTTTCTCGATCGCGCGTGTCGCCGCATCGTCGAAATCGAGCTTGGCCGCGCCGTCAGCTATCAGGGAAACTATTCGGCCTTCCTCGTCGAGCGCGAAGAGCGGCGCGAGGCACAGCAGCGCGCCTACGATAACCAGCAACACCTGATTGCCAAGACCGAAGAGTTCATCCGTCGCAACCTCGCCGGGCAGAAGACCAAGCAGGCCAAGTCGCGCCGCAAGATGCTCGAAAAGCTTGAGCGCGTCGAGGCTGTCCGCCCCGACCAGTCTTCGGGAGATTTTCGTCTACAGAAAATCGAGCGCGCCGGAACGCAAGTCCTGACGGTCAAAGAAGCTTCGGTCGGCTATCCCGGAGTTGAGCTTGCGACGGGCATCAACTTCACGCTCCGGCGCGGTGAAGCCCTCGGCATCATCGGCCCCAACGGCTCGGGCAAGACCACTTTTCTCAAGAGCATTCTCGGCAAAATCCCTCTCCTCGCGGGCGAAACTCGCTGGGGCACGAACGTTCAAATCGGCTACTACGCCCAACAGCTCGACGACCTCGACGAGCGCAACGAAATCATCATGGAGCTGCGCCGCGTCGCTCCTTCGACGGCGACGGCGGGCGAGCTTCGCAGCTTCCTCGCCAAGTTTCTCTTCACCGGCGACGATGTCTACAAGCACGTCCGAGACCTTTCGGGCGGCGAAAAAGGTCGCCTCGCCCTCGCCAAGCTCATCTACTCGCGCGTCAACGTCCTCGTCCTCGACGAGCCCACGAATCATCTCGACATCCCCTCGCGCGAAAGCCTCGAAGAAGCCCTCGACGCCTACGAGGGAACTATCATCACCATCAGCCACGACCGATACTTCCTCGACCGCATCGCCACCCAAATCCTCGCTCTCGACGGGCAGGGCAGCGCCGAATACTACGAAGGCGACTACACCGAATACCACGATTGGAAAGCCGCTCAGCGAACTTCTCAACAATCGGCGACGACCAGAGCCGCGCAGGAGAAGCAGCCGAGCGACGCGCCCTCGCCGACGCCTGCGCGCACGGAGAAGCGTCAGGACGCATCGGCCTCCGCCGCGCCCCGCAAATCGAAATCCTCCGGCGGCAAAAACGCGAAGAGGAGCCCCGCGCGCGATTCGCAAACCATCGAAGCCGAGATAGCCGAGGCGGAAAAACGGCTCGCCGCGCTCTCAGAAGAGATGTCTCTGCCCGAAACGGCGCGCTCGCATGAACACCTCGCGCGTCTCAACGACGACTATCGCCAGACCGACGAGCGCCTTCGCTCCCTCTACGAAGAATGGGAACGCGTCGCGGCGGAAGCGGCGAGCGCCTGAGTCGCCTCGTCGTCGTGCGTCGCCGGATGCTTCGAACAAGCTTGAAAGTCGCATCTCCGAGGCCGGCGAATTGCCCGCTTGACAGTCGCTCAAGGGCTTTGTTACCTTACAGCTTCGCTTTTCGGGTCACTAAAAAAGCGACTGTTTTTTGTTAGAGTTTAGGCGCGTAGCTCAGGGGTAGAGCACTACCTTGACACGGTAGGGGTCTGCGGTTCAAATCCGCACGCGCCTACCAACTTTTCCGATTTTCGACAGCGAGCTCCGGAAGACCTTTGCCAGAAATGAAACGAACTCGAACTACGTTTCGATTCTAAAACTTGCGATTCCCGACCCACACCGGGCGGGGCGCGCGGGCAGGGGCGCTTCTGTCGAATCCGATCTGTTAGGCCGTCTTCGGACGCACAAGCACAATCGAGTTTCCGGTTCAGACGCCTCTCGCATCCGCGAGGTGAGCCCTCTTCGGTTGGGTCGCTGAAAAACGCGACTCGTCCGGGAAGACGTGCGGCCTTTTGGCCGTTTCGAGTCTTCCCGGCTCGGTCGCTTCGGAGAGGAAATTCACCTCGGCGGAGACTATCAGCGATGAGTGAGATAAACGTTCAATTAAAGGATGGCCGAGCCTCAGCCGTCGCCGCTTCGGCGACGGTAGCGGAAGCTCTCAAGCAACTCGACCGCGACGCAGCCAAGCAGGCTCTCGCCGCTCGCGTCAACGGGCGCGAAGTTGACCTCGCCCTGCCGCTCGAACGCCTTGAGAGCAACGGCGAGCCCGTGCAGATTGAGCCCGTCATGCCGCAGACGCGCGACGGCCTCGACGTGATTCGTCACTCGACGGCGCACCTTCTGGCCGCCGCCGTTCTCGACCTCTTCCCCGGAACCAAGCTCGGCATCGGCCCCGCGCTTCTCGACGACCCGCGCTACGGCTACTTCTACGACGTTATCGCCCCGCGCCCCCTCACCGAAGAAGACCTCCCCGTCATCGAAAAGCGGATGCGCGACATCGCCAAGCGCAATCTCGCCTACCGGCGCGAAGAGATTACGAAGGCCGAGGCGCTGCGCGTCTTCGAGGAGCGCGACGAGCCTCTGAAGTGCGAGCTGATAGCCGACAAGGGCGGCGAGACGGTGAGCGTCTATTACATAGACAGTTCGCCGTTCATAGATTTCTGTCTCGGGCCGCACGTCCCGAACACGAATCGCCTGCGCGCCTTCAAGCTGCTCTCGCTCTCGGGCGCTTACTGGATGGGCGATGCCGCGCGCCCGCAGATGCAGCGCATCTACGGCACGGCCTTCGCCACGCAGGAAGAGCTGGACGCCTGGCTCAAGCAACGCGAGGAAGCCGAGCGGCGCGACCATCGCCGCCTCGGGCGCGAGCTTGACCTCTTCTCGATTCAGGAGGACTACGGGCAGGGGCTCATCTTCTGGCATCCGAAGGGTGGCATGATTCGCAAGCTCATGGAGGACTACCTCCGCGACGAGCTTCTCAAGCACAACTACAGCTTCGTCTACACGCCCCACATCGCCAAGCGTGAGCTTTGGCAAACGAGCGGCCACGAGCAGAACTACGGCGATTCGATGTTCGCGCCGACGACGCTCGAAGAGCAGGAATTTCGCCTCAAGCCGATGAACTGCCCGTTCCACATCGGCATCTACAAGTCGCAGATGCGCTCCTACCGCGACCTGCCGCAGCGCTACGCCGAGATGGGCATGGTCTATCGCGCGGAGCTTTCCGGCACGCTGCACGGCCTGATGCGCGTACGCGGCTTCACGGTCGATGACGCGCACCTCTTCTGCACGCCCGAGCAGGCGCGAGACGAAATCGGCGACTGTCTCGACTTCGCCTACGATGTTTTTCGCACGCTCGGATTCGACAAACTCAAAATCGAGCTTTCCGTCAAAGGCGACGAGACCAACAAAGGCTATCTCGGCTCGGACGAAGACTGGACGCACGCCGAGGGTGTGCTCGCCCAAGCCTTGAACGAGCGAGGCATCGCTTACGAGCGCATGGAAGGCGAAGCGGCCTTCTACGGGCCGAAAATCGACATCAAGATTGAGGACGCTATCGGTCGGCTCTGGCAACTTGGGACGGTGCAGCTCGACTTCAACCTGCCCGAACGCTTCGAGCTTGAGTACATCGGCGAAGACAACAAGCCGCATCGCCCGATGATGGTTCATCGCGCTCTCTTCGGCTCGATTGAGCGCTTCTTTGGTGTGATGATAGAGCACTTCGCGGGAGCTTTCCCCGTGTGGCTCTCGCCCGTGCAGGTGACGGTGCTGCCGATTACGGATAGAGTCAACGACTACGCCGAGCAGGTGGCGCGCGAGCTTCGCGCGGCTGGCCTTCGCGTCGAGACGAACGTCCGCAGCGACAAAATCGGCGCGAAGATTCGACAGGCGCAGTTGCAGAAAATCCCCTTCATGCTCGTCCTCGGCGACCGCGAGATGGAAGAGGGCAAAGTCGCCGTGCGCGAGCGAGCGCGTGGCGACATCGGCGTGATGTCGCTTGCAGAGTTCAAAGAAATGGCGCGTCGCCTCGTCGAGTCGCGCGCCCTGACAAACGTATAAGTCTGGAGTCTGGAGTCTCAGAGTCTAAAGTCAAAACCAAAAGCATTTATCTTTGACTTTAGACTCCAGACTCCAGACTCCAGACTCAGACTAGAGGAGGTGGAGCAATTTCAGGATTTCGTGGTCGCGGTCAGCGCCCGGACAACCGACGCGCCCCAGCCGCGCGCATCAATGAAAGAATTCGCGTGCCGGAAGTGCGCGTCATCGACGAGGACGGCGAGCAACTCGGCGTGATGGACACGCGCGATGCCCTGCGTCGAGCGCGCGAGAAGGGCTTGGACTTGGTGGAGATTGCCGCCACCGCGCAGCCGCCCGTCTGCCGCATCATCGACTACGGAAAGTTTCAGTACGAAGCGAAGAAGAAGGCGGGTGAGGCCAAGAAGAAGCAGGTCGTCATCATCGTCAAGGAAGTGAAGTTTCGTCCCGGCACGGACGACCACGACTACAACTTCAAGATGAAGCACGCCCGCGAGTGGCTACAGGACGGCGACAAAGTGAAGGCCACCATCTTCTTTCGCGGACGCGAAATCACGCACCGCGAACTCGGCGCAGAGCTTCTCGCAAGGCTGGAGCGCGACCTGACCGACATCGGCGAAGTAGAAGCGCGGCCTCGCATGGAAGGCAACCAGATGTTTCTGGTCTTCACGCCCAGGAAGCACAAGAGCAGCGGCGGCGGCAGCAGTCCGAAACACGACGGCGGCGCGAAGCCTGAAGCCTCGAAGCCCGGCGAAAGCGCGACGGGCGCTACCGGCGGCGGACAAAGCGCGCCCGGCGTCGGAGGACAGGGCGTTTAAGAATCAAGCTGTCAGCGAGTCAGCTTGTCAGCATTCAGCCAACCTAAAACAAATTCCGGCTGAAAGCTGACAACTTCCCACGTAAGTTTTTAATCAGGAGAAGCAATTATGCCAAAACTCAAGACACACAAAGGCGCGGCGAAGCGTTTTCGCACGACGGCGACGGGCAAGGTCAAGCGCGGACACAGCCACGCGCGCCACATTCTGACCAAGAAGAGCACCAAGCGGAAACGCATCCTCGACATCGACGTGATGGTCTCCGAGGCCGACGAGAACCGCATCAAGAACATGCTGCCCTACGGGCGAAGCTAGAACGACGGTGAGCAGTAAGCCGTCAGCAGTGAGCAGTTTTCTTGCTTTTACTGCTTACTGCTCACCGCTCACTGCTCACTTTTAGAGAAGGGAGTTTGAATTATGCCGAGGGCAAAACGTGGAAATAAGCGCACGGAGAAGCGCAAGAAGATTCTTAAATTAGCGAAAGGTTATCGCGGCACGAAGTCGAAGCTGTATCGCTCGGCGCTGGAGTCGGTCGAGCGCGGGCTGAATTTCGCGTACACGGGGCGCAAGCTCAAGAAGCGCGATTTCCGAAGCCTCTGGATTGTGCGCATCGGCGCGGCGGCGCGCTTGAACGGGCTCAACTATTCGCAGTTCATGCACGGGCTCAAGGTCGCGGGCATCGAGCTTGATAGAAAAGTTCTGGCCGATCTCGCCGCCAACCAGCCGGAAGCTTTCGCCGCACTGGCCGGACAGGTCAGGACGGCGCTCTCCAACGAACCGCAGCAGCCGCAACCGGCGGCGGCAGCCTGAAATGCTTTCGAGGATATAGATGGTCTCTGGAGTAGGCGAGCATCAGGAACAGTTGAAGTCGGTGCGTGAAGCGTTCGAGCGAGAGTTCGAGCGCTTCGCGGTCTTTCGCGCGAGCGAAGCCGAAACTGTCGCTTCGCACGGCGACAGGGAAGCGGCGTTGCGCGAGTTGGCCGACCTGCGCACGCGCCATACGGGACGCAAGAGCGCGCTGGCTAATCTGAAAAAGCTGATTGGCCGCGTCGCGGCGGAAGACCGCGCGGCCTTCGGCCAGAGCGTGCAGGGGCTCGAAGCCGAGATAGTCGAAAAAATCGAGTCGGTCGAGAGGGCTCTCAAAGAGCGCATCGAGCAAGAGCGCATCGAGCAAGAGCGCATCGACGTGACGCTGCCCGGCAGGCGTCAGCGTCGAGGCCATATCCATCCGGTGACGATTATGTGGGAGCGGCTCGAAGACATCTTCGTCTCGATGGGCTACGCGGTCGAGGACGGGCCGGAAATCGAAACTGATTTCTACAATTTCACGGCGCTCAACATCCCCGACAATCATCCGGCCAAAAGCCCGCTCGACACTTTCTATACGACCGAGGGCTTCGCCCTGCGCTCGCAGACTTCGACCGTGCAGATACGTGCGATGCAGAAGCGGCGTCCCCCTTTGCGCGTCATCGCGCCCGGCAAGGTCTTCCGCCGCGACACGCCCGACGCCACGCACAACCCGATGTTCTTCCAGATTGAGGGTCTCGTCGTCGATAGGGGAATCACGCTGGCGCACCTGCGCGGGACAATCGCCGAGTTGCTCCGCCGGCTGCTCGGCCCCTCGACGCGGACGCGCTTTCGTCCCTCTTACTTCCCGTTCACCGAGCCGAGCGCCGAGTTCGACTACAGTTGCTTCAAGTGCGACGGCGCGGGCTGTCGGCTCTGCAAGGGCTCGGGCTGGATTGAGATGGGCGGCTCAGGAATCGTGCATCCGAACGTGCTGCGCGTCGTCGGCATCGACCCCGAAGAGTTCTCCGGCTTCGCCTTCGGCTTCGGCATCGACCGCCTCTGCGGTCGCCTCTTCGAGCTTGACGACATACGCCTGCTCTTCGAGAACGACGTGCGCTTCCTTGAACAATTCACTTAAAAGCAATCAGCAGTCAGCCGTCAGCAATCAGCAAAAGCAGATTCCGGCTGACTGCTGACAGGCTGACGGCTGACTGCTTATGAACATCAGTTACAACTGGCTGCGCGATTTGTGTCGGACGCAAACGTCGCCTGCGGATTTGGCGAATCGTTTGACGATGGTCGGCCTCGCCGTCGATGCTGTACACGAGGCGGGCGAGGATTTCGTCCTTGAGTTCGACGTGACCTCGAATCGTCCCGACTGTCTTTCGCACCTCGGCGTGGCGCGCGAGGCGGCGACGCTGGAAGGCTTGAGCGTGAGTCTGCCGCAGGCGAGCGCGATTCCTTCGGAGGGACGCGCCGCCGACTTCGCTTCCGTCCGCATTGACGAGCCGCAGTTGTGCCCGCGCTACACGGCGCGCATCGTGCGCGGCGTGCGCGTTGCGCCTTCGCCCGCGTGGCTCACAAGCCGCCTGCAAGCTATCGGGCAGAGGCCGATTAACAACGTCGCCGACATCACCAACTACGTCCTGCACGAGCTAGGCCAGCCGATTCACGCCTTCGACCTCTCGACTTTGGAAGGAAGAGAAATCATTGTTAGACGCGCGCGCGCGGGCGAGCATTTGAAGACGCTCGACGGCGTCGGGCGCGAGCTTGACGAAGAGATGCTCGTTATCGCCGATGCTGCGCGCGCGGTGGCGCTCGCGGGCGTGATGGGCGGCGAAGAGACGGAGGTCTCCGACCGCACGCGTGATGTCTTAATCGAGAGCGCGTTCTTCGACCCGGCCTCTGTGCGCCGCACCGCGCAGGCGCTCGGACTCTCGACCGAAGCTTCTTATCGCTTCGAGCGCGGCGTTGACCGCGAAGGCGCGCTGCGCGCGCAGGAGCGCGCCGCCGCCCTCATCTGCGAGCTTGCGGGCGGCACGGCGACCGAGGATGCGATTGACGTGCGCCCAATCAGGTACGCGCGGCCGGTCGTTCCCTTGCGCTTCGCGCGCGTCAAAGGGCTGACCGGGCTCGACGTTCCGTCGTCCGAGGCCATGCGTATTCTGCGTGCGCTCGGATTCACGCTCGTCGAAGACGGAGGCAATGGCGACGGTGCGATTGAGGTGCGCAGCGCGGGCGCGGGTGAGACGAAGGGAGGCCAAAGTTCCGCCTCCGTCTCCGCAGAGCCACGCGCGTCGGCCTCTTTCGTCGCGCCGACGTGGCGCTTCGACATCGAGCGCGAAGAGGATTTGGTCGAAGAGGTGGCGCGTCATGCCGGTTACGACAAGGTCGAAGAAATTTTGCCCGCCAGTAACGTCGCGGGCGAGTATCGACCGGGCAACGCGCGTCGGCGAGCGGCGCGACGTGCGCTGAACGCGCAGGGCTTCGACGAAGCTCTCAACTTCAGCTTCATCTCTTCGGCGCACGACGGCTTGTTCGACCTGCTGCCCGCGCTGTCGAAGTATGAAAGCGATGCTAACCGAAATGAAAGTGATGCTGACCGGGACGACTCTTCAGCGCGTTTCGTGACGGTGATGAACCCGATTATCGAAGGTGTGACGCGCATGCGCCCGACGCTTCTGCCGGGACTGCTCGATAACGTGCGACACAATCTCAATCACGGCACGCGCAACGTCCGTCTCTTCGAGATAGGGCGCGTCTTCGTCGCCAGTCGAGAAGCCGGACAGTTGCCCGAAGAGCGGACGAGCTTCGCGCTCGTGGCGATAGGCGGCGCGGTCGAGGCAGGGCGCGCGGGCGCGGCGCGCGAACTGGATTTCTATGATTTGAAGGGCGCGCTCGAAGCAGCGCTCGAAGCGATGAACGTCGAAGGCGTCGAATTTGAGGCCGCGACGGTGAGACATCTGCGCGAGGGACAATCGGCGCGCATCTCCGTCGGCGGCGAAAGTGTCGGGACGCTCGGCAGGCTCGCAGAAGATTTGGCGGCGCGCTACAGGTTCAAGCAGCCGGTCTATGTCGCCGAGGTCGATTTCACGTCGCTGCTCGCCGCGCCGGAAGCGCCCGTCCGCTACAAGCCTCTGCCGCGTTACCCTTCCATCATGCGCGACATCTCGCTCGTCGTCGAACGTCGCGTGACGCTCGCCGAGATGAAGCTCGCGATAGCGGCTCTCGGCGTCGAAGAATGCCGAAGCGTCGAGCTGGTCGATGTCTTCGAGGGGGCGAACGTGCCCGAAGGCAAACGCTCGGTGACGCTTCGCCTTGAGTATCGCTCCGATGAGCGGACGCTGCGCGACGAAGAGGTCGATGCCCTGCACGCGCGCATCGTCGAGGCGTTGGAGACGACGACGGGAGCGAAACTCAGAGGATAAAAGTCTGGAGTCTGGAGTCTGAAGTCTGGAGTCAAAACAAAAAATCATCTGTCTTTGACTCCGAGACTTCAGACTCCAGACTCACGACTGTAGTTTAGACTTTTCACTCTTGCGCTCGCGGCTTGGAAGTCGGATAATCGCTCGGCAGTTTTGCAGCCCCGCTTCTGTGAGGAGAGACGATGGTCGGACTAACCGGATTGGAAAAATTCTCACATCTCGAAGATAAAATTTACCGCACCATCGAGCTGACGAAAACGCTTCGCCAGGAGAAAGAAGTCTTAGAGCGCGAGGTAGCATCCGTCCGGCGCGAGTTGGGCAACCTGCTCGACGAGAAAGAGCGACTCGAAGCACACGTCGAGCGCCTGCTCTCGGAGCGCGACACGATTCGTCTGAAGGTGGAAGCGATGCTCGACGCCATCGCCGTGCTCGACCCGGAAGCGGTCGAAGTGATGCGCAAATAATGCGCGGAGGTTCTGAAGACCGATGAGCGCAATTAAAGGCACGTCCGACGCGATGGGAACGCCCACCATTCGCGTCGAGATTTACAACCAGACCTACAACATTCGCTCCGACGGCGACAGCGAGTACGTCACCGAGCTGGCCGAGTTCGTTGACCGGCGGATGCGCGAAATATCTTCGGGCACGCTCACGGTCGATTCGCTCAAGGTCGCCATCCTCGCCGCCCTGCACATCGCCGACGAGCTTCATCGTCTCAAACGTCTCCACGAACAGGCCGACTCGCAACTCGCCTCCCGCAGCGCCGAATGCGCCGAAATGCTCGACCGTCTTCTCAAAACCCGCCCCCACAACTCCGACCAGCAGAACAACCCGCAGAGCACAATCGTCTTTTCGTAAATCGTTAATCGTCAATCGTAAATAGATAAAACCTGCCTTTAACTATTTACGATTGACGATTAACGATTTACTTGTCTTTCCGCCTTGCTCGTCACTCGTCACTCATCACTCGTCACTGTTTTTAAGAGAGCGCTTTTTTTACGTCGAAGCATATGGTAGTATCGTTTCGGCTGAGGGAGTTTAGTCTGCGGGGTTCGTCACCGATTCACGATGATTGAGCCAACGCCGTTGATAAGGGAGACCGATGCCGTTTCGCCAGTGCATTCCCTCACTGAAAGGGAACTGCCGGAGGCTGCGGCTCTTAAAGGTCACCCACCTGTTTAGTGCAGGTTCAATTACGGCCTCGGAGCGGCCAACGCGGATTTCCCTCCGCCTTTTTTGAAGCGTCGAACGCGGACGGTCTTCTTGGCCTGAGGCTGAAGGGTCGGATAAGCGCCGCTTCGCGTTCGGAGGATCCGAATCGCTTATCCAAATTAGTATCAAAAAGTCTTTCGATTCGCAGTGGCAGTAAAGTAAAGCGCGGCTCGCCGAAAGTTTCCGGTGCGGGGCGCGCTTTCACTTTGGCGGGTCGGCTGACGCGAGGGGCAGCAGCAGGTAGAAACTCGATGAAAGTCTTGATGCTTGGCGACGTGGTGGCGCGACCCGGACGCATAGCCGTCCTTGAGCGCATACAGGACTTGCGCGAGCAGCACTCGATTGATTTGGCCGTGATGAACGCCGAAAACGTGGCGGGCGGCTACTCCATCACCCCTTCGCTGGCCGAAGAGCTTTTCGACGCCGGAATCGACGTGATGACCTCCGGCAACCACATCTTCGACAAGCGAGAAGTTATTCCGTACATCGAGCGGCAGAAGCGACTGCTGCGCCCGGCCAACTACCCGCCGGGCACTCCCGGCAAAGGCATCTGGGTCGGGGAAGTGCGCGGCATGCGCGTCGCCGTCATCAATCTCATCGGGCGCGTCTTCATGCAGGCTTCGGACGACCCGTTTCGTGTCGCCGACGAACTCGTCTCGTCGCTCGACGAAGCGGTGCGCGTGCGTCTGGTCGATATGCACGCCGAGGCGACTTCGGAGAAGAGCGCGATGGGCTGGTATCTGGACGGGCGCGTCTCGGCTGTTGTCGGCACGCACACGCACGTCCAGACGGCTGACGAGCGGATTCTCCCGAACGGTACGGCGTACCTCACGGACATCGGCATGACCGGCAGCTACGCGGGCGTCATCGGCATGGAGCGCGAAGACGTTATCGCGCGCTTCACCTCGGTCGTACACAAGCGCGCCGAGCATTCCAAAGGCGAGGTGCGCATCTGCGCCGTCCTGCTCGACATCGACGAGACGACAGGCCGCGCACGCGAGATTTCGCGCCTTTCTCTCAAACATGAATCGTAAGCCGGGAGCTTTCAGCAATCAGCTTTCAGCTTTCAGCCAAACAGTTGAATGAATGAGTCGGTTGAAACTCATCGTCGGCAGCTTTTCTGTGCGGCTTTTCGGTTTGGCTGACTGCTGACTGCTGATTGCTGAAAGCTGAAAGCTGAAAGCTGATTGCTTAC
Source organism: Pyrinomonadaceae bacterium (assembly GCA_036399175.1). Classification (GTDB taxonomy): domain Bacteria; phylum Acidobacteriota; class Blastocatellia; order Pyrinomonadales; family Pyrinomonadaceae; genus DASWNP01. The sequence continues at coordinate 174,270 of DASWNP010000046.1, read as the reverse complement.
GGCGCTCCTTCTTCGGGGACGCGCTCGCCTCTGGGCGGCGGGAGCGGGGAGTTTGGGGCGATGGGTTCGGCGCAGAGCAGTTGGCGGTAGGTTTCGGGCATGGAGATAACGCGCCCGTTGGCGTCGGTGACGACGTGGCCGGTCTCGCCTTCGGCGATGACGAGGCCGTCGGCGATTCTCAGTATCTCGTAGCCGAAGCGGACGGAGCGACGACGCAGTTCCGTGATGTGCGTGCGGACAATCAATTCGTCGTCGTAGTGCGCGGGAGCTTTGTAGCGGCAGTAGCTTTCGGCGACGACGAGGAAGGCGTTGTCGTTCTCCTCCATGTCGCGGTAGGCGAAGCCGCGCGCACGGCAGAATTCGGTGCGTCCAATCTCGAACCAGACGAGATAGTTGGCGTGGTACACTACGCCCATGCGGTCTGTCTCGGCGTAGCGGACACGGAGCGCCGTTTCATGCCAGATATCATACAAAGCATCGTCTTCAGGCCGAAGCGTCATCAGAAGTACAGCGCCTCCCTCGCCCTCTTGCGCTCTCGATTTGCGGGCATCCGGGGAATCTGCGAGTTGGGTTTTCAGGCGGACTATAAGAGCGAAAGGTTCAAGATGTCAAAGAAAATCAAACGTTCGGCAAACGCCGCGTTCGGCGTTCTTCTCCTCTCGGTTGTGGCTGCTCTGGCGGCCTTCCTGCCCGGCGCGACGCACGCGCAGCGCACGCAGACGGCGACCGTCAACCCGAAGAGCGCGGCGGTCGTCTCGGCCACTACAGAGGTCTTGCAGGAGACGAGCAAAATCAGGAAGCTGCCGGTGCTCAGGCAGGTGCGCAGCGGGGCGCAGTCGCGCGCCGACATCGAGAAGATGATTATTAAGAATCTCGACGAGGATACGACGCCCGAAGAGATGCGCTCGACCGAAGTCGCCCTCAAAAAGTACGGCCTCGTGCCCGCTGACTTCCGTCTCCGTCCCTTCATCGTCAGTTTGCTGGCCGAGCAGGTGGCGGGCTACTACGACCCGAAGACGCAGGAGTTTTATCTCGCCGACTGGATTGACCTCGACGGCCAGAAGCCCGTCATGGCGCACGAGCTGACCCACGCCCTGCAAGACCAGCATTTCAACCTCCGTCGCTTCGAGAAGTGGCCGAAGGGCGACTCGGACGCCGAGCTTGCGGCGCAGGCTCTCGTCGAAGGCGATGCGACGTTCGTGATGACGCAGTACATCATGGCGAACCCCTTGCGCGCCTTCGCCATGATGAAGTCGATGACGGCGGGCAACAATTCCACAGAGCAGATTGACCGCGCGCCGCGCGCCCTGCGTGAGTCGCTGCTGTTTCCGTATGACCGGGGGATGAAGTTTGCCGCGCAGGTTTATCGAAAGGGCGGCTGGGAGCTGCTCTCGAAGGCTTACACGGATTTGCCGCAATCGAGCGAGCAGATTCTCCACGCCGAAAAGTATTTCGCGCGTGAAGCGCCGGTCAAAGTCGAGATGCGCGACCTCTCGTCGATGCTCGGCGCGGGCTGGAAGCGCACCGATTACGACGTGAACGGCGAGTGGAGCTTCTATCTCATCCTCGACGAATACCTGAAGGCCGAAGATGCGTCGGGCAAAGCCTCTGCGGGCTGGGGCGGCGACCGCTACGCGCTCTACGAAGAGCCGCGCACGGGCGGCGTCGTGCTCGCGCAGTTGACCGCCTGGGACACCGAGCAGGACGCCTCCGAGTTCTTCGACGCCTACGCGCAGCGCACCGCCCTTCGCTACAAAGACGCGGGCGGCTCAAACGCCGCGCCCGGCGAAGATGCCACCTTGCGACAGTGGCAGACCGCCGAGGGCGGCGTCCACATGGAGCGTCGCGGGGCGCGCGTCGCCATCCTCGAAGGTATCCCCGCGAAGGCGAACGCGAGAGAGTTGATGAAAGCGGTCTGGCAGTAGGGCGGACGATAGACCATAGACGATTGACGAGAGACAACAGACGCACGAGTGAAGATGAGCGAGAGCTTTGCGATTTCGTCTTCCATGATTCGCGCCGCCGCGCCGAGTGAGGCCGCTCGTCTGTCGGAACTCGCGTTGCGCTCGAAAGGGCATTGGGATTACGACGCGGAGTTTTTGAGCGCGTGTCGCGCCGCGCTCACACTGACGCGCGAGTACGTTGCTTCTCATCCGGTTTACGTTTTGGAAGAGGATAATCGCGTCGAGGGGTTTTACAGCTTGCGGGAGAACGCGGACGGAAGCGTCGCGCTTGAGCATCTATTCGTCGAGCCGTCGGCCATCGGCAGAGGGTTCGGCAGACGGCTGTGGGAGCATGCGGTCGAGACGGCGAGGGGGCTCGGCTTTCAAATTCTGACGATAGACAGCGACCCTTACGCGGAAGATTTTTATCTGCGAATGGGCGCGGTTCGAGTCGGCGAGGCGGCGTCGGAAGTCCTTCCCGGACGCATGCTGCCCCTGCTTCATTTCGACCTCAAGGCGTTCAGGAAGGAAATTAACAGGGATAAAGACAAATGATGAATGATGAATGATGAATGCGGAATGAAAAGCAGAAAGCATTTTGTCTTTTAATTCATCATTCCGCATTCCGCATTCATCATTTCTGTTCATCCCTGTTTGAATTGCTTTTGGATTCAGCGCCCCTGATTGCTAACGAACTGCCGGTAGTGGTCGAAGCGTTCGAGAATCAACTGCACATAGTTGACCGGCTCGACGCCCCGGCAGAAGCCGTACTTGACGACGGGGTCGGCGATATACTGCTGTTTTGATTTCTGCAAGAGCCAGTAGGAAACGTCGTCCCAAACCTTCGGATTCCCGCCGTACTTCTCCGTGAGCCTCTGCGCATCCTCGACGTGTCCCTGCCCCGTGTTGTAAGAAGCGAGCGTGAACTTGAGACGTTCGCGCTCGTCTTCGATACGACGCGTCCAGTAGTTATCGAGCCACTTGAGAAACTTCACCGCGCCGCGCACGTTGTCTTCCGGGTCTAAAGGATTCTGGACGCCGAACTCTTTCGCCGTCCTCGGCATGAGCTGGAGCAGACCCGTAGCGCCAGCCCACGAGCGCGCCTCCGGCTTGAAGCGCGACTCCTGATAAGCTTGCGAGGCAAGCAGTCGCCAGTCCCAGTTCAGTTCGGGCGCGTAGCGTTTCATCAGCTCGTCGTACTGGCAGAGCTTGCCTGTGGCCGAGGTCAGGTATTCGCTCGCCACGCGCTCGCGGTAGCTCTGGCGGTCGATGAAATACTTCTTGTAGATACGGTCGAAGAGCGGCGTGTTCTTCTTCTCTTCAATCCAACGGTTCAACTCCGAGAGCAACTGCGGAGAGTTTTTGCGAACCGCCCAGGCGACCTTGTGCGTGCGCCCGACGACGGGACGCACCTTGAGATTGCTGAACTCAGCCTCCTTCAGCTCGGCCAGATTGCTCTGCATCACCGTGAACTCGACCTCGCCGCGCGCAACCTTCTGCGCCAGAGCCTCGTCTTCAATTTTCCCGTTCCACTCGACCACTTCGATGTCGCCGGAGATGTCGTCGGCCAGCTCGATGAGCGTCTTTTTGTAAGGATGCTTCGCCGGTATATCGACCTTCTTTCCGGCGAGCTGCGCGGGGTTGTTGACGAGCCGAGCCTGTATGTCCATCTCGGGCATCTGGTCGGCGGGGCCGGGCTCCAGAGCCTTCTCGGAGGCTTCGGGCATGTTGGCCTCGTCGGGCGCTTCGGCCTGTTGAACGAGAGCGGGCTCGGTGCGGTAAAGCTCGCGCGTGAAATGAACTCTGCGTTCGTCCTCCGGCGTCGGGATGAGACGCGCGGCGGCGATGTCGCCCTCGCCGTTATTGAGCAGTTCGTAAATCTTCTTGCGGTCGGCCACGACCTCGACCTTGAGCGTCAACCCCTGCGAGATGGCAAACTCTCTGAGCAACTCGTACTCGTAGCCCATCGGCTCGCCGCGATAGAGAAAGTAAGTCGTCGAGTTGTAGGGCGCGAGCATGATGAGATTGGCGCTGGCTCGAATCACGTCGAGGTCGCGCTCGAAGGGCTCGACTTCGGGCACGGGCGACTCGGAAGTAGAGGCGGCCTCTCGTGTTGTCGTCGAAGTGTTGCGCTGGCAGGCCGGAAGACCGGAAAGGACTATCAGAAGCAGAAAGAGCGCCACGATACAGGTCGGGATTTTCATGGTCTGAAACTCACGTGGGGAAATTGAATCAGCTTCAACTTCAACTGCATGCGGGGGCGGATTTGCGAACCCTCTGGATAGGTTGGGGAAAGGTGGGGCGTTAGAGCTTTTATGATAAAACCAGTCCGAAGTCAATCGTTTAATTTGCGACGCGCGCACGGGGCGCAGCGCCGCTCGGTCGCCGGGCGAGCGCGTTGTCTTGAGCGTCGCTCCTGTGCTATTTTGAGTTCAAATTAAGCTCTCATAATTTGTTGGTACGAGCCGAAGAAAGGCGTTCGCGCTTCTCGCATGGAGGGGAAGGTTGGGGCGCGTTCGGCCTCGAATCGGTGGGTAATGCTGTGATGCCGAAAGGCGTTGAAGACAGACCGGACGCGGGGGCGGTTGCGCAAACGAGACCCTCGCGCATGCGCGAGGCGGTCGAGGAGCTTCGACGCCTCGAAGCCAAGCTCAGGCGCGGCGGCGGCCCCGACAAAATCGAGCGCCAGCACAGCCAGGGCAAGCTCACGGCGCGCGAGCGCATCGAGCTTCTGCTCGACCGGGGCGCGTATGCGCAGGAGATTGGCCTGCTCGTCGCCTACGACGAATACAAGGGCGGCGCTCCGGCGGCGGGCGTCGTGACTTTGACCGGGCTGGTCGAGGGGCGCGAGGTCGTGGTCGTCGCCAACGACGCGACGGTGAAGGCCGGTTCGTGGTGGCCTGAGACCATCAAGAAGATTCTGCGCGCGCAGGAGATTGCCATGCGCTCGCGCGTGCCGATTATCTATCTGGTCGATTCGGCGGGCGTGAATTTGCCGTATCAGGGCGGCGTTTTTCCGGGTCAGTACGGCGCGGCGCGCATCTTCTATTACAACTCGATTATGCGTCGCTACCTGCGCGTCCCGCAGATTTCGGCGGTGATGGGGCCGTGCGTCGCGGGCGGCGCTTACCTGCCCGCGCTCTCCGACATCATCCTCATGGTCGAGAACACTTCGTTCATGGGTCTGGGCGGCGCGAATCTCGTCAAAGGCGCGACGGGACAGACCATCGACAACGAGACGCTCGGCGGCGCGCGCACGCACACGGAGCTTTCCGGCGTCGCGCACTACCGCGTCGAAAACGACGAGCGCTGCCTCGCCAAGATTAGAGAAATCGTCTCGGAGCTTCCCACAGCGCCCGCGAGCGCAGTCTCCATCAGGGAGAGCGCCGAGCCCGCGCGCCCCGAAACAGACCTCTACGAGCTTGTCCCCCAAGACCATCGACAGCCCTACGACGCGCGCGAAGTTCTGCGCTGCCTGCTCGACGAAGGACACCTCGACGAGTTTCAGGCCGACTACGCGAAGGAGATGTTGACCGGCCACGCGCGCATACGCGGCATACAGGTCGGCATCATCGCCAACAATCGAGGGCTGATTCGCTCGCCCGCAGGCGGCGCACCCAGGTTCGGCGGCATCGTTTACACCGAATCGGCAGAGAAGGTCGCCTATTTCATCGACCTCTGCAACCGCCATCGGACGCCGCTCGTCTTCATACAGGACGTGTCGGGCTTCATGGTCGGGGCGGAGGCCGAGCATTCGGGCATCATCCGCGCGGGCGCGCGTTTCGTCGAAGCGATGGCGACGGCGAGCGTCCCCAAAATCGTTCTGACCATCAACCACGCCTCCGGCGCGGGCTATTACGCGATGGCCGGACAGGGCTTCGACCCCGACTTCATCTTCAGTTGGCCGACCGGAAGGATGGGCGTCATGGAGGGCGACTCGGCGGTGCAGGCCATCTACGGCACGCAGCTCGACAAGCTGAAGCGCGAAGGGCGCGAGCCCGAAGAGACTCTGAAGGCGGAGATGGAGCGCGTGCGCGAGGATTACGAGCGGCAGCTCGACGCGAAGTATGCCGCCGCGCGCGGCTACGTCGATGCGGTCGTCGCCCCCGAAGAAACGCGCGACGCCCTCGAGATGGCCTTGCGCGTCGCGCTCAACTACGAAGGCGCGCACCTCGGTCAGTTCGTCCTGCCGCCCGTGCTGGCTTGAAGGCAAGAGAGAAGCCGCACGCGGCGAGTTTGCGGGGGCGCGCGAAAAATTTAGTGCAACAAATTCGCCGTTCTGTGCGACACTATGCGCACCCCACGGATTTCGTCGTCAGCCTGTATTTTATTCGCCCGTTTCGCTCGCTGGCGAGTTTTAAAATCCCGGTCTTCCATGACCCTGAACGTGCGCAGCGCGCGTCTTTTGCGACCTCGCACCCGCCCGACGACGCCTCGGGGCTTCGGAGAGCTAAAGGGCGCGGCGAAGGCCGAACGGAAGAGTCGAGGGACAAAAGGCCGCAGAGCACACGCCGCTTTTGAACGAAAGAGTGTCAGCCCTGTAAGAAATTTTGAAAACGGTCGCTAAACATCACCTGACGCGCGGCGCGCTCCGGCGTGAGAGGCGCGAGCAGGTTCAACATAGGAGGAGAGCCAATCGTGAGCAAGTACAATAGCAGTCAGCGTAGGGTAGTTGTTCTTTTGGTTGCGATTATCACCTCGGTTGCCCTGGTCGTTTCTGACATCGTCGTGGCCGCGCGCAATTATCAGAACACCAACAGCAGCCCGACGACGGGTGAAATGCCGGGCATGACGCAGACCAACTCCGGCACGAATATGGGTCGGCGTCGAGGCCGTCGCGCACGTCGGCGTGCGATGCGGCGTCGGGCTCGTCGGCGCGCGATGGGCGCAGACATGACGAACGCCAACATGACGGGCGACGCCAACATGTCTACCGATGCCAACGCCAACATGACCGGCGACACCACCACCACGCAGGACAACGCCAACATGGCGGGCGATGCAACCGGCGACATGGGCATGGGTCGGCGTCGTCGCGGTCGTCGCGGCCGTCGCGGCGCGGCGATGGATGCCACCACCACGACGGGCGCGACCAGCGCCGGCATGGGCAACGAGAATACTTCGGGCGGCATGACCGACGACCTTTCCGGCACATACACCGGAACCGTCAACATGCCGGATCACAACATGAGCGGCGCGGCCACCCTGACCGTCACGAGCAACAGCTACACCCTGACGGGCGAAGGGATGAGCCATTCGGGAGCTTTCATAGCGAACACCACACGCGGCTACACCGCCGTCACGATGGAACTGGGGCCGACCGACGCGGGACAAACCCCGACCTTTATCTCTCTGCGCGCGCGTCGTCTCGGGGGCGGCGGGCTTTCGCTGATGAGCGTGCCCGGCGAGAGGCGCAGTTTCTCGTTCTCGACGGCGGGCGGTGGCCGTCGCGGCGGGCGTCGTCGCGGTCGTCGCGGCGCTGCGATGAGCATGCCAGCCTCCGACACGACGACAACCGATACCACCACGACGACGACCGATACGACCACTACCGACACCACCATGAGCGGTGACACGACGGGCACGACCGGCACGCGTCGGCGCAGTCGTCGTGGCCGGCGCGGTCGTCGCGGCGGCGGTGCGACCAACACCAACACGATGGACAACACCAATACCAACACGAACACCAACACGACACCGTAACCGGGTCAGCGAAGCGAATGAGCGGCGGCTGGAGTCGAGGCTGGCGAGCAATTGAGATGTCAGCCCCGACGCCGTCGCCTCGAAAACTGTTCGACGCGGGCGGCGCGTCCGTGAAAAATGGATGCGCCGCCCGACTAATCTAAGGAGGAAGTAGGAAGGCGGAAGGATGAATAAGAAAACTGCTCAAGTGCCTTGAGCGGCTTTCATCCTTCCGCCTTCCGCCTTCATACTTGCAGTTCGATGAGAGAGAAGATACGCATTGCGAGCGGGCAGGGCTTCTGGGGCGACATGCTGGACGCGCCCGTGCGTCAGGTCGAGGGCGGGCAGATTGACTACCTGATGCTCGACTACCTGGCGGAAGTCACGATGTCGATTATGCAGAAGCAGCGCGCGAGAGACCCGCAGGCCGGCTACGCGCGCGACTTCGTGCCGCTCATGCGCGAGATTCTGCCCGCCTGCGTCGAGCGCAATATTCGCGTGACGGCTAACGCCGGAGGCGTCAACCCGGAAGGGTGCGCGGCGGCTGTTGCGGGTGTCGCAAGAGAGCTTGGGCTGGGTGGGCGTCTGCGTCTCGGAACGGTGACGGGCGACGACATCATGCACCGGCTCGACGATTTTCTAGCGCGCGGCATCGAGCTGCGCAACATGGATACGGAAGAGCCGCTCTCGACGGTGCGCGAGAGAATCCAGAGTGCGAACGTCTATCTCGGCGCGTGGCCGATTGCCGAAGCCCTCAATCAAGGCGCGCAGGTCGTCATCACCGGACGAGCCACCGACACGGGACTCACGCTCGCTCCCATCATCCACGAGTTCGGCTGGCCGGAAGACGACTGGAACAGGCTCTCAGCCGGTACTATCGCGGGACACATCATCGAATGCGGCGCGCAGTCGTCGGGCGGCAACTGCCAGTTCGACTGGCGCAACATCCCCGACCTCGCAAACGTCGGGTTCCCAATCGTCGAAGCTTACCCTGACGGCACGTTCTTCGTCACCAAGCACGACGGCACGGGCGGGCGCGTCTCCGTCCCGACCGTCAAGGAACAGCTCGTCTACGAGATGGGCGACCCGCACGCCTACATCACTCCGGATTGCGTCGCCGATTTCACTTCGATTCGACTCGAAGACGCGGGGCGCGACCGCGTCCGCGTCTACGGCATCAAAGGACGCCCGGCGACAGAGTTTCTGAAAGTCTCCATCAGTTATTCGGCTGGCTACAAGGCCGTCGGCACGCTCGTCTATTCGTGGCCTGATGCGTTCGAGAAGGCACAGGCAGCCGACCGCATCCTGCGCGCGCGCCTCGAACGACTCGGCCTCAGCTTCGACCACATCCTCACCGAATACGTCGGCGCAAACGCCACGCACGGCCCGCTCGCCGGAAAGCCTTCGCCCGATTTGCCAGAAGTTCAACTGCGCGTCGGCGTCCGCAGCGAGAATCGCGCGGCGGTCGAGCGGTTCACGAAAGAGATTGCGCCGCTCATCCTGACGGGGCCGCCCGGCGTGACCGGCTTCGCCGGAGGCCGCCCGAAGGTCGAAGAGATTGTCGCCTACTGGCCTGCGCTGATTCCGAAGACGGAGATTGAGCCGAGAGTCGAAGTGTTTGAAGTTTGAGCGAGATGAAATCCGAACTGACACCGCCTGACCTTTGGCGACGCAAGCGCTCCGAACAGGTCGCCGACTGCCGCGTCTTTCAGGTGCGCCGCGATTGGAGCACTAATCCGCGCGACGCGAGCGAGCATCCCTTCTACGTGCTGGAAGCGCCCGACTGGGTAAACATTATCCCCGTTACGAAGGACGAACAGGTGGTGCTCATCGAGCAGTATCGACACGGCACAGAGGAGCTGACGCTTGAAGCGCCCGGCGGCATGGTGGACGAAGGCGAGTCGGCGCACGAGGCCGCCGCCCGCGAGCTTCTCGAAGAGACCGGCTACGCCTCAGACGAGCTTATCCTGCTCGGACGCACGCGCCCAAATCCCGCGATTCAGAACAACTGGATTTACAGCTTCCTCGCACGCGGCGCAGAGTTTCGACAAACTCCGGCCTTCGACAGCACCGAGCACGTCGCTGTCCGACTCGTCCCGCTCGAAAGTATTCCCCGGCTCGTCGCCCGAGGGGAAATAACCCACTCGCTCGTCGTCGTCAGCTTTCACTGGCTCTCGTTATACGAGGACGGGCTCATCGCGACGAGCCGTGAGGCCAGCATCACCTGATAAGAAGGAACGTGACCGCGCTATCTGACTCAGCGCCGCCTCCGAATCTTGCAAAGCTCATGCGTATTCAACTGACCAAACTCGCGCACGCGCGCTCGGGCGACAAGGGCGACACGGCCAACGTCGGCCTCATCGCGCTCAGAGACGAATACTTCCCCCTGCTCGTACGCGAAGTGACCGCCGAGCGCGTCAAAGAGCATTTCAGGGGCATCTGCAAAGGCGATGTCGAACGCTTCGAGCTGCCGAATCTCTCGGCGCTCAATTTTCTCCTGCACGAAAGTCTCGGCGGCGGCGGCACGCTCTCGCTGATGACCGACGCGCAGGGCAAAACCTTCTCCACCGCGCTTCTCCGCATGGAGATAGAAGTCTCCGACGAAGAAGCGAAGAAGATAAAGACGTAAATCGTGAATTGTAAATCGTAAATAGTTAAAACCTGTTCCAGCCATTCAGCATTCACCATTTACCTGCTCTTTCTATTCACGATTTACGATTCACGATTTACTAAAATCTTATGTCACTTATCGACCTTGACGAATCCATCAGGCACGGCTACGCGCAGGTGGGCGATGTGCGACTGCATTATGCGGAGAGCGGGAGCGGCGAGCGTCTGGTGATTCTGCTGCACGGCTTTCCGGAGTGCTGGTATTCGTGGCGACATCAGTTGACGGCGCTCGGCGGCGAGCGCTACAGAGTGGTCGCGCCGGACATGCGCGGTTATAACCTGAGCGACAAGCCGCCGCGCGTGGAAGATTATCGCGTCGAGCGGTTGGTGGACGACGTGGTAGGATTGATAGGCCATTTCGGCGTGCGCGAGGCGGCGGTTGTCGGTCACGATTGGGGCGCATTCGTCGCCTGGGCGGTCGCCGAGCGTTACCCGTCTTACGTCTGGAAGCTGGCCGCGCTGCAAGTTCCGCCGCGCGCCGTCTGGGCTGCCAACATGACTCTACGGCAGGCTTTGAAGAGCTGGTACATGCTCTACTTCCAGATTCCAGCGCTGCCCGAATGGGGAATCCGCGCGGGCGACTTCGCGCAGCTCGAACGCATGTTCAAACGCACCGCCCGTCCCGGAACTTTCACGGATACGGACATCGCCGTCTACAAGGAAGCGCTCCGGCGCGAGGGCGCGCTCACGGGCGGCGTCAACTACTACCGCGCCAACTTCGGCAGGCTCAGTCAAGCCTTCCTCGCGTTGCTGCGCGGCGGCGGAGGCGGCAGTCGCGCGGCCTTCCGTGACGACGAACGCATACGTGTGCCGACGCTCTTCGTCTACGGCGAGCGCGACTTTGCGATTGTGCCCGAGACGGTGCGCGGCGTCGAACGCTTCCTCGACGCTCCCTACCGCGAGGTGCGTCTGGCGACGAGCGGCCACTGGGTTCAGCAGGAATCGCCCTCGGAAATCAACGCCGCCCTGCTCAGTTTTCTCGATTCGCCGCTCTAAGAGATATGGAAGATAACGAACCTCTGCTCTACGCCGTCGAAGGCTCGGTCGCCCTCATCACGCTCAACCGGCCTGACAAGCGCAACGCCTTGAACGACGCGCTCGTCGAAGGACTCAAAGAGGCTCTCAGACGCGCCGACGACGACAGGGGCGTGCGCGCCATCGTGCTGACGGGCGCGGGCGCGGATTTCTGCTCCGGCGCAGACCTCTCCGCGCTTCAGAAAATCTCCGAAAGCTCGATTACAGAGAACCTCGAAGATGCGCAATCCTTGATGGAGCTGTTCGCTTTAGTTCGACGCGTGCGCGTGCCGGTGGTGGCGGCGGTGCGCGGTAGGGCTCTGGCCGGAGGCTGCGGGCTGGCGACGGCGTGCGACATAGTGCTCGCCGGAGAGTCGGCGCGCTTTGGCTATCCGGAAGTGAAAATCGGCTTCGTGCCCGCGATGGTGATGGCAATTCTTCGTCGCAACGTCTCGGAGAAACGCGCCTTCGAGCTTATCACTCGCGGCGCGGAAATCGACGCGCGCGAAGCCGAGCGCATCGGTCTCATCAATCAGGTCTTCGCCGACGAGACCTTCGAGGCGGAAGTCGAAAAGTACGTCGCGGGCTTCGAGCGCATGAGCCGCTCCGCCGTCATGCTCACCAAGCGCCTGCTCTATCAGATGGACGGCATGACCTTCGACGCCGCCCTCCAATCCGGCGTCGAGATTAACGCCATCGCCCGCATGACCGAAGACTGCCAGAAGGGCATCGCGCGCTTCCTCAAGAAGTGAAAGCCCGTCGGGCGTCCGTCTCAAACGGCAACACACGGGGAAAATCTTTCAGCATCAACTTCAAAATCTTCCAGCATCAACCTCACAGGTTCTTCGCCAGTTCAAACGCACCTTCGAGCGCGTCGTCGCACAGGCGGCTCACCAGTCCGATTTCTAAAGCCTCTTCGGCCGTCACTCGTCTGGCGGTCGCAAACATCTCAAGCGCGCGAGCCGTGCCGACGAGGCGCGGGAGTCTCTGCGTGCCGCCCCATCCGGTGATGATGCCGAGACGCGCGCCCGGATGCGCGAAGACGGCGCGGGGCGCTGCGACGCGAAGCTTGCACGAGAGGGCTAGGTCGAGTCCGCCGCCCATGCAGTAGCCGTTGACGGCGGCGATGGTGAGTTGCCGTGAGTCGGCGATGGATTGGAAGAGTCGCTGGCCGCGACGCGCGAACTCATGCGCCCCTTCAGGAGTCAGCGATTGAAGCTCGCGGATGTTTGCGCCGGAGGCGAAGATGTCGCCCGCGCCGGTGAAAATGACGGCTCGGATGCTGGCGCTTGAGATGAGCGCTGAGAAGGCGTCGTCTAACTCTTCGAGCGTGGAGACGGAGAGCGGGTTGCGTTCGGCTGGACGATTGAAGCGGACGACGGCGACGCTCTCGCGCGTCTCGACGACGACCCGCGACGCGCCTTCACGTTCGTCTTCATCCGTCATGTGCGCGGGCGGACGTTCTCGCGCAGGAACTTAACGATATCTTCGGTCGAAGTGCCCGGCAGGAAAACCTCTGCGACGCCCTGCTCCTTGAGGCGCGGAATGTCCTCCTGCGGAACGATGCCCCCTACGAGCACCATAACATCGTCCATTCCTCTTTCGCGTAGCAGACCGATGATGCGCGGGCAGAGCGTGTTGTGCGCGCCGCTCAGGATGGAGACGCCGACCGCGTCCACGTCCTCCTGCAAAGCGGCGGCGGCAATCATCTCCGGCGTCTGCCTCAGCCCCGTGTAGATAACCTCCATCCCCGCGTCGCGCAAAGCACGGGCGATGACCTTAGCCCCCCGGTCATGGCCGTCGAGCCCGGGCTTAGCGACGAGGACGCGAATCTTTTTCTCAGACATAAAAAGTAAGCGGTGAGCAGTGAGCGGTGAGCGGTAAACAACCTGTTCGTTTTGGCTGCTTACTGCTTACCGCTTACTGCTTACATTTCAAAATGCCGGTTCTTCGTAGAGGCCGTACACGTCGCGCAGGGCGTCGCAGATTTCGCCGAGCGTGGCGTAGGCGCGGACGGCTTCGATGGTGGCGGGCATGGTGTTGTCGCCGACGGAAGCCGCGCGTTTCAGTTTTTCGATGGCGTTTGAGACAGCGCCCGCGTCGCGTCGCTGTTTGGTCTCTTCGAGACGCTGGAGCTGTCTCTCTCTCACCGCTTCGTTGATGACGAGGATGGGAATTTCTTCCATCTCCTCGTCTATCCGGTACTTGTTAACTCCGACGATTGTCTGGTCGCCGCGCTCGACCGCCTTCTGGTATTGATAGGCCGAGTCCTGAATCTCGCGCTGCGGGAAACCCTTCTCGACGGCCTCGACCATGCCGCCCATCGCGTCAATCTTGGCGAAGTAGTCGAGCGCCTCGTCTTCCATCTTCTTCGTTAAGGACTCGACGAAGTATGAGCCGCCGAGCGGGTCAACCGTGTTCGGCACGCCGGTTTCTTCGGCGATTATCTGCTGCGTGCGAAGCGCGATGAGCGCGGCGCGGTCGGTCGGAAGTGCCAATGCTTCGTCGTAGGCGTCGGTGTGAAGGCTCTGCGTTCCGCCGAGCACGCCCGCGAGCGCCTGTATGGCGACGCGCACGATGTTGTTCAAAGGCTGCTGGACGGTGAGAGAGACGCCTGCGGTCTGCGTGTGGAAGCGGAGTTGGAGCGTGCGCTCACTCTGCGCGCCGAAGCGCTCGCGCATGACTCGCGCCCAGATGCGACGCGCGGCGCGGTACTTGGCTATCTCCTCGAAGAAATCGTTGTGCGCGTTGAAGAAGAAGGAGATGCGCGGGACGAACACGTCCACGTCGAGCCCTGCATCGACGCCCCATTGAACGTACTCGATGCCGTCGCGCAAGGTGAAAGCGAGTTCCTGCACGGCGGTCGCGCCCGCCTCGCGGATGTGATAGCCGCTCACGGAAATCGGGTTGTACTTCGGAACGTGCTCCGTGCAAAACTCGAAGGTGTCGATGACGAGCTTCATCGCCGGACGAATCGGATAAATCCATTCCTTCTGCGCGATGTACTCCTTGAGGATGTCGTTTTGCAGCGTGCCGGAAATCTTGCGCCAGTCGGCGCGCTGCTTCTCGGCGACGACCAGATACATCGCCAGCAGCACGGAGGCGGGCGCGTTGATGGTCTGCGAAACCGTCACCTCTTCGAGCGGGATTCGGTCGAAGAGCACTTCCATGTCGGCTAATGAAGAGACGGCAACGCCGCATTTTCCGACCTCGCCTTCGGAGAGCGGCGAATCGGCGTCGTAGCCCATCAGCGCGGGCAAATCGTAGGCGACCGAGAGGCCGGTCTGTCCCTGCTGCATCAGGTATTTGAAGCGCGCGTTGGTCTCTTCGGGCGTCCCGAAGCCCGCGAACTGCCGCATCGTCCAGAGCTTGCCGCGATAGCCGGTCGGATGAATGCCGCGCGTGTAAGGAAACTCGCCGGGAAACGCCGTGTCGCGCTCGAAGTCGATGTCGGCGGTGTCTGCCGGAGTGTAGAGACGATTGACTTCGTCGAGCGAGACGGTCTCGAAGCGCTGCTTTCTCTCGGGACGCTTTTTCAGCACGGGCTCAAGCGTTTCCTGCTCCCAACGCTCGACGGCGGCCTGCTCAGGCGAGGCGACATCTTTGATTTCCGGCATGGCTTCATGCTCTCCGGCCTGCGCTCCGACGGGGGCGCGGCTCAAGTGGTTCTAATCATCTTTAATAAGAGTAACTTCGATATTAGTTGACGCCCGCGCGGAGTGTCAAACCGAATGCCTGATAGAAGCCGGAGGCGAGCGGCGAGTCGGACAGGAACAGGATAGGGCAGGGGATAACCTCAGAGGGAAACAGAAAGGCCATCG
Organism: Pyrinomonadaceae bacterium; assembly: GCA_036399175.1. Classification (GTDB taxonomy): domain Bacteria; phylum Acidobacteriota; class Blastocatellia; order Pyrinomonadales; family Pyrinomonadaceae; genus DASWNP01. The sequence continues at coordinate 159,140 of DASWNP010000046.1, read as the reverse complement.
ACCGTCGAGCTTCTTCAGCCTTACGGTCGATGGCCTTCGTTTTGAGTTTCGTTCGACGCTTTTTCAGGCGAGCGTCGGAAGCTGTATGACGCGCGGCGGTTCGGCGAGCTGTCCTGCTTCGGCGCGTCGGCGGTTGAGTCGTTGGCGCGCGACCGTGATGGCGCGATGCAGGTCGTCGAGCTGTTCGCCGTCGAGACGAATCGTTTTCTGGCTGCACCAGCCGAGGCCGTCCACCCACGTCGAATAACGCAGCGCGACGCGCTCCGTACCCTCGTGCGGCTCGATGACCACTTCCACCCTCTGATTCGCGGCGGAAGATTGAAGGACATGCGCTACAGGATTATTGCTTGATTGCACCGACCCTACCTCGGAGGAATTTAAGAATTTCATCGGCTCATCAATTTCGCAGGCTTGAGGCGAAATTGAAATCCAATTTCAAGACAGATTATGCCTGCGCGGGATTTTAGTGTCAAGAAATTTTTGAAAGTCCAAAGTAGCTTACGAGACTGGGGAAGGAAAATTAACAGGGATGACAGGATGAACAGGATGAGAAGAAATGATGAATGAGGAATGATGAATGCTGAATGAAAAGCAGGAAACGGTTTGTCTTTTAATTCAGCATTCATCATTCCTCATTCCGCATTTGTCTTTATCCTGTCTATCCTGTCCATCCCTGTTTTAATTGCCTTTTTGTTTAAGGCGTCTCACTGTCGGGCGCTTGTTCGAGGGCGGCGAGGCGCTGTTCGAGGGAGCGGATGGTGCGCTGCATGTCGGCGAGGCGGCGGAAGGCGGCGGTTGAGCGCAGCCATTCGCGGTTGTCGAAGGCCGGGATGCCGGAGAGCACTTTGCCGGGTGGGACGTTGTGGCTGGTGGCGCTTTTGGCTGTGAGCACTACGTCGTCGCCGATGGTGAGGTGGCCGGCGACGCCGGCCTGACCTGCGAGCACGACGCGGCGACCGATGTGGGAGCTACCGGCGAGGCCGACCTGCGCGCAGAGCAGCGTGTCTTCTCCGACGGTGCAGGAGTGGCCGATTTGGACGAGGTTGTCGATTTTCGCTCCGCGAGCGATGCGGGTCTCGCCGACGGAGGCGCGGTCGATGGTCGTGCCAGCGCCTATCTCAACGTCGTCTTCGATGCGGACGCGCCCGGTCTGCGGAATCTTGAGCCAGCGTCCCTCTTCGTCCTTCGCGTAGCCGAAGCCGTCGGAGCCGACGACGGCGTTGTTGTGTACGACGACGCGCTCGCCGAGTATCGAATTCTCACGAATCGACGCGCCCGCGTGGATAACCGAATGTGCGCCGATGCGTGCGCCTTCGTAGATGGTCACGTTCGGATAGAGACGAACGCCCGCGCCTATCTCCACTCCGCGCCCGACGACCGTGCACGCGCCGACATGGACGCCCTCGCCGAGCCGCGCCGTCTCGTCAATCACCGCCGAAGGATGCACGAAAGGCTCGACGGCGGGCTCTGGATAAAACAGTCGGAGGGCGCGCGTATAGGCCAGATAGGGGTCGGCGGCGCGAAGCACGACGAGCCCCTGCCGGGCTTCGACGCCCTCGCTCAGATAGATGGCCGAGGCGCGCGTCGTTTGCACGCGCGGCGTGTAGCGCGGGTTCGCCAGAAAGGTGACGTGCCCGGCCTCTGCATCGTCGAGCCCTGCGGCTCCCTTGATTTCGAGGTCTTCCGTTCCCTCATTGCCTTCAATTCGCGCGCCCGTCTGTCTTGCGAGTTCCGAAAGTTTCATGCCGGAGAGTTTAGCTTGGATAGTTACAAGTTTCGAGTTTCGGGTCTCAGGTTTGAAAGCCTAGAACTTTAAACTCGAAATCTGAAACTCGAAACCGATTCTTACATCAAGTTAACCGGGTCGATTTCGAGGTTGACGGCTTGGAGGTCGCAGCTGGGAGTTTGGGCGGCGTTGGCGAGGGCGAGGTCGAGAAGTTCTCGGAGGCGCGGGCGGCTGCGGGCTTTGAGAAGGATGTGGTAGCGATGCTCGCCTCGGAGGCGTGCGAGGGGAGCGGGGGCGGGGCCGAGGATGCGTATGGAGCGGTCGGCGTTGGCTTCGTCGAGGGCGCGCTTGATTTCCGAGGCGGTAGACTCGACGCGCGCGAAATCTTCGTGATGGACGAGCAGCGAGGCGAGGGCGACGTAAGGAGGATAATTGAGGCTCTGCCGGTAGCGAATCTCTTCTTCGTAGAAGGCTTCGTAGTCCTGCGCGCAGGCGTGGCGCAGGGCGTAGTGGTGCGGGTGAAAGGTTTGTATGAGAACTCGACCTGCGAGACGCCCGCGCCCGGCGCGGCCTGCGACCTGGGTGATGAGCTGGAAGGTTCTCTCGGCGGCGCGGAAGTCGGGCAGGGCGAGACCGGCATCGACCGAGACGACGCCGACCAGAGTGACGTTCGGGAAGTCGTGACCTTTGGCAATCATCTGTGTGCCGACGAGCATGTCCAACTCGCCCGCGCCGAAGCGGAGGATGGCCTGTTCGTAGGTGCTGCGGCGCGAGGTTGTGTCGCGGTCGAGGCGCGCGATGCGAAGCGAAGGGAAACGCTTCTGTAGAATCTCTTCTATCTGCTCTGTGCCTTCGCCGATGAAGTAGATGTACTGTCCGGCACAGGCGGGGCATGCCTGGGGGACGCGCGCGCGCAGGTTGCAGTAGTGGCAGATGAGGCTGTGCTCGCGCCGGTGGAAGGTGAGCGTCACGTCGCACTGCTGGCACTGGATACGCTCGCCGCAGGAGCGACACAGGACGAAGCTCGAATAGCCCCGACGGTTGAGCAGGATGATGGATTGCTGGCCGCGCGCGTGGGTCTCTTCGATGGCCGTGAGCAATTGCTCGGAGAGCACCTCCTGTCGCCCGGCCTTTCGGAAGACTTCGCGCATGTCTACGATTTCGGCGCGCGCAAGCGCCCGGCCGGCGATGCGGTTCGAGAGACGCAGGTAGCGATACTTACTCGTGCGCGCGTTGTGAAAGGATTCGAGCGAGGGCGTGGCCGAGCCGAGGACGACGACGGCGCTTTCTTTGAGAGCGCGGACGACGGCCACGTCGCGCCCGTTGTAGAAGGGCGACTCCTGCTGTCGATAAGAGGCTTCGTGCTCTTCGTCGATGACGATGATGCCGAGATTCGAGACGGGCGCGAAGACCGCCGAACGCGTGCCGATGACGACGCGCGCCTCGCCGCTTTTGAGTCGATGCCACTCGTCGAAACGCTCGCCCGTCGTGAGCGACGAATGAAAGATGGCGACTGCTTCGCCGAAGTGTGCGCGCAGGCGGCGCGAGAAGACAGGCGTTAAGGCAATCTCGGGCACGAGCATCATGGCCGAGCGCCCCTGACGGAGCGCGCGGCGCATGGCGCGGATGTAGATTTCGGTCTTGCCGCTTCCCGTGACGCCGTGCAGGAGAAATGCCCTGTAAGTCGCTTCGTCCTGCGCCGCTTCAATCTCTCGAAGCGCGGCGGATTGCTCTTCGGTCAGCGTGAGATTGTCCGTCTCCGGCAGCTTCGCTCCCGCGAGCGGGTCGCGGCGCACCTCTCGGACGAAGACTTCGAGCATGCGCCGCCGCTCCAGAGTTTGAATCGAAGAAGCGCCGCAGTCGGCCGCTTCGAGAAGCTCTGCGTAGAACATCTCGCCGCCCGCCGAGATGAGAGTTTCGACGATTCTCTCCTGCGCGGCGGTGAGCGCGCGAGCACTGCTGACGTGCGCTTCGACGGGCAGCAGCCTGACGGCCTTGCGACGCTTGGCGCGCGCCGAAGCCGTGCGCGTGCGATGCGACAGGCGTATCCAACCGGCGCGCTCAAGCTCTCGCGCGACGGTCGAAGCTCGACGCTCGCCCACCTCGCGCGCGACGGCGCGCAAGCTCGTCTCGCCGAACTCTGCGACGAGACGCAGCGCGCGTGCTTTAGCTGTCTGCGAGCGCCCGACCGGCAGACGCGCCAGCTCATCTCTGCCTTCCGCAGTGATGGCGAGCATCTGTTCGACGGCGGCGTTCAAACCGGCAGGCAGCGCCGCCTTCAAAACCTCGCCCCAGGGCGCGGCGTAGTATTCGCTTATCCAGCGCGTGATTTCCAGAACTTCCGGCACGAGAAGCGGCTCGGCGTCGAGCAGTTCTTCGGCCTCTTTTATCTCTGACTCTTCAAGCTCGACCGCCGGGTCAAGCTCCGCGTGCAGGGCGACGATGTAGCCGGTCGTGAGCTTGCGTCCGAAGGGCACGAGCAGACGCGAGCCGACGCGTGCCTCTTCGCCGAGCGAAAGCGGCAGCCGATAGGTGAACGTCTGCATCAGGCGCAGAGGAAAAGCCACCTCGGCGTAGAGCGGCGACTGAGAAGTCGCCTTCGTCTCGCGGCGCGCCCCGGCGGCTCCGAATGAGTCGGCACTTGAGGTCGTGTGCTGCACGTCCGTTAAGGTAGCGTGAAGTGCGAAAAAGGTGAAGCAGCATTAGAAAGTCTGGAGTCGGGAGTCTGGAGTCTGGAGTCAAAGACAAAAAGCGTTTTGGTTTTGACTTTAGACTCCAGACTTTAGACTCCAGACTTATTCAGATGGTCGCGCACCTTCTTCATGTCTTCCCAGACTTCGCGTTTCTTCGAGGGGTCGCGCAGGAGATAGGCGGGATTGAAGGTGGGCATCAGTTTCGTGCCCTGATAGTCTTGAAACTCGCCGCGCAGTTGGGAGATGGGCTTCTTGGTGTGAAGGAGGGCGCGCGTCGGAGTATTGCCGAAAGCGATGACGGCGCGCGGGCGCGCGGCTCGCAGCTCTCGATGCAGGAAGGGAACGAAGACGGAGAGCACTTCGGGCGTTAGCTCTTCGCCAGTGGAAATCATCTTGACGGTGTTGGTGAGATAGCAGTCGCGCCTTTGCAGGCCGATGGCGGCGAGGATGCGTTCGAGCATCTGCCCGGCGGGGCCCATGAACGGCCTGCCGCTCTCGATGTCGGGCACGCCCGGCGATTCGCCCACCACCGCCACGCGCGCTCCCGGCTGCCCCTCGCCCAGAATGAAAATTCGCTCCCTGAACTGCGGCAGACTATGCACGCGCGACAGAAGCTCCGCGTTTATCTCCTCAAGCGTCTCGTTCGACTCTTCGGATGAGGGCTCGTTGAAGAGAGATTCCTGCATCAATCAAAATCCGAGTCTAAAGTCTAAAGTCTGGAGTCTAGAGTCTGAAGTCTGGAGTCAAAGACAAGTGCTTTTGGTTTTGACTCCAGACTTTAGACTTCAGACTCCCGACTTATTTCTGGTTGAGATAATCGCGCACCTTCTTCATGTCGTCCCATGTCTCGCGCTTCTTCGAGGGGTCGCGCAGGAGATAGGCCGGGTGAAAGGTGGGCATGACCTTGATGCCGCGATAGTCCTGAAAATTGCCGCGCAGCTTCGTGATGCCTTCTTTGGTGTCGAGCAGGTTTTTCATCGCCGTGTTGCCGAGGACGACGATGACTTTCGGGCGGACAACGTCGATTTCACGCAGCAGGAAACCTTTGCAGGTTTTGGCCTCTTCGAGCGTCGGCGTGCGGTTCTGCGGCGGGCGGCAGCGATTGACGTTGCCGATGAAGACATCTTCGCGCTTCAGTCCGATGGCTTCGATGATTTTGTTCAAAAGCTGACCGGCACGACCGACAAACGGACGCCCCGAAGCGTCTTCGTCAGCGCCGGGAGCTTCGCCGACGAACATCAAGCGCGCCTGCCGGTTGCCTTCGCTGTGCACGACCTTCGTGCGGCTCTGGCTCAAGGGGCAGCGGATACACTCGCCGATGTCCGCGCGGATGTCTTCCAGAGTTTCGTCGGGGCGCGGCAGAGAGGCTTCGTCCATCGGCGTGATTTCGCCGAAGAGAGTTTCGCGCGGCTCGGGTGTGTCGGGGGCGGGCTGTTTTCGTGTGGTTCGCTTTGCCATCTCCGTCTGCTCGTTGGTGGATTGCGTCAGGTTGCCGGCGCGCGTCGAGGCCGTCGGCGGCACTCTCGGAATCGGAGGACGAGACCTCTGCTCTGCACCGGCGTTGCGCGCAAGAGCCGACGCACGCGGCGGCGGCTGCGACGACTGCGCCGCGCCGACCCTCGGGCTGGCGCTTCCGCCTGACGTTGCACTCGCCGTCTTCGGCTGCTCCGACGACCTCGCAACCTCAAACGACTCCGCGCCCTCCAAACCCTCAAGGCCAAGCTCGCGCAGGTAAGAGAGGTTCTCCGCGACCCCCTCCGTCAAAGCCCTCAGAAGCTCTCTCAACTCCGCCGTTTCACTCATGCGATTCGGCGAGCATTATAACAGAAGAGGAATTGAATCATTGAATCATTGTTTCATTGAATCAATGAAGAAATGACTCAATGATTCAATTCTTTTCTGAGTCTGACGATTTCATCGAGGATGCGATGGGCGGCGTCGAGCTTGGAGAGGAGGGGAAGTTCGAGGGGCATGTCGCGGTCGCGCGAGAGAAGGGTGACGAGGTTGGTGTCGGTGTCGAAGCCTGCGCCTTCGCGTGTGATGTCGTTGGCGACGATGGCGTCGAGGTTTTTGCGGGCCATCTTTTCGCGGGCGTGGCGCAAAACGTCGTCGGTCTCGGCGGCAAAGCCGACGACGAGCAGTCCGTCGCGGCGCGTGCGTGCGACTTCGGCCAGCACGTCGGGCGTCGGTTCGAGCGCGAGCGTGAGCGTCTCGCCCGACTTCTTGATTTTGTTGGCGGCGCGCGCGGCGGGACGATAGTCGGCGACGGCGGCGGCGGCGATGAAGACCGACGCACGCTCTATCTCGCCGACGACCGTCTCGCGCATCTCTTCGGCAGACATCACGCGCAAGATTCTGACGCCTTCGGGCACAGGCGCGCTCGTCACGCCAGCGACGACCGTCACTTCCGCGCCGCGTGCGCGTGCAGCCTCGGCGAGCGCGAAGCCCATGCGCCCCGAAGAGCGGTTGGAGAGGAAGCGAACCGGGTCTATCTCTTCGCGCGTTGCGCCCGCCGTAATCAGTATGCGCTCGCCCGCGAGGTCGAGCGTCGCGTCGCCGTTTGAGTCGGCGCTGCGCGGGGCTATGAGATGTCCGGCGTTCGGGGAGTTAGCGCCTGCGGGATTGGCTGCGCGCAGCATGTCGAGAGCGGCGCGGACGATGATTTCGGGTTCGCTCAAGCGTCCGGGGCCGAACGTGCCGCAGGCCATCTCGCCCGCGTCGGGCTCGACGATGCGGACGCCGTCGTCCCGTAAACGTCGAAGGTTGCGCTGCGTGGCCGGGTGATTCCACATCGTCGTGTTCATGGCAGGGGCGATGAGGACAGGCGCGTTGGAGGCGAGATAGGTGGAGGTCAGGAAATCGTCGGCGATGCCGTTTGCAAACTTGGCGATGATGTTGGCGGTGGCGGGCGCGACGAGGAATAAATCGACGGTCTGCGAAAAGGTGATGTGCGCGATGGGGTCTGGATTGTCGGGCGCGTAGTCGTCAACGACGACGTGCGCGCCTGAGAGCGCGCGGAAGGTGAGCGGCGTGATGAACTCGCAGGCGCGGCGCGTCATCCCGACGCGCACCGTGCAGCCCGCGCGTTGCAGCCCGCGCAAGACCTCCGCCGCCTTGTAGGCCGCGATACCGCCCGAAATGCCGAGCGCGACGCGACGGCCTTTGAACTCCTGTCCGTTCTCTTCGGTAGACATGCTTGAGCTTGTTGCGCGTTTGTTTTCGTCTTTATCCGAGTCGAAAATGTAGCATCGCGGATGCGGGGCGCGCAAACTGTATTTCCCGCCGCGCGGTTGTGATAAACTTTCCGACACCTTCCCCCGAACAGAAAGTATAAACCTGACTTGGTCGCGGCTCGACGTGTGAAGGCCGCGATGGTTTAGAGGCGAGCGAGAGTGAGAAGAGAAGGAAACATCCTGTTTCGCATCGCGGCAAGCGTGGCGCTCGTGTGCGCGACGTGGATGAGCGTGGCCGTGGCGCAGAGAGGGCAGCAGTCGGAGGATGCGGGGTTCGGGCCGGTGGTGCGCGCTTATCTGGGCTACCTGCGCGCGCAGCAGGAGGTGGTTGACGACCGTGTGAGCCGGCGCGAGGTGAACCGCACCTACTATCGCCGCAACTCGAACCGCATCCGCGCGCTCAGGCAGATGGCGATACGCATCGCGCGCGAGACGGAGAACGACTACCTGCCGGAGCTGGAAGCCGTCGCGCTCGACGAGCTTGGCCTCCTGTTTGAAGAGCCGCCGAAGCCCGCGAGCCTGCGCGTCGGCGAGACGCTCAACTACACGCTCCGCTACCTCGGCCTCGTGCGCTCCGGCGGCGAAGGCTTCCATCTCTTCGCCCGCCTCGACCCATACGAGCAGGCCGAGCTGAGAAAGAAGGGCGAGGCCGAGCAGCGACGACAACAGCAGACGCAACCTGCGGCGACGGGCGTTCATGCGCCCGCGCAGGTCTCGCCGGGAGAGCCGACGACGACAACGGCAACTCGCCCGCGTCGTATCAACGAGCCGTGACGACGCTTGAAGACGGTTCTATTCACACGTCCTGAAACTACTCATGCGCCAGCCGACATTGTTCGAGAGTAAGAAAGGCACGCAGGCCGCCGATGCCGGGCGGCTGGTGCTCTACGCGCTCGGCGAGTTTCAGGCGCGCGGCAAGGCGCTCGTCGAGCGCGACCTGCCGCTCGACCGTCTGCGCGGTGCGCTCAGACGCGCGGCTGAAGCCCTCGGCGTCGAGGAACTGGAAGACGAACCGGCCACAAGCGCCCTCGCCGCGCTCGGCGCACAGGTCAGGCGCGTCCCAACCTTCGTCGCCAAGCACCCTTTTCGCGTCACCGTCCCCGCCGCTCTGGCCGAACGCGCGCTCGCTTTCTACGAAGAGGCTCAGAAAAGAAATTAACAGGGATGGACAGGATAGACAGGATAGAAAGAAATGATGAATTAGGAATGCGGAATGATGAATTAAAACCAGAAAGCAGGTTCTCTTTCATTCCGCATTCATCATTCCGCATTCCGCATTTGTCTTTATCCTGTCTATCCTGTCCATCCCTGTTTGAATTGCTTTTGTGTGGCGCTCTTTAAAGTTATTGCATCGTTCAGAACTGATTTGTTAGGATGCCTTGCCACACACCCTTTCAAAGTTTTTCGAGTCGGATGTTTTTTGCGCCTGAAGGCAGGCCGGAGCACGTTTGACGACATGAATACGGACAAAAGCCGTCGAAGATTTCTCGGCAGCGCCGCCGCAGGCGTCGGGGCGGCAGCCCTCGGCGCGAATCTCTCTGCGAGCGCGCTCGCGCAGACTCCGCAATCGTCCTCTTCGGGAAACGCCGCGCGGCGCGCTACGCCGCCTCTTTCCGTATCGAGCGGCAACGGCGTCGCCGCCGTCACGAAGGCCGTGCAGGTGATGCGCGCGGGAGGCGATACCCTGGACGCGGTGATAGCTGGCGTCGAAATCGTCGAGCTAGACCCGAAGGACAACTCGGTCGGCTACGGCGGGCTGCCGAACGAGCGCGGCGAAGTCGAGCTGGACGCGAGCGTGATGCACGGGCCGACGCGTCGCGCGGGCGCGGTCGCCTCTCTGCGCGGCGTGCGGACGCCCGCGAAAGTCGCCCGCGCCGTCATGGAACACACCGACCACATCCTCATCGTCGGGCACGGGGCGCGCGAGTTTGCCACCGCGATGGGATTTGAGGACGTGAGCCTTCTGACCGAAGAGTCGCGCATCGCCTGGCTACGCTGGAAGGAGAACCTCTCAAACACGGACAAGTGGGGCGCGAGTCCCTACGTGCCCTCGCCCGCATCGCCCGCCGGCCAGAGAAGAATCGCGGGCGAGCAGACGCGCGGAAGCTTCCGTCTGGCCGAAGAGTACGCGCGCGGCGACGCGCGACGGCGCGAAGAGATTCTGGCCTGGGCTGACGAGGTGGCCGCCCGTCCTCCGACCGGAACCATCAACTGCCTCGCCCTCGATAAAAATTTCGACATCAGCGGCACGACCACCACGAGCGGCCTCGCGTGGAAAATACCGGGGCGCGTCGGCGATTCGCCGCTCATCGGCTGCGGCCTCTACGTCGATAACGATACGGGCGCGGCGGGCTCGACGGGTCGCGGCGAAGAGGTCATCTATATCAACGGCGCGCGCACCGTCGTCGAATACATGAGGCGCGGCATGTCGCCCGAACAGGCGTGCCTCGATGCCCTCAAGCTCATCGCCGCCCGCTACGGCAACAACGAGGAGAAGCTCCGAGACATCGACGTGAATTTCTACGCCCTCAACAAACGAGGCGAATACGCCGGAGCGGCCATCTGGAGCCACACGGTTTCGAGCCGGGGCGAGCTTCGGCGCAGGCAGTTTGCCGTCGATGACGGGCGGGGCGGACGACTCCTTGAGAGCGCCTACCTGTTCGAGCGTCGGGCTTGAAAGAAGATGCCTGACAATCACTTGCGGGAGGCCGGTGTCCCCGCGCGAAGGGCGCGAGAAAACGGTAAAGAAGTGGCTGCGTGACAGAAATGTGTGTTGACACAAGGACTGGATTCGTGTAAAAAAGCGGGGATATTGAAGCCCAAGTGGCTCTCATACCGCATTTAATGGGATGTTCCGCGCGGGGCTTTTGATTTCTTGAGACGGGTTGGCGAGAAAACCACAAAAAAATCGTCTCCTGCGAGTCGGTTTTCTGACTTGCGGCGCGCTCTCTACAAAATCTGAATGTTTCACCTACGGGAGGAGAAGTAATGATCAGCAGAACTTGGAGCCGTACGCCCATTGCGCTATGCCTCGCGGTTGCCATCTTGAGCATGTACTCGATGGTCGCGCTGGCGGCTCCGCAACAGGGGCAGACAGGAGCATCAGGCGATCTGTCGGTTGTCGGCGAGGTCTCCGTCAACGGCACGAGCGCCATTTCCGGTGCGACGGTTTTCACCGACAGCACCATTAACACAGCGCAGGGTTCGAGCGCTGTTGTCAGCCTCGGCAAATTGGGTCGCGTCGAACTACTGCCGAACTCCAGTCTCAAGCTGAGCTTTAGCGAGACCGGCGTGATGGGCACGCTCAACTCGGGTCGCGTCCGTTTCTCGACGCCCTCGGGCGTCGCAGCCAGCGTGATGACCAAAGACGGTTCGGCAGTGGCCGATAGCAGCCAGCCGAGCGTTTTCCTCGTCGATGTCGAATGCGGCAACACGGTCGTCAACACTCAGTCGGGACGCGTCGAGCTTCGTTCCGGCAACGGCGTCAAGCAGGTTGCCGCCGGTAATCAGGACACCGCCGGCACGGCTGCGCCGGGCACGCGCTGCACCCGCCTGGCAACGCCCGGCATGCGCGGCATCGGCGGCGGCGCTCTGGCCGCTCTCCTTTTGGCAGCCGGCGGCGCGATTGCGGCAGCCATCCTCGCTGCCCGCGACGACGACGAGTTTAACTTCGGCGGCAACCCAATTGTCATCAGCCCCAGCGCCTAATCTCCCTTCCGGGACGCTGGTCTATTAACGCCGTGCGGCAACCCAACGTGCACGGCAGACCCAAGTCACATCACCCCTGCGGGTCACGCGCTCAACTCCGCGTGACCCGCAAGCTTTTGTTTACCCGCCTGTTTTGAAAGGTCTCTTCTCAGAATGCATATCGCGGTTATCGGAACGGGTTACGTCGGATTAGTGACGGGAGCCTGCTTCGCCGAGTTCGGCGTCGATGTGACGTGCGTCGATGTCGATACGGAGAAGATTGCACGCCTCTCCGAAGGCATCATGCCGATTTATGAGCCGGGACTCGACCAACTGGTTGCGAAGAACACTCAGGCAGGCCGCCTCCATTTCACGACCGACCTTCGGACAGCCGTCGAGCAGGCGCTTGTTATCTTCCTCGCCGTCGGGACGCCGCCGCGCGAAGACGGCTCGGCTGATTTGCGCTTCGTCGAAGAGGCGGCGCGCTCGGTCGCCGGCTACATGAACGGCTACAAGGTTATCGTCACGAAATCGACCGTGCCCGTCGGCACGGGCGAACACCTGCGCCGCCTGATAAAAGAGAACCTGAAGCATCGTACGAACTTCGGCATCGTCTCCAACCCGGAATTTTTGCGCGAGGGCGCGGCCATAGACGACTTCATGCGCCCCGACCGCATCGTCATCGGCTCGCGCGACGAAGAGGCTATCGCCATCATGCGCGACCTCTATCGCCCGCTCTTCCTGATAGAGACGCCCTTCGTCGTCACCTCCGTCGAAGCGGCGGAACTCACCAAGTACGCGGCCAACGCTTTTCTGGCGACCAAGATTTCCTTCATCAACGAGATTGCAAACCTCTGCGACCGTATCGGCTGCGACGTGCACGACGTAGCGCGCGCCATCGGCATGGACAATCGCATTGGCAGGAAATTCCTCCACCCGGGCCCCGGCTTCGGCGGCTCCTGCTTTCCCAAAGACACGAGCGCGCTCGTCTCCGTCGCGCGCCAGTTCGGCAGCGACTCGCTCATCGTCGATGCCGTCATCGAGGTCAACCAGAGGCAGCGCGCCGCGATGATTCCGAAGATAGAGAAGCTTGCGGGCACGCTCAACGGCAAGCTCGTCGCCGTGCTCGGCCTCTCCTTCAAGCCCGAGACCGACGACATGCGCGATGCTCCCTCAATCGACATCATTCGCAGCCTCGTCGAGCGCGGTGCGCGCGTGCGCGCCTACGACCCCGTCGCCATCCCGCAGGCGCAGAAGGTTCTCGCCGACATCGAATATGCCGAGGACGAATACGACGCCGTCGCCGAGGCCGACGTGCTCGTCTTTATGACCGAGTGGAATCAATTTCGCGCCCTCAACATGGAGCGCGTCCGCGAGCTGATGCGCTCGCCCAAAATCGCCGACCTGCGCAACATCTACGAGCCCCTCGCCATGCGCGAACTCGGCTTCGACTACGTCGGCGTCGGAAGGTGAAAACTACAGTGACGAGTGACGAGCAAGAGAGAAAGAGAAGTAAATCGTCAATCGTCAATCGTCAATAGTGAAAGACAGTTCTCTTTCGATTCACCATTTACGATTTACTATTCACCAGCTTTTAACTCGTCACTCGTCACTCGTCACTGCTCTTATGACTCTTTCAGGCATCGTGTTAGTTACGGGCGGGGCTGGTTTTATCGGCTCTCATATCGCGGCGACGCTGGCGGCTCGCGGCGCGCGCGTGCGCGTGATAGACGACCTTTCGACCGGGCATCGGGAGAATATCGAAGAGATTGGCGGCGAGGTGGATTTCGTCGAGGGCAGTCTGACGGACGAGAGGACGCTGAGGCGTGCGCTCGAAGGCGTCGAGGTGGTCTTTCACGAAGCGGCGATTCCTTCGGTGCCGCGCTCGGTGGAGAATCCGCGTGCGACGCACGAGGCGTGCGTCGAGGCAACCTTCTCTTTGCTCGCGGCGGCGCGCGAGAGCGGCGTCCGCCGTCTCGTCTATGCCGCGTCGAGTTCCGCCTACGGCGACCAGCCGACGCTGCCGAAGACCGAAGCGATGCGCCCCGAGCCGCTTTCGCCTTACGCCGCCGCCAAGCTCGTCGGCGAGTATTATTGCCAGGTCTGGTCGCGCGCCTACAACTTCGAGACCGTCTGCCTGCGCTACTTCAACGTCTTCGGCCCCAGGCAAGACCCAAGCTCGCAATACTCCGGCGTTATCTCCCGCTTCATCGACGCGCTCGCAAGCGGCGAGCGCCCCGTCATCTTCGGCGACGGCGAACAGTCGCGCGATTTCACCTACGTCGCCAACGTCGTCGATGCCAACCTGAGAGCCGCCGAGACGACGAGCGGCGTCGGACAGGTCATCAACGTCGCCAACGGGCAGAGAATTACTCTGAACGAGCTGCTCGACGTGCTCAAGCGAATCCTCGGGCGCGAGACCGTAGAGGCCGAATACCGCGAGGCGCGCGTCGGCGATGTCCGGCACAGTCTCGCCGACATCACGCTCGCGCGCGAGCATCTCGGCTACGCGCCGAAGGTCGGACTGGAAGAAGGCTTGCGCCTGACGATTGACTGGTGGAAGCAGAGCCGCTTCGCCACTTCTTAGGCCGCGCTTCAATCGAGAGGCGGAAGGGCTCTTGCGTCAGGCAGGAGCCCTTCCGCTTTTTTAGCCTTCAGCTTCTCTGTCTGTAAACAGCTTTCTCAAACTCTCGGTGTATGGCGGGCGGGCGACGCCTTTGTCGGTGATAATGGCGGCGATGAGTTCGTTGGGCGTCACGTCGAAGGCGGGGTTTTGGACTTCGATTCCTTCGGGGGCGAGGCGCTGGTCGCGCAGGTGTGTGACTTCGCGCGCGTCGCGTTCTTCGATGGGGATTTGGTCGCCGGAGGCGAGCGAGAGGTCGATGGTGGAGAGCGGCGCGGCGACGTAGAAGGGAATCGCGTGCTGGCGCGCGAGGACGGCTACCATGTAAGTGCCGATTTTGTTGGCCGTGTCGCCGTTGGCGGCGATGCGGTCTGCGCCGACGACGACCGCATCCACCTTGCCCTGCTTCATCACGTGTCCGGCCATGTTGTCCGTGATGAGCGTGACGGGGATGTCATCTTTCGCAAGCTCCCAAGCGGTGAGGCGCGCGCCTTGCAGGAAGGGGCGCGTCTCGTCTGCGATGACGGCGATGCGTTTCCCCGCGTCGCGTGCGCCGCGCACGACGCCGAGCGCCGTCCCGTAATCTCCGGCGGTAGCGAGCGCCCCGGCGTTGCAATGTGTCAGCACGGTCGAATTGTCGGGGATAAGCTCGCCGCCGAAGCGACCGAGCGCGCGGTTGGCCTCGATGTCTTCGTCGAAGATGGCACGCGCTTCTTCGACGAGACGATGCTTAATCTCTTCGGCGTCGTTCGTCACGGCGGCGGCGCGGTCGAAGGCGGCGCGCATGCGCTCGATAGCCCAGAAGAGATTGACGGCGGTCGGGCGCGTCTCGGACATCTCTTGGCAGAAGTAGTCGAAATCGTAACGAAGGTCTGGGGCCGAAGTGCTGACGGACTGTTTCGTGCCGAGGGCAATGCCCATCGAGGCGGCGACGCCGATGGCCGGAGCGCCCCTCACTACCATCTTCTTGATGGCCTCGGCCACCTCGCCGCACGAGCGCAGCATCAGGTACTTCTCTTCGACCGGCAAGAGACGCTGGTCAATCATCCGCACGCCTTCGTCCGTCCATTCGACGGTCTTAATCATCTCTGAAAATCTCCTCTGAAAAGCAGATGCCAGATGCTGGATGTTAGTGAAAACAGTTTGTCTTCTACTGACATCCGGCATCTGGCACATGTCCTGTGCGGATTTTACCTCCGGTCGCGGTCTAAATCGAGGTCGGCTTTGGTCAGAAATCCTCCGATGAGGAAGATGAGACCGAGCAGGATGTGTACGATGTGATCCATCGAAGCGAATTCAAGCGTCCCCGGAATGACTCTCAGGAGACTTGAGTCGGCGCTGTGTGCAGGGACGCCCCCGACGGTGTGGGAGGCGGAGCCGCCGAACAGGAAGCCCGCTATGCCGAGCAGGAGATAGACGGCTCCGAAGACCAGATCGAAGAGTCGCGCGGCGCGCAGCGTGCCGGCGAGTCCGAAGTAGAGAGCCGCTGCGCCCGAGATGATATGCACGAGGTTGTGAGCCATGCTCAGATGCAGGCCGAGCAGGCCGGGAGCGATGAAACCGAGGATTCCGACGAGGATGAACCCGATGCCCAGAATAGTCGCAATCGTTTTCGCCATAATCTCTGATTCTCCTTTTGGAAAAGAGGTGAAACCCGGGAGAGGAGGCATTCAACCGAACAGCGCCCCCTGCGTTTTCAAATTCCGAACGTATTAGCGTGGCCGCATTGTATAACAGAACGCCGCGCGCAAAAGCAAAAGTTTCTGTTGCGCGAGTGTCACGGGAAAGACCCTTTCGTTGAGCGCCTTGTCGGGCGAGTGCTATACTCGTCTCTCAAAAGAGCAATCAGCAGTCAGCCGAGTCAGCGTTCAGCCAAACGAAGGCCGAAGCCTTGGAGGCGGACTGGCCGAGAGCTGACCGGCTGATTGCTGACTAGCTGACTGCTGAAAGCTTGACCGGCTGAGAGCTAAAGTATGAAAGAAGGTTGGGAGGCCGTCATCGGCCTGGAAATTCACGCGCAGTTGAGCACGGAGTCGAAGATATTCTGCGGCTGCTCGACGCGTTTCGGCGACGAGCCGAACTCGAACACCTGTCCCGTCTGTTTAGGGCTGCCGGGCTCGCTTCCCGTCTTGAACCGGCGCGTGGTCGAGCTTGGCGCGCGTGCGGCGCTCTCGCTGGGGCTTCACGTCAACGAGCGTTCCATCTTCGCGCGCAAAAACTATTTCTATCCGGACTTGCCGAAGGGCTACCAGATTTCGCAGTACACAGAGCCTTTCTCGGAGCGCGGCGAGCTGGAGATTATGACGGCGGCGCGCGACGAGGGCGGGCACGCGCGCGACTGGCAACCCTTAAAGGTGCGTATCACGCGGCTGCATCTCGAAGAGGATGCCGGCAAGAACGTCCACGAGGGGTTGCCGGAGACAAACCGTTTCTCTTACGTCGATCTCAACCGCGCGGGGACGCCTCTGGCCGAGATAGTTACCGAGCCGGATTTCCGTTCGTCGTGGGAGGCATACGATTACGTCAACCACGTGCGCCGCGCGCTTCAGTGGGTTGGCGCTTCGGAGGCCAACATGGAGAAGGGCAACCTGCGCTGCGAGGCCAACGTCTCTGTGCGTCGCGTGGATGAGGAGAAGTTCGGGACGAAGGTCGAGCTGAAGAACCTGAACTCGGTGCGCTTCATGCAGCGCGCCATCGAGTACGAGATAGAGCGACAGATAAAGCTCATCGAAGCGGGCGGGCGAGTGGTGCAGGAGACGCGCCTCTGGGACGAGCGCGCCGCCGAGACGCGCCCGATGCGCTCGAAAGAAGAGGCGCACGACTACCGTTATTTCCCCGAGCCGGATTTGCCGCCGCTCGTCGTCTCGAAGGAGTTCATCGAGGGCGTGCGCGCCGCGATGCCGGAGTTGCCCGAAGTGCGTCGCAAGCGTTTCATGGAGCAGTACGGCCTCTCCTACAGCGACGCTTCGCAGCTCACCTCCGAGCGCGCTCTGGCCGACTACTACGAAGAAGCGGCGCGAGCTGCCGCCAATCCGCGCGGCGCGTCGAACTGGATAAGAACCGAGCTTCTGCGCGAGCTTGAGACGGCAGGGACGCCCGTCGAGTCGTCGCCTGTCTCACCCGAAGAGTTGGGCGCGCTCGTGCGTCTGGTGGACGAGGGACGCATTAGCGGTAAGCAGGCCAAAGAGGTTCTGGTCGAGATGTTTGCGACGGGCAAGGGCGCGCAAGCGGTGGTCGAAGCGCGCGGCCTCGCGCAGATGAGCGACACGGGCGAGCTTGAGCGCATCATCGACGAGGTTGTCAATGCCAACCCGCAACAGCTCGCGCAGTATCGCGCGGGCAAAGAGACGCTCCTCGGCTTCTTCGTCGGACAGGTGATGAAAGCCTCGCAGGGCAAAGCCAATCCGAAGATGGTCAACGAGCTGCTCAGAAAGAAACTCAGTGAGCAGTAAGCGTTGAGCGGTGAGCAGATAAAACAAAAGCCGAGTTCTGATTTTACTGCTCACTGCTCACCGCTTACTGCTCACTTTCACGGAGGGGTGAATGAATCTTACGGGTAAGACGGCCATCGTGACGGGAAGCACGAAGGGCATCGGGCGGGCGATTGCCGAGGCGCTGGTGCAGGCGGGAATGAACGTGTGCGTGAGCGCGCGGCGGGTGGAAGAGATTGAGCAGGCGGTTGGGGAATTGGACGCTGCGAATGATGAGGCGAGAGTGACGGGCGCGGTCTGCGACGTGAGAGACTGCGATGAAGTGCGTGCGCTCTTCGAGCACACGGTCGCGGAGTTCGGCGGCGTGGACGTGCTGGTTAATAACGCAGGCATCGGCGCGTTCGCTTCGGTCGAAGAGATGTCGCCGGAGGATTTCCGCGCCGTTCTGGAGACGAACCTGTTCGGCGTTTTCTACTGCTGCCACGAGGCGATTCCTCTGATGCGCGAGCGCGGCGGCGGCTACATCATCAACATCTCTTCGCTCGCCGGGACGAACGCTCACCCGCGCATGGCCGCCTATAACGCGTCGAAGTTCGGCCTCAACGGTTTCAGCGAGGCGCTGATGCAGGAGGTCAGGCACGACCGTATCAAGGTCAGCTATATCATGCCCGGCTCGGTCAACACCTATTTCGGCGGCGACGTGCCCGACGAAGAGAAGAGCTGGCAGTTGCAACCCGAAGACATCGCGCGCGTCGCGCTCGACCTGCTCCGGCACGACGAGCGCAGCCTGCCGAGCCGCGTGGAAATCAGGCCGAGCCGCCCGCCGAAGAAGTGAAGCTATTGCGGCGCAGGAAAGGTTTCTGGAAGGAGTATGAAAGCAATCCTCCGAAATATCGAGCAGGCTCAAGGCGGAAGCCGACTCCATGCCGAGCGTCGAAGGGGGCGTGCTCAATGGGCGAGCACTTTCAAAACCGCGACCTGAATACCCGACGGCGGCTCTGCGGGCGCGCGAGCAGGGGACGGTGATAGTCAGGATTCTGGTGGATGAGACCGGCCTCGTGCTCTCGGCCTGCGCCGAAAAAGGCCCCCCGCTCCTCAGACGCCCATCAGAGTCGGCGGCCTACAACGCGCGCTTCACCCCGACGAAGCTGAGCGGAAAGCCCGTCAAGGTGACGGGCATTATCACCTACAATTACGTCTTGCAGTAGGCCGGGCGGATTCAGACGAACATGCGAGCCGTGTTGCAGCGCGTGACGCGCGCCAGCGTCAGGGTTGAGGGCGAGACGGTGGGAGAGATAGACGCCGGGCTGGTCGTCCTCGTCGGCGTCGCGCGCGACGATACGGAACAGGACGCGCTCTACCTCGTCGAGAAAATTAACGGCTTGCGCATCTTCGAGGACGCGGAAGGGCGCATGAACCTGTCGCTTGAAGAGACACAGGGCGCGATGCTCGTCGTTTCGCAGTTCACGCTCTACGGCGACGCGCGGCGCGGGCGGCGTCCATCGTGGAGCGAGGCCGCGCCGCCGGAAGTGGCCGAACGGCTCTACGAATTTTTCGTCGCCGAAGCGCGTCGGCTCGGGCTCAGGGTCGAGACGGGCAGCTTCCGCCGCATGATGGAGGTCGAACTGGTGAACGACGGCCCCGTCACGCTCCTGCTCGACAGTCGCAAGCTGTTTTGAAGCTCAGGTCGTAAATCTTTCAACGGAGAACGATTGACGAGGATGATGCTGGAAAAGCTTAAAAGAAGAGGCCGGAGAAACTTTGGAAGCTCTGCCTGCGGCGCGCTCTGCCTGCTGTTCGCGCTGACGCTTGCGGCCTGCGAGGGCGGGCAGTTGGCGACTAAAGACTCGGATGCGGAAACGGACGCGGCGGTCAAGAGGGGCGTCAAGCCTGAAGCAGACGCGCAGGTGGCCGTTGTCGAGACCGAGTTCGGGCAGATTGTCATCGAGCTTTACCCGAACCTCGCGCCCCGAATGGTCGAGCGCTTCAAGCGGCTCGTCGGCGAGGGCTTCTACGACGGGACGGCTTTTCACCGAATCAACCCGACGCTCGGCGTCGTGCAGGGAGGCGACCCGAATTCGCGCGACGACAATCCGACCAACGACGGCATGGGGCAGTCGCCTTATCCGAACCTGCCCGCCGAGTTCAGCGACATACCTTTCGAGCGCGGCATCGTCGGCGCGGCGCGCTCGTCCGCGCGCGACTCGGCTAACTCCCAGTTCTACATCACGCTCAAGCGCGTGCCCCAATGGGACGGCGAGTACACCGTCTTCGGGCGCGTCATCAGAGGCATGGGCGAGGCCGACATCATCGCTCGCGCCCCCGTCATCACCGGCACCGAAAGCCCCGACCCGAAAGTCATCGTCCGCCGCATCACCCTCCAGCCGCGCTCCAACTTCGTCTGAAGGGGGAAGGGGAAAGGGAAAAGGGGAAAGGGGAAAGGGGATAGAACAGACAGTCTTTAGTTCTTTGCCCTTTCCCTTTCCCCTTCCCCCTTTTTCCTTTTACCCTCCGGTTTAGATTGAGTTGTCTTCGGTTTTGGAGCGCGGGTCGAGTTCGTAGCGCTGGCGGTCGCGGCGGTCTATCTTGTCGATGAATTCCAGCTCTTCGTTGTCCTCGAAGTTGACGCCGATGGCGTGCGCGTTCTCTTCCACGTCGGACTGGTCGGGCGTCGGATTGTCGCCGGAGACGGATTCGGTGCCGCTATCGTTGACATCTTCCCATGAGGCGTCGAGGTCGCCGCCCGCGTCGCGCGGCGAGGCGGCTGTATTGTTGCGCAGGCGTTGCGCGAGGCTGCTCGGGTCTTTCGGCGCGCGCGCAATCTCTTCCTCCATAAACTCTTCTATCTCGGGGTCGGGCACGTAGTCTGCGCCGCTTATACTCTCGAACGAATCCTCTGACTTCTTTTTCGGCATCTTTTCGGTCTCCTTACAAAAGCTCCCGGTTGAAAGTGTAAATCTCGAAGACGAATCGAGCGGCGTCGGTTCTCTTCGGCCAACTCGTGCGCTTCCCGCGAAACTGTCGATTGTCGTGATTATGCGAACCGCAGACAATATAACAAATGACGCGAAAGCTCGGCAATCGAAGAGGCCGAAGAGACTATCGAGCGCGCACGCTTCGAGACTCGCATCGCCGTCCCTCGTAGGGCACTATCCTTGACGATTCAAGATGCGCGCCTTTAAACTGAAATGTAATTTTTCATCAGCAATCAACGGCGGTTTCGCGCGACGACGTACGAAAGACTTCGGTTGTGAGGCGAGCGACGGCTCGCGCGAGCCAAATCTTGGCGGCGAGCTGTTCACGCCCCTGCACCGAACGGAGTCCACTCAATCTTTATGTCCCAGAATCTTTTCAATACGCTGCAAACTTTCAAGACCAGAGGCGGGCGCGAGGCGCAATTCTACTCTCTGCCGCAGCTTGAGCGAGAGGGCGTCGGGGCGGTCTCGAAACTGCCCGTGAGCATCCGCATCGTGCTCGAATCGGTGCTCAGAAACTTCGACGGAAAGATAGTCGAGGAATCGGACGTGCGCGAGCTGGCGAACTGGAATCCTACGGGGGAGCGCACCGAAGAGATACCCTTCTACGTGGCGCGCGTCCTCTTGCAGGATTTTACGGGCGTGCCTCTCTTGGTCGATTTGGCGGCGATGCGCTCGGCGGTCGAGCGCCTCGGTCGTGACCCGAAAATCATCGAGCCGCTTGTGCCCGTCGATTTGGTCATCGACCATTCCGTGCAGGTCGATTTCTGGAGCAGCCCCGACGCCCTGCGTCTCAACATGGAGACCGAGTTTAAGCGCAACCGCTCGCGCTACCAGTTTTTGAAGTGGGGCACGCAGGCTTTCCAGAGCTTCCAGGTCGTGCCGCCCGGCATCGGCATCGTGCATCAGGTCAACCTCGAATACCTCGCGCGCGGCGTCGTCGAGCGCGACGGAGTCTTTTACCCCGACACGCTGGTCGGGACTGATTCGCACACGACGATGATTAACGGGCTCGGCATCGTCGGCTGGGGCGTGGGCGGCATCGAGGCCGAAGCCGGGATGCTCGGTCAGCCCGTCTATTTCCTGACGCCGGATGTCATCGGCGTCCACCTGAGCGGAAAACTGAACGAAGGCGTGACGGCGACAGACCTCGTGCTGCGCGTGACCGAGATGCTTCGCAAGGCGAAGGTGGTCGGCAAGTTCGTCGAGTTTCACGGCGAGGGGGCGGCGAGCCTGCCCGCCACAGACCGCTCGACCATCGCCAACATGGCTCCCGAATACGGCGCGACGATGGGCTTCTTCCCCGTCGATGAGAAGACCTGCGAATACCTTCTGGCGACGGGTCGCCCGGAAGAGCAGGTTGACCTCTTCCGCAGCTACTTCGAGGCGCAAGGGATGTTCGGCGTCCCCGCCAAAGGCGAATGCGAGTATAGCTCCGTGCTTGAGCTTGACCTCGGCGAGATTCAGCCGAGCGTCGCCGGGCCGAAGCGCCCGCAAGACCGCATCGAGCTGCCCGAGCTGAAAGAGCGTTTTCTCGATTTGCTGCAAAAACCCGTCGGCGAGAACGGCTACAACCGTCCGAAGGAGGAACTCGGCAAGCGCTTTCACGCGCGCATCGGCGTCTCTGCTTCGCAATCGCCGCAGCCGATGACCGGCGGCGGCACGCAGGACTCCGACACGCTGCCCCACGTCACCGCCACAGAGACCACCGGCAGCCTCGGCTCTCGCAGCGAGAAGAACACGAGCGCGACGACCGAAATCGAGATGATGAACAATCGCCCGACGCCCGACCGCGTCGTCGATATTCCCGAAGCGGAGTTTCCCGAAGCCTTCGTCGATTTGGGACACGGCGACGTGCTCATCGCGGCGATTACTTCCTGCACCAACACGTCGAACCCTTCGGTCATGCTCGCGGCAGGACTTCTGGCGAAGAAGGCCGTCGAGCGCGGCCTGAGCGTGCGCCCTTCGGTCAAAGCCTCGCTTGCGCCCGGCTCGCGCGTCGTCACAGAGTATCTCGACCGCACCGGCCTTCAACCCTATCTCAATCAGCTTGGCTTCAACCTCGTCGGCTACGGCTGCACGACCTGCATCGGCAACTCCGGGCCGCTCGACCCGCGCATCGAAGATGTCGTCAACTCGAACGACCTTGTCGCCGCGAGCGTCCTCTCCGGCAATCGAAACTTCGAGGCGCGCGTGCATCAGAGCATCCGCGCCAACTTCCTGATGAGCCCGCCGCTCGTAGTCGCCTTCGCCCTCGCCGGTCGCGTCAACATCGACATGACCCGAGAGTCAATCGGCGTCGATAAAGACGGACGGGAAGTTTACCTGCGCGAAATCTGGCCGACGCTCGAAGAGGTGTCCGAAAACCTGCGCGCCGCCACCGACCCCGAAACCTATCGTAAGCTCTACAGCGACTTCGCCGAGCAGAACCCGCTCTGGAACGAGATTCCGAGCGTCGAGGGCGAGGTTTACCAGTGGGAATCGGCTTCGACTTACATTCAGGAGCCACCCTACTTCGAGCGTTTCAGCATGAGCGCGGGCGAGTTCTGCGACATACGCGGCGCGCGCCCGCTCGCCATCTTCGGCGACTCGGTGACGACCGACCACATCTCGCCCGCAGGCGCTATCAAGCCCAGCTCTCCGGCTGGAATTTACCTGCGGCTGCGCGGCGTGGCCGTCGAGGACTTCAACTCCTACGGCTCGCGGCGCGGCAATCATCAGGTGATGCTGCGCGGCACGTTTGCCAACGTCCGCATCAAGAACCTGATGGCTCCCGGCACGGAGGGCGGCGTCACGGTTCTTCATCCGGTCGGCGAGCGCATGAGCATCTACGATGCTTCCGTGCATTACCAGGCCGCGGGTCTTCCGCTCGTCGTCATCGCCGGACAGGAATACGGCACGGGCTCTTCGCGCGATTGGGCGGCGAAGGGCACGAAGCTTCTCGGCGTTCGCGCCGTCATCGCCGAAAGCTTCGAGCGCATTCATCGCAGCAACCTCGTCGGCATGGGCGTCTTGCCCTGCCAGTTCAAAGAGGGAACTAACGCGCAGACGCTCAAGCTCGACGGCACGGAGACTTTCGACCTCGTCGGCGTTGAACGCGGGCCCATCAAGCCGCGCCAGGATCTGACGCTCGTCATCCATCGCGAAAACGGCGAGACCGAAGAAGTGCCCGTCACGCTTCGCATCGACACGCCCATCGAGATTGACTACTACCGTCACGGCGGCATCCTCCCCTTCGTGCTCAGGCAACTGCTCGCGCAAGGTGCGAGCTGAAGCGTGAGAGCCGTTCGTCAAAGGGCGTCGCACGTTGCTGCCTGTTCATGTGCCGCCGCGCGCTTCGGAGATAAAGCCATCGGTCGTAGAAGACACTCTCTTCTGCGACTGATGTCGGCGGCTGTTTGAATGGAGAAACTTCTCTTCACGTTAGCGGGCGTCGGGCTTCTGCTGCTCATCGTCTACGATGTCTACGCGACCGTCCTGCATGCGAGCGCGCGCTTCGGGCCGCTCGGCGAATCGCTCAACCGCACGCTCTGGCGTCTGGCTCGCCGCGTCGCTTTCCGTTTCTCGCGCCTTGGCCGCCACAAAATCCTCAACGCCGTCGGGCCGCTCCTTTTGCCCCTGATAATCTTCGTCTACGTCGCTACGCTGATTACGGCCTTCGCGCTCATCTATTACCCGCGCATGCCCACGCAGTTCGTCGTCGGCGATGGCACGCAAGGCGACGCATGGAGTCTCGCTCTCTACTTCAGTGGCATCACGCTCACCACCGTCGGCTACGGCGACATCGCGCCTGCGACGACCACCATCCGCTTCATCGCCGTATTTCAAGCCGCTTGCGGCCTCGCGCTCTTCTCGCTCTCCATCGCCTATCTGCTCTCCGTCTACTCCGCGCTCGAACGCAAACGCGCCGTCGCCCTCTCGCTCTACCATCAGGCAGAGGAAGGCGCAGACGTTGCCGGATACATCGCGCATCATTTCGTCGGCGGACGCTTTCAAGGTCTGGCCGAAGCCTTCCGCTTCGCCTCGCGCGACATTCAATGGCTGCTCGAATCCCACGTCGAGCATCCGGTCATACACTATTTTCATCCCGTCGAAGTCTACAAGAGCCTTCCGCGCATGCTCTTCCTCCTGCTCGAATCTACAACCGTGCTACGAGCCTGCCTCGACCGCGACGCCTACCCGGAAGTGCTTCAGCGCCCGGAGGTGCGAACGCTCGATTCGAGCGCGCGCCACGTGCTCGACGAGCTGGTCGCCTCGCTCGACCTCGAAAGGCGCGCGCGCGAGCGACAAGAAACCACCGACGAAGAAGCCCGGCGCTGGACGCGACGCTTCCGCCAGACCCTCGCGCGCCTCCGAGCCGAAGGCATCCGGACGCGCGCCGACGAAGCAGAAGGCTTTGAAGCCTACCGCTCGCAACGCGAAGACTGGGAGTCAAAGCTCCGACGCTTCGCCCTCTATCTCGGCTACGACTGGGATGAAATCACAGGCGACCGGAATCTGCGCGACGCGGACGAACAGTAGCCAGTAGTCAGTAGCCAGTAGAAAAACCTTTTGAAGCGTTCAACCACCAGAGCAGCATTCCAGTGACTTCACTATTAACCTGCCTTCTACTGGCTACTGGCTACTGACTACTGGCTACTTCATGTTAAAGTAAGCCCACGCATGCCGAAGGGAAATGAATCTCGTAACCATTCCATTCAATCAATTCAATTAGAGGAGTAGAAAGCCATGTCATCAGCTCAACCGGCTTCAGAGACACCCCGCAAATATCAACTCTTAATCGACGGCAAATGGGTCGATGCCGAATCGGGCAAAACCTTCACGACGCCGAACCCGGCGACGGGCGCGACGCTCGCCGAGGTCGCCGAAGCAGACAAGGCCGACATCGACAAGGCTGTGGCCGCCGCGCGCCGCGCCTTTGAAGGCAAGTGGTCGAAGATAAGCGCGCGCGACAGAGGACGCCTCATGTACAAGCTGGCGCAGCTCATCGAAGCGAAATCCGAAGAGCTGGCCGCGCTGGAAACCGCCGACAACGGTAAGCCCATCCGCGAATCGCTCTACGTTGACATCCCGCAGGTCGTGGAAAACTTCGAGTACTTCGCGGGCTACGCCACGAAGATTGAAGGCGAAACCATCCCCGTTCCCGGTCAGATGTTCAACTACACTCTGCGCGAGCCGCTCGGCGTCTGCGGTCAAATCATCCCCTGGAATTTCCCCCTGCTGATGGCCGCCTGGAAGCTCGCTCCCGCGCTCGCCGCCGGAAACACGGTCGTCCTGAAACCTGCCGAGCAGACGCCCGTCGGCGCGATGGAACTCGGCAAGCTCATACAGGAAGCGGGCTTTCCGGACGGCGTCGTCAACGTCGTGCCCGGCTTCGGCGAGACCGCCGGAGCGTCGCTCGCCGCGCATCCCGGCATCGACAAAATCGCCTTCACCGGCTCGACCGAGGTCGGCAAAATCATCGCCCGTACCGCCGCCGACAATCTCACCAAAGTCTCGCTTGAGCTTGGCGGCAAAGCTCCCAACATCGTCTTCGCCGACGCCGACATGGAACAGGCCGTCAACGGCGCGATGATGGGCATCTTCTTCAATCAGGGACAGGTCTGCTGCGCCGGCTCGCGCCTCTTCCTCGACGAGCGCGTCAAAGACGAATTCCTCGAACGCTTCAAAGAGCGCGCGCAGAGGGTGAAGGTCGGCGACCCGATGGACAAGACGACGCAGATGGGGCCGCAGGTCTCCCAAGAGCAGTTGACGCGCATCAAGGGCTACGTGGACATCGCGCGCGAAGAGGGCGCAAACGTCTTCTGCGGCGGCTCCCCGCCCGAACTCGAAGGCGACTTCCAGCGCGGCTTCTTCTTCCAGCCCACCATCTTCAGCGATGTCAAAAACGACATGCGCGTCGCGCAGGAAGAGATTTTCGGCCCCGTCACCTCCGTCATTACCTTCAAGGACGAAGAAGACCTGCTCCGCCAGGCCAACCAGACCATCTACGGCCTCTCGGCCGGCATCTGGACGCGCGACATCACGCGCGCCCATCGCTTCGCCAAAGAGATACATGCCGGCGTCGTCTGGATTAACACCTACAATATGTTCAATGCGGCCTCGCCCTTCGGCGGCTACAAGCAGTCCGGCTACGGGCGCGAGATGGGCAAGCACGCCCTCGAACTCTACACGCAGGTCAAGAGCGTCTGGGTTGACCTCTCCGGCAAGCCCATCGGCTGGTTCGGAAAATAAGAGACTAAAGGGAGACTGGAAAGGGGAAAGGGAAACAACTGTTAATGATGTTTCCCTTTCCCCTTTAGATTTCTATCCGGTCGGCAACACGCGTCGGGCATTTTGGCTACATCTCCGCCCGACGAGTTTTAGTTGAGCTACAAATCCGGCGCGTGATAGCATCGCCTTATGAATGAAGAACCCACCCAAGATATAGGCCAGAAGTACGAAACCAAGCCGACCATCGAGACGGTTCTGGAACGCATCAACGCGCTCGGCGAATCTTTAAGCGCCCAGATAAACGGCATGCACGGAGAATTAAATGGCATGCGCGGAGAATTAAACGGCCTGCGCGAGCAACTAAACCGCGTCGAAAGTCGGTTAGATGACTTCGATGTCCGGTTAGACCGCGTGGAAGCCGTAGTCAATGCGACGCGTTCTGAGATGCTGGTGCTGCGCGCGGATTTCAAAGAGTTTCGTGCGCAGAAAGAACCGGCGTGAAAGTCGGATGTGAAGATGTTGCGGCCACTTCCTCGTGTCAGCAGTGGGGAAAGCCGCTCGCGCCTTTCTCTCGCCTCTGAGGCGCGTGTTATGATGCAGAAGCTCTCCCGAAATTTCAGTTTGAAGTTGAAGAAGGAGATGCAATGCGCTCACGTCGTAAGAAGATTCTTTTGCCGGTGCTCCTCTTTGGTGTTCTCTTCCTGACAGCCTGCCCGAATCGGACGGATATTGCGAAGGTCAACGCAGACCCCGGACGCTACCGCAACAAAGAGGTCTTGATAGCCGGAAGGGTGACGGAGAGCTACGGCGTGCCTCTGCTCGGCGGCGCTTACGAGCTTGACGACGGGACGGGGAAAATCTGGGTCATCTCGCGCAACGGCGCACCCTCGCGCGGCACGGAAGTCGGCGCGAAGGGGAAGGTTCAATCGGGCGTCACCTTCGGGGCGCGCAGCTTCGGAACCGTCCTCATCGAATCCGAGCGGCGAAGCAGATGAGGGAATTGATTCATTGATTCATTGGTTCATTGATTCAATGGAAAAATGAATCAATGAAGAAATGATTCGATAGCTTGATGGACAGGTTGATTCGGAGCCTCGACGAGCGTTTCGCGCGACTACACGGACGCCTTTCGGGGCTCGTCGCCGTTGTGCCGCCGGAGAGGCTTTACTGGCAGCCGCGCGCCTCGTCGGGCGCGCATCCGGTCTACTCGTGCGGGGAGCACGTTCTGCGCGGCGCGGCCATCGTCGAGCAGACCTGCGGCGGCATCAGCGTTAACCTCTGGGACGACCCCTTCGAGTGGACGCTGCCGGAAACTCTCTCAACGCCCGCTCGCGTCGCCGAATATCTCTCGGAAGTCGAGGCGACGCGCCGCCGCAGCTTCGACTTCTTTCGTAGCGACGAAGACCTCTCGAAAGAGATAGCCCTTCCCTCCGGCGAGATGCAGACGCTCTTCGCACTTCTCATCGACACCCTGACGCGCGCCGCGCATCACGAAGGGCGCGCCTTCGCCACCTTCCGTCTCTTCTCCGACGCGCCGCTGCCGCGCATCTGAACGCACGCGCCCTCCGAAGCGCGCGAACTTTGCCCCCGCCCGCTTCGTAATCCCTGCGAGAATCTTTATCTGCATGCGCGTCGGCGCGGGGCTGTCAATCGAAGAGACGGGTTTGAGGTTCATAATGTTTTGTCCAAAGTGCGGTCAACAGCAGTTATCGGAAGAGGTGCGTTACTGTTCGCGTTGTGGTTTTGCGTTGAGCGGCGTCGTGCAGTTAATCGCCGCCGACGGCGTTCATCCGGCTCTCGAAGCTGGCGAAGGCAAGCCAGGCCGCTCGCCACGCCGCAGGGGAATCAGGCAGGGCGCGTTGATTCTGTTTGTCGCCGCTTGCCTTATCCCGCTGATTGAGGCTCTGCACCTTGAGCCGGTCATCGCCACGCTCCTCATGGTGGGTTTCATGCGGATAGTATACGCGCTGATTTTTCAGGAGGGCTCGCTGCGCCGGAAGAAGACGAGCGGCGAGCGCGAACTCGTTTATGTTCCGCCCCCTGCGCTGGCTCAAAAGGAAATGCTGCAAGCGCGCGCGGCGGTTTTACCTGCGGCGCGGAGCGTGCTCGTCAGCAGCTACGGACAACAGCAGCCGCGCGCCGATACTTCGGAGATGTCTCGACCGTCGAGCGTCACGGAAAATACGACGAAGCTGCTGGAAGATAAAGACGGCGTTTGAGCAGCGACGCCTTCGGGCGTCTCCTCCGGCGAGTGAGCCTCGCGAGAGCGATGGATGCTGTCGGATGCTACTTGACGCGCCGTGCCTCACGTTTGACGAGTGGAGGCCGCACGCAGGGCTACCCGTCAGAGTCCGGGTTACTGTATATTTCTTCCGTTCATTCCAAGACCAGCAGGTGCATGCTCTTTCGTCGCCCGTTTCTAACCAGTAAGGATTAGCGTGATGTTTTGTCCTCAGTGTGGACAGCAGCAGGTTTCAGATGAGGTTCGTTTTTGTTCGCGCTGCGGTTTTCAGCTCGGCGTCGTGAGCGGACTGCTGCCGACGGGCGGCGCGCTGCCGCAGAACTTCAACACGGCGGCGACTGACGTTTGGAAGCCTTCGCCGCGACGCAGGGGAGTGCAGCAGGGCATCCTGATGATGTTTATCGGGATGGTGCTGACGCCCGTTCTGGCCGTCATCCTCGACCCGCCTCACGGCAATCACTATCTGGCGGAGATACTTGTTCCGCTCTCAGCCATCATCTTTTTCTGGGGCGGCATCCTGCGCATGCTCTACGCGGGCATCTTTCAGGAGGGGCCTGTGCGACGTAAGAAGCATCAGGCGGAGCAGGCTTACGTCGCGCCGTCTTACGCGCCGTCTCCGCTGGCTGCGCCGGGAGCGCGCGCCGCGGCTCCTGTGCTGCCACACGCCGAAAGCATCCCCGCGCGCAGCTTTATGCCGCCCGCGCGAGGCGGGACTTCTGAGATAGCCGCGCCGCCGAGCGTCACCGAGAGCACGACCAGACTGCTCGACGAGCAGCCGGACAAGCAGAGTCGATAGCCCTTACCTTTCGAGGTCGAAGCATTTATGTACTGTCCTCATTGCGGCCAACAACAGGTCACGAGTGAAGTGCGTTTCTGCTCGCGCTGTGGTTTTCCATTGAAGGTCGTGAGCGAAGTGCTGGCGACGGGCGGGGCGCTCCCCCTCAGGCGCGACGAAGCGCAGGCGGGCGATAAAATCTCTCCGCGTCAGCGTGGCATCCGGCAGGGCGTGATGTTGATGATGAGCGCGATGCTGCTCGTCCCGCTCGTTATCTTCGTCGGCGTGATGATTCTGGACGCGCCCATCGAGCTGATTCCGCTGACGGGCGTCCTCTGCGTCGTCGGCGGACTGATGCGGCTGCTCTACGCCCTCTTCTTCGAGAGCAACGCGCCGCTCTCGGCCATTCACAACTACCTTGAGCCTTACGTGCCGCCCGTCGCGCCCACGCAGTTGCGACGACCTGAACACGAAGCCCAGAAACTTCCGCCGCCCCGCAGCGTGCCCGTCTCGACCTACGTGCCGCCGCGCGTGAACACCTCCGAGATAGCTCCGCCCTCAAGCGTCACCGACCACACCACGCGACTCTTGAAGGACGAAGCCGACTCGGAAACACGCTGAGCTTTCAAAGCCGACACGCGGTTCATGCCTTTCACGATTCATCCCAAATTCAAACAGTCCGGCTCTCGCGCCCTCCTCCAGCCGCGATGAACGAGCCCGACGCCGAACTCGCCGCCCGCCCACCGCTCGCCGAGCGACTGCGCCGTCGCATCCGCCGCGCAGAAGCGGGAGCGATAACCTTCCGCGAGTGGATGGAAGCGGCGCTCTACGACGCGCAGGAGGGTTACTACTGCCGCCGCGACCGCACGCGCTGGGGACGCGCGGGCGACTACCGCACGAGCGCCGAGACGACCCCGCTCTTCGCCGCCACCTTCGCGCGTTACTTCGCCGCTCTCTACGAAGAGCTGGGCTCGCCGCGCGAGTGGAGCATCGTCGAAGCGGGCGCGGGCGGCGGCGACTTCGCGTTCGTCGTGCTTGAGACCCTCTGCCGCTACTACCCGAAGGCTTTCGGTGCCCTCCGTTACTTTATCGACGAGGCGAGCGAGGACGGGCGCGAGCGTGCGCGTCGGCGACTTGCGTCTTTTAAGCCTCTCGCCGAGCGCGTCGAGTTCCGACGCCTTTCGGAGATGAGCGTAGAGCCGCACCCTCGCATCATCTTCTCGAACGAGCTGCTCGACGCGCTGCCCGTTCACCTCGTCACGATGCGTGAAGGCAAGCTTGTCGAGTTGTGCGTCGGCTTAGACGACGCCGGCGCGTTCGTCTGGGTCGAGCGCGAGCCGAGCACGCCGCGTCTCGAAGCTCACTTCGCGGAGGCGGGCGTCACGCTCTCGGTGGGGCAGTTGGCCGAGGTGAATCTGGAAGCGGAAGAGTGGATGCGCCGCGCCGCGTCGGTCTTGAAGAGCGGCTACCTGGTCACGGTCGATTACGGCGCTGAGGCCGGAGAGCTATACGGCGCGCCGCATCGACGCGAGGGGACGCTGCGCGCTTTTAGAGAGCATCGTCTCTCGGAAAACGTGCTCGACCGCCCGGGCGAGCAGGATTTGACGACTACGGTCAACTGGACGCAGTTGAGGCGCGCGGGCGAGCGCGCGGGCTTGCGAACCGTGCTGCTGGAGCGTCAGGACGAATTTCTGCTGCGCGCGGGCTTGCTCGAACAGTTGGAGCTGTTGACGAGAGATGCTGCGAGCGAGGCCGACGTTGTGCGCCTGCGTCTCGGCGCGCGGGAGATGATTCTTCCGGGCGGCATGAGCGGGAGTTTTCAAGTGCTCGTGCAGAAACGCGCATGAGGCTCAAATGAGCTTTGAGCGGCGCGCTTCAAGTCGGTTCTTCATGAGCGTCCCTGCTCTGCCGGAGTCTGCTCTTTCTACGATTCCGCGTTTCGTGTTAAGTTCCCCTCTATCGTTATAAACAATCCCGCAAGCAGTAAAACTCGGAACATTCGGAGGCGATGATGAAGAGACGTTTCGCTTTGTGCGTGCTGCTCGCGTGCAGCACGACGCTTTTGCCTTTCGTGCGTCTGGCACGCGCGCAGACCACTCCTTTCCTGTCGGACGAAGAGCTGCGAATGCTCTCGAACGAAATCTCCGGCGACCGCGCCTTCGAGCACATCCGATGGCTCACACACTGGCATCGAGACTCCGGGATGGAAGGCTACTTCAAGGCGGCGGAGTACGTGATGAGCGCCGCCAAAGAGGTGGGCTTGGAAGACGTGCGCTTCGTCGAGCAGCCGCTCGAAGGGCCGAACTATACGCCGCGCTCGGCGGAGCTTTGGATGGTCGAGCCCGTCGAAGTGAAGCTGGCAGACATCGGCGACCATAACGTCTATCTCTCCGACGGCAGCCACGATGCGGACGTGACGGCGGAACTCATCTGGATTGACGATGCTTCCGAAGAGAAGCTGAAGGGCTTGGACGTGCGCGGCAAAATCGTGCTCACCAACGACAGCCCGCAGACCGCCGCGCAGAACGCCGTCTGGAAGAGAGGCGCGCTCGGCGTCGTCACCTTCATCGCCTCCGAGGGCAAGAATCCTCTCGACTATCCAGACCAGATAGCCTGGACGCGCATCAACGTCACGCCGCCCGCAGGCAAGCGGGGCACGTTTGCCTTCGCGCTCTCGCCGCGCAAGGGTGAGATGCTCAGGCAGATGCTCTCGACGACGGAGACCGAAGATTTCTTCGCAACGGGGAAGAAGGTAAAAGGCGGTCGGGTCGTGCTCAAAGCGAAGGTGGATACGGAGATTGGGGCTGCGCCGGGTCGGACGGGCTTCGTCGAAGGCGTCATTCGCGGGACGAAATATCACGACCAGCAGATTGTGCTCACCGCCCACTTGCAGGAAGAGAAGGGCTCGGCCAACGACGACGGCTCGGGCTGCGGGAATCTGCTGGAGCTTGCGCGCACCTACAACAAGCTCATCCGCGAAGGGCGCATCCCGCGCCCTTTGCGCGACATACGCTTCTGGTGGACTGACGAAATCTATTCCGAGTATCGCTACTTCCGCGACCACCCGGAAGAGTCGCGGCGAATACTCGCCAACGTCCATCAGGACATGACCGGGGCAGACCAGTCGAAGGGCAGCCGCGTCCAGCATCTCATCTTCGCGCCGCACTCGCGCACCTCTTACCTCGACGCCGTCTTCGAGAGCATCGGCACATACCTGCTTCAGACCAACAACTCCTTCCTCGCCGCAGGGCGACAGGGCGGACTGCCGCGTCCGCATTCGCGCCCGCTCTATTCGTCGCTCGGCTCGCGGCAGGGTTACAACGCGCGCTTCGTTCCCTGGTTCGGCTCGTCCGACCATCTCGTCTTCCTCGAAGGAGCCATCGGCGTCCCGGCGGTCGCGCTGATTAACTGGGACGACGACTTCATTCATTCCTCCGACGACGACCTCGACCTCATCGACCCCACGCAGCTCAAGCGCAACAACTTCCTCATCGGCTCCATCGCCTTCTTTCTCGCCTACGCCGACGAGCGCGACGTGCCGCTCGTGCTGAGCGAAACTTTCGGGCAGGGCACGGCAAGGCTGGCGAACGATTTGAAGGCTGGCCTGCGCCTGCTGAAGGAATCGGCGAGCCAGCCGGAGGAGGGCTGGAAGAGGGCGAACATAATGATTGAGCAGGGCATCCAGCGAGAGGTTCGTGCGCTTCAATCGGCGCGCGTGCTGGCGAGCGGGGACGCGAGCGCGCAGCAGTTGATAAATATTGTCGCCGGAAGCATGAGCAGTAAGAAGGGCTCGCTCACATCGGAACTCGCGCTCTTTTATCGAGAACTACACGGCACGAATCCGAAGCCCATCCCGACCCTGAATGCGGAGGAGCTTGCGGCCAGCCGGAAGATTCCTTCCAATGCGCCGAGCCTGGAAACTTACTTCGCGAACCGGGAGAAAGTGAGCGCCGCGAGCCGGGGCGCGCTGCACGGACTAATGCGCGACGAGGTCTATAACTTCGTCGATGGCAAGCGCAGCTATTACGACATCTACAAGGCCGTCTACGCCGAATCGCAGGCGGCAGGCTCTTGGTATTACGGGACGGTCACGCTGCGGGATGTGACGAGGTTGCTCGACGCGGCGGTGGAGGCGAAGGCGCTCGTCCTGAAGTGAATCGTGGGCGGAGATAAAGCGGCGATTTAACACAGAGAGCACAGAGGCATAGAGGACGCGGAGAGAGAAAGAATCCCTACGCGTCCTCTGTGTCCTGTGCGTCAAAAACTGACGCAGGTTAGAGTCAACTTGTAAATGAAAGGAAGCGCCGCCGCGTTGTTGATTCAACGTGGCGGCGCTTCCTTCCGTTTTACTGGTTAGGCCCGGCGATGGGGCCGTCGCCGATGACGAAGTAGTTCGCGGGCGCGGCTCCGTTGTGGCTGTCGCAGTAAGCTTTCGCTGCTGCGGCCTGAGCCTGAACCGCGCTCAGGTCTGAAGTGCTCGTGCTCTTCGGCACGACGATAGTCGTGCAGGTGAAGCCGAGGTTGCCAGCCGCGTCGGTGGCCTTCGTCACCATGAGATAGACGCGCCCGTCGCCGTTGCCCTTGCGCTCGCGGCGCAGGCGCAAAGTGTCGAGGGCGATGTCTTTCGCATCGGGCGAGTGGTTGCCGTCGCCGCCGGTCGTGGAGAGGTCGTCCTCGTCGCCATAGACGGAAACCTGAGTGGGCAGATTGCCCGCGCAGTTATCCGTGACGTTGGCGCTGAGTCCGGCGCTGACCATGATGTGCTCGTAAGGCGACGACCAGACGGAGAGGGGGACGGACGAGGTGAGAATCGGCGCTTGCGTGTCCTTGACCGTGACGGAGAAGGAGCAGGCCGACTGGTTGCCCGCCGCATCTTTCGCAATGACGTTGACGATGGTCGTGCCGACGGGGAAGGTTGAGCCCGAAGCGTGGCTGCTCGTGACGGTCACGCCGGGGCAGTTGTCGGTTACGCCGACGGCGAAGTTGACCACAGCCGAGCAGGCGTTCGCATCGGCGGGAACGCCTATGTTGACAGGGCAGCTAATCGCGGGCGGCGTGTTATCGACGACCGTGACGAGCTGCGTGTCCGTCTTGAAGTTGCCTGCGGCGTCGGTGGCCGTGTAGGTGATGGTGGTCGTGCCGACAGGGAATTTGTTGTCGGCGGGAACGCCCGTGCGTGTGACGGTGACGCCGGAGCAATTATCGCTGACGGCGGCCGAGCCGAGGTCTGCGTCGCTGATGAAGGCTCCGCATTCGGTAGCGTTTGCGCCGGTGTTGCGCGTCAGAGCGGGCGGCGCGGCGATGCTCGGCTTCGTGTCATCGACGACCGTGACGGTCGAAGTGCAGGAGCTTGAAGCGCCGTGCGTGTCGGTGACGGTCAAGGTCACGGTGGTTGTGCCGAGCGGGTAGGGGCCTGCGGGGCTGAGGCTGTAGGTGAGCGCGTCGCCGTCGGGGTCGGACGAGCCGTCGTTCACTTCAGCAGCCGAGACCAGAGCCTGACAGGAGCCGTCGGCAGACTTCGTGACGTTCTTGCAGGCGGCGACGGGCGGCTGATTGACGTTGAGGACGAAGGTCGCGTCGGTGAACGCGCCGCAGTTGTCCGTCGCCCTGACGGTGACGGTGTAGCTGCCGCCGGGGCTCGCATTCGTCACGGAGACGACGCCAGCGTTATCGACCGAGACCGTGCCTGCGAAGCTCGCGGGCGAGACGCTCTGGACGGCGAAGCTCGTGATGCTGCCGTTGTCGCTCGGCGGCGTGGCCGGGCTGACGTTGACGCTGCTGCCCGTCGAGACGAGCGGCGGGTCGTTGTAGGAGAGCGTCGGCGCGGTGTTGGCCGTGACGTTGACGACGAGGTTGGCGGTCGAAGTCAGAGAACCGTCGGAGACTTCGAGGACGATTGTATGTGCGCCGAGCGAAGCGTTGCAGTCGGCGGAGACGTTGGCCGTAACCTGGCCGTTCGTGTTGATGATGCCCGTGACGTTGATGCCCGGCGAGGGCGTCAGGACGTTGACGGAGAGGAAGGCCGCGTTGGTGCAGCCGTCGGCGACGGTCGCAATCTGGTAGTTCGCCGCGGGGCTGCCCTGCTGCTGAGAAACAGTCGCGCCCGCGACGGTCGGCGCGGTGTTGGCCGAGGTGACGGTCGGGTCGGAAGGCGCGGAGGTGTCGGGATCGTCCGTCACAACGGGGCTGAAGTTATCGCCCGTCACCGTGCCCTGATTCGAGATTTGGCACGTTCCCTGCGGCAGAGGATCGTTGATAGTCACGTCGAAGGTGACGGTCAGGCTCTCGTTCGCATCGAGCGTGCCGACGTTCAGGTTGATGCCGTTGAACATGGCTGCGGCGGCCATCGCCAGCAGCCGACTCGTCGGCGAGGCTTCAAACCGCGTCTCTTTGCCGAGACGCACGGAGCGAAGGTCGCCGGAGGCAAACTCCGGTTGAGCTTCGTCTCCGCCGACGACGTACTTCGCGGGTTTGAACTGAACTGCGTCCACCGTCTGTTTCGGTGCGACGTGGCGAGACGGCGCTCCGGTTCGGCTGCTGCCTTTGAAGTCGAGACGCGAGAGGAAATTCTCGGACGCCGATTTCAGATTGACGGAAGAGTTGCTGGCCGAGGCGACGGGCTGGCCGCCGAGGTCTGCGTTATCTTCGGGCGTGTGGCGCACGCCGACCGGCAGCGTCTCGGAGAGCAGACCGCGCAAACGATTGACGGGGCGGCCGCGCTGCTGGCTTATCACGTAAACCATCTCGCGCATGACGACCGTCAGGAGGTCTACGTTCTTCGAGTAGGCGCTTGCGCCTTCGGCGCGGCGCAAATTCGCGCCGATGTTGGAGGGAAACTCTTCGTCGTCGCCGGGCGACTGATCGACGAACCAGCCATGACCAGCGGCGTTCTGGTCGAGCACGATGCTCTGCGCGGAGGAAGTAGCCAGAATCTCTTCTTCGAGGTCGGCAATCTGGAAGCTGAGGGCGTCGAGCAGGGCGAGGTCTGATGTCGAGACGCCTGCTGCGGCCAGACGCGCGCGGGCGGCGCTCGTGGTCGAAGACAAATCGCCGTGAGTCAAAGCGGCGACGCCTGAATCCGTCGCTTCGCCGTCTGCGGCCAGGAGCACATCGCTTCCGCCGTTCTGCATTTCGCCCGCGCCGTCGGCGGCCACAGGCACATCATCCGTCGCAGCCGAAGCCTGCGGCGCGTCGAACATCTTCGAGGCCGAGAATTCGGAGTCGTCCGACATCATCATCGCCGACATCAAGGACATCGAGGCCGCTGCGGGGAAAGTAGGCCCGCCGCAGATGCCACCCGTGTAATTGACGATTGTGCCCGTAGCGGTGGTCTGGACGCCCGCCGTGCCCGTAGTGTTGCGCGCGGCGATGAAGGTTGCCACCTGAGAAGCGTTGTTGCTTGCTCCGGCGTAGCCTTCGAGGCGGAAGACGGCGGTGTTGGCCTGTCTCACCTGATAGCCGAACGAGCCCGCGCCCTTATTGGCGCTGTTGTTGTCGTCGATGTTGAGGCAGGTCTGTCTCGCGTTGCGCGAAGAGAAGAACATGCCGTTGACGCTCGCAACGGGGAAGGACTCGTTGTTGTCAGGCTGGCCGACGTTGTTGAGCGTGATGATGAGCGAGCCGTTGCCGTTTCCGGACAGCGATTCGATGTTGATGCCCTGACGGTCGGTGTGCGTAATAGTGTTGCCGGTGATGAGGATGGATTCGCTGCCGTTGCTGCGCAGGCTGCCCCTGATGCCCTCGGCGGTGTCAGAGCCGGAATCGACGCTGCTGTTGCCGATGGTGTTGCCGGAGATAGCGCCGTTGGTCTGCGAGTTGGCGGTGGCGGTGGTGGCGGTGAGCAGGTTGATAGCCTGCGCGGACTGGTTGAAGAAGTTGGTGTTGTTAATCTGGAAAATCATGTCGGCGTCGTTGTCGGTGCCGAGGTCGATGCCGATGTTGTTGTTCTGGAAGAGGCTGCGGGTCGCGCCGTTGTTGGTGACGGTGATGTTCTGCGTCGCGCTGTTGGAAAAGGTTGTGGCGAGTCCGGAAGCCCTGTTGTTCTGGAAGGTGCTGCCCTGCACGTTGACGCTGATGCTGGCCGCGCCCGTGCCGATGAGGTTGAGACCGGTATTTCCGAGAAGCGCGCTGGTGTTCTGGAAGGTGCTGGCCTGAACGCTCAGCGAGAGAGCCGGTGCGCTGCTGTTGACGATTCTCACGTTATCGACGGCCGAGCCCGTGACGGTCGTGCCCGTGATGGCGCTCGTGCCGTAGAGACCGATGAAGCGGACGCCGTGCTCGTTCGCGCCGTTGCCGTGATTCTGAATGAGACTGTTCAGGAGCGAGAAGTTGGTGACGTTGTTGCCGTTGATGCCGTACTGTCCGCCGTTGGTCTCGACATTGTCGAGCACGACGCCGTTTGTGCCTTGCAGGTGAATCGCGCCGTTGCAGCCGGTGTTGCCGACGGCGTCGGTCGAACAGGTGGCGAGGCCGCCGTCAGTCGTGCCGGTGTTCGAGAAGTTGATGTTCTTGAGCGTGACGTTCGAGGCGTTGACGAAGCTCGCGCCTCTGCCGGTGACGTTCTGAATCGTGCCGCCGGAGCCGTCGGTCGTGCCCGTGCCTTCGACGGTGAAGCTGCCTGCGGTGTCGCTGACGAGGATACCCTGCGCGCCGCCGCTTGCCGAGACGGAGGTGAAGGTCGCATCGGGCGTGCCGTTCGTGAGATTGATGGCGACGCCGTTCGAGTTGGCGACGCTCATCTCGTCGATAAGCAGGTTGCCGAAGTTATTGCCGTTGAGGGCGGTCGCGCCGTTGTTGTTGAGATTGAGTCCGCGCACGAGATTGTTTGACCCGAGCGTCAGGTTGTTGGCGGAAGACGTGACGACGGGGCGCGCCCCGCCAGTAGAGGGAAGCGCGAGGCTGCCCGCAGGCGGAACGATGCCCGTGATGCTGGAGAGCGACGCGCCCGCTCCCTGCCCGATGAGCTTCTGATTGTCGAGCAGGACGAGCCCGCCCGCGTAGTTGCCGCTATAGACGAAGATGTTGTCGCCTGCGGCGTCGGAGACTAAAGCGCCGAAGCTGTTCGCGCCCGTGAGTGCGTTGAAGGGCGAAGTCAGACGCCCGTCGCAGGGGCAGGAGGCCGAGGCGTTGACGAACCAAATCATGCCGCTCACGCCGACGCTCACCTGCGCTGTCCGTGTGTTGCCGTCGGTGTCTGTAATCGTGTAGGTGAAACTGGTGTTGCCCTGGAAGCCGGGCGCGGGGTTGAAGGTGAAGCTGCCGTCGGGGTTGACGTTGACTTCGCCCTGCGTGCCCGCCGAGTTGACGGAAGAGACGACGAGGCCGGGGGTGTTGCCGTCGGGGTCGAGGTCGTTCGAGAGCAGGCCGGGCGCTGGGATGGAAATCTGTATGTTGCCGCTCGCGTTGTAAGAATCGTCTCGCGCCAGAGGCGTCGTCTTGAGCGAGCCGCCTACGAGCGTCGTGTTCGGGTCGATGGTGTCGGCGAACAACAGGCCGAGGGCAGCCGCCGCGCCGCTATTGGAGATTTGGACGGTGTACCTGATGGTATCGCCTGAGCCGGCTACGCCGTCGCCGTCGTCGGCGGCGAGCGCGTCCGTTTTAGTGGCCGAGATGAGCGGCGCGGAGAGCGGCGCGAGATTCATATCGGGCACGCCGAGCGAAGCATCTCGTGCGCTTGTCCTCTTCGACGTGGCCGCGCCCGTGCCTTTGGCTTTTGCTTTCGGCGCGCTGCTCGCTCCTTCTGCCGCGCGCTCTCTGCTCGAAGCAGCCGAGCGCATCGAGGCCGACACGAGGAACGTGACGGGCGCGGCGAAGGTCGCCAGCGAGATAAGGAGAACGAAAAGAATCCTTCTATTTCTAAACGCGAATCGGGGGTTATGTAACTTCACGGAAGACTCCTTTGGGGGTTAAAGGTAAAGGGAAAGAGGCTTCTTTCGACGGAAGCGGCGTGAACGCGCGGGCGCTCGCAGACAAGCGAGCGATTCAGCGTTGGTTCTATCGGTAGAGATGCCCGGCGGAGGTAGACTTCAGAACTGACCTGCGGATTCCAACCCGGCGTGAAAAGAATCTGAACGATTCTCTTTTCTTTCTTCGCGGCGCACAATAACACGGAGCGATGCGGCGGGGCAAGCGCTTTTCCGCCTCCCAGCAAAACGCCTCTCCAACTCCCTTCGGGAACGCATCGCCCGGCTGCTTGCGAAATTTCACCCGAGAGAGAAGCGGGCTCAGGGAATTTTTCGCGCCAACCTGTGCCGCGACGACTCATCGACCGCGACATGCGTCCCGCGCCGGTTAGGCCGTCGAGGTCTTGCGGCGCGCCGCCGACCCGCGACCGACGACCAAAATCGCAGGCTTCAACCTCGAAGCCAGACAGGTTTTTTAATCGAAGTAAACGGACGACGGCGCGACTAACTGATTAGGCCGCGCCGTCATTCGCTGCGTGTCGCTTCGTTCGAGTTTAGAAGTAGGGGTCGATGCTCAGGTGGTCGTCGATTCGACGGACGCCGGGCGAATGAACGACGGCGTTGAGAATCATCTGCTTCTCTTGCCAGGAATGGACGCGTCCCTTGAGGTTCACCGTGTCGCCTTTGAGAGAGACACGAATATTCTCGGCCTCAAGCTCGGCTTCGCGCCTGAGCGCTTCCTCGATGGCCTGGCGGACGTTCTCCGTCTTTACCTCCGGCGGGTCAACGACTATCTCGTTGTAGACGCCGCGCACGCCCGACAGACGCCGCACCGTGCGCTCGGCTTCGAGCCGCTCGTGCGTAAACTCGACTCGGCCTTCGAGCGCCACCCATCCGTTTGAGACCGTGAAGCGGATGCGTTCGTGCGGGATGTGCGCGTTCCAGAGCAGCGCGTGTTCGACAGCCCGCGCGATGTCGGGGTCGGTGCGGCTGCCCTCTGGAATCCTGACCTCGATTTCGTCCACCACATCGACGACGCGGATAACTCGCAGCGCCGCTTCCACCACCGCAAGCTTTTCAGTGCTCGTGCCGACAGTCCCGACCAGCCTGACGACTCCGTTATCGACCGCGACGCCGATGTTCGAGCCCTTGATTCTCGGCTCCCACCGTAGCTCCCGCAGCACGGCTTCTCTAATCTGCACGTCGCTCAAAATCATTTCGCTCAAAATCATTTCGCTGCCCTCCGTCTCGCGCAATCTGCTTTGAAAGAAAGCTGCCTTCGACAGCCACAGGTGATGCTCACCCTGCACCTGCGAGAAGCAACAGACGTGCCGGAAGACCGCGCGCTTTCCGTCGCTTGAAAGACTCGCTCTGCGAAACTCGGTCAGCACTGGCTCCGACAGGGAAAAACGTCGGTAGAGCCTCTGCATCGCACGTCGGCCACACCCGCCGCCCGTCACGCGCGCGCCTCGCGGCTGCGAAAATCTACGCTCCGCGCCCGTCATTTTTCTCAATAGCTATTTAGCAATCAGCAGTCAGCCTTCAGCCGGACAGTCGCCGCCTCACACCGTAAATCTCATTTCTTTGACTTTGACGACGACAAAGCCCGACGCCGGCATCAGCCTCCGGTTCGGCTGACTGCTGAAAGCTGATTGCTGAGGGCTCTCTTTGGTGTAAGATTGGCGGCCATGCGCGAGAAGGCGATTGCCGAGTATCACGAGCTTTTGGCCGGAGACGAGAGTTTGAAGCCGGAGTTGTTTGCGCGGCTGCGGGCGGGGATGGCCGCCGCGCGCCTGCTGCACGGCGAGCGCCCGCTCGGCGTCTCTTTGCGCCCGCACCTGCTCACCCGCGCGCAGTACGACCGCATGGCTCGCGCCTCCGAGTCGCTGGCCTCGGCGTTCGATAAGGTGATAGATGCGCTCGTCGCCGAGCCCGCCCTGTTGGAGCGCGTCGGGCTGCTCGACATGGAGCGCCGACTCGCGCTCGTCAATCCTGGCTACACGCATCCGGCGGCCACCTCGCGCCTCGATGTCTTCGTCAACGGTGAAGAGGTGCGCTGCGTCGAATACAACGCCGAGAATCCTTCGAGCCTGACAGACCAGACGGGGCTCAACCAGTTACTCTTCGAGGTCGGCGCTCTTCAACGTCTGTCCGAGCGT
This sequence comes from Pyrinomonadaceae bacterium, assembly GCA_036399175.1. Lineage (GTDB taxonomy): Bacteria > Acidobacteriota > Blastocatellia > Pyrinomonadales > Pyrinomonadaceae > DASWNP01. The sequence continues at coordinate 117,481 of DASWNP010000046.1, read as the reverse complement.
TATCGCCTGCGACAGTTCGCGCCGGTCAACCAACTGCTCCAAACTCTGCTCGACACCTACTACGAATGGGGCGGGCGCGACGTGCCGCAAATCGCCATCCTCGACTGGGCTGATTTGCCGACCGGGCACGAGTTTATTCTGCTGCGCAATTACTTCGTCGGCTGCGGCGTGCCGACCGTCATCTGCACGCCCGAAGAACTCGAATACACACGGGGACGCCTGCGCCGACGCGACTTTCGCATCGACCTCGTCTACAAGCGCGTCATCATTCACGAATTGCTCTCGCGCTTCGACGAGGCTTCCGCGCTCGTCCGTGCTTACACGGACGGCAATGTCTGCATGGTCAATTCCTTCCGTTGCAAGATTGCGCATAAGAAGGCGGCCTTCGAGCTTCTGACGGACGAAGCGAACGCGGGTTGGTTTACGCCACAAGAGCGCGAGGCAATCGCGCGCTGCGTGCCCTGGACGCGACGCCTCGCCGAGAGAAAAACCCTCTACAGAGGCCGCGAGGTGGATTTGCTGGAGTTCGTCCGCCGAAATCGTCGCGGCCTTATCCTAAAGCCGAACGACGATTACGGCGGGCACGGCGTTCTGCTCGGACATCGCGCGAGCGAAGCCGAGTGGGATGCGCTTCTGGGCGTTGCGCTCGAAGCCGACTACATCGTGCAGGAACTCATCGAGCTGCACATGGAGGAGTTTCCCGTCTTCAACGAAAGCGAATGGAGCTTCGAGCCGATGTACGTCGATTGCAACCCGTTTCTGTTTCGCGGCAGGGTCGAAGGCGCGATGGTGCGTCTCTCGGATTCGCCGGTCGTCAACGTCTCTTCGGGCGGCGGCGAGACCGGCTTCTTCGTCATCGAAGGCGAGGTCGGCTCTTAGAATCTCTCTCAAGGCATCGCCCCACCCTCGCGGCGACGTTTTACAGGTGAGTAAGCTCGCCCGGCAGATTGTTGGCGCGAGCTTCGAGCGCCGCGATGTTCAGCACCACGAGCGTCGCGCCTTTAACCTGGATAATCTGTTCCAGCTTAAACTCGCTGATGAGCCGCGTCACCGTCTCGCGCGATGCGCCGATGAGCTGACCCAGCTCTTCGTGCGTCAGCGTCAGCTTGAGGTCGATGCCGCGCTCGGTCACTCTGCCGTGCCGGGCGCAACGTTCGAGCAGGAGGCGCGCAAACTTTTCCGCCGCCGAATGCGACAAAGCGAGCAGTCGAGCCTGTTCGTGCGCGTTTCTGTAGTTCCGGCTCATCAACTGCGCGACGTGCAGGGCAGCGCCCGGATGCGACGAGAGAAAACGCAGGAAGTCCTCGCGCCTGATAAAACTGACCTGACAGGGAGAGAGCGTCTCGGCCGTCACCTCGTAAGGCTGACCGGAGAGCGTCGAGCACAGACCGAGCAGCTCGCCCGGGTCGGCTATCTGCGTAATCAGCACTTTCGCCTCGCCCGAACAGACCGAAAGCTTCACGCCCCCCGTGCACAAAACGAAAACTCCGCGCGCCGCCTGCCCCTCGATAAAAAGCATCGCTCCCTTCGGAAACGAGGCCGCGAACTTAATCGAGTCCAAAGCTCGCAGCGCGTTAGCTTCAAGGCCGCAGAAAAGCCCTTCGTCGCGCCGTTCGCAGCCCACGCAGCTTTCGACGAAATTCATTTCGTAAGATGAACGCATAACCTACCCGGCAGACACGTTTGAAGTCTCGGAGTCTCCAAATCTTTTACAGAACTTAAAGACCCTTTGGACGAACCACTCGCGCGGCCTCCGAAACCCGAGGCGCATCTTCAATCCCGCCAGCAAGCTAAAGGGCAACAGTTGTGCCAGCGTCCGCCCGCCGCTTTGCCCGCTCTATTCGCCTCTCCCGCCTTAAACGTCCAACAAAATTCCCCAATCCATGCGGAAAAAAACACACTGCCCGAAGCAGCCGGAAGATAACTTCCCATCTCTTACAGACGCGTCCCAAACCCCCGGCCTTCGACGGCCTTTACCGGCGCGATTGGCGTTGATTCTATTCAGATTCGAGAGCAGAATAGGACAGTCGTGCTCGGCTCCGGCGCTTCCGTAGACTGACCCGCTCGGGTACAAACACCCCCGAACCTTTCGCTTCCTCATCTTAGGATGGTAAGGAGAATCAGGCTTATGATTGGGCAAACGGTCTCTCATTACCGAATACTTAATAACCTAGGCGAAGGAGCGATGAGCCGGGTCTACGTTGCCGAAGACACGCTTCTGGGAAGACGTGTCGCCCTCAAGGTGCTCACCGCCGAATTCGACAAGCAGCATTTCCGCGCGCGCATGCTGCGTGAGGCGCAAGCCGTCTCTTCACTCAGCCACCCGCACATCGCTACGATTCACGAATACGGGGAGACGCCCGGCGGCCAGCCCTTCATCGTCATGGAGCTGGTCAAAGGCCAGACCCTGACCGAGCTTATCCGCACAGGCACGCTCACCCTCTCTCGCGCCCTTGAGATTGCCGAAGAGATTGCCGAAGGGCTTGCCGAAGCTCATCGCCACAGAATTCTTCACCGTGATATTAAACCCTCCAACATAGCGATAGACGAGCGTGGCAGAGTGAAGATTCTCGATTTCGGGCTGGCAAAAATTCTGAGCGACAACAACCTTCCGACTGAAGAAAACAGGGAGCAGCGAGCGCTGGTTGCCACACAAACGCGCGAGGGAATGGTGGTCGGAACGCCGATGTATCTATCTCCCGAGCAGGCTCTCGGATTGCAGCTCGACGCGCGCAGCGACCTCTTTTCGCTCGGCTCGCTGCTTTACGAATGCATCACTGGACGCCCGCCCTTCGACGGCCACAGCGCGGTGGCGATTTGCGCCAAAGTCATACGAGACGACCCACCCCCGCCTTCGCAATATAACCCGGCCGCGCCTGAGTCGCTCGACCGCCTCGTTCTCACGGCGCTCGCCAAAAATGCGGATGAGCGCTACGGAAGCGCCGAGGAGATGCGCCTCGCGCTCAGAGATGTGCGAAGGAGCCTGCCCGAATCCTCTGTGGCAATCCCTTCCACGCCGCCTTCGTCGATTAGGCCGCCGAAATCGCGCCTCAGTGCCGTCGCGTCGCTGACAGACTCGTTGAGGAAGCCGTACATTCTCGTCACGGTCTTCGTCGCCGCTATCATCCTCGCTTTGTCCACTCTCGCCGTCTCTGAATGGCTCCGCCAAGGCGTCGTAGAAGAAATCTCGGGTGGGACCCGCGAATGGTACGAGAGCGGAGTCGGCGCTCTGCATAACGGCTCCTACCATACTGCCGCGAAGAGATTTGAAGAGACCATTAAAGCTCAAGGGAAATTTGTCATCGCACATGCCAGGCTGGCCGAATCTCACTTCGAGCTGGACAATCCTGAACGAGCAAACGAGGAGATACTGGCAGCCCATTCGCTCGTACAGCAGGGCGCGAGACTCTCGCCGCAGGATGAGTTGTATCTCAAGGCCATCACCGAGATGGTCAAGCGCAACTATCCCGCCGCCGTCGAGCATTACACCGAGATTGTTAAGCGATGGCCTGAATCTCCCTCCGCCCATATCGATTTGGGGCGAGCCTACGAAAAGAATGAGGAGGCCGACAAAGCCATCGAGAGTTACCTCCGAGCGACACAGCTCAACCCCAGGGCGGCAGCGCCCTTTCTCCGTCTCGGCGTTCTCTACGGTCGCCAGCAGAATCTGCCGCAGTCTGATGAGGCTTTCGACCGCGCCGAGCAGCTATACCAGGCGCTCAGCGACCAGGAGGGTCGCGCCGAGGCGCGCTACCAGCGCGCCGCCCTTTTAATCACACGCGGAAAGAGCGACGACGCGCGTCGTTACCTGAAGGAAGCTCTCGACATCACCTCGGTGACGGGCAACCCGCACCAGCGCGTCAGAGTGCTTCTACAGTTGAGCATCGCTTCTTATTGGGCGGGCGACGAGGCCGGGGCCAGGCAACAGCTGGAAGAGGGCGTCAGGCTGGCGCAGATGAACAACACAGAGAATCTGACTATTCAGAGCCTCAACGACCTCGGCAATTTCTTCTTCCTTCGAGGCAGAACCGTCGAAGCCGAAAAGTATTTCACACAGGCGCTGGAGCTTGCTCAGAAGCACGGCGCGCGTCGCAGCGAGGCTCGCGCAAAGTTCTCGCTGGGCAGCTTTTATATCCAGCAGGACAATCCCGAGAAGGGTATCCCTTACCTTGAGCAGGCGCTCGCCTTTTATGAACAGGGAAGATACCGCAAAGAGAGCATGCAGACGCTAACGTTGCTCGGCCAGGCGAGCGATTTAAAGGGCGACTATGCTCAGGCGCTTCAAATATTCGAACGGCTCAGGCAGCGTGCGAAGGAAGGCAGCGACAGTTTGCAGGAGGCGCTTTCGGTCAAAAATACGGGAACCGTGCTTGCCCATCAGGAGCGCTACGCCGAGGCGCTAAGAAACTTTGAAGACAGTTTCTCGCTCTACAGCGCCCTCAATAAAAGGCTGGACGCGGGCTATAGTCTTGTCAGTCGTGCGGATATGCTGTGGCGGCTGGGGCGCGAAGAGGAGGCGAGGGCGGCGCTCAACGAGGCTGCGGCTCTGGCCTCGCAGCCCGGCGGCGCATATTCGCATCTCTGGGGAAGGATTCACCTCGTCAGAGCAGGGCTGGAGCTGAGCCGTCGGCGTTTCTCCGAGGCCATCGCCGAAGCCCGACGAGCCGCTGCCTCCGACGACTCGGAGACCAAGCGCCCCACAATCGAGGCTCAAGCCATCATCGGACTGGCGCAGTCGCTCTCCGGCGCAGAGCAAACGGGAATCCGCACTTGCCAGGAGGCGCTTGAGAGCGCTTCGCGTTCCGGCGATCCTCGTCTGCTCTCCAACTCTCTGCTCGCCCTGGCCGAAGCAAAGCTGGCGAGCGGAGACGCCCACGCCGCCCTCGACGCCGCCACGCGTGCCCGCGAGCTTTTCGCCCGAAGCGCCCGCGCCGACTCGGAATGGCGCGCCCTGCTCATCGCCGGACGCGCCTCTCAAATTCTGGGAGACGCCGACGCTGCTCGCCGGCATCTCCTGCTGGCCGACAGCCTGCTTTCGAGCCTCCGACAGACGTGGGGGCGCGCACACTTTGAAAGCTACCTCGCCCGCCCCGACATCACACTTCATCACAAACAACTCACCGCCGCCGCAGCCTCGGCCAGCTAACCGAAGGAGAATCCTTCTCCCGCGACAAGGAGTTCGGACAACTCAAAAACCGGCGACCGCTTCAGGCTTCTTCAGCCCGCGCTATCACGACGGCAGCGTCACGGCAACGGATTCCCGCATCTCTCCATCGCCAAATTGACGTTCAAACGACCGCCCGACGAAGTCTTGCCCTTAAGCGAGTCGAGCTTGTCTACGTTCCTTACCAACGCATCTTTTAATCCGGCAGGTGTCAGAGAGGCGCATTTGCGGTATGAGAGCATGAGCGCGGCCGCGCCGGAAGCAAAAGCCGTTGCCATAGAAGTGCCATGCTGTTCTTTGTATTTCACGTCCAACCAATTCCATGTCGTGTAAATGCCCTTTCCGGGAGCACCTAAATTGACGCTGCGTGCCCCGTAGTTGGAAAAATCTGCAAGATTATCCTGCGAATCGGTCGCGGCGACGGACAGAACATTGGGTAGAAAAAGGAAATCTGACGGGAAGTGTGGGCGCTCGTCATTGTTCGAGCTGTCATTGCCGGCGGCGGCAACAAATAATATGCCCTTCCTGTTCGCTCGCTCGATAACCTCTTGCATTGACTTCAACTCGCAGCTTACATCTGACGAGCAGCCGTATCCGTAGCTGTTATTGAGCACACGAACATTAAAACGCTTGTCCTTCTTAGCGTCGAAAATCGCCTTGAGTTGAACCGCAACCTCAATGGCGTTGATGGCATCGCAGGCGGTACCTTCTCCAACATCATCTGTGAATCGAAGCCCTAAGAGCTTCGTGTGCCAATTCACTCCGACGATGCCCTTTCCATTATTACCTCGTGCTCCGATGATTCCCGAGACGTTTGTCCCGTGCCCGGCCTCGTCCTTCGGATAACAGATATCTTCCTCCCCTTCAGCCTGAACATTAAATCCATAGCTGCCCTTCGGACAGGTGATAGTCCGTCCTCCAAGTTGAATCTTAAATTCATAAGGAGCTTCCCAGATATTGTCCTTCAAATCCGGGTGGTTTTTATCAATACCGCTATCCACCACTCCGACGACTACGTCGGTTGTGCCCGTCGCTTTATCCCAGGCCGAGACAGCACTGATGCCCGGAGTTTCCGGGGTGTAGTTTCTGAGCGACCATAATGGCTGGCCGTTAAATATCAGGTCGTTCGGCAGCTTTCTTTGTTCAAGCTGGATGAGGAAATTCGGTTCAAAATAGAGAATAGAGTTATCGGCAAGCTTGGGTTTATTGCTGAGCAAACTCAATAACTTGTTGAATCTCTCGATGAGAGAGGCCGTGCTGACGCCTTCGACGCTCACACAATAGAGATTGAGGTCGTTAGCTATCTCTTGAACAGAGACCGTGCCCAAGTCCGCCTTCGACCCGGATAAAAACCTGCGAAAAGCTCTGCTGAGCGGCTTACGAAACTTCACTATCAGCTCGCCACTGGCAACATAAGCACCATTGAATTCCTCAACCGAGCGGGCAGAGTGCGTACCTCTCTGCGTCCGGTTGTGCCTTTGCGCAGAATGACCTCCAGCTTGCGGCGCTCCAAAGAGAATCAGCAGGCCAGCCAGAAGGCCGATAATAAGGATGTCAGCTATCCGACGAGTGAGGCATGCGCCGAGCATCGTTGTGTGTCTCGACCCTCTTCCGACCATCATGTATTCACCTCCGAGAGACTACATCTACGTTCTGCATTTCAGCAGACTGCGGCGCTTATGCGGATGATGAAGCGTTGTGATTAGCTGGCGTTCGTGGTGAGATGTCTGAGTTGCCCCCGACATTAAGTACTCTTATGCGTGAAGAAGACGGTAATCTGAAACCCCAAGTCATCTTGCTCGCTCACCTCACCAGCGAAAGGGCCCCCGGGAGAGCTGATAACCGTGTCTGTCGACAGTCTGTGGAGGCTCCATTTGGCGAGACGAAAATGGAACGCTTCCGTCGCAGGGTACACAAAATTATACCTGTATGGACGCGATGAGTTGTGCGTCGGAAAGTCGCCTTCGAGCTGGCGCTCGCTCTCTATTGAGAGGAGGGAATCCGCATCCGAAGCGAAGGTGAAAGTCACTTGCGGCTGAGTGCTGATTGCTCCCCAGGGCGCATCCTTTGTAGGCTTTTTCTGTAGCCAGAGTTTTAGCCTACTCCGTTGTCTGGGGATATACCTGATTATGCCGTGAGCCCCGTTTTTCCTCTCTGCGACGACCTCTATTCTGGAGATGTCTGTGTACCTGTCACCATCGATTGAGTAGATGTAGGGGCCCGTGCCGCTCTTAATCAGCTTCTTTTCAAGGTCAAACCTGAGAGAGCCATTGGTGATGATGATGGGAGGCTCGTGAGTTTTTAGAAGTAAGGGACGGCAGATTACCTTTTTCTGCGGCCCTCGCTCCTCTTTAGCACGGGTTGTGCTCCTCCTGCGCCCCCTACGCTGGCTTGCCATGAGCGTTATCGGGGAGGATGCGAGCGCGAGCAGCGCAGCGGAGATTGATTTGGCGAAGGTGCGACGGGCGGGTTCGGATGGCGAATCCGAAACATCTTTTGCTGGGAGTTTTTTCATTGGCTCACTTCTCCTTCGGTGAAGAGCGAATTTGTCACCCTTGTTAAGACGGCGACGTGCCGCTCAGTTGATGTTGGCAGGGCGAGTCGGGTTTGGCCTCATTGATTACACCCATTTGGTGACGCGTTCAAGAGGCAGTAGGCCATCCCGCTTCTCTTCGAGATTTCTCGCCTTGAGGCGCGAGCGGGCAGCGTCGCGCGATTCGTGTTGCCTTCGCGTCGCCTCGCCGTACTTCTGTGGGGGCTCGACGGGAGGCCGCGCCTGTTAGTTCCGTCTGCTCGTTTTTCTTCTCTTCTCGTTACCGAGGACAGAGAGAAAAATGGGCGTTCCGGTAGTTGAGGCGCGGCCTCCGGGGTGAGGACGGTGTTGACGGTTGATAGAGTCGCCCCGCTCTTATCCGTTCAAATGGCCGAGCTACTGCGGCTGCACGTAGGTGAAGCCGCCGGGGAGTTCTTTGCTCTGGCCGTTGGGCGAAGGATTGGTGACGACGATGGTGACGTTGGTGGCGGTGTCGCGCGCGGGCGTCGTCACTTCTATCGACGTGCCTTCGGGCGAAATCTTGACGGCGCTGGCGGGCAGCTCGGTTCCGCCCCAGACGACTTTCGCACCGGGCGCGAAGCCGTTGCCGAAGATACGCACTTTTTCGCCGCCCGAGAGCACGCCCGTCGTGCGGTCGATGCCGCTCAGGAGCAGCTCGGTGAAGTAGGTGTACTTGGAAGAGGCCGCGACCTTCTGCCCGTCGGGGTTCTGCACGACGATGTCGGCATCTCCGGCCAGGTGCGTCGGGGCGATGACGACGAGCTTGTCGGCCGTCAGTTCCTGAATCACGGCCGGCGTGCCGCCGAAGGTGACGGTTGTACCGCCCTTGAAATTGCTGCCGGTGATAGTGACTTGCTTCTGCTCGCTCGTGAGGCCCGACTTCGGCGAGAAGTCTGTGATGGAGGGCGAGGCGGGAGGAGCAGAGGGCTGCGCGTTGTTGCTGCCGCCGCCGCCTCCTGTGCCGCGAAAGCCGCCGCCGGGAGAAGGGTTGGGGTTGTTGAAGCCGCCGGAAGCGCCCGCGCGGACGACAATCTGCCGGTTCTGATGAATCTCGATGGGACGCCCGACGAGAATCAGGTTGCCGAGCATCTGCCGGATGAGTGGGAGATTATCGCGCTGCTCTTTCGAGAGGTTGAGCGCGCCGCGCGGCACGAAGACGATGGTTCTCATCTGCTGGTTGTTGGGCAGAATTATCTCGTCGTGCATGGTCTGATTCTCAAGGCGATTGAGTTGGCGGATGGTGAGGTCGGGCGCGGCCAGTCCGAAGGCGTCTTTGAACTGACCGTTGACGATGCTGCTGAAGGTGGAGAAGTTGGCGCGCGGGCCGATGGCCTTGAAGAAGGGCAGGAAGCCGGAGAGCATCATGCCCGAACCGCCGAGAAGGTTCATCGCCAGGGCGCGCTTGCCGTAGAGCTGCTCCTTCTCGACCGTGCCACGCACGAGCCTGTGGTCGCTCGCGGCAATCTGTATCCCTGAGCTTAGATCGAAGCCGACGTTGACAATCTGCATGTCGAAGCCGGAATTGTTGCCGAGCGCGATCTCGACGGCGTAGAAGTTGTCGGCAGCCCTGCTCCCGAAGTTGTCTTTAGTGACCTTGTAGGGGAGCGGGGTGAGCAGGTAGTCAACCTCTTTACCCTGAGTGATGCCAGCGGGCGTCGCCTGTTGCTGGATGGGTCTCGGCTTGTAGGGAATAAGCTCAAGGAGGACTGTCCCAAATGGCTGTCCGGCTTTCGTCAAGGTCAAGTGCGTCGGGCCAAGCTCGGCGTCTTCATCGACCTCGACTTCGAGGATGAGTTGCGTTTTGTCGGTTGAGAGCGTCCTGTTGACGATGATTAGTCCGGCCTCGGGCGCTTCCTGCACGCCGTCGATGCTGCTCAGGTCGCTGGCCGGTTCGGTCGAAATGTAAATCTTTCTCGTCTTGCCGAGCTGTAGCTGCTTGGGCTTGACGACGATTGGGCGGACGGCGTTTGACTGAGGCGGGTCTGCGCCCGCAGCCGCCGAGGCCGGATGAGCGAGCACGACGAGAGTGATGATTGTCAGGAAAGTCGCAAGTCGTTTTTTCAAAGTTCGGTGTTGCATGGATGTCTCCTACATGTAGGGGGGTTAAAGCAAATTGCCGGTCTCTTGCTCGATGCGGACGGTTCGTTTTTGAGAAGGCATTCGAGCCTCTTTAAAGCGTGCTGAACACCGGCCGCGCATCACTTAAAGCTAACGGCGTGCCGGGCTGAACGAGCCTCAGCCTTCCACCGGCTTTGCGTAAAAAAAGCGACAGGGGGCGCTTTATCCTCCTTGTTGAGAGGCGAGAAAAAGGCTTGTTCCCTGTCGGCTATATCAATAGTGATAGTTCGGTTATCATTTCTGATATGGCCGGAGGGGGAATCGACGGGCAGACGGCGACGGGCGGCGCGCCCGAGTCGTCTGAGAGCTATTGAACCGCAGCGTTGCTTAACTTATCCTTGACGATGCCAAAAAACCCCAGAGCCGTCACCTTATAAACTTTCCATCCAGATGAATCCGAAATTCGTCATCATCGCCGGAGACCTCAAGGGCACGATATTCGCAGCCAGCGACGGGCTCTCGATTGGCCGCGAGCCCTCGAACGAGATTTGCCTGAACGACCTGTCCGTCTCACGCAGACACTGTGTCGTCAAAGAGGTCGAAGGGCAGTTCAGAATCCTTGACCTCGACAGCTTCAACGGAACGTTTCTCAACTCCATCCCGGTCAGAGACCAGCAGCTCGAACACGGCGACCAAATTCTCGTCGGCGAGACGCTGCTGCTATTCCTCATGCACGAATCGGATTCAGGCATCCCGCATGGCACGGTGCGGCTGGAGGAAGCGAGCCTGTCGGCGCGCTCTACGGTTCAACTGCGAAGGGAGGACGCTTTATACCTGAGACCGGAGGGTATTCTGAGCGCGTCTAGCTTAAGCATTCGCGCGGCGCACGACCTGAACGCCCTTCTCAAAATCAGTCGTGAGATTGCCTCCCTGAGATACCCGGGCGTTATCCAGGAACGCCTGCTCGAATCGCTGCTCGAAACCTTTCCGGCAGAGCGCGGCGCTATCGTCCTGATGAGCGACGACCTGGGAGAGCCCATCTCGGCCTTCGGGCGCGACATCGGCGAAGCGACTGCAAGCCCCGTGCGGATAAGCTGGACGGTCGCACGGCAAGTGCTCAGTGAGGGTGCTTCAGTGATGAGCAATGACGTGCTCGACGACAGCACCTACGAGGGGGCGCAGAGTCTGGCCGCTTCGCTCGTCAATTCGCTGCTCTGCGTGCCTTTGACGAGCGGCGAGCGCGTCTGCGGCTTTATCTATCTCGACACGAGCGACAGGGTCAAACGTTTCGACGAGCAACATCTACAATTGTTGACGGCCATCGGAGCCATCGCTTCTCTGGCGCTTGAGAACGCGCGTCACGTCGAGTGGCTGGAGGGTGAAAACAGGCGGCTGCGAGATGAGATTGACATCGAGCACGACATGGTGGGCGAGAGCCCGAGGATGCGTCAGGTCTACGAGCTGATTGCGCGCGCTGCGCCGAGCGACTCGACCGTGCTCATTCGCGGCCAGTCGGGGACGGGGAAAGAACTGGCCGCCCACGCCATTCATCGCAACAGCCCGCGCGCCTCCAAGCCTTTCGTCGCCATCAACTGCGCGGCGCTCAACGAGGGGCTGCTCGAATCGGAGCTGTTCGGACACGAGCGCGGCGCTTTCACGGGAGCCGTCGCGCAGAAGAAGGGAAAGCTGGAAGTTGCCGACGGCGGCACGCTCTTCTTGGACGAAATCGGCGAGCTGGCTTCGACGTTGCAGGCCAAGCTGCTGCGCGTGCTCCAGACGAAAGAGTTCGAACGCGTCGGCGGCACGCGGCGCATCCACGTGGACGTGCGCTTCATCGCAGCCACCAACCGCGACCTCAAACAGGCTGTCGCCAACGGCCTCTTTCGGCAGGACTTATACTATCGCCTCGACGTTATCTCTTTCGAGATGCCCGCCCTCAAGGACAGGAAAGAGGATATTGCGCTGCTGTCGAACTACTTCACGGTGAAATTCAGCCGCAGGTGCAAGCGAAGAATCCTCGGCATTTCTCCGGAAGCGCGCTCCTGCCTGCTGAGCTACGATTGGCCGGGCAACGTCCGTGAGCTGGAGAACGCCATCGAGCGCGCAGCCGTGCTCGGCACTACCGAGTTGATAGTTCCGGAAGATTTGCCGGATAACATCGTCGAAGCGGTTCATCCGGAGGGTCAGAGCCTGAAGTATTACGAAGCCGTCGGCGAGGCGAAGAAGCAGATTATCTCGCGCGCCATCGAGCAGGCGAACGGGAACTATACAGAAGCCGCGCGCCTGCTCGGAGTTCATCCGAATAATCTGCACCGGCTACTGCGCACGCTCAACCTCAAAGACTCTCTTCGCAAATAAGCCCCTTCAGCCTCCGCCCGATTCTCACCCCGAAGCCCGCCCGACGGAGCGCCAGCCTACGTTTCCCTCTGAATCCTGAAATCGCCCCTGCCGCCGGCGCGAAAAGCTTGGCCGATGTTTACAAAAATCTTACACAAATAACCTAAACGGACGGGTACACTGGAGGCATCTAAAGCTTCGGCGCGGTGAAATGGAGGAGAGATGCGCCGCTTCGCGTTGACAGGCAGGGCGAAATTGCCGTATCTGTAACTGTTTACATCGCTCGCGGATTCGAGCATGGGCGCAGCATTTGCGGATTTCGAGAACGCGCCGGGACGAGGGGTTTACAAAAAAGAAATGGATTACACGACACGAGAGCTTCTGAAGCGTTATGCCAAGCTTGCGCTGGGGCAGCCTTTTGCGCCCGTGCTGCTGAATATTCTGGTCACGTCCGTCTGCGACATGCGCTGCACGCACTGTTTTTTCACAGACGAGCTGGACGACCGTCCGCGCAAGAAACTCCAGATGAAGACGCACGAAATTCAGCGCGTCTCGGAGACTTTGGGCGGCAACCTAGGCGTCCTCATCCTTGCGGGCGGCGAGCCGTTCACGCGTAAGGATTTGCCGGAAATCGTCCGCGCCTTCTACGAGAACAACCGGCTGGAATCGGTCTACCTGATGTCGAACGGCCAGATTCAGAAACGCATCATCCCTGACGTGACGCGCATCCTCGAAGAGTGCCCGAACTTAAACGTCGCCGTCGCCCTCGGCATCGACGGTCTCAAAGACTCGCACGAGAAGATTCGACAGAAGCCCGGCTCCTGGGACATCGCAACCGACACCGCCCGGCAGCTTCAGCAAATCAAGCGCGAATACGGGCGGCTCGACATACAGACCTGCACCTGCTTTATGAACTCGAATCAGGACACCATCTTCGAGTGGTACGATTTCCTCAAGTACGAGCTGAAGCCCGACAAGGTCAATTTCAACTACATCCGTCCGCCTTCAGCCGACCCGAAGGAACTCGACATCGACCATTCGCGCTACGCTCGACTCGCGCAGATGATTGACGAAGATTCGCGCCACGCCGCTATCAAGAACAACTACGCGGGCGACGCCGGTTTCTTCAAGGCCGCCATCGACATCTACATGCACGGCCTCATCGCCAAAACTCAGGAAGAGCAGCGCGCCCAGATGACCTGCTACGCCGGAACTGCGGGCGGCGTCATCTACGACGAAGGCACGGTCTCCTCCTGCGAGAATCTCGACCCGGTCGGAAACCTGCGCGACTACGACTGGAATTTCCAGAAACTCTGGCTCTCGCCCGCCATGCAGGCGCGGCGCAAGAAGGCGGCCAGCGGCTGCTTCTGCACGCACGAGTCGAACAGCTTCTATCCCAGTCTGCCCTTCAACCCGACGCACTTGATTCAAATCAAGCGCCTCGAACGCGAGATGAAGAAGGCGCGCAAAGCGCACGAGCGCCAGGAAGCGCAGGCCGACGGCCTGACCGTCAAAGCGTAGATAGGGGTCAGGGGTTGGGGGACAGGGGATGGATAAAAACCAATCCCCAACCCCCAACCCCCAACCCCTAACCCCCAACCCCTAAGACTATGTTTCGAGCAAGGGTTCCTAAAATCCTGATTATCTCTTCGGACACGGGTGGCGGCCATCGTTCGGCTGCCGCCGCGATTGTCGCCGGGGTGCAGAAGTTCTGGCAGAGCGACCGTTATGCGGTGCGCGTCGTGCGCGCCATCGAAGAGTCGCATTCGGTGACGCAGAAACTGGTCGGCGTCTATAACTGGATGCTGCGCCACCGGCAGCACTGGATGAAATATCTCTACTGGGCGGTCAATCGTTTTCGCCCCGAGACGCGCGAGTTCTTCTATCGACGCTGCTTCGGCTACGCGAAGGATTTGTTCGAGCGCTGGTGTCCGCACGTCGTCGTCAGCGTCCATCCTCTGACGCAGCACTTCTTCGCGCGCCTCCTGAAAGAGTTGCGACTCGCCGACAAGATTCCGCTCGTGACGGTCGTGACCGACCCCTGCTACGGCTTCTGGCGCGGCTGGGCGTGCGACGACGTGCGGCTTTATCTCGTGGCGAGCGAAGAGGCCAGGCAGCAGTTGATTGATTACGGCATCGCGCCCGAACGCATCCGCGTCTCAGGCATGCCCGTGCATCCCAAGTTCGAGCTGCCAAACGAGCACGTCGCTCAGGCCGCGCGCCGCGCCCTCGGGCTCGACCCGCAGAAGTTCACGGTCTTCGTCAACGCCGGATGGGTCGGCGGCGGTAACATCCCTTCCATCTTCCGCGAACTCGTGCGCGGCGACCTCAACGTGCAGGCAATCTTTCTCGCGGGCAAGAACGAGCAGCTTCGAGCCGAAGCCGAATCGCTCGCCGTCGGCGCGAAGTTTCCCGTCAAGGTCATCGGTTATTCGGAGCACGTCGAACAGTTGATGCAGGCCGCCAACGTGATGATTTCCAAGCTCGGCGGCCTGACAACCTTCGAGGCGCTCGCCTGCCGTCTGCCCATCATCGCCGACGCCACGACGCCGCCCATGCCGCAGGAATCCGGCGCGGCCCTCATGCTCGCACGTCGCGGCGCGGGCGTGCTTCTGCAACAGGCGACCGACATCGTGCCCGTCGTCCGGCGCATGGCGGAGGATGCGCGCTACTACGCCGCGATGCGCGCCGCGACGGTCGGCATGGCTATCCCCAATGCGACGCAACGCATCGTCGAAGAGATTGCCGCGCTCATCCCTGCGCCCGTGATGGCGAAGGAAGAGCCCCTGATGGTCGAGGTTCGTTCGGCTTGAAGACGCGGGGCTGCAAGGCTTAAGGAAGAAATTAACATAGATAGACAGGATAAAGAGAAACGGGGAAGGCGGAACGATGAGCGATGAGTTGAAAGACAAAATGCTTTCTCTTCATCGTTCCGCGTTTCGCCTTCATCCTTGCTTCTCCATCCTGCCCATCCATGTTTGAATGGGTTTTCTTAGACCCTCTTAAAGATTTTCGTTACTGTATAAATGCTTGCCCGCTTGCGACCGTTGGAAGCGGGCTTTTTCGAGAACCGCTCAGAACAGACAAAGGGAGAATGGCCGGACGTGAGTCTTCTGCTTGAAGGGAAGCGGGCTTTTATCACCGGGGGCACGCGCGGCATCGGCGCGGCGCTCTGCGAAGTCTTCGCGCGCGAAGGCGCTGACGTGGCCTTCAACTACAGTTCGCGCGACGACCTTGCCGAAACCATCGCCGGGAAAATCAAAGCTCTGGGGCGACGCACACTCTCTTTCAAAATCTCTGTCACCGACCGCGTCGGCTTAAAGAAGATGACGCGCGAGCTGGTCGAAGCTTGGGGCGGCATCGACATTCTCGTCAACAACGCCGCCATCAATCGCGGCGACAACTTCGCCACCACCACCGACCGCGCCTGGGACGAAGTTATCAACACAAACGTCGGCAGCCTCTTCGCCGTCACCAAGCCCATCTACAAGCAGATGCTCCGACAGCGTAAAGGCACCATCCTCAACATCACCTCCATCGGCGCGATTCGAGCCCTCCCCACTTCAGTCCACTACGCGACCTCGAAGGCCGCCATGATTGGCTTCACCAAATGTCTCTCGCGCGAGGCCGCCACCTTCGGCGTCACCGTCAACGCCATCGCCGCCGGCATCTTCGATACAGACCTCGCTCACACCCTGCCCGCGCACCTGCTCGAAATGCACAAGTTCTGGGTTCCGAGCGGACGCCTCGGGCGACCTGAAGAGTTGGCCGAGTTCGCCTCCTTCATGGTCAGCGAACGCAACAGCTTTATGAACGGCGAGATTGTCATCGTCGATGGCGGCGCGATTACCTGAGACGCTCGAAACGCTTCTTCGCCAACAAATGTGAGATATTAAAACTTCGACGCTCCGAACCCTTCCGGCCTTATCGCCTGCCCGCTCAACGCACGAGCCTTTCAAAACCAACCAGGCTGCGTTCAAGTTTTGCCGCACGCTCTTCCCGGTTTTGGAACTGAAATCGAATTTCATTGTTAAGTCTTTTCGTTTCAGTATTTACGGTTGACAGCCGGACATCGCGCCGTCTATCATCGGTTCACAATTTCTGGAAAACATTTCAAAGTCCGAGGGCATCGCCGTAGGGGAGGAAAGATGGCTAACACCGAGTTGATAGAGAATCTCAACCGCGCGCTGGGTCTTGAGCTGGCCGCCGTTATTCAGTACATGCAGCACAGCTTTCTCGTCACGGGGCCGGAGCGCGAAGTTTACCGCTCCTTCTTTCGTGAACAGAGCGAGGAGGCGCACGACCACGCGGAGACGCTCGGCGATAAGATAGTCGCTCTGGGCGGCGTGCCGACGGTTGAGCCGGGAATGATTCGTCAATCGACGCAGCTCACAGAGATGCTGCAACAGGATTTGGAGCTTGAGCGCGAAGGCATGCAGGCTTACATGGACTCCTGGAAGGCTTGCACCGATGCGGAGATGCCGACGCGCTTTCTGCTCGAAGAGCGCATCGCCGAAGAGCAGAAGCACATCGAAGAGCTTGAGAAGCTGACCTCCGAGCGCAAGGCGACCGTCTCCAAAGAGAGAATCACGCTGCGACAAATCAGTTGAGGCATTGGCAACTCGAACGACCGGGAGAAGCTACGCACCCCATCGGTCTGCGCGGGGGCTAGCCTCTTCAGCGATTTCTATGGAGTGGAGCGCGGCTGCGAGTTTAACCTGGCAGCCGCGCGCAAGCGGAAGGACACCAACGGGTGGCAATCAAGCGGAGAAAGAGCGGCAGGCAGCAGGCGGATTCATAAATTCTTTCATCGAACAACCCTCCGACCGAAGAAGACAAAACCAGACAAGAGAGTTATTCGACCGGCACGACTATCTCGTCGGCGCGCACCATGTTGAGACGCGTGCGCGCGGCGGCCTCGATGGCGCGCTTGTCCGTGCGCAGACGCTCGACCTCGCGCCTGATGGACTCGTTCGTGCTTCGCAGATGCTCAACGTCCGCGCTCATCTGTTCATACTTCTGCTCGGCGGAGCGCATCCCCGCGTGAGTCCGCATCGTCGCCGTCACGCAGAGGGCGAAGGTGGCGAGAATAATCATCGTGAAGACGACCCAGGATGGAATGAGCGAGCCTCTGCGACGCACGCCCGCGCGCGCGGGCGCGACTGCGCTGACGACGCTGGTGGGCGCGGTAAGAATCCTCGGTAGCTCGCTCGCATTGGCGTCGAGCGTGAGAGCGCGTGCGACAGGTCTCTGAGCGGCGAGTCGGGCATCAGTCCAGTAAGTATTTGCGGCCTTGTTCAAGAAGCACCTCCAAGTCTTTCTCCGATTCGGTTTCAGCATAAATGCGTACGAGCGGCTCAGTCCCCGACGGGCGCATCAGAAGCCACGAGCCGTCCTCGAAAATAAACTTCACCCCATCCATCCGGTTCATGCGCTCGATGCGACGCCCGCCTATGCGCTCCGGCTCACGCCCCAAGCGTTCGGGAAGAGAAGCCGCGATGTCCGGCGTCAGTCGGACGCCGATGCGAGAGCCGTAGAGTCGCCCGACGCGGCGCTGCAAAGCTTCAAGCTGTTCTCCTAAGCTCGCGCCTCGCGCCGCGACGGCCTCAGCCGCGAGCAGGCAGGCGAGAATGCCGTCCTTCTCCGGGTAGTGGCCGCGCATCGAAAGTCCAGCCGACTCTTCGCCGCCGAGAATAATCTTGTCCTGAAGAATCAACTCGCCTATGAACTTGAAGCCGACCGGCGTTTCGTAGACCGTCAGGCCGCGCGACTCGGCGACTTTATCGACGAAATGCGAGGTCGCAACCGAGCGAGCCACGCCGCCCGTCCATCCGCGCGACTCGGCCAGGTAGTCGAAGAGCAGGGCGATGAGATTGTTCGGGGAGATAAACGTGCCATCGGCGTCGAGCACGCCGAAGCGGTCGCCGTCGCCGTCGGTGGCGAGCCCGAGGGCGCAGCCGCCTCTGCGGACGGCCTCGCGCAGCTCGTCCAGGTGGTCTTCGCCGGGCTCGGGCGAGCGCCCGCCGAACATCACGTCGCGCCAGTCGTGAATCGTCTCGACTTCGAGGTCGTGCCGCCGGAGCGCGTAATCCAGATAGCCGCGCCCCGTGCCCCAAAGCGGGTCGTAAGCGTAGCGGGCTCCGGCGCGCGCAATCGTGTCGAAGCGGACTTTGGTTTCGAGGTCGGCGATGTAGGCCGGGAGCGGGTCGAACGACTCGAAAGCGGCGTCTGCGCCGCGAGCGCCAGAGCTTTCAGCGCCCGACTCGCCCATCTGTCCCACAATCTCTTCGACGCGCCTGGTCGCCTCGGGCAAAGCGGGCGCACCGTCGGCGGTCGAGAATTTCATGCCGCTATACTCGGGCGGATTGTGCGAAGCCGTAAAGTTAATCGCTCCAACGGCTTGGCGGTCGCGGACGGCGTGCGAGATGGTCGGCGTCGGCGTCGGACGGTCGCAGACGAGAGCCCTGAAACCTCCGGCCGCAGCCTCTTTCACGCACTGCTCGGCGAACTGCTCACCCAGAAAGCGCGTGTCGTAGCCGACAATCAGAGGGGAGCTTTGCGGCGCGTCGGTCGCGCGCAGGTATTCGCAGATTGCACGCGTCACCCGCCGCACGTTGGCGAAAGTGAACTCGTCGGCGATAACCGCGCGCCAGCCTGATGTCCCGAAACGAATCGCCATCTCGTGAATCCGCCCGAAAACCTGTTTTTCGATGAAAACCCAAGATACTGTGCCGACGAAAGGCGAACGGTACAACTTAATGTGCCCGCGTCGCTCTCAACTGTTTGTCGCTCAACAATTTAGCGACAAAGTGGCGGGAATGTAGCATGCGACCACTATGCTGTAAAGACTTTTCTTTACAACGACTTATGCGGCTAAGTTCAATGTTTACTTGAAGTAAGCTGAGCTAACCGATTGTTTCGGCGAACACATGGCGAACGGAAATCCGCGAAGTGGGCAGCGGGGCAGAATACCTATTGAACACATGAAGATAGGTCTGGGGCGAGAGCATCACAGGTGTGGAAAAGCGAGGCGGCGAAACTGCTAGACTGCTTGGGCGCATCGGCGAGGAACGGCTTAGGGAGTCGTGTGAAATCTCTAAGCGATTGAAGAGTAGACATTTATCCGTCTTGCCGTCTAAAAAAACAAAGCGCGGCTCGCCTCGTTCGGAGGGCGATAGCCGCGCAAGTCCTTGATGTTGAATGTCTTCCGGCTCTAGGGCGCGGCGCGGAGGCTCCGGCCTGTGATGAGCCTGTAGAGCACCAGCACGATGATAGCGCCGATGACGGAGAAGACGAGAGTCATAATGAAGCCGGGGTCGCTGGCGTTCTCGCCACGTCCGCCGACGCCGATTGCGTTTCTGACCACGCCTCCGATGATAGCGCCCACGATGCCCAGCAGAATCGTGATGATGACGCCGCCCGGGTCACGACCCGGCATGATGGCTTTGGCGATAATGCCAGCCAGCAAGCCAATGATAATCATTCCAATCCAACTCATCTTCTTAATCCTCCTGCGTAATTTGTTGAAACGCCGAGACCGCTAAACTCGCAGCCTCACGAAAGCCTTCTGTACGATTTCAGTATCTAACGAAGCTCGACATGATATGGATGCAAAAGGTGAGCCACGACGTTTCGGAAGTTTTAAAGCTTCAAAGTCCGCCCGCTTTTGCTTCTCTAAATGCCCGGCGGCGGACGGCATAAGCGTTGCTGACTTAGAGTTTACGACGCACAGTAAGCGTCGGAACAATACGCTTTCGTTAGAGAAGGAGAACGACAATGGGACTTTGGGACAAGATGTTCGGGCGCGGGGCTTCTGAAGCTCAGCAGCAGCCGAACGCTCAGCAACGCTTCGACGAATTAAAACAGAAATACCAGACGGCCTTGAACGCCATAGACCAGCAGCAGGTTCGCTTGCAGAACCTCCACGTGCAGGACGACAAGCTGTTCGTCAGGGGCGTGGCTCCGTCGGAGGAGGCCAAGAACAGAGTCTGGGATCAGATTAAGCTCGTCAATCCGAACTACGACGACATCACCGCCGAAATCACGGTCGAAGAGACGCGCACACAGGCGGCGGCAGCCGGAGGCGGCAGTCAGGAGAGCGACCGGACGTATACAATCAAGCCGGGCGATACGCTCTCGAAAATCAGCAGGCAGTTTTACGGCGACTCGGACGAGTTCATGCGTATCTTCTACGCCAACCGCGACAAGATAGACGACCCGGACATGATTCGGGTCGGGCAGGAGATAGTCATTCCGCCCGACGACAACGGTTGATACGAACGAGGCGCGAACCGAAACAGACAGGGATGAGTTGAGAGACGCGCGTCGAGGCTCGCCGAAAGGCGCTCGCTTCGACGCGCGTCTCTTATCGTTCTAAGGTGCGACTCTTCATAAACATGCCTGACGCCTCGCTTCGGCGGCTTCGACGCGCGAGCGCGAAATTGATTTTGTTGACAAGCCTCTCCGCCAGTGACTAGACTGTTGAAGGTTTCAGTCGAAGCCCCCTCACTTGAGCAATCTCCGGCGCGACTAAAGTTTCCGCATGAATCCGTCGCCCGTTCTTGTCCCCGTTCAGACACTTCATTGATGCTCGACGACTCGTGCACGAGTCGTCCGTGCGATTTCGGCTTTCTCTCCTGAGGGTGCAGTCTTCTATGTCAGGCTTTATGCCGTTCTCTGCCGAGACCGAGACGACAGAACAACCGTCCGGTGCTTTCCAGATGCCGCTCGCCTCGATGGTGCGCTCCCTTTGCAGGGCTGCGACCAACGGCTCGGACATTCTCTACGACTGTATGCTCAAGCTCGCCCTGATGGTCGATGCGACGGCGCAGACCTACGGACTGGCGACCTTCGCGCAGAGAGCGGGCGAGCGTCCGCATCTGAAGTGGGTCGAGGGGCTGGATTACGAAGAGATAGCGGAGGGCGAGAGTAAAGTCGCGAACGTGCTCGCGGGAAAGGAGAGCGAGCCTTTGATGCGCGCGGGCGACCGCGCCATCTGTTTGCTGCTCGCGCTGCCAACTCCGACGCGCGAGGGCGCAGTCATCTACGGTCGTTGCGTGCGGCCTCTAACGGAGCAGCAGGCCGTCGAACTGCGAATGCTCTGCGACGTGGCGCAGCTCGCGCACGCGCACGCGCTCTTGCGCGAAGAGCTTCATCAGCCTTCGCGCGCCGCCGCGCACGCGATACAGACTGCGACGCTGCCGGGCATGGTCTTCGTCAGCCGCGCGATGTCCGAGCTTGCGCGCTCGGTCGAACGCGTCAAGGATTCGGATTCGACCGTGTTGATTACGGGCGAGTCTGGGACGGGCAAAGAACTTGTCGCGCGTGCCGTCCATCGCCTGAGCCGGCGCTCTCAGGCCGCTTTCATTCCCTTCAACTGCACGGCTGCGCCCGCCGACCTCATCGAGAGCCTGCTCTTCGGTCATCGCAAAGGAGCTTTCACAGGCGCGCACGCCGACCACGAAGGCTTGATTCGCGCCGCCGAAGGCGGGACGCTCTTTCTCGACGAGATAGGCGACCTCCCGCTTCCTTTGCAGCCGAAGCTTCTAAGGTTTCTGCAAGAGGGTGAGGTGCACACGCTCGGCGAGCGTGCGCCGCGCCGCGTCAACGTGCGAGTCGTCGCGGCGACTCACAAGGAGCTTAGAAAGGCCGTCGCCGAAGGCGCTTTCCGCGAAGACCTCTACTACCGCGTCGCCTCGCTGACGCTCGAAGTTCCCCCCTTGCGCGAGCGCCCCGAAGATACAGCCGCGCTCATCTCTCACTACCTGACGCACTACGCGCGGCGAAACGACCACGCCGTCGCAGGTATCACGGCTGAAGCCATCGACGTGCTTCAGAACTACGCCTGGCCGGGCAACGTGCGCGAGCTGGCGGCGGAGATAGAGCGCCTCGTGCTCTACACGGAGGTCGGCTCCTACATCGGCGTCGAGCACATCAGCCCGCGCATTCTGCCTCCGAAGATTCAAGCCGGAAACGCCGCCGCGACGCCGCAGACAGCCGCCGACCTCGAACGCCTCCTCGAAGACTTCGAGCGCCGCATCATCACCGAAACCCTCAAGCGCAACGACTACAACGTCGCCCGCGCCGCCACTGCCCTCGGCCTCGGCTCACGACAGACGCTCTACAAAAAACTGAAACGCCTCGCCATCAACGTCGGCGATTTTCTTCAGGACGACCAAAACTCCGGCCTACAGCTTCGGTAAAAAGTCTGGAGTCTGGAGTCTCAGAGTCTGGAGTCAAAACCAGACGGATTCTCTATGCTTGCCTTTAGACTTTAGCGTCGGAACTTCAAACTCCCGGCTTCGGACTCCAGATTTTAGACTCCAGACTCCAGACTTTCCATGTTGATTAACTACCTCGCCTGCTTCGCCGTCGCCATGCTGATACATGAGCTGGGTCATCTGGCGGCGGCTTTCACGTGTCGCGTGCCTGCGACGGAGCTTGGGCTCGGATGGGGACGAAGGCTCTTCGGCTTTCGCCTCGGCGCGGTCGAATACAAGCTGCACGCGCTGCCCATCGGCGCTTACGTTCGGCTCGATATGGGAGAGTTGCAGCGCCGCCCGCTCGTGCAGCAGGTCTCGGTTTTGCTCGCAGGCATCGCGGTCAATCTCGTCGCGGCTGCCGCGACCGCCGGCACGACCTTCGGCGTGATGAACCTGCTGCTGGCCGCGACGAACCTTCTGCCGCTCTACCAGCAGGACGGCTGGAAGTGCGGCATGGTAATGCTGCGCGCTCTGCTCCGGCGTCGCAGCCCGCTCGTCGAGTGGACGTTCACGATTGCGGGCGGTGGCCTCAGTCTTGTACTCTTCATCGCACAGGCTCTACGCCATCTCTAAGCCCGACGCGCGAGGACGCTCCGGCAGCCTCCGGCGCGCGGGCGGCATGTGCATGAAGGTACGCGGATGACTCTTGCGGAATTTTTAGAAGCTCAGGGCTACACGGCCATCCAGATGGCGAAGAACATCGTCGGCCATTTCGAGCTGGCGGCGCAGGTCAACGGCAGGGAAGCGATTATGCTCGTCGATACCGGCGCGTCGGGCACTGTGATTGCCCGCGAGAGCGCCGCACGCCTTGAGCTTGAGATGACCGAATCCGACGTGAAGGCGGGCGGCATCGGCACGAGCGAGCACGCGGTTGCCCTCGCCGAGATTGAGACGCTCACGCTGCAATCCCTCAGCGTTCGCTCCTGGCCAATTCGCATCATCGACATGTCGCACGTCAACCGCGCGCTCGAAAGACACGGCGGCAGAGCCGTCGATGGAGTCGTCGGCGGCGACCTCCTCAGCGCACGCTCCGCTATCATCGACTACCCGCGCGCCACGCTGTATCTAACGTGAACAAGTTCGTGCTGGTAGGCGCACGCGTGGCGACGGCTCGATGAACTCGAATTCAAACCTGCGCAGTAATCAAACTTTGAGCGGCCTGCCTTAGAACCTCCTCCTGCCGATAATTGCTTACGCTTGCCCGGAAAATATCTTGGATGATGGTAGACATGGTGCTAAACTCCCTGCCCGCCCGACAAGCCTAACCTCGCCGATTAGTTTAGCTTGCCTCATGGGAGTCTGGACATGCCCCACGACTATTATCCCGACGAAGTTGCCGACCCAAAAAGGACGGTTCAAGAGCTGCGCGGAGTTATCCGGCGGCAAAGGATTCTGCTCACCCTCTCCTTAATCGTCAATATATTGATACTCCTGAAAGACTATAAGCGATGCTAGAAAGCGTCGCCCTCGGAGAGAGCTTCCTTCGTGCGGAGGCGTCCGTCTTAAGTCGCCTGATAAAACTCCGACTCCAACTCAAACATGCTTCGCGTCGGAAGCAGGTAGATTCTCGTTTAAGTTCTGAGACTTCCTGAATCATCCGATTCGACAATCCCGACCGAGCCCGTCGCCGTCGGTTGAAACTCGCTTTAAGCGTGTGTCAACCGACGGCGACAACGCTTTAAGAGCGCATTAGCGCGTGTTTCCGCACATTCGAGGGGCGGATTGTGTGAAGGGCGACGACCGAAGTTGTCAACGACGGGTGACATCCGAGCCGATGTGAAGAGGCTCGAAAGCCATCGAGGGCTCTGTTTTCGCGCCCGGCGAGTTGTGGCACGCCTCTTGTGATAGATGCAGTCGTCCGCAAAAGCGACCGAAGCGAGTTGGCACCGTGAAGTCGCGCGGCATCGAGAGAAGGAGACCAAAGATGAAAGACAGGCTCACAAGGATGATAGTCACGTTAGCTGCGATGGTGCTGGTTGTGCCGTTCGTGTCGGTGGCGTTCGTCGTTGGGGCGCGTGCGGTGGCGGGCGCAGTGAGTGCGCAGGATGACCTGCTGCTCCTGGCGCTCGCGCTCGGCTGGGCGGCAGTGAGTGTTTTGAAGAACACGAGCCGTCGTCAGGAAGCGTCGCGCAGAGAAGTTGCGCTGCGCATCGCTTCGAGCCACAGGAGGACGCCGCGCGGAGCTTTCATCGGAGTCTCTTCCACCTGAGACAAGCGGGGCACGCGCCGGAGTCGCCGCCACTCTTCGCGGTTGACCATTGCGTTCGTCGCCTCAAACCTCCATCCCTTCACCCATCTTCTTTAAGGAGCAAAAAAATGATTAAGAGATTCTTGCAGGATGAGACCGGTCTGGAACTTTCCGAGTACGCAGTCGCCGCCGCCCTCGTGGCCGTCGTCACCGTCGGAGCCTTCAAACTTCTCGGCACGACCATCGGCGAAAAAATCAACGAACTCATCGCCGGCATCAACAGCTAATCGAGCGGGCTCGTTTCACACCTACAACTGAAGGCAGGCGCGCTTTTCTAACTCATCCGCGAATAGCAAAAGCGCGCCTCCCAACTTTCAATACTCAACTCGCAACCGACACGTCAGGGCTCAAAGCCGAACGCCTTCGAGCCGACTCGCACGAAAGATTTTCTCAGACGGAACAGGAACCGGAGTGATGACAGCCACCGAGACCATCGTCGATTTCGCGCTACTGGTTCCGCTCGCGCTCGTCATCACCTATTACGACGTGCGCTACCGTCGCATCCCGAACGCGTTTGTGCTGGCGGCGCTCGTCGGCGGACTCGTCATCAACGCGACGAGCGGCGGCACGCAAGGCTTCCTGGCGAGCCTGGCGGGCTGCGCGCTCGCCTTCGGATTGATGTTCACGCTGCACGTCTTCGGCGCGATGGGCGCGGGCGACGTGAAGCTGTTCGCGGCCATCGGCGCTGTTGTGGGCGCGGGGTTGGTTCTGCCGACCTTCGTCGTGGTGGCCGTCACGGGCGGCGTGCTCGGCGTCTACACGATGCTGCGCGCGGGCTCTGTGCGGACGACGCTGATGAGAGTTTTGCAAATCCTCGTCGGGCTTTTGCCGGGCTGGGAGATGCCGCGCTTCGGCGTGCCGGCAGACCGCCGCGCGACGATTCCTTACGGCGTCGCCATCACTTTCGGCAGCCTCGTTTCACTCGCCCTCTTTCGCGCCTGAGCCGACGGTGCGGCACGACGCACTTCAAGTTTGATTTCTCGAACGGAGAACTGAAGCCATGCGGAATAAACGTCTTTTCGTAGTACTCGCGGGCGCGGTCGTTTTCGGACTGGCCGCCGCCGTTCTGGTCAGCCGCTATCTCGCCAACGCGCAGGCTTACACCAGAAACCTCAATAACGTCGTCGTGGCGAAAGTGGACGTTCCGGCTGGCACGAAGCTCATCGCCGAACAGTTGACCACCGCGCAGTTTCCCCCCAACGCCGTCCCCGACGGCACGTTCGACTCGATGGACAAGCTCGTCGGCCGCGTCGCCATCACGAACATCGCCGCGCGCGAGCCCCTGACGGATTTCAAGCTCGCGCCCGAAGGCTCTGCGGGCGGTCTCTCGGCGGTTATCCCCGAGGGCTTCCGCGCCATGACCGTCAAGGTTGACGACGTGGTGGGCGTCTCAGGTTTCCTGATGCCGGGCGCGCTCGTCGATGTCGTGGTCGTCATCAATCCGAACGACGGCGGGCTGCGTCAAGACCCGATTTCCAAAATCGTCTTGCAGAACGTGAAGGTGCTGGCGAACGGGCAGAATATCGACCGCCCGAAGGACGACCGCGAAGCCGCGAGCGTCAAGGCCGTGACTTTGCAGGTGACGCCGGAGCAGGCCGAGAAGCTTGCGCTCGCGGCCACCGAAGGCAAGCTCCAGCTCGTCATGCGCAACTCCGTCGATCAGGGCGACGAGCAGACGCAGGGCGCAGACAAGCGCAGCCTCCTCGGCGGCGAGCGCGCCATGCCTCAGCCCGACCCCGGCTCGCTCAAGAGCGAACAGCCGAAGCCCGCGCCCGCTCCTAACCCTGCGCCGCGCCCGCGCCAGCAGCGCGAGCCCGTGCGCGAACAGAGCAAGCCCGCGCCTGCGCCCGTCGCCGCCGCACCGCCCGCGCCGCCGCGCACCTCCGTCGAGATGATTGAAGGCGCGAAGCGGCGCAGCGTCGAGTTTCCATGAGAAGCAATCAGCGGTCAGCTTGTCAGCAATCAGCCAGACAAAAAGCTGTCGGACTGACGAGCTGACCGCTCATAAAAAGCTCGCTCTTGGCAACGAAAGATTGCAGTCAGCCCCGGAAGATTGCTCGCAGTAACCCGCTCAAAAAGATTACTGACAGTGAATCGCTCAATCGCTCAAACGCAGAAGCTGAATTGCTGAAAGCTGATTGCTGACAGGCTGACCGCTCAAAGCTGACAGCTATTCCCCAAAGGAGTCAAAAAAAAGTCATGCAGACCCGTTCCCTTATCGCTCGCACGGTGGCGCTGCTGTGCACGGCTCTCATCTTCGCCGCGCCTATCTGGGCGCAGGCGCAGGAGACTTCGGTGAGCGTCTCTTTCGCCGTCCGGCAGAAGGAATCGACGCCGATTAACGTCCTCGTCGGACAGTCGCGCGTCATCAATTTCGACCGCCCCATCGGACGCTTCTCGGTCTCGAACCCGGAAGTTGCCGAAGCCGTCCTCGTCGCGCCCGACCAGGTGCTCGTCAACGGCAAGGGCTTCGGTCAGGTCAACTTCATCGCGTGGGAGCAGAAGGGCGGGCAGTTCATCGTCTTCGATGTCTTCGTCAGAACCAACCTTTCGCTCATCGACTCGCAGATTCGCGCGCTCTTTCCCAAAGACGACATCCGTCTCAGCCAGGCCAACGAATCGGTCGTGCTCTCGGGAAGCGTGGGCGACCCGAAGACCGCAGGGCAGGCCGACGCCATCGTCAAAGCCGCAGGCTTCAAGACCGTCAATATGCTGACTTCGCCGACGCGAAACACCGCTCAGGTGCAGCTCTCCGTGAGGGTCGCCGAGGTGAGCCGCAATCGTCTGAAAGATTTGGGCGTCGCTTACCAGTATCAGGGCGGCCCCGGCAACGGCGTCTACGCCAACACGGGCGGAGGCCCCGACAACCTGACGGAAATCAAGAACGGCTACATGCACGGGACGTTCTCGAACGCGCTCAACCTCTTCGTCATGGGCGGCAACATCATGTCGATGATTCGCGCCATGAAGCAGCAGGGCGCGTTCCGCGAATTGGCCGAGCCGAACCTGATTGCGATGGACGGCCAGCAGGCAAGCTTCCTCGCGGGCGGCGAGTTTCCCGTGCCCATCATCCAGACCGGCACGGACAGAAACACCGTCACCATCCTCTTCAAAGAGTATGGCATCCGTCTGAACTTCAAGCCGACCATCATCGACGAAGACCACATCCGTCTTGAGCTTGAACCGGAAGTCTCGACCATCGACTTCACGACCGGCGTCAAGTTCGACGGCTACGTTATCCCCGGCTTGAAGACTCGCCGCGCCAAGACCGGCGTCGAGCTACGCGACGGCCAGAGCTTCGCGCTCGCGGGTCTTCTGGACAACACGGAGAGCCGCTCGCTCTCGAAGATTCCAGTCATCGGCGACATCCCCGTACTGGGCAACCTCTTCAAGTCGAAGTCGTACCAGAAGAACGAAACCGAGCTGATATTCCTGATGACGGCCAACCTCGTCAAACCCGTCAGCCCCGACGACCTTCCCAACATGCGCGGCACTGACGGGCTCAAGAACGAAAAACCCCTGCTCGGCCTCGAACCCAAAGGCGAAGGCATCACGGGCGAGCACGGCTATTCGACCGCGACCGGCGCGACCGACCGCGCGACGCCCAT
This sequence comes from Pyrinomonadaceae bacterium, assembly GCA_036399175.1. GTDB lineage: Bacteria > Acidobacteriota > Blastocatellia > Pyrinomonadales > Pyrinomonadaceae > DASWNP01. Next base: position 89,250 of record DASWNP010000046.1, on the reverse strand, counting down.
CACGCCCGCCACCGCCACGCCCACTTCCATCGTCAACCCCTCGACGCCCGCAGCCGCCGCTCCCTCGACCAACGCGACGCCGAGCGCGCCGCCCGCCGCCACTTCGCCCAAGCCCTCGAAGCAGCAGAAGCCGCGCGAGCTGCCCGCCGTCTCTTCGAGCGAGACTTACGACCTCCCGGCCTCCACCCTGAACGCGCTCCGTCCTCTGAGCGGAGCGACGTTGATGCGCGCGAGTCTGGTCGAAGGTCAGTGAATCGAGGTCTGCTACGTCGGGAAACGTAAAGACTAATCGAGAGGAAAGGAGAAAGCCCGCGATGAAGCGTCAGGTAATAGGACGACGACGAACAGTTGAGAGAGCGAGTGAGCGCGGCTCAGTCCTCGCCGTTTCCACGCTCGGCATGCTCGCCTTTCTCCTCGCCACCGGGCTCTGCGTTGACATCAGCCACCTCTATCTCGTCAAGACCGAATTGCAGAACGCGGCGGACGCTTCGGCGCTCGCCGCCGTCTCTGCCCTCAACGGCACTGACACAGGCATCACCGCCGCCAAAGCCCGCGCCGAGCAAGTGATGAACAACTACGGCTTCAACAAGTCGGGCGTGAAGATGGCCGCGGGGAAGGTGGAGTTTGCAGTCAACCTCGACGGCAATTACATGAACGAAGCGACGGCGCGCACGCAGGCCGCCAACATTCGCTTCGTCCGCGTCAAGACTCCGCAATCGCCCGCCAGCATCTTCTTCGCATCCATTCTCATCGGCGGCTCGCGCAATCTTTCGGCGGAAGCCACAGCCGGAATGTCCGTCCCCTTGAACGTCATCTGCGATTGGATTCCGCTCTCGGTCATCGATTACGACGTGGCGATGATACCCGGACGGACTTACACGATTCGCGCCGCGCCGAGCGGTCACGTCGAGCCGGGCAACTATCAGGTTCTGGCCGTCGCCGGTCGCGGCGGCAGCGACGTGCGCGAAGGACTGGCGAGCGGCGTCAACATCTGCGCCGAGCCCGGCGCGGTCTACCAGATTGACACCAAGCCCGGCGTCAATTCCGGCCCCGTCCGAGCCGGCATCAACACGCGCTTCGACGATTACCAGGGCGGCAGCGTGAACCCGACCGACCATCCGCCCGACACCAACATCAAAGAGGGCATCGACCACGACGCCTACACCAAGAAGCTCTCCGTGCAGCCGCCGCGCGCAGGGCACACGGGCGTCGATGGCCGCCGCGTCGTCTACATCCCGATTGTCAAAAAGGGCGAATACGACAACGGTCGCGGCACGGTCAAGTTCGACCGCTTCGGAGCTTTCTTTCTCCAGACCAAAGTCGGCAACGGCAACGGCGGCGACATCGTGGCCGAATACATCGAAGACGCGGTGGTCGGCGGTCGCGGCGGCTACAACCCGAACGGCGCTGTGCCCGAGAGCACCATCGTCAAACCCGTGCTCTACAGGTGAGGACTCAAGAGATGTTGAAGCTACGCTACGAAAAAACATCACCGCGCCGGCTTCGCTCCGCACGCTTCGCGCGCGACGAGCGTGGCACGCAGCTCGTCGAGCTTGCCATCTCGCTTCCCGTCCTGCTCATGCTGTTCGCCGCTACTGCCGAGTTCGGGCGCTACATGCACAGCTACGTCACGCTCGCCAAAGCGACCCGCTCTGCCGCGCGCTTCCTCGCCTCGACGCCCGTCGATAAGAACCGCGTCAGCCTCGACAAAGACGACGACGCGCAGCGCATGGTCGTCTACGGCGACCCGAATCCTTCCGACGGCGTCAGGCAGCCGCTTCTCAAGGGGCTGACGACCGGCAACGTCAGGATTACGCGCGACGGCGGCGTCGGCGGTGTGCCCGCGACGGTCAAGGTCGAAATCGTCAACTACAAGTACACGCCGCTCTTCAAGCTCGGCGACGCGGCGGGCGATAAGTCCTGGATGAGCGTTCCGGTCAAGCCGAGCACGACGATGCGCTACCTTCTGACGCAGCCGAGTATCTAGGAGACGCGAGCGATGCGAGACACGACTCACGGACGAAAAGCCGGAAGACGAAACGCGAAGCGACGAAGCGCCGAACGCGGCGCGGCGCTCGTCGAGTTCGCCATCGGCGCGCTCGTCTTTCTGCTCGCCGTCTTCGCCGTGCTTGAGTTCGGACGCCTTCTCTGGACGCACAACGCGCTCGCCGACGCCGCGCGCCGCGCCGCCCGCTACGCCGTCACACAGTCGGCCGGAACGGCCACGAGCGCCACAGGCATCACGGGCAGGAACGTCGGCCCGAGCGTCGCCGCCATCCGCAACGTCGCCGTCTACGGCAAGCCGCAGGGCGGCACGACGCCTCTGGTCAACGGCCTCAAGCCCGAGAATATCGAGGTCGTCTACTCGAACTTCGCGCTCGGCGACGGCACGGTCAGCGTCCGCATCGTGAACTACGATTTCAACTTCGTCCTCCCCGTGCTCGGCGCAGCCGTGAGCATGCCCACGTATCACACGACTTTGACCGCCGAGAGCATCGGCTACAAACCGAAAGACATTTGAGCCCTTGAGCGCAGGCTACAACCGAGACCGCCGCCGCCTTTTACGCTCCGATTGCGACGCGAAACCACGACGGGACACAAAGACATGTCGAACACACTGACTTTCGTCATCCTCAGCACCGGCCTCGACACGCTCAAGGAGCTGCGCTCGGCGCTCGCCTTAAGCGACCACACGCGCCTTCTGGCGGGCGGCGACGATGCCGAACAGCTCTTTCCCGAAATCCAACGCCTGCGCCCCTCCGCCGCCGTCATCACGCTCGGGAGCGAGCCCGAAGCGGGCATCCGCTTCGTCGAGCGCATCAGCACCGAATGCCCGCAGACGGCCATTATCTGCGCCTCGCGCGACGCTTCGCCCGACCTTATCCTGCGCTCGCTTCGCGCCGGAGCGCGCGAGTTCCTTCGCCTGCCGCTCATCGCCGAAGAGTTTCAGACCGTGCTTGAGCGCACGGCTGAGTTCGCCGCCGCGCAGGTCGAATCGCCGAAGAAGAAGGGGCGCACCATCGCAGTCTTTTCCAGCAAGGGCGGCTGCGGCACTTCCTTCATCGCCGCCAACCTCGCCGCCGCGCTCGCGCCCGCGCCCACCGTGCTCGTCGATTTGAATTTGCAATCGGGCGACATGGCGCTCTTTCTCGGCGTCGAGCCGAAGTATTCCATCGCCGACCTCGTCGAGAACCGCGCGCGAGTTGACGACGCGCTGCTGAAAACCTATCTCGCGCCGCACTCCGCCACGCTCTCCTTACTTGCAGCACCGCGCGAAGCCGATTCGGCAGACGACATCGAGCCCGAGCATATCTTTGAAGTTATCGAAATCCTGCGCGAGCGTTACGACTACGTCGTCCTCGACCCGCAGCACACCTTCGACGCCGTCACGCTCGCCGCGCTCGACCAGGTGGACGAAATCCTGCTCGTCCTCACGCTCGACATCCCCGCGATTCGCTGCGCCCAGCGTGCGCTCGCAATCTTCGACCGCCTCGGCTACCCGCGACACAAGATACACATCGTCGTCAATCGCTTCAGCAAACAGATTGACCTCGACCTCCGCGAAGTCGAGCGTTTCCTCGGCGAGCGCGTCATGGGTTTCGTCCAGAGCGACTATCGCACCGCCGTCAGCTCCATCAACCTCGGCCAGCCACTCGTCGAATCCGAGCCCACCTCGCGCCTCGCCACCGAAATCAAGCTCATCGCCGCCAACCTCTGCGGCCTCAAAACGGAAGCCGCCGCGAATGCCGAAACCCACGACGCCGCCACGCCGCGCAAGCTCTTCGGCTCCCTCTTTCGGCGGACGAACAGAAAGCCGTCAGCAGTCAGCAGTCAGCTTTCAGCCGGAAGCGTCTAGACATCGCTTCGCAGGTATTCAACAGAAGGTTTCAAGAACTCGGATTAACAAACCAACTCAGGAGGCACGAATCAGCAGTTAGACGAACAGCAAAAGAGACGAGCGAAGCGCACGACGAACGCCAGAGCTTTGCTGACTGCTGAACGCTGACTGCTGAACGCTTATTCATCATGGCGCTACGAGAAAGATTGATTCGAGAGACGGGGGCAGTCGCGTTCGGGCGCGGCGACGAAGCGGGCGCTGCGAGCGGGACGGTCGGCCAGCATTCATTTCAAGAGCTGAAGTCGCGCCTGCACCGGGCGATTATCAACCGCATGGACTTGACCAAGCTCGGCCAGCTTGAGCCCGAACAGCTTCGCGCCGAAGTCTCCCGCCTCGCCGAAGACCTGCTCGTCATCGAAAACGCGCCGCTTTCGTCGAGCGAGCGCGAGCGCCTCGTCGAAGAGGTGCGCCACGAGCTTTTCGGCCTCGGGCCGCTTGAGCCACTGCTCTCCGACCCGGCCATCTCCGACATCCTCGTCAACTCGCCGCACAACATCTACATCGAGCGTCGCGGCAAGCTCGAACGCACAGATGTCACCTTCAAAGACAACGACCATCTCATGCGCGTCATCGAGCGCATCGTCTCGATGGTCGGGCGACGAATCGACGAAGCGCAGCCGATGGTCGATGCGCGCCTGCAAGACGGCTCGCGCGTCAACGCCATCATCCCCCCGCTCGCCCTCGACGGCCCCGTGCTCTCCATCCGACGCTTCGGCGCAGACCCCCTCCGCATGGAGAAGCTCATCGAAATCGGCGCGCTCACCAAAGACATCGCCGAGATGTTCGAGATGTGCGTCCACGCGCGCTTGAACATCCTCATCTCCGGCGGCACGGGCGCGGGCAAGACGACGCTTCTCAACGCGCTCTCGGCCTACATCCCGACAGACCAGCGCATCGTCACGATTGAAGACTCCGCCGAGCTACAGCTTCAGCAGCCGCACGTCGTTCGGCTTGAGACACGTCCGCCCAACATCGAAGGGCGCGGCGAAGTCACCCAGCGCGACCTCGTCAAGAACGCTCTGCGTATGCGTCCAGACCGCATCGTCATCGGCGAAGTCAGAGGCGGCGAGGCCATCGACATGCTCCAAGCCATGAACACAGGCCACGACGGCTCTCTGACGACCATCCACGCCAACACGCCGCGCGACGCTCTCGCCCGGCTCGAAACCATGATTCAGATGACCGGCATGCGTCTCTCCGACCGCGCCATGCGCCAGCAGGTGGCCTCTGCCATCAACCTCGTCCTACAGGCCGCGCGCCTCTCCGACGGCTCGCGCCGCGTCACCTCCATCTCCGAAATCACGGGCATGGAGGGCGACACCATCACGATGCAGGAGATTTTCCAGTACGAGCGCAAGGGCATCGACAAAGACGGGCGCGTCATCGGTCGCTTCCGTCCCACCGGCGTCCGCCCGCGCTTCGCCGAACGCCTCAAGGTCTACGGCATGCAACTGCCGCGAGTCTTTTTTGAAGAGTGAGCAGTGAGCGGTGAGCAGTAAGCAGTTAAAAGCTTTCAGACTCACCAGTCACTTCTGAACACGGATTTTCTGCTCACTGCTTACTGCTTACTGCTTACTGGTGCTTCTATGATTCCTTTTCTCGTCTTTATCTTCTGCATGTTTCTGGTCTTCGCCGCTTATCTGGTGGCGACGCGGGGCACGGAGGCGAAGCGCGCTCGTTTGCAGCAGCGACTGGCGGAGGTTCTGCTCTACGGCTCGCAGACAGGTGACGCCGAAGTCCGACTCGCGCGCGAAGAATTGTTGAGCGAGATACCGTCGATTAACCGGGCGCTGGTTCGCTTGCAGGCGGCGACGCGGCTCAAGCGCATGCTGGAGCAGGCCGATTTGCACATCACGGTGACGCGTCTTCTGATGTTCTCCGTCATGGCCGGAATGCTCGCGGCGTTGGCCGCCTCGATGTTGACGATTTCGTGGCTCATCATCGTCTCGGCGGGTCTCGCGGCCTCGTCCGCTCCGTTCCTTCATGTGGTGATGAAACGCCGGCAGCGCATGCGCGCTTTCCTCGAACACCTGCCCGACGCGCTTGAGCTGATGAGCCGCGCGCTTTCTGCCGGTCACGCTTTCGCCGAATCGCTTCACATGGTTGCAACCGAGATGCCCGAGCCGATTGCCACAGAGTTTCGCAAGTGCTACGAGGAACAGAATCTCGGCCTCTCGCTCAAGCTCGCCCTCGAAAGTCTGGCCGGGCGCATGCCGCTCTTAGACCTGCGCCTCTGCATCACCGCCATCCTCATCCAGAGAGAGACGGGCGGCAACCTCGCGGAGATTCTTGAGAAGGTCGCTCACACTATCCGCGAGCGCTTCCGCATCATGGAAGACTTGAAGACCTTAACCACCTCCTCGCGTCTCTCCGCGTGGATTCTCTGCGGCCTGCCCATGTTCGTCGCGCTCGCCGTCACTTACATCAACCCGAGCTACATGAGCGTCCTCTGGCACGACCCGCGCGGCCACGTCCTCATCTACGTCGCCCTCGGTATGCAAGTCTCCGGCATGCTCTTTGTGAGGAAGATTCTGAGGATAAAAATTTAGATAGCTGTCAGCAATCAGCTTTCAGCATTCAGCTTTGGTCTGGCTGATTGCTGAAAGCTGATTGCTGAAAGCTCTGTGAAACAGCCATGGTTTTCATCATCACATTCTCGACCTTCATCTGCATCACGCTTTTTGTGATGGCTCTCTACTGGCTGATGTTCAGACCTGCGAGCGCTTCGACGGAGCGTCTGCGGAGGATTGGACAGGCGGGCGGCGCTGCTGCGGCGGCGACTGCGAGCGTCGCGCCGTCGATGCTCGACGAGAGCGTGGCGGCGACGCTGGCCGAGCGTGTGGCCGCGCCGCTCAGCCGGCTCGTGCCGCCTTCGGCTGCTGAAGCGAAGAAGCTGCAAAAGCAGTTGATGCACGCGGGCTTTCGCTCGCCGCATGCGCCCGTTATCTTTCGCGCCATACAGGTCGGCGTGCTCTTCGGCTATCCGGCGTTGGCGCTTCTGGTCGGCGTTGTGCTCGCGCGCCCGTTAGACCAGATGCTCCTGCCCGTGCTCTTCGCCTTCATCAAGGGCTTCTTCCTGCCGCGACTCATTCTCAAACGGATGATTCGCAAACGTCAGCTTCGCGTCCGGCACGGACTGGCCGACGCGCTCGACCTGATGGTGGTCTCCATCGAAGCGGGGCTCGGTCTGAACGCCGCGCTCGTCCGCGTCGGCGAAGAGATGAAGAGCGTTCACCCGGACATCGCCGAAGAGTTTGAGCTGACCAATCTTGAGATACGCGTCGGGCGCGACCGCGACGAGGCGCTCAGAAACCTTGCCGAGCGCACGGGCGTCGAAGACCTTCGCAGCCTCGTCGCCATGCTCATCCAGGCCGACCGCTTCGGCACTTCGATTGCACGCGCCGTCCGCGTCTATTCCGACAGCTTGCGCACCAAGCGACGCCAGCGCGCCGAACAGGCCGCGCAGAAGGCCGCCGTCAAGCTGCTCATGCCGCTCGCGCTCTTCCTCTTCCCGACGCTCTTCATCGTCATCCTCGGCCCTGCCGCCCTCAACCTCATCGACACGCTCGACCAAATGTAAAGGAAGGTGAGTTATGCGCCATCGCACTTTTATCGCCATCGCCATCGCTGCTGTTTTGACCTTCGGCGTCACGGCTCTCTGGAGCGCCGAGGGCGACGAACGAGAGGGAGACACGGCGGCCAACATCATCTCGGCCAACGAAGCGCCGACGGGCGAAGCCGACCCCGTCGCACCAAAGAAGAAGAAGGGCAACCGCTTCGCACGTTTCCTTAAAGCTCCCTTCAAAGCCGTCGGTAAGCTCTTCGACGGCGGCGACGACGACCGCAGCCGTCCTGCGCGCCTGACGGAAGATGACGTGAAGCGTTTCGAGAGCGTCGGCGTCCTCCGCGTCGAAGAGAAGCGTGGAGGCGAGGAACGCACGCCGACGGCGACGCCGACGACCGCGCGCAATTATCTCGACGAGGGACGAGCCCGTCTCGCAGAGGGCGAGATGAACGCCGCCATCGCCGCGCTCTCACGCGCCGCCTCGCTCGACCCTCGCCTCGCCGAAGCTCAAAGCCTGCTCGCCGTCGCCTACGATCGCAAAGGCTTGCACGAGCGCGCACGCGAAGCGCACGAGCGCGCCATCGACCTCAACCAGACGGACGCGCAGGCGCTCAACAATCTCGGCTGGTCGCTCTACCTGAGCGGCAACTACCGCGCGGCGGTTGACCGACTCAAGCGCGCCGCCCGCCTCGCCCCCACCGACGCCCGCATCTTCAATAATCTCGGCCTCGCGCAGTGTCGCCTCGGCAAGTACGACGACGCCTTCAAGAGCTTCTCCCGTCACGGCGGCGAGTTCAACGCCCGCATGAACGTCGGCTCGCTTCTCGAACGCGCCGGGCGCGACCACGAAGCCATCAAGCACTACGAGCAGGCGCAAAAACTTCAACCCGGCTCAATCGACTTGCAGCGTCGCCTCTCTTCGCTCTACGTCCGCGCCAGCCGCAACACCCACGCCGACGCCGTGCGCTTCGCCGTCGACCAGACCGTCAAGCGCGACGACCGCATGAGCCTCGCCCTCAAACAGTAGACAGGAAAATTAACAGGGATAGACAGGATGAACAGGATACAGACAAATGATGAACGCGGAACGATGAACTGCAAGCATTTTGTCTTTCATTCCGCGTTCATCGTTCCGCGTTCATCCTTGCTTCTCCATCCTGTCCATCCCTGTTTGAATCTATTCTGATTGGAGACTGAAACGATGACGCATACGACGATGCTGACGCGCGCGGAGATTGAGAGCATGGGGCCGCCCGTGCCCGAAGAGATTACTGACACGGACGTGGCGCAGAGCTTTCTCTGCGACCTTGCCTTGAAGCACGTCGCGCAGTCGCCCGAGCCGACGACGACGGGCATCGCCGACGCCCTCTGTCTCTCCCGTGCGCTCACCGAAGAGCTTTTGCAGCATCTCTACAGGGAGAAGCTCATCGAGATGAAGGTGCAGTCGGCTGTGGGCTCGACGCGCTACGCGATGCTCGACCGGGGCTGGGAGCGCGTCGCGCGTGCGCGCGAGCTGTGCGGCTACACGGGCGCAGCGCCCGTCTCGCTGCGCGACTACGCATACATGATGCGGCTTCAGGCCGTGCCCGCGCGCTCTTCTTCAATCGAGATGATTCGCGCCGCCTTCCGGGATTTGATTCTGCCCGACTCGCTCTTGCAGACGCTCGGCTGCGTCGTCAACTCGCGTCGCTCGCTCTTCCTGAGCGGCCCTCCGGGCACGGGCAAGACCGCCGTCGCCGAGCGCATCAACGCCGGGCTCGTCGGCTCTATCTGGATTCCCTTCGCCATCGAAATCGACGGGCAGGTGATACGCGTCTTCGACGCGCACAATCATCGCCCCGTCGCCGAGGATGAAACGCCGATGGAGTACGACCGTCGCTGGGTCTGCATCGAGCGCCCGCTCGTCGTCGTTGGCGGCGAGCTGACGCTGGAGAACGCAGACCTTCAGTGGAGCGAAGTGGCAAGGTTCTACGAAGCGCCGTTTCAGATGAAATCCAACGGCGGCACGCTCGTCATCGACGACTTCGGACGCCAGCGTGTTTCGCCCACCGACCTCCTGAACCGTTGGATTGTCCCGCTCGAACGTCGCGTCGATTACCTGACGCTCAACACCGGCAAGAAATTTGAAGTGCCCTTCGAGCAACTGGTCGTCTTCTCCACCAACCTCGACGAAAAAGATTTGGTGGACGAAGCCTTTCTGCGCCGCATGGGTTATCGCGCGCGGGTCGAGCCGCCGACGCCCGCCGCCTACGTCGAGATTTTCAAGCGCGCCGCCTACACGCGCGGACTGAGAGTTGACCAATCTTGCCTCGACTACCTGCTCAACAACTACATGATTGAGCACCGGCAGATGAAAGCCTGCGAGCCGCGCGATTTGCTCGACCGCGTCACAGACATCTGTCTCTTTGAAGGCCACGCGCCGGAGCTGACCACCAAGCTCATCGACGCCGCCTGGCGCAACTACTTCGGCACGTCGCACGGCTTCAACGAGCGACAGGTTCCCGCCCGCCGCGTGACACAGGAGTTAGCAGATGCAGACCCTCTACAAATCTGAACGCGTCGAACCCGATGCCGGCAGGCGCACTAGCGACGCGAGCCGTCACGAGTCCGACGCGGCGACGGCGCACGCCGTCGAACGCGTCCAGCGCAGAACCCTCCGCGCTCGTCGCAGGATAAAACAGGCGCGCGGCGCGGCGTCGATAAAGCGCACGGCTCGCTCTGTCGTCGCCGTCGTCTGTCTCGGCTTCCTGCTTCTCTCCTTTGAAAAGGTCGCGCAGGCCGACGAGATACGTCTGACGAACGGGATGGTCATCGAGGCCGACGAGACCTGGGAAGACGCGCAGGGCGTGTGGTACAGGCGCGGCGGCATCACGCACCTGCTTGAGCGTGAGCGCGTGCGCGGCGTCGAGCGGCGTCAGAGCGAGGCGGGCGCGGGCAGAGTCGAGACGAAAGACGCGGACGAGAAGGCAGGCGCGAAGTCGGGCGCGAAGACTGAGAAGAAGAGCAGGACGAAGGCTGTCTTGAAGACCGTCGAGGGCGACGTGGCTTCGAGCGCGCAGGCGTTGCCGACCGTCTGGATTTATCTGGTCGGCGGCGCGCGCATGGAGGTGGACGAGGCAACCGAGAGCGCGGAAGGCGTCTGGTACAGGCGCGGCAATCTTTCGATTTTCGTCGAGCGCGTGCGCATCGAACGCGTCGAGCGCGAGTTGCCGGTCGAAGCGTCGGAAGAGAAGGTGGCCGGAACTCGTCCGGGGCGGCGCGAGCGTTTCTGGACGACCGGCAGCCGCAGCCTCGACTCCCTGATTCGACAGAACGGCGCGGCCTACGGCGTCGATCCTTATCTCATCTTTCTCGTCATGGAACAGGAGTCGCATTTCAACTCGCGCGCTCTGAGCCCGAAGGGCGCGCGTGGCCTGATGCAGCTCATGCCGGGCACGGCGGCGCGCTTCGGCGTCCGCAACGCCGCCGACCCCGCACAGAACATACGCGGCGGCACGCGCTATCTCAAAGAGCTTCTCAAGCGGTTCGGCGGGCGCGTCGATTTGGTGCTCGCGGGCTACAACGCGGGCGAGGGCGCGGTTCTCAAGTACGGCCATCGCGTGCCGCCTTACCGCGAGACTCGCAACTACGTGCGCCGCATCAGCGCGCGCTACTCCGAGCGCCGCGTCAGCGAAACGGCCTTGACGCGCGAGCGCGCCGGAGGGATGCGTTGATTAGAACTTTACCTTAACTGAATCCGCCGGAGAGGAAGCGAAATCTTGATGAACGCTCGCTTGAAGAAACTGCTGCTCGCGCTCGTGCTCTGCGTCGCGTGCGGCGCGCACGCGCACGCGCAGAGAGTCGTCTCGCATGACACACCCAATGAAGAAGCGCCCCTGAACAACTCATCCATCGTCAAGCTCGTGCGCGCAGGCTTCAGCGAGAAGACCGTCGTCGTCATCATCCGCACGCGCCCCGCGCGCTTCGACCTCGCGCCCGACCGCCTCGTCGAGCTGAAGAAGAGCGGCGTCAGCGAAAAGATTATCCTCGCCATGCTCGCGCGCGACGACGGCGAAGCCTTCAACACCGACGGCAACGATTGGGAGAACGACGATTTCTTTAAAGAGGGAAGCAGCGCGAAGGGAAGTGGCAGCGGCACGCCGTCTGACGGCGCGACGGGAATCTTCGGCTCGTCGGGCGGCTCGCGCAATCGCTCGCGCTCCGGCGTCGGAGGCGGCGGCAATACGAACGACACGCAGACCAACGGCAGCGCCACCGTCCGCATCCTTCGCCCGCCCGCCGAAGCCGGAGGCACGAGCGCGAAACTCGAAAGAACGCCGACTCTCACGAACGATTCAATCGTCGAGCTGGTCGAGGCCGGATTTTCCGAAGGCACAATCATCCGCCGCATAGAGCTTTCGCCTGTCGCCTTCGACCTCTCAACGCCCAAGCTCGCAGAGCTTCGTCGCCGCCGCGTCACCGAGCCCGTCATCGCCGCGATGAAGAGCGCGATGGAAGACGAGACTGAGCCCGCCAGGCCGGAGAGATAGGAAAGAAAAGATGAACGACCGACGCGGCACGATGAAGAGAAAGCGAAAAGCTTTTGTCTTTGAGTTGCTCGCTTCGCGCTCCGCGCTCTTCGTGCTGTCGCTCTCGTGCGTGCTGTTCGCGCTGGGTCTTTCCTCTTCGTCGGCGCAGGATGATGATGATGAAGTCGTGCGTGTGAGCACGTCGGAGGTGATGCTGCCGGTGACGGTGCGAGACGCCGAAGGGAGACTCGTCTCTTCGCTCCGGCGCGAGAGCTTTCGCGTGTGGGAGGACGGGCGCGAGCAGCCTCTGAGCGATTTGGCGCTCAGGCAAGTGCCGGTCGATGTGCTGCTGATGGTTGACGCGTCCTCTTCCGTCGCGGCCAACCTCGACGATTTTCGTCGCGCCGCCGAAGAGTTCGCCGCGCGTCTCGCGCCCGAAGACCGCGTCAGTCTCATCAAGTTCGACGACCGCGTCGAGCTTCTGCTCGACTGGACGAACAGCCGCACGCAGCTTCGACGCGCGCTGCGCCGCATCACGCCCGGCATGTTCACGCGCTTCAACGATGCGCTCTACCTCGCCGGGCGCGAACAGTTCGCCGCAGGCGCGAAGCGCCACGCCGTCGTCGTGCTCTCCGACGGCATCGACAGTGGGCGCGGGACTGCGTCGCTCGAAGCGGCTCTGCGCGCGATGCTCGAAGCGCAGGCCACTGTCTACGTCGTCGGCAACACGCAGATTGAGCGCGCACGCAAACAGGCCGAGCTTGACACTCTGCTCGCCTCGCCGCCCTCAGCCCTGCGCTTCAACCAGCTACGCATCGGCGACCTCAGAGAATCGCTCCTCGTCCTCGACCAGAGCGAGCGCAACCTCGCCCAACTGACCGAGGCCACCGGCGGACGTTTCTACAAACCCGAAAGCTTCGACGCGCTCGACGCCGTCTACAAAGAAGTCGCCGACGAGCTGCGCCATCAATACGCGCTCTACTACACGCCGCTCGACAAGACGCGCGACGGCAGGTTTCGACGCGTCCGCGTCGAGACCATTGACCCTAAACTGCGAGCCACGACCCGCGTCGGCTACTACGCGCCGCGCAGGTAAGAACCCATTCTGCCGTTTCAACGCTTCGCCGTCGTTGTCGTGGGTGCGGCGAAACGTCGGAAGAAGCTGCTTTCGTTCCAGCGCGGGCGCTCCGCGCGATTGGCGACTCTTTCGGTCAACGCGAGCAGCACGCGGTTGAAGCCTGCGGCGGCCGAGAGGTCGAAGGGCTGCTGCAAATCGTCGGAGGGCGCGTGGTATCGCTCGCTGCGCCAGCGCGCGCTCAAGGCTGCTTCGGGCGAGCCCTTGAGGAAGCCGACCTTCATTGCCAGCGCGGGCACGCCGCGACGTATGAAGCTGTACTGGTCGCTACGGATGAAAGAGTTTCGTTCCGGCTCGGGGTCGGCCTGCACTGCGAGGCCGAGCGCCGAGCCGACTGCTCGCACGTCTGCGCCGAGGTCTGACTCGTCGAGGCCGTAGACGGTCAGGACGCGAAGCGGGAAGAGCGGCAGAAACATGTCCATGTTCAGGTTTGCCACGATTCCCGAAGCTTTGACCGACGGGCGCGCGGCGAAATACTTCGAGCCGAGCAAGCCTTTCTCTTCGGCTGTGACGGCGAGGAAGACCACCGAGCGGCGCAGCTTCTTCTTCGACTCGCGCAAGCCCCTTGCGACTTCGATGAGCGTGGCGATGCCAGAGGCGTTGTCCATCGCGCCGTTGTTGATGGGGTCGCCCTTAATCGGCTGCCCGACGCCGATGTGGTCGAGATGCGCCGAAAGCACGACATATTCGTTCTTCAACGAGCCGTTGCCGGGTAGGACGCCGACGACGTTGGGCGACTCTATCTCGGTCGTCTCGAAGCGCACCGAAGCCCGTACGGAAGCGGGTAGAGGAAAAGTCGGGAGAGGTTTCTCCGCGTCGGCCAGCGTGAGAATCTCTTTGAAGGTGCGGTCTGTTCCGGCGAAGAGTTTTTCGGCGCGCGCGGCGTTGACGGTCACGGAAAGCTTCTGCCCGGCGGTGTCGTCCAGAGTCGCATCGGCGAGGCTCATCGAGGGTTGCAGCCGCGCCAGCGTCGAACGCTCCCAGGGAATGTCTGTGCGCTTCGGGTTCGGGATGTTAATCGCGCCGATAGCGCCGAGACGTTTCAAGACAGCCCAGCGCTCGGCCGTCGATTGATAGTGAGCCAGGAGCGGCGCGGGCAAGCCCGACGGCGTGCCGCTCAGATAGACGACCACCTTGCCGCGCACGTCGAGCCCACGGAAGTCGTCGTAGTTCGCCTCGGGGATGCTCAGCGCGTAGCCCGCGAAGACCATCGGCGCTTCGACCGTCTCCGGCGCTTCGATACGCATGCTGAAAGTGGCGTCTTCGCCGAGCTTTAATTGTTCCGTCTTCCCATCGCGCACGAGCGCGAGGCTCGACTCTTCTTCTCGAATCCGACGCGCGCGAAATCTGACCGGCTGCAAGTAGCCGTTCGTCCCCGCAGGCTTGAGCCCGGCGAGCTTGAACTGCTCGATGACGTACTCGACCGCCTTTCGATGTCCCTCGCTGCCCGTGTCGCGCCCTTCCAGTTTGTCGTCGGCCAGAAATTGAACGTGCGACCACCAGCGCGCGGCCTCGCCTCCGGTCGTCGTCTTATCCTGCGCAGCGTTAGTCTTCGGCCGCGTCCCCGGACTCTTTGCGCCGACCGGCGCGGCTGCAAACAGCAGAACGAAAACGCAGAGAGCAGCGACACCCTTCCTGTAGAGATGCTTAATCTTCATTTCAATCAGCCCCTTTGACAGCCTCGAAACTCCGGGCGGGCGTGTACATCCCGTCCCGCCTGCGACTTTTTGTGCGTGATACTTGAAAGTTAAGACTAACTCAGAGCAAATGCAAGCACGCATCATGCTCCACGCGCGCGGGAGACCTCGCCACCCCGCGCCGGTTTTACCGAAGCCGATAAATTTCTCGATAGTCGGATTGGGACAAATCGACGCACGCTCTCACCCGAAGTCAAAACTATGTGTCAAAACAGCACGCATGCGAGACTAATGATTTAAGTGGGCTAAAATGACTCGCTAGGCCTCGACATGATTTACGCCCTGTAATCTCGGCTGAATCAGCAACCTCTTTTATTTGTTCATTTAACTTATTTCCGGCGAGTTGGCACGACCATTGCTCTGTTGGCGTGGTGCTGGAAACTTTTTAAGCTACCGGCAGGTTCCACAGGGAAAGTTAGGAGAACAAAATGCGGCGGCGGCAACTGTCGAAGGCAGTCATGCCTCGCCGCTATCTCCTAGCATGGCTTGCATTTCGAGCGAATCAACGATAAAGTCTCGGGCTTTACCGTTGCTGTTCGGCGAGCGCCGTCGTAAGCGGTCTTGATTTTCTGGCTCGACCCTCCTGTTCATCAGGTTTCATTGAGAGAAGAGACAGGGTAGGAATCATCGGGAAGGCGCTGCCGAAAGGCTGCCGTTCCGGGCACTTGTAAAATTTATCTGGTAAGTGAAGGAAAAGAGAATGCGACCAATCAAACACGTCGAAAAAGGATTGACGGCTTTCGCCGGCGGTCTGTTCAATACGATTCAGTTCTTTAACAAATACAGACCGAACGAGTCGTTCATCCCGAAGTGGTCTGATAAGCCTCTGTTGAAGTCCTGGCAGAAGTCGAAGCCGCCGCTCGGCTTCCCGCGCACGACCGACTCGCTCTGCCCGAAGTGCGTCATCGAGGCGCGGCAGAAGATTCTGAGCGCGGAAGTCATCGACCCTTCAATTCTCGTCAACGAGAAGGTGGGCGAGATTAAGGCGCAGATTATCGAGCGCGACGGCGAAATCTGGATGGTCAAGGATTGCCCCACTCACGGCCACTTCGAGGACATCATGGCGATTGACTCGTCGTTCTTGAAGCACATCGAGTCGATGTTTCCGGGGCGCGACATCCAGGCGCACAACGACGAAAAGCTCCACAATCACGGCTCTTCGACCATCAAGTTCGGGCGCGGCTCTGTTCTGACCATTGACCTGACGAATCGCTGCAACATGATGTGCGACCCATGCTTCATGGACGCCAATCAGGTCGGCTTCGTCCACGAGCTGAGCTTTGAAGAGGTCAAAGACATTCTCGACAAGGCGATTTCCATCAAGCCGCGCCGACAGATGTCCGTCCAGTTCTCCGGCGGCGAGCCGACGATTTCGCCCTACTTCATCGACGCCATCAAGTATTCGCGCAAGGTCGGCTACAACTCCGTTCAGTGCGCGACGAACGGCATCGAGTTCGCCAAGAGCAAAGCTTTCTGTAAGGAGGCCGCCGAAGCTGGCCTGCGCTACGCCTACCTGCAATTCGACGGCATCGGCAACGACGCCAACTCGCACCGGCAGGTCGGCAACCTCTTCGACGTGAAGCTGCGCGCCATCGACAACCTGCACGAAGCGGGCGTCGAAATCGTGCTCGTCACCACGCTCGTCAACAACATCAACAACGACCAGGTCGGCTCCGTCATTCGCTTCGCGCTTGAGAATCCGAAGAAGATTGCCTTCATCTCCTTCCAGCCCGTCTCCTTCACCGGGCGCGACGAAGAGATTACCGACGAGCGACGCATGGCTCAGCGCTACACGCTCTCGCATCTGGCGCAGGACGTGAAAAAACAGGTCGGCATCACCGAGCCGACGCGCGATTGGTTCCCGCTCTCTCTGATGGGCGCGTTCGCAGACTTCGCAGACCTCGCGCACGGCCCCGATGCAGAGTGGGGGCAGGTCTCCTGCGGCTGCCATCCGAACTGCGGCGTCGGAACGGCGGTGATGATCGACAAAGAGACTAAAGAGATGCGCCCCGTGCCGGAGTTTCTGAACATCCCGGGGCTCGTCAAAGACATGCAGAGGATTACGGACGCCGGGCGCGGCAAGTGGACTTCAAACCTCCTGATGGGATTGACGCTCCTCAAGCATTACAACCCCTACAAGTCGCCGACCAACTTCACGCTCTACGAGTTGTTCAAGAAATTCGACAAGTCGTTCGGCCTGACCGGAAAGGTCTATGGACGCGTTGACGGCAAGCGCACGAAGGACGACATCGAAGCGCGTCGCGCCGACCGTTGGAACTTCCTCTTCATCGCCGGGATGTGGTTCCAGGATTTGTTCAACTACGACTTCCGCCGCACGGAGATGTGCATCATCCCCTACGGCACGCAGGAAGGCGAGATTTCCTTCTGCGCCTACAACACAGGCATCGGCTGGCGCAACATCATCGAGCAGATGCACCAGAACGCGACCGTCGCCAAGTGGTATCAGGAGCATGGCCGCCACGAGATTTTCGCCAAGGGCAAGGAAGTCAAGATGGACTACGCCGCGCCCGTCAGCCTCAATCTCAACGATGTCGATTTACAGCGTCCGAACCGTCCTGAAATGGCCGGGCCGAAGACGGCTGCCGAAGAGGCCGCGATGATGCGCAAGCTCTATCAGGAGATGGTCTTGAAGAAGAAGCTCGGCTCGGACGTGGAGAAGAACAAGCCGGTGCAGATTAAAGGTCTGAGCCGCACGAAAGAGAACAAAGAAGACATGTCGGTCTCCGCCTGAGCGCGCGAGCCTCCGGCCTTCGATGCTCGAACCCGTGCCCCTGCAAGCGATGCGACGTTTGCAGGGGCGCGCTTTTTGTGAGGCGGTCGGCGCTTCCTGTATTGAAAACCAACCCGCCCGACTCTCAAGCAAAGCTTCACACAAACGCCGCGCCGACGCGCTTGACCGTCGAGGCTGCTGGCGTGTTAAAGTGGCCGACAGGTTCTTATGGCTCGTATTCTTTTAACTAACGACGACGGCATTCATTCCGACGGTCTCATCAAACTCGAAGAAGCACTCAGAGAGATTGGAGATGTCTACACGGTCGCGCCCGCCTCGGAGATGAGCGGCGCGTCGCACAGCCTGACGCTTGCGCGCCCATTGCGCATCCGGCAGATAGACGCGCGCCACTGGACGGTGGACGGCACGCCGACCGACTGCGTCACGCTCGCCCTCAACAAGATTCTCGGCGAAGAAGAACGCCCCGTCATCTGCGTCTCCGGCATCAATCACGGCGGCAATCTCGGCGACGATGCAACCTATTCGGGCACGGTCGCCGGTGCGCTCGAAGCCACCATCCTCGGTGTGCCCGGCCTCGCCTTCAGTCTCGTCGCGCGCGACAACTTCGATTTCAAGGCGGCGGCGCAGTTCGCCGTCGTCGCCGTGCGCAAAGTCCTCGAAGAAGGATTGCCGGAAGGCACGCTTCTTAACATCAACATCCCGCCGGGCGAGATTCAGGGCGCACGCGTCACGCGCCAGGGCATCAAGAACGCGCGCCCCATCATCACCGAGCACATCGACCCGCGCGGCAAAGCCTACTACTGGATTGGCGAAGAGTATTTCACCTCCAAGAGTGAAGAGGGGACGGACTATCACGCCGTCGAGCAGGGCTACGTCTCCGTTACGCCGATGCGCAGCGACATGACCGACCATCGCGCGCTGCCTGCGCTCGGCACATGGAACTCGATTGGCGCAGACGAGGTTGAAGACCAGAGGGTCGGGCGCGACTAAGAGGGAAGTGAGCCGCCCGGGGTCGGGGGAAGAGTAAAGCTCTTGAGCCATTCCATTTCACAGATGAGCGCTTCGGACGCGGGCGGTTTTCGCATCCCGCGCGAGCGCATGGTCGAGCGTCTGCGCGACCACTACCGTATCCAGAACGAGCGCGTGCTCGCCGCGATGCGCCGCATCCCGCGCCATCTCTTCGTCCCCGAAGCCTTGCAGAGCCGCGCCTACGGCGACCACGCGCTCCCCATCGCCGCCAACCAGACCATCTCGCAGCCCTTCATCGTGGCGCGCATGTCGGAGCTGCTCGAACTCGACGAACGCAGCCGCGTGCTTGAAATCGGCGCTGGCTCGGGCTACCAGACCGCCGTGCTCTCGGCGCTCTGCGCGCAGGTCTATTCAATCGAGCGCATCGCCGACCTCGCGCGCGAAGCGCAGGCGCGCATACGCTCTCTCGGCATCTACAACGCAACCGTCAAGTGCTTCGACGGCACGCTCGGATGGAGCGCCCACGCCCCTTACGACGCGATACTCGTCGCGGCGGGCGGCCCCGAAGTTCCCGAGCCGCTTCTGGAACAGTTGGGCTTGGGCGGGCGTCTGGTCGTCCCTGTCGGCGCGACGCGCGAATCTCAGAGGCTCGTCCGCGTGCTCCGCACGGAGAAAGGCTTCGAGCACGAAGATCACGGCGCTTGCGCCTTCGTCCCGCTCATCGGTCGCTTCGGCTGGTCGAATACGGAGTAAATCGTGAATCGTCAATCGTAAATAGAAAGAGCGGGTAAATTGTGAATGGTCGATGGTGAATAGAAAAAACTGCTTTTCACTATTTACGATTGACGATTTACCATTCACTAACTTATGGAATCACTCTACGAAATTCTTCATCAGATTAAAGGTTATCTAGACCCGCGCACGATTGCCGCCGCCGGTTACGTCGTGCTGTTCGCGGTGGTCTTTGCCGAGACGGGGCTGGCGATGGGATTTTTCCTGCCGGGCGATTCGCTCCTGGTCGTCGCGGGCATCTTCGCGGCGCGGGGCGACCTGAACGTCCTCATCCTTTTGAGCACGCTCTTTGTCGCGGCTGTCGTCGGCGACGCCGTCGGCTTCTGGTCGGGTGCGAAGGTGGGGCCCAGGCTCTTCACGCGCCAGAAGTCTCTTCTGTTTCGACCGAGCCATCTGGAGAAGGCGCAGAGCTTCTACGAAAAATACGGCGGCAAGACCATCATCATCGCGCGCTTCGTGCCCATCGTCCGCACCTTCGCGCCGATTGTCGCCGGGGCGGCGCAGATGCCCTACAGGCAGTTCGTCTTCTACAACCTGCTCGGCGGCTTCCTCTGGGTCTTCAGCATGATTCTGTCCGGATACTTTCTCGGCAACATCCTGCGCGACCGCTTCGGCATCAGCCTCGACGAGCACATCGAATGGGTCGTCATCATCGTCGTCGCTCTCTCTCTGATGCCGCCCGTCATCGAATACCTCAAGGCGCGTCGCGCGAAGGCGAAAGAAGCTCTGCGCTCGAAGGCCGGAGACGTGCAGGTTTGACATGAAGCTGCGTGCCCACATAGAATGGCTCGCATAGAAGGTTTATCGGGGCGTGGCTCAGCCTGGTAGAGCGCTCGGTTCGGGACCGAGAGGTCGGAGGTTCGAATCCTCTCGCCCCGATTCAACACTCCTCAAGATTCAAAGACCCGCCAGAAGAGTTCCGGCACAAACAGCCTCAATAAGAATTCCTGTTAGGCGAAAAAAATCGTCAGTGTACTGTTACGTACCGACATCGCTTCCAAAGCGACGTAAGATGCAGTCTGTCTAACGAGCGTGTGGTTGAAGGGTGATGTTCGTGCGAGCGAACATCACCCTTCTTTTTTTGGCTGATTTTGGCAGACGTGAGTTGGAGTTTTTAATCTCGCCGCGCGACGCGTATCTCTTACCTCAAACCCGAGACCTTTTGTCGGGGCATTAACAAAATTCAAACAATTACATTCCGCCGCCGGAAGTAGGCGCAATTCGCGTCTGCGCCCATCTTTTGCTGCGCGCAAGCGGCATGAAGTTTGAGTAAGTAACCCTAGTACATTCTGACAACGAGCCGTTTTCGGACAGGCGGGGGCATGTCTGGCTGTCGCCGTGTTCGGAAATCGCCGGAGCTTACCGGAGGAGACAAGGATTATGGCATCAAACGAAACGACATTGACAGGGGCGGGGCAGACGAGCGCCGCGACGGAGAGCAGCATTGGCGCATCGAGCGGCGTCAACGTCGGGCAGACGGAGCGTTGGGCTTCGACCATCGGCGGCGGCGCGCTCGCGCTCTACGGCCTGACGCGCGGCACAATCGGCGGCGTCGGACTGGCGCTGCTCGGCGGCGCGCTCATCTACAGGGGCGCGAGCGGGCATTGCAATCTCTACGATGCGATGGGCTACAACACCGCCGAAGGCGCGAGCGCAGGCGATAACCCGAACGTGAGCGTGAAGGGCGGAAGCGGCGTCAAGGTCGAGAAGAGCATGACGATTAACCGCTCGCCCGAAGAACTCTATCGCTTCTGGCGCAACTTCGAGAACCTGCCGCGCATTATGAGCCATCTCGAATCGGTGCGCGTCACGAGCGAAGGGCGCTCTCACTGGGTTGCGAAAGCCCCTGCGGGCACGACCGTCGAGTGGGACGCCGAAATCTACAACGAGAAGGAGAACGAGCTGATAGCCTGGCGCTCGCTCGAAGGCTCGCAGGTGAACAACGCCGGTTCGGTTCGCTTCCAGCCTGCGGCGGGCGGGCGCGGCACGGAGGTCAAGGTCTCGCTCAAGTACGACCCGCCGGGCGGCACCATCGGCGCAGCCCTCGCCAAGCTCTTCGGCGAAGAGCCCGAGCAACAGGTACGGGAAGACCTCCGGCGCTTCAAGCAGTTCATGGAGACGGGCGAGACGCCGACGACCGAAGGGCAAGCCTCCGGTCGCAGCGCGAGAGCCGGAAGCTAAAGGCGTTCGGCGACGCGTGCGAAAGATTCACGGCAGAGGTCTCGAGAGAAATCCGGAGAGACGGCGCAGAGAGAGAGCTTAGTGTTTTCTCTGCGTCTCTCCGGCGCTCTCCGGGTTATAAGCGCCTCGCTTCTACCAACTCAGCCTCGCAATAAATTTCCAGAGGGGACAAAAGATGAAAGCACTTTGCTGGTTCGGCAAAAACGACGTGCGGGTCGAGAACGTGCCCGAGCCTAAAATCCTCAACCCGCGCGATGCCATCATCAGGATAACCAGAACCGCTATCTGCGGCTCTGACCTGCACCTGCTCGACGGCTACATCCCGACGATGGAGAAGGGCGACATCCTCGGCCACGAGTTTATGGGCGAAGTGGTCGAGCTTGGAAGCAGCGTTACCAATCTGAAAATCGGCGACCGCGTCGCCATCCCTTTCACCATCTCCTGCGGCAACTGTTTCTTCTGCCAGCGCGGGCTCTGGTCGGCCTGCGACAACTCGAACCCGAACGCATGGATTGCCGAAAAACTCTACGGCTTTTCGCCCGCGGGTCTCTTCGGCTATTCGCACATGACGGGCGGATATGCAGGCGGGCAGGCCGAGTATGCGCGCGTGCCCTTCGCCGATGTCGGCGCTTTGAAGATTCCCGAAGAGCTTGAAGACGAGCAGGTGCTCTTCCTGACAGACATCTTCCCGACCGGCTACATGGCCGCCGAGAACTGCAACATCCAGCCCGGCGACACCATCGCCGTCTGGGGCTGCGGCCCCGTCGGGCAGTTCGCCATCAAGAGCGCCTACCTGCTCGGCGCGGCGCGCGTCATCGCCATCGACCGGGTGCCCGAACGCCTGCGGATGGCCGAAGAGGAAGGCAAAGCCGAAACGCTCAACTTCGACGACGAAGACATCTTCGACAAGCTCAAAGAGATGACGGGCGGGCGCGGCCCCGACGCATGCATCGACGCCGTCGGCCTCGAAGCTCACGGCACGGGCAGCCTCGACGCCGTCTACGACCGCGTCAAGACCGCGCTCTTCATGGGCACAGACCGCGCGCACGCGCTTCGTCAGGCCATCCACGCCTGTCGAAAGGGCGGCACGGTCTCTATCCCCGGCGTCTACGGCGGCTTCCTCGACAAGATTCCGCTCGGCGCGGCCTTCAACAAAGGTCTCACCTTCAAGATGGGACAGACGCACGTCCAGAGCTACATGCGCCCGCTGCTCGAACGAGTCTTGAACGGCGAGATTGACCCCTCCTTCGTCATCACGCACCGCATGCGGCTCGACGACGCGGCCGACGGCTATTACACCTTCCGAGACAAACAGGACAACTGCATCAAGATTGTCCTCAAACCGTAAGTTTGAGCGCAAATACAAAGGGAATTAACCCAAGGCGCGTGCTGCGGTGAAACGCTGGTGAAAGTTTTTTAGACTTTCACCTCGCCTTGAACCGCAGCACCTTTTCTTGGCACTCTAAAGACTCCACAGCCGCAGAGGAAGTACCTCGGCAGCCGCACAGACCCGATACCTAAAGCCAGAATGTACTAGCCGAAGACCGAACAGCTAACAGGCTGTGTAAAGCGCAGAGGTTAAAGCCCTAGAACAGCGAATTAAAAAGGTAGGTCAGAAGAGATTAGATTTGAACAGAAAAAATAATGCCCAGCGGGAGCCGGGCATTATTTTTCGCTTCCTACATAGAACTAATTCCACACTCTTGGCGTCAGACTTGACGCAATCATGTTCAGGAGCGCATAACACGCATGTGACTTACCCATTGTGCTAGGGTTAGAACTAGCGGCGTTCATGTAAACCTGCTTAGCTGCTTGAATCAGCAGGTCATCCGCAGAAGGAGGCACCTCAATTCTCCAACCCTTTCTCGGTTGCTTCTGAGCGAAGACTGAAAGCGATGCCAAGATTGGGAATACAATTCCATCAGGCACGTTGGTCACATTGCCATCATCGTCGCGGTCTATCTTTCTGAGACCCGTTCCTTTGAAGCCATTATGGGTCTTCCACTTTTCGTACAACTCCCAAGCTTGACCGGCAACGTCAAGGTAGAACTGGTAAAGAGCTTTTGCATTCTTACGCTGCTCGCTGGTGTGCTCAGGTTCATCAGGCTTGGGGTCACTTTTCGCCAATGTATAGGTGGCCTGGAAATCCTTCAGACATTTAGAGGAGGCACTATAGGTGTAAGCCTTGCTTGGCAGCCCATTCTCAAAAGATCGTGTCCACAGCGACTGTGGAGTGAGCGCCGTTAGCACCTGAATCATCCGTTCGGTACGAACGAAGTCTTCAGCTAAATCTGTTTCCTTCTTGCGAAGCCTCATACCATCTGGAGTAGCCGCGTAAGCTTGGAAGTGTTTATCCAATTCCTCAAGCATGCCTCGTCTCCCGACAATTGAGACGGTCATCACATCGTTTTGGAAGTTGCGCGCAATTGAGATCTCACCGACGAGCGCGTCGTCATCGGTAACGATCAGTTCAAACTTGATGTGGATGGGGTCAGGGGTGATTCCGTTCATCTTAAGCTGTTCGTAGAACTCGCGTAAGACTCCTTGAGTTTGAGCACCATTAATGATGCTCGGACGCAGAAGTTGAATGGTCTTCTTGGTATCATCAACCTCAGCATCACGCGCAACGAGAACGATGCCGCTATTGAGGACTGCAAAATCATGCGGACGGTCCTTTAACGTTCGCTCGATTACACGGTGTACTTGGGTCTTGGCGCGACGTTTCTTGCCTTCGGCTTCAACAAGATACTCGCGCACGTTCTCGTCGGTTGGCAGATCTAGGATGCGATCTGCGAGAATGCTGCCAGCATATACCTTGCGGCCATTCTCCGCGTCTTCGGGAGTGCTGATGGTTTTGAGAGTGTGGTAGGTAAGTGGGACGTAGCTAGCACGGCTTTTAGCCGCACTCTTGCGGTGTTCGGTCATTCTTTGCTCCTTATGACCACCCTGGATTTGCCGCCAGCCACTGGCCGGGGCGGGGTGAGTCAACGCCGTGAAGCATAGGCCACTTCTGCTAAAAGCGTCAAGCGGCTTTTGCATGAATCCATTAATTGAAAATTTTAGGCTGTGAGCTTTCTCTCCGCGTGAAACAGCCCCTACCTATACTTATCTATCCCTAATGCCTTATATTTGTCCTCAAACCCTAAGCGCCAACACCTTCAGAGGGAGCTGAAAACAGACATGGCAGACAAAGAGAGAGATGAAGAGCAACGCGTAGGACACAGCAGCACGACCGCCCCAGGGGGCGAGAAAGATATGACGGGCGACCCCGGCAGAACGCCCGGCTCTGCCGAAGGCGACGAAGAGACTATCGACGAAGACCTCCGGCAGAAAGGACAGCAGTAAGAGCGAACAGATTGAACGCGCCGCGACTGCGAAAAAACCGAAGTCGCGGCGCGTCTTCAACGAAAACCGAGCATGAGCATCAGCGAGCGGTCGAAGACTTCGCCGCCGCCCATCTGCCATTCACGGTAGCCCGCAAGCTCGCTCTCTTCAATCGGGCGATTGCCCAGACGCGCGGCGGGAGTCTTCTCCAGCGCGTGCTCCGTCAAAGCGATGTGCCCGACGCGCGTCTTCAACCTCTCGCCCGAGCCGAGCGCGCTTTCGGCGCTCTCCACGTCCGGGTAAAAGTCTTCGTAGACGAGCACATGCCAGACGCGTCCTTCGTCCGCGCCGCGCTCATCCACCGCCAGCACGCGTACCAGCCCGAAGCCGCTCTCAATTTGAAATACCAGGTCGTCGCCCGGCGCAAACGATAAAGTCATCTTCTCTCTCCCCGGCTCGTCCTGAGATGTGAATTTTCTTCAAGAGAACCGTCGCCGAAAGCTTAGCACATCGCGGACGCGCCTTTCCCGCGCCGCTCGTCGCCGTCGAAAGAGAGTTCTGGAAAGATTTTTCGGGCTGGCGTAGTATGCTCCAAACGGAGGGGAGAGCAGCGGAGGGCGAGGGCGTTTGAAGGAGATGAGCGGGGCGGATTCGGAGAGAGATTTCTACGCCATTCTGGGCGCTGACGAGGGCGCGTCGCAGGAGGAGATAGAGCGGCGCTACAAGCGTCTGGCCGTGCGTCATCACCCGGACAGGGGCGGCGACGAAGAGGAGATGAAGTCGATTAACGAAGCTTATCGCACGCTCGGCAACGAGTCGGCGCGCAACGCCTACGACGCCGGACGCCGCCGCACCTCTCCGAGCGTGGCTTTCGTCCCCGTCACCCGCTCGGCTGCGGCACAGGCCGACGCCATCGGCGGGCGCGTCGTCGGCGCGCTCATGTTTCTCTTCGGCGGCGTGGCGCTTCTGTTGCTCGTCCGATTCCACTTCATCTGGTTTCTTTTTCCACTCGCGCTTTTGGCCGCCTCACTCGTCTTCGCCGGCATCATGCTGGCGCACGCGGCGCTCGTGCTGGCGCGCGAGAACGTCGGAGCGCGCCGTCCTGCGCGGCGCTTCGTCTGGGCGCAGGAGACGGCCTTCTGGTCAATCGTCGCCGCCAGCATCTACGCCATCTACCTTGTGATGAGTTTGGCCTGAAGAGAGATGAGCACAAACGGTCTCGACCTGCTTTTTCTCGAAGTCAATAACCTCGAAGAGTCCGTCGAGTTCTACGTCGAACGACTCGACTTCGAGCTGGTCTCAAGCGCGCGCGACTCCGAGCCGCCGATGGCGACGCTTCGAGCCGGTCGTCTGAAAGTCATGCTCGCACAGCAGCCTCTGACGATGGCGCGGCGCGGGCGCGGCGTCCATTTCTTCTTCGGCGTCCGAGATGTTGACGTGTTCTACGCGCGACTCAAAACTCGCGGCCTCGACCTCGCGCCGCCTGCCGACGAGGGCTGGGGCGCCCGCTTCATCACGCTCGAAGACCCGGATAGGTACAGGCTCTTTTTCGTGACGTGGGAGGCGGGAAGAGAAGGCGACGCCGGTAGCTTCTCGGCAGCAGGCGCGCTCGACCCGTAAAGAGCGTGAAAGGAGTACGACGATGAATATGAATCATCTCGAAAATCTGCTGCGACGCTACAAAGACGAGAACGTCACGATTAAGAGCATCTCGGGCGGCGTCTACGAAGGCAGGATTTCCGAAATCACGAACGACTACGTCTCCCTGCGCAGGGGCGACGGCGGCCAGCGCGACGAAGTCTTTCTGCTTTATCAAAGCATCGAATCGATTCTTCCTGCGGGCGACGACGCCTGAACCGAACGCGCTTCGACAGTGGACTCCCGCCACGATTTTTTTCCGTCAACCACTCCCGCATACGTTCATCTGAAGCTTTATGCGTTACGTAGAGAACCCGGCCAATCCCTGGCTCGACACGACGGTCGAGTGGATAGGCGAGCCGCCCGAGACGAAAATCGAGGTCTTCGAGGAGACCGAAACCCGCTCCATCATCACGCACAACAAGAGTCCCGACGTTGGCTTCGACTACTCGGTCAACTGCTATCGCGGCTGCACGCACGCCTGCTCCTATTGCTTCAGCCGCCCGACTCACGAATACCTCGGCTACGGCGCGGGCACGGATTTTGAAACGAAAATCGTGGCGAAGGTGCGCGCGCCGGAGCTTCTGCGCGAAGCCTTCATGCGGACGGGCTGGCGCGGCGACACGCTCATGTTCTCCTTCACCTCCGACCCCTATCTGCCGCTCGAAACGCATTACCGTCTGACGCGCGCCTGCCTCGAAGTCTGCCTGGAGTTTCGCAACCCCGTCGGCATCGTCACCAAGTCCGCGCTCGTCTGTCGTGACAAAGAGCTTCTCGCGGCGCTCGCGCGCGAGGCCGAGGCGAGCGTCTTCTTCACAATCCCTTTCGCCGACTATGCGACGGCGCGCGCCCTCGAACCCTTCGCGCCCTCGACAGACGCGCGCTTTCGCGCCATGCACGAGCTTGCAGAGGCCGGTATCAACATCGGCATCGGCATCGCGCCCGTCATCCCCGGCCTCAACGACCCGCACATTCCACAGCTTCTCAAACGCGCACGCGAGGCCGGAGCGCGACACGCTTTTATGACCATGCTCCGGCTTCCCGGCAGCGTCGCGCCCTACTTCGAGCAGCGCCTGCGCGAGCGTCTGCCGACGAAAGCAGAGCGCGTACTCAGTCGTATCCGCGAAGCGCGCGAAGGCAAGCTCAACTCCTCGGTCTTCGGCGAGCGCATGCGCGGGCGCGGCGAATACTGGAAAATCGTTGAGAAGAGCTTTCGCCTCCACTGCCAACGCCTCGGCCTCAACGCCGAAGATGCAGGAGCTTACTCGGAGCCGCACGCCTCAACCTTCCGCCGTCCCTCGCCGCAGGGCACACTCTTCGATTAGAAGAAAAGTCTGGAGTCTAAAGTCCTGGAGTCAAAGCCGCACTGCATCTTTGTTTCTTGACGCCGGACTTCCCAGACTCCTAGTTTGACCATCTGTGGGAACGATGCTCCATCTCCAGGCCGTCGGTGCTGCCGGGCACGGGAGGGAGCCTCCCGTCGTCTCTGAGCAATATGCCCGCAGCCTTGGCGATTGCAACGCGCGTCTTAGGGCCGACGATTCCGTCCTTGACCTGCATCCCACTGAACCACTGAAACTCGACCACCCTTCTGAAAGTAAATCCGTCGAAATCGCCTGTTAAATCCAGCACGGCGAGATACGACTTGCGTTGTGTGCCGGAGATGTAATTGAGCCAGTACTGCAAGGATTTCACTTCGTCTCCACTACAGCCGTAATAGAGCAGTCGCGCCATCAGCTTAACCTCCAGGAGTTTGTCAGATGTGTCGAAAAAAGCTGGACGAAAAGGTTGTCGGGTTGCCCTTTGCCTCACATGCTATCTAAAAGCGAAAGCGGTTTAACCCTTTCCCAAGAGACGCGCCGGAGGCGAAAACTTTGCTGAATCATTCGTGCGCCCTTCGCACGAGCGCGAACGCAGGAAAACCCTGTTGCGAGTGGCACGTTCCGGCATATAATGCTTCACGCTTGTTCACAAACGAAAGCTTTAGAGGGAGGGGAGTCGTGATTACGATTAGGAATGTCGTATGCGAGCGCGAGCCGTATTTTGTGCGCGACACGGCGACGGCGCTTGAGGCCGCCGAGTTCATGGCGAGCCGCAACATCGGCGCGGTTTGCGTGCTGGACGGAAGCGACCAACTGTGCGGCATCTTCTCCGAACGCGATTTGCTGCGACGCATCGTGCTCAAGCAGCTCGACGCCGCCGACGTGCCCATTCGAGAGGTGATGAGCGAGCCGCGCGCCGTTATCCAATGCGGCGAGACTCCGCATCAGGCTCTGGAGCGAATGGAGCGCGAAGGGACGCGTCACCTCGCCGTGATGGACGGCGAGCGCTGGGTCGGGATGCTCTCGATGCGCGACATCATGCGCGTCGAGCTGAGCGAGCAGGGCGACGAGATTCGACTGCTGCACGAGTACATCTCGCACTGAGCGCGTCGGCGCGCAGAGAGAGTGTCGCAATCGGAAAACCGTCTTCGCGGACAGGCGAGCGACAGGGCATCGTCGCCTTCCCGTCGCTTTGCTCGTCGTTATCCTCGCCGCCGCTAACGAGCCGCTCTTCAATCGGTTCTTTTCTACACGAAAATTTGATTGTTTCGGAAAGCTCGCGCCGCATCCAAGCTGGAGGATAAGCTGAGGAATGAGAGCTTCGGAGGCGGCACGTTTCGGGAGAAGTGCGTCTGTCTTTAGACAGGCGCGAGCCGGGTTTGAGAGGGTGTTTGAGATGAATGCTATACGTCTTTTCAACGCGTCGTTGATGTTGGGGGCGCTGCTGGTTGTTATCTCTTGCGGGCAGCCGCAGGGGCAGCGTTCGTCGGGCGGGCAAGCCGGAGTTGGCACGGACGGGGGACGTGTGGCCGAAGCGAAGAGCGACGCGGCGAGCTACAGCGTCGAGACGGTGGTCGGCGGTCTGCAAGTTCCCTGGTCTATCGTCTTCACGCCGGATGGGCGAATGCTGTTTACGGAGCGACCGGGGCGCGTGCGCGTCTTCGAGCAGGGTAGGCTGCGCGCAGAGCCTCTGGCGGTTATATCCGATGTCGAGGCTGCGGCGGAGAGCGGCTTGATGGGCATGACGCTACATCCGCGCTTCGCAGAGAATCGTTGGCTCTATCTCGGGTACGCTTACAAGCAGGACGGAACAAAAGTGCGCGTCGTGCGCTTCAAGGAGACGGGGAGCGGGCTCGCGGAGCGCACGCTCATCATCGAAGGCATCCCCGCCGAGCGTTATCACGCGGGGACGCGCCTGCGCTTCGGCCCTGACCAGAAGCTCTACATCACGACCGGCGACGCAGCCGAGCGACAGCTCGCGCAGCAGCTCAATTCGTACGCGGGCAAAACCCTCCGGCTCAACGACGACGGCACGGTGCCTTCGGATAACCCGTTCGTCGGGCGCGCGAATGTGCGCCCCGAAATCTGGTCGTACGGCCATCGCAACGCGCAGGGACTCGATTTTCAGCCCGAGACCAATCTCATGTTCCAGACCGAGCACGGCCCCTCCGGCTTCGACGGCCCCGGCGGCGGCGACGAGGTCAACATCGTCGAGCGCGGCAAGAACTACGGCTGGCCTACCATCCATCACCGCGAGACGCGCGAAGGCATGGAAGCGCCGCTTCTCGAATACACGCCTGCGGTCGCGCCCGCAAGCGGCATGTTCTATCGAGGCACGGGCTCAGCCGCTCTCCAGCAGTTTCGCGGCAACTACTTCTTCGGCGCGCTGCGCGGCACATCTCTGATTCGAGTCGTGCTCGAAGGGCGACGCGTCGTCAGCCAGGAGCGCCTCTTTCAAGGTCAATACGGACGCATCCGCGATGTCGCCGAAGCGCCCGACGGCAGCATCTACTTCTCAACCTCCAACCGCGACGGGCGCGGCTCTCCCGCGAGCGACGACGACCGCATTATGAGAATCAAACGCAGGTAGGAAATATGAAGGCTGAAGGAAGAAAACCACTCAGGCAGCTTGAGAGGCTTTCATCCTTTAGCCTTCATCCCTTGCTTTTCTGGAGGAGTTGAAGCTCGCGTTCGCGTGTCAGACCGGGGCGGGGCTCGGGGTCGGCGGTGCGTGTGGCATCCCAGGCGAGCGTGTCGCGGATAGTTTCGGCGAGCGGACGAAAAGTGAGCCCGGCTTCGACGGCCTTTTCGTTGCCGATGGCGAGAAAGTATCGGTGCTCTTCGTTGTCCTCATTCAGCCAGAGCGGAAGGTCGCTCCAGGGCTGGACGCCCGCTTCGAGCAGAAAGCTTTCCTCAACCCAGACGATGCGTGCCGCGCTGCCGGTCGCTCGTCTGCACTCTTCAAGGAGACGCCCCATCGTCAAAACGTAGTCAGGGCCGGTGGCGTTGTAAATCCCTGCGCGCCGCGCTTCAGCCAGACGAATTATCCATCCGGCGAGGTCGCGCGCGTCGATGAGCTGAATCTGTCGTTCGGGCTTGCCGGGCGCGAGCAGGTCTCCGCCGTCGCGGCCAGCCTCGGCGACGCGCCTCGGCCAGTAAGTGAAACGGTCGCTATCGTCGAAGGGGCCGACGATGAGACCGGCGCGCACGTTCAGGACGCGCCCCGGCATCGCTTCTTCCGCCGCGCGCTCGCACAGCGCCTTGAGCGCCCCGTACATCGCGCCGTAAGCGAAGCCCGGTTTGTCATCTCTCGGCTTCAGGCTCTCGGCCTCGCGCAGCTCTTCGTCCGTCAGCACGCCGACCGGATAACTCTCGTCGATGCCCGCGACGCTCATGTCCCTGTAGACCGACGCGCTGCTGACGAACGTGTAATGCTCGACCGCATCAGCCAGAAGCTCAGCCGACCGGCGAACGACGTGAGGCGCGAAGCCGCACGTATCGACCACCGCGTCCCAGCGCCGCCCGCGCAAAGCTTCGAGCCCGTCCTCGTCGTAACGGTCGCCGCGCAGGCGTTCGACCTCCGGCGGCATCGACGCCTCGTGCCGTCCCCGATTAAAAATCGTCACCTCATGCCCGCGCTCCAAAGCCGCGTCAACCAGATGACGACCCAGAAATACCGTCCCGCCAAGAATCAAAACTCTCATCGCAAACCTCAAAAAATTGATTCATTGAATCAACGGTTCATTGATTCAATGTTTAATTCCTTCAATGCATCAATGAACGAATGAATCAATCAGATAGTTCTCGTCACTTTGGCGAGCGAGCGCGGGGCGTCGGGGTCGAGACCTTTGGCGTCGGCGAGCAGGGCGGCGAAGAGCTGCGCGGGGATGATGTAGGGAATCGGCGCGAGCATCTCGTTTATCTCCGGCGGCATACGCAGGGCGCGCGTGCAGAGTTTGGCGGCCTGTTCGTCGGAGGTGATGACGAGCGTGTCGG
The DNA here is from genome assembly GCA_036399175.1 of Pyrinomonadaceae bacterium. Lineage (GTDB taxonomy): Bacteria > Acidobacteriota > Blastocatellia > Pyrinomonadales > Pyrinomonadaceae > DASWNP01. The sequence continues at coordinate 57,473 of DASWNP010000046.1, read as the reverse complement.
CGCGCAGCCCGCGCAGGCGTTCGAGCAGTTCTCTGACGCCTTCGAGCGTCACGCCTGGGGGGGCGAAGGCGAGGACGGGAAAGTGCCTCTCGATAATCGCCAGGGGGCCGTGAAAAAAGTCTGCCGACGAAAAACGCTCGGCCACCACGTAGCAGGTCTCCATCAGCTTCAACGCCAGCTCGTAAGCGTTGCCGTAAATCAGGCCGCGACCGACGACGACGCAGTTCTCCATGAAGACGTAGCGCTCGATTATCTCTTCGACCGCCGGGCGCGTCTCCAGCGCACGCGCCGCGAAATCCGGGATGCGTTCGTATTCGAGCCTGAGTCCGCCGACGGCCAGCGATTCGGCGAGCATGTAGAAGTGCAGGAGCTGCCCCGTGTAGGTCTTCGTCGCCGCGACGGAGCGCTCGCGCCCGCCGTGCATCAGCAGGGCTTCGTCTACGAGCCCGACCATCGTCGAGGCCGGTTCGTTCGTAATGCCGACGGTGAAAGCGCCGCCCGCGCGCGCGCTTTCAAGCACACGGTTGATGTCTTCTCCCTCGCCCGATTGCGAGACGCCGACGACGAGCGCGCGCGAGAGCTTGAGCCGCGCGCCGTAGAGCGTGTGCACCGAGGGTGCGGCGAGGGCGACCGGAATGCCCGTCGCAATTTCCAGAAGATAGCGCCCGAAAAGGGCGGCGTTGTCGGAAGAGCCGCGCGCCACGAGCACGATGAGGTCGATGTCGCGCCCGCGCAGATGCGCGCCGAGCCGCGATACCTTACCGCGCTCTTCCTCGATGGTCTTCCGAAGCGCCGACGGCTGCTCGCCTATCTCCTCCAGCATCAAAGACACGTTTCGTCTCCCCGCTCCTCTCTCAAAACTTCAACCCGCCCCGCGCATCTCCGCCGAAGACGCGCGTTGACACCTAACTCGATGCCATGCTAAGACCCTCGACAGATTTACACCAAAAGCTCGGACGAAATATATCACTGGAAGCGGTTAGCATTCAGCAATCAGCGTTCAGCTATCAGCCAAACGTAAAAGCCGTCGATGATAAGTTTTAGTTGAGTGCTTCATTCAACCGTTTGGCTGAAAGCTGACTGCTGATTGCTGACAGCTTTGTGAAATGGATGTGAGTGAATGTCGAAGGAGACGCAAAATCAGGAGAGCGTGACTCTAGGCGACGTGGCGCGAGCCGTCGGCGGAAAGCTTTCGGGCGACGGGCACGTTGCGGTGACAGACGTAACGCACGATTCTCGGCAGGCGCGTGCGGGCAGCCTCTTCGTCGCCGTGCGCGGCGCGAACGTGGACGCGCATCGCTTCGTCAAACAGGTGTCGGAGCAGGGCGCGGTTGGAGTTATCTCGGAGCTTGAGCGCCCCGAGGATGTCGCTTGCGCGTGGCTCGAAGTCGCGGACGCGCGCCGCGCGATGGCTCTGGCCGCCGCAGAGGTTCACCGCCATCCTTCACGGGAGCTTCAGCTCGTCGGCATCACGGGCACGAACGGCAAGACGACGACCACCTATCTCGTCGCCTCGATTGCCGAGGCGGCCGGCGAAACCGTCGCGCTGACGAGCACGGTCGAATACCGCATCGGCGACGAGCGGACGAAGGCCGTGCGGACGACGCCCGAAGCGAGCGACATGCAGAGATTCCTGCGCCGCGCCGTCACCGCCGGTTGCCGGATGGCCGTCATGGAATCGTCCTCGCAGGCCATTGACCTTCACCGGTGCGACGCGCTCAGCTACGCCGTCGCCGTCTTCACAAACCTGACGCGCGACCATCTCGATTATCACGGCACGATGGACAACTACTTCGCCGCCAAGCGACGCCTCTTCGATGGAAGCCTCGGCGAGCCGCCGCGCGTCTCGGTCGTCAACACGGACGACGAGCGCGGACGCCGTCTCTCGCACGAGCTGAAAGACGGCGGCGCAGAGGTTATCACCTATGCGCTTCACGCAGAGGCCGACGTGACGGCGAGCGAAGTTGAATTCTCGCTCGACGGCATGCGATTTCTGTTGCGCACGCGCGAGGGCGAGCGTCGTCTGAGTTCGCCGCTCGTCGGTCGTCCGCACATCTACAATATCCTCGCCGCCGTCGGAGTCGGGCAGGCGCTCGGCTACTCTCCCGATACAATCGCGCGCGCCGTCGAGACCTGCACGGGTGCGCCGGGTCGCTTCGAGCGTGTGGAGCACGAGGGCGACTTCGCCGTCGTCGTCGATTACGCGCACACGGACGACGCGCTCCTGAACGTGCTCCGCACGGCGCGCGACGTGGCGGGCGGGCGCATCATCACCGTCTTTGGCTGCGGCGGCGACCGCGACCGCTCGAAACGCGCGCCGATGGGCGAGGCCGCCGCGAGCCTCAGCGATGTCGTCATCCTCACCTCCGACAATCCGCGCACGGAAGAACCCGAAGCCATCTTCGCCGACATCGAAACGGGTCTTCGCGCTACCTCGCGCCCCTATCACAAAATCGCCGACCGCCGCTCGGCCATCCGTCGCGCCGTCGAGGAAGCGCAGACCGGCGACCTCGTCGTCATCGCCGGCAAAGGTCACGAGGATTATCAAATCATCGGGCGCGAAATTTTCCACTTCGACGACAAGGAAGTCGCACGCGAAGAGTTGAAAAGCAAGGCGGAAGGCGGAAGGCGGAAGGATGAATAATCGCTTTGTCGGCTGGTCGATTCAACGAGCAGGTGAATCAATCTACGCTTGAAGGAGTAGCGCATGAAAATCATCGTGACCGGAGCGACCGGCCTTGTCGGGTCGGCGCTTGTTCCGAAGCTTCTGGCCGACGGCCATCAGGTGACGCGGCTGGTTCGCAGGGCGACGCAAGCTTCGGGCGGCGCGTCGGCGACGACGGACGTGCTCTGGAATCCGGCTGAAGGGACGATTGACGCCGAGCAGCTCGAAGGACACGATGCGGCGGTTCATCTGGCGGGCGAGAACATCGCCGAGCGTTGGACGGAGGAGAAGAAGCGTCGCATCGTAGAGAGCCGGTCGAAGGGCACGCGCCTTTTGTCTGAGACGCTGGCAAGTCTCAAGCAGAAGCCGCGCACGCTCGTCAGCGCCTCGGCCGTCGGCTTCTACGGCGCGAACCGGGGCGAGGAATTGCTCACGGAGACGAGCCCGGCAGGCGACGATTTTCTGACTCAGGTTTGTAAGCCCTGGGAGGCCGCGACCGCGCCTGCGCGCGAGAGTGGCATGCGCGTCTGTCTGCTTCGCATCGGCGTCGTTTTGAGCGGCGAGGGCGGCGCGCTGGCAAAGATGCTCATGCCCTTCAAGATGGGCGTCGGCGGCAAGCTCGGAAGCGGCAAACAGTGGATGAGTTGGATAGCTCTGGACGACGTGGTCGGCATCATCCGTTACGCGATAGCGAACGAAACGCTGAGCGGCGCGCTCAACACAGTCGCGCCGCGCCCCGTGAGAAACGAAGAGTTCACCTCCGCGCTCGGTCGCGTGCTCGGACGCCCGACGATTCTTCCGATGCCTGCCTTCGCCGTCCGTCTCATGTTCGGCGAGATGGGCGATGCCCTCCTGCTCGGAAGCCAGCGCGTCGAGCCCGCGCGCCTCAAAGAGTCGGGCTACCAGTTCGCCTACCCTGACATCGAAAGCGCGCTCCGCCGCGCGCTCGGCAAGTAAAGAGTTCAGAGAAACTATCCGGGGCGCATCCTCGTGTTGACAGAGAGGCCGCCGCGTGAACACCTCGCCTTGCGAGGACAGAAAGTTTAAGTCTCGTCCTCGCCGTACGGGTTCTCGGCATCGACCCGCCTGTGACGGAAAAAGAAGTAGTAAATCGGAAATCCTAGCGCGATGAGGACGAGGCCGAAGATGGATTGCAGGGGCGACGTGCGCAGCGTGTTGACGAGCAGGAAGGCTGTGACAATCAGGAATAGCACGGGCACGACCGGGTAGCCCCATGCGCGGTAGGGACGCTCGGCGTGAGGCATGCGGCGGCGGAAGATGAAGATGGAGGCCGTCACGAGCCCGTAGAAAATCCATGAGCCGAAAATCACGTAATCGGTCAGCTTGTCGAACGAACCCGACAGCGCGAGCACGCAAGCCCACACGCCCTGCACGAGCAGAGCACCGATGGGAACGCGCGTGCGCGAATTCAGGCGCGCGAGGTTCTGGAAGAAGAGGCCGTCGCGCGCCATCGCGTAAGGGACGCGCGCGCCCGTAAGAATCGAGGTGTGCAGCGTGCCGATGGAAGAGGCCATCAGCGCAGCCGCAATCAATCCGGCCACGAGCCTCATCGCGCCCTCGCCGAACGAACTCATAAAAACTTCCGAGACCTTCGCCGCGACAGAAGATTTAGCCGAGACGCTGGCGACCTCCGTCGGCGCGAGCGCATAGAAGTATGCGATGTTGATGAAGACGTAGAGCACGATGATAAAGATAGTGCCGCCGATGAGCGCCAGGGGGATGTTGCGCTGCGGATTTTTGACCTCGCCCGCGACGAGCGTGAGATTGTTCCAGCCGTCATAACCCCACAGCGCGCCGAGCATCGCCGCGCCGAAACCCGCCACGCCGAGTATCGCCCCGGCGTCCACGCCTTCACAGAGGCCGCCCGTGTTCGAGAGCGCGAAGTGGCCGAAGCTGCCGTCGGCCAAAAGGAATGCTCCGAAGCCGATGCCGAGGACGAGCGCTATCTTGACGCCCGTCAAAAGCGTTGCGACCCAACCGCTCACGACGACCGCCGCGCAGTTGATTAAAGTGAAAAGGATGATGGCCGAGAGCGCGACTACCTGCAAAGGCCCGAAGTCGATGCGGCTTCCGCCGAAGAAGGGGAGCGAGAAGAAAGGAGTCTTCAGCGCGTCGCCCGTCAGGTCGTTGAGGAAGATGGCGAAGGCGACGGCGACGGAAGCCTGAGAGCCGGTCTTGGCGATGAAGATTTGCATCCATCCGTAGAGGAATCCGACGCCCGTCCCGTAAGCCTCGCGCACGAAGACGTATTCGCCCCCGGCGCGCGGCATCATCGCGGCGAGTTCGGCGTAGGTGAGAGCGCCCGCCAGACTGAGCAATCCGGCCACAACCCAGACCGTGACGACCATGCCGGGCGTGCCGACATTACACGTCATCACGCGCGCCTTGAGAAAGACGCCCGTGCCGATGACGTTGCCGACGATGATGGACGTTGCGGCGACCAGCGTCAGACCGCGAATGAGTCTCAGGTTGCTGCTAATGGGAGTGGACATATTCAATTTAAATCGACACCTGCATTCAGCCTGTCCGGCTGCTCTGGTTGAAATTCTTTACCACACGTCGTTGGTCAGGAGGTCTTCGTAAGTGTCGCGTTGGCGAATGAGGTCAACTTGTCCGCCTTCGCGTACCATGACGACGGCTGGGAAGGGGCGACCGTTGTAGGCCGACATCTGTGAGAGCGAGTAAGCGCCGCTGTTGAGCAGCGCGAGAAGTTCCTGGTGGCCGACCTCTGAAGGGAGACGCCTGTAGTCGGGCAGGCGGCCTTCGCGCTCGATGTCGAAATAGACATCGCCGGAATCGCAGAGCGGCCCGGCGACTTTGTACTCGGAGAGGGGCGGCGCGTCGGCGCGCGAGGCCGAGATGAGGTGGTAGTACCACTTGTAATTGTTCATCGAGAGCAGGAGGTTGTAGCCCGCGTCGGTCAGAAGCCAAACGTCGCCGGTCTCGGGGCGGCGCTTGATGTTGCGAACGGTCGTGAGCAGAAGCCCCGCATCGGAGATGATGCTGCGACCGGGTTCGAGCAGAATGGTGACGCGGTCGAGCAGGTGCTCTACGCCCGCCCCACGCGCCGACTCGCGCGCAACATTGAGGGCAGCCGAGAGCACGTCCGAAGGCTCAAGCTCCGCGCCGAGCATGTCTCGCTCATGCTTGGGCAGTTCGTCGGCCTGAGTTCGGTCGCGCAGGTAGTTGACCGGGATGCCGCCGCCGAGGTTGATGTGTTCGAGCGTGTAGCCGGTCTCGGCGTGGATGGCGGCGAGGTGTTCCCACATCGCTTTGAAGGCGGCGGCGAAAGGCTCAACGTCGGGCGTCTGCGAGCCGACGTGGATGTGTATGCCGCAGACGTGAAGCAGCTCGGGGCTGCGCAGAGCGCGACGGAAAGCGTCGAGCACGTCCGACGAAGAGATGCCGAACTTCGAGGTCAGCAGCGCCGTCTGTAAGCCCAGGTGCGAGCGCGTGCCGATTTCGGGGACGAGACGCAGCGCGATGCGCGCCCGCTTGCCGAGCCTTCGCGCCGACTCTTCGATAAGCTCTATCTCGAAGATGGAATCGACGTTGATGGAATAGATGCCAGCGCCGACCGCTTCGTCAATCTCCGCTTCGGTCTTGCTCGTGCCGTTGAAGATAATCTGGTCGGGTCGAAAGCCGACCCTGAGCGCCTTGAAAAGCTCGCCGCCGCTGTTGACCTCGATGTCTATCCCTGCGTCGCGCACGGCTTTGAGCACGGCCATGTTCGAGTTGGCCTTCGAAGCGTAGAAATACCTGACGGGACGCTCGACCGCCTCGCCCGCCTGCCTGAGCCTCCGGATGTTTGAACGGATGCGCGGCTCGGAGAAGACGAAGAGCGGCGTGTCGAACTCGCGCGCAAGGCGTGTGGCATCGACGCCGTCGATGTGCAGGCGTCCCTGTCGCGCTTCGAGGTAGCCGGGAATCGCCCACGCGGGCGCAGGAGAGGCGACAAGCTCTGACGACATGTTATAAATAGCTCCTCGCGGAAGAAGTTTTTCTGAATGAGTGCGAGCGAAGATAGTCTGAGCCAAACGGCAGCGTCAAGTGAGTGGAGCCTGGAAGATATGCTTGAAGAAGCTTTCAAACTGAAAGACGAGCGGGACTGGCGACTCGTCCGCGCCGACTTCCCCGTCACGGAGCGGCTGGCCTACTTCAACAGCGCGGGCGCGGGGCCTGTGCCGCGCGTGGTCGCCGAAGCGGCTTCGGAGTTTTACCGTGAGACGATGGAGGCGGGCGACGCGCGCTGGTTCGAGTGGCTCGAAAGGCGCGAGCGGACGCGTCGGCGCATCGCCGAGCTAATCAACGCCGAGCCGGAAGAGATAGCCTTCACCACGAACACTTCGACGGGGATGAACCTCATCGTCGATGCGCTCGAAGGTCGCGGGCGCGTCGTCTCCTGCGAGCTTGAGTTTCCCGTCTCGACCATTCCCTGGATGCATCGCGGCATGGAAGTCGAGTTAATCAAAGCCGTCGATGGCGAGCTTCTCACAGAAGACGTGCTCAGAGCCGCGAGCGACGACGCGAGCATCATCTGTCTCAGCCACGTCCAATACTCCAACGGCTTTCGCGCCGACCTCGAAGAGCTTGGAAGAAACAAGGGACGACATCTCTTCGTCGTTAATGCCAGCCAATCAGCCGGTGTGCTGCCGATTGATGTCAAACGCATGCACATCAACGCCCTCTGCTCTACCGGCCACAAGTGGATGCTCGCGGGCTACGGCTCAGGCTTCGTCTATCTCAGCCGCCGCCTGCTCGAAGAGACTCGCCCGCGCGTCGTCAGTTGGATGAGCGTTCAAGACCCCTTCCAGATGCGAAACGACGACTACAACCTGCGCGCCGACGCGGGCGCGCGCGCCGAGACCGGCTGCCCGCACTTCGCAGGCATCTTTGCCCTCGGCGCAGCCGCCGAATATCTACTCAAGATCGGCACGCAGCAGATAGAAGAGCGCGCCCTCTCCATCAATCGACACCTCACGCGCCGACTACAGGAATCCGGCTGGGAAGTGCTCTCGCCTCTACAACACGAAAAGGCGCGCTCAGCCGAAACCCTCGTCGCCACACCCGAGCCCCGGCGCGTCTACAGACACCTCGCCTCGCGCGGCGTCGCCGTCACCATCAAGCCGCAGGGCATCCGCGTCGCCACCCATTTCTTCAACGACGAAACAGACATCGAGCGTCTCATCCAGGCACTCGAAGAATTGCGCCGCGAACTCTGAGACTACTCGTGAACTCTGATACGTAAGCATCATCACTTCGCGCGGCTTTGACAGCCCGCACCGCCTTGAGTATCTTCTAGCTAACAGGCATCAGCCTGCGCCTCCAAGACGGCGGGCGCAAACGTTCTTCGATAAGCGGGTGTGGCGCAATGGTAGCGCATCAGCTTCCCAAGCTGAGGGTTGCGAGTTCGAGTCTCGTCGCCCGCTCTTAAATTCCTATCTTAAATTCCTCCTTCAAGCCTCCGGCCTTTTGGTCGGTCTGCGCGGAAGTATTATTAAAAGACAACACTGCATTTCGACAGTACACTCTGCGGCTTTAGCCTCTGAAATTCAGGCGCTTTTGCTGTGCAAGTCGGGTGTTTGAAAGGTCTTTTTGTTGGCACGACGGTTGCGCGGAAATGTGCCTGTAAAGAAAATTTGCAGGCATACGGAGGAGAAATAAGTGAGTAAAAAACTTTTGGTGAGCCTGAGCGTCGTCGCGCTGTCGGCTTTCGCCGCCGGTTGCGGCGGTGACACGACGACGAACACGGCGACGAGCACCAATACCAGCACTACTACGACCACCAGCACGAACACTGCCACCGCGACGACCGCTGCTTCCACTACCGAAGCCGCACGCAGCGCGCCCGACGATTCCGAAATCGTAACGAGCACGGATGCGGGCGGCGTCAGAACCGAGACGCGAACTTTCAGAAATACGAGCAGCCGCGTTGAGCGCGTCGTCGTCACGACGCCGCAGGGCGGTCGGCGCACGGCGCGCGTCTACTATCGTAGCGGCGAGGTCAAGGAGCTGCCGGAAGACAAGGTTGCGAACGCGCTCGATGCGACGGGCGATGCGCTGGTCTCGGCGGGCGGCAAGGTGTTAGATAAGGCGGAGGATGTCGGCTCGGCTATCAAGGATGGCGCGAAGCCTGCCGTAGAGAAGGTCGGCGAAGGTGCGCGGACGGTCGGAGAGAAGACGGTCGAGGGTGGAAAGACCGTCATAGAGAAGACCGGCGAGGGAGCCAAGACCGTCGGCGAGAAGACTGTTGACGGTGCGAAGACTGTTGGCGAGAAGACCGCTTCAGGCGCGAAGAAGGTCGGCGAGAAAACCGCCGAGGGCGCGAAGAAGGTCGGCGGCGCGGTCAAGGACGCCGTCAAGCCTTAAGAGTCGAGCCGCTTAGCTAACGACAAAGCGCACGGCGGGCGAATCCGGTCGTGCGCAGTTTGGTAAGTTCTGGTCTCGGAAGAGACAGAGGGCAGCCGTCAATTGGATGGCTGCCCTTTTCGTTGCGCCCGCGTTTGTTTCGTCCACGCAGGCCGGACGTAGCTTGCGAGTAGTCTTCTTCGAGAGGCTTTCGTCCGCGCGCCTTAATCGTGCCGGTGCTTCCGTCTCGAAGAGCCGTCGATGATATAATCGGCAGCCTCGACCCGGTTGGAAGTCAAAGGTGTCCGAAGCTTGGCGCAAAAACTCGACCGCCGAGCTTTCGACCTTGAGACCGCGAACAAGGAGTCAAACCCATGACACAGACGACGCGCTGGACTATCATCTGCCCCTGCTGCGAGGCCACGCTCAGCATCGACGCGCAGACCGGAGCTATCATCTCTCATCAGGAGAAAGCTAAACCCCTGGCCTCCTTTGAGGAGATGGCTAAAGACCTCGAACGACAGAAACAGACGCGCGAGCAGGTCTTCGCGCAGGAACTCGGCTCGCTCAAAGACCGCGAGCGCCTCCTCGAAGAGAAATTCCGCGAAGCCATGAAGCGCGCCGATAAGGACAAAGACGGTAAGCCCTTCCGCAACCCGCTCGACATAGATTAGGGCAAAAGTAAAAAGGCAAAAGGCAAAAGTGAAAACGGATGCGATTCCGACTTTCACTTTTGCCTTTTGCCTTTTTACTTTTGCCTTAAGCGGCGCTGGCTTCGGCCGCAGGCTTCCAGCGCAGGACGGGCTTGCGGGCGGCGGCGGCTTCGTCGAGGCGTCCGATGCGAGTGGTGTGGGGCGCGTTCAGGACGGTGTCGGGCTCTTCGAGGGCTTCGCGGGCGATCGACTTCATGGCGTCGATGAACTGCTGAAGCTCCTGCCGGCCGACGGATTCGGTCGGCTCGATGAGCATTGCGCCCTGAACGATGAGGGGGAAGTAAATGGTCATCGGGTGAAAGCCGTAGTCGATAAGACGCTTGGCGATGTCGAGCGTGTGGACGCCTTTGCGCGATTGTCGTTTGTCTGTGAAGACGACTTCATGCATGGGCGGCGAGTCGAACGGCTTGTCGAAGGTGTCGGCGAGGCCCTGCGCGATGTAGCGCGCGTTGAGGACTGCCGCCTCGGTCGCTTCACGAAGGCCGTCGTGGCCGTGCGTCAGGATGTAGGCGAGAGCGCGCAGGTGCATGCCGAAGTTGCCGTAGAAGGCTTTGACGCGACCGATGGAGCGCGGCTCGTCGTAGTTGAAGCGGAAGAGTTCGCCCTCGCGGACGACGCGCGGGACGGGGAGAAAGGGTTCGAGTTCTTTCGTACAGCAGCAGGGGCCGGAGCCGGGGCCGCCTCCGCCGTGCGGCGTCGAGAAGGTCTTGTGCAGGTTGAGATGGATGACATCGACGCCCATGTCGCCGGGGCGCGCGATGCCGACGAGCGCGTTCATGTTCGCGCCGTCCATGTAGACGAGTCCGCCCGCGTCGTGGATGATACGGCAAATCTCCTTGATGTTGCGCTCGAAGATGCCGACGGTGTTCGGGTTCGTGAGCATCAGTCCGGCCACGTCGCCTCCGGCGCAAAGCTCGCGCAGGGCGTCGAGGTCGGTCAAGCCTTCGGGCGTGGAGCGGACGGTCTTGACGGTGTAGCCGGAGAGATTGGCGGAGGCCGGATTCGTGCCGTGCGCCGAGTCGGGGATGAGCATGACTTTGCGGCGCGGGCGATTGCCTTCCGAGACGCCGTCGCGCGCGTCGAGGAAGGCGCGAATCATCATAATGCCGGTCATCTCGCCGTGCGCGCCCGCCGCCGGTTGCAGAGAGACGCCGGGCAGCCCCGTTATCTCTGCGAGATGCTGCTGTAGCTCATAGATAACTTCGAGCGCACCTTGAGCGTCTTCTTCGGGAGCGAGCGGGTGAAGGTTGGCGAAGCCGGGGATGCGCGCGACGCGTTCGTTCAGGCGCGAGTTGTACTTCATCGTGCACGAGCCGAGCGGGTACATGCCGAGGTCGATGTGATAGTTCCATGTGGAGATGCGCGTGAAGTGGCGCACGGCGTCCACTTCGCTCAGCTCGGGCATGCCTTCGAGGTCGTCGTCGCGTCGAAGCTCTGCGGGGAGCAGCTCGTCGAGCGGCGTCTCGTCCACGTCGAGCGCGGGCAGCATGTAGCCGCGCCTGCCCGGATGCGAGCGCTCGAAAATCAAAGCTTCGTTCTGCGTGACGTGCGGTGTGGCTTTGGGCGTAGATTTCATAATTAAAAGTCTGGAGTCTGGAGTCTGGAGTCTGGAGTCAAAGGCAGTGTTTTAAGTCTTCGGACTTTAGACTCCAGACTCCAGACTTCAGACTTCTTTGAGTCCTGCGACGAGCGCGTCGATTTCGCTGCGGCGGTTGGTTTCGGTGACGCAGACGAGGAAGTCGTTGGGGCGTTCGGGGTAGTAGCGCGAGAGCGCGAGGCCGCCGGTGATGTTGTGCTCTTCGGCGAGACGGCGGAGCATCCCGTTTGCCTCTACGGGTGCGCGCACGACGAACTCGTTGAAGCGCGGGGCGGAGAAGGGAAGCGTGTAGCCTTCAAGCTCGGAGATGCGGCGCGCGGCGTAGGCGGCCTTCTGCGCGCAGTGCGTGGCCGTCTCCTGCACGCCCCGGCGTCCCATCGTCGTCAGGTAGATGGTGGCTGCGAGCGCAATCAAGCCTTCGTTGGTGCAGATGTTGGAGGTGGCCTTCTCGCGCCGGATGTGCTGCTCGCGCGTGGCGAGTGTCAGGACAAATCCGCGACGACCTTCACGGTCTGCGGCCACGCCGACGAGGCGACCGGGAAGCTGTCGCGCGTACTTGTCGCGCGTGGCGAAAAGTCCGACGTAGGGGCCGCCGAAGGAGAGCGGCACGCCGAAGGATTGACCTTCGGCGACGACGATGTCTGCGCCGCACGCGCCCGGCGAGCGAAGCAGACCGAAAGACATGCTCTCGGCGACGGCGACGATTAGCAGCGCGCCGACCGCGTGCGCCGCGTCTGCGAGTCGCTGCAAATCTTCGACGCAGCCGAAGAAGTTCGGCGATTGGACGACGATGGCCGCCAAAGTCTGGTCGAGCGCGGCAGAGCCTTCAAGCACGGTGCGCCCGCTCTTTTGGTCGAAGTCGGCGCGCAGAAGGTCGATGCCAGCGTTTTTGACGTAGGTTTCGGTGACGTGCAGAAATTCAGGATGCAGCGCGCCGGAGACTAAGACGCGTTTGCGGCGCGTGACGCGCTCGGCCATCAGGACGGCTTCGGCCACAGAGGTCGAGGCGTCGTACATCGAAGCGTTGGCGACTTCCAGTCCGGTCAACTGGCAGACCATCGTCTGAAACTCGAAGATGGCTTGCAGCGTCCCCTGCGAGACTTCGGGCTGGTAGGGCGTGTAAGCGGTGAAAAACTCGGAGCGCGAGATGAGATGGTCGATGATGGTGGGCGCGTAGTGCGAATAAGCGCCCGCGCCGAGAAAGCTCGGACGCCGCGCCGCCGTGTTCTGCGCGGCGAGGGCTTCAAAGCGCGCCAGCAGCTCAATCTCGGAGAGCGCGGCGGGCGTGTTCAGTGGGCGACGCAGCAGCGCGTCCTGCGGGATAGAATCGAAAAGCTCTTCCATCGAGCCGAGCCCGACGGCCTTGAGCATCTCCTGACGCTCGTCCGGCGAATTGGGGATGTAGCGCACGTCCTTTAGACTACTCCGTTTCCTTGCTGAGAAAATCTTCGTACTCGGCGGCGTTCAAAAGGCCGTCCACCTCGCCCGCGTCCTTCAGACGAATGCGAATCATCCATGCTTCGCCGTAAGGGTCTGTGTTGACCTTCTCCGGCTCGTCGTGCAGCGCCTCGTTTATCTCCGTCACTTCGCCGGAGACCGGCGTGAAAAGCTCTGAGACGGCCTTGACTGATTCGACCGTGCCGAACGATTGGTGCGCCTCGAAGCGGTCGCCGACTTTAGGCAGCTCGACGTAGACCACGTCGCCCAGAGCGTTCTGCGCGTGGTCGGTAATGCCGACCGTGCCCGTGTCGCCCTCGACGCGTATCCACTCGTGGTCTTTGCTGTAATGCAGATTGTCAGGAATGTTTGCCATGAACCCTCCAGAGTTGGGAAGCGATTAGCGTTCAGCAATCAGCCGCTCAGCAGTCAGCCAAACCGAAAAGCCGTCAGTGATAAGTTTCAAGCGAGTGCATCATTCAACTGCTCGGCTGAAAGCTGATTGCTGAACGCTGACTGCTAATTCTTAATCGCCATTCAAAAAATACCAGTCGCACCTGTTCTTAAAGGAAAACTGTTGCCGCGAGGTCGCAAAGTTTTGTCACTTGGTTGCGGCGCGCTCACGTTTGTAGAAAGGCGTCGGCACAATGCGTGCGCCGACGAGACGGCCGCGCACATCCACCTGCAACTCCTGCCCTTCCTTCGCATGCTCGACCGGCACGTAGGCCATGCCGATGTTCTTCTTGAGAAAAGGCGCGGGGCTGCCCGACGTGACGCGCCCGACACGTTCTCCTTCAACCAGCACTTCCTGCTCGTCGCGCGCGATGCCGCGCTCCGTCACCTCGAAGCCGACGAGCTTGCGCCTGACGCCCTCTTCCTTCTGCCTGACGAGCGCCTCGCGCCCCGTGAAGTCGCCCTTGTTGAGCTTGCAAATCCAGCCGAGGTTGGCTTCAAGGAGCGTGGTCTCTTCGGTAATCTCGTGGCCGTAGAGCGCCATCGAGGCTTCGAGCCGAAGGGTGTTGCGCGCCGCGAGGCCGCAGGGCGCGACGCTGCCTTCCTCAGAGCCGTAGCCGCCCGCGTCGAGAATTTTGTTCCATATCTGCTCGGCGCGCTCGGCGTCGGCGTAGACCTCGAAGCCGTCCTCGCCCGTGTAGCCCGTGCGCGAGATGATTGCCGGCACGCCGTCCACTGTGCCTTCGCGGAAGTGGTAATACTTGATTTCCGCGAGCGGCGTTTCGGTCAAGGTTTGCAGGATGCGGATGGCGTCGGGGCCTTGAATTGCGAGCTGGCAGAAATCTGCGCTGCGGTTGGTCATCTCGATTGACTCGCCCGCGCGGTTCGACTGAATCCAGTCCCAATCCTTTTCGGTCGTCGAAGCGTTGACGACGAGCAGCAGGTGCTCTGCGCCGAAGCGATAGACGAGCAGGTCGTCTACGACCGTGCCGCGCTCGGTCGTCAGGGCGGAATAGTGCGCCTGTCCATCGACGAGCTTCGTCACGTCGTTCGAGCAGAGACGATTGACGAAGGGGATGGCATCCGTCCCTCGCACCTCTATCTCGCCCATGTGCGAGACATCGAAGAGACCGGCGCGCGTGCGCGTCCTCAAGTGCTCCTCGACCGTGCCCAGAGGATACTGCACGGGCATATCCCACCCGCCGAAATCCACCATCTTTCCGCCGAGGCGTCGATGCACGGCATTCAAAGGCGTCTGCTTCAGAGAGGGCGCGCTCACACGTTTCTCCTGCGCTCAATCGCGGAAGGTCTACGAACACAAAACTAAAGATGTAAACGAAGCACGAAACCTAACACGCCGCGCGAGCGAGCGTCAAGCGAGGCGACTGGCGACCAATGGTTCAAGCTGAGGCGACGCGTGTTATCATCGAGACGATTATGAGCGCAGGCGTTTTGAACGGAGAGAGGAGGCGTGCCAAAGAGGTGCGGCGCGGGCGGCGACTGGAATACCTGACCGTCGCCTGGAACTCGCTTGAGGGTTTAATCGCCATCGGGGCGGGAATCGTGGCGGGCAGCGTCGCGCTCGTCGGCTTCGGCTTCGATTCGGTGATAGAAGTTACTTCGGGCGCGGCGCTCATCTGGCGTCTGCACATGGACGCGCCCGCGCGACGCGAGCGCGCCGAGCAAGTGGCTTTGAAGCTGGTCGGCGTCAGCTTCCTCCTGCTCGCCGCCTACGTCGCCTCAGATGCCGCCCTGTCGCTCGTCAGACGCGAGTCGCCGGAGGCGAGCTACGCGGGCATCGCGCTGGCCGTGCTTTCGCTGGTTGTCATGCCGCTACTGGCGAGAGCCAAGCGCAGGGTGGCGGCGAGCATCGAGAGTCGCGCGCTCGAAGCCGATTCGCGACAGACAGACATCTGCGCCTACCTCTCCGCCATCCTTCTCGGCGGCCTTCTCTTAAATGCGCTTCTCGGCTGGTGGTGGGCTGACCCTGTGGCCGCCCTCGCCATGACACCCATCATCGCCAGAGAAGGCGTCCAAGCTCTGCGCGGAAAGGCTTGCTGCAACGGCGAGGCGTGCCACTAAAACGCATTCACCCCCAAGACGCCCCCAAAAAAGTCGCCTGCCGCCGAATCTCCCGCCTCACACGCCAAACTCATCAAGCACCCTGCAAAAGTCCTTCCCTGCCACGCGAGCGACGCCGTGTAGCAGGTTTACGAAGCCTCGCACCGGCGCAAAATCACTGCCCATCGCGCCAAAGATTCAAAGTTAGTGGCAAAAAATGCCGAACTCCACGTAAAAGTTGTGGCGGAAAGCCTCAAAGTCTCGAATCCCTGTAGGGAATATCCGGCGGATGTGGCGAAAAGGGGCGGTCGGGCTCAATAAAAGACTCTGGCAGGCGCGCGGGAGATGCGACGCCCGTCCCTAAATCTTCGGTGCGGCGAAATTCCTTAATGAAATTTCTTAATCATTGTCTGCTAAGTGGCTGAAAGATAAAGATAATGATTGACATGAAGTCGAAGTTAGATTAGAAGCTTTGCGTTGTACTCATCCCCTTCGAAGGATTTATAGATGAAGCGAAGTCCCCTTTTAGTTCTGTTCATCAATGCCGTTCTATCCGTCTCTTTATCGGCGCAAAGCTCAGGCGGCGCGTCTCAAGGGCAGGCCGGGGCGAGAGAGAGAGGGAAAATCGAGAGCGCCGGAAAGGAAAAAGCGAGGAAAAGGCGGGAAAAGGCCGCCGCCCGGCAAAGCGCGAAGTCGAGCGCGCAGGCGAAGCGTCGGGGCGTCCAGAAGGAGAGGGGCAAGCTTGCCGTAAAATCGAAGGCGAGGGAGACGAACGGGCGGAAAGAGAAGGAGTCGGGCAAGCGGAGGGCGCTCGTGGCCGGAAAGACGGGCGGCTCGCAGAGAGAGAAAGGGGAGGGCGCGCAGAGAGAGAATCAGAAGGTCGCCTCCGCTCGGAAGGATAAGCAAAGGGTCGCCGCTTCGTCTCAGAAGGAGACGAAGCGGGTTGAGAGGCCGAGGTTGGCGGGGAGCGTCGAGGGACGTGAGCGCCCGCGCTCGCTGAGGGAGTTGACGCAGGGCGAGGAGTACGCGCGCCAGCCTCCTGCGCCGACGCCGGAGAGCGCGCCGCACACGTCGCCGAAAAACGTGCCGCTCAGCATACAGCCTTACGAATCCGCTTTCATGGGGCCGGAGGAATGGGACGCGCCGGGAACGTGGAGTTTTTCGCGCGGGCTGGAGCTGAGGGGCGCGGGCGTCGGGCTGCTCAGGCAGGAGGTGGCGGGGCGTTACGCAGATTTGCAGATTATCTCGAACGTCGAGCTGGCCGAAGGCCACGCCGTCGCCTTCGTCGTCCGCGCGCTCGACAAACGCAACTACTACCTCATCCGCATCACGGGGCCGAAGGCGGCCTACACGCCCAACAAGCTGCGCGTCTTCGCCGTCAGAGACGGCGAGGCCAAGCCCTTCGGCTCGCCTCTCTCACTCGCCGGTTTCGACCTTCGAGGGCAGTTCGCGTTGACACTACAGTTGACGGGCAATCGCTTCGAGTTCCGTTTGGACGATACCACCGGGATGCGAGAGGAAGACAAACCCGTCGGCGTCGTCTACGACCCGGAGAACACCTACGCGGCGGGAGCCGTCGGCCTCGCCGCCGGAGATGCCGAGCAGGCGAGGATTCTGCGTTTCTACGTCAGCCCCGCCCAGAGCGTCAGCCAGAGACTTCAGGAAAAGTAGACGCCGGAGAAGCGCTGGCTTCAACACTCCTGTCTACTGCGCCCGGTCGCACTCGTCGTCCTCGTCGTCCTCGTCGCACTCGTCGCGCACGTTGCTCTCTTCGCAACTCGTCACATGCCGATTCCCTGCATGTGATAACGCTCGCGGTCGTAGAGCGCATCCGTATCGACGGTGTTGATTTTGCCGAGCACCGAAGAGATTTCCACCAGAGACAACTCGCAGGCCGGAGCGACGCCGCGCGCCGAAATCATCTTGCCGAAATCGCCGCGAGCGACAGCGTCGGCAGCGCGCGCGCCGAACATCATGCCCATCGCGCGGTCGATGGGCGAGGGCGCGCCGCCGCGCTGCGGATGGCCGAGCATGACGGAGCGCGCGTCGTAGGGCGTCTCGCTCATAATACGCCGCGCGAGCACTTCGCCGATGCCGCCGAGGCGCGCGTGGCCGAAAGCGTCGTGGCGGTCGTCAACCGTGACAAGCTCGCCGTCCTCTGCATACGCGCCTTCGGCCACGACGATGACCGAATAGCGCGGGCGTGAGGCGACGCGCGTCGTGCTCGCCGCGCCGTCGCCGAGACGCTCTTTGAGATGACGGTAAACCTTCTCGTAACGGAAAGGATGTTCGGGAATGAGGATGAGGTCGGCCTGACCTGCGACGCCCGCCCAGAGCGCGAGGTGTCCGGCGTGGCGTCCCATGACTTCGATGACCTGCACCCAGCCGTGCGAGCCTGCGGGCGTGCGCGAGCGTTCGATGATTTCCGTGACGTTCCTGAGCGCCGTGTCGAAGCCGAGCGTGTAGTCAGTCCCGGCCAGGTCTTTGTCGATGGTCTTCGGGATACCGACCACACGCGCGCCGCGCTCCGAAAGCCGCGCCGCCACGCCGAGCGTATCCTCGCCGCCGCAGGCGACGACCGCGTCCAGCCCCAGACGCGCGATGTTCTCCAAGACCTCCGCCGAGCGGTCGATGCGCTCGCCCGTCTCGGTCGTCGTCCTGAAAGGGTTTGTGCGCGAAGAGCCGAGATTCGTCCCGCCGTCTCTGTCCCAACGGCGCACCCGCGCGCGGTCGAGCGGCATCACATCGGGGAGCGGGTCGAGAAGGCTGCGCCATCCGTCGTAGAGCCCAACCACCGAGATGGCGTGCTCCGAGGCGCGATAGACCAAACCCTTGATGGCCGGATTGAGGCCGGGCGCGTCGCCCCCGCCCGTCAAAACGCCGATGCGCTTCGCTTCTCCCATCTGAACTTATACCTGCCCCCTCGAATGAAATGGTCTGTTTCAGACTCAAAGGCCGACAGTATAAGCTCGCCGAACGACGCGAAGCAAAAGACCCTTGAGACGGAAGCGAGCTGTGAGGGCAGCATCGAAGCCGAAGAACGAACGGGCGAGAGCTTTCACCTGAGCGTCGATTTTGAGATACTTTCGGTGACCAAGCCGCCAGCCGGTTTCCCCGACCCGTCTTATCAAACGTCGGCGGCACATCTACCTGAAGAGAAGGAGCTGCAAGATGATGAAGCGACTGAGCAGAGGCGTTGCGCTCGTGTTGACTGTGTGCCTGCTGTGCGGCGGAAGGATAGACGCTCTGGCGCAGGGCGACATCGCCAGCAACGCGGGCGTCTTCGTCGATCCGCCACGCATCGCCCGTTTTAGCCAGAGGCGCGAGCGCATCAACCTGCCGCGTCGCACCGGCGGCGGACGCCGCCAATCCTCCTCCAACTCTTCATCATCCGGCTCGTCTTCCTCTTCTTCCTCCGGTCAAACCTCCGGGCAGACGGCGTCGAATACAACTGGCACAACCGGCACTAGCGGCACAGGTAGCACGACGACGACCAAACCTGCGACCGCCGAATCCCACAACGCGAGGGGCGAGCAGTTGAGCGAAGCGGGTCGGCACGCCGAAGCCGCCGAAGCCTTCAAGCAGGCCATCCGCGTGAACGCCAACTACGCCGACGCTCACTACAATCTCGGCAGCACTTACTACGACATGGCGCGCTATGATGACGCCATCCGCTCGCTCAATCAGGCGATACGACTCAACCCGCAGGACGGCGACGCCTACAGCCTGCTCGGCGCGTCGTATGAAAAGTTGAAGAAGTACGCCGAAGCGGTCGATGCCTACAACCTCGCCGCGCGTCTCAGCCCGAACGATGCCGAGACGCAGTTCGGCCTCGGCAATGTCTACGCGGGCGCGGGCAAGACGACTGAAGCCCTGACCGCCTACCGGCAGGCCGTTCGCCTCAAGCCGAACTACACGGAAGCTTTCTTCAACCTCGGCGACACTTCCTACAAGGCCGGACAGTTCGCCGAAGCCGCCGACGCCTATTCGCGCGCCGCGCTCCTGAATCCGAAAGATGCCGAGTCGCTCTCAAATATGGGCGACGCCTATCGACAGCTCAACCGCTTCGCCGACGCCGCAGGAGCTTACACGCGCGCCCTCAAAATCAAGCCCGACGACCCTGAGCTGCACTACGGTCTCGGCTACGCCTACAGCCGCGAGCGACGCTGGCCTGAAGCAATCAAAGCTTTGCAGGAAGCGATTCGGCTGAAGCCCGACTACGTCGATGCGCGCATCAATCTCAGTTGGGCTTACAACAACACGAGCCGCTTCGCCGATTCCATCGAGACGCTCAAAGAAGCGATTCGTCTTCAGCCGCAGAACTCCGCCGCACACTTCAACACCGGCATCGCCTACAGCCGTCTCGCCAAGTTCAACGAGGCCGTCGCCTCCTTCAACGAAGCCCTCCGCCTCAAGCCCGATTGGGCGCAGGGATACAACAACCTCGGCTTCGCCTACGGCAACCTCGGGCGCTGGAAAGAGGCCATCGCCGCACACGAAAAAGCCATCAGCCTCAAGCCCGACTATGACGGCGCGTACTTCAATCTCGCCATCGCCTACCGCAAGAGCGGCAACAAGAAGAAGGCCAAAGAACAGCAGACCAAGCTCAAGGCCATCAACCCCAAGCTCGCCGACCAGCTACAGGCTCTCATCAAGTGAGCCTGCACGAATGAGCTGAAGTTCGAGCCTGCAAGGCTCGACCCGAAGAAAACTCGAAAGCCCCGCCGGAGAAGATTCGTCTTCTTCTCCGGCGGGGCTTTAATTTTCCAATTCGAGACCGAACGCTAGTAGCTTCTGCCCTCCTGCACGTTCATTTTCTGGAGGACGAAGACGACGCGCATGGTCTGCGGGCGACGGTCGAGCGAGGCGGGCACGAAGGCCGCGTTTTTGCGCAGGGCGTCTTCGAGGTCGTCGAGCGCGTGCGGGTTTCTGGGCGGCTCGACGACGGCGGCCAGAGAGGCGCGACCGTTGCCGTAAACGTCTGCGACCACAATCATGTCGTCGTCGCCGGGGCTACCGCTTGGCGGCGACCATGCGAGTCGTGCGAGCGCGCCGTTCGGGTTGATGCTCGGAGATTCGGCGGCGTAGGCGAGCCGTGTGGCCGCGAAGTTTTCGGGCGTGAGTGGCTTGCGCACGTCGTAGCCGCCCGGCTCGCCGTCCTCAATAGTGATGTCCTGAGCGGAGCGCGCGGCGCTGGCCGCCAAATCCCTGAAGGCGGCTATCTGCGGGCGGATGGCGCTCAGCACCGTGACGAAGAGGATGAGCGACGCGAGAGCCCCGACCGTGTAGGGCATCACGCGCGGCTCAAGCCAGCGCAGCACGAGAGCGACGGGCGAGAGCGCGGGACGGCTCGGTCGAGCTGCGCGCTCGATGAGCAGCGCGTCGTTGATGGCGGCGTTGAAGCCCGGCGGCAGGGCGGGGCGCTCAAGCAACGCCAGGCCGCGCACGATAGAGCGCATCTCGTCCAGACGCGCACGACACGCCGGACACTGGCCGAGATGAGTCTCGGCGGCAAGCGACGCGCCGCCCGGCAAGTCGCCGTCCAGGTAAGGCGAAAAAAGCTTCTCTGTCTCCTCACAATTCATAAAAATCAGAGGTCAGAGGCGAGAGGTCGGAGGCCGGAGAAATCAGTTTTTAACTGAACCCCCCGACCTCACGCCTCCAACCTCTGCCTTTCGGCGAATGGCTGGCCGACCCCGGCTGCTCCCTCGTAAGGAAGCAACTCCGGACGCTCGCGGCTTTACGGCTCGCGTGCGCGAAGCGCGTCGGCGGCAGAAACAGTGAGCGGCACATTAAAACGGGTGTTGCTGGCCGCGTTTTCAAATCCGCTCACCTCTGCCTCCAAGCGTTCGAGCACGTTCGCCTTCGTCCGCAAACGTCCCTTTGACTTCCTGACCCACCTGGCACCGGGGTTGTTTGGTGTCAGCCGGGGCAGGGCAGCCATTCGCTCTCGGAAGAGCGTTCAGCCTGTCAGCCTGTCAGCAGTCAGCCAAACAAAATGGGTTTTGGTTTGGCTGAAAGCTGAACGCTGAAAGCTGAATGCTTATTTACAAAGAACCTTCGAGTCTTCGTCGCAGCTCAAGACGGCCACGAGAGAGTCTCGATTTCACTGTGCCGACGCTTATCTCAAGCGCCGCCGCCACGTCTTCGTAACTCAAACCTTCGACATCCCTGAGCACGACCACTTCGCGATAGGGGCGAGAGAGCGCGCGCAGCGCCACTGTCAAAGCTCGCTCGCGTTCGCGCGCGAGGGCAAGCTGTTCGGGGTCGCTGGCATTCTGGTCGCGCAGTCGTGCGGCGAGCGGAGCGTCCGTCGAGCCTTCCGCCGGAGCGTCGAGCGAGACGGTCACGTCACGACGCCTGCGACGCCACCACCGCCAGCGATTGCGCGCCTGATTGACGGCGATGCGGTAGAGCCAGGTTCGCAAATCCGAGTCGCCGCGAAAATGCGCGACGGCGCGGAAGGCTTGCAGGAAGGTCTCCTGCGTCAAATCGCGCGCCTCTTCGGCGTCTTCCGTCAGACGATAAAGCAGCGCGTAGATGTCGCCCGAGCGCTCTTCGACCAGTCGCTCGAAGGCCGCCGCTTCGCCCGCCCTCAGTCTGTCAATGAACCATGTATCGACGGCTGAGCGTGCGTCGTCGGAGACTGCCGTCGCAGCCTGCTCCAGTTCCGCCTGCCCACTAAGGGCAATTGGCTCTCCAAAGCTCACAGGCTTCCTCCGGCGGCAGGAAGGGGTTCGTCGAGCCGCCTGCTCCCCTTCAACTGTAGCCTTAGACACCGCTCGGCGGCGGTTTGTTCCACGAAAATAGAATCGGTCTCGAACTGCATGAGATTTAGAGTCGGACGCCTGCCATTTCTGTTGCCGCCGGGCGTGTGGCCGTCCATTTTTTTACAAGTGAAGCGCGCCGAGTGTGCGACCGAAGGCGCTTGGCTGTTTCGTGTGCGCGCGAGCGTAACACGCGCCCCGGCGGCGGTCAACGAGCGTTTCCGGCCTTGCTTGACAACCTTTCGCAGCCATCGGTAGAGTGACGTGTTACCTCCTATCCCATCAAAAAGAACGCACCCGACTGTGCGCTCTTGCAACAAGGAATCTGACGTGGCTCGAACCAGTAAAAAACGCGCGCGGGAATTGAAACACGATAAATTTCGTGATGCGACGATGAGCGCCTTCGACCGCGTCGGCGACCGTCTCGAAGGCAGAGGCCGAACCATCCTCTACGCTCTGGCCGGACTCATCGCGCTCGCACTGCTCCTCGGCCTCTGGTCTTGGTGGAGCGCGCGGCGCGCGGGCGAAGCGCGTGCAGCTCTGGGACGCGCCTTCGAGGTGGTCGAAGCGCCCGTCAGCCCGACGCCCGCCGCAGGCACGGTCGGGCTCACCTTTCCCTCCGAGCGAGAGCGCGCGCAGAAGGCTCTCGAAGAGTTTCAGAAAGTGGCCGCCAAGTACGGCGACCCCTACGACGACATCGCGCGCTACATGGCCGCCACTCAACTGCTCACGGTCGAGCGAGCGCGCGGGCTGCAAGAGTTAGAAGCCATCAGCAAGAGCAGCAACAAGGAGGTGGCCGCCCGCGCACGCTTCGCGCTCGCGCAGGCCAGAGAAGCCGACGCGCAGTACGACGCGGCAGCCGCCCTCTACAGCGAGCTTCTCAAAGAGAACAACCCCGAAATCGTCCCCGACACGCTCAAGCTGCGTTTGGCCTCCGTCTACGAAAGTCAGGGCAAGCGGCAGGAGGCCGCAGACATTCTCTTCCAGATGGTCAAATCCGCGCGCGAAGCCAAAGGCAAAGACGGCAAGCCCGCCCCACAATCGGCCTCCGTCGGCCAGGCCGCCGAGAAGCTGCAAAGCCTCGACCCCGCACGCTACGCCCAGCTTCCCAAAGAACCGACCTCGACGGATTTGCCTCTGTAGCAATCAGCTTGTCAGCCTGTCAGCATTCAGCCAGACCAAAACCCAACTGTTCCGTCTGGCTGAACGCTGAAAGCTGATTGCTGAACGCTTCCTTAATGGACAATCTGACGCACTCGTTGGTCGGGCTGGCTGCGGCGAAGGCCGGGCTTGAGCGTCTGTCGCCTTACGCGACGGCGTTGTGCGTGGTGGCGGCCAACGGGCCTGACGCCGATTTGGTGATGCTCGTCGGCGGGAGCTGGACTTACCTTGAGCACCATCGCGGATTGAGCCACGCGGCGGTCGGGACGCTCGCGCTGGCGCTGCTTTGGCCTTTGCTTTTCTACGCGGGCGATTTTGTAGTCGCGCGTCTGCGCGGTCGGCCAAGGCGAGCGCGGCTCGGCGCGCTGGTGCTCGCGTCGCTCGTCGTCAGCGCGTCGCACCCGTTGATGGACTGGACGAACAACTACGGCGTGCGCCCCCTTTTGCCCTGGGATTCGCGCTGGTTCTACGGCGACCTCGTCTTCATCATCGACCCCTGGCTCTGGCTCATGCTCGGCGGCGCAGCCTTCCTGCTCACGGCCAAAAAGAAATGGCGACTCGCCGCCTGGGCGCTTTTGGCGACGCTCGCGACCGGAGCGATTCTTTTCCTGCCGCAGCAGCGAGACATTCCGTTTCCGCTCGCCGCGCGCCTGCTGTGGGCGGCTGGCGTAGCGGCGCTCGTCTTCACTTATCGCGCGCGTGCGGCGAAGCGCTGGGGCGCTGGTGTCGCCGTCGTCGCGCTAGCCTTCGTCGTCGTTTACTGGGGCGCGCTCGCCGCGCTTCACCGACGCGCGCTCGCGCAGGCACAGGCGCGAGCCTCAGAACTGGCCGGGGCGCGAGCCGAACGGCTGCTCGGCGTCGCCGCCATGCCGATGCTCGCAGACCCGACGCGCTGGCGCACTGTGGCAGAAACCGAACGCGCCTTCCTTCGCTTCGACGTAAAGCTGACCGAGCCCGAAGCCCCGCCGCTCGACCTCGCGCGATTCGAGAAGCCGCAACCGGAAGAGACGGCGCTCGTCGCACGTGCGGCGCAAGACCGCCGCGCCGAAATCTTTCTCGACTTCGCGCGCTTTCCCGCCGTTCGTCTCTCGCGCAACTGCGCCGAGCAGACGCTCGTCCAGTTCGCAGACCTCCGCTTCACCGAGCCGGGCGCTCCGAGCCGGGGCACGTTTTCTCTTGAGATACCTGTGGGCGGCGGCGGCGAAGCTATCAACCAGAAGTCGGGCGCAGAAGACGGCGACAAAAAGTGAAGCCCCGCGAGCAACGGGGCTTCGGTGATTCTGCGAAGAGTTTTAAGAAATTAACAGGGATGGACAGGATGGACAGGATAAAAAGAAATGATGAATGATGAATTTATGAGAAAGGGGTTCTGTCTTTCATTCCGCATTCCTCATTTGTCTTTATCCTGTCTATCCTGTCCATCCCTGTTTGAATTGCTTTTGTGTGGCGCTCTAAAGCGTGAACGAGCCGTAGAAGGCGCTGTTTTCGCCGCCGCGCTGCCATGCGTCGCCGAGCGCGCCTCCGGCATAAGAAGCCGTCAGCGTGTAGCCGACCTTTCGGTTCGAGAGCTTGACGAGCGGCGAATACCAGACCATGTTCGGCATCTTGCAGCAGAGAGCGTTCGGCATCGCGCGCACGCTGAGAGTAGCGAAGCCGGGCGACTCGAAGAGGAAGGTCTCCTTCTCACGACGGAAGGCGATGGGCGCGCGTCGAACCGCACGCGCGACGCCGAGCGTCGAAACAAACTTTTCTCTGAAGACCTCGACGATGGCCGCGAACTGCGCGTCGCTCGCCGCGCTATCGACGATGATTTCGTGAAGCCGCGCGGCCTCCGCCGTCTCCGAAAGATTCGTCTCCGATGAGACGACGACGATGGCGCGCACGCCCTCCATGCTCGTTCCTTTCCAGACGCCCCCCGTGATGTTCCACGCCAACAAGGCATCGCGCCCGGTCGTCACGACCTCGCCGTTGTAATGGCACGCGCCTGCGAAGACGCTCGCTGTGCGCGCCTCCACGTAGTCGCCCTTCAGCCAGTCGCCCGCCTTCGACGCGCCGCGCTGTGCCCCTTGAGCCCCCTGCGCCAATGCCCCGCAGGCCATCAGCATCAACATCAAACCTGAAACCAAAATTCTTCGCATCGCAACTTTCTCCTTCAACTTCAAAGAGAGCGCCCCGCGTCACATGCTTCGAGCGAAGGCTGACTGGTAGCATTCGCGCCCGGGCGCGCAGCGTTCGGGGTGAACCTTGCCGCCGTCCGGCCCCAAGACCCTCTGCGTCTGAAAACACCAGCAATGATTGCTGCTGTCGAGATACTGGCTGCCGTCTGTCGCCAGCGCGCCTTCGAGCATGAAAAATTTCTTCGAGCGCAGCAGGCGGCAGAAAGGGGATTCGGGAAGGCTCTCGCCGTCCGCTCCCGCCTCCGCCTCGCGCCGCTCATTATATCCAATCTCGCCCGCCATCGCGCTCACGCTCCTCTCCGGTTTCCAACGTCTGAAATTCAAGACCGACGCCTTAACTCGCAGCCGACCCACGAGCTTTGTCTTAACCCGCGACCGACGCGCCGCCGACTTTAGCCAGCGCGCGACGCACGAGCGCCTGCGTCAAGGGAATCTTATAAGCATTCTTCTCAAGCGGCGACGCGCCTTGAAGCGCCAAACGCGCGGCCTCGCCGAGCGTGCTCGCCTCCAATCTCTTTCCGACCAGAAAACTCTCCGCCGCGGGCACGCGCCACGGGATAGGGGCGACGCCTCCGAGCACGAGCCGCGCCTGTGCGACCACTCCGCCCGCGCCCATCTCGACAGCCGCCGCCACAGACGAGAGCGCGAAGTCGAGCGACGCGCGCTCTTTGAATTTCAGATAGGTCGAGCGCGCGGCGAAGGCCGACTGAGGCACTTGTATCTCGGTGATAATCTCTTCGTTTCTGAGCACGTTCTCGCGCCGGATGCTGCCCTCGCTCGGCAGCGTGAAGAATTTTTCGAGCGCAATCGTCCGGCTGCCCGTCTCTCCCGCGACGACCGCGCTCGCGCCCAAAGCGACGAGCATCGGCGCGAGGTCGGACGGATGAACGATGTATGAAGGGCCGCCGCCGAGGATGGCGTTGTACTTGTTCTCGCCCTTCGCCGCGTAGCACTCCGAGCCGCCCTTCTTCAGGCAGACGACGTGCTCAAGCCGGTAGTACCAGCAGCGCGGGCGCTGGCAGAGATTGCCGCCGATTGTGCCGAGATTGCGTATCTGCGGCGTGGCGACGGAGCGCGCCGCTTCGATGAGGCCGGGATAGACGCGACGCACGTCGGCGTTCTCTTCCAACTGCGTGAGCGTCACGAGCGCGCCGATTCTCAGCCCGCGACGCGAGTCGTAGTCGATGCGGTCGAGCCCCTTGATGCTCTTGAGATTGACGACGCGCGAGGGGCGCGTGATGTATTCCTTCATCGTCGTGAGAAGATCCTGGCCGCCGCCAAGAGGGCGGGGCGCATCGTCGATGTCCGCGCCGCGCGTCTCTGTCCTGAGCAGCCTGACGGCCTCGCTCACGCTCGTCGGGTTCGTCCACTCGAACGACTTCATGCCCTCTGACCCTCCATTCGCTGTAGTCCCATCAAAATCTTGTCGGGCGTTATCGGCAGCTCGCGCACGCGCACGCCGCAGGCGTTGAAGACGGCGTTTGCCAGCGCGCCGACCGCCGGAATCAACGCGGGCTCGCCGACCCCGATGACGGCCTCTCGTTTATCGTCGTCGTCGATGATGGCGACGAGTTCAGGCATCTCAAGAGAGCCCGGCAGCTTATAGTCGCCAAAAGACGGATTGAGCATCACGCCGAGACGAGCATCCATCACGCGCTCTTCGTAGAGAGCCATGCCGAGCGACTGAATCATGCCGCCGTTTATCTGGCTCTTGACGGCCAGACGGTTGAGCGGCAGGCCGATGTCCTGCACGTGTACCATCTTGACGGGGCGGACGTAGCCGGTCTCGACATCGACCTCGACCTCTGCGAAGCAACAGCCGTGAACGCCGCGCTCCGAAAGCCCCGGCTTCCATTCGCCGCGCGCAGAGATGCCCGAAGCCGGAAGCGCCGCGCACGCCTGCTTCCACGTTAAAGACTTGCCGCCGCCCGTCACGCGTCCGCCTGCGAAAGCGACCTGCTCGGGCGTCGTGCCGAGAAGCGGCGCGACCTTAGCGGCAAATGCTGTGCGCGCGTTGAAGGCCGCGTCCTTGACTGCCGGAGCGAGCGAAGGCGCGGTGGTCGAGCCGCCCGAAGGGTTGGCCGCGCCGAGACGTGAGCTGCCGATTTTTTCGACGACATCCGGTATTTGAAGTCCGAACTCTTCGGCGACGATGGCGCGCGTGTAGGTGCGCGTGCCCGTGCCGAGGTCTTGCGTGCCGACGGCGACCGTGACCGCGCCGTCGCGCGCCACCGCGACATCGACGATGCACTGCGGGCCGCCGCCCGCACCCCACGTTCCGACCGCGCAGCCGATGCCGCGCCTGAGAGCGCCCGTGCCTGCGCCCGGCGTCTTGTTACGCCTGTGCCAGCCAATCTCGCGTGCGCCCCTGTCAAGCTGCCGGTGATAAACCTCGCCGCGCCTGAAGCCGTCGTTGACCAAGTTGATTTTGCGAAACTCAAGCGGGTCGAGTCCGAGCTTGTAGGCCAATTCGTCCATCAGCGATTCGATGGCGAAGGACGCCTGCGGATGGCCGGGCGCACGCATGGCGCGCGACGAATCCTCGTTCGTATGAATGGCGGAGACTTCACGATAAAAGCTCGCCGCGCGATAGATGTAAGGCTGACCGGCCTGCGAGCCGTCGCCTAAGCCCCCGTGACGAAGCTGACGCGCGTCGAGCGCGACGAGCTTCCCGTCCTTCGTTGCCCCGCCTTTGAGCTTCTGCCATGAGCCCGAACGATTGCCCGCCATGAGGAATTCGTCTTCGCGCGTGAGCATCAGCTTGACGGGCGCTTTCGCCTGCTTCGAGAGCGCGCAGGCGAGCGTGCCCTCGATGCCGATGCCGAACTTCGCGCCGAAGCCGCCGCCCATGTGCTCGACGATGGCCGTCACGGCGCTCTCCTGCAATCCGAGAGCCTGCGCGGCGTCGCCCGGAATCGTGAACGTGCCCTGCGTCGAAGCGTAGACGGTCGCCGTGTCGCCGCCGCGATAGTCAATCACGTTGCCGTGCGTCTCAAGACAGGCGTGATGAATAATCGGCGTGCTGTAGACGGCCTCGACCACCGCGTCGCAACCGGCGAAAGCGGCAGCGACTTTTTCGCGGTCGCCCCGCTTCTCCTTCTCTTCGACGTTGCCTTCGTTCAAAACTTTCGGCGCGCCCTCGCGCATCGCATCTTCGAGCGTGACGGCGTGCGGCAACTGCCTGTACTCGACGGCGATAGCGCGTATCGCATCCTCGGCAATCTCGGGCGTCACAGCCGCGACGGCTGCGACAGGCTCGCCCTCGAAGCGCACGATGTAGCCGCGCTCCTGCGGCTCGGCTGGCTTGCCCACCTCTATCGGATTCTTCTTGTCAGCCTCTTCGGCAGCCTTCTTCGCGCCTTCGGCCACATCCTGCGGATTGGCTTCGACCACCGCCAAGACGCCGGGAATCCGCCGCGCCGCGCTCAGGTCTAGCCGCGTGATGCGCGCGTGCGAATGTGGCGAGCGAAGGATTCGTCCGTAGAGCATACCGGGCAGGCGCACGTCGTAGGAGTAGCGCGCCGCGCCCGTCACCTTGAGCGGGGCATCGACGCGCGTGTGCGATTTGTTCAGGAGCGTGTGACGGTCGTTTGCGCCCCACGCCGCGCCCGCCACGTCGTCCACCTCTATCTCCACCATCGTCTCCTTGCCGTTGACGACGCGCGGAACCAGAACCTTCTTTTTCTTCTTCGACGGTTCTTGCCTCGAAGCTTCCTGCATACTCTTCAGCCCTCGCTTTCCGCGCTCGTCGCCGTCGCCGCCCGTCCGTTCTGCGCAATCTGCTTCGCCGCCGCGAGCGCGGCCTCGAAGACGTGCGGATACGTCCCGCACCGGCAGAAGTTGCCCTTGCACGCCTCGCGCACCTCTTCAATCGACGGGTTCGGATTCCGCTTCAGATAAGCCGAGATGGTCGTCACGAAGCCCGGCGTGCAGAAGCCGCACATCGTCGCGTCAGCCGTGACGAAGGCGGCCTGCACTTCGTTCATCCGGTCGGGCGTGCCCAAGCCCTCGACCGTCGTGATGCGCCGGTTCTGCGCATCGACGGCCAGCACGAGACATGAATAGACGGGTCTGTCGTCCAGCAGCACCGTGCACGCGCCGCACGTTCCCTGATCGCAGACCAGCTTCGGCCCCGTCACCTGCGGCTCGACGTGATTGCGCAGAGCGTTCAGAAGCGTCGTCCTCGGCTCGACGCGCGCCGTGCGCCGCGCGCCGTTCACGTTCAGCACGACTTCAGTCGTGCCCGCCGTCGCGCCCGCCTCCGAGCCGCGTTGCTCGGCTTCCGCGCGCAGAAGGAACTGGTCGGCTATCGCCGCGCCCGCGCCGACCACTCCGACCCCCTTGATAAACCTCCGGCGGCTCTCATCGACAGGCGCACCGGCCTTCGTCGCTTTATCGTCGCGTTCGTCCGTCATCATCTCTCCTTACGACACGATTTAAGGCTTGCATGCACAGACAACTTCTTGTTTAGATTTGAACAGGGAAGGAAAGTTCCGAAAATTTACAACTCAGGTTGCCCTCGAAGACGCGCCGTGCAGCATAGCACCCGCAAGCTCGGGCTCGGAAGAGTCTCTTTGTAAAAAATCATTTACAACTTCACGTCTCGTCACGACTGCCTTTATCATCGTTTGCGGTAGTGACATCTCGGAAAACTTCAGACTCGCCCGCCGCGCGTGTCTGAAGTCGAACACGGAAGAGGCACACACATTGGCAAGCCCCGCAGAGAAGGAGCGCACGCGCCGCATCATCCGGCTGCTCGAAAAGCGATACCCGGATGCGCGCTGCTCGCTGGATTACTCGAACCCGCTTGAGCTGCTCGTCGCTACGATTCTTTCGGCGCAGTGTACGGACGAGCGCGTCAACCTCGTCACCGCCGAGCTTTTCCGTAAGTACCGCCGCGCCGAAGACTACACGAGCGTCGAGCAGAGCGAGCTTGAAGCGGACATCCGCTCGACAGGCTTCTTCCGCAACAAGGCGAGAGCCATACAGGGCGCGTGCCGCATCATCGCCGAAGAGCACGGCGGGCAAGTACCCGCTTCTCTCGAAGAACTGCTCGCTCTGCCCGGCGTCGCACGCAAGACCGCTAACGTCGTCCTCGGCAACGCCTTTCAAATCGCCTCCGGCGTCGTCGTCGATACACACGTCGCGCGCGTCTCCGCCCGCCTCGGCCTCAGCGCCCAGATACAGCCCGAAAAAATCGAACAGGACTTAATCGAACTCGTCCCCAAACGCGACTGGATAAACTTTTCTCACCTGCTCATCTTTCACGGACGCCAGACCTGCAAAGCCCGCACGCCCCTCTGCGCCGAATGCGTCCTCGAACCGCTCTGCCCGTCATCACTGCTGAAATGATGAATGCGGAATGCGGAATGATGAATTACAAGACAAAAGGCTTTTGGTTTTCATTCATCATTCATCATTCCGCATTCATCATTTCATCTTCCATCCAGTCCTGCGTCATGTCGCACCAGAGGGCGAGGCCGCGAAAGGATTTGAAGCGGGAGTAGTGGCGGGCGATTTTGGCGTCGGGTGTGGTGCGGCCTTTGTTGTGTGTGCGGGAGAACTTGGCGCGCACCCAGGAATCGAGGGCGAGCACGTCGTAGCGACCGACGAGCTTGAGCAGGTTCTCGGCAGCATAGTCGCCGACGCCTTTGACGCGCTTCATCTCGCGTTTGAGAGCGTCGGTCTCAAGCTCGCTCGTGAGCCAGCTTTCAACGTCCATCTCGCCTGAAGCGACGCGCTCGGCAAGCTCTTTCAGGTAGGGCGCGCGATAGCCCGCGCGAACCTCTTCGCGGTAAAAATCGGCGGGAGCATCGGCCATCGCCTGCGGCGTCGGGAAGTCGCGCCGCCCGTCTTCGGCCTCGCGTCCAAGATTTTTGACGAGCCCTTCGACCATCTTCTTCGTCAGCGCCCAGGAGCAGTTGGTCGTGCAGATGCTTTTGACCAAATCCTCGTAGACGGTCGGCGAACGGAGCAAACGCCCCGCGCCCGCGCGCACAATCCACTCGAACTTCGGGTCTCGTGTGACGGCTGCGTAGAACTCGCTCAGGTCTTCGTCGAGCCGGAGCATGTGCCGCACGTCGCGGACGACTTGAGCCGTCGCGCGTGCGCCGAGCTTGCGGCGCGTGCTAGCCATCAGCTCGCCGTTCCGGCCGTAGATGGTGACGGCGAGCGGCGCGGCGTCGGCGTCGCCGCCGGGCGTGAGCACGCGCAGGAGCGTCCACGTCGTCTGGTCGAACTCGAAGGGGAGCAGCTCAGACCAACCGTGACTGGCGAGTGTTCGACGGAGGCTGAAGTCGGGCGGAGTCGGGATAGAGATTTCCATATCGGCAGTTGTTTCGGTCAGGCGGGAGCCGACGGGAAAGCTAGCAGATTTCTTCGCCGGGGTCGAATAGTTTTGCGCCGCCGAGTTGGGTTATGATGTCCGTCAAGCTTTCGCTGTCTTTCGTTCCACGAACATTCTCGTCTGTCTGAGGAGATACCTAATCCGTGCCCGAGTCGCGTCCCGTCACAGTGCTTTGCATCTCCACTTACGAAAAGGGTCAGGAATTCATTCGCGAATGCAGGCGACAGGGCTGCCGCGTTTTTCTCCTCACCGTCGAGACGCTCAGAGACGCCGACTGGCCGCGCGAATCTCTCGAAGACATCTTCTACATGCCGAAAGATTTCGTCCGCGACGACATCGTCAAAGGCGCGAGCTACCTTGCGCGCTCTTTTACGTTCGACCGCATCATCGCGCTCGACGACTTCGACGTAGAGACGGCAGCCGCGCTGCGCGAGCACCTGCGCGTCGCCGGCATGGGCGACACCACCGCGCGCTACTTCCGCGACAAGCT
Source organism: Pyrinomonadaceae bacterium (assembly GCA_036399175.1). Classification (GTDB taxonomy): domain Bacteria; phylum Acidobacteriota; class Blastocatellia; order Pyrinomonadales; family Pyrinomonadaceae; genus DASWNP01. The sequence goes on along the minus strand of DASWNP010000046.1, from coordinate 25,237 downwards.
GGCGATGCGCGTTAAGGCCAGAGACCATAACATCCTCGTCCCCGAGTTCGTGCACGCGCTCAACTACGACCGCATACGCGAGTTCACAGAGCGCGTCGCGCCGCCCTGGCTGCTCAAGCCGCGCTCCGAAGCTTCGGCCACCGGCATCAAGAAAGTTAATTCCGCCTCGGAGCTTTGGCCTGCGCTCGAAGAGCTTGGCGATCGCCAGTCTTTCTACCTGCTCGAACAGTTCATCCCCGGCGACATCTATCACATCGACTCCATCATCTTCGACCGCGAAGTTCTCTTCAGCGCCACGCACAAGTACGGCCAGCCGCCGATGGACACCGCGCACTACGGCGGCGTCTTTATGACGCGCACCATCTCGCGCGCCTCCGCCGAATCGCAGGCGCTCGAAGGCTTGAACCGCGAGCTGCTGCAAACGCTCGGCCTCGTCCGAGGCGTCACCCACACCGAGTTCATACGCGGGCGCGACGACGGGCGCTTCTACTTCCTCGAAACCGCTTCGCGCGTCGGCGGCGCAAACATCAACGAAGTCATCGAAGCTGCCACCGGCATCAACCTCTGGGCGGAATGGGCGAAGCTCGAAGTGGCCGGCGAGCGCGGCACTTATAAGCTGCCGCCGCATCGCGACGACTACGCTGGCATCGTCATCTCTCTCGCACGACAGGAACGCCCTGACACCTCCGCCTACCGCGACCCCGAAATCATCTGGCGTCTCAACAAGCGTCACCACGTCGGCCTGCTCGTCGCCTCCAGCGACCCCGCCCGCGTCGAATACCTGCTCTACGACTACATCCAACGCTTCTACCGCGACTTCTACGCCACGCAGCCCTTACCCGACAAGCCGACTAGCTAAACAGGCCGACCGTTCAAATTCGTCTATCATGCTCCGGCCTTCGGGGCATCTGCATCTCGTCTACACATACTGCCCGGCGGCGAAGCCTGAAGACCAAGCCCATTGGAAGTTGTAGCCGCCGAGGTGGCCTGTGACATCGACGACTTCGCCGATGAAGTAGAGGCCGGGGACGCGTCGGGCTTCCATCGTTTTGGAGGAAAGCTCGTCGGTGGAGATGCCGCCGAGGGTGACTTCTGCCTTTTGGAAGCCTTCCGTGCCGTTGGGCTCGATGCGCCAGTTGTGCAGGCGTCGGGCGATGTCTTCGAGCTGGCGGGCGGAGAATTGTTTGAGCGGTTTGGAGGGGGCGTAGAGGTCGCACCATGTCTGGGCGAAGCGTTTGGGGAGGTGGCGGCTGAGGATTGTTTGGAGTTCGAGGTTTGAATCGCGTGCGTCGAAGAGTTGGGATTGAACGTCGGCGTGGGGGAGAAGGTCTATGTCGAGGCGCTGGCCGCGCGTCCAGTAGGAGGAGATTTGGAGGATGGCGGGGCCGCTCAGGCCGCGATGAGTGATGAGCAGGTTTTCGTCGAACTGCGCGCCGTCTGCGCGCACGGAAGCAGGGATGGAGACGCCGCTTAAGGGGCGCAGGGCTTGAAGGTCTGCTTGAGAGAGCGTGAGGGGAACGAGGGCGGGGCGCGTGGGCTGGATGCGGAGGCCGAACTGGCGTGCGATGCGATAGCCGAAGTCGGTCGCGCCGATTTTGGGGATGGAGAGTCCGCCTGTGGCGACGACGAGCGAGCCGCAGTCAAGCTCGCCCTGATTGGTTTCGACGTGGAAGCGTTCGTCTTCGTCTTTGCGAATCGCTCGCACCTGACAGCTTGTGCGAATCTCGACGCGCGCGCGCTCGCATTCCGCGAGAAGCATGTCGATGATGCGGCGCGAGCTTTCGTCGCAGAAGAGCTGGCCGAGCTTCTTTTCGTGGAAAGGGATGCGGTGGCTTTCGACGAGGGCGACGAAATCTTCGGGAGTGTAGCGTGCGAGCGCCGAGCGCGCGAAGTCTGGGTTGGCGGAGATGAAGTTATCGGGAGCGGTGTGGACGTTGGTGAAATTGCAGCGCCCGCCGCCGGAGATGGCAATTTTTTTGCCGACGCTCGCCGCGTGTTCGACGACCGTGACGCGCCTTCCGCGCCTCCCGGCCTCGACGGCGCAGAAGAGACCCGCCGCGCCCCCGCCGACGATGACGACATCCAAATTCATATTGATTCATCGGTTCATTGATTCATTGATTCAATAACTCGATGAAGCCGTTTCTTCATTGAATCAATGAACCGATGAATCAATGAGTCAATCTTTCTTCTGTTTGTCGAGAAGGGGACGAAGATATTTGTAGACGGTTTCGGCGACAATCTTCGTGCCTTCGGCGTTGGGGTGAATGCCGTCGGGCTGGTTTAGTTTTTCCTGTCCGGCGACGCCTTCGAGGAAGAAGGGGATGAGCGCGACGTTGTGCTCGCGCGCGAGCGTCTGGAAAAGCTCGTTTATCTCGCGCTCGTATTGCATCCCGGCGCTCGTTGGCGTGTACATCCCCGCTAGCAGCACGTCTGCGCCGCGCGCCTGCGCACGCTCGATAATCCGGCTCAGGTTCTTCTTCGTCTCCGAGACAGGCTGGCCGCGCAGAAAATCGTTGGCTCCAAGCTCAAGGATGACGACGCGCACGTCGCCCTGTTCGAGCGACCAGTCGATGCGTCGCAGGCCGGTGGCCGAAGTGTCGCCTGAAGCTCCGGCGTTGACGACCTCGTATCGGTAGCCGTCGGCTTCGAGCCGCTTTTGCAGGAGCGCGGGGTAGCTCTCGGCGGCGGAGAGGCCGAGCCCGGCGGTCAGGCTGTCGCCGAAAGCGACTATCTTGGGAAGATTCCCCTCGCGCGGAGCAACAGAAGCGGCGGGCGCGGCGTCAGAAGACGAAGCGGGCGCGGAAGCGTTCGGCGTGTTAGATTGGCTACATCCGGCGAGGCCGAATAAGACGTAGATTAGAAGACCGAAGAGAAAAAATTTCATGATTGAATTATACAGGGTTTCCAAAACGGTTCAGTCCGGCACAGAGAAGCTGACGATTCTGCATGCGCTCGATTTGACTATCCCGGACGCGCAGTTCGTCTCAATCGTCGGGCCTTCGGGGAGCGGCAAATCCACTCTGCTCGGCCTCGTCGCCGGGCTCGACGCGCCGACCGAAGGCGAAATACGCATCGACGGCGAGCGCATCGACACGATGAGCGAAGACTCGCTCGCCGTGCTTCGCAGCCGAAAGATAGGTTTCATCTTTCAATCGTTTCACCTCATCCCGTCGCTGACGGCCTTTGAGAACGTGCTCATCCCGATGGAGATTGCGGGGGGGCGCGATGCGGGAGAGCGTGCGCGGCGTCTGCTCGAAGATGTCGAGCTTTCGGCGCGCTCGCATCATTATCCTTCGCAGCTCTCGGGCGGCGAACAGCAGCGCGTCTCCATCGCCCGCGCCTTCGCCAACAACCCCTCTATTCTGCTTGCCGACGAGCCGACCGGCAACCTCGACTCCCGTAGCGGCATGCACATCTTCGACCTCATGGTCGAACTCAATCGCCAGCGCGGCGCGACCCTCGTCCTCGTCACACACGACCACGAGCTGGCCGCACGCGCCGACCGCCGCATCTCCCTGCGCGACGGCCGCGTCGTCGCCGACGACGCTCTCGGCACGCCCGAGCTTCAAAAAAGTCTGGAGTCGAGAGTCTGGAGTCTGGAGTCTGGAGCCTGAAGTCAGGAGAAGTCTGAAGTCTGGTGTCGGAAGAAGGGCTGCTGCTTTTTGGTTCTGACTCCAGACTTTAGGCTCCAGACTCCAGACTTCCTGATTGGAGTTATCCGTTGAGATTCATCTTTAACATGGCGCGGCGGGAGCTTCGTTCGTCGTGGCAGCGTTTGTTGTTCTTCTTTCTGTGCATCGGGATAGGCGTCGGGTCTATCGTGGCGCTGCGCTCGACGATTCGGAATCTGGACGCGGCGGTGACGGGCGAGGCGCGCGCGATTCTGACGGCGGACGTGCAGGTAGATTCGACGCGTCCGTGGACGCCGGAGACGCTGGCCGTTATCAATCGCATCGCGCGTGAGCCGCTTATTGAAGCGAGGACGGAGACGACCGAGGCGGCGACGATGGTGCGTCCGGCTGACGAGCGGCGCGAAGGCGCGCTGATGGTGGAGATGAAGGGCATCGAGCCGCCGTTTCCACTGGTCGGCGAGTTCAGACTGGCGGATGGCAGGCCGTTCGATTTCGCTCTGCTGGCAAACGACGGGGCGGTGGTCGCGCCGCTTCTGCTCGAACGATTACAACTGCGCGTCGGCGACGAGGTGAGAATCGGGGAGCGTACTTTTCAGATTCGCGGCGTGATTGACAAAGAGCCGGGCGGCGGCTCGGGTTTTCGTCTGGGGCCGCGCGTGCTCGTTGAGCGCAGGGCGCTCGAAGCGGCCGGCCTGACCGGCTTCGGCAGCCGCGCGCGCCGGCGTATTCTCTTTCGCACGCAGCCGGGCGAGGTGGAAGGGCTCGTCAGCACGCTGCGAGATGAGTTGAAGAACAAGCTGGTCGGCGTGCGTTCATACAGGGATTCGCAGGAGAATCTGAACGAGTCGTTCGAGCGCGCGGAGAATTATCTCTCGCTGACGGGGTTGGTCGTGCTCGTCCTCGGCGGCATCGGAGTTTCCAGCGTGACGCGCGTCTTCATCGAACAGAAGCGCAAGGCCATCGCCGTCCTCAAGTGCGTCGGCGGTACGGGACGAAAGATTTTCGCGGCCTATCTCGCGCAGGTGCTCGCGCTGGGGCTCGCGGGGAGTCTGCTCGGCGCGGCGCTGGCGAAGGCGGCGCTCGTCTTCGTCCAGAAATATTTTTCCGAGAGCCTGCCGCCGCAGATGAGCTACGAGCTTTCGCCGGGCGCGGTGGCGCAGGGGATGGGCTTAGGCTTGCTCATCTCGATTCTTTTCTCGGCGCTGCCCCTCTTGCGCATACGCCACATCAAGCCCGCGATGCTTCTGCGCGAAGAGACGGGCGTCGCCGGAGACTCGAAGCGTCTGCGCTTCGACTTTTTGCGCGCGTTGACGGCGGCGCTCGTCGTTTGCGGGCTGCTGCTGCTTTCGACGTGGCAGGCCGGCTCGCTCAAGGTCGGCGCATTTTTTCTCGCGGGCTTGGCGGCGACGGCGGGCGTGCTCTATCTGGCCGCGTTGCTTCTGATTTTAGTCGTGCGCCGCGCGCGGCACATACGCTCGTTCGCGCTGCGTCAGGCCGTCAACAGCCTCTATCGTCCGGGCAACCAGACGCGCGTCATCGTGCTCGCCGTCGGCCTCGGCGCGTTTCTCGTTTTGACCGTGCAGGCGCTTCAGTCGAACCTGCTCGAAGAGTTCGACCTGACGCGGCGCGGCCAGATACCGAACATGTTCCTCATCGACATCCAGAAAGATCAGGAGCAGGGCGTCGCTGAGTTGATAGAAGAGGCGACGGGCGTGCGCCCGCAGTTGATTCCGACCGTGCGCATGCGCATCTACGCCATCGACGGTCGTGAAGTCGATTTGGAACAGAGGGAGCAAAGGCGCGAGCGCGGGATGCTCGGGCGCGAGTACGTCGTCACATACCGCCCGCAACTCGAATCGAACGAGACTATCGTCGATGGAAAATTCTGGGAGGCGACGCCTTCCTCCGAGCCCGAAGTCTCCATCGAAGAGGGCATGCGCGGCCTCTCGGGGCTCGACCTCGGCGGCACGATTACCTTCGACATCCTCGGCAGGAAGATAAACGCACGCGTGACGAGCATCCGCCGCGTCGATTGGCGCAACTCGCGCACGGGCTTCCTCGTCCTCTTTCGTCCCGGCACGCTCGAAGCCGCGCCGCAAACCTTCATCGGAGCCATCAACGGCCCCGAGCAGGAGCCCGCGCGCTCGCGCTTTCAACGCGCGCTCATCGACAAATATCCGAACGTCTCGGTGATAGATGTCGCCGACATCGTCAGAAGCGTGACGGGCATTCTCTCCAACATCACGCTCGCCGTCTCCTTCATCGGCGGCTTCGTGCTTTTGAGCGGCGTGCTCATCCTTATCGGCTCAATCGCCATGACGAAGTTTCAACGCATCTACGAAGCAGCCGTGCTGAAAACCCTCGGCGCAAAACGCCGCGCGCTGCTCACCATCATGCTCGCCGAGTACGGACTGCTCGGCCTCGTCGCCGGGCTCATCGGCTCGCTCGCCGCCCTTGCGCTCTCCTACGTCATCGCCCGCTTCGTCTTCGAGATTCCCTGGACGTTCACGCCCGCGCTCAATCTCGTCGGCATCTTCGCCACCGCCGCCCTCGTCACCATCATCGGCGCAGTCTCCAGCTTCGACGTGCTCACGCGCAAGCCCCTCTCGATTCTTCGCACGCGTTGACAATGAAAAACGATACAAGCGCAAGCATTAAGACAAGCACGACGGGCGCACCTGTACCTTATCGTACAGAAGCTCTCCATCTCTCGCTTTATACTCTTTCGTACAGTTCAGAGCCGAAAATTTCGTCGCCGCAGACTTCGCGCTCGACCCGTTTTCAAGCACGGCGCGCGTCGTGTCTTCCGGCTCAGGCTCGGTTCTGAAAAAACGTATCTGTCGATTTGGTGGGAGGCAAAAATGAAGAAGGGAAGACTCGTCGGTCTGTTATGCGTGCTGTGCTGCACCTTTGCGTCGGCGCTCTTTAATCCGGTGCCCGCCGCGCAGGCGCAATCGAGACAGACCATCAACGGCACGGTCGTCGGCATCGGCGGACGCTTCGCCGGTCGCACGCGCCCGTTCACCCTCATCGTCAACAGCTATACTTCGCCCGGACAGGTGCGCGAGCTGAACGACGCCCTGCGCGACGGCGGGCAGGACGGGCTGCTGCGCGCCCTCTCCGGCATGAACGCCGGACGAATACAGGTCGGCACGGGCGTCGGCCTGCCCGTCAGCGCCATCATCGCCGACCCCTGGAACGAAGGCGGCACGCGTCTCACAGTCTTCTACGAGCGCAACGTCAGCTTCTACGAGCTGCGCTACGGCGCGCGCTCCGAGAACTACCGCGTCGGCTACGCCGAAATCTTCCTCGACCGCAACGGCAGAGGGCAGGGAACTTTCATCCCCGCCGCGCGCGTCCGCCTGCGCGACGGCAACACCTGGGAGGTTGAAGACTTCGGCGTCTTCCCCGCCCGCCTCATGGGCTTGCGCGCGAGCGGCAACGTCCTCGTCCGCTAGGGCGCAACGCGTTTCTGACTTATCCGGATAGAAACTAGAAGCGGCGAGGTTTTCAGACTTTCAACTGAAAACCTCGCCGCTTATCTACTTCTCCCTGCAAGTTGTTTTCACGTTCGGCCTGATTTGTCCAGCCGGTAAGCTACCTCGCCATCCTGTCTAATCTCGCCGCGCTTCCAGCCCCGCCGCTCATACATTCTATCCGCGCGCGTCTGTGCATCGGTGCTCAAGCTGATGCTCGATACGCCCATCTCGAACAGCCAATCCGTAGCCAGCTTCAAAAGCTTCGTGCCGATGCCCTTTCCCTCATACTCCGGCCTGACGAACAATGCCCAGATGGACGCATCCCTCAGAGAAGCGACCGAGAATCCGACGACCTCCCCGTCTATCTCGCACAGCCAGCCCTTGCCCCACTCGCTCAGATACGCCGCGTATATCTCAGGCGTCACCCTGCGAGCGTCGGACAAAACATTCTCCCGCACAGACAGTCGCACTTCGGACAAAGCGGGAATATCTTCCGCATTGGCTTCACGAAAAACTACAAGCCCGCCCCCAATCGCCTGCCGCGCGTAGATTCCACGCATCAGGTCGTTCCCCGGCCAGCCTCATCAGGCAATCTTTCGACCAAACGCCGTGCTTCTTCTTCTTTCACAAGTGCTGCTCTCACGTTCAAATCAACTTGTAGAATACGACCGTGCTAATCATTGAGCCATCGGTTGTCAGCGCGTACTGAGGAATGACCCCCGCGCGCGTGTAGCCGCATTTCTCATACAGCTTTTCGGCGACGCTGCCCTCCTCGGTGTCGAGCACCAGCAGCGTCCGCCCCGCCGCGCGCGCCGCCTCTTCCGCCGCCGTCATCAGCGCACGCGCGATGCCGCGACCGCGAAAGCTCGTGTGAACGAGCAGCTTCTGGACTTCCGCGCGATGCCGACCGTTCTCCTTGACGACAAGCGCAAGCTGCACCGCGCCCGTCACCGCGCCCGCTTCGCTCGAAACGAGAAGTATGCGACGTTCCTTCGCCACTTCATCCAAAGTTTCAAGCCAATACTCTTCGGCAGTATCAAACGCCACAGGCGGCAGAAATCCCACCGAAGAGCCGTTATGAACCGCATCCTGCAAGAGCGCCACCAACCCCGGGACGAGCGGCCTCGCTTGTTCCTCCGATAAGCTTTCGACCTTGTGCATAGCTCGAACTTATAACATAGCCCGGACAGGCGAGAGCCTCCAACGCCCGGCATCATCCGCCGCGCATCAACGAAACAATCATCCAAGCTGCCTAATGAAGGGCATGCTATTTCGCGGTCGGGTTGCATGCCGTTGTGAGATGCGGGGTACGGCTTAAGAGGCTTTTGCTAATGGCTGACGTGGCGCGGGAGCACCACGCAACATTCCCTCTGTGCTTAAATCTTCATCTAGGTCTTCCCAATGGATACCATACCCGCCGCCAATGATGCGCCAATTCTTCCTCTGTTCGTCTGTGGCATTCAACAAACGTGGATACCAAACAAGCGGCACACTGATTCTTCTTCCGTCCATAAGCTGGACGGTCAGCATATCTTCTGTGAACTCTATGTCCGCGACCCGCTCATCAGCCGCCAACGCTAAAATACCCATTCCACGCCTCCAATAATTGAACTTGATGCTCCCTCACAATTCGCTCGACCTGCCGCAATTCCCTTGCGCTAAAGCCAAGATTAATCGCTAAGGAGACAGGACTCAACCAAAACTTAGCCGACAGATTATCGCGGTCAACATGCACATGAGGCGGCTCATTCGGCTCATGGCTATAAAAGTAGATGCGATATGCTCTGTGTCTCAGAACTGTCGGCATAATGCGGCAATTATACTTTACCCAACAATGCGAGCATCTAACGCCCGGCATCACTCGCCGCGCACTAAACCTCGAAACCTTCCAAGCTCTCGATATAAGGCACGCTATTCGCGGTCGGGTGCATCCCGTTGTTAGGCGGCGCGCACCTCCACATATTCGATGCTCGAAGAAGGCTCCGGTATGGGCTGTCCATCTTCGCGCAACCCTTCGATATGAAATTCGATGGCCTCTTGGATTAGCTGCAATACTTCTTCCCTCGTTTCCCCGAGGGCGACGCATCCCGGCAGGTCGGGCACATACGCCCCAAAGCTGTTTTCCCCCTCCTCGACTATCACGGCGTAGCGCATCATCCTCACCTCACTTCAAGCCTGCTTGCTTCAATATGCTGTTAAGGGTTCCCGGAGGCACATCGACGCTCGGCTTCCCCGAGACCGTAACTGTGCCCGATTTTGTCGGGTGCTTAAACTGGCGGTGGCTGCCCTTCGTCCGAGCCAAATACCAGCCGCCGTCTTCAAGCAGCTTGATGACCTCCTTAACCTTCATGTGAAGATAATAAGGCGTCCATTTCGCTATAGGAAGTCACCGAACGCTTGGCATCACCCGCACCCCTGTGCAACAAACATGAGAGGGTTCGTGATGGGGGCGGGTGCATACCGTTGTTAGGCAGCATTCGTTAGCGCAACTCTTTCACTTTGAGCTTGTGCAATAACGCCTCATTTGCTTCTACGGTATGAAGCAGTACTCGCCATTGCTCTATCGCTCGCTTGAAAGTCCAAGGGACGCGAGGATTCAACTCATGACACGCAACATGCCTATCTTGGAATACAGTCATAAGCGTTTGCCACCCACGTGGGTGCACTTTCTCGAACGTCCCCATATTGCTAATCGGCATTGAGCCCAGCGCAGCAAAGTACTCAGTCGCCAAGAGGGTTGACAGATGGCGATTAATGTCGTCAAACGATGAAATCCGCACTAGATGAGAAATTATTTCTCCGACTGTGACCTTCGCGTCTTCCATCCGGGTTATTGTAGTTAAGTCTAGGCGAAGGTCTTCAAGCTTAACCGCATTCTCTCGGTATGGCGAACCATGGTCTATTAGTCTGCGAATGATTAAACGAAAGTAACCTTCTAAGCATGAAACAACACCCACGGAAATATAACGAATCATCTCCTGTTTCAATGCACGCTCTTTAGCAGGCATAATCCGCAGCTTATCAAATGCTAAGAAAAGCCCGAATGCTCGGTCTTCTACGAGGCTCGCTGGGTCACGGCGCCTACCCAAGCGTTTACGTTTGGAGATAATCTCTTGAACAATGTCTCGCTTACGCATAACTTCACCTTAATGCAGCCCAACTATCATTATACTGCCAGCGCGAACGGGTTGCTCAGTCTTTCATTCGTCGAGAGATTTCAAGTCGGGTTCTATCCAGCCTGCGCGGGCTTCGGGGGAGAAGAGGCGTTCGTGGGTGTAGTAGTGGAGGGGGAGGTCTGTGCGTGCGTAGCGGAGGATGAGGTTGTTGGCAAGGGGGACGAGGGAGGTGTCTTCGTGGGTGGCGTCGTTTAGGTAGCGGCGGACGAGGGTGAGCCAGAAGAGGGTGAGGGTTTCGTGGTAGCCGCCGGTGGGGGTGGTGAGGATGCCGTGAGCGTGGTTGAAGCGTTTGATATGGTCGCGCGTCAGGCGGACGGCGTCAGGCCACGAGTGATGGAGCAGATACCAGAGGGCGACGGTGAGGTGGGCGGCGTGCGTCCATTCCTCGCGCGAGAGGGCGCAGGACTCGAAGCGGCGGACGAGGGCTTCCACCTCTTCGGGCGTGCGGTAGAGGCTCGATTCGAGATGAGCGGCAGACATGACGCGGCGGCCTCCGTCGGTTGATGGTGCATGAAGAAAAGGTTTGAGGCGACGACAAGAGTCGATGAAACTTCGTGCTCTACCGTTGAGCTATGGCTCCCGCCTTAACGGATAGGAGCCACCGGGAGTCGAACCCGGAACCCCGTGCTTATCAGGCATGTAGTTCCATCCGCATTCGTCGCCTCCGGAAAATGTGTCGGGGTGACAAGTGTTTGAAAGACGACCGAGCGCGATTTTTCAATCGCCGGAGGTATCACTCTCCGCAAGGCTCACCGGTTTTCCAAACCAGTTTGAGATGTAGTCCTTCGAGCATTCACCCCTGGAGAAGCAATCAGCAGTCAGCTTTCAGCAATCAGCCAAACCGAAAAGCCATCAATAGTAAGTTTCAAGCGAGTGCTTCATTCAGCAGTTAGGCTGAAAGCTGAATGCTGATTGCTTCAAATTGGCGACAAGTGTAGCCGAGAGTTCTCGCCCCCTCTTGCAAGGAGACGGGCAGGGCTCGAACCTGCTTTGTTACCGATGTACTCCCGACAGCATTCGCCGAAAAGCAAGTAGGAAGTAGGAGGGCGGAAGGATGAAAGAGAGCTGTTCAAGCTTGAGTGGCATGCTTTCCTCCTTCATCCTTCCTACTTCATCCTTGCAGTTCATAGCTCGACCGCTTCGATGCGGTTGACCCATTGGTGGGCGTCCGCGCCTCCGCGAGCGAAGTCTGCGACGAGGTCGAAGACCTGGTCGGAGAATCCGCCGACGTTGAGGATGTCTTCGCGCCCGGCGGCCTGCGTCGTCGTGTTGGGCTGCACGTCGATGCAGACGAGCCGCGCCTGCGGGTTGCGCTGCTTGAAGGCGTTCCACTCGCGCATCGTCGCCGTGCCGCGCCCGCCCCGCGCATCGACCCACGACTCGTTATCCGAGACGTAGACGACGAGGTCAACGCCGAAAGCCTTGAGCTTGTTCAGGAGCGCGAGCGGCGCGCTGCAATTCGTGCCGCCGCCTCCGACCGAAGCGAGCTTCTGCGCGTTGGTGACGATGCTGTCGCGCGCGTTCAGCCGCAAGCTGACGACCTTGTCCTCGAACGGGATAATCTCCGCTCGCGGGTTCTGGCGCATAATCGACGCCGCGACGAGCGCGGCCACGTCGATGCAGCGCACGGCGCTGGTAGAGCCCCGGCGGTAGCCGGTCGCGGGCGACGACATCGAGCCCGAAACGTCCGGAAAGACGTAGACCTTGCCCGGGATTCGCGGCACGTTGGAGACGGCAATCTCCAGCGCGTCCTGAAGCGCGTCGCGGACAATCTGCGGAACGCGCCGGTCAACCATCGCGTAGGCCGTCATCAACTGGTAAGGGAAGACGCGAGCCCTGCGGACGGCCTCGCGGTCTGCGAGACGGTGCGCGACGAGTTCGGCCAAACCCTCTTGCTCGAAGACGCCGTGACGCGCGAAGGTGTTCAGGTTCATGCGCGTCATCTGCCAGGGCGCACGACGCGCAATCGCCGTCCACTCCGGCGTGCCAAGCTCAAGAGCCGTCAACATCTGGAAAGGAACGTCGGGCACTTCGCGCGTCTCGCCCGCCTTGAACGCCTCGAAGCGGCGCACCGCGTCGGGCAAAGCTTCGCGCTTGAAATCGCGTCCGACGAGGTAGCCGTAGAGCGCCTCGCGGCTTTCGCTCAAAGGCTTTGGGTGCACCATCCTGACGATGTCTGCGAGCGATGGGCTCTGACCGACCGAAGCCTTGAAGAGCGACGCATCGTCGCGCGCTTCGAGCCACTGGCGAACCAGACGCTTCGGAGCCGTGCCGAGCGACTTGCGACCGACGACGCCCGAACGAACGATTTGCACGAAGGTTCTCAGCATCTTTCCGTTGTCGATGACGCGCGGGAAGACCGAAGCGAACAGGCGGCTGTCTCTGGCCGACAAAACGGCGCAGAGCAGGGCGGGCATGTCCTTCATAAAGCCGCGCTCGCGGCAGTAGATGGCCGTGCGCGCGATGAACTCGGCTTCGACCGAACGGCAAAGCTCAAGCACCCGTTCGAGCTGCTCTTCGGCGCTCGCGTAGAAGGTCGAGTTGAGGCAGCCGGTCGCGGCATACTGCGCCAGCGCGTGCTTCGCCGAGAAGGCGTATGCCGGAGCCTGCTCCGAGTTGCGCGCGTCGGCCGCAGGAATCAGCCTGCCCACCAGCGACTTGAAAAGATTCTTGTTTGCCATCTCTCGAACCTCCGAAAAGAAAATTAACAGGGATGGACAGGATGAACAGGATAAAGGCAAATGATGAATGATGAATGCGGAATGATGAATTAAAAGACAAACCGTTTCCTGCTTTTCATTCAGCATTCATCATTCCTCATTCATCATTTCTTTTTCATCCTGTCTATCCTGTCCATCCCTGTTTGAATGGCCGCAATCGAAAGACCTTGTGAGCGAGCGCGGAAGTTTTGGCTGCGGGAGAAGGGGTCGAACCTTCAAACTCCGATTTCAGAGACCGGCGCGTTACCGTTTACGCCATCCCGCAAAAAATCGACATGGGAGCTGTATCGGGGCAGTGAGACTCGAACTCACATCCTCGCGGTAATCTGCCGCTAACACAGGGTATAAGCCTGCTGCTCTGCCGTTTGAGCTATGCCCCGTTCGCGTGGGAATTGGTCGGGACGGTAGAAGTCGAATCTACAACCTTCTGCATGTCGCGCAGACGCTCAGCCGTCGAGCTTCGTCCCGAAACGTGTCTGGTTGGTAGCGGCGGAGGGAATCGAACCCACATCTTGCGACTATCATTCGCATGCTCTCGTCCGTTGAGCTACACCGCTATTTGAAGTTGTATGGATAGGCCGGGTCGGACTCGAACCGACGATGTTCCGCTTAAAAGGCGGATGCCTTAACCAGCTTAGCTACCGGCCTTCGTCTGCGTTCGAGTGTTTGGCTGGGGCAGAGGGAATCGAACCCACATCAGACGCATTAACAATGCGCCGCCTTACCGTTCGGCCATGCCCCAGAAAAATTGATTGCGGGAGCAGGAGTCGAACCTGCCGTCACGATAGCTTATGAGGCTACGGAGCCGCCCTTGCTCTATCCCCGCATGAAGGAGAGATTCTGGAAAAAGATTTTGGATGGATTGGGTGAGAGTCGAACTCACATCTAACAGTTTGCAGGACTGTCGCTTTGCCGAGTTAAGCTACCAACCCATATTTCGCTCTGATGGCTGCGGGCGGAGTCGAACCGCCAGCCTGTCGTTGATGAGACGCTTGCTCTGCCTGTTTGAGCTACGCAGCCCCTGCCACATTTTGGGAGCCCACGGAGGAGTCGAACCTCGATGCCTTTTCCGCCCGGCGCTTGGAGGTTCGGTTTAGAAGACCGATGCCGGGTTCGCGGGCCACTTGGAAGCGTGAAGGCGATGGAGAGAATCGAACTCTCGTTCTTCCGTTTACGAGACGGATGCTTAGGCCAACATAAGCTACATCGCCCTGAAGATTGGTCGGGGCGCGAAGGGGCTGCCGTTGTAGCCTCGCTCTCACTCCACAGTCTCCGCCGAGTCGCGTTCTCGCCGGGATGAGCTGCGCCCCGATAAAAACTCAGGTGGCCGGGGGAGGACTCGAACCTCCGACATCTTGTGTGTAAGACAAGCGCTCTCACCGTCTGAGCTAACCGGCCTGAATCTGGAAATCAAAAATGGTCGGAGTTGGAATCGAGCCAACCTCTCGGCGTCTTCAGCGCCGCGCTAATCCATCTCAGCTATCCGACCGTGACGTGTGAGGAAGAGTTGCCGAAGGGCGAGCTGTTAGCGCGCCCTTCGGTGTTCAGGCGCTCAGAACCTTCTCGTCAGAAGCACGACCGTCGCTGTCGGTCGTTTCCATGAAGAGGTACTTGCGCCATTCCTGTCGCGCCTCGGCGTAGTGGCAGAGGACGACTCTTTCGAGCTTGACGCGCAGCGCCGTCTGCGAGGTCAGCAGCGGCATACGCGCTTCGTCGGGCGTGCGGTTGCCTTTGCGGTTGTTACACTGAAGGCAGGCCGTCACGATGTTGACCGGCGAGTTGTCGCCGCCGCGCGAGCGCGGGAAGATGTGGTCGAGCGTCAGCTCCGCGGCGCTCTTTCGCTCGCCGCAGTACTGGCAACGAAACTTGTCGCGCATGTAGATTCTGAGTCGCTTCATGCCCGACGCCTGCCGGCGACGCCTGACGTTGATGTAAGTGCGGCGTCGGACGACCGAGGGGACGGGAAATTCCTCGCGCGGCGTGCGAAGGGCACGCTCGCCGTCCCATTCCTCAACCGTCACAGTGTTCTTCCAGACCATGACGATTGCCCGCGCCACGCTCACCGTGCCGAGCGGCTCGTAGGTTTGATTCAGCAGTAAGACACGCGTGTTGAGCAACATCTTTCGTGCGGCCACCTCCTTTCTAAAGTTTGATTCGAGCGTTTGCCCTCTTCGCAGAAGAGAGACTTGAAAAACGGTGTGCGAGTGGGAGGTGAGGAATCCTCGCGGGCGCGAAGACCCACTCGCAAGACTAAATCGGCGAAAGCATGCGGTCGGAATCGAACCGACGATTGGCGGTTTTGCAGACCGTCGCCTTGTCCGCTTGGCTACGCATGCGTCTCTTTGAGAAGAAGCCCGTGACGAGAGTTGAACTCGTGACCACAGTCTTACCAAATCTGCGCTCTGGCCGTCCGCAGCTACACGGGCAAAAAAATCGGGAGAGGGAAGAGAGACGCGTCAACGCTCTCGAAGATTTGAAGCGAGCGACCCGCGTCGAACGGGCGATTCAAGGTTGGAAGCCTCGCGTGTTACCGTCTACACCACGCTCGCGCGTTGCGGGGCTCGCGTGAGAGCCTCGCTCTTTTGTCAGTCAGCGCCCCCGGCAGGATTTGAACCCGCAGCCTGTGCGTCCGAAGCGCACCGCTCTTGTTCCGTTGAGCTACGGAGGCGAAACGGAAAGGGAAGAAGCGAACGGCGAGATTTGAACTCGCGGCCTCGGGCTTGGCATGCCCGCGCTCTGACCCCTCTGAGCTACGTTCGCATGATTGGTCGGAGTGGTGAGACTCTAACTCACGTCGTCTCGCTCCCAAGGCGAGCGCCTGATTCTCTAGGCTACACTCCGTTATAAATTTGGTGCGCCGCGAGGGAGTCGAACCCTCCGCCCCCTGTTTAAGAGACAGGTGCTCGTCCGCCGAGCCTGCGACGCCCGCGCGTGAAAGCGGAACTGGACGGACTCGAACCGTCATCGACTTAGTTGACAACCAAGTGCCTCACCTCTCGGCCACAGTTCCGTCGAAAGAGTTTGGCGGCGCGTATCGGATTTGAACCGATGATTTCCTGATTGAGACTCAGGCCGCCTTGAGCCTTGCTTGCCCGAGCGCGCCGAAAAGTCGGAGGGTAACTGGAGAGACTCGAAACTCTCGCTCTCCTGTTGCACAGACAGGCGCTTTCGCGTCTAAGCTATACCCACCGGGAAAGAACGAAGGGCGACAAGTTAAACGGACGCGTGACGCGACATTTTCCAAAAATGTAGTCACGCTTCAGCATTCGCCCCTCGAAGATTGGCAGGGCGTGTGGGATTTGAACCCACGTATCTCCTGATTGAAAATCAGGCGGCTTAACCCGTGCTTGCCTAACGCCCCTGAAGTTGTCATGCAAAAGATGAAATGCGCGTGGAAAGAGTCGAACTTTCACTCAAGCAGGTTTTGAGTCTGCCACCTCTGCCCGTTGGGTTACACGCGCACGATAGGAGTGAGGACGGATGCGCGCGGTGGGAGTCGAACCCACAACGAATTCTTTTTAAGAGAATCACCTCTGCCGGTTGGGTTACGCGCGCGCAGAAACAAAGATGCTGGAGGAGGGAGTCGAACCCTCAACGAGGCTTCGGCCTCACAGCGCTCTCGACGCTGCGCGTCTACCGTTTCACCACTCCAGCCCGAAGACCGATGCCGACGAAGAGAGTCGAACTCTTACTTAACAGTTTCTAAAACTGCTGCCTCTGCCATTGGGCTACGTCGGCTGAAAAACTCGCGGCAGAAAAACTCGGCAGATGCCCCCGGGAGATTTGGACGCGCCTCGACCGGTTTAAGACGCAATCGCCCCACCCGCTCTTCCAAAGGGGCGCGCATCCCTTCCGTTTGAAGCTCCGGGGGAAGGAATCGAACCCACATTCTCTGATTCAAAGTCAGAAGTCCTAAAACCTCTTGGACGACCCCGGAAAAAAGAAGCGAACCCGATAGGATTTGAACCTATGACCTCGACCTTCGCACGGTCGCGCTCTGATTCCCCTGAGCTACGGGTTCGAGAGCAAGTAGGAAGTAGGAAGGTGTGATGGAAACGCGCCGGGTTTATCAGCCATACATTCATCCTTCCGCCCTCCTACTTGCCGTTCAGCGGAGGGTGCGAGACTCGAACTCGCATGGGATTTGCGCCCGACGGTTTTCGAGACCGTTGCCATACCGATTTGACGAACCCTCCCAAACCTGAAGGATGAATAAAGAACTACTCAAACCCCTCAAGCGACTTTCATTCTTCCTACTTGCTTTTACAGGGGCGCCCGGATTTGAACCGAGAATACTTACTCTGGAGGAAAGCGGTTTGCCAGCTAGCCTACACCCCTTCGAGCGGAAATTGCCGATGCATGCGGCAGGAGTCGAACCTGCATGAGTCCCGTGCGGGACACCTGTTTTACAGACAGGCGCTTAACCGATTCGGCCACGCATGCATGAAGTTAAGATTGCCGATGCTAAAAAACTGATGAAGGCGACGGTCTTGGAGGCGCAATTCGCGTAACCTAGCGCGCACACTTATCCTGACGACGGCGCGTCTCTCGCCCTGTCTGCCGTCAAAGCTTAAGGGCGCGAGAGACGCGCACGAAAGGCTCGCCGCCTTCATCACTCACAAGGTATTTCGATTATCAAACAACAAAAAAGAAGCGGGCTTTTAAGCTTCGCAAGGGAAGCTGCCCGCTCCTTCAAGTCTCTGAGAATTTTTCGAGATTTGGGAGCGGGAAGCCGCTCCCGCTGAACTAACTCTGGCTGTGGCGACGATTCTGGAGTGTCAAGCCTTCGACGCCCACGAGCACGAACCTGTCGCTATAAATATCGAGACCTGACGAATCCGGACGGCACTCGGGCTGCGCGGCGGCGCGCTCGACGCCGGAGCACGGCCACGCGGCGACGCCCGCGGTCGCCGGGGCTTGCCCGCTCATCCCTGTTCTGTTTGTCCGTTTCGTCAGCATTGAATCAGTCACTCTCTTTCAGCTTGCACGCTCTCGACGAGTGCGCGGAGCTATATATAATCCAGAGTACTTTGTATTGTCAAGCACTTTTTATTCACATTCGTAAAATTTTTAGTTTTCCATTTTTTTTCTCGAAAAAAGAGAGTTGAGTTTTGAGAGACTTCGGCGGCGCGGAAGCGGAAAGGACAAGCGCGAGCCGCGACTGGAATAGCGAAAAGAGCGGGTACGCGCGGCCTTTGTCTGTGAGGGCTTTGGGCGGCGAGTTCGGGCGGGCGCGGCTTATGCATTCCAGAAGGCGCTGTTGATGAGGCGGCGGGCTTCGTCGAAGCTGAGGTGGCCTTGAGTCAGCTTGTAGCCGATGGTGTCTTCGTAGGGGGCTGTTCCGGCGGTGGTGCGGAGGGCGGCCTGTTCGGGCGTGATGCCGGCGCGGTCGAGGGCGAGCGCGCCGTCGGGGCTGAAGCAGCGTGCGCGAAGCCAGTCTTCGACCTCCTCCGCGTCGTCGAAACCCGCGTCGAGCCACGTCCGCGCGACTTCGCCAGCCGGAAAACCGGCCGTCGCCTCGTCGCCGCAGCGCGTGAGCGCCTCGGAGATTTCCTGAATAATCGCGCGTTGGCTCTCAGAATCGTCGTCTTCTTTCATAAGCCCTCGCTCGCTCAAACGAATGTCAGGCGTAATCTACGACGCGGAAGGCGACGCCACCAAGTCCGCAGCAGAGAAACGGAAGGCGTTTGCCGTCGCCTGCGCTCTTCACCTTTTTACTTTTGCCTTTCACTTGAGTAGCATAGCTGGCAATTGAGCATGATTGAAGAGAAAGGAAATCCACGCACCATCGTCGCGGTCGGCGGCTTCTCGTCGAACGCGGGGAAGACCTCGCTTATCTGCGAGCTGCTGCGCGCTTTCCCCGGCTGGGAGGCCGTCAAGCTGACGCGCGGACACTATCGCTCGTGCGGCAAAGACCCGCACGCGTGCTGCGTGAGTCACCTGCTCGGCGAAGAGCCTTCGGTTCGTTCGGGGCGTGAGGCGACGTATGCGCCGGGCAAGGACACGGGGCGTTTCTGGGATGCGGGCGCGTCGAACGTGCATTGGGTGATCGCGACCGACGCGCAGGTTGAGCGAGGCATCAGGCAGGCGCTTGAGCGTGTGAAGACGCCGGGCGTGTTCGTCGAGGGCAACAGTTTCCTGCGTTACGTCGAGCCGGACGTGTGCTTCATGGCGGCGCGCGCAGGGGGCGGACAGATTAAGCCTTCGGCCAAGCGTGCGCTTCCGAAGACGACGGCGCTTTACCTGTTTGATGAGATGGATGCTACTGAAAAGTCGTCGGCCTACGGGTCGGCGCGTGAGCGTTTCGCGGCGTGGGTAGAAGCTTCGGGGCAGGGCGAGCTTTTGCACGCGTTGCCGGTCTATACGCGCGAGGATTTGCAAAGGCTGGCGTCTCTCGTGAGTGAAGCGCACGGGCGGTCGGCGGCTGATGCGTTGGCGGGCGTTAGGTAGCATAGTCGCGGTCAGCCAGGTAGTCGGCGCAGGTTATCTCGGTTGATTGGTCAGCCTAATTTTTGGAATCGAACAACGGAGGGCAAAAGATGTCGGAGAAGAAACGGCAGAAGAAGGATGGCGGTAACAAGGACAAGAAGAATCAGGCGATGAGGGAGCGGGAGAACGACCGCGAGCAGACGGCGAGCGCGCCCGAGCAGGGAAGAGACGCGTCGAACCTGACGGACACGGAGGCGGGAGCGGCCGATAGCAACCGGCGTCGGACGAAACAGGATTGATGCGGCGACGTGTGAGCGACGGCGCAGGTGCAGCCTTCGAGAGCGCATCGCGGTGCGAGCGGCGTCGGCGGGTGCGTTTGGAAGAAGCTGTTTTGTAGCGGCGCGCTTCCTGTCGCCGTCGCTTCCGCCTCGCCGGGTGACGGAGGGAGAGTTTCACTTGGATTCGATACTGAACGAGGTCGAGGTGCGCGTCGTCGGCTCGCTGGTGGAGAAGCAGTTGACGACGCCGGAGTATTACCCTCTGACGCTCAACGCGCTGACTCACGCCTGCAACCAGCTCTCGAACCGCGACCCCGTCGTCTCTTACGACGAACGGACGGTTGTTCGCGCTCTCGACAGCTTGCGCGAGAAGCGTCTGGCCGTCGTCGTTCACGCTTCGGACAGCCGCGTTCCCAAGTACAAGCATTTGATGATGGAGGCGTTCGGCTTCACGACGCAGCAGGAGCTTGCCCTGATGTGCGTCCTGATGCTTCGGGGCGCGCAGACGCTCGGCGAGATACGCGCGCGAAGCGGGCGGCTCTACTCCTTCAAAGACCTGAGCGAGACGGAGGCGACGCTCGAAGCTCTGATAAAACGCGAGCCGCAGCCGCTCGTCGTTCGCCTGCCGCGTCTGCCCGGACAGAAGGAAGCGCGCTTCGCACACCTGCTCGCCGGAGAAGTAGAGCAGGAAGAGCGCGAGGCCGCAGCGCCGACTCGTGCGGAGGCGGCGACCGTCGCCGTGCGCGCAGAGGACGAGCGAATAGCGCGCCTCGAAGCGGAAGTGGCGCGTCTTCGCGCCGAGCTGGACGTAATCAAAGGACAGTTCGACGATTTCAAAAAACAGTTTGAGTAAGAAGAAGAGCGACGCGGGTGCGCAAGTCTCCGGCGCGGCGAAAGGCTCGAAGCTCGCGCGCGAGTTCTACACGCGCGCGGACGCGCTGCTCGTCGCGCGACAGCTTCTAGGCAAACGTCTGGTCGTGCCCGCGCATGATGGCGAGCGTGTGTCGGGCATCATCGTCGAGACCGAAGCCTATCTGGGAACTGAAGACAAAGCTTCGCACGCTTACGGCGGTCGGCGCACGCCGCGCACCGAGACGATGTATGCCGAGGGCGGCACGGCTTACGTCTATTTCATCTACGGGATGTATTACCAGTTCAACGTCGTCACGGGCGCGGAGTCAGTTCCTCACGCCGTTCTGATTCGCGCCGTCGAGCCCGCGGAAGGCGTCGAGCGGATGCGCGAGCGCCGCCCCGTCAGGCGCGACCTTGACTTGACGAACGGCCCCGGCAAGCTCTGCATCGCCTTCGGCCTCGACCGCACCTACGACCGCGCAGACCTGCTCGGCGAGCGCGTCTGGATAGAAGAGACGAATCGAAAGCCAGCGACGCGCGAAGTGGCGTCCGGCGCGCGCATCGGCATCGACTACGCCGCCGAGTATGCCGCGAAGCCCTGGCGATTCTGGCTGAAAGATAACGCCTACGTGAGCAGAAAGTGATGATGAGAAGGCGTAGGTAGAAAGGCAAAAGTGAACAGTAAAAAGGCAGAAGGCAAAAATGGCGGAGCGGCGTCGGTCGAAGCGCGAGGCGGCGCTTCTGTTCTCGCGCTGAGGCTTGAAGGCTAAGGCTTCGGCTTCGGCGTCGCTTTCCGGGCGGCGAGCATAATTACGTGACAGTTGTCGTGCTAAAGTCGCGGCTGCTTTTCATCTCACTTCGGCAAGACCTTTGAACGAGCCTTTCGCCCTGATGCAGGTGAACACGGATGACGACCCCTTCACGCGGTAAGACCATCTGCTTTATCGACAACGCCAACATCTTTCACGGCCAGAGGGACTTGGGCTGGCGTATCGACTGGCGCAGGTTTGCGGAGTATCTGGGGCAGGGCGGCGAAATCTGGCAGACATACTTCTTCGCCTCCGAACACAATCCGCCCCGACCCGAAGAGACGGGCTTCTACCAGTTCCTCAAAGAGCAGTTGCGCTGGGAAGTGGTGGTCTATCCGCTCGGGCGAAAAACGCTCAACTGTAGCAACTGCGACCATAGCGAGATTGTGCCGGCGGAGAAGGGCGTCGATGTCGGGCTGGCGACGAAGATGCTGATGCTCGGCATCAATCAGGCGTATGAGACGGCCATCCTCGTCGCGGGCGACCGCGATTATCTGGAGACGGTGAAATATCTGAAGGGCATGGGGCTGAGAGTCGAGGTGGTGGCCTGGGCGTCGAACCTCTCGTCCGACCTTGCAACCGAATCTTCCGCTCCGGTCGTTCATCTGGAAGAACTGAGGCGAGAGCTTGAAAGAGAGTGAGAGAGTGGCAGCACGACGACGTTGAGAATAATCGTGGCTCGAAGTCGTCAAGCTATCTGAGGCCGTAGATGAAGCGCCGCCTTTCCGGTCGTTCAATCAAGCTCTTCGCGCTCGCGTCTGTCGTCCTGCTCGTCGCCGCGCTCTTCGGCTTCCTTCTCTACAGGTGGCTCGACGAACGTCCCCGCCCGACCGTTTTCGACTGGCGTCCCGTCGTCACAACCTACGCGGGCGACGGCTCGCCCGGCTTTCAGGACGCCGCCCCGGGCTCGCCCGCCTCCGCACGTTTCGCAGACCCGTTCGGCCTCGCCATCGACCGCGAAGGCAACCTCTACGTCGCCGATGCCGGAAGCAGCAACCGCATACGCAAGCTCGCGCCCGACGGCAGTGTGACGACGCTCGCGGGCGGACGCGAAGGCTTCGCCGACGGACAGGGAGCCGCCGCCGCCTTCAACACGCCCTCCGCGCTCGCCATCGACCGCCCAGGCAATCTCTACGTCGCCGATACCTCGAACAACCGCATCCGAAAGATTACTCCCGAAGGTCTCGTGACGACGCTCGCGGGAGACGGCACGGCTGGCTCGCGCGACGGCGCAGCGAGCGAGGCGCAGTTCAACGCGCCCGTCGGCGTCGCCGTCGATAACAAAGGCAGCATCTACGTCGCCGACACCTACAACGACCGCATCCGGCAGATTACGCCCGACGCACAGGTCAGAACACTCGCCGGAGGCGACGCGCCCGGCTACGCGGACGGTGGAGGCAGCGCCGCGCTCTTCGATACGCCCTGCGCTCTCGCCGTCGCCGACGACGGTACGCTCTACGTCGCCGACACCGGCAACCGGCGCATACGCAAACTCACGCCCGACGGACAGGTCTCGACTATCAACCTCCTGCTCAAGCACGACGACGGCCAGACCGAAGACGCGCTGCAAACGCCCGTCGGGCTGGCGCTCACTCACGACAACTTTCTCTACGTGACCGACATAGGCCAGAGCCGCGTCCTTCAGATTGCGCCCGACGGAGCGGCGCGCGTCGTCGCCGGTTCGGGTGATAGCTTCGCCGACGGCGACGCTCGTCAGGCGCGCTTCAACGCGCCCGTCGGCATCGCCCTCGACCGCCGAGGCGCGCTCTACGTCGCCGACAGCTCCAACTACCTCGTGCGAAAACTCATCTCCGCCGAAGAAGCCGAACATTCCGAAAAAGAGACGCGGCGCTTGGACACGAAAGCTGAGTCGGATTCTGTTGATGCGTCGCCATTTGTCGAGAGACGCGAGGTGCTGCCTCGACTGACGCCGGAGATGCTGAACACGAACGAGTTTCCCTGGCCGGTCGAGCCGCAGCGACAGTGGCACGAGGTTGTCGCCACGATGGGCGAGGTGCGCGGCAGCTTCGACGGCGAGAGCCGACATCACCTCCATAGCGGCATCGATATACAGGGCGCGCAGGGCGCGACAGTCCGCGTCGTCCTCGAAGAGAAGGTGACGAGCCCGCTCGCCAACTGGGACTTCGGCGGACTCAACGAAGGCGTCCAAATCGGCCTGATGACCTACGTCCACCTCCGCGTCGGACGCGACGCGAAGGACGAACCTCTCAGTAGCATCCCCTTCATCATCCAACGCGACACGGAAGGGAAAGTCTCACGCGTACGCATCCGACGCGGCACGCGCCTTCGCGTCGGCGATGCGCTCGGCACCGTCAATCGCATGTATCACGTCCATCTCAACTTCGGCCCCAACGGCGCGCAGGCGAATCCCCTCAAGCTCCCCTTCGTCGGCTTCACTGATTCCGTCGCGCCCACCATCGAGCCCGACGGCATCCAAATCTTCGACTCCAACGGACAGAAACTCACCGCCAAGCGCAACAATCGCCTGCGCCTGACCGGAGACGTGAGTATCGTCGTCGATGCGTTCGACCAGGTGGACAAAAATCTCCCGCGTCGTCGCCTCGGTCTCTACCAACTCGGCTACCAATTGCTCCGACCCGACGGCACGCCCGCCCCCGGCTTCGACGAGCCGCGCATCAATATCGAGTTTGAACGCCTGCCGCCCCGACGCGATGCCGTGAAGATAGCCTACGCCGACGCGAGCGGCATCACCGTCTACGGCAGCGCCGCCACCAGATTCCTCTACGTCGTCACCAACCTCGTCCGCGACGGACAAGCCAGACAAAGCTTCTGGCGCACCGCCGAGCTTCCGCCCGGCGACTATCTGCTGCGCATCTTCGCCGCCGACTACGCCGGAAACATCGCCACCGCGCGGCGCGACCTGCCCGTCATCGTCGAGTGAAAATCGAAACGGAAAAAGGTGAGTAACCTACACGCAGAGGCTTAAAGAAAAGATTCTGGTTGTAATGGAAAAAAGTGAGAAGGGAAGACTTTGAGGACGAAGCTTGCGCCGTAGAGTTTTACCCGGCGGCAAGTTTTACCTGACCGCCGCTCGTTGAAAGTCTCCGGTGAAGAGGTCGATTTTCAGTTCGCACGGCGCGAGGTGTGCGAACTCTTCTCGAAGCTCGCGCGCCAGCCTAACGATGAATTCCAAATCACGCCGGACGCAGACGCATGAGAGGCATCGTTCGAGATGTGTGGAAAGGTGCGTGCCGTTTTCAGTGTCGAGTGTACCGTCGATAAGCTCGCTGAGCAGTTGCAGACACTTCCCACACTCCATCTTACGGCTATCCTTCCTTCACACTGGAAATTTGTTGGCCTCGCTCCTGAAATCGCACAGGCTACGGACGAGAATCAAAGAAATGAAAATTCTTTCAGCAGAATCGAACGCGCCCATCTCGGCATGCGTTCAACCATAGCTCTTGGAAGCTAGGAGTTGAGATTCTGTTGCCTGAGCAATCCCCTCAATTTCATCCTCGCTTTGTGTAACTGCGATTTACTCGTTCCCACACTGCATCCCAACATCCTCGCTATCTCTTCGTGCTCGTGCCCTTCCACATCATGCAACACAAACACTGTCCTGTAGCCCGGCGGTAACTGCCCGATTGCCTTATCCAATGCAATTCTATCCACCACCGGCATCTGATTCGGATTCTCTGTGCCACGAACAACCTGCACGGGCGTCTCTCCGTCATCCGTGGTCTGCTCTAATCTGATGCCTTTCTTTCGGAAATGCATCAACACCTGATTGACTGTTAATCTGTGAAGCCAGGTGGTGAAAGCAGATTCTCCGCGAAAGCTTCCGATTTTACGAAAGAGTTGAATGAAGACTTCCTGA
>DASWNP010000045.1:0-42062 GCA_036399175.1 Pyrinomonadaceae bacterium | reverse complement strand
GCTACTACGGCGTGAGCCGCGAACACTTCTATTTCTATCTGAAAGAAATGGAGTTCCGATTCAATCACCGAAAAGTCGCTGATTTAGCGGCTTTAATCAAGAAAACGGTCAAGAAGCATCAGCCTGTTCTAGACTAGCTCCTTATTTTTTGTCGCACCAACGCTTAATCAACCCACGCCATCGTGCGACGAAGCTATGAGTCAACGTGCGGATTTGTCATGCTTGCCCCTGCGTCAAATTCGGATAATGTCCTACGGCCTTGATAATGTGATTGCGTTGCATCTAGAGAGACTGCATCCGCCACGGCTAGAGTGGCCGTCGCTCGCATAAGAAGTAAAGACATCGGGGAGCGATGTCTTTGTCTCGTGGCAGGAAACCTACCCCGACGAGCTGTCAACTACGTTTCTTACAACATCCGAATCGCTTACCATCACGACCGCCGCGCTGCGACACACAGAAACGGCCGCGTCGGCTGCCAATCACAACAAATTCACGCAATCTCCTGAGACCTTGCGTGACATACAGTATCAATCACGGAGAATGCCCTAATGCCTCGCACGCAACGCTTCTCGAAGTTTATATTATCGGAAATAATTGAAACAAGGTCGAAATTTTATGAAACCATTGATAATAATCTTCTTATAAACATGACTAATGCCTTGGTGAAAGCACTGAGGCAGGCGAGTCAGGGCATTGCTCCATTATGAAAATACATATCAAGAATCTACGGGCACTCAGTTCCAAGAGAAACTAAAGCACGGAAAAAATTACGCGGCGTCTTTATCGATTGTTCGATCAGATGACATCCTCATCTGCTTTAATTCCCTGCTAAGGTTTCTCAGGCTCCATGCCCTGATCGAAGTTCGAGGAGGTTTACTACTGACGGGGCTGATCACCGAAGTTCCTACAATGATCTCTCAAAGCAGAGCCGGAGAGGCCGCCCCGCGCTTTTGTTGCAAGATCGGTGCTGTAAACAAAGCGCTCGCCTCTTCGCCGACGTCTCAACCTCTACCGAATGGCTATCACGAGTTCTGTGAGAAGAGGAAACGATTTCTTTACCCGGTATAAAAAATGGTAATACCCCGGCCAAGCCGGACTAAAAGTCATCTAATTTCAGAGACATCAGTTCGCTTCATCAGCCCGTAAATCAAGGGGAATAAGTCCTCGTCACGGTGATTGAAGCGGAAGGAAGTTTCCGCCAAGTAAAAGTGAAAGAACTTTCTCGACACTCCACGATACTGATAGAGCCAATGTTTAGCATAACTCCAAAAGCCTTCGATGCCATTGATATGGTCGCGGCCTTTGGGACGACCTCGCTCTTTAGTCACAACCACATGCTCGCCACGCACAGCCAACGAAGCATAGGCTTGCCAGTCATCCGTATAATAGAGGCTGCCGGGCGTTGTGTGCTCACAAATCAAGGGCAACAATTCATCTCGTCCGCGTCCTTCAACCGCGAAGACTTTAACTCGCCCATTGCGCTGAAGGATGCCGAAGACAAGCACCTTGCCAGCGGCTCCCCAACCACGCTGACCTTTGCGTTTCCCGCCAAAAAGAGCTTCGTCGCACTCTATCGAGCCGGCAAAGGGCGACGGGCAATCTTCTTCCAGAGCCAGCACTCTGCGACACAGAGGGAAGAACCGCTCGGTAGCTTCCAAAGAGACCGGAGAGCGAAAGCGCAAACGATAAGCTGGCACGCCCAAGACAAAATATTCGAGCAGGCGTCGCTTAGTCGTCTCAGCCAGGCGGGAAGAGTCCCACACACTACGGAAGCTGTGCCGGTGTCCACAGCGACGACATTTTCTGCGACCGTCACTGAGAAACCAGAACCAGTGATGGCCACACTTGACACACTTTCTTTTCATCGCCCCTCAAGACCAGATTTTAGTCCGGTTTGAGGGGGGTATTACCTAAAAAATTAACCCCCGTGTGGATGAGGAAAGACTGCGCGCGCAATTCCCTTCTTTCGATGAAATATTATCCGGTACTATTTGTCGCACGAAATAGAATCGCAAAAAATCGTCATTGACGCTCAAGGTGGGAACTCTCTGAATTTAAACTCTTCTCACTTTTTTTACTTTCAATTCCCTCATCAATTGCCGTCCTCCTCATCTTCAACCCCACCCCTGCAATAAAAAATGCAGGGGTAGCTATACCCCTGCATCAAAAATTACATGGGTATTGACTGCGGTAAAATTATTCGTAGCGTATAGACGTCTCGTATAGTAATATTCGGTTTCGACCAATGGAAGGATCAATCTTCATGAGCGGAGCAGAAATAAAGGAACTACGTAAAATTCTCGGCTATACACAGGCGAGACTGGCCGAGGAGGTGGGGGTCACTCCGAATACTATTGCGCGCTACGAGCGCGAGGAGTTCAAACCTTCGCCGCCTGTGCTGAAACTTCTGAAACTCCTCGCGATGGTTGTGACGGAGAGAAAGGCCGCTTGAGACGATGAAGACGATCGCGATCGCCAATCAGAAAGGCGGTGTCGGTAAAAGCACTACGGCAGCCTGCGTGGCTACCGAGTTTGCCATCCGCGGCTACGAGACGCTGCTCATAGACGGCGACCCGCAGGCAAACGTCTCTTCGCATTTCCTCGCCCCCGACCAGATCGAACTCTCCATCGCCGACATTCTGATCGAATCGGAGCGACAGGAAAAACTCCCCCTAGAAGCCGCAATCGTGACCACAGAGATGGAGCACCTCGACCTGGTTCCCTCCAAACTGCGCTTCGCGCGGTTTGAGAAAGAGCCCGCCATCGCCATCAACCGCCTCAAATCCAAGCTCACTCCCCTTTCATCGACCTACGATTTCGTGATCATCGATACGCCGCCCACGCTCGGGCAGATACTGACTACCCCCCTTCTCGCTTCGACTCATATGCTCGTCCCCGTCTCGGCCTCGCCGCTCGCGCAGGACGGCTTGGACGATTTGATGAGCACTTTCGAGGAGGTCAGGAGCACGAACCCGGAACTCGAACTTCTCGGTATGGTCTGCACGCTCTTTGACGGGCGGACATCGGTCTCGGCGGAATCTTTCCGCAGCCTCAAGGAGCGCTACGGGACGAAAGTCTTCGAGACGATCATCCACCGAAACGTCAAACTGGAGGAATCCCCCGCTTTTCATCAGCCCGTGCAACTCTACGCGCCCGGCTCACGCGGGGCGCTTCTCTATTCCGATCTCACAGACGAGATCCTTAAAAGGCTCGGCGTCCGAAAATCCAAGGGCAAATTGAAGCTGGCCGGTGAGGAGTCGCGCGCTTAATGGCCCAGCCTAAAACAAAACCGGCGCGTAGAGAGGCCGGCAAGAGCAAGTTCCGCCTGCCCGAGCGCCAGCCGCGCGTGGTGGAAACAAACCCCATGCGCGAGATTCTTCAGGAAGCCAAAGCCCAGGAAGAAGCGATCTCCGCAAAAGCCCACCCCCGCGCCACCCCTGCAAAGAAGATTACAGGGGTCACGCCATCCTCTTCTACACTAATAGGCGATAAAAGGGTGCGCCCCTCCCCCACCCCCGCAACGTCTATTACAGGGGTGTCAAATGATGTCTCTCCGGCTCCCGTTTCGACCCCTCAATCGTTCGGAGAGTTTTCCAAACGGTGGTCGCCCATCCTGAGATCCGGGCAGATGAGCGTGTGCCGGGCTCTCTTCGAGATGACGCACGCCGTGGGACAATTCGAGTGCTTCACCTCCATGCCGAAGCTCGCCCTGGCGGCGGGGCTTAAAGAGCGCCAGTGTTATAACGTCGTCGGTCAGCTCGAACAGCTCGGTTTTATAGATCGCCCCGAAATCTACAACACGCCTACAAAGAAAGGCACCGTTTTTCGTCTTCATCTTTCCCCGCAGATTAATCCCACAGGAGCGGGCCGCCGTTATCACATCGGCGGCGAAGACGAGCAGTGACGAGTCCCTGCAAAGGATTTAATCCTCAGGGCCAGGAGATTCTCACCCATCTTCCTCGATGATTTAAAACTACTCAAAATCCACCCGATATAATTCAGTGAAGTCTAGACGTTACTACTGCTCTTTCGTTGAACCCACAGCTATCCATCCGACAGATCAGTGGTAGCCTTTCGTCAATATCGCCTCTCACCCCTGTAATGTGTATTGCAGGGGTGAGAGATTGTGAGACCCTCTCCCATGAAAGACACCCCTGCAATACACATTACAGGGGCTGCAATCTCTAGTGCAGGGGTGTCTCACCCCTGCACTAGAGATTGCAGGGGCTGCAATGATTCTTACAGGGGATGAAACGATTATTACAGGGGCTGCAATGTTCATTGCAGCCCCTGTAAGCTTTAATGCAGCCGGTGCAATGAAGGTTACAGGGGAATTTACAGAATCGCTGTTCTTAGTGTAGGTATGCGAGTGTGAGTTCTTAAGGGCATCTCCGAGAGGGAGAAGCGCCCGCTCAAAAACTAATTTGACCTGAAACGCGCGAGTTTGGCGACCGAAGCGTTTCAGGTCAAACGAAACACTCGCTCATGTGGCGAGCCGGTATTTGTGTATCTAACCGAGCACAAATTATAGGCCAGTCGCCGACTGCTGTCGAGTTTAATCTTTGCGGAGTTTTCTATGACAGCACAGACTCTGATCCTACAGCGTTTCCGGCGCAAGACGACGCTTGCCGAAAACGAGTACAACACAAAATTCCACATGCTCGACAACGACATCGCCGAAGTCGTCTCCTCGCCGGAAGCGGACATGGTGACTCCGTTGATGAGCAAAATCTATCTTCGTTTGCTGCAAACGCCGACGGAGATGAGGGAGGGCGACCGCGTGCTGCGCTTCGAGGGCGAGACGCTGGAAGGGAAGTGGGTCAAGGCGTGGGATCAACTGTGCAAACACCTGAGAGTGTCGAGCGAGACCGCCAATAAAGCTCTCCGGTGGATGCACGAGCAGGGTGTGATCGGCTACTCGGCGTTCAAAAACGGCGTTGGCATCCGTATCTTCCTCAACCGCGCAGCCTCTTCGATTGCCTCCAGAGTGGCTGTCAAGCCACAAAAAATTTTGCGATTTCCGCCTGCTTCGGCTGCCGAGCGTCCTGCTTCGCTCTCCGAAGCAGCCTTTAAGGACAGCTTCGCTGATTCAGAGGTTTCAGACTCAGATTTAAATCCGCGCGCGCCGAAAAACGGCGCGGACAAGAAATCTGTTGGTAAAAAAGTCCTTGACCCGCCCGCCCGTCCCGACACCCGACCAAGCCCACCGAACTGTGAAGAGGGGAGGGAAGTTGAATCAACCTCCCGACGCCCCGGCGCGGCCTCGATGGATGACATCGTCGAGCGCCTGAAGAGGGAACTTGAGCCGTGCGTAAAGGCGGCGGCGACACAAGCCGCCGCGCAGACCGCCACGCGCGAGATTGCGCGCACCCGTGAGTGGTTCGAGACCAAAGCGCTGCCAAAGGCCGTTCGCGTCGCGCAGCACGAGACTTACGACCTGCTCCGTAAGCACGGAGCGATTGATGAAAGGGGTCGGCGCGCTCGCGCCAACCTAGAAGTCGGGTGCCCTGCCAGTGATTCCTACACGCCGTCCGCAGTCCGCAGGCTTTCGCCCGAAGAGGTCCGGGAGACGGCCGAGATCTGCGTGGCGCTCTTGGAGACTCAGGGCAAGTCGATTGACGTAACACTCTCAGAGATCAGCTCGGAAGGCGGGGGCTGGCTCCTGCCGGAAGACGCGCCGCGTGTGCGCGAGGCGGCCCTGGCATTGCTGCGCGAGAGAAGCGAAAGGAGATGACGGGAGGTTATGCCGACGCAACCAGCGAAGAACTATCCACTGACTGTTGTCTCCCCTCCGGGAGCGGACGACACTCCTGAAGGCGCGCGGCAGGACTCACCGCCCGTTTGCTCGTTCCGCTACGGGACGGGGATGGAAGTTGTGCCGGGCAAGAGGGCGCGCCGCTGTCGTTGCCGCACGGGAGAGCGGCGCGGGCAGCTTCTCACGACAGCCCGTTTCCCGCGCCTCTACGAGAAACTGCTCATTTACCAACTATCACCCCGTACCCGGCAACGGCACCCATCGTCAGGCCTTCAACTAGGCCTTCAATTTGGTGGACGAATACCCGGCGGTGGATCGCGGGTTACTGTTCATGGGGCCTATCGGCACGGGCAAGATGCACTTGTCCACGGCCATCCTGCGCGTCCTGATCCAGAAGGGCAATCCCCTATCTCTTTTATGAATTCGGCGCGCTCCTGAAAGAGATTCAGAATTCGTACAACCAGATTTTGCAGATACCGGAGATGAAAGTCCTCGCGCCAGTTTACGAGGCGGAAGTGTTAGTTCCGGATGAACTCGGAGCAATGAAGCCGAGAGAAGTTTATCTATCAATAAATCTTATTACATTCATAAAATCTGACAATAATCCTTATGTTGTTACAGGTTATTGATTCGTTTTTCCTTAAACCACCAGCCCTCGTCAGAAACGGCTGCCCCATCCTCCCCGTTGTAGTCAACGGTTAACTCATCATGGGTATCTTATGTTCCGCAGAAGGTCTGGCAAACGCGTTCATGCTCCGCCGGCGGTTCCGCGTACCAAGCTAAGGCTGGCTGATCTTCGAAGGGATTAGATAGCACAGCCACCAGCTCGTGAAATGGGGCGAAATCATCTTCGTCGATTGCCGCCCGGATGACCGCTTCCACCCGGTGGTTACGCGGTATGTATGCCGGATTCACCATTAGCATGGCGGCTCGCCGCGTAGCCTCGTCCGTGGCCTCCTGGTCGAGCCGCCGCCGCCACTGAGGTGCCCATTCATCATACGCTGATGGGTCCGCGAACAAACTCCTCACGCCCGATTCATCTCCCTCACGGGGGGCCGCTTCGCACAGCCGGCGGAACGTCAGCGTGAAGTCGGCGTCGTTTGCGCCCATCGCCTGTAGCAGACCGCGCGCCAGTTCAAGGTCGCCCTCCTGTTCGGTGAGTAGCCCTAGCTTTCTTCTTAGCCCCTCATGGTAGGTGCGTTCAAAGGCCTGCGTGTACGCTCCTAGAGCTTCTTCCGCCTCTCCGACCGCCGCGTCCGCATCACCCGAGAGCAGGGGCAGCAGGCACTCCGCGAAACGCGTCAGGTTCCAGCCGCCGATTATTGGCTGTCTGAAGTACGCGTACCGCCCGTAAGTGTCGATTGCGCTGAAGACCGCTTCAGGGTCGTAAGCGTCCATGAAGGCGCAAGGCCCGTAATCAATCGTCTCCCCTGCGATGGACATGTTGTCCGTGTTCATCACCCCGTGGATGAACCCGACCAGCATCCATCGGGCAATCAACTCGGCCTGCGCACCGATCACGGAATCTAGTAGCGCGCGATACGGCCTGTCGGCAGTGGCCGCTTCCCTGTAGTGTCGCGCAATGACATGGTCTGCCAGCAACCTTAGGCCCTCAGTGTCCCCGCGACTGGCTAGGAACTGAAAGGTTCCCACCCGTATGTGGCTGGAGGCGACGCGGGTCAGGACCGCGCCGGGAAGAATCGTCTCCCGAATCACCGCTTCCCCGGTGGTCACTGCAGCGAGCGCGCGGGTCGTCGGGATGCCCAGCGCGGCCATCGCCTCGCTGACCACATACTCGCGCAGGACTGGTCCCAGCGCGGCCCTTCCGTCGCCGCGGCGCGAGTAGGGCGTCCTTCCAGAGCCTTTGAGCTGGAGGTCGCGTCGTAACCCGTCTGTCCCTACCAACTCGCCGAGCAGGATAGCGCGCCCGTCCCCAAGCTGCGGCACGAAGGTTCCGAACTGGTGCCCGGCGTAGGCGGTAGCGATAGGCTCAGCCGCTTCGGGAACGCTATTGCCCGCCAGCACCTGTACGCCTTCCACGCCTGCGAGCCAATCAGAATCGAGGCCGAGCTGGACGGCCAGTGGCCCGTTAATCCGAATGAGTCGTGGGGCACTGACCGGGGTAGGCAAGACGCGCGCGAAGAAACGCTCGGGCAACTGCGCATAGGTGTTGTCGAAAGAAAAACGCAATGTCATTCCTGAGTTCCGATCTATTCTCTCGTCGATACACCACAAAAACATGGGGGCGTTGCTTATGGACGCTATTACGTTATGCATCACACAAGCAAGCATGCAGAAGCTGGGCGGCCCCTTCTTACTAACGCGATGTGCAAGTTTAATGAACTAACAACTCTGCCAAGCGCAATGGCTCGTTACCTTGCTCTCGGCTGAGAATTATCCCTATCGTATGTGCCAACACTTTGCGCATCAATCGACTAGAGAAGTGCCACATGTCTCGCGCCCATACCCGCTTGATAGTAAAGCGTTCGGCCAGTTGACTGAACGCCGTCTCTATCCGGTAGCGAAGACGGCTGATGACTCGGCTGCGCTCTGGTCTCGGGTCTCGGCTCTTCTTTCTAAAAGGCACTATCATCTCCACTCCTTGCTCGCGCAACTGCTCATGCAACTGCGGCTTCCAGTAGTTGCGGTCTGCCAGACAGCACCCTTGTGTCTGCTCAACCAACTCTTCAAGTAGGGCGATGTCGGAGACCGACGCCGCCGTCACGCTCAGTCGGCTGATGACGCCCGGCCAACAGACCCGCACGTGGAGGCGAAAGCCGTAGAAAGTAGCTTTCAGCGAATGGTCACGCCCAAAGCCTGCTTCCGAGCGGAAACTGCGGCGACGCGGCGCACGTGCAAAGCGGCAGACCGAGACGGGAAAGCTGTCCACAATCGCCCAGCGAGGGTCGCAGCCCGTCTGCTCAAGCAACTGCTGCCAGAGTCTTTCTTTGACTCTCCAGAGGTTAGCCGCCTGACGCACAAAGGTGGTGCGGTCAACCCGCGAGAGCATCGGGAACAGATGCGCGAAGTGGCGGCGAAAGTAGGAGAACAACTCGGTGTCTCGGCTCATGCCCAAATACTCGACGACGACCTCTATGGTGAGGACTTCTGAGTCGGCGAGGCGGGGGCGGGGGCCACGCTGGCGCAAGCGGCACGAAGCAAACAGGGTTGGCAGAGAGTCGTCAATCATGCAGAACACGGTTACAATGAAGGTCTCGATGTCCAAGGCAAGCGTCCTCCTCAATAGTTGGTGTGGCAATCACTATTGAAGGTGTTTTGCCTTGGACTTTCAACTTAGGCACTAAAACTTGCACATCGCGTCACTAGATAAGAGGTACTGTCATTCTATAGATGACCCTCCGTTATGGAAGAGCGGTAGGAGCAATGGCATCTGATTTCGGCAATTATGTAAAAGTGGGTGGCCCAACCGTTAAAGCTCATGATGGGCGGTTGAAGAGGCGGCTGCGCCGCGCCTCGCTCAGCGCGGATTGGGCGGCCGCCTCGTCGCCGGCGAGCTTGTGAGTGAGGACGAGGAAGAGCGTGAGTAGCAGGTGGAGCCTGCCGTTAAGAAGCTCGTCATCGGGGCGATTCAGCCTCCACCAGTCGGCGGCCTCCCGGTACATCTTCCGCTTGAGAAACAGCATTCCCTGTCTCAGCATCTTTCGCTCATCGACCCCCGTGGTGCCGCTGTCGAGAAGGTCGTTCAGGCGCATGCCGTCCACGGAGATGTCGCCGATGTTGTCAATGGCGAGGAGTCGCGCAACCTCCTCCTGTGAAGGCTCCTGACTTTGCAGACGGTTCAGCGCCCGGTCGATCTCGGAGGGTGGGGGCAGGGACAGGTTGGCGGTCGCGAGGTCGCGCGCGAACGACTCGCCGGGGTCGGCGCTCGCGAGCAGGTTTTCGGTTAACAGGCGGTCCAGGTCGCCGCGTATCTTCCCCTCGTCGGCGCCGAGGCGGCCCAGCGCGGGGCGGGCGGCGTCGTCCGCGGGCTCGGGTGTAGGCTTGTCGTCTTTAATCATGGCGCTCTTCCGCGATGTTGGCGAGCGGCTGGAGGAAGGCGTCCGCGTCGAGGTCTACGATGCCTTGCAGCTCTTGGTAGACGTTCAGCGTCTCCGATGCCTGCCACTGCGGGGCCAGCAGCGTCGGGAGCCTCCCGAGCAACTCCTGCCTGAATTCCTGGCTCCGGCGGCGGGCCGGGCCTCCCCCCGACTCCGCCGTCTGCGTCTCCGGTGGCTCCGCGGGCTCAACGTCCTCCGCGTTCGGCCTAGCTTCTGTTTCGTTGGTCATCAGCGTTTCCTACAGCGAAAGTGCCTTTCCGAGTTCTTTGACGACGCGCCGTTCGAGTTCAGCCATGCCCTCGGTGGTGCGTTCCAGCGTTTCGAGTGAGGCGAGGTACTGGTTGCGCAGTTGCGTGAGGTCGGCCTTCCGCTCGGCCTGCCGCCCCGTACCCGAGATGTCCGCGACGAGCTGCGCGAGGTACCTGGCCCGCTCCTTGAGCGTCTCCAGCGTCGGCTCCTCCTGCTCCAAGTCGGGCTTCTGCTCCAAGCTGATGAGCAGGGGCTCGAACTCTTGGAAGCGCCCCAGTTCCTCGATGAGCGCGCTGCGGACTTCGCCCGCCAGGCTGGGGTCGCGGAGGAATCGGGCCGAGGCGGAGCGGAACCAGTCGAGCGCCTCGCGGCGCTCCATCTCATAGAGGCGGTCGCGTTCGAGTATCCGTGGCACGACGCGGCTGACGACGCCCATCAGCGCGGCGGCCTCCAGCCATTCGAGCGCCTTCTTCCGCTTGTCCTTGCGGAACCAGTAGTAGAGGCCGCCGAGCGCGGCGAGCAGGTCGCGCTGGCGCGGGTCGAATTGCAGTCCGCGCAGCAGCGGCTCGCTCAGCCTCTCGACCTGCCGCTCGGTGAGCGCCACGCCCTTGCGCGCTTCGAGCTTGCAGAGCGCGACGGCCTGTAGGAAGAGGAAGCCCCGCATCACCTCGCGCGGGAAGGGGAGGTCATTCTCCGCGACCAGCGAGCCGAGGGTCTCGTCGGCGGCCTCCTCGTCCGGCTTGGGCAGGCCGGGCGGCGTGTGCCTGTCAATGAAGGCCGTCGTCAGCGCCACCGTCCGCTCAGGGTCATCCTCGCGCAGGGCGACGCGGGCGTTGAAGGCGGAGCTGATGATCTCAATCTGGAGCCGCTGCTCGGGCTTTAGTCCGGCGAGCCCCTCCAGCTTGACGAGCGCCGCCTCCGCCGCGCGCACGTCCCTGCGGTTGAGCGCACCGTGCAGGTCTATCAGGCCGATGCGCGCGCGCGACTCGACGACCTGATCCGCGAGGACGGCGAGCTTCGTCACGCTCCCGAAATACTCCTCCGCGCGCTCCGTGTCGCCCTCGCTCAGGCTCTTCTCGGCTAGGCGCAGAAGGCACACGCTCTCCTGGTGGTTGAAGGGTAGCCCGCTGCGCGCGAGTAGTTCCCGCGCGCGCTGGAACATGGGGAGCGCTTTCTCGTACTCGCCGGCCATCGCGCAGGCGAGGCCGAGCAAGTAGACCGCCTCGCCGCGGTTCGGCGTCTCCTCGACGACGGATTCCAGATCTTCGACGGCGCGCCCGATCTGTTCGCGCCGCTCCGCCGAGTCCGCGGGGGTGTCGTCGCCGGTGAGAAGCTGGACGGCACAGTAGGCGCGCAGGAAAAGGTAGTCGAGGCGGTCAAAGTGTTCGAGGCGCTTCGGCTGAATCCGGCCGGCGAGCGCCATCCCCCGCGCGTAGTCCTTCGCCCAGACGGCGGACGTAAGGCGTTCCAGCTCCGCCTTCGAGTCTTCCCGCTCGACGGCCGCGCCGCGTGAGGGCGACAAGCCTCCGGGGAAGAGCGACTGAAACTGCCCGGTCGCCATCAGCGCGACGAAGCCGAATAACATGAGCACGGCACCCGCGATGAGGGAGCCGAGAACCAGACTCTGCTCGGTGATGAGCGGCGACTCGGGCGTGGGCGTGGCCGTCGCCGTGTCGCCGACCGCGCCCTGGGCAGGGGTGAGCTGCCTGCGCAGCTCTTCGGCCTTCGCCACGACCTCCTGTCTCTTCTTATCCAGCGCAGCGATCTCCCCGTCCAGCGCATCGAGCTGACGCTTGATCTCTTGCGTTCGCGGGTCGGCGGGGGCGGCTGCGGGCGGCGACGGCCGGGCGGCCGGTGCGGCCGTCGCCGCGGCGGCCGAGGAACGCAGCCGCGACGGCAGCAGCGTGGCCGTCAACGTCTGCGCCGTCGTGACGGCGAAGATGAGGGCCATGATGAGCAGGCGGAGGCGCGAGACGCGCATGCCCTCGCGCCGCTCGATCAACCAGCCGCGCACGGCCAGGGCCAGCTGGAGCGCCGACACCAGCCAGAGTCCCCACACCACGAACAAGATGGGTAGCGTTTGCGGATTCACGTTGTCGCTCCGTCGCTTAAAGAGGTGAAGACGCGGGGCTCGTCAAACCAGGGAACCGGCGGCGAGCCGCCGCGCGTCGCGCCCGCCCGCCCCGCGCCCCTCGACTCCAGAAACGCCTCGACCCCGAGGCGAAGCATCGACAGCCGCAGGTCGCGGCTCGCCAGCTCGGCCAGCAGCGACAGCCATTCGGTGAGAGCCTCTTCATCGTCCGTCGCGCCGACCTGCCGCAGCCCCTCCCAGGCCCCGCGTAGTCGGTCGAAGGCGGCGCTCAGGTAATCGCTCGCGTGGCTCTGTCTGTGCACGGCGCTGACGTGAGCGATGCCGTCTATCATGTCCAGGTAGGCGGTCGCGTAGCGGCCGTAGTCGCCGCCGGCGTTCGACATCTGTGCGACGTGCCGGCGCCCGTCCCGGCAATACGCCGCCGTCCTGACCCATTCTTCTCTGCCGGCGGTGAAGCGCGCGGCGAGCAGGCAGCGCACGACCCTGTTCCAGGAGATGGAGAAGTCGCGCCGCAGCCACAGCAGCGCCTCGTCGGCCTGACCCAGCCAGCGCCCGTGCACATATGTCAGGTAGAGGTACTCCTCCTCACTCAACTGGCGCGTCCCCGGCTTCGGCTCGGCGGC
Organism: Pyrinomonadaceae bacterium; assembly: GCA_036399175.1. Lineage (GTDB taxonomy): Bacteria > Acidobacteriota > Blastocatellia > Pyrinomonadales > Pyrinomonadaceae > DASWNP01. The sequence continues at coordinate 29,285 of DASWNP010000045.1, read as the reverse complement.
GGCGGCATGGGTGATTCCGCGCTCCTGACTCGCCAGGGCCGCGACGGTCCCGGCAGCCATCTCGCGCACCATGCCCGTCAGGCGTTCCAGTTCCTCACGCCGCTCCTCGCCCGCGCCGAGCAGCGAGCGCGCGTACTCGATGACGGAAGACTCTTCGGGATTCCTTTGCCGCCGCGCTGCCGCCTCCGCGGCGCCGGCCCGGTCACCCACCTTCTCCCGCAGACGCTCGACCGCGTCCCAAGGCACCTCGCAGTCGGGCGCGGTCGCCGCCAGCGCCTCGATGATGGCGTGCGCGCGTTGGACGCACCTGTGGTCGTCGCCCGCGACCTCCCACAGGCAAGCGAGCCGGTGCGGCGACAGCTCGCCGCAGAAGTGGTCGAGCTCGCGCAGGGCTTGCGCCGCCGTCAGCGCGCGGCCGAGCGGCGGCGCGAGTAGGCCGGTGATGAGGTCGCAGAGGCGGCTGGCCGTCCCTGCCTCCGACTCGGGCAGCGCGCCCGCCAGTGCCGCGCGCAGGAGGTGAGGGCTGCCGGCGCGGTACAAGACCAGCCGGCGGACGCGCTCGGCGCGGCTGACCTCGGCCGGGAACGGCGGCGCGACGAGGCAGTAGTAGAGGGCGGCCCCGGTCATGTAAGCGCGGTCAGTGCGCGAGGCGCTGAACATCTCGTCCGCGGACAGCCACGCCCAGTAGTCCTCGTCGGCGCGTACGAAGTCGGCGAAGGCGGTGCGCTCCAGCGGCAGGGGCAGCACGAGCCAGCGCTCCTTCCCGTCCTCGCACCTGACGGCGAAGACCTGCGCGGGCGAGAGCGGGAAGCGCGACGACTGCAACTGCTCCAGCTCGCCCGTAACGTGCAGGAGGTGGCGCGCCAGTTCGAGCGCGCGCGCGAGGGCGGCGGCCGGCTCCGCGCGCCAGCGCCCCACCATCCGTGTCAGCGGCGTGATCGAGCCGGGCGGCTTCGGGCAGGTGAGGTGCAAACCCTCTTCGTCCTCCCGGCGCGCGCCGCTCAGCCAGAAGCGCTGCGCGGGCAGGCCGGAGGTGGAGTCGAGCGCCGCCAGCAGGGCGTCGCGGTTCCTGATGCTGAGGCGGAGCAGCACCGAGGCGTCCCCGTCCGCGGACAGGGACAGGCGGCCCGAGGGCAGCGCGACTTCGAGGGGGCTAACGCTCATCTTTCTCCGGGGCGTGGCGGGCGCGTCACGCGTCCTTGTGCGCGTTCAGGACTGAGGTGATCTTCAACACCGCCAGCCCCTGCTCCTGTAGGTTGTTGCTGGCTTTCGCCAGCACGAGCTGAGCCAGCGCCTCGGTCAGCTCGCCCTGCGCGGCGAAGGGCAGCGAGCCGAGGCGCCGCTGGGCCTCCTGAATCAGCTCCGTAATCTTGTCGCCCTGTGGCGCGGCCTCGGGCGAGTCGGCGGCGTCAGCGGGCGCGGGCGCGCCCTCCATCGTCACGAAGCCGCGCTCGACAGCGTCGGCCAACTCCACGCGGCGCTTGGCCACCAGCGTGTCCTGGCCCCTCTGGAGCTTGATGGTCTTGCGCTCGCCGGTCTGCTGGTGGAAGACCTCGCCGAAGAAGATTCCGTCGGCGTCGAGGGCGAAGGTGACTTCAAAGCGGTGCGTGCCGACGGGGGCTGGCGTCAGCCCGTCAATGACCGCCTCGCCGAGCTGGTAGTTGAGGCTGGCCTTCGGGTTGTCGCCCTGGTAGACGGGGATGAAGATGCTGGTCTGGTTGTCCTCGGCGGTCGTGTAACCCTTGCGCGTCACCTTGTGTGGGATGTACTTGTCCTTCTCGATCAGCGGGTCGTAGACGTCGTTCTTCAGGCCGATGCCGAGCGTGTGGCTCACCACGTCCTTGATCTGCGTGTCGATGATGCCCTCCGGCGCGGGCGCCTCCTTGTCGAGCACGAGCGGCGCATCCTCGACCAGCACGGCGCCCTGGCTGGGCGGGTAATCGACGGCGAGCCGCGCCGCGCCGATGGCGACGATTTCGTCCGGGTTGAGGTCTGACTTGATGGGCTTCTTGAACCTCTCGCCCAGCATCTCGCGGACGTAGGGAATCTTGCTCGACCCGCCGACGAGGACGAAGGCGTCCACGTCGTCGAAGCCCAGGCCGTGCCGCTTGGCGGCGCTCTCCATCGCGACCTCGACCTCGCGCGCCGTGCGCTCCAGGATGGGCTCCAGCAGCTTCTTGAACTCGCGCGGGCCGAGGTAGTACTGAATCTGCTCGACGCCCTTGGTCGGGTTCTCCAAGTAGAGCTCCTGCTCGGCGTTCTGGCTACAGAGGTTGATCTTCAGGCGCTCAGCCTCGATGCGCAGGCGGCCGACCAGCTTGGCGTCGCCGCCGAAGTCCTGCCCGAAGTCGCGGCGCATGTTGGCGAGCGCCCAGTCAATGATCAGCCGGTCAATGTCGCCGCCGCCGAGGTGTGAGTCGCCGCCCGTGCCGAGGATGTCGAACTCGCGCCCGTTCTTGACGCGCACGACGGAGACGTCGAAGGTGCCGCCGCCGAAGTCGTAGACGATGAAGGTTGAGTCCTCGTCCTCGTCGAGCCCGTAGGCGACGGCGGCGGCCGTCGGCTCGTTGACGATCAGCCGCGGGTTGAGCCGCGCGAGCCGCGCCGCCTCGCGCGTCGCGTTCTTCTGCGGCTCCTTGAAGTAGGCCGGCACGGTGATGACCGCGTCGTGGATGGGCTCGCCGATGTACGTCTCGGCGTAGCCCTTCAGCTCGCGGAGGATGCAGGCGGAGATGAACTCCGGCTCGAACTCGCGCCCGCCGGCGCGGATCATCTGCTTACCGCCGCCCGGCTCGCGCTCGCCCATCAGGCGTTTGGCCTCGATGACCACGCCCTCGGGGTCGCGCGCTATCTTCTGCCGCGCCGCGTCGCCGACGCTGATCTGCCCGTTCTTGCCGATGTAGACGATGGAGGGCGTCGTGCGTTGGTTGTGCGGGTTGGGGATGACGAGCACCTCCGACTTGCCGAGCACGTAAACGGCCACGACGGAGAACGTCGTGCCGAGATCAATCCCGATGACCTTGTGATAATCAGACATCTTCTTCCTCCTTTAGCAGGCGCTCAAGATCGGACGGTAAGACGCGCTCCGCCCCATCGCCGGGGAGCGACTGCGGCGGAGCGTCCGCTCCGCCGCCCTCGGCATTCTCGGCGCCGAAGCGCGCGAGCGCCGCGACCAACTCTTCGTCGAGGCCGCCGGGTGCCCAGAGGCCGAGGCAGCGCGGCGTGGGGACGAACTCGCCCACCCCCAGCTCCTCGTAGAGCCACTCGGAGACGAGCCCTGACCGGCGGTAAGGCAGCCACGTCTGCTCGGCCTGGCTCGGCTGGACGGTGAGCAGGACGTTCTGCGGGTGCTTCTCGTCGTACCTCTTCCGCGCGGCCGGCTTGCCGATCTCCTCGTGGATGCGGTCGAGGCGTAAGACCTCCTCCTCCTTGCCGGCGCCGCGCTTGATGCGCCTCATCGCCTCGCCGCGCAGCTTCGAGATGAGCGCCGCGATCTCCTCGGTCGAGGCGAGGGGCGAGACGCCCAGGTGAGCGTATGAGTTGTCCTGACTCATGCTCAGGAACCGCTTCGAGCGCGGGCGCTTCTTCTGACCCGGATTCGCGCCTTTAGACTCTGCCATAAGCCTCCGACTCCTTCTCCAGGCGGTCGTAGAGTTCGACCATGTGAGAACGCTCGCCCGCGTCGGCCCCGCGTAGGTGCGGCTCAAGCAAATCCAGCGCGCGCAGGATGAGGGGGCGGGCCTCCTCTTCGCGCCGCTGGCGGCGGAGCTGGCGCGAGCGCATCGTCAGGGCGAAGGCGCGGCAGTAGGCGAGGTCGGCGGCCTCCTTGTCGCCCGTCGGCGTCGCGCCCTGGAGTACGGCCTCCGCGCCGTCCACGTCCGCGTCCTGGAGGAAGCGGTGCGCGGCCGTCAGGCGCTGGCGGAAGACGAGCGACGGGTACCCGGAGACGAAGTCGCGGAGCCCTGCGGCCTCGTCGGCACCCGCCATCAAGAGGTCGGCCTCGTCGAAACGCCCCAGCCCGAGGAGCGCCAGCACGCGCAGCCGGAGGAATCGCGGCTCGCCCGCGACCGACGGCTCCAGCCCCTCTATCATCGCCAGCGCCTCCTCGAAGCGACGCTCGGTCAGCAGCCGGCCAGCGGCGTTGAGCGCCTCGGTGACGGCGAACTGATGCTTGAGCGAACGGATGCGCTCGCACATGGCCTGCGCCTGCTGACGCGACGGCGGGTGCAGCTCGCCCGCGAGTTCGGCCACCGCCAGCGCGCGCTCCACCTCGCCCTCAAGGGAGAGGGCGGCGTTGAGCCGGCCCTGCCACGGCGCCTCGCAGGCGACGCGCGGGACGGGTTGCGGCGCCTGCGAGGCGCCGATGCGGGCCAGCGCCGCGCTGTAGAAGACGCGCGCGAAGTCAACCAGCCACGCGGCTGGCTCTTGCAGCCGCGCGAAGACGACGGACGCCGCGCGCACGGCGTCGTCCACCGAGCCGTCCTGGAGCGAGGAGTTGACCGAGGCGCGCGCGACCGCAAGATAGGCGTTGTCAATGTCGTCGGTCAGGTGGCGCAGCACGGCGCGGTGGAGCAGGCGCTCGCAGCGGGCCGCGGCCTTCCCGAACGCCTCGCGCGCCTGCGCGGGCGAGCCAGCCGCCAGCTCGCACCGCCCGAGCAGGAAGAGCAGCGTGTAGTCCAGCTCACGCGACGCTGCGACGCTCTCCAGCGCCTTGCGCGCCGGCTCGCGCGCGCCGAGCGGGTAGAGCCGCGCCGCCCGCGGGTGCTCGGCGGCGAGGGACTGGAGCGCGCGGGCCTCGATGGCAAGCGCGCGAGCGTTCATCTGGAGCGCGCGGCTGAGGCAGTGCGCGACCGCGCGGTCGGCCCAGTCCACTGCCTCCTGGAAGCGGCCAGCCTTCTCCAACTCCTGCACCATCTCCTCGTAGAGGCGCCAGGAGCCGGGTGCCCTGTCCAGCTCGCGTTCGAGGTCGGCGATGCGGTATTCGCTCTCCCCCTGCGTCGGCTCCTCGGCCGCCTCAACCCGGCGACGTGTCCCGGAAGGCTCTTTCTCTCGCCGCTCCTTAAGAATCTGCTCTATCTGTTCCGCATCGGCCAACTCCTCGTGCTCGTCGGGTGCGACGAGCCGGTGGAAGCGTTTGAGCGCGGCGGCGGCCTCGTCGTGAAAGTCGCCAACGACGAGGAATCGCGCGGCCGACAGCTCGACGGAGGCGTCGGCCGGGTTGCAGGCGCGCGCGCGGTCTATGTAGCCCATGGCGCGGTTGACCTGCTCCTTCTGCGAGGCGCCCGCCGCCTCGTAGGCGCTCGACGCCATGCGCCGCAGCAGGTCGGCCATCAAACTCTGCGTGACGGCATCGCGCTGCTCGGGCATCAGCGCCGCGCCCTTCTCGGCCTCGGTGACGCGCCTGATGTGGTCGGCCAGGACGAGTACCGGGTAGGAGGTCTCGACTTCCGTCCGCTGCTGAACCCGGTAGAGGATTTGCTCGTCGAAGAAGGCGCCTTCGGCGCGCACGAAGGAGAGCATCTCCTCGGCCGTCGTGAGCTGCTGCGGGCCGGGCTGCCACTGTAGGCAGAAGAGCGCGAGGCCGCCGAGCAGTTCAAGGTGATGTAGCCGGAGCTGCGTCACCTCGTCGTCCTCGTCATCCTCCTCCGGCCCTGCGGCGGCGTAGCGCGTGCGCGCCCGCGCGGCCGCGTAGCGCCAGCGCGTCGTCAGCAGACGCGCGAGCAGCGTGCCCTCTTCCGGGACGAGGGTCGAGAGTGATTCGGCGCAGGAGGCGAGGGCATCCGCCCGCGCGCCGGACTCGTCGCGGTCGCGCGGGCGGAGCAGGAAGCGTTCCGGGTCTTCGCCGAGCAGGAAGTGGCGGAAGACCAGCTCGGCGCGCGTGTGGTGAATCCACTGGCGCAGCAGCTCCGGGTCGGCCGCGATCTCATCGCGGTCGACGGCGACGGGCTTCAGGTCGCTGCCTTCGGGGCTGGGCACGCGGCGGAAGATTCCGCGCTGCACGTCCACGGCGGCGCCCGCCATCGCCGAGCCCTGCGCCTGCTGTGCGAAGAGCCTGTGCCCCCGCGCGATCTGCTCGACGGTGAAGCGGTCGGCCGCGCCCAGAAGCATCAGGCGGTACTGGTGCCGGTTGAGCGCCGACCACGCTTCGAAGTACGGGCCCGACTCGGCGAGGAGTGTGAAGAGCGCGGCGCGGTTCTGGTGGTAGAGCTGGTCGTGCGGCTGCTCGCGCAGGCAGCGCTCGACGAGGCGCAGCGCGTGTTCGTAATCCCCGGCCCCGGACTTCTCCACCGCGACGCGGGCGACGAACGCGCTCTGTATCCGCCTCAGCGCGGCGCGCTCCGGGTGGCGGCGGCGCAGCGCCGCGATGAACCCGGCCGCCTTCGTGTTGTCGCCCGTCCGTTCGAGCCGCTCGAACAGACAGGAGAGGATAATCTCCTCGGCGCGCGAGCCGGGCCGCTCGCGTTCGAGGTGCCCCTCCAGCTCCTCCGCGGAGGCGCGCGCCCAGGCCAGCGCGCGGCGGACGGCGGCGTCGGCCGGCGAGCCAGCGCGTATCTTCTTGTCGAGGTGCTTCTCGGCCTGCTCGGGGCCGCCCTGCGGGTGGAGCAGCGTCACCTTCGTCAGCAGGTCGGCCCAGAGCGACTCGTACTGCGGCCCGTGCGGCAGGGCGATGAGCAGCTTCTCGACGGCGCTCAGCTTGGAGGCCAGCACGACCTGCGCGTCGGCCCTGAGGAACTTGCCATAGACGAAGTCGGGGTAGGCGGCCCCGAGCGTGTTTGCGATGGCGCGCGCCTGCTCGGGCCGCCCCCCGCGCAGCGCGAGCAGGCCGCGGACATACTCGACGAGCGGCGAATCCGGCAGCGCCTGCTTCAGCCCGTCGAGCGCGGCGAAGGCCCGCGCCGTGTCGCCGAAGCGCGCCAGCAGCAGCGCCCGCCGCAGCATGTGGAGTGGGTTGAGCGGCTCAAGCCGCGCGGCCTTCCGCAGCCGCGCGGCCGCCGTCGGGTAGTCGGACGTGTAGAGGGCGGAGAGGCTCAAAACCTGCGCCGCTTGGCCGGGCGACAGCCCGCCGCCGCGCCCGCCGAACGCGCCGGTCGCGGCGACGGCCGCGTTCCAGTCTATGTCTGTGAGCCGTGTGTTGGGCATGCGGTTCAGTGTGGGGTCAGTCTTTCGAGCGTCGCGCCCGTCTCGGGCCGCCAGCGTATGACGTGGAGTGCCCCGGCCGAGGGTCTTGGGTAGTAGGCCAGCACCACGCCGTCGCCCGCGGTCGATTCGACGGCCTCGTCCGTGACGGTGTACAGCTCGCCGTCCGCCGTCCAGGCGTGGAACCTGCTCCCGCTCTCCGCCTGGCAGCAGCCGCTGATGTACGCCTCGCGCGGCAGCCGCACGGGGCGCAGGCCACTGAGCGCGGCGTCGGCGAGCAGCAGCCCGCCCGCCTCCGTCACCACCGCGTAGGGGCGGCTACGCGCGCCGAGGAAGACCACTTCACGGATGCCCTGCGCGACCGCCTGCTCGCACACGTCGAGTCGCCCGTCCATGGGGTCGAGGATGCCGAGGCGCGTCGCGCTGTGGACGCCGACGTGGTTGTACTCGACTGCCCCGAAAAGCCCCACGGGTCTGCCTAGCTCGTCGGTGTTGACCCACGCCAGCGCGTCCTTGCCCTCGACGGGCCACAGCACGCGGCCGAACCTGCCGCGCGAGCCGAGGACGACCAGCCCGCCGTCGAACGGCGCCAGCGCGGCGACGGGGTCGCGTATGCGCATGAAAGGGACGGGCGGCGAGTCTTCTATCAAGACCAGCCCGCCGGCCGCCGTGCCCGCAACGTCGCCGCCGGGGCCGGAGCCGAAGCTGAGGACGGGCGCCTCCTGCGGCAGGTACTCCCAGCGCTCGCCGCGCAGGCGCGCCAGCATCGGCTCGTAGAGCCCGACCAGCAACTCCTGGCCGGTGCCGAAGGCGGCCGTCGAGTGCGCGCTCAGTCGCGGCAGCACCGGGTGCAGCCTGCCGTCCGGCGCGACCCCGACCCACTCCTCCTGGTCGGTCACGACGAACGCCCACCTCTCGCCGACCACCGACGCGACTGGCCGCCCGGAGCAGGGCAGCGTGACGCGGCCGCGCGGCGCGGGCAGGGGCTCGGGCTCGGCGGCGGGTTCGGGCGCGCCGGGCGCGGCGCTCGCGTGTCTGGATGCGACGCGCCGCCCCTCGCGCTCCCAGAACTCGCGCGGCCCCGGCGGGAGGTTGTTGATGCCGCAGTAGATTTCCCAGAAGCGCGCGTCGCGCCCCTCGTCGTCAGGCGGCCAGCGGACGTTCTTCAGCCCAATGAGGTGCGGGCCGAGGTCGCCGAGGTCTACCTCTTCGCGCAGGACGACGAGCCGCCGGCTGTCCTCGCGCATTCCGAACAGCTTCACCTCGAACCGCGTCCACTCGCGCTCAACCCAGCGCGAGGTGGCGATGAAGAGACCTATCTCCGACTCGCGGATCGCCTTCCGCAGCTCGTCCTCGATGTGCGCGGCCCCCGGAATCCGCTCCTCGTCGAGCCACACGTCGAAGTCGGCCAGGCGCAGCCGCCCGGCGAGGTCGCGCACGAACTCTGCGTTCTCCGGCGGGTCGTGCGAGTAGCTGATGAACACGCGCCGCCGCGTGTCGCTCTGCGCCCCTTTCCATGAGTTCGACATGGTCATCTCGCGGCCCTATTTGTTCTTAATCTTCTCGTAAGCGTCGCTCGGCCAGTGCGTCCTCACCGAGTTGCCCTCGCCGCGCAGCGTCCGCATGGGTTCGAGGTCGCCGCACCGGCCGTAGCGCCTGTGCCCGGCCGGGGTGACAAACGTCGCGAAGAGGGAACTAAAGAGTTCGGAGACGAGCCGGGGGAAGAAGACCGCGACCGCCCCCAGCTGATCGGTGCGGACAGCCCCGTACCAGAAACCGACGAAGGCGAGGCCCGTCAGCGGGATGATGACCAAGCACATCGACGGGAAGACGCACCACATGGAGAGAGCGCCCCACTTCCATAAAAAATCGTGGAAGCGCGCGCACCGCTCGCAGCGCAGGATGAGCCGGTAGTCAATCCCGATGTAGACTGTATTCTCGACGCGCTCGGTCTCCTTCCGGCCCTCGAGCACCACGGACTTGTCAATGTCCGGCACCCCGGTCTTGCAGAAGCTACAGAGCCGATTCTTGGCCTCCTCGAGCTCTTTCCGGAAGAAGCCCACGCGCTCGCGCAGCGATTTGGCGCCCGCGAGTTGCGAGACGCTCTCTAAGAGCGCGTCGGACTGTGCGTCGGGCTTCTCCAGACTCCGCAGCCGCAGGAACGTCTGTTCAAGCGCATCGTCAATGATGTGCCCGAGGCCGACGAGGCCGGCTTGGTCAATCTTCGTCCAGCGCCGCTTGATGGCCGCGAGCCGTTTGAGGTAGGCGTTGAGCTGCCTCAGCCCGTCTTCGCCCGAGCCCTCGAGCAGCGTCTGCAACTCCGTGACCTCGGACTGAAAAAGGTGGTGTATCGGCCGCAGCGCCGGGACGAGCACGCGCTTTTCGAGCCCCGACTTGGCGAGCGCCGAAATCAGCTCGCCCGCGGGCGCGTAGTGTCCCCCGAGCAGCAGGAACCTCGTCTCGTGCGAGGCCAGGTCGGCGAGCCGCGTGCGGACGCTCTCCTCGATGGTCTCGGCGTCGTCGGACGAGACAAAGTCGTCTTCGAGGTCGGCGATGCACCGGGCGAGGTAGGGCCGGAACCAAGGATGTTGCAGGATGGCCGCCCAGCGGCGCAGGGCGTGCTCCCAGTGGCGGCCGCCATCGAGCGCCGCGTCGGAGCCAGCCAGCGAGCCGGCGATGAAGTCGTGCGCGTCGGGCAGCGCGTTTAGCCCGTAGAAGCTCTGCCAGTCGTCGCGCGTGATCTTCCGCGGCGCGGCCGGGGAGGTGGCCCCCGCGTCGGCCTTCCCGACGACGACGCCGTTGACGAGCGAGGCCGCCACCAGCAGCCGCAGGTTCGCCTGGTTAACGGCCTGCGCGACGAGCGGGACGGCGGCCGCGTCCTCCGGGTCGCACATGTCGGCCGGGGGCAGCCCGGCCGCGGCGTCGAAGTATTTCTGTAGGGACCCTTCCATCAGTCCGCGGAGCACAGCCCTGAGCGAGTCGGCGGTAAGGTCGCGCGCGAGGTCGAACCAGAGCAACTGCTCGGTGAGCCGCGCGAGCGGCTCTTCGACGGTCTGTGCGGCCTGCTGCGCCTCGTAGGCGCTGGCGGGCGGCAGCCAAGGCAGGACGTCCTCCCCGGACGGCGGCAGCCCGGCCCGCATCAGCGTCAGCGCGCGTTCGGCCTGGAACGAGGCTTCGCTCGTCGAGGCGTCCGCCGCGAGCCGCAGGATGCGGAAGGGGTTGCTCTCGAACCCGCGGAGCGCGGGGGACGAGTGGCGCGAGACGCTCTGGATGGTCGCTTCCGACATGGGGCCGTCCTATAAAATCTGGGAATCGGGGAGTTTCTGTGAGATGGGAGGCCGCTGCTCCTCCGGGAGTAGCTGCAAGAGCTGGACGCAAATCTGGGACAGGGTATAGATGTCGCCGCGGTCGCGCGCCGACCTGCCGCGTTCGATGGCGGGCTGCGCCTCCGCCGCCTTCTCCGAACGAAGGACGTTCGCGCACAGGGAGTCGAACAGGGAAATCCAGAAGTCGGGTTTCTCCTGGTAGAGCGCCCACTGCAAATCGCGCGCGGACTGCAACTTGGTCTCGGCCAGACTCAGGTCGCCGCGCTCGACCGCGTCTTTGAACTCCTCGGAGAGGGCGCGCATCTGCCTGGCGCGCTCGCCGCCCTGCCGGCCGAGCAGCTCCTTCACCGACCCGGCCGTGGTCTCGAACAACTGCGCGAGGTTGCCCTCCTTCTCCTTCGTTACCACCCGGTCGATCAGACCCGTCATCTTCTGCAAGACCTGGTCGGCCTGGTTGACCTCGTCGGCGCCGCCCTCTTCGAGCAGCTCCTCGATGAGGCGCACGCTCTCGTCAACGTCGCCCTCCGGCGCGCCCTCCAACTCCTCGGCCATCTTCTGAAGCTCGGCGAGGCGTGCGCGCTGGTCTTCGACGCCCTGCCGAATCTCGACCGGCTCCCTCGTCTCGATGCCGAACTTGACGACCTCGCGGAACGTCCGTCCGAGCAGGGGGACGTAAGCCTCGGCCGTGGTCGTCGAGTGCTCGTCCACCGTCAGCGTGACGACCACTTCGCTGCCGACCGGCAGGTCGCGCTCGATCTCGTCGGCGCGGATTTGCAGCACGCCGATGATGGTGTTGCGGTCGCCCTTCTCGCTCTCGCCCTGGATGAGCGGCACGTGCACCGCGTCGCCCGACTGCCCGCGCCGGAGGCTGACCGTCGTGGCGTGCGTCACGTTCGCGCTCAGGGGCAAGACCTTCCCCCTGCGGAGGTACCAGCGCACGGAGTTGTTCGCCAGCACAACGCCGACCGACTGTGACAGCAGCGGCTTCGCCACAGTCGTGCCATGGATGATGGAGAATCGCGCGCCATCCAACGGCACCCGCGCCCCGTCGTGGTAGACGCCGACCTCGAAGGCGTTGAGCGCGCCCGGCGCGAGTCGCAACTGTGAGGCGAAGGCGCCGTCGTCGCGCAGCGGAATCGGCCCCGAAGCGAAGCCGCCCGTGGCCTCGTCGACGCGCACGTGCCAGTCGCCCGGGGCGCGCTCGCCGACGACCCTACCGGCCAGCAGCGGCTCCGGGTCGTTCGTCATCGGCTCGTATGAAAGTTCGAGTTCGAGCGCCTCGGGCCAGGCGGCCGCGGCGGAGCGCCGAATCTCCTTCGGGACACGCTGCGTCGAGGCGTAGAGCGCCGCGCCGACCACGACGGCCTGCGAAGGGTCGACGTGGTGGCGCGCCTCGATGCCGAGTTCGGCTTCGAGGATGACGGGCAGGCAGGGCGTGAGCGTCGGCCCGCCGACGAGGACGAGGCGCTTAATCTGGCCGGGGCGGGTGTTGTTGCGGCTGAGTACACGCTGGCAGAGCGCCACCGTCCGCGAGATGGTCGGGGCGATCAAAGCTTCCAACTCCGAGCGGTCGAGCGTGAACCGTGCGCTCAGCCAACTGCCGTCGCCGCCCCGCGCGAGCTGCTCGACGCGGAACTCCTCCTGCTCCTTGTCCGACAGCGCCGTCCGCACGCGCTCGGCCTCGGCCCGCAGCCGCTCGAAGGCCGGGGCCAACGCGGCGTCCGTCCGCCGGAAGGCTTCGCCGCCCGGCTCCGCGCGCACGACCTCGGCGGCGCGCCGCGCGAGGATGCGGTCGAAATCCTTCCCGCCGAGGTGATTGTCGCCGTCGTGGTCACGCACCGTCAGCCGCCCGCTCTTCGCCAAGACCAGTGTCACGTCGAAGGTGCCCCCGCCGAGGTCATAGATGAGCCAGTTGCCGTCGCGGAGTTCGGCGCTGCCGACGCTGGCGATGGCGGCGGCAATCGGCTCCTGGAGCAGCGGCGCGTGCTTCAGCCCCGAGAGTTCGGCGGCCTGCCTCGTGGCCTCGCACTGCGGCAGTTGGAACATGGCCGGGACGGTGATGACCGCCGCCTCGACGGCGTCGCCCTCGTGCGCGCGGGCGCGCGCGAGCAGGTACTTCAGGACTTCGGCGGAGAGTTCCACCGGGGACAGGCTGCGGCCAGAGGCCGGGAACGAGATCAAGTTCGCTGTGCCCATCAGGCGTTTGAACTCGGTCGCGGTGTTGGCCGGGTCGGAGGCGCGGCGCCCCAGAGCGGGCAGGCCGACCCGCGCGACGCCTTCGGCGTCAATGTGGACGACGGACGGCACCAGCGGGCCGTCTTCGCCGCCCAACAACTCCGTGGAAAGCCCCTCCTGCCTCGCGATGGCGGAGTTGGTTGTCCCTAAGTCAATGCCGTAGTCAATTGTCGTCCGCATGACTCCTGCCCTCCCGCCCGTCAGTCGGACATCTTGAATTCCATCGCGGCGTCCACGACCTTGCAGTCGCCGCTCTTCGACTGCGATGCTTGCAACAAGCGGCTCGGCACGAGCAGCATCTCGGGTGACGCGTAAGACACGAGGAGGACGCCGTCCTTCGCGTCGGGGCTCAGAAAGAACAGGTAGGCGATCACGGCGGAGAAGGCGCCGCTGGACGTGAGCGAGGCCCTGACTAGTTCGGCGTGCCCGGCCCACCCCGCCGAGAAAGGCGCGTACCTGCGTATAAGGTGCGCGTGCTCATGCCGGTTGGGGACGGCGACGACGTATGCGTACAGGCCGCCCTTGCCGAGTAGGAGGGAACCTAACTCGCCCGACTCGACCGCCTTCACCACCACCGAGCGCACGGCCGCCGGGAGTTCGGGGGCGGCTGCCTCCAGCTTGCGTGTCGCTTCAAGTAGCGTCTGCGCCTCGGGCGTCTTCTCCCTTTCCAAAGCGCGCTGAACTCCGTTGAGAATCCCCGGCACGTTTTGAAGCCAGAGGTCTGAACTCGCGCCCCTATGCCTGGCCGCGGCCTCCTCTTCGTCCTGCCCCGCCTGATCCGTCGGGGGGAAGAGTTCAGGCTTCAGCTTCGACCAGCGGAAACTCGCCCAGGCGGCGACCAGCGCGACACCCAGGGCCGAAAATAGTAGAAGCCAACTGATTGGAGAGGACTCAGTATCCATAAATGAATACAGGTGGAAATCGGTATATGAGGTGACGCAAAGAACTACTAAGCTTGCAGATGAGTGACCGACGTCAACGCATTTCTAAGGTCGGGTGCGGTGAATCCTACCTTGTGACTGTCACGACCGTCAATGTTTTCCGTTCGGTCCTGATGTGATGAAGCAGGCACCTCCAGCTCACGTATGAGTTGCGGTAAACTCAGTTTGCGCATGAGACCGCGAAGGAGGTGCCCGGGATGCGTTGCAAAGATTATTTTAAACCGTGGAAGATGTTCAAACGTCTTTCGCTAAGCGGCGATCCCGAACAGCGAAGCTACGAACGTTGACTGCCCTTGAGCATCCCTCCCCGCTAACCTTTTGACCTGTCCCTTCCTCATCATGTTCACCGCTTCAATGCCTTCAAGAGTTCGCTCCGCCGTGTGAAAGCTCTTGAAGCATTGTGATGCACGCACCTTCTTCTTAATGAAACGATGGTCTTGCTCGATCACATTATTCAGATATTTCACACGCCTGAGCTTGCAATCCTTCGGCACAACCCGCTCCTCTTGTGAAGCGCTAAAGGCCTCCGGGTACGCCGCGTTCTTGTCGACGCTGATCGAGAACGGGAGCCTGCGGTGCTCAGCCCTCATCATCTTCTTAAAGAAGCGTTTCGCCGCTGAAGCGTCACGCTTGGCGCTGAGCATGAACTCAATTGTGCTTCCTTCTTTGTCCACGGCGCGGTACAGATACTTGCACGTCTTCCCGACCTTGATGTAGGTCTCATCCACCCGAAATGAGGTGCCGCTCATCTTCAAATGAGGTCGGATGCGCTTGTTAATTTCGGGAGCGTACCTTTGTACCCAACGAAAGACAGTCGAGTGATCCACATCGAGTCCACGCTCGCGCATCATCTCTGCGACATCGCGGTAGGATAGTTGATAGCGACAGTACCATCTAACACACAAGAGGATGACTGTGGGCTCGAAGTGGCGCCACTTGAACGGAGACTTGTTATGTATGCTTCAAGGGTGTGATTCCGGATGAGCAATGAATGAACTGAAGTGCGGATTATAGCCGGGGAAGCGATTCCTGCAACACTGCCGCTAGTAGAGCGTGAGGGCCGGATTATAACCAGGAGGCGGTTCTTGCAACAGAGCCAGAACTTGAGCCGCACGTGTATATGACTACACAAACACGCCAGTCGTGGACCCTTCATGCTAGCGTAGGCTCAGAGTGGAAACATCCCAGCTGTGAGTGCTGTGGAACGAGCAAAGCGCCGGGCAGGGTTATGTAGCCGAGCCGGCGGCACTGAAGGCGAGCGGCTCAATGCCAGGCGGACACGCTAACGGGCAGGTCGGGGCTGGCGGTCGAAGGTTTCCTTCATACCGCTGGCATGGAGAAGTTTTTCCCTGACTCGTCCCTTTCATAGAACACAACCCTGCGAATGCCCTGAGCGGTAAGGTGAGCTACCGCGGCTCGTAGGCGCGGGCCACATCCGCCAGTGCGTACCACTTCCGGCGTTACTCATTCAGCTCCTCGACCGAGTACCTTGCTAAAGGAATAGCCCTGTGGTGCGTCGGGTGCGCTAGCATCAGAATTTTCTTCGGATGCGCCCTGAGACTGCGCGTATTCCACGATGTGATGAATTTGGTAGGGGCGCGTGGTGACCTCGGCCGCGCAGTAGCAGCATATTTCGTTCGAGAGAAATCGGATACGTTTACGGCACTTCTTCCTTGTCGGGCACGCATCCATTTGGGTTAACGAGCGCTCGTTTCCGTTCGGCCCAGGTCTTCACGTCCGCGTTTGGCCCTCAACTGGACGCCGTCCGTGGATTCCGAATAATCACCTTTGTCTGCCTCTCCACACAGCTATGCGTCTCATTGCGGGTATCGCCTGTAATAACCAGTCCTAGATGGCTTTGCTTCTCTTGAGGCGTTGCTAATATTGCCTTGGGAGCCGGTGATGAGCAGTCGATATAGCATCTGTAATAACGTCGGTGAATACGCGGAGCAGTGTGTCTCACTTGGCCGCGCCCCGCACACCGTACCTGTGATAGGGGGCGTCGCCACTCACGGGTTTGGCGGTGACAACTTGCAGAGTCCAGCGGCTAATGCTCTTTCCCTCGACTGGGCAGGCTGGTCTAGACGGATTCTGGCCGCTGCGGGGCGTGCCCCGGACGACATCCTGCCGCAGATTCATTCTGCACGCATCGAAGTGGCCGTCGGGCCTGCTGCCATCTGCGCTTCTTACCTTGCCGCAGAAACCGGACGTCCGTTCCGGCTCGTCGAGACCTTCTCCGACATTCTTGTGGGATCGCAGCACCCCAGAGACCGAATCATTGTCGCGACGCTAGACCAAGCCGAAGACGGGTTTCTTTTCAGTCTCCTCGATCGCTTTGCGCTCGCTCTCGATGCGAATCAGCCGTGGTGTGAGGTGCCACGCTTCACTTTGGTGATTGCCCGCAACCTCGCTTCGCTCTCTTGGCTGGTCGCCAAGCTCGTCATGGCCGGAAGGTCTCTCCCGCCGGGAGAGACGCGCCTCCGTCATTACTCCCCCTCAAAGGCGCACAGCGAAGTAACCGAACTCGAAATCGTAGGCGAAGCGGGCAGCTTTCGCCGGAGCCTCATGACTGCTCCGGGATTGCTCGATTCGTATAAGGAGTCGGCGAACGTATTTGCCTTCGCGACTCACGGGTCCGAGTCCTGCGCGAACGGCGGAGATGGCACAGTACTTTGTGGGCTTGAGCTGGACGGCGCGAAGTTCGGCCCACTGGACGAGGGGGTCTTGGCTTGCGGCCGGGGGTTCGATTGTCCGCGTGGCCCTCACCCGGTTCCCCTCTCACGCATGGCGGCCGACGTTCTCATGTTAGCGACCTGCAACGGACTAAGGCTCGCGGACAGCCGGTACCGAGAACAATTCAATTTCGCGTTCTCTTTTATTGACGGGCCGGGTGTAGGCTACGTGTCACCGGTATTCACTAGCACTGGCGCGGAGCTGGCGTCGCTCGCTTTCTTGGGCGCTATGGCGGAGGGCTATACGCTCGGCGAGGCGACCGCGCTGAGCAATGCGTTCGTACACTGTGCGGGCGTCGAACGCCCTGCTTACATAGCTATCGGCGACCCGGAATATAGGGTCAGGTCTCGCGCAGCACACGAACCCCTTCCGGCACTGAACTCACTTCCCGCGACTCTGGACTTGGGCGACGTGCGGTTCATCAAACTGGACATTACGGACCCCTTCCTTGTGGACGCGGCGCAGCGTAATCGGCTCGTCATTTCGGTCGTCCCGGAGGAGGAGGGGGATAGTCCGGGTGGGTTTCACCGGGTGGAGCAGTTGCCCGACGGCCGGGACTCTATCCTGACCTTATTCCTGTTTCGGTTCCCGCACCCGCTGGGCCGCGTGCGGATTGAGGCGGCTGACCGTGATGAAGTTTGCAAGCGGACCCGGGCGGCGCTCGACACCTTCAAGGGCTGGGTGGACACATGTCGTCTCATCGGCCTCGATGCCGCCGCGCCGGATGACTATGACGAGCTTCGTAGGAGCGAGGACGAGATTCAGATGTTGATGGCGCGCAACCTCGCTCTGCTCAGCATAGACGGCGGGGCCGTAGCGCAGTTGGAGGCCTTGGTTGAGGCGACCCGAGAGCTTACTTTGGCGACGACAGAGGTAGTCTTAGACCTTTTTGCCCCACAACTGGAAGGATCCTTCTGGCTCCCTAACATCTTGGCGCCGGCCCACTGTCTTGAGCGGGTCGACCGGACGACCTGCCCCTCCTGTGGTCGGGCGGCTTTCCACCGCACCATCCGCCATGTGCTGACCCACGTCAGAAGGGCGGTCGTTGTCTGCCCGCGCTGCGGTATATGTGCAGACTTCCCGGCAGGATCGGCGATTGAGGAGGTGATCATTAACGCCGCGAACCTTACCCCGGCGGGGGAGGAATTTCACGTCACAGTCCGCGTACGTCTGAACCGCGCGGCGACCGTGCGCGTATCCCCGCGGCTGTCTACACACGAGGAGAAGACGCCTCCCCCGAGTCCGGTGTCTGCGACGGCGTCAACAGCCGGAACTGGCACGGTAGATTTGGACTTCGTCTTCCGCTTGGCGCCGGGGCTCAGTCCCCACCGGCACTACGTGAAACTGCTGGCGGCGACCGAGGACGGCCTTGCGTTCGCCTCCCGGCCATTTTTTGTCCGCGCGCCCGCCCCAACGCCTGAGTCGGCCCTCGTCCATCAGATAACCTCATTAAGGCGAGATTAATCAGGCCATGGCCAACTTAACGAAGGAACCGGAGCGGGAGGGCAGGGCGCTCGACTTTTACGCGGTCGGCGGGAGGCCGGCCACCGCCGGGGCCACGCCGGGCAACGTTGACAGTTTGCGTGCCGGGTTCCTCTATCAAGCCGGCCGACTCCCCCACAACGCAGCCCTGACCATCGGGAGCCGCGTCTACACATACGCCGAGGCCGCTGACACAGCCCGTCGCTGGGCCACGCGCCTTCTAGATTCGGCCGGGGGCCGCCCGCGCCGGGTGGGCATCCTAGCGGATCGCAGTGCGACCTCATACCTCGGGGTCTTAGCCGGCCTGTTCGCGGGCGCGGGGTTCGTACCCCTGAATAACAAGTTTCCTTCGGAGCGTACGCGCTCCATGCTTGCGCAGGCCGAGTTGGACGCCCTGCTTGTCGATGACAAATCGCTCCCCCAACTGCGAGAGTTGCTGGGCGGCGGCACGTGCCCGCAGAGCATCCTCCTCCCGGAGACTGACGTGCGGAACATCCCGAGCGGCGTAACCGGGCGAGTGTTCGGGCGGGAGGAGCTGGCGAAGACCGCGCCTTTGATGGCGCTCCCGGAGTGCGCGCCCGATGACCTCGCCTACCTGCTCTTCACCTCGGGCAGCACGGGGCTGCCGAAGGGCGTCCCCGTTACACACGGCAACGTCCGTGCCTTCCTCAACTTCAACAAGTCCCGCTACAGGCTGCGCCCCGAAGACAGGCTGACCCAGACCTTCGACCAGACTTTCGACCTGTCAGTCTTTGACCTCTTCATGGCGTGGGAGAGCGGCGCTTGCGTGTGCAGCATGCAGGCGGTCGAAATCCTTTCGCCCTTCCGCTTCCTCGAAAGGCATCACGTGACCGTGTGGTTCTCAGTCCCCTCGGTCGTCGCGTTCCTGATGCGGCGAGGGACGTTAACCCCGAGCAGCATCCCCTCCCTGCGCTGGAGCCTCTTCTGCGGCGAGGGGCTACCGCGAGCCGCCGCCGAGGCTTGGCAGGAGGCGGCGCCGCACTCGGTACTGGAGAATTTGTACGGGCCGACGGAACTCACTATCGCCTGCGCCGCCTACAGGTGGGAGCCGGGAAGATCGGGGGCCGAATGCGTTAACGACTTAGTTCCTATCGGCGAGGTGTATCCGCATCTTTCGCACATCGTGGTAGATGAGGCGCTTCGAGAGGTCGCGCCCGGTGGGCAGGGGGAACTCTGTATCGCCGGGCCGCAAGTGTATCCCGGCTACTGGAAAGCCCCGAACTTATCGGAGGACCGTTTCTTCCAAAGAACCACGCCGGAGGGTGTGCGCGGTAGGTACTTTCGAACCGGAGACCTCGTAGCGCGCCGAGGAGATCACTACGTTTATCTCGGCCGCCGCGACCAGCAAGTTAAGGTGGCGGGGTACCGTGTGGAGCTGTTAGAGGTCGAGGCGGCCCTGCGCCGCGCCGGCTGCGTCGAGGCGGTCGCCCTGCCATGGCCGGATGAGAGTCAGCCGGACTGCCTCGTGGCGGTTGTCTCCGGCATCGGGGATACGTCCGGGATTGCCTCCGCGGTCGGCAAGAGCCTGCCGACATACATGGTGCCGCGAAGCATTCATACGATTGCGGAAATGCCGCTAAACGGGAACGGCAAGATTGACCGCAAGGCTTTACGTCAATGGCTTGCGGCCCATCAAAGCGTGTCTTCAGCCGGCGAGGCGCGTGCGTCCGGTCGGCCCGCCCCGCGTTCGGGCGACACCTCCCGAGTTGAGGGGACGGGGGTCGCTATTGAACCAATCATCGCGCGCGCTCTCAGCATTAACATCGGGCAGGTTCGAGACAATCTGAGATACCAGTCAATCCCGGAGTGGGATTCGATCCAGCACGTCAGATTAATCCTCGCTCTGGAGGCGGAACTCGGCAGGCAGATCACCGACGACGTGGCGCCGCACCTCTGCTCGGTGGCGGCCATCCGGGCGTTCGCATCAACTTCAGCCGAAGGCGGCGAACTGGCGGCGGACACCGCGCCCTTATTGAAGGAAGCCTGCGAGGGTGAGCCCGTGCTCCGTCGCGGGCTCGAAGGCGTTTACGTTGACCGGAGCACGATCACCAACATTGACGGTAAGAACGGCGTACTCGAATACCGCGGTTACAACATCGACGACCTCGTGGAACAGTCCTCATACGAGGAAACAGTGTGGCTGCTGCTGAACGGCGAGTTGCCGGACGCGTCCGCGCTTGAGGACTTCAGGCGGGAACTCTGCTCATACCGCCAGTTGCCCCCCCCAGTCACAAGGCTTGTCGAACTCTTAGCCGACGCGCATCCGATGGAGGCGCTGCGGACTGGCGTGTCGGCTCTGGGAGCGATGGCGCCCGAGCCCGCGGATGTCACGGCGGAAGAGGCGCGGCTCGCCGGGGTTCGGTTGATCGCACAGATTCCAACCCTAATCGCCACGCACTACGCGTTGCGGAGCGGCCGCAGCTGCCCTAACCCCCAAGGCGCGCCGTCGCATGCCAGCAACCTCCTCGGCATGCTGGTGCCACAGCCTTCACCCGGCGGCGCCGAAATCATAGAGAAGGTTCTCATCATCCACGCCGACCACGGCTCGAACGCGTCGGCCTTCGCCGGCCGCATCGCGGTCGGAACGAGGGCCGGCCTACACGCGGCGATTACCGCGGCCGTCGCGACGTTCGCGGGCCCTCTGCACGGGGGCGCCATCGAGCGGGTCTTGGAACTCATCGACGCCGTCGGGACGCCGGATAACGCCCACGCTTACGTGAAAGCATGCCTGAACGGGAACGGGCGCGTCATGGGGTTCGGCCACAGGGTCTATCACTGCGAAGACCCACGCGTGCGATATCTCCGCGAGGTCGCGCACAGACTCAGCCGGGAGCGTGACGACACGCGCTGCGTGTCAGTCGTCGAAGCCGTCGCGGCGGCGATGAAGCCATACGCGCAGCACGGCATCTACCCCAACGTCGATCTGTACGCGGGAGTCATTTACCGCCTGCTGGGTATTCCCGACAACTTGGCCGGAGCCATGTTCATCGCCGGCCGCATCGCGGGTTGGGTGGCGCAGGCACTCGAACAGATGGGTAACAACGTCCTTATTCGCCCGCTCATGAACTACGTGGGCCCGGCGCGCAGGGCGTACAGCCCCCTGAGTTCGCGGGCGCCGCGGCCGAATCATTGACGGAGATCTCGGCCGACCCGGAGCGTGAGAACATGCAGCGAACCCCGCTACACATGATCGAAGCACTCAGCGTTTCGTCGCTCATCGACGCCGAGGCGCTCGCCGCTCGCCGCCGGGGGTTTGCGAGCGTTCACATGGGGACGCAGGAACTCACTTTGGGCGCGCTGATGACCTTACTCCGAGAGGAACCCTCTTGGAAGCCGCCCCGGACCGCACACATCGGTAACTGGGAAGACATCGCACAAGGGCGGGCCGGCGCGATGGATTTCAACAAGACGATTTGCGCTTGGGGCCTCGGCTACCCGCTGATTTGCTCTTTCACGCAGACCGAGGCCGAGGGAGCATCCGGTGGGGATTCCGTCTATCTGCCAGGCTCGTTGGTCGGGGGAGGACGGCGGGAGGTCTTGTCACTGTTCACTTGGGACGGCTCGCGCTTTGCCCGCCGCGACAGGCAGAACTCGTTCTTCTGTCCGTTCGTCATGGCAGACGTTGACGGCGAACTGACGCCCTTGAACGAGCTACACTGGGGGCGGATGCAGTCCCTCCCGGGATTCCGCTTCACGCTAGAAGCCGCCCTCATGCTTGAGCACGGCGCAGAGATGAGGGAGATGCTGACGATTCTGCTGGAAGTCGCCGAGACCGGCGATGATGGGCAGATCAGGTTTCAGGACTTAATCAGTCAGAGCGTCGCCAGGGACGGGACGGTCAGTAAACGCCCACTCCAGAGGCGGGGCCGCGGATATGTATTGAGCGACTGCTTTTTCCCGACCACCGAGTCATTGGTTGAGCACGTTATGTTGACGCTGGAGGCCGCAGCCAAACCGCGACAATTCTTTGCGCGTATCTCAGAGTTACCGTGCCGGTTGCCTCTCATCTCAAATGTCCTGACGCGCATCCTCTGCGCCATCTTCACGGCTCAACGCCCAGACTCGGCTGCGCGCACGGGCCGAGCCGCCGGGCCACTCAATTTGCACCTCCACTGGGGTGCCCGCGACATGGCGGGGTTCCCCCCGAGGCGGATGGGCTATTTCGTCTCGCCTTCCAAGACGGAGCGCATGGGTAACGTCTGCAAGGCGCTCATCGACCATTTCGACGAGATCGCCCCGGTCTGCTTCGCGCTGCTGCCGGTCGCGGTCTTCATGCTGTGCCCGACCAGCGCACACCCCCGCGACGCGGAGCTGCTGACGGAGCTATTCGCCGAGACCCTCGACGCCTCCGGCGGCGACGCCACACACTCCCCCGACGAGGCGCTGAGTAAAGTTGAAGCGGTGACACTGGACTGGAAGGCTCGGCACGCGGCGGCGCTGTCGCCCTATTTCCTGAGCCGTTTCGCGCCGCGGGCGGGCGTCATGCACCCGTGTGAATTGCCCCGGGAGAGTGAGCCAATCGAGCCGGAGGGCTTTCGCGACCTCAGCCTTCGCCGGGCGTGCATGATAGTCGGCGCGCTCACGGAGTCGGTGGCGGCCTCCCGGCTGTGACTCCTTCGATACCACACGCCCAACGAAGGCGACCGGCATGCGGCTAACATACGAGATCATAAACTTCTGGCGTGACGAGCCGCTGGTGAGCAGCAAGGGCAGCCGAGCGACGGTGCGCCAGTTCCTCGTCCGGCTCGAATGGGAGGGACGGATAGGGCTCGGGACGGCCGTCATCGCGGACGATTACGGGATGAACGAGGAGCGGATAAGGGCGGCGCTCGACGCGTGCGCCGAAGTGTTTGAAGGCTCCGCCCGGTTCGACCTCGGCCGCCTGCTCGACATGTGCGCGGAGGCGGCGCCGGGCCAGCCGTCCGCCGTCGCCGCGGTAGACATGGCGCTCCACGACCTGCTCGGGCAGCTCGCGGGTCTGCCCCTTTACCAGTTGTTCGGGCTCCGAGGGTTGCCCCTCGCCCCCACCGGCCTGACGCTCGGACTGATGGGCGAGGACGAACGGGTCGAGCGTGCGAGACGACTCTCACGCTGGCCTATACTCAAGCTCAAGATGGGTGGGGACGCCGACCCCGGCGTCGTTGCCCGCATACGCGAGGTGTACGACGGGCGCCTGTGGGTAGACGGGAACGGTTCCTGGAACGCCGCGGAGGCAATAAGAGCCGCTGAGACTTTTCATCGGCACGGCGTGGAGCTTTTCGAACAGCCCGTCCCGGCCGGGGAGCATGAGACTCTGCGCTTCGTGCGCGAGCGCTCGAAGGTTCCCATCGTAGCCGACGAGGATTGCGTTGGGGTCGAAGACGTGCGGCGTCTTGAGGGCTGTGTGGACGTGATTAACATCAAGTTGTGTAAATGCGGAGGGCTGAGGGTGGCTCTCGGAATGATTCGCCTCGCGCGCGAGACCGGGCTTAAGGTTATGCTCGGCAGCAAGCTTGAGAGCGCCGTGAGCATTACGGCGATGGCACACCTCTCGGGGCTGGCGGACTATCTCGACCTCGACGGAAACCTCGGCCTGCGTGGCGACGGTTACGTCGGGGTCGCCATCGACTGCGGGCGAGTCATCCTGCCGAATTCGCCGGGCTTGGGCGTCAGGCCCGGAAGGTAGACGACGAACCGGGCGCGCCGCGCCCGCCTCTTCAACTCCAGTATGAGGAACATGACAAAGTTGCGCTGCGCGGTACTCGATGACTACCAGGACGTCGCCCTGTCCATGGCCGATTGGTCAACTCTCGCGGACAGGGTCGAGGTCACTTCATTCCATCAGCACTACGACGACGAGGGGGAACTCGTCCGGGCCATAAGTGACTTCGACATCGTCGTGCTCATGCGGGAACGCACGCGGTTCGGCGAGACGCTGCTCGCTCGCTTGCCTCGGCTCAAGCTGCTCGTGACGACGGGCATGCGCAATGCCGCCATCGACGTAGCCGCCGCCACGGCCCGCGGGGTGGTTGTGTCTGGCACGGCCAGTTCCTCTGAGCCGCCGACAGAGTTGACTTGGGCACTGATCCTGGGGCTCGCGAGAAACGTCGTAGAGGAGAACCATTCACTCCGGACGAATGGCCCTTGGCAGCGGTCAGTCGGCGCCGACCTGTACCGCAAACAGCTCGGCATCCTCGGCCTCGGGAAGATCGGCAGCCGGGTGGCGCGCGTGGGGCTGGCCTTCGGGATGCAGGTGGCCGCCTGGAGTAAGAACCTTACGGCGGAGAGGGCCGACGCTGCGGGCGTCCGACTCGCGTCCTCGCTGGAGGAGATACTTGAGGGCAGCGACTTCGTCACGATCCACCTCGTCCTCGGCCAGAGGACGAGGGATCTCATCGGCGCCAGAGAGCTGAGAATGATGCGCCCGTCCGCCTACCTTATCAACACTTCTCGGGCCCCGATAGTAAATCAGTCCGCGTTGGTCGAAGCGGTGCAGAAGGGTTGGATCGCAGGTGTGGGTATTGACGTTTTTGACGAGGAGCCGTTGCCGGAGGATCACGTCTTCCGCTCTCTCCCGAACGTACTCGCAACGCCGCACCTCGGTTACGTGACGTGGCAGAACTACCTCACGTATTACCGCGAGGTCGTGGAGGACATCGCGGCTTTTCTGAACGACGAGCCCGCGAGAAGGCTCGCGTGAACGACGCGCCCGGACGGACGCCGTGGGATGTGCGAGAGCGTCCGCCGGAGTAACTTTCGGGCCGCAGAAGTGTGAGGGCTTTCCCGCATGAAGCGCGAACGTAGACAGATGAAGTTGGGGGCTTTCCTCCCCCCGCCCGGGCACCACATCGCCGCGTGGCGGCACCCGGAGTCGTGCCCGACCGGGGGGCTCGATTTCGGCTACTACAGCGCTCTCGCGAAGACCGCCGAGCGCGGGAAGTTTGATTTCATCTTCCTATCTGATGGGCTCGGTATACGAACTCACTACAAGGACAAGGACGAGCTGAGCCGTTGGGGCCGTATCGTGAATTTCGAGCCGATAACTTTGTTGTCGGCGCTCAGCGTGGTCACCGACCGGATCGGCCTGACCGCCACGGCCTCCACCACCTACAACGAGCCGTTCCACATCGCCCGCAAGTTCGCTTCTCTGGACTACCTGTGCGGGGGGCGTTCCGGGTGGAATGTAGTCACGTCGGTCACCGACGCCGAGGCCCGAAATTTCAACCTCGACAAGCAGCCCGACCACGCCACGCGGTACCGCCGGGCGCGCGAGTTCATGGAGGTGGTGACCGGGCTGTGGGACAGTTGGGAGGATGACGCGTTCCTATACGACAAGGAATTGGGGCGCTACTTCGACCCGGATAAGCTGCACATACTGGAACACCGCGGAGAGTTCTTTTCCGTCCGTGGGCCTCTGAACGTTGCCCGCCCGCCGCAGGGCCGACCGGTCATCGTGCAGGCCGGCGCCTCGGAGGACGGGATGAGCTTCGCCTCCCAGTGGGCGGAGGTAATTTTTACCGCGCAGCAGACGTTGCAACAGGCGCAGTCGTTCTACAGCGGTATGAAGGAGATGGTCGTCAAGGGCGGACGCTCCCCCAACGACACCAAAATTCTGCCCGGAGTCTTCCCGGTAGTGGGACGAACGCAGTCCGAGGCGGAGGACCTGTACGCCACGTTGCAGGACCTAGTCGACCCAGTGGTTGGCCTCGGACTGCTGACGACCCAGCTAGGGGATGTTGACATTTCCAAGTTCGACCTCGACAAACCTCTGCCCGAACTGCCGATAACTGAAGGCAGTCAGAGTAAGCAGAAGCTCATCTACGAACAGGCGCGGAGTAAGGGGTTGACTGTCCGGCAGCTTTACTTGGCGGTCTCGGCCGGGCGCGGTCACCGTTTTGTCATGGGCTCACCGACGGCCATCGCGGATCAACTGGAGGAGTGGTTTGTCGGTCACGCTGCCGATGGCTACAACATCTTACCCCCTTACCTCCCGACCCAACTGACTCAATTCGTCGATCTCGTCATACCTGAATTACAGCGGCGCGGGCTCTTCCGGACAGACTACGAGGGCGTGACTCTTCGCGAGCACCTCGGTTTGAGGCGTCCCGCGCACGTGTGCGCGGTCCAGCATTAGCGGGAGCCGCGTGCTGCCCCCTTAACTCTCGCTTCATTTTTTGAAATTCGCCTGTGTCTCCTTTAACCGTACAAGAATTGTCTCGCGCTCTCCTCCTTCAATTGCGTCAAACAATTGTTTGAGCCAAGCTCGATGAGACGAGATTTTCTTGTGTTGCTCGATAAAGTGCCGTGTGCCATTAAATTTCCAATTCATGCGGAAACTGGCAGGTTGGCTAGCAACTGCCGTTATCAGTGAAGCGAGCTTCGACGGAACAAGCTTCTCCTTATCTATCGCTAACAGATTGGCGATCTCAATCCCGCGCAAAGCGATATTGACATCAGCCTCCAACTTCGGTTCGTTGAGCAGTGCGGCTATGTGCTGCTCACATTCGATGAATTGTCCAATAGTGAAAAGGTTCTCCGCAAAGCTCGCGCGCGCAGAAAGGTTGTCAGGAATGTTTCTGAGCCTTTGCTGATTTAACCGAAAGGCCTCGGTATAGTTATAGAGGATATCATGGTTAATGTAAGCGGCAGCTTGATATGCATTATCCTCCCTTGGGTTGACAGCCAGCACCTCGCCGTAACTCCTCAAGGCACTCTGGAAGTCTTCTAGCAGGGTAAAAAGCTCTCCCAAATCGGAGTGTGTCTGCGCCCACCTTCGCGCTGACTTCTCGCGTGTATTGACGGTAAGTAATTGTTGAAAGGCCACCACAGCTTCGGTTAACCGACGCTTACGCTCTTCGCCCTCAACCCGTTTCCCCCATTCGAACAGTACTGCGCCAAGCAACTGCTGCGCCACCGTCCACTTCTCTGGCTGCGCCTCACGCGTGATCACTGCAACTGCATCCCTACAAGCATCGACGGCCTGGGCTAACAGCCGCACGCCGTCTTCACCACCCGACATCACACCTAGCGCGAACAGCGCTGCTGCTAAGTGAGCCTGCGTTCCCGCCCATGATTGTGGATGCGTCTTGCGCGTGTAAAACGTGAGCCCCAGCTTAAAT
This sequence comes from Pyrinomonadaceae bacterium, assembly GCA_036399175.1. Taxonomy (GTDB): domain Bacteria; phylum Acidobacteriota; class Blastocatellia; order Pyrinomonadales; family Pyrinomonadaceae; genus DASWNP01. The sequence goes on along the minus strand of DASWNP010000045.1, from coordinate 2,312 downwards.
ACATCTGCCGCCTGATTCACTTGCTGAAAACCCTTTTCGCCGCCCAAATCCATCCCGCTTGAGAGTAACGCGTCGCCAAGTTTGACTTGTGTCTTAGCCCAGTCATCAGGCGACACTTCGAAAGTTCTGACAGCTAGAGCCTTCTTATAAGCGTCAATAGCCTGAGCATGAAGCTCAAAGCGCTCTCTCCCGCGCGAGAGCCGCGCCTTTAGATAGAGTGCAACCCCCATATTGTGTAGTGTGCTAGCCCAATCTTGAGGCGGCGCCTCAAAGGTCCTGATTGTCAGAGCTTCACGGTAAGCCTCAATCGCCATAGTTTGTAACCGCACGCTTTCCTCACCGCCTAAGATTTCCCCCTTCGCGCTGAGCGCATTCCCAAAACTGTCCAGCGTTATTGCCAAGTCGCGCCTCGATGTCCCAGACCTTCTGACTGTCATTACCTGCTCGAAAAGCTCGATCGCTCGAGTCAACAGAGACACGCCTTCTTCACCCTCTACCCACCCACCCTTCTGGCTGAGAGCATTCCCCAGATTGTTTAACGTCTTCTCCCATCGATCGGAAGACGATTCCTGCGTGAACACTGTGAGTGCTTGCTCATACTCCTTTATAGCCTCAGTCATCAGTGTCACGTCCTCTCCACCTTCAATGCGATTCGCCAACAGCGCCTTGGCTGTTCCTAAAAACGCTTTCGCCTCGGCCCACTCTCTTTTATAGTTCTCTTTGGAAAGCGTCCCCTTTATAAACAAATCATCTACACGCTCATAAGCAGTAAGGGCTTCCCTAAATTTGTTCTGCTCAAGCAGGATGTACCCTTCCAGCATGAAGCTGCGGGCGGCGGAGAGGCCAGCCTCCTCTTTCTGCTTGTCAAGCTGTCTGACTCTCTCCATTGCGCGCAGCCCAGATTCGTGGGCCAGTTGCGCCGCCAAGGTCAAGTTCTTTTTGTAGTATTCCTTTAATGCCCGATCTTCATCAGTGTCTCGTGGCCCGCGGGAGTTCGCCCATTGTCGTAGCGCGTCACGTAAGTTCTCGGGTGTGAGCCCATACTCCTTAGCGTAATCCTTGATGAAGTCATACTCCTCATAGTCTCTCGCCCTTGAGAGGGCAGCTTCCCTTTGGCTCTTGAGCTCGGCTATCTGGCCGCGCATCCTAGCTTTCTCGCTTACCAAATCGGCCTTTTCTTTACTCAACCGCCTAACCAGTTTTCTAAGATTATCGTGTGATAAGGCGACCCGTGATCCTCTTTGTATGATCGTAACCTTCAATGGTGATTTGTTGTCTCTGAGGTCTTGCGTAATACACTCGCCGCCGAACGGTTCAATCACTACCCAATTGCCGCTGTCTGTCCTGATCTTGTTCGGCATGCCCGAACTAATCGAAGGGGGAAAGACGATAACGAAGTGGCCGCGGGAGTCAGTTACAGCCTGCCCCCCAGCAGCGACGATTTTGATGTTAGGCATACGTTTGCCGCCATCATTAACGACGTAACCTTCGAGCTTGGCTCTTTGAGCGTAGGCGGTGGCCACCGAACAGAGAATGAGGACGAGTGTAGCGGGTAGGCGAGACCTCATTTCGCTCTCCTGAGTTGTATGGTCGTCGGTGTGCTGCCGAGGAGGTAGTTTTCCTCGTAGGGGTTCGGAAAATACCCCTCCTTGACGACACGAATTCTTACCCACTGACCGTACTGTTTAGGCACGCCGTTGATGATGAAACGGCCGTCGCTCGTGGTTTCAACGGGTTCCATCGTAGGCATCTCGTTAATAGTCACTTTCGCCCCCTGAACCGCTCTATCCTTAGAGTCAACAACGAACCCGGATAACATCAAAGTTTCGGGGCTATTGCGGCTTTCAGGAGTCGTCGCCGCCGGGGTACTCGGAGCATTTGCTGTCTGCAATGTGGTCGATGAGCGCAGCATTAGTCCAAGGAACACGCCTAGCATAATCAAGGTGCCGATTAATGTAAGGGACGCAGTCTGCCTTCGTGTCAGCCCTCCGGCGAGAATCTCTACACGGGCCTGTCTAACGCGAGGGGCACCTGTTATTTGCGCAACCGCTTCTCTGATTCCAGCCACCACATCCTGATACGCCTCGTCTTGATCACCCCAGCTTTTGATGGGCTTGGCGTTCTCAGGCAAAGCTTGTAGCCTACTGAACGGGGCGGAAGACCAATCACAGTTACGGAGGATGATTGGTATGACACGGGCCGTACCCTCTTTTTGGCGTTCCAGCGCGCGCATCATTTCCACCTCATAACAGTAATCAGAGGCGAGAAAGTCAGCGCTGACGAGCAGGAGGATGAGCTGGGCCGATTCAAGG
>DASWNP010000044.1:0-19485 GCA_036399175.1 Pyrinomonadaceae bacterium | reverse complement strand
AGCGTGAGTCCGAGAGTTGGATAAGCAGCAGACGCATCAAGGGAGCTTGGGAGAGATTGAAGCCGAGGCGGCGGTCGGCGAAGAGGCGTTGGTCGAAGAGGCGTTGTTGTTCGTCTTCGCTCATCCCTCGCCAGTCTTCCTCTGTGAGAGGGAGTTTGACTTTGCGGCGCACGACCTGGACGGGCTTGGCGCGTCCTTCCCAGAAACAGGCCGTGCGCAGAATCGGATGGCGGTCGATTGCCAACTGCCACGCTTCTCTGAGCGCGCCGACGTTGAGGTCAGACTCGATTGTCCACGAAGTCTGTAGAAAATAGGAGTCTGAGTTCGGTTCTAACAGAGTGTGAAAGAGCAGACCCTGCTGCATGGGCGAAAGCAGGTAGATGTCCTCGATATTTTTGTCGGCCACCTGCTGTTTGCCCTGCGACGGATTCGCGGTTGTCTGCGGGGCGGTGATAGTTTCGTTTGGCATGGCTTTATCAATTCCCCTCTGCTAAACGTCTTCTCTGTTGATGGGCTGCGACATCCCGACGAGCACTTTGCGCGCTCCCTTGTAGGGCGCGCGGCTGTGCGCGGTGAGCATGTTGTCGAGCATGAGGATGTCGCCCTTCGTCCAGGGGAAAGCGACTGTGGCGTCCGTATAAGCTTTGCGGAGATGGTCGAGCGTTTCGGGCTCGATGGGCGAGCCGTCGCCGTAGAAGGTGTTGCTCGGAAGCTCGTCGTCTTCAAACTCGTCGAGGAGCGCCTCGCGGATGCCCGCCTCCATCGAAGAGATGTGGAAGAAGAGCGCGTGATTGAACCAGACGTGCTCGCCCGTGCGCGGGTGGCGCGCGATGGCGGGGCGGATGGCGCGCGTGCGCAGGCGTTCGCCCTCCTTCCATTCGACCTCGATGCCCTGCCGGCGGCAATGCTCTTCGACGACTCGCTTGTCTTCGGTCTGAAAAACGGTCTGCCACGTCAGGCCGAAGCCGTCGTTATAGTTTCTGACGAGCATCCACTTCTTCTGCGCGAAACGCTCGCGGATTTCGGGGTCGATTTGCGCGAAGACCTGACGACAGTCAGCGAGAGGCGTTTCGCCGCCCGATTGCGGCGGCGTCTCGCAGTAGAAGAAGAGCTTCATCGGCCAACTGTTCTGGTAAGAATTTTCGTTATGCAGAAGGATGCTTTTCGAGGCTGGGTAGTCGGTCGAAGTGAAGATGTTTCCGCTCACGCGGCTGCGCGGCGACGAGCGTTCCTGATAATCGAGCGGGTCGCCGGAGGCGGCGCGGATGAACTGCTCGAACTCCGTGCTCGAAGCCGCGCCGAAATCGCGGAAGAGCAGAGCGCCGTGCTTCAACAGCAGCGACTCGACCGCCTCGCGGTTGCCTTCGACCCACTCAGAAAGGTTGACGCGCGTCGCTTTGGGCTTCAGGACTAACGGAAGCATCCTGCCATCCGGGAACAGCCCGGTTGAAACCTCTTCGCTGGCCTGCATCGCTTCGTCGCTCAAGGCGCTCATCTCCTGCCGTTGCTCTCCGGTCGAGTTGGTCTTCAAGGTGCTCATGTTCTTTCTTCTCTCATCGCTTGACGGGGCGGTTCGTCCGACGTGTCTGTGGTATCTCTCAGGGGCGTTTACTCTTCCATCTGGCTGAACTCGGCCATCAGGTCGTTGAGGTCGTCCTGACTCAGCTCGGCGTCGGGGAAATCGGAGGGTGTGAAGGTGTCGCCCGTCGTGTTGAGGCAATGAGCGATGAGGTCGCGCATCGACTGGCGGTAGGCTTCGGCCAACCGTTCGACGCTGGAGCGGCGGTGCAGGTTCTCGCTGTAAGTCCAATCGAGCTGAAGGCGGCCTCCTGCGACGAGGCCGTTGACCGTTAGCGGGTGGCTGCGGATGGCTCGCGGGCTGATGGTCGCTCCGGCTGATTCGCTCGCGCCGACGAAGGGCGTCGATTCCGGCAAGCCCTGGTCTACCTGCCCGAGATAGAGAAAACTCATTCCGGCCTGCGGCATCGCCGCGAGCTGTTCGCCGACCTGACGGTCGGCGTGCATGTAGCGCAGCAGCCCGTAGTTGACGCTCGGCGTGGGCTGCGTGCGCAGTTGTTCTTTGACGCCGACGAGCGTTCGCGCGAGGTCTTCGCCGCCGTCGGCTTTGAGCAGCACGGGATAGATGGTCGTGAACCAGCCGACGGTGCGCGTCACGTCCGCATCGTCGAGCAGACCGTCGCGCCCGTGTCCTTCGAGGTCGATGAGCACGGAGCTTTGACCGCTCCAACGCTTGACGGCGAGCGCCAGCGCCGCGAGCAGCACATCGTTTATCTGCGTGTGATAAGCCTGCGGGACGTGCTGGAGCAGGTCGCGCGTTTCGTCCGCGTCGAAGACGACTTGCAGGGTGCGCGCGGACTCTTCCGTGTTGGCCTGTCTATCGACCTCGAAATCGAGCGGCAACGGCGCGACTCCCTTGCGCTCGTCGGCCAGCCAGTAGGCGAGGTCGCGCCGCACGCCGTCGGCCTGCGCCTGCTGCTCCAGCCGCTCCGCCCAGCTCTTGTAAGAAGTGGTCTTCGCTCCGAGCGAGACGCTCTCGCCTTTGCCCAGTTGTTCGTAGGCGCTTCCCAAATCTTCCAGAAGGATGCGCCACGAGATGGCGTCCATGACGAGATGATGAACGAGCAGCAGAAGGCGCTGCGTTCTGCCCTCGCCGAGGTCGAAGAGCACGACTCGCATGAGCGGCCCTTCGGATAGATTGAGGCTCGTTTGCGCCTTCGCCGCCGCCTCTTCGAGCGCCGACTTTTGCTCGCTTTCGGCGAGAGCGGAAAGGTCTACGTGCTCGAAGGGCACGGCGTCGCCGGGCGCGGCGTTCGTCTGCTGCCATCCCGAATCTTCCTCGACGAAGCGCATGCGAAGCGCGTCGTGATGTTCGAGCAGATGCCCGACGGCGCGCATCAAGAGCGAGGTGTCGAGCGGCTGTCTGGCTTCCAAGAGAAGCGACTGGTTGAAGTGATGCGGGTCGGGCTGGCGCTGCTCGAAGTACCAACGCTGAATCGGAGTCAGGGGCACAGCGCCGGTGACGATTTCCTGTTCGTCCGTGACGACCTGCGCGGTGGTGGCGACGGCGGCCAGCTCGGCAATCGTCTGATGATGAAAAATCTGCTGCGGGGTGAGCTTGAGACCGGCCTTGTTGGCGCGGGCGATAATCTGAATGCTGAGCACGGAGTCGCCGCCAAGCTCGAAGAAGTTGTCTTCGATGCCGACCTCTTCGATGCCGAGAAGCTGCTGCCAGATTTCGGCGATGGCGCGCTCGGCGTCGTTGCGCGGAGCGACGTAGGGCGTCTGCACGTTCGGGCGCGCGTGCTTCGGCTGCGACTGTCGAGCATCTTCGAGCTTCCGGAGCGCGCCCGATGCAGTCTGATTCCGGCTCTCTTCGACGACGGCGAAGAAGTCCTGCGTAGAGACGACGACTTCGGGCAGCGCGCCTCCGAGCACGCGCCTGAAGGCTTCGATGCCTTCGCCCGTCAGCATGCCCGATTCGATGGCCTCTTCCGGCTTCAGGTTGAGACGCCGCGCGGCATCCACCGCCATCCCGACTTCCAGCCAGCCGTCCCAGATAATCGAACAGACCAGCCTGTCGCGGTTCGTTTCTCCGGCGGCGCGAGCGAAGGCGTCGAGGTAGGCGTTGGCGGCGCAGTAATCGACGCGCCCGAGTCCGCCCAGAATCGAGCGATGCGACGAGAAGAGCGCCACGAAATCCGGCGACTCACCGGCTAGCACCGACGCCAGCACGCGCGTTCCGTTGACCTTCGGCTCGAAGACGGAGGCGATGCTCTCCGGCGTCTGCAACTGCATCACGCCGCCTCCGGGGACGCCTGCCGCGTGAATCACGCCGTCGATTTTGCCGAAGCGTGCGCGCGTTTTTTCGACGACCGCTCTCATCTCCGACTCGTCGGCGACGTTGGCCTGCGCGACGAGCACTTCAGCGCCCGCCTCTTCGAGAGACTGGATGCGGCGTATCTTTCGGCTGACCGCATCATCCTCGCCGTGCTCTTCAATCCAGCTCGCCCAACGCTCTCGCTCAGGGAACGCCGAGCGCCCGACGAGTATCAAACGCGCCTCGACAGCCCGACCGAGATAATCGGCAAGCTCGAAGCCGATGCCGCCGGTACCGCCGGTCAGAAGATAGACGCCGCGACGGCGCAGACGCGGCGCGAACCTCGCCTGCGTCTCTTCGCCGTCTGGTCGAGGGTCGAGCGGCCCTGCGTTCTGCAATGCGACGCCGACCGGATTCTCCGGCGAAAAATCTCCGTCGCTCTCGATGCGCACTTCCTCGAAGGTCTGCACCCAGCGATGCCGCCCTCGATAAGCGACCAGCTCGTCGTCAGAGTCGGACATCAATTCGTCCGCCAACTGCTCGACGACGCGCGCTCCATCCTTCAAGCCCGACGAAGGCAGAGAGATGTCCACGCTTCGGCATTTAATCTGCGGGTACTCGTGCCCGATAACCCTGCAAGGCCCGAGCGTCGTCGCCTTCTCAGGGCAGAGCCTTTCCTCTCCCGTGACGGCTTGCAGATTGCTCGTCACGACGCAGAGGCGAACGTCGCTCTGCTCCTGCTCGGATTGAGAGAGAAACTCCGCTCCGAGCGCCTGCGCGAGAAACAGCAGGCTGTAGAAGCCTCGCTCCTGTAACTGCCTGAAAAGCTCTTCGCTCGCGGGCGAATCCATTTCGGGCGTGACGTTCCAGAGGTGAACAATCGTATCCGTCCGTTTGCCGCTCGCGGCGAGGGCGGCGAGCAGAGAGTCGTAATCCTCGCGGCGTCCGGGCGCGAGCGTAAATTCGTCGTCGCCGATTTGTTTGAACTGCTCTCCGGCGCGCACCTTTGTCACGCGCCGCCCATGCGCCGCGAGTCGCTTCGAGAGTTGCTCGCCGACGCCCGATTCGTCCGCGAAGAGCAGACAGTCTCTCGGCGTGTCCGCTTCGTGCTTCGACGCCGCTTTCAGAGCCGACTCGGCCACCGATTGTTTCCAGGCGGGCGCGTAGAACCATTCGGCGATGTCGGCGCGCTTGCCGAGTCGGTGCTGGCGTGCGCCGCTTGCGGCCTCCGTGTGATGCTGCGCTTCAATCCAGAAACGCTCGCGCTGGAATGGATAGGTCGGAAGAGCGACGCGGCGGCGACGCTCGCCCGCGTAGAGCACAGGCCACTCGATTTCGACTCCGGCCAGCCAGAGTTGTCCGAGCTTCTGCAAGAGAAAGGCCGTATCGTGCTGGCGTTCGTGCGGGTGGCGCATCGAGTTGAAGAGGAAGCGCGGCGCTTCCGCGCCCTGCTGCTTGAGAAGCGCGCTCAGAGTTTGTCCGGGGCCTACTTCAAGGAGCACGGCTTCAGGGTCGCTCAAAAGCTCGCGCGCGCCGTCGGCGAATCGCACGGCTTCTCTCAAGTGTCGCACCCAGTAGCGCGGGTCGGTCGCCTCGGCCTCCGTTATCAAGCGCCCGCTCAGGTTCGAGATGAACGGCAACTGCGGCGCACGCAGGCGAACGCGACTGACCGTCGCCCTGAACTCTTCGAGAATCGGCTCCATCATCCGCGAGTGGAAAGCATGCGACGTGTGCAGACGCCGACAGGCGACGCCGCGCTCTTCCAGTTCACGTTCTACTTCGTCAACCTCCGCCGCTTCGCCCGAGACGACGCACAAGGCGGGCGCGTTGACGGCGGCCAGCGAAAGCGTCGCGCCGCGCTTCTTCTCTATCAGCGAGACGACCTCCGCTTCCGCGAGCGGTACGGCCAGCATCGAGCCCGGCGCGAGCCCCTGCATCAGCCGTCCGCGCGTCGCCACCAGCATCAGCGCCTCTTCGAGCGACATCACGCCTGCCAGACACGCCGCCACGTATTCGCCGATGCTATGACCAATCATCGTCGAAGGGCGCACGCCCCACGACATCCAGAGCTGCGCCAGCGCGTACTCGATACAGAAGAGCGCGGGCTGCGTTATCGCCGTCTGCGACAACTGCCTGGAGGTCTCTTCGTTCGCTTCGCCTCCGGCAAAAATCAGGCGGCGCACGTCAGTCTTCAGGTGCGGCACGAGCAGCTCGGCGCAACGGTCGATGTGCTGTCGGAAAACTTCTTCAGTCTCGTAAAGCTGCGCGCCCATGCCGACATACTGCGCGCCCTGCCCCGGAAACATCATCAACACGCGGCGCTTGTTGCGCTCCATCCGTGCGGCCTGAGCAGCATCGAAGACTTCCAGCATTCGCACCGCTTCGTCGGCGTCGCCGCAGACGAAGGCCGCGCGATATGCGAACTCGCTTCTTCCGACCTGCAACGTGTAGGCCGCGTCGGCGAGCTTGATTTCCGCGTGCGCCCTGAGATGCGCGGCCAAGTTGGAAGCCGCGTCGCCGAGGGCTGCGCTCGTTTTGGCAGAGAGCGTCAGCAGTTGAAACGGTCTCGATGCGTCGCCGGACTCATCCGAAGCCGGAGCTTCTTCGAGGATGATGTGAGCGTTCGTTCCGCCGATGCCGAAGGAGCTGACCCCTGCGCGGCGCGGAGTGCCGTTCGTGTTCCAGTCACGAAGCTCTGTGTTGACGAAGAAGGGAGAGCTGGCGAAGTCGATGTTCGGGTTGGGACGCTCGAAGTTGAGGCTTGGCGGAAGCTGTCGATTGCGGAGGGCGAGGACGGTCTTAATGAGGCCGGTGATGCCCGCCGCCGCGTCGAGGTGGCCGAGATTGGTTTTGGTCGAAGTGATGGCGCAGAAGTTTTTCCTGTCGGTGGTGGAGCGGAAAGCCTTCGTGAGCGCGGCTATCTCGATTGGGTCGCCGAGGACTGTGCCCGTGCCGTGCGTCTCGACGTAGCTGATAGTGTCAGCCGGAACTTCGGCGACGGCGTGGGCTTCGGCGATAACCTGCGCCTGCCCTTCGACGCTCGGCGCGGTAAAACCTATCTTGTTCGAGCCGTCGTTGTTAATGGCCGAGCCGCGTATGACGGCGAGGATGTTGTCTCCATCCTCGACGGCATCTTCGACGCGCTTGAGGACGACGACGCCGACGCCGTTTCCGTTGACCGTCCCCTGCGCGCTCGCATCGAAAGCGCGGCAGTGGCCGTCGGGCGAAGCGACGCCGCCGGGTTGATATAGATAACCGGCCTTCTTCGGAACGGTGATGGAGACGCCGCCCGCCAAAGCCATGTCGCAGTGATAATCGAGCAGACTCTGGCAGGCGAGATGCACGGCGACGAGCGAAGTCGAGCAGCCGGTCTGGACGTTGAGGCTCGGCCCCTTCAGGTTCAGCTCGTAGGAGACGCGCGTCGTCAGGTAGTCGCGGTCGTTGACGAGCATGGTGTGAAAGAAGCCGATTGATTCGATGAGACCGGGATTGGAGAAGAGGTTGAAGAGGTAGGAGTTCAGGCTGACGCCGCCGAAGAGGCCGACCGAAGAGGTGCGCCAGCGCTCCGCGCCGTAGCCGGCTGACTCAAGAGCCTCCCAAGCGCATTCGAGAAAGACGCGCTGCTGCGGATCCATTATCTCGGCCTCGCGCGGGCTGAAGCCGAAGAAAGCGGCGTCGAACAGCTCGACGCCCTCCAGCACGCCCTTCGCCTTGACGTAGTTGGGCTCGCGCAACTGCGCCGGGTTGACGCCCGCTTCAATCAACTCTTCGTCGGTGAAGTAGGAGACGGCCTCGACGCCGTCGCGCAGCAGTGCCCAAAGCTCTTCGACGCTGGCGGCCTTCGGAAATCTGCCCGCCATGCCGACGACGGCGATGCCCGTCACTTCTGTGTTCTTCTCATCCATGACTGTTTGGCTTCCCTTTAGCTAATCCCCTGCGGCGGTTGGCCGCTTCCCTGCGCTTCTGCGCTCTGTCCTGCGTCTGCTCGAAAGAGGCTTCCTCCTGCGTCTCGCGGCTCAGGTGTCCCGAAAGCGCTTCGATGGTCGGATACTTGAAGAGGTCGAGGATGGAGAGGTTGGCGCTGAGGCGTTCGCGCAGCTTCATGTGAACTTCGTAGACGCGGAAGGAATCGCCGCCGAGGTCGAAGAAGTTGTCGTGAATGCCGACCTGTTCCAGCTCCAGAACTTCCTGCCAGATTTGCGCGATGATTTGTTCGGACTCGGTCTGCGGCGCGACGAAATCTCTGCCCGCAGCCTCGCGCGACACGGCGGGAGTCGGCAGCGCGCGACGGTCGATTTTGCCGCCCGGCGTCAGAGGCAGAGCGTCGAGCGTGACGAAGGCCGACGGAATCATGTAGTCGGGCAGCTTCTCGGCGAGGTAGTCACGAAGCTCTGCGACCTCCGGGCTTGTGCCGTTGGCGGCGACCAGATAAGCGGCCAGACGCTTCTCGCCCGGCTCAGGCTCGAAGGCCATGACGAAGGCTTCGCCGACGCCCGCGTGCTGTTCGAGCACGGCTTCTATCTCGCCTGTCTCAACCCTGTAGCCGCGAATCTTGACCTGATGGTCGAGCCTGCCGAGGAATTCGAGATTGCCGTCGGGCAGATAGCGCGCGAGGTCGCCCGTGCGATAGAGACGCCTGCCCGGCTCGCCGCCAAGATGGTCTGGGATGAACTTCTCGGCCGTCAGCTCGGGGCGGTTCAGGTAGCCGCGCGCGACGCCTTCGCCGCCGATGAAAAGCTCGCCCGCGACGCCGATGGGCACGGGCTGCAAGTATTCGTTCAGCGCATAAAGCTGCACGTTCGAGATGGGACGCCCGATGGGCACGGAGCCCGTGAGCTTTTCGCCGCCGGGCGCTTGATAGATGGAGCAGCCGACGACCGTCTCGGTCGGGCCGTATTCGTTAATCAAAAGAGTGTCGGGCGCATTCTCCTGCCAGAAGCGCAGCGTCTCGCCGAGCAGATTCTCGCCGCCGATGATGAAGGCGCGCGTCCGACCGGCGGCCTCCGCCGGATTCAGGCGGCGACTGAGCAGCTCAAGCTGCGCCGGCGTGATTTTGATGAGACTGAAATCGCCGCTCTTCGTCAGAGCTTCGTGAATCGTCTCGATGCCGACATCTTCGGGCAGCATCTCGACGCGACGACCGACCAGCAGGGGCGCGAAGAGCCCCGTCACCGTCAAATCGAAGGAGATGGAAGAATGGACGGGCGCACCCGCTCCCGCTTCGACCGGGTATTTCTCGATGCACCACGAAAGATAGTTCGAGAGCCCTCGATGCGTGATGAGCGTGCCTTTGGGTCTGCCCGTCGAGCCCGAAGTGTAGATAACGTAAGCGAGGTTTTCAGCCGCTGCACGTCGCGGCGGGTTCGCGCGCTCTTCCTGAGAGATGGCCTCCCAGTCTCTATCGAGACAGAGGACGTTTGCGCCGTGCGGAGGCAGGCTCTCGACGAGGTGCTGCTGAGTGAGCAGCGTCTGAACGCCGGAATCCTCAAGGATGTAAGAGATTCGCTCCTGCGGGTTCGACGGGTCTAAGGGCACGTAGGCCGCGCCCGCCTTGAGCACGCCGAGCAGCCCGACGAGCAACTCCGCCGAACGCTGCATGCAGACGGCGACGAGCGTCTCAGGCCCGACGCCCTGCTTGCCGAGATAGTGTGCGAGCTGGTTTGCGCGCTCGTTCAACTGCTGGTAGCTCAGCGATTCACCCCTGAAAGCGACGGCCACCGCATCGGGCGTGCGCTCGACCTGCGACTCGAACGCTTCCTGGAAGGCGACGCCGACGGGTCGCTCGGCCTCCGTGTCGTTCCACTCGAAGAGAAGCTGTTCGTGCTCTTCAGACGAGAGGAAATTCTGCAACTCGTGGCGCGCAGTCGTATCGGTGGCGATGGCCTGAAGCACTCTCTCGTAGTAGCCGAGGATGGCTTCGCGCTCTTCGGCGGAGGTTTCGGTCGAATCGAATTGCAGTTGCAGCCATGCGAGCCTGTCGGGCAAAACGGGGCTGACGATGAAGAGAGTCTGGAGGCTGAAGTTGGTCTCCGAGAGGTCGATGAGATTGTCGTCGAGCATCTCAATCTTGCCCGGCTTGAGCACGCCCTCGACCGAATGGAAGTGTAGATAAGCGAAGGCGGTTTCGACGAGCGGCTGGCTCATTCCCCAGTTGCGCTGCATCGCGCCGAGCGGATAACGACGGTGCGGCAGCATCTCCCATTCGGCCTCGAAGACAGACCTGATGGTTTCCGCCCACGTGCCCGGGCGCATCCTGAAACGGAAAGGAACGGTGTTGAGGAAGTTGCCGCGAACGCGCGTCCCGTCTATCTCTTCGGGGCGACCGTTGGTCGTGACGCCGGTCGTGAAGTCAGACAAACCGCTCACGATGCTCATCACCTTGATGTGGGCGGCGAAGAGCACGGTCTTTAAGGGCACGGCGAGCTGGCGCGATGCGCGCCGCAGACCTTCGAGCAGCTCGGGCGTGATGGTCAAGTCGAGCTTGGCGACTCGCTGGCCGGTTTCGCTCGGCGTCGAGTAAGTCCAGCGCGGAAGCCGTGCGGGCGGGGCGTCCGTCAAGGCGCGCTCCCAGTAGCCGCGCGTCTCTTCGGAGGCGAGCGACTGAAGCTCAAGGGCGACGAAGTCGCGGTAGGCGAGGCTGATGGGCGGCTCGACGGGCGGCGGCTCGTGGCTGACGAGCGCGAGGTAGTAATCGAACATCTCCGCGAGCGTTGATGTCGTGCTCCAGCCGTCGATGATGGCGTGATTCTCCGTGAAAGAGAACTGGAACGATTCCTCCGTGCGGCGATGCACGAAGAAGCGCATCAACGACGGATACCGGACATCGAACATGTGCTTGCGCTCGAACTCGTGGAACTCGTAGAGCGCACGGGTCTGTTCCTCGAAGGAGAGATGCCGGATGTCGTAAATCTCGAAGGGCAGCTCGGCTTCTCGATAGACGAGCTGGAGCGGCTGGCTGTAGGCCGTCATCTCGAAGCCCGTGCGCAGCACGGCGTGGCGCTCGACGACGTGCCTGACGGCTGCGCGCAACGCCTCTTCGTCGTAGGGCGCTCTCAAGTGCCAGCTATTGACGTTGAGATAAGCGGGCGAATCGGGCGTCAGCTCCATGTGATAGAGCATCGCCTCCTGAATCATCGCAAGCGGGTAGGCGTCCTCCACTTCGGGCGGCATCTTCGCGCGGTCGGCCTCGGAAATCAGGCTGAAGGGCTCGGTCTTGACAACTGCGCCCTCCCCGTCTTCCGCGACGCTCAGCTCGCGCGCCAGTTGGGCGATAGTCTGACTGCGGAACAACTGCTGGACAGTCAGGTTAAGCCCGCGCTCTTTGCCGAGCGCGACGACGCGGACGCTGCGAATCGAATCGCCGCCGAGGTCGAAGAAATTATCGTTGACGCCGACGCGCTCGATGTCGAGCACTTCAGACCAGATGGATGCGAGCACCTCTTCGACCATCGAGGCGGGCGCGACGTAGGCCAGCTCCATCGAAGGACGCGCCGAGCCGGGCGCGGGCAAAGCTCGACGGTCAACCTTGCCGTTCGGCGTCAGAGGCAGCGCGTCGAGCATCATAAAGACCGACGGAATCATGTAGTCGGGCAGATGCTCTTTGAGGTAAGCGCGCAGCTCGTGTCCCTGCAAGTCCTGCCGCTCGGCGACGACGTAGGCGACCAGACGCGTCTCTCCCAACACGTCCTCGCGCGCCAGCACAACCGCTTCGCGCACTTCCGGATGCCGCGTCAATCCGGCCTCTATCTCTCCAAGCTCGATGCGGTAGCCGCGCACTTTCACCTGCGCGTCGTTTCGTCCGAGGAATTCGAGATTTCCGTCGGGCAGGTAGCGCGCGAGGTCGCCCGTGCGATAGAGACGCGCCCCGGCTGAAGACGAGAACGGATTAGGGATGAACCTCTCAGCCGACATGTCGGGGCGGTTCATGTAGCCTCTGGCGAGGCCGTCGCCGCCGATGTAAAGCTCGCCGATTGAGCCTGTGGCGACGGGCTGCCAATGCTGGTCGAGAAGGTAGAGCTGCGTGTTGGCGATGGCGCGACCGATGGGAACTGCGCCCGCCGCGAGCCTCGTCTCTTTCGTCACTTCGTAGACGCAGCAGCCGACGACCGTCTCGGTCGGCCCGTACTCGTTGACGATGCGCGTCTCGGGCGCGTGTGTGCGCCAGTAGGAGATATTCTCGCTGAAGAGCGCCTCGCCGCCGATGACGAGCGTCCGCGCTCGCTCGGCCAGCTCTTCTTCCGGCAGCCACTCGCGCAAAACTTCGAGGTGCGCGGGCGTGATTTTGACGAGACTGAAGTTATGCCCCGCGCGCAGAGTTTTGCTCAGTCCTTCGACGCCTTCTTCTTCCGCGATGAGCGTCACGCTGCGACCGGTGAGAAGCGGCGTATAGAGACTCGTCACGGTGAGGTCGAAACCGGCGGGCGAATGCACGGGCGCGCCGCTTCCTTCCGCCACGCCGTACGCACGAACCGCCCAACTGAGATAATTGACGACGCCTCTGTGCGCCACCATCACGCCTTTGGGTTTGCCCGTCGAGCCCGACGTGTAGATGACGTAGGCGAGATTGTCGGGCGTCGTCACGGTCTCGACGTTCTGCTCGCCGTCCTCCCGCTCTATCTCCTGCCAGCCCGTATCGATGCTGATAACTTTCGCCGCGCTCTCCGGCAGCGTCTCGACGTGTTTCTCCTGTGTGAGCAGCACGCCCGCGCGCGAATCTTCGAGCATGAAGGCAACGCGCTCCTGCGGATATTGCGGGTCTAGAGGCACGTAGTAGCCGCCAGCCTTGAGCACGCCGAGCATGCCGACGACCATCTCAAGCGAACGCTCAAGCATGAGTCCGACAGCCACGTCCGCGCCGACACCCTGACGGCGCAGGTAACGCGCGAGCTGGTTGGCTCTCCGGTTGAGTTCCGCGTAGGTGAGCTGTTCGTCGCCGAAAATCAAAGCGACTGTGTCGGGCGTCGCTTCGGCCTGTTGCTCGAAGAGCTGGTGCACGCAGAGTTCGCGCGGATACTCCGCCGCCGTGCGGTTGTAGGCGTAGAGCAACTGCTCTTTTTCGTCTGCCGTGAGAAATTCCAGACGCGCGACCGTCAGCTCCGGGTTGGCGACGGCGCTCTCGACGAGGCGCGCGTATTGCCCGGCCAGACGCTCGACGACGGCTCGCGTGTAGAGGCGCGAATCGTAAGTGAATTGGACGGCGAGAGAATCCTGAGCGTCGAGGCAGACGAGGCTCAGCTTGTGCTGCTCGAAGGAGACATCCTGCCTGCGCGCGTAGAAGGTGACGCCCTGCGCCGTGTAGCGGCGCGGAGCTTTCGCGTACTCGAAAGAGATGGCGGAGAACCCTTGCGGGCAAGTGCCCTCGGGCGTCTGCGCCTGCTCGAAGCTGAAATAGTCTTCCCACTCTTCCACTTCGCTCGACGCTTCGCCGACCTGTCGCAGAAGCGCGCTGAAACGCGCCCCGTCGTCGATGCTCACGCGTGCGGGCAGATACTTGGCGAAGAGACCGAGCGCGCCGTAAAGCTCTTCAAAGTTTCGTCCGGCGAGCAGCCGACCGATGTTGATTTCGCTCTGCCCCGTCAGACGCCAGAGCAGCGCTTGCCAGCAGGCGAGCAGAAACGTTTCCGCCGTCACCTCGTAGCGCGACGAAGCGGAGTTGATTCCGGAGAGCGTCTTGGCGTCGAGCGTGAGGCCGATGGTCTCGGTCGTGCAGGGGGCGGCGGTCTCCGGTCTTTTCTCGAAAGGCAGGCTCAGAGCCTGAACGCTTTCGACCTCCATCCTGCGCCAGAACTCCGCGCCCGCTTCGGCGTCTTCGCCTTTGAGCAGCTCGTTCTGCCATTCGGAGAACTGAACGTACTGCACGGGCTCGTCGGAGAGCTTCACGTCCTCGCGGCAAGCGCCGTAGCTTTCGGCCATCTCGCGCACGATGTTTTCGAGCGAGCGGCGGTCGGCGCAGTGCGCGGGCAGCGTCATCAGAAGCACGCGGCGTTCTTCCGAGAGCGCGACGAGCAGAAAGCGCGGCTGCGCCTCCTGAGCGTCGTCACCGCAGGCGCGTTTCCATTCCTCTCGATAGAGGGCGGCGAGTCTCGCCTCCTGTTCCTGCTCGCTCAGGTTATGCAGGTCGAGCCGATTCCAGGAGAGCGCCTGCTCGCCTGCGACGACCTGCACAGGCCAGCGCAGGCCGGGCGTTTCGACGAGCCTCGTGCGTAGTATCTCGTGCCGGTCAACGATGGCATAGACAGCCTCTTTGAAGTCCGTTTCGACCAGAGGCCCTTCAATCACGATTGCGCTTTGCGAGCTGTAGGCCGAGCCCGCTCCGCTCTGCTTGAGCTGCCACAATCGTCTTTGCTGAGGTGAGAGTCGGTAGCCTTCAATTTGAGTTTGCATATCTTCTCCAATATTTGAAACCGGCTGTTACTCGCTTTTTCTGCCTGACCTGCGGCAGAACTTTTCGAATCCGCGAACGACTTCGGAAGTCGTTGCCCTCGTCCGAGCGAGCCTTGAGCGGGACTCGTGCTTGCCTTTGATTGAGCGCGGGACGCAGTTGATTTCGTGAAGACGCGCCCTGCCGATGTAGCGTTTACGTCAAGGAGGCCGGAAGCCGCATCAAAGGGGGAACTTTTAAGATGCGGCTGTTTGAGATTTGTCCTCTTCAGAACGACGCTCGAACGTCGTCGTAGCTGAGCATGTCGCCCATCGCCACGAGCAGCTTGCGCTCGCCTTTGAAGCGGTTTCGCGCGTGCGCCGTCAGCAGATTATCGAGCAGCACGATGTCGTTTCTGCGCCAACGGAAGCTGACTTCCAGCTCGCGGTAGACGCCGAGTATCTCGTCCATCACCGAGTCTTCAATCTGCGAGCCGTCGCCGTAGTAGCAATTGCGCGGGAGGTCTTCCTGTTGGAAGAGGGCGAGCATGGATTCGCGCGTGATGGGGTCGAGACAGGAAACGTGCCAGTGCTGCGCCTGATTGAACCAAGTCATCCTTCGCTTGCCGGGATGCACGACGGCAGCCGGACGCACGCAGCGCGTGCGCAACTGCCCGTTCGCCTTCCACTCAAATTCCATCTTCGCCTCGCGGCAGCGTCGCTCGACTTCCGCCCTGTCCGTCGTCTGAAAAACGGTCTCCCAGTCGAGGCCGAGCGCGGGGTCGTAGTTGCGTACGTACATAATCTGCTTTCGCATGAACGGCTCTTTCAATTTCGGGTCGAGCCGGTCGAAGACTTCGCAGCTATCGACGATGGGCGTTTCGCCTCCCTCGTCGGGCGGCGTCACGCAGGCGAACATAATCTTTGTCGGCCAGCGATAGTTGAAAGAGTTTTCGTTGTGCCAGAGCAGGTGCTGGTCTGGCGGATAGAAGATGGGCGTATAGACTTTGCCGCCGACGAGCCCGCGCGGGTGCTCGCCGTTCTCGTCGAAGAGTTCCGCGCAGACGCTCTGCGCGAACTGCTGAAACTCCGTCATCAAATCGACCTGAAAGCCTCTGAACAGTAGCGCCCCGTGCTTGAGCAAGTCGTCCGCAATCAGCTCGCGGTGTGCCTTGACCCAGCCGACCAGATCGACGCTGCCTTCCACCGGCTCGACGACGAGCGGCATTGTTCGCCCCGTGTGCATCAGCTCGCGCCTGACCAGCTCCTCCTGTTTGAGACTCACGCGCTGCGGCTTGATGCTCATAAATTTGCGGCGCTTCAAATCCTCGCGCCGGCTCTTCTCGGCTGCTTTGTCCTGTGCATCTAGTTCCATCAGTTTCTCTTTCAGTGTTTCAAGCGGCGCTTCGGGCTGCGAGGCGACGTGTCCGAGCAGCGCCACGAAAAGCTTCGCCATCCGGTTGATGGTCGGGGCGACGAAGAGGTCTGTGTTGTACTCGAAGTTGCCGACGATTCCTTCCGGCGTCTCCGTCAGGAGCAGCGTCAGGTCGAACTTCGCGGCGATGTAATCGACCTCCAGAGGCCGGAGCACGAGGCCGGGGGCTTCGAGCGTCTGCTGCGGCGTGTTTTGCAGCACGAGCTTGACCTGAAACAGCGGCGAACGCTTCAGGCTGCGCTCCAGCTTGAGCGCATCGACGAGCAGGTCGAATGGCACGTCCTGATGCGCGAAAGCCCCGAGCGTGAGCTTCTGCACTCTCTTCAGTAGCTCCTCGAAGCTCGGGTTGCCGGAGAGGTCTGTCCTCAGCACGAGCTGGTTGATGAAGAAGCCTATCAAGCCTTCCGTCTCGCGGCGGTTGCGGTTGGCGATGTCGGTTCCGACGCTGATGTCGTCCTGATGTGCGTAGTAAGAGAGAAGAGTTTGATAGGCCGCCAGCAGCGTCATAAAGAGCGTCGCGCCCTCGCGCTCGCCGAGAGCCTTGAGCGAGGCCGACAAATCTTTCGGAATGACGACGGGCTCGTAAGCGCCGTTGAAGGTCTGTTCTTCGGGTCGCGGCTTATCGGTTGGAAGCTCAAGCACGGGTGCGCCCCTGAGCTGATTCGTCCAGTAGCTCAACTCTGCTTCGAGCGCCTCGCCCCTGAGCCACTCCCTCTGCCAGACGGCGTAGTCGGCATACTGAATCGGCAATTCTTCGAGCGGGCTGGGTCGTCCCTCGACGAAAGCCTGATAGAGCGCCGCTACCTCCCTGACGACTATGCCCATCGACCAGCCGTCGCTGACGACGTGGTGCATCGTCAGCATGAGGATGTGCTCGTCCTCCCGAAGACGAAGAAGCGTCGCGCGCACGAGCGGGCCTTTGGCGAGGTCGAAGGGGCGTCGCGCCTCTTCGCCGATGAGACGCCGCGCTTCCCGTTCGCGCGCGTCGGCGTTTAAGCCCGCGAGGTCGATGCGCGGAATCGAAAGCTTCATCGAGGGCACGACGACCTGCAAAGGCTCTACGCCTTCGGAGACGAAGATTGTCCGCAGCACTTCATGCCGGTCGATGATTTCGTTGAGCGTGCGTTTGAGCGCCGACTCGTCCAGGTCGCCTTTAAGTCGCACGGCGACGGGGATGTTGTAGAAAGGGCTGCCCGGCTGGAGCTGGTCTAAGAACCAGAGGCGCTGCTGCGCGAACGAGAGCGGGACGCCGCCCTTCTGAGCGCGCCGCTTGATAGGTGGCGGCTGCGGCACACGCCCCTCCTGCGTGTCCAGATGTGCTAACGCCTCGGCGAGACCGGCCACCGTCGGCGACTCGAAGAAGGTGTGCAGAGGCAACTCGACTTGCAGCGCCTCACGCAGGCGCGAGACGACCTGCGTCGCCGAAAGCGAATGGCCGCCAAGCTCGAAGAAGTTATCGTTGACGCCGACGCTCTCGCTGCCGAGCACGTCGCGCCAGACGAAAGCGATGGCCTCTTCGGTCGGCGTGCGCGGCGCGACGAACTCCGCCTCGACCTGAAGCCGCGACTCGGCGAGGCTCGGCAGCGCGCGGCGGTCAACCTTGCCGTTTGGTGTCAGAGGCATCTGTTCGAGCGAGACGAAGGCCGACGGAATCATGTAATCCGGCAGCTTCTCTTTGAGATAGCAGCGCAGGTCGCCGACGTTCAAATCGTCGCCCTCTTCGGCGACGAGATAGGCCGTCAGGTGCTTATCGCTCGCGTCCTCGCCTTCGGCCAGCACGACCGCCTCGCGCACGCCCGCGTATGCGCCGATGGCCGTCTCTATCTCTCCAAGCTCGATACGGAAGCCGCGCACCTTCACCTGATTGTCGCGCCGACCTAAGAATTCGACGTTCCCGTCGGGCAGGTAGCGCACGAGGTCGCCTGTGCGATAGAGCCGCGCTCCGGCCTCTTCGCTGAAGGGATGCGGCACAAACTTCTCGGCCGTCAGCTCAGGTCGATTGAGATAGTCGCGCGCGAGGCCGTCGCCTCCGATGAAAAGCTCGCCCGCGATGCCGACCGGGACGGGCTGCATCTCCGTGTCGAGCACGTAAATCTGCGTGTTGGCGATGGGGCGACCGATGGAGACGGTCTGGCCGACCTGCGACGCATCCGTCATTGGGTAGCAGCAGGTGAAAGTCGTGTTCTCGGTCGGGCCGTAGCCGTTGATGACTTTGACGCCGGGCAGACGCTGGAGCACGCGCTTGACGTGCTGCACGGAGAGCACGTCGCCGCCCGCGAGCAATTGTCGAAGATTCTGCAAATCTTCGAGCCGTTCTTCGACCATCAGATTGAAGAGCCCGGCGGTCAGCCAAAGCGTCGTCACCTCGTAGCGTTTTAGCGCGCGTCCCAACTGCTCAAGAGAAGTTTGCTGTCCCGGCATGACGGCGAGGCGTCCGCCGTTCAGGAGGATCCCCCAGATTTCGAGCGTCGAAGCGTCGAAGGAGACGGGAGCGAACTGCAAGATAACCTGTTCGCTGTCGAGCCGTGCGAAATTGGTCTCTTTGACGAGGCGCACGACGGCGCGTTGCGGGACGCTGACGCCCTTCGGTCTGCCGGTCGAGCCGGAGGTGTAAATGACGTAAGCCAGATTCTCCGCTCCGACTTTGACCTCGGGATTCGCGTCGCTCTGCCGCGCGATTTCCGCCGCGTCCGCATCGAGCCGGACGATGCGCCCCTCGAAGGGCGGAACGCTCTCGGCCAAACGCTCTTCGGTGAGCAGCACGCCGACGCGCGAATCTTCGAGCATGAAGGAGAGACGCTCCTGCGGATACTGCGGGTCTAGCGGCACGTAGTAGCCGCCCGCCTTGAGCACGCCGACGAGCGCGGCGATGAGCTGCGGCGAACGCTCCAGCATGATGCCGACCGGAGTTTCAGCCCCGACCCCGAGCGCACCCAGATAGTTCGCAATCCGGTTGGCTCTCCGGTTCAATTCCGTGTAGGTCAGACGCTCGTCTTCGTAGACGACGGCGACCGCCTCGGGCGTGCGCTCAGCCTGCTCTTCAAACAACTCCTGCAAACTGCTCCAGCGCGGGTAATCGCTCGCCGTGTCGTTCCACTCCGAGAGCAAACGTCGGCGCTCTTCGTCGCCGAGCATCGACAGACTGTTCAAGGGCTGCTGCGTCTGCGCGGCTATTCCTTCCAGAAGCCTGCTCATGTGCGCAAGCATCCGCTCCATCGCTTCGCTTTCGAAACGGCTCTCGTCGTAGATGAGATGCAGCACCAACTCTTCGCCCTTCGGCCCGACGACCAGCGCGAGCGGGTAATGCGGACGTTCGATTGACTTCACATCGTCGATAGCAAGACCGGCGGATTGACCGCTCAACAGGTCGTCAACCGGATAGTTTTCAAAGACGTAGAGGTAATCGAACAACTGTCTGCCGCCTCCCACCTCGCTCCACCTCTGCACCTCCACCAGCGCCACGTGCTCATACTCCCTCATCTCCGCCTGCTCTCGCTGCAATCTCCGCAGCCACTCTCCTATTGCCTCTCTTCCCCCTCCTTTCCTCACCCTCACCGGCAACGTGTTGATGAACAATCCAACCATCTGCTCTACTCCGCTCAACTCAGCAGGCCGCCCCGCTACTGTTGTGCCGAAGACAACCTCTTCTTCTGAGCTATAGCGCATCAACATCTCTGCCCATGCGCCTTCGACCAAAGTGTGCAGCGTCACTCGCTCGCTCGCCGCGCTCTGCCGCAGCATCTTCGTCACCTCGGCGCTCAAGGCTACCTTCCGCTCCGCAAAGCCTCGCCGCTCTGCTTCTCCTTCGCTCTGCTGCTCGCTGCTGCCGATGCTCGCCATGCGCTCCACGCTC
>DASWNP010000043.1:0-80128 GCA_036399175.1 Pyrinomonadaceae bacterium | reverse complement strand
AGCGTGAGTCCGAGAGTTGGATAAGCAGCAGACGCATCAAGGGAGCTTGGGAGAGATTGAAGCCGAGGCGGCGGTCGGCGAAGAGGCGTTGGTCGAAGAGGCGTTGTTGTTCGTCTTCGCTCATCCCTCGCCAGTCTTCCTGCGTGATGGGGAGGCTCGTGCGCCTGCTCACAATCTGAAGCGGTTGACGAACGCCCTGCCAGACGAAACCCGTGCGGAGAATCGGGTGTTCGTCCAAAACGAATTGCGCGGCCTGCTCTAAAGCCTCGACGTTCAGCTCGCCGTGAAACGTCCAGACGACGTGACCCGTGTATTCGCCTTCGCCCTGAGCGTAAAGCGTATGAAAGAGAATGCCCTGCTGCGTCGGCGTGAGTGGATAGATGTCTTCCGCGTCGGGAAACTCTCCGAGCAATCGTTGGAGAGTCGCCTCGTCGAGATTCGCCAGGGGGAAATCGGAAGCGGAGTAATCTCCGGTCTTCCTCGTCGAGCAATGTTCGATGAGCGTCTGCAAAGCTTCGACGTACTCGGCGGCCAGGCGTTCGACGGTTTCCTGCCGGTGAAGCTCTTCGCCGTACGTCCAGTTGATTCTCAGTTGCCCGCCGCCGACGACGGCGTTGACTTCGAGCAGGTGCTGCCGAAGGTTGCGCGCGCTCTGGTCTGCCCCGCTCGATTCGTGCGCGAGGCTGAAGAGAGCCGACTCGGAGAGCGTCTGATCGAACTGTCCGAGATAGTTGAAGACGACTTCGGCGTGCGGCATCGCGCTTAGCTTCGACGCCGCTTCCGCGTCGCCGCCGAGGTATCGCAGCAGACCGTAGCCGATGCCGCGCTGCGGCAACGCTCCGAGCTGCTCTTTGACGGCCTTCAGAGTCTCGGGAGCCCCTGCCGCTTCCGGCACTTCGAGCAGCACGGGGAAGATAGAGGTGAACCAGCCGACCGTGCGCGAGACATCGGTGGAGGGGAATAGCTCTTCTCGTCCGTGGCCTTCCAAATCGACGAGCACGGAGCGCGAGCCCGTCCAGCGAGAGAGCGTCTGCGCGAGCGCCGTCAGCAGCACGTCGTTAATCTGCGTCTGGTAAGCTCTCGGGACTTCCTGAAGCAGGGCGCGCGTCTGCTCGACGCCGAGGACGGTCGAGAAGGTGCGCGACGCGCCGACGGTGTTTGCGCCCGAGGGCTTATCCAGAGGCAGGCGCGCGGCGCGGCGACGCGCGTCCGCGAGCCAGTATCCAAGCTCGTTCTTCAACTCTTCGCGTCGCGCGTGCTCCGAGAGTTGTTCAGCCCAGCGCTTGAAGGAAGTGGTCTTGGGCGGAAGCTCAACGTCGCGTCCGTTGCTCAACTGCTCGTAGAGATTCTGCAAGTCTTCGAGAAGGATGCGCCACGAAACGCCGTCCACCAGCAGGTGATGAGTGACGAGCAGGAGGCGATTGGGTTTCTCCGCGCCCGCATCGAACAGCACGGCGCGCATGAGCGGGCCTTCCGAGAGATTCAAGCTCGACTGTGCTTTTTCCGCCGCCTCTTCGATGGCCGACTTCTGCTCGTCTTCGTCGAGGTGCGACAAATCGAGGCGCGTGAGCGCCGCCGACGCGCCGCCGACTTCGACGCTCGTCTGACGCCAGCCCTCTTTCTCGCGCGTGTAGCGCAGGCGCAGGGCGTCGTGATGCTCGTGCAGCTTCGCCAGCGCGCGTTCGAGCAGCGAGGCGTCGAGCGGCTGCTGCGATTCGAGCATGATGGCCTGATTGAAGTGATGCGGGTCGGGTTGACGCTGCTCGAAGAAGCGAGCCTGAACGGGCAGGAGCGGCACTTCGCCGACCACCGCGCCCTGCTCGCCGACCGAATCGGTAGCCTCGCCTGCTGCGGCGGCCAGTCCCGCGACCGTCGGATGGTCGAAGATTTGTTTGGGCGTCAGGCGCAAGCCCGCTTGCCGCGCCCGGGCGACAATCTGTAGGCTGAGAATCGAATCGCCGCCGACCTCGAAGAAGTTGTCGTGAATGCTCAGGGCTTCGAGGCGGAGTATCTGTTTCCAGATTCCGGCCAAAACCTCTTCCGCACGGTTTCGCGGAGACGACGGCGCGGTCTCTCTCGCGCCCGCGAGCGTCTCCGGCGGCGGCAACGCGCGCCGGTCAACCTTGCCGTTCGGCGTGATGGGCAACGCTTCGAGCACGACGAAGGCTGAAGGCAGCATGTAAACGGGCAGCTTCTCGCGCAGATACGATCGCACCTCTTCGAGCGCAAGCGACGCGTCTTCGCGCGGGACGACGTAGGCCACCAGACGCTTCTCGACCTCGTCTCCGTCCCTGCGCGCAAGGACAACTGCTTCGCTCACCTGCTCGTGCTCGACGAGCGCCGCTTCTATCTCTCCAAGCTCGATGCGGAAGCCGCGCACCTTCACCTGATTGTCGCGCCTGCCCAGGAATTCAATCTGCCCGTCCGAGAGCAGTCGCACGAGGTCGCCCGTGCGATACATGCGCCCGCCGGGCTGCCCGGAGAAGGGGTCTGGAATGAACCTGTCGGCGGTCAGCTCCGGTCGGTTGAGATAACCGCGCGCGAGCAGACTGCCGCCGATGTGCAGCTCTCCGGCGACGCCGACTGGCACGAGACCGCCGCTCGCATCCAGCACGTACATGGCTCTCTCTGCCGTCGGCCGCCCGATGGGAATCTTTCTCAACGACTGGCTCGCGCCCTCGCCGCGCGTGGGTATCTCGAAGGTCGCGGCGGTGATAATGCACTCGGTCGGCCCGTAGGCGTTTACGAGCCGCACGTCCTTCATCGGCGTGGTCTGCCACAGTCGCACGGCTTCGGGCAGTATCATGTCGCCGCCGATAATGACGAGCTTGAGGTCGTGCGCCGAAGTCAGCTCTACTCCCGCAGCCGATTCCTGCACGAGTTGATGCCAGTAGGCGGTCGGGAAATTGACGACCGTGAGGCGCTCGTCTGCGAGATGGCGTGCGAGGTCTGCGGCGCTCCAGAGATTATCGCCGCGCAGGTAGACTCTCGCGCCGAGAAGCAGCGAGGGCAGCAGTTGTTCAAGAGAAACGTCGAAGTTGAGCGAGGCGAATTCAAGCACGCGATCGGAGGGCTCGATGTTGAAGGTTTCGCGGATACTGACGAGATGTTCGGCCGCCGCGCCGTGAGGGACGCCGACGCCTTTCGGCGTGCCGGTCGAGCCCGAAGTGTAGATGACGTAGGCGAGGTTCTCCGGCGCAACCACGCCGGAAAGATTCTCCGCGCTCTGGCGCGCAATCGTCGGCCAGCCCGTGTCGAGCCAAACCAGACGCTCTTCCCGCATCCTCGGCAGCACGTCTATCAACTGCGAATGCGTCACGACGACGGCGACGCCCGCGTCTTCAAGCATGAAGGAGAGACGCTCCTGCGGGTACTGCGGGTCGAGGGGCACGTAAGCGCCGCCAGCCTTGAGGATGCCGAGCAGCCCGACGACCATCTCAAGCGAGCGGTTGACCGACAGGCCGACGCGTACTTCGGCTTTCACGCCGAGCCCGCGCAGATGTCGAGCCAGCCGGTTAGCCCGCGCGTTCAGCTCCGCGTAGGTCAACTGCTCGCCTTCAAACTCGACCGCCACCGCTTTGGGCGTGCGCTCCACCTGCGCCTCGAACAATTCATGGATGCAGAACTCGGACGCGGAAGCCTCCGGCGTCGTCTCGTTCCACTCGCTCAGGAGCACTTGCCGCTCCTCTTCACCCAGCATCGGAAGCTGCGACAGGCGTCTGTCAAGACTTTCGACGACGCCCCCGACGATGCGCATCAAATGCTCGCTCATCCGAGCGATAGTCTCCGGCTCGAAGAGGTCTGTGTTGTATTGCAGCAGTCCGGTGAGCTGCCCACCCACTTCTCTCATCTCCAGCGCCAGGTCGAACTGCGAGACTTCCACCTCGCTGCTGAACTTGCTGAGCGTCAATCCCGGCAGCTCCAGCTTATCGAGCGGCGCGTTCTGTAGATTGAATGAGACCTGAAAGAGCGGATGCCGGCTCAGGTCGCGCTCGGGCTGCAACTCATCGACGAGCCGCTCAAACGGCACGTCCTGATGCGCGTATGCCCCGAGGCAAACTTCTCTGACGCGGCGCAGAAGCTCGGCGAAAGTCGGGTCGCCCGAGGCGTCCGTGCGAAGGACAAGTGTATTGATGAAAAATCCGATGAGCGCTTCGGTCTCGGCGCGGTTGCGTCCCGCGATGGGCGTGCCGACGACGATGTCGTCCTGTCCCGTGTAGCGATAAAGCAACGACTGGAAGGCGGCCAGCAACGTCATAAAGAGCGTCGCGCCCTGCTGCTGACTGAGTCGCTTGAGCGCCGTCGTGGTCTGCTCGTCGAAGTCGAAGCGGTGATGCGCGCCCCTGTAGGTCTGCTCCGCCGGACGCTGCCGGTCTGTCGGCACTTCGAGGACGGGCAGCCCTCGAAGCTGCTGCCGCCAGTAATCGAGTTGTTCTTCGAGCACTTCGCCCTGCAACCAGCGACGCTGCCAGACGGCGAAGTCCGCGTATTGAATCTTCAGCTCGGCGAGCGGCGACGCCGCGCCTTCCAGATAGGCTTTGTAGAGCGCGCCGACCTCGCCGATGAGCAGGTTGGTTGACCACGCGTCGCTGACGATGTGGTGCATCGTCAGCAGCGCGACGTGGTCGTCCTCTCCGAGCTTCAAGACCTGCGCTCTGAGGAGCGGCCCCTGCGAGAGGTCGAAGGGACGCTGCGCGTCGAGGTTGGCGAGCCTGACGGCCTCGCTCTCGGGGTCGCTCACGTCGCTCAAATCGACGACTGAGAGTTGCAGCTCTTCCGCCGGGTTGATGACCTGCGAGGCTCGCCCGTCGATATTCTCGAAGGTTGTTCGCAGCACTTCGTGACGCCGGATGATTTCTCCGAGCGTGCGTTCGAGAGCCGACACGTCGAGGCTTCCCGTCAGACGCACGGCGACCGGCACGTTGTAGAAGGGATTTTCCGGCTCAAGCTGATGCAGGAACCACAGGCGCTGCTGCGCGAAGGAGAGCGGAAGCTCGCCGCTGCGCTCGACGGGTTGCAAAGCCGGAGCATCGACGCCGTGCCCCGCGCTTCTGCGCTGCTCGATTTGCAGGGCGAGTCCGGCAACGGTCGGCGACTCGAAGAGCGGTCGCAAGGGTAGCTCGATGCCGAAGACTTCGCGCACTCTGGAAATCAACTGCGTCGCCAACAAGCTGTGGCCGCCAAGCTCGAAGAAGTTATCGAAGACGCCGACCTGCGGGACTCTCAACACGTCGCACCAGAGGGTTGAGAGCAAATCTTCTGTGGGCGTGCGCGCCGCGACGTACTCGGAGCCGACGCTGCGGCGGCTCTGATCGGGCGCGGGCAGAGCCTTGCGGTCAATCTTGCCGTTGGGAGTCAGAGGCATCTCGTCGAGCGTGACGAAGAGGGAAGGAATCATGTATTCGGGCAGCGTCTCTTGCAGGAAGCGCCGCCACTCTCCGGCCACCGGCACGACCGCCGCGCTCGGCACGATGTAGGCGACGAGGTCTTTCTCGCCGCGCTCGCCCGCTCTGGCGACGACGACCACTTCGCGCACGGCTGGGTGAGCCGCAAGCGCCGCTTCTATCTCGCCGATTTCGATGCGGTGGCCGCGAATCTTGACCTGATAATCGACGCGCCCGAGGAACTCCAGCTCGCCTGTGGGCAGGTAGCGGCCAACGTCGCCCGTGCGATAGAGACGCGCGCCGTCTGACAGAGAGTAGGGGTCGGCGATGAAACGCTCGGCCGTCAGCTCGGGGCGCTGGAGATAACCGCGCACGACGCCCTCGCCGCCGATGAAGATTTCACCGGCGACGCCCGGAGGCTGCGGTTCGAGATGCTGGTCGAGGACGTAAATCCGGGTGTTGGCAACGGGTCTGCCCAGAGGAACGCGGTCGATGGCTTCGCGGACGCGATGCGTGGCCGACCAGATGGTGGTCTCGGTCGGGCCGTACATGTTGTGTAGCTCTGCGGGGAGAGTTTCGAGGAGACGCTGCGCGAGCGAGAGCGGCAGGGCTTCGCCGCCGAGCATCAGTTTTCGCAGACCGCCGAGGGCTTCGACGGAAGCCGGGTCTTGCATGAGCATGGAGGCGAGCGAAGGAGTGCATTGCAGGTGCGTGGCCTGATGTCTTCTAAGCTGCGCGGGCAGCGAGTAGTCGGCCTCTTCCCTCTCTTCTTTGGTTCGGTTGCTCAAGACCCTCAGCTCTTTCAGGTACGTCAGGCCGTTCAGCACCGTCTCGGTCTCGACTCCGAAATCGACGAGACAGCCGATTTCGTCGATGCCCGAAGCCTTCAATTTCTCCACCATCTCAAGACACGACTCGGGCGTGCCGAAGAGTCCGCTCGTCTCGAAATAACGGTTGAAGGCATGCCCCAGCAGCGCATCCATGTCGTCCTTCGTGAACCCGGCGGAATCTATATCCTGACCGAAGCTTTTCGCCAGATTCTTCATCAGCCCGATAGAGCTTCGCAGGTAATCCGAGAAAGGCTTGCGGACAATCTCTCTGACCGCCTCCTTCTCTTCTCCTACATACGTGTGCAACATCAACGTCACATGACCTTCAGGCCACCTGCTTCCCTCTTCTCTCCCATGCCCCGCCTCTCTCCATGCCTCCCTGTACGCCTCTACCTTCTCTCCCAACTCTTCCACACTCTGCCCTAACAGGTGCGTCAGGAGTCCCGCTCCGATTCTCCCTGCTGAACGGAACGTCTCTATACTTCCCGCTGCCGTCACCCATATCGGTAACTCCTTCTGCACCGGATGCGGCAGTATCTTCACCTCTACTTCGCTGCCCGCTCCGTCCCTCAAACTGATTCCTTCTCCCCTCCATAAACTACGTACCAGCTCGATGCCTTCGTACATCACTCTCTGTCTTTCAGCGTAGTTCTCCGGCCTGAACACGAAATCGTTGGCATGCCAGCCCGAAGCGAACGACACTCCCACTCTTCCGCCCGAGAGGTTATCTACAATCGACCATTCCTCTGCCACTCTGATGGGGTGATGCAGTGGCAGGACGACGCTTCCCGCTCTGATATGGATGTGACGGGTGACCATAGCGAGCGCGGCGCTGATGACTGAAGGGTTGGGATAAAGTCCGCCGAAAGCGTGGAAATGACGTTCAGGAGTCCAGACGGCGGAGAAAGAATGAGAATCTGCGAAGCGAGCGCCTTCAATCAGGAGGCGGTATTTATCCGAGCCGGGTTCAGCTTCTTCGCTGGAGGCGAAGTAGAAGAGGCTGAAGTCGATAGTTCTACCGGAAGAAGGCAGACGAGGCTGGAGAGCAGATAAGCGCAGAGCGGAGTCGCGTTCGGGTTGAATGATGAGTTGGAAGCCTCTGGCGAGAGACCAGAAAAGTTCGAGGACGGAGATATCGAAGGAGATAGAAGTGAGAGCGAGCCAGGTGGGGATGGAAGAAGAGGTGGTTTGCTCTTCGCTGCTGTTTGACTCGCCGATGCGTTCGTCCATAGCGGAGAAGAAGTTGGAGACATTTTTGTGGGAGACGCAGACGCCTTTGGGTTTGCCGGTTGAGCCTGATGTGTAAATCACGTAGGCGAGGTTTTCAGGCGTCGTCGTTGCGTCGAGGTTGTGCTCTCCGTCTTCTCGTTCAATCTCCGGCCAGTCGGCGTCGATGCTGACAACCTTGACCGCGCTTACGGGCAGCGTGCCGACGAGTCGGCGTTGCGTTAAAAGCACGGAAGCGCCGGAATCTTCGAGCATGTAGGCGAGGCGTTCCTGCGGATAGGTGGGGTCGAGGGGGACGTAGCAGCCGCCGGCTTTCAAGACTCCGAGCAGCCCGACCATCATCTCTATCGAACGCTCAAGCATGAGGCCGACGGGCACGTCACTGCCTACGCCCTGCTTTCGCAGGTGGCGCGCAAGCTGGTTGGCTCTGCGGTTCAGTTCGCCGTAAGACATCTGGTGGCCTTCGCAGATGAGCGCCGTCCGCTCGGGCGTGCGCGTGGCCTGCCGCTCGAAGAATTGGTGCAGGCAGAGGTCGCGCCGGTAATTGATAGGCGCATCGCCGCAGGCTGCGAGCAGGCTCTCGCGCTCCGAAGAGGTCATCAGGGGGAGCTTTGTGATGAGCTGTTCGGGTTCGGCGACGACGTTCTTCAAAAGGTTCTCGAAGTGTCGGAGCATGCGCCGGGCGGTCTCGGCGTCGAAGAGGTCTGTGTTGTATTCGAGAGATGCGCTCAGTTCATCGACGTCTTCGGCCATCTGGAGGGTGATGTCGAATTTCGCCGTGTCGCTGTCGCTGTCGAGCGTCCTGAGTTTGAGTCCGGCCAGCTCGTCGCTCAGGTTTTGCGTCGCGTTGAGCAGGGTGAACATCACCTGGAAGAGCGGCGAATGGCTGAGGCTGCGCTCGGGGTGCAGCTCTTCGACGAGCTTTTCAAAAGGCACGTCCTGATGCGTGTGGGCTGAGAGCACGGTGTCTCGAACGCTCCGCAGCATCTCACGAAAAGTCATGCGCTCGGAGAGGTCGGAGCGCAGCACGAGCGTATTGACGAAGAAGCCGATGAGTCCTTCGACCTCCGTGCGATTGCGACCGGCGACCGGCGAGCCGACGACGATGTCGTCCTGTCCCGAATAGCGATGGAGAAGCACTTTGAAGACGGCCAGCAGCGTCATAAAGAGCGTAGCGTCTTCGCTCTTGCCGAGCGCGAGCAACTGCTCGCGCAGCTCCTTCGAGAAACGCATCTTTTCGACCGCGCCGCGAAACGTCTGCACGGCGGGGCGCGGGCGGTCTGACGGCAGCTCAAGCACGGGCGGCGCTCCCGACAGACGCTCCTTCCAGAAAGCGAGCGTCTCTTCGAGCACGTTGCCGCTCAGCCATTCGCGCTGCCAGACGGCGTAGTCGGCATATTGAACGGGAAGCTCAGGGAGCGGCGAAGCCGCGCCGCGCGAGAAGGCGTCGTAGAGCGTGAAGAACTCGCGGATAAGTACGCTCATCGACCAGCCATCGGAGATGATGTGGTGAAGCGTCAGCGTCACGATATGCTCACGCTCGGCGAGCCGGATGAGGCCGACGCGGAAGAGCGGGCCGCGCTCAAGGTCGAAGGGGCGCGAAGCTTCTTCGGCGATGAGCCGGCGGGCTTCCTCCTCGCGCACTCCGACGGGCAGTTCCGTCAGGTTCGTTAGAGGAATGGCGGACTCTCTGACCGGGAGGATGATTTGAACGGGGGTTTCGTTTTCGGTAGAGATGACTGTGCGCAGCGATTCGTGACGCCTGATTATCTCGTTGACACTTCGCTCCAACACTTCGATGTCGAGCGCGCCGCTCAGGCTGACCGCCGCAGGGATGTTGTAGAAGGCGCTGCCGGGCTCCAACTGGTCGAGAAACCATAGCCGCTGCTGCGCGAACGAGAGCGGATAGGACGGCTGTCCGGGGCGGCGCTCGATGACGCTTGAGGCGGCCTGCCCGCCCTTTTCCCTGATGGCTTTCATCAGCAGCGCGCGCTTGGCCGACGAGAGTTTTTTCAGACGTTCCAGTTGGTCGGTCGAGGTAGTCATAATCTTCCTGTTCAGGTTTGGCAGTGCTGCCGTTCGGCGCTCGCTTCGCTAGACTGCGCGGGCGCGGGCGGCAGTGTTGGTAAACAGATTGGCGGCGATTTTGACCTGGTCTTCGAGCACGGCGTCGATGTCCGCTTCGGTCGTGAGCGGGTTGGCGAGGACGGCGCGCAGCACGACGGCCGGGCACGTTTCTCCCTCGCACGTCGTCTCGACTATCGTCCGCGAGACGAAGTTGCGACCCTCGCGGCGCTGCGCCCTTTGGAGAGCGCGGTTGGCATGATTAATCGCCTCGTTGTCCGCCTTCGTCAGCTCGCCGTCGGCCGCCTTCTCTCTGTAGGCTTCAGGCAGGTAGCGGTAAGTGAGAATGTTGATTTCCGGTTCGACGACGAACGCGAACTCGGGGCGGCGACGGATTGCCTCGGCCATGTAGAAGGTTTTGCTGATGCCTTCGTCGATGAGAAATTCGTAGCCTTTGCGACCGATGATGTGCAGGGCGGCGTGGAGAAAGAGCGACATGCCGGGGCGCGAGCCTTCGAGCGTGCGTCGGCCTAAGTCGAACGAGCCGGGGCGGACGACGTAGCGCGCCTGTTTTTCGATGACCTTCGCCAGTTGCGGGCGGCGCAGCATAATCATGCCGAGCCCCATCGGCGCGTAGAGCTGTTTGTGCGCGTCGATGGTGACGGAATCGGCGCGCTCGATGCCCTTGAGCTTCGGTCGATGCTTCTCCGAGAAGAGCAGCGCGCCGCCCCACGCAGCATCGACGTGGAAATGCACGCCGTATTCTTCGGCGATGTCGGCCATCTCCGAGAGCGGGTCGATGGTTCCGGTTTCGGTCGCACCGGCGATGGCGACGAGGGCGATG
Source organism: Pyrinomonadaceae bacterium (assembly GCA_036399175.1). Taxonomy (GTDB): domain Bacteria; phylum Acidobacteriota; class Blastocatellia; order Pyrinomonadales; family Pyrinomonadaceae; genus DASWNP01. Next base: position 69,779 of record DASWNP010000043.1, on the reverse strand, counting down.
ATGCGCTGATTGCGCGCGCGGCATTCTTCCATCGTCTCGCGCAGCGCCTTGAGGTCGATGCGGCGTCGCTCGTCGGTTCGCACCTTCTTCAAATTGCGCGTGCCGATGCCGAGCAGCCCCGCGCTTTTATCGAAAGAGTAGTGAAGCATCTCCGAGCCGATGACGACCGCTTCGCTCGCTCCGTAGAACTGAAGCGCCGCCGGAAGACCTTCTTCCTCGACGCCGCGAAAATCTCCGCTCGGCGCGAAGCACGCGTTTCGCGCGCACCAGAGGGCGGTGATATTGGCGAGCGTGCCGCCCGAGGTAATCATGCCGAGCGTGCTCTCGCTGTGCTGCGTGTGCCGGACGTAGAAGTCGTCAGGGAAGTTGAAGATGAGCCGATGCATCATGGCGAGCGTCTGTCGCTCGTAAGGGCTCAGAGACTTGGCCGTCTCCACCTTGACGACGTTCTGGTTGAGCGTCGTCAGAAGCTTCCCCAACGGGCGGACGAAGTAGGGCAGCGACGAGGTCATGTGTCCGATGAAGCGCGGCGAAGAGGTGCGGATGGAATGGGCGACGACGTTGCTGGAAAGGTATTCAAAGTAATGGTCGATGTCGCAGGGGTCGGTGGGAATCCGCGTATCGACGAAGTGTTCTGTGAGCGCCCTCAGCTCCAGCTCGGTGCTGACGTGGCTAGCGCGCAGAAAGTTGTGAGCGACGATGCCGACGAGTCTTTCCCTCTCGCGCTCGGCTTCGATTGACTCGTCGCTCAGAGAGAAGAGGTGCATCACCTTTTCGCGGATGTCTTCGAGCCCCATCTCCGGCTGATTCGCCGCGCAGTTCGGTTCTGTCAACACTTTGTCTTTCATACTTGACCTGCCAGGTCTCACAAACTCTTGCGAGCTTTCAAGCTCAAAATCGGTCGCGCCGTGAAGGTTCGCGTTTCGCCGCAGGCGTTGATGCTCAATACTCGGTGAGCATCTCCTGTGTCTCGTCGTCGTCCATGCCTTCGAGCAGTTTCAAAACCTCGTCGAGGTCGGTCGAATCCGAGCTGAGGAAGAGAATCTCTTCTATCTTCTCGGCGAGGCTCTTGATGGTGGGCGAGGCGAGGAAGGCGCTCAGAGGCAGCTCCAGTCCGAAGCTCGTGCGCACGCGCGAGATGAGCTGTGTAGCCAAGAGGGAGTGGCCGCCGAGGTCGAAGAAGTTGTCGTTGACCCCGACCTGTTTGCCGCCGAGCACTTCCGACCAGATGTTGGCGAGGTCTATCTCGGTCTGCGTCTCCGGCTTGACGAAAGGCGTCGCCTGCTCGGGTCGGACGGCGTCGTCGGGCGCGGGCAGAGCGCGTCGGTTGACCTTGCCGTTCGGCGTCAAGGGCATCTGGTCGAGCAGGACGAAGACGGAAGGCACCATGTATTCGGGCAGACGCTCCCTGAGCGACTGGCGAAGCGCGCCCGGCTCCAACTGCTCTCCGGCGACGCCGACCACGTAGGCCACCAGACGCTGTTCGCCTTTGGAATCCTTCTGCGCGACGATGACCGACTGGCTGACGAGCGGATGACGATTGAGCACAGCTTCAATCTCGCCCAGCTCAAGACGCTGCCCGCGAATCTTGACTTGATGATCGACGCGCCCCAGGTAGTCGATAGTGCCGTCGGGCAGGTAGCGCGCGAGGTCGCCCGTGCGGAACATCCTTGCTCCGGGCTCTAAGCCGAGATGATTGGGGACGAACTTGTCCGCCGTCAGCTCGGCGCGTCGCCAGTAACCTCTGGCGAGTCCGTCGCCGCCGATGTAAAGCTCGCCGGGAATGCCGGTCGGCACGGGCTGGCCTTTCGGGTCGAGGATGTAAAGGTCGGTGTTGGCAATCGGGCGGCCGATGGGCACGCTGCCCCGCAGTCGATGGCTGCTCGCGTCGTAGAAGGTGGAATCGGCCGAGACTTCGGAAGAGCCGTAGAGGTTGAGCAAAACGCTCTCCCGCATGTGTTGTTTGAACTTCTGCGCCAGCTCGAAGGAGAGCGCCTCGCCGCTGCTGACCCAGTATTTGAGTCGGGGCAGACGCTCCTGCAAGTCCGGATAGCTGTCGAGCATGAGGCGCAAAAGCGACGGCACGAGCACGATGCGCGTCACGTTCTCTTCCGCCAGAGTGCGGACGAACTTATCGACATCCTTGACCACTTCGGTCTTGATGATACGGACGGGGACGCCCTTCGACATCGTTCCGAAAATCTCCCACGCCGAATCGAGGAAGCTCAGAGAAGTCTTTTGACAGCAGACCTCTCCGGCCTCGAACGGAAACTCTTCCCACATCCAACGGAAACGATTCACCATTCCGCGATGAAGCCCCATCACTCCTTTCGGCGTCCCCGTAGAGCCGGAGGTATAGATGACGTAGGCCAGATTCTCCGCGCTCGCGCCGCGCGAAGGATTCTCCCTGCTCTCAAGAGCGATGCGCTCGCGGTCGGCGTCGAGATAGACGATGCGTAAGCCGTCGCGCTCCGCCGGTTTCACTTCGAGGCTCTGCTCGGTCAGGAGCACAGAAGCCCCTGAATCTTCGAGCATGAAGGCGAGACGCTCCTGCGGGTAGGCGGGGTCTAAAGGCACGTAAGCGCCGCCCGCCTTGAGGATGCCGAGAAGGCCGACGACCATCTCTATCGAACGCTCAAGGCAGATGGCGACGGGCACGTCCGCGCCTACGCCCTGACGACGCAGGTAATGCGCGAGCTGGTTGGCTCGCTGGTTGAGGTCTCTGTAGTTAATCCGCCCGCTCGCGGAGATAACCGCGACGGCGTCGGGCGTGGCTTCGGCCTGCTGCTCGAAAAGCTCGTGGATGCAGAGGTCGCGCGGGTAGTCGCTCGTCGTGCTGTTCCATTCGACGAGCAGGCGTTGCGCTTCCGGATGCGTCAGGAGCGAGAGACGGCTGAGAGACTGGTCGGGGTTGGCCGCGATGCTCGTGAGCAACTGCTCGAAGTGGCCTGCCAGACGCTCGATTGTTCCTTCGTCGAAGAGGTCTGTGTTGTATTCGACGGTGGCCGAAAGCCCCTCTTCCGTCTCGTTGAAATAAAGCGTCAGGTCGAACATCGACGCTTCCCTGTCCACCTGTATCGAGCCGAAGGTGAGGCCGGAAAGCTCCTGAGACCTGAGCAGTCCGTTTTGCAGGATGAGCATGGTCTGGAAGAGCGGCGGACGGCTCGGGTCGCGCACGGGTTGAAGCACCTCGACCAGTTGCTCGAAGGGCACGTCCGGGTGCGCGTAAGCCTGAAGCGCCACTTCGCGCACTCTGCCGAGAAGCTTCCGGAAGCTCGGGTCGCCCGAAAGGTCTGTCCGCATGACGAGCGTGTTGACGAAGAAGCCTATCAAGCCTTCAAGCTCGGCGCGATTGCGACCGGCGATGGCCGAGCCGACGACGATGTCAGACTGATTCGTGTAGCGATGCAGGAGCGTCTGGTAGGCTGCGAGCAGGAGCATGTAGAGCGTCGTTCCCTCTTCGCAGTTGAGAGCTTGAAGCGGCTGGAAAACGTCTCGGTCGATGGTGAAAGTTTTGAGCGCGCCCCGGAAGGTCTGCTTGGAGGGACGCGGTCGGTCGGTCGGCAAATCGAGCGCGTCGGGCAAATCTGCCAGTTGACGCTTCCAGTAATCGAGCTGCGTCTCAAGCTCTTCGCCCTGCATCATCTCGCGCTGCCAGACGGCATAGTCGGCGTATTGAATCGGCAGCTCCGGCAGCCGCCCCGTCTTTCCGTTCAAGTGCGCCTGGTAGAGAATTTCCAACTCACGCACCATCACGCCCATCGACCAGCCGTCGGCGAGGACGTGATGCAGCGTGAGCATCAACACGTAGTCCTCCTCCTTGAGCCGCAGTACGCTCATGCGCAGCAGAGGCCCGGTAGAGAGGCTGAAAGGCTCGCGCGCCTCGCTCTTGATTAACTGCTGCACCTGTTCGTCTCGCTCCGACTCGTGAATGTCACTCACGTCGGTCAGAGGAACGCTCAGCTTCAGCTCGGAAGCTATCAACTGTACGGGCGTCTCATCGACGACGGTGTAGGTGGTGCGAAGAATCTCGTGCCTGGCGACGAGGTCGTTCAAGCTGCGCTCCAACGCTTCGACGTCGAGCGCGCCGCCGACGCGTATGACGAGCGGAATGTTGTAGGTAGAGCTTGAGGATTCGAGCTGGTCGAAGAACCACATGCGCTGCTGCGCGAAAGAGAGCGGCAGGGGCTTATCTCGCTGGCTGACCGGAATCAACGAAGGCTTCGAGGTTGACTCTTCAAGCCGCGCCTCATGAATGCGCTCGACGAGTCCGGCGACGGTCGGCTCGGCGAAGAGGGTTTCGAGCGGCAGCGACACGTCGAATTCACTGCGGATGCGCGAGACGAGCTGCGTCGCCAGGAGCGAATGGCCGCCGAGGTCGAAGAAGTTGTCGTGGATGCCTACCTGCTCGAAGCCGAGGAACTGTTTCCAGATGCCCGCCAGCAATTCTTCGTCTTCGCTTCTCGGCGCGACGTAGGCGATTGCCAGTTCTGGACGGTGATGCAGCGCGCCGCGCGCGGTGGGCGTTTCGAGAGGCTCGTCCTCTTCGGTAATGGTCGCGGCCACCTGTTGTTCGAGTCTGCTGTGAAGGTCGGCGGTTGAAATCAGAAGGTGCGGCTGTTCGGTCGAGAGAGCGCGGCGCACCACCTGAAAAGCTTCGGCCTGCGTCATCTCGAAGGGGTCGGGTGCGTGGCCGTTTCCGTTCGCTCCGTTCACAGGCCAGCCTTCCCACTGAACGCTGACCCAGTAAGTCGAGCCCGCTTGGCTGCGCAGGGTGGCGAGGTTCTCGATGAAATGGGCGGCGGCGGAATCGACCTGCGAAACGCTGTCGCAGAGCAAGGTGGAGAGCGGCGATTGCAGCAGGCAGAAATCGAGGTTTCTGCCATGCAGGGAATCGCTCAGAGTCATCAGCCCGGGCAGGCTCGACTCGAAGAGACGTTCGTCGGCGGTGAAGTGTGCGTCGGAGGAAAAGTGTGGCTCTGTTTCCAGAGGCTCTGCCGTGTAGACGACGCCGTTCAACTCGCCGAAGCGCTCGAAGGTTTCGACGAGCGCCTTCTCCAGAGAGTTTCTTTCCTCCATCTCTCCCCTGAGCAGGAGAGCTTTGATGCCCGCCGCTTCCAGCTCGCGCAGAGCGCGAATGGTCTGCGTCAAAGCATTCGCTTCGGCCTCTTCGGTCTCTTCGGCCAGCAGGCGCTCCCACTCTTCCCTCTCGGGAAAATCGGGCGCGAGCATCAGCGCGATGCGTGCGCCGACCTGCTCGACGAAGGCTTGCGCCAGGCCGATGGCTTTCGGCGACAGGTCGCCGAGGAAGAGATACGCGCCGCCTTCGCGCAGACGCGACTTCTCCTCGTTCGCGCCGTCCACCAGAAATTCCTCGAAGCTTTGCGTCCAGCGTCGATTGCCTCGATAGGCGACGATGGTCTCCGTCCGCTCCGACATGAACTCGGAGAGGATTTGAGTAATCACTCGCTCGCGCCCGATGGAGTGGTTGGCGAGCGAGACATCGACGCTGCGGCAGACGACCATCGCCCTGCACGCGATGGCGTGACATGCTCCGAGCAGAGGCGCTTTCTCAGGCATCAGGTGCTCGAAGCCCGCGACGGCCTGTAGATTGTTCGAGACGGCGATTATCGTCACCTTCTCTTCAAGCTCGCGCGCGGCGAGCGCGTCGGCGAGCCGGAGCAGGCTGTGCGAGCCGCGTATCTGAGCATCTCGGAAAAGCTCGGAAGGCGCGTCGTCGCCCTCGGGCGGGATGTTGACGTTCCAGAGGTGAATGACGCGATGCGGATGATGCCCGTCGGCGGCGAGCGTCAGGAGCAGCGTTTCGTAGTCGCTCATCCGCTCGGGATTAATCGTAAACTCGCGCTCCGAGCGTTCGTTGAATTCGTCGCCCAGCCTGACGAGGACGACATCCTGCCCCTGCGCTTTGAGCCGCCCGGCAATCTGCTCGCCGAGGCCAAGCTCGTCGATGAAGAGCAGCCAGTTGAGGCGCTCCCTGAGCCTTTCAGGGCGCGGAGAGAAGGACTGTTTCCAGAGCGGCGTGTAGAACCATTCGGCGATGTCGAGTCGTTTTTCGGCGGGTCTGGCCTGCATCAGGCTATCGACGTAATCTTCCTGCGGCTCGACCCAGTAGCGATGACGCTCGAACGGATAACTCGGTAAGGGCACGCGGTTGCGAAGCTCTTCCGCGTAGAAGCCGTCCCAATCGACTTCGAATCCCGTGAGCCAAAGCCTGCCGAGACTGTTGAGGAGAAAAGCCACGTCTGCCTGCGCGTCGTGCGGGTGGCGGACGGAAGCGAGGATGAGATGGTCGGCGGTCGCCTGCGGGTGATGCTTGCAGAAGGTGCTGAGCGCGCGTCCGGGCCCGACTTCGATGAGCACGGCCTGTTCGTCCTGAAGCACGACGTTCAATCCGTCGGCGAAGCGCACGGCGCGGCGCAGGTGTTTCGCCCAGTAGAGCGGGTCGGTTGCCTCCGCTTCGGTAATCAGCTCGCCCGTGACGTTCGAGACGTAAGGGATGGACGGCGCTTGCAGCCTGACCTTCCTCACGCGGTTGATGAACTGCTGCATGATGGGTTCGACCATCTCGGAATGAAAAGCGTGTGAGGTGTGCAGGCGTCGGCACTCGATGCCTTCAGCCGTGAGGCGCGTTTGCAGTTTTTCAATCATCTCCGGCAGCCCCGAGACGACCGAGAGCGCGTGGCTGTTGACCGCCGCCAGCGAAAGCCCCTTGCCGAGAAGCGGCTGCACTCTCTCTTCCGTCAGCGAGACGGCCAGCATCGCGCCCGGCGGAAGCTCCTGCATCAGTCGCGCGCGTTCGGCCACGAGCGAGAGCGCATCCTCCAGAGACATCACGCCCGAGAGACAGGCCGCGACGTATTCGCCGACGCTGTGACCTATCATCAACTTGGGCTCGACGCCCCACTGCATCCAGACCTTCGCCAGCGCGTACTCGACGGCGAAGAGCGCGGGCTGCGTGTATTGAGTTTGGCCGAGCCGCTCGGCGGCTTCCGTCGCCGCTTCTTCCGCCGGATAGAGCAATTCGCGCAGGTCGAGCTTGAGCGCGGGGCGCAGGGCTTCGGCGCACCGGTCTAGTTCCTGTCGAAAAGTCGGCTCGTCCTCGTAGAGCCCTGCGGCCATCTGCACGTACTGCGCGCCCTGCCCCGGAAACATGAAGACGACGTTGCGCTGGCGCGTGTCGGACGTAGAGGTGAAGACGCGCTTCGGGTCGAGCGTCTCAAGAGCGCTGACGGCGTCTTCCGTATCGCTGCAAACGATGGTGCGGCGATGGATGAAAGCCCTGCGCCCGACCTTGAGCGTGTAGGCGACATCGGAGAGCTTCTGCCCGGGCTGCTGCCTGAGATGCGCGGCCAGATTCTTCGTCATCTGGTCGAGCGCGGAGTTCGACTTGGCCGAGAGCACGAGCAACTGGTACGGCCTCGAATCCGAAGACTCTTCGACCGGCGGCGCTTCTTCGAGGATGACGTGGGCGTTGACGCCGCCCATTGCGAAAGAGCTGACGCCCGCGCGCAGAGGCGTGCCGTTGCTCTTCCAATCGCTCAGGCGCGCGTTGACGTAGAAAGGACTGTTAGCGAAATCAATCTGCGGGTTCGGGCTCTGGAAGTTGATGCTCGGCGGAAGCTGTTTGTGACGAAGCGCGAGCACGGTCTTAATCAGGCTCGCCACGCCTGCGGCGGCGTCCAAGTGGCCGATGTTGGTCTTGACCGAGCCGACGCCGCAGAAGCCCTTCTTCTCGGTCTGGGTGCGGAAGACTTCGTTGAGCGCAGCTATCTCAATCGGGTCGCCCAGAGGCGTGCCCGTGCCGTGAGCTTCGATGTAGGTGACGGTCTCGGGCTCGACCTCGGCGAGCGCCTGCGCCATGCCGATAACTTCCATCTGGCCTTCCATGCTCGGCGCGGTGTAGCCAATCTTGGCCGAGCCGTCGTTGTTCATCGCCCAGCCTTTGACGACTGCATAAATCGGGTCGCGGTCGGCGATGGCGTCCGACAGTCGCTTGAGAAGCACGATGCCCATGCCGTTGCCCGCGACAGTGCCGCGAGCTTCGGCGTCGAAGGCGCGGCAATGGCCGTCGGGTGAGAGCACGCCTTCCTGAACGAATGCGCCGACGTAGTGCGGGACGCTGACGGTAACGCCACCCGCCAGCGCCATGTCGCACTGGTAGTTGAGCAAACTCTGGCAGGCCATGCAGACGGCGACGAGCGAAGTAGAACAAGCGGTCTGAACCGTCACGCTCGGCCCTTGCAGGTTGAGCTTGTAGGCGACGAGCGAGGCGAGAAAATCTTTGTCGTTCCAGATTCTCAGTTGGAGCGCCCCGGCTGATTCGACGAGCGCACGGTTCGGCAGCAGGTTCGAGAGCAGGTACTTGCTCATGTGCATCCCGCCGTAGATGCCGATTGCGCCAGGGTAGGTGTCGGAGTTGTAGCCCGCGTTTTCGAGCGCTTCCCAGCCGCCTTCGAGGAAGAAGCGGAGCTGCGGATCCATTATCTCGGCTTCCCTCGGCGAGAAGCCGAAGAAGGGAGCGTCGAACAGCTCGATATCTTCGAGCACGCCGTTGGCTTTGACGTAGTTAGGGGCAGCCATCTCTCTGGGCGAGACGCCCGCCGCCAAAAGCTCCTCGTCGGAGAAGAACCTGATGGACTCGACGCCGTCGCGCAGGTTGCGCCAGAACTCTTCCACGTTGGCTGCACCCGGAAAACGACCCGACATGCCGATAATCGCCACGCCTCTCAGTTCTTCTTCGGCTCCCGCGCTCTCCATTTGTTGTTGCTCCATTTCGTCCCTTGTCGTCGATGGCTGCTCGAAGAGCAGTCGGGTTTCAGGTCTCGGCCGAACGGCGTCTTTCTCAGTCGCGCTCGGCCTCGGAGGGGGTTTGGAAGGTGTTTTGAAAGTCGCCTTTGAGAAGGCGGGCGAAGGTGTGGGGGTTTGAATCGAGCGGCTTGAAAAAAGCCTCTATCGCTTTCTGTCTTTCGTGAACCTCTGCGCCCTCGCCTTCGACTGCTGGCGCTGAGTGTTCATGGCTTCGGTCTGTTTCTGCGCGCGGCTCTGAGCCTGCTTGAGCTTGGATTTCCCTGTCTGCTCGCCGACCAGATATGAGGCCAGCGAGCCGACGGTCGCACGCCTGAACATCTCGACCATCGAGATATTTTTGCCGAAGGCTTCCTGTAGCTTGCTGTGAACTTTGACGAGCAAGAGCGAGTTGCCGCCGAGGTCGAAGAAGTTGTCGTTGAGGCCGACGCGGTCAACTCTGAGCGCCTCCTGCCAGATGGCGGAGATGGTCTGTTCCGCTTCGGTCTGCGGAGCTTCGTAGGCGACGCCCGCCGCCTGACGATTCGCTTCGGGCGCGGGCAGAGCCTTTCGATTGACCTTGCCGTTCGGCGTCAGGGGCAGCGCCTCCAAAGTCATAAACGTCGCGGGCACCATGTACTCGGGCAGCTTCTCCTTGAGGTAGTTGCGAAGCTCAGCGCTAGAGAAGACGGGCGCGGATGCGGTCGTCGCACGCCTTCCAGCGCCGTTCGAGCTTCCGTTCTGCGGCAAGCGGCTCGCGTAAATCGTGTAGAAATACTCAGTGCCCGCGTGCACGGTGGTCGTCTCATCGACGTTGACTCTGAAGCCGCGCTTCTCAAGCTTGTGCTTGATTTCGTCGAGCATCTCTTTCGTGTCAATCTCCATCACGACCTGCCTGATTCTGCCCCAGTGCTCTTCCTCGATACCGTTGAGCACGTCAAGCTCGCCGCCCTCCACGTCCACTTTGAGCAGGTCGATGCGCTCGACCTCGTGCTCGCGTATGACGTTGGAGAGAGTTGTCAGGCGGCAATCGTAGGTCTCGGCGTGCATCACCTCTTCCATCAGCTCGTCGAAGCGAGCGCGCTCCTGCGGCTCAAGCTCGTCGGGCGAGCCGACGTTCGTGAACCAGTTGGAGATGATGGTCTTGGTAATCTCCTTATCGTTGGCCGCGTAGATGCTCCGACCCGAGAGCCCCGCCGCCTCGCGGTAGAAGGTGAACGACGCGACATCGACCTTGTCGGCGACGCCCACGTTGAAGAGCTTAACGTCGAGGTCGTAGAGCGAGACGTTCGTGCGCAGCAGGTCGAAGGTCGGCGGGATGGGCTCGAAGGCGAAGACGCGCGGGCGTTTGCACTTCAGATTGGCGAAGAGCGTGAAGAGGCCGATGTTTGAGCCGACATCGAAGATGCAATCGCCGTCGTTGAAGGCGAGGCCGTGCCGGTCGTAAACCCTGTCCTCGAAAATCTCCCGGTAGATGGCGCTCGTCTGCGGGCTCGTGTGATGCGCCACGACCATCCCGTTCGGCAGCGTGAAGCGCGGCCTCTCGCCGAGAATCGTTTCGGCCTCCGGAGAGAGGGCGAGCGTTTGCAGGTCTGACGCCTCGGCCTGCGCCGGGACGACGTAGGCGACGAGTCTTTGCTCGCCCGTGTCGTCCGTGCGCGCCGCGACCGCCGCCTCGCGAACCGACGGATGCTCTTCGAGCTGCGCCTCTATCTCGCCCAGCTCAATCCGGTAGCCGCGCAGCTTCACCTGATTATCGGTACGTCCCCAGAACTGAATCGTGCCGTCGGGCAAGTAGCTCGCCGCGTCGCCCGTCCGGTAGATGCGTGCGCCGGGCTTCGCGCCGAAGGCATTGGGGATGAATCGGTCGGACGTGAGGTCGGGGCGTTTGAGATAACCGGGCACGACGCCCTCGCCGCCGATGAAGAGTTCGCCGCGCACGCCGACGGGCACGGGCTGAAGCTGTCGGTCGAGGATATAGATTTCGGTGTTCGCAATAGGGCGGCCAATCGGAACTGCGCCGCCCGCCTGCGAGACCTGATGAGTAGTTGACCAGATAGTGGTCTCGGTCGGGCCGTACATGTTGTGTATCTCGCCCGTCACAATCTGGCCGAGTTCAGCCGCGAACGACGCGTGCAGCTCTTCTCCGCCGAGCAAAAGCTTTTTGACAGACGCGAGCGCGGACGCGCCTCTCGGGTCGAGCAGCAGCATGCGAGCCATCGAGGGCGTACACTGCAAATGCGTCACGCCGTAACGCGCGATTTGCGCGGGAACACTGTAATCGGCCTCGCCAGCGTCAGCCTCCTGTTTTCGATTGCTGCGCTCGCGCACGATGTTCAGGTATCTCAGGCCGCGCAGCACTGTCTCAGTCTCGATTCCGAAATCAATCAGGCATCCGACCTCGTCAACCCCGATAGCTTTCAGGCGCTCAATCATCTCCATGCAGCTATCGGGCGTGCCGAGCAGGCCGCTCGTCTCGAAGTAGCGGTCGAAGCCTCGATTCAGAATCGCTTCAAGCTCGTCTTCCGACAGACTCTCAATCTCAAGGTCGTAGCCGAGGCTTCGCGTCAGGTTGCGTGCGAGACCCACCGACTGCATCAGGTATCGGTTGAAAGGCTTGCGGACAATCTCTCTGACCGCCTCCTTCTCCTCTCCTACATACGTGTGCAACATCAATGTCACATGCCCCTCCGGCCACCTGCTTCCCTCTTCCTTCCCATGCCCCGCCTCTCTCCATGCCTCCCTGTACGCCTCTACCTTCTCTCCCAACTCTTCCACACTCTGCCCCAATAAATGTGTCAACAACCCTGCTCCGATTCTCCCTGCTGAACGGAACGTCTCGATGCTTCCCGCTGCCGTCACCCAGATCGGCAACTCCTTCTGCACAGGATGCGGCAGTATCTTCACCTCTACTTCGCTGCCTGCTCCGTCCCGCAGCTTGATTCCTTCTCCTCTCCATAAACTACGTACCTGCTCGATGCCTTCGTACATCACTCTCTGTCTTTCAGCGTAGTTCTCCGGCCTGAACACGAAATCGTTGGCATGCCAGCCCGAAGCGAACGACACTCCCACTCTTCCGCCCGAGAGGTTATCTACAATCGACCATTCCTCCGCCACTCTGATTGGATGATGCAGTGGCAGAACGACGCTTCCCGCTCTGATATTGATGTGATGGGTGACCATTGCGAGCGCGGCGCTGATGACTGATGGGTTGGGATAAAGTCCGCCGAAGGCGTGGAAATGACGTTCCGGAGTCCAGACGGCGGAGAAAGAGTGAGAATCGGCGAAGCGAGCGCCTTCAATCAGGAGGCGGTATTTATCCGAGCCGGGTTCAGCTTCTTCGCTGGAGGCGAAGTAGAAGAGGCTGAAGTCGATGGTACGGTCGGAAGAAGGCAGACGAGGCTGGAGAGAGGAGAGACGCAGAGCGGAGTCGCGTTCGGGTTGAATGATGAGTTGGAAGCCTCTGGCGAGAGACCAGAATAGTTCGAGGACGGAGATATCGAAGGAGATGGAGGTGAGAGCGAGCCAGGTGGGGATGGAAGAAGAGTCTGGAAGCGAAGCAGCGGACGTGGTCTGCTCAGTGCCGCTCGACACGCCGATGCGTTCGTCCATCGCGGAGAAGAAGTTGGAGACATTTTTGTGGGCGACGCAGACGCCTTTGGGTTTGCCGGTTGAGCCTGACGTGTAGATGACGTAGGCGAGATGTTCAGGCTCGACCTGAATGTTCGGGTTGGTGTCCCTCTGTTGGGCGATTGTGTGCCAGTCCGTGTCGATGCGGACGATTTGCGTCTGGTTCGAGGGCAGTTGGCCGAGCAGGCGCTCCTGTGTGAGAAGCGCAGACACGTCGGCGTCGTTCAGCATGAAGGCGAGACGCTCGTGCGGATAAGCGGGGTCGAGGGGGACGTATGCGCCTCCGGCTTTCAACACTCCGAGCAGCCCGACCATCATCTCTATCGAGCGTTCGACGAAGATGCCGATGCGCGTGCCACGCCCGACGCCGAGCGCGAGCAGATGATGCGCGAGCTGGTTGGCTCTGCGGTTGAGGTTGCCGTAGCTTATCTCCGATTCTTCAAAAACGAGTGCCGTGCGCTCGGGCGTGCGCGCGGCCTGCTGCTCGAAGAACTCGTGGATGGCTTTGTCTCGCGCGTAATCTCTGCCCGTGTCGTTCCACTCGACGAGCATTCGGCGGCGTTCGCGTTCGGTGAGCAAAGGCAACAGGTCGAGCTGCTGTTCGGGCTGAGTGGCGACGGCTTCGAGCAGCGTCAGGAGGTGATCGCCCATGCGCTCGATGGTCTCGGCGTCGAAGATGTCCGTGTTGTACTCGAACCAGCCTTCGAGTCCCGCGTCGCGCTCGGAAAGCTCAAGCGTTAAATCGTAGCGCGCAGTGCTGCCTGCGCCCTCAAGTGGCTCCATAATCAGGCCGGGCAGCTCGAAGGCTTTGCGCACGGCATTGTGCAGCACGAACATCACCTGAAAAATCGGCGAATGGCTCAGGTCGCGCTCGGGGTGCAATTCATCGACGAGTCTTTCAAAAGGCACGTCCTGATGCGCATAGGCTTCGAGCGCCGTGCGGCGCACCTGTTCAAGCAGCTCGCGGAAGCTCTGATGCGCGTTGACCTGTGCGCGCATCACCACCATGTTGATGAAGAGACCGATGAGGTTTTCGGTCTCTATCTCCTGCCGACCCGCGACGGGCGAGCCAACGATGATGTCTTCCTCACCCGTGTAGCGATGAAGCAGCGTTTGGAAGGCGGCGAGCAGAAGCATGTAGAGCGTCACGCCCTCGCGCTGCGCGAGCGAGCGAAGCTTCTCTTCGAGGCGCGGCGGAATTGAGACGGTCTGCCTCGCTCCGTGCGAGCTTTGCACGGCGGGGCGCGGTCGGTCGGTCGGCAGCTCAAGCACCGGCAGAGCGTTTTGCAGCTTCTGCTTCCAGTAAGCGACCTGCGCGTCGAGCACTTCGCCCTGCAACCAGCGTCGTTGCCAGACGGCATAGTCGCCGTACTGCACGTGCAGCTCCGGCAGAGGCGAAGGCAGATTCTTGACGAAGGCTTCGTAGAGCGTCGCCACTTCGCGCACCAGCACGCGTATCGACCAGCCGTCCGAAATGATGTGGTGCATGTTGAGAATCAGGACGTGGTCGGTCGCAGCCCTTCGCAGAAGGCTCATGCGCACGAGCGGCCCCGCTTCCAGGTTAAAGACGCTCTGCGCTTCTTCGTCGAACAGACGCTTGACTTCACTCTCGCGCTCGGCTTCCGGCAGATGCGACAAATCGACGCGCGGCAGCTCAAGCCCACTGAAAGGATGAACGACCTGCACCGGCTCTCCGTCTACGACCTCGAAAGTAGTTCTGAGCGATTCGTGACGACGAACGACCTCGCCGATGCTTCGTTCGAGTGCTTCGGCGTCAAGCTCGCCTCGGAGACGTATCGCTCCGGCGAGGCTGTAAGCCGTGCCGCCCATGCCGAGCTGGTCGATAAACCATAGACGCTGCTGTCCGAAGGAGAGCGGCAGATTTCCTTCGCGGAGCATGGGCACGAGCGGCGGCGCTTGCCGCGCTTCCGTCGCGCGCCCGCCCGTCTCGCGCTCGATGAGCCGCGCGAATCCTTCGACGGTCGGCTCTTCAAAGAGGCTTCGCAGAGGCAGGTCAACTCCGAAACCTTCGCGCACGCGCGACATCAACTGCGTCGCCAGAAGCGAATGGCCGCCAAGCTCGAAGAAGTTGTCGAGCGCACCGACGCGCTCGACACCGAGCAGACGCCCCCAGATGCCCGCAAGCTGCTCTTCCGTCGGAGTGCGCGGCTCGACGAAAGCTCCTTCCGCCTCGTCGCGCGAGGGCGCGGGTAGAGCCTTTCTGTCAACCTTCCCGCTCGGCGTTAGAGGCCACGCATCGACCATGACGAACGCGGAAGGAATCATGTACTCCGGCAGCTTCGCCTTGAGATAATCGCGCAGCTCGCCGCTCGTCGCCTCACCGCTCGGCAGGACGTAGGCCACCAGACGCTTCTCTCCCGCCGCGCCTTCGCGCGCCACCACCAACGCTTCACGCACTCGCTCGTGCTGGCTAATCGCTGCTTCCACCTCCGCAATCTCGATGCGGTAGCCGCGAATCTTCACCTGATGGTCGCGTCTGCCGAGGAACTCTATCTGGCCGTCGGGCAGGTAGCGCACGATGTCGCCGGTTCGATACAGACGCGCTTCGCCGTCGGCCTTGAACGGATGCGGGATAAACTTTTCAGACGTGGCCTCGGCGCGTCGCAGATAACCGCGCGCGAGGGCTTCGCCGCCGACGTACAACTCGCCCGGCACGCCGACGGGAACAACCTGCATTCGCTCGTCGAGCACGTAGAGCTGCACGTTCGGCACGGGACGACCTATCGGCGGCAGCTCCGGCCAATCCGTCGCCGCGCCTTCGAGCATGTACGCGCTGACGACGTGCGTCTCGGTCGGCCCGTACTGGTTATCGAGCGTGCAGCCCGCAAGCTTTGTGAAGAAGCTGCGGACGTGCCGCGTCACTTTCAACTGCTCGCCCGCCGTTATCACTTCGCGCAGGCTCGAAGCGACGATGCCTTCTTCCTCCGACATCTCGGCGAGGTATTGCAGCGCGATGAAGGGCTGGAACAATCTTTCGATGCGCTGCTCCGAGAGGACGCGCAGCAATTCTCTCGAATCGCGCCTCACCTCTTCGCTCACGAGGACGAGCGTCGCGCCGCAAAGCCACGTCGAGAATATCTCCTGAAAAGAGACATCGAAGCTGAGCGAAGTAAACTGAAGCGTGCGCGGGGCGCGGCTCTTGCCCGAGCGCGCAATCTGCCACTCGATGAGATTGACGAGCGGCCTGTGCGGCATCGCCACACCTTTCGGGCGGCCTGTCGAGCCCGACGTGTAAATCAAATAAGCGAGGCTCTGAGGCGTCGCCTTCGTGCGCGGGTTCTCGTCGCTTTCCGATGAAAGGGCTTCCCAACGAGCGTCCAGATAAACGACCTCCCCGGCATAGCCGGTCGATAAACTGTTCGGGCAATCGGGCTGAGTCAGAAGCACTGGAGCGCGCGAGTCTTCGAGCATCACGGAGAGGCGCTCCTGCGGGTAGGCCGGGTCGAGCGGCAGGTAACAACCTCCCGCCTTCAAGACGCCGAGCACGGCGACTGCCATCTCGACGGAGCGCTCCATCATGATGCCGACGGGTACGTCTGCCCCGACGCCGCGCCTGACGAGATAATGCGCGAGCTGATTGGCTCTCCGGTTCAACTCCCTGTAGCTCAACTGCTGGCCTGTGAACTCGACGGAAACGTTATCCGGCGTCGCTTCCGCCTGCCGCTCGAACAGTTGGTGGATGCAAAGGTCGCGCGAGAAATCGACCGTTTCGCCGTTCCATTCCTCGACTATCTGCTCGGCTTCCATTTCGCCGAGCAGAGGCAGCATCGAAACGCGCTCTTCGGGGTGATTGACGATGCCTTCCAGCAGCGTTCGGAAGTGGCCGACGAAGCGATGCATGGTCGTCTCTTCAAAGAGGTCTGTGCTGTAGATGAGCGTGCCGCGCAGCTCGTCGCCCTGTTCGCGCATGTGCAGCTCAAGGTCGAAGCGTGTGAAGCCGCTGTCGAACTCTTCGAGGTTGAGCGTGAGGCCGGGCAGCTTGAGCGCGCCGACGGGCGCGTTCTGCAAAGCGAACATCACTTGAAAGAGCGGGTTGCGGCTCAGGCTGCGTTCGGGCTGCAACTCTTCGACCAGTTTCTCGAAGGGCAGGTCTTGATGCGCGTAGGCGTCGAGAGTAGTTTCGCGCACGCGCGCGAGTAGTTGGCGAAACGTCGGGTCGTCCGACAAGTCCGCGCGCAGCACGAGCGTATTGACGAAGAAACCGATGAGCCCTTCAATCTCGGGCTGATTGCGATTCGCAATCGGAGTGCCGACGAGCAGGTCGCCCTGATTCGTGTAGCGATTGAGCAAGACCTGAAAGGCCGCGACGAGCGTCATAAACATCGTCGCGCCTTCGTCGCCGCCGAGCGACTTGAGCGCGGCGGTCAACTCAGACGGAAGCGTGAACAGAAGCTCCGCGCCGCGTGCGCTCTGCCGCG
Organism: Pyrinomonadaceae bacterium; assembly: GCA_036399175.1. Taxonomy (GTDB): domain Bacteria; phylum Acidobacteriota; class Blastocatellia; order Pyrinomonadales; family Pyrinomonadaceae; genus DASWNP01. Next base: position 52,905 of record DASWNP010000043.1, on the reverse strand, counting down.
CCGGTCGCTGATGGTCGGTCGGCAATTCCAGAGCGGTGTTAGCCCCGGCCAGTTGCGTCTTCCAGTAGCCGACCTGTTGCTCCAGCACCTCACCCGTCATCCACTCGCGTTGCCAGACGGCGAAATCTGCGTACTGAATCGGAAGCTCTTCGAGCGGCGACTGTTGGCCGCCTGCGAAAGCCGCGTAGAGCGCGGCCACCTCGCGCACGAGCACGCCCATCGACCAGCCGTCCGAGATGATGTGATGCAGCACGAGAACCGCGACGTGCTCGCTCTCGCTCAGGCGCAGCAGCCTGACGCGCAAGAGCGGCCCCGCAGACAAATCGAAAGGACGCTGTGCTTCTTCTTCGTAGCGACGCTTCACCTCGGCTTCAATCTGCGCTCCAGCCGCGAGCCCCTTCAGGTCGTCAACAGGCACGGCGAGCGCCAGCGACGGCAGGACGACCTGCACCGGCTCGTCGCCCTCCATCGCAAAGATTGTCCGCAGCGATTCGTGCCGGCGGACAATCTCGTTGAGCGCCGCTTCGAGAGCCGAGACGTTGAGCTGCCCTTTGAGGCGAACTGCCGTCGCAATGTTGTAGAAGGGCGAATCGGGTTCGAGACGACTGAGGAACCAGAGTCGCTGTTGCGCGAACGAGAGCGGGAAAGAGTCCGCTCCGCCGCTCTCTTCTTCGGCCAACATTTCCAGAAGCTCACGCTTCTCTGCGGACAGCTCGGCGGCGTCGATATCGATGTTACGCATTGTTCCTCTCACTATTGAGCGCGTGCTTTCTCTCTTCGAGAAGTCTCTTCGCCTCGTGCTCGGGGAGTTGTTTAAGTTTCGACCGCAGGAGGCTCATCTTTCTCTCTTTCCTGCTCATCATCGACAGCGCGGGTGCATCACCTCCGGCGGCGGGCTTGGCGCGCGCCGCGTTCTCTTCAATCATCGCGGCGAGCGCGGCGATGGTCGGCGTCTCAAACAACGTTCGCAGCGACACTTCAACCTGCAAGGCTCGCTTGATGTGCGAGAGCGCCTGCGTCGCCAGCAAGCTGTGGCCGCCGAGGTCGAAGAAGTTGTCGTGAATCCCGACGCGCTCCACTCCCAGCACCTCGCTCCAAATCCTCGCTATTATTCTCTCGACCTCCGTGCGCGGCTCGACATACTCGCCCTTCACCTGCTCGCTCCGCTCCACTTCAGGCGCGGGCAGGCGTTTGCGGTCAATCTTCCCGTTCGGCGTCAAAGGCAGCTCCGCCAGCCACACATACGCCTGCGGCATCATGTACTGCGGCAGCCTCCGGCTCAGCCCTTCCCTCAACTCTGCGACACGGCTCCCTCCTCCTTCTTCCCCTTCTTCGCTCACCACGTAAGCGACTATCTTCTTCTCTCCTCCCAGCTCTTCTCTCACCAGGACGACCGAATCTCTCACTCCTGCCTGCTCGCGCAACGCGGCCTCTATCTCTCCCAACTCTATTCTGAATCCACGCACCTTCACCTGATGGTCGATTCTTCCCAAGTATTCCAGCGTCCCGCCGCCCCGGTAGCGCACAAGGTCGCCTGTCCGGTAGAGCCTCGCTCCCGCCCGACCGGAAAATACATCAGGCACAAACTTCTCAGCCGTCAGCTCTGCTCTCTCCAGATAGCATCTGGCTAAGCCGTCGCCTCCCAAGTACAACTCTCCCGACACTCCCACCGGCACTAATCCGCCTTCTCTGTCCAGCACGTAGGCTTGCGTGTTCGCCACCGGCCTGCCGATTGGAGGTGCATTAGCAGCGCCTCGCACGATGAGCGCGCCGGTCGAATAAGTCGTATCCTCCGACGGGCCGTACAGATTCCAAACTTCTGCAACCGCACTCTCCTGATAGATTTGCTGCGCCAGACTGTTCGGCAACGGCTCTCCCGCCAGATTCACTACCCGCACCGACGCGGGCAGGTCTCGACTCCGAACTAACTCGTTCATCGCCGACGGAACCGTGTTCACCAACGTCACCGCAGAAGCCGCTTCGAGCAGAGGCAGTTGCAGCGCGTTCTGCGAGAGAATGACTGTGCCGCCGATGCTTAAGGGAACGAACAGCTCGAAGATGGAGAGGTCGAAGCAGATGGAGGTAGAAGCCAAAGTGCCGGAGAAGTGTTCTGGGGAGAAAGTCTCATGAGCCCAGTGGATGAGGACGCAGGCGCTTGTGTGTTGGATGGCGACGCCTTTGGGTCTGCCTGTCGAGCCCGACGTGTAGATAAGGTATGCGAGGTTGTGAGTATCGACGCGCACATCTGAAAGATTCCCGGTCGAGTATTGTTCAAGAGCGGAAGAATCCTTATCGATGAAAAGCACGTGCTCGACATCGTGCTCCAGCAGGCCAGCCAGCTTCTCTTCGGTAATGAGGACGGAAGCTTCGGCGTCGCGCATCATAAAAGAGAGACGCTCCTGCGGATAGGCCGGGTCTAAAGGCACGTAGCAGCCGCCCGCCTTGAGCACAGCCAGAAGGGCGGCGACCATCTGTGCGCTTCTCTCCAGAAGAATGCCGACGCGCTTTTCCGGCCTGATGCCGAGCGAGCGCAGATGCCAGGCGAGACGATTGGCGCGCGCGTTCAGCTCTGAATATGTAAGACGTTCCTCCGGTGTGACTAAAGCAACCTCTGCCGGAGTGCGCTCGACCTGAGCCTCAAAGAGCTGATGCATGCATTCCGTCGAATATGGACGCCCGGTGTCGTTCCATTCGACCAGCAGTTGATGTTGCTCTTCGGCTGTCAGCAGAGGCAGTTCTGAGATGCGGCTTTCGGGATTGTCGGCGATGCCTGAGAGCAGTTGCTCGAAATGCCTGATGAAGCGTTTGATGGTCGAAGCGTCGAAGAGGTCTGTGTTGTACTCGAATGAGCCGACCAGCTCGTCGCCTACCTCTTTGACGGCGAGCGTTAAATCGAATTTCGCAATCTCGCTTTCGACCTCAAGCGTTCTGACGTTCAATCCCGGAAGAGCCAGCTCAAGCCGGGGCGTGTTCTGCATGATGAACATCACCTGAAAGAGCGGCGAGTGGCTGAGGCTGCGTTCGGGCTGCACTTGCTGAACCAACAGCTCGAAGGGCACGTCCTGATTGAGATAGGCTTCGAGCGAGACTTCGCGCACGCGGTTGAGAAGCTCGGCGAAGGTCGGATTGCCCGAGAGGTCTGTCCGTAGAACGAGCGTGTTGACGAAGAAGCCTATCAGGTCTTCTATCTCAAGGCGCGTGCGACCGGCGACGGGCGTGCCAACCAAAATGTCTTCCTGATGCGTGTAGCGCGAAAGAAGGGTTTGAAAGGCCGCGAGCAGCGTCATAAAAAGCGTCGTGCCCTGCCGTCGGCTGAGCGCCCTGAGCGAATCGCTCAAGCCGGGCGAGAGATGGAAGGATTCTGTAGCTCCGTGAAAAGTCTGGGCGGCGGGGTGCGGTCGGTCAGTCGGCAGCTCAAGCACGGGCGCGCTGTCGGCGAGTTGACGCCTCCAGTAAGCGAGCTGTTCTTTGAGCGCTTCGCTCGTCAGCCACTGGCGCTGCCAGTAGGCGAAATCCGCGTATTGAATCGGAAGCGTCGGGAGCGTCGGCGACTGACCCGTCGAGAAACCTTCATAGAACGCTGTCAACTCACGAATCAGGATGCCTATCGACCAGCCGTCCGAGACGATGTGGTGCATGGTGAGTAAAAGCACGTGCTCTTCATCCGACAGACGCAGCAGGCTGGCTCGCAGCAGAGGGCCTTCCGAGAGATTGAAGAGACGTTGCGCCTCTTCGGCAGCGAGCCGCATCGCCTCGGCTTCGCGCGCCGACTCCGGCAACGCGGAGAGGTCAACTTTCGGCATGCTCCATTCGCGTTGTAGCCCGACGACCTGCACGGGCTGACCGTCAACGTCTTTGAAAGTCGTGCGTAGCGCCTCGTGGCGATTGAGTATCGCTTCGATGCTGCGTTCGAGCGCAGCCACGTCGAGGCGTCCCAACAGGCGCACGGCGGCGGGCACGTTGTAGGCAGCGCTGGCTTGTTCCCACTGTTGCAGAAACCAGAGGCGCTGCTGCGCGAACGAAAGCGGCAGCGCGGCTCTGCGCGAGACGCGCTTGATGGGCGGCGCGGGCGTGTCAGACTTCTCTTTCAAAGCGTCGGCGACGTGCGCGGCGAGTCCGGCGACGGTCGGCGTCTCGAACAGCCTGCGAAGCGGCAGCTTCACCTGGAAGGCTTCCTGAATACGCGAGGTAATCTGCGTCGCCAGCAAGCTGTGACCGCCGAGGTCGAAGAAATTGTCGTGAATCCCGACGCGCTCCGCGCCGAGCACCGACTCCCAGATACCGCTCAGTATCTCTTCTATCTGATTGCGCGGCGCAGCAAACTCTTCGTCCGCCCGTTCGCTCGCCGGCGCGGGCAGGCGTTTGCGGTCTATCTTCCCGTTCGGCGTCAAAGGCAATTCTTCTAACCAGACGTAAGCCTGCGGCATCATGTAGTGCGGCAGCCTCTGACTCAGGCGCTCCTTAATCTCTCCAAGCCTTCTCGCTTCTCCCGCCCCGTCGGCCTCGCTCACTTCGCTCACCAGATAAGCGACTATCCGTTGGTCGCCTCGCACGTCCTCTCTCACCATGACGACCGCATCTCTCACTCCTGCCTGCTCGCGCAACGCCGCTTCTATCTCTCCCAACTCTATCCTGAATCCCCGCACCTTCACCTGATGGTCTATCCGCCCCAGATACTCCAACTCTCCATCTGCTTTACGCCGTACCAAATCCCCTGTCCGGTAGAGCCTCGCCCCCTTGCGTCCTGAATAGGCATCAGGCACAAACTTCTCTGCCGTCAACTCCGCTCTCTCCAAATAACACCTCGCCAACCCGTCGCCTCCCAAATACAACTCTCCTGCTACGCCTGCCGGCACCAGCCCGCCCTGAGCATCGAGCACGTAGGCTTGCGTGTTCGCTAACGGCCTGCCAATCGGCGTCACGCCTCGTGCGCCGCGCACTACCAAAGCCCCGGTCGAATAAGTCGTATCCTCCGACGGCCCGTACAGATTCCAAACTTCTGCAACCGCACTCTCCTGATAGATTTGCTGCGCCAAACTGTTCGGCAACGGCTCTCCCGCCAGATTCACTACTCTCACCGACGAAGGCAGGTCTCGACTCCGCACCAACTCGTTCATCGCCGACGGTACCGTGTTCACTAACGTCACCGCAGAAGCCGCTTCGAGCAGAGGCAGTTGCAGCGCGTTCTGCGAGAGAATGACTGTGCCTCCGATGCTCAAGGGAACGAACAGCTCGAAGATGGAGAGGTCGAAGCAGATGGAGGTAGAAGCCAAAGTGCCGGAGAAGTGTTGATGAGAGAAAGTCTCATGAGCCCAGTGGATGAGGACAGAGGCGCTTGTGTGTTGGATGGCGACGCCTTTGGGTCTGCCTGTCGAGCCCGACGTGTAGATGACGTAGGCCAGATTCTCGGGGATAACGCGGGCAGCGGGGTTTGTCTCGGGATAATGTGCGAAAGCTTCACGCTCGGTATCCAGCCGGAGGACGTGAGCATTGTGCGGCGGCAGGTTGCGCGACAGGTGCTCTTGCGTGAGCAGCACTTTGACGCCCGCGTCTTCGAGCATGAAGCGGACGCGCTCCTGCGGATAGAGTGGGTCGAGCGGGACGTATGCGCCGCCCGCTTTCAAGACCGCCAGCAGCGCGACAACCATGTCGGCGTTGCGCTCGGAGAGGACGCCGACGAGCGATTCGGCAGCGACGCCGAGCGAGCGCAGATGATGTGCGAGACGATTAGCGCGGGCGTTCAGTTCTGAATATGTAAGACGTTCCTCCGGTGTGACTAAAGCAACCTCTGCCGGAGTGCGCTCAACCTGAGCCTCAAAGAGCTGATGCATGCATTCCGTCGAATATGGACGCCCGGTGTCGTTCCATTCGACGAGCAGTTGATGTTGCTCTTCGGCTGTCAGCAGAGGCAGTTCTGAGATTCGACTTTCGGGACTGGCGGCGATGCCGGAGAGCAGTTGCTCGAAATGTCTGATGAAGCGTTTGATGGTCGAAGCGTCGAAGAGGTCTGCGTTGTAGACGAAGGAGGCGGCCAACTCGTCACCTACCTGCGCCATCGTCAGAGTCAGCTCAAACTGTGCGACGCGCTGCTCTAGCGCGATTGATTCCAGCGAGAGCCCACCGAGTTCGAGCCGCGCGCCCGATTCGCCGAGCACGAAAGAGGCCAGCCCTTCGTCGCTCAGCAGGTGCGGCTTCTGCAAGATGAACATGACTTGAAAGAGCGGCGAGCGGCTCAGCTCTCTTTCGGGCTGCAAACGCTTGACGAGCAGAGGAAACGGGTAATCCTGATGCGCGAAGGCCGAGAGCGCTTCCTGCCTGACGCGTCGCAGGAAGGTCTGAAAGGGCGGATTGCCTTCGAGGTCGGCGCGCAGGACGACGGGGTTGACGAAGTAGCCGACTGTCGAAGACCAGTCGGCGGAGTTTCTGCCCGCCGTCGGCGAGCCCACGGTGAACCGCTGCTGCCCTGTGTAGCGATGAAGCAGAAGCTCGAAGGCGGCGAGCAGTGTGACGTAGAGCGTGGCGTCGTTGGCGCGCCCCAACTCCCGAAGCCTGGCGGTGAGTGCGGCGTCGAGCTTGAAGGGGAGCGATGCGCCGCGAAAAGTTTGCGTAGAGGGTCTCTGCCGGTCGGTGGGAAGGTTGAGCGCCGGAAGCTCGCCCGAAAGACGCTCCTTCCAGAAATTCCAGAGTCGCTCGCCCTCCGCCCCTTCGAGTATCTGCAACTGCCCGCGCGCATATTCCGAGTAGGGCTGGCCTGCGGGCGGAAGAACGGGCTGCGTCTGCTGCGTCGCGGCGCGGTAAAGAACTCCAAGCTCTTCGGCTAGCACCACGAGCGACCAGAAATCGGTGATGATGTGATGCATCGCCAGAAGCAGAACGCTCTCCTGCTCCGACCTTCGGAACAGACTCACGCGCAGCAGAGGCCCCTGCTCCAAATCAAACGGACGATTAGCCTCTTCGACCAGACGCCCACTCAGCTCGGCCTCGCTCCACTGTGCCGCATCCTCTGCCTGAAACGAGACTTCCATCAGCTCGTGCACGCGACGGACGGGCTCGCCCTGCCTAGCCTCGAAGGTCGTCCGAAGCGACGCGTGGCGGTCAACCAGAGTTTGCAAAGACGCGCGCAGCGCGCGCACGTCGAGAGGCGAAAGGATGCGAACGGCGCTGGCGATATTGTAGGCGGCGCTCGCCGGCTCTAACTGGTGCAGAAACCACAGAGCCCTCTGCCCGTAAGAGAGCGACTGGTCTGCGGTCGCCTCGCGCTCGTCGCTCTTTATCTTTGCGAGCGGCTGCGCGTCGATGTCGCACAACTGCCGCGCGATTTCCGAGGCGAGCTGAGCGATACTTGAGCTTTCGAGAAAGCTGATGACCGAAACATCGACGCCGAGGCGCGCTTCGACGCTGTGAGCCAGTTCTATCGCCGCGAGCGAGTCGAGGCCGTAGCGGTTGAACGACTGCCGTACATCTATGCTCGCAGCTTCGATTCCGAGCTTCGACGCCAGAAGTGACGCGAGCCACGCGGCGACATCCTCCGTGTTCTCAAATCCGACGGCTTCGTCAACCCGCGTCGCTTCGCGCTCCGTCTCGCCCTTCGCGCCGCGCCACTCGCCTATCACGCTCAGCTCGCCCGCCAGAAACTTCGCGCGACACGCCCGGCGCTGAATCTTTCCGCTCGAAGTCTTCGGAATCGTTCCCGCGTCAATCAGGGCGAGGGCGTAGACCTGCGCTTCGTGCTGCTCGGAGACCGCTTCGCGTATGGCCGCGAAGACCTCTTCCGTATCAGGCTTCTTTCGCGGCTCGACCTCCTGCACGATAACCAACTGCTCCTCGCCCTCGACCTCGACCGAGAAGGCCGCGCCGCAGCCGGGACGAAGCATTGGATGACTCTGCTCGGCCGTCAGCTCGATGTCCTGCGGGTAATGATTGAGTCCTCTGATGATGACCAAATCTTTAAGCCGCCCGGTGATGAATAGCTCGCCTTCGTTGATGAAACCCAAATCGCCCGTGCGAAGGAAAGGCCCTTCGCCCGTTGCGGCCAGGTAAGCGCCGAAGGTCTGCGCCGTCTCCTCCGGTCGATTCCAGTAGCCGCGCGCAACGCTCGGCCCAGAAACCCAGACCTCTCCAACCTCGTCCGGCGCGCACCTGTTCAGCGACTCAGGATTGACGATGATGATTTTCTGCTCGGCGAGCGCCGCGCCGTTACCCACCAGCACGCGACTGTTGCGCTCTTCCGCGTCGGCTTCGCGCAGAAGGTTCTGCTCAAGAGCGCGCGCCTGAAAGCTCTTGACGAGCGGGCGCTCGGAAACTCTCTTTCCCGAAACGAGCAGCGTCGCTTCGGCCAGCCCGTAGCAGGGCTGAAAAGCCTCGGGGCGAAAACCGCACGAGGCGAAAGTCTCCGCGAATTTTTCCTGCGTCGCGGCGCGCACCGGCTCCGCGCCGTTGTAGGCCACGCTCCAACTGCTCAGGTCGAGCGTGGCGCGCTGCTCGGCGTTGATTCTGCGTGCGCACAATTCATAGGCGAAATTAGGAGCGCCGCTCGTCGTGGCACGATAGCGCGAGATGGCGTCGAGCCAACGCAAAGGGCGTTGCAGGAAAGCGACCGGCGACATGAGGATGCAACGCGCGCCGAGATAGAGCGGTTGCAGGACGTTTCCGATGAGACCCATGTCGTGATAAAGCGGCAGCCAGCCGACGATGATTGAATCTTCGCTCTGCCCGAAGGCTTCCTTAATCATCCCCTCGTTGTGCAGGAGGTTGGCGTGCGTCACCATCACGCCTTTCGGCGTCGAGGTCGAGCCCGAAGTGTATTGAAGAAAAGCGATGCTCTCTTCGTCGATGTTCGGCTCGCGCCAGTAGGAGGCAAACTCCGGGTCTGTCTCATCGACCGTCAGCCATTTCACTTCCTTCAGCTCCGGCGCTTCGGAGAAGAGGGGTTGCGCTTTGGCGCGCACCGTCTCGGTCGTCAGAATCAGAGTCACCTGCGCGTCGGCGATGATGGATTGCAGCCGGTCGAGCTTCTGGTTGAGACGCGGCGGGTAGGCCGGGACGGCGACCGCGCCCGCGTAGAGGCAGCCGAAAAAGCCCGCGATGTAGTCGAGCCCCGGAGGAAACAGCAGCAGCACGCGCGCTCCTTCGGCGCGCAAGGATTGAAGCCGCCCGCCGATGGCGCGCGCACGCACTTCAAACTCCCCGTAGCTGAGAGTCGTCTCGTCGCTCTCGCCGTCGTTGAGGAAAGTGTAGAGAGGCTTCTGACGACGCTCGTCGGCCTTCGTCCTCAACAACTCGACGAGCGTGGCCGGACTGCCGGGCGCTTCGATTCCCGAACTGCTTCGTGTGATGATTTCCATTTTCTTTTGAGCTAAAAATGTCAGCGCGCGAGGTCAGAAGGACGCTTGCAGACTCGTCGGAGAAATTCTCGTCCACCTCTCAGAACACGGACGATTTACTCGACGGGGAGCCCTCCCCGAAAGAATCGGCATGGCCGCAAAACACTCCAACAACTTTCTCTTGTGTCGATGATTTGAGACGAGGATGAGTCCGGGCAAAGCTGCCGCACGTCGTTTCTAGAACGACTTCTCGGCCAGCCTGATTGGGGGAATCGGGAGGTGTAGAGGGGAAATTTTAGAAACTGCTCTTTCTAAACCGCGCTCGCTTTAAGCTCTATGGAACGCGCAACCCGTCAACTGCTCACGCCGGAGGAGGAGAATCGACGGCGTTTGACGAGCCTTCGTCAGCGACTGAGGGTCGCACGTCCTGCTCTAGTGGGACTGTTGAACCCTTTCGACCAGCGATCGGTCAAGCATGATCCGTCCCTGAAAACTGATAGTTGTGAGAAGAATCGAGACGCGCTCGCTATCCTTCATCTCTTTCTCAAAGATGCCGAGCAGATTTTTCATCGGGCCGTCCTTGATAGTTACGCGGTCGCCCGGCTTCAGTCTCTCGCCGATTCTGATAAAACCGTCCGCTTCTCTCTGAGCCTGAATTTGCTCGATAATCTCTTCGCTGACGGGCGTCGGCGCACCGTCCATACTAAGGATGCTGTGGACGCCGCGCGTAAACCGAACCTTGTGAAGCATGCTTTCAACTTCAAATTGGGCGAAGATGTATTGCGGAAAAAGCGGCTTGCTTAAATAGTTTGACTTGCCGCTGTAAGCGTCGAAACAACGAATTTTTATCTTCGGGCTGAACGTCTGCAAATCCAGCGTCGCGAGGTTAATGGCAGCCCTCTCTTCGTTTCTCGGCTTGGTATGAATGACGTACCAGCGCAGCTCGCCCGCCTTCGCTTCGCCGTTCATAAAATTATTCCTTCTGCTCGGTTAAAGGCTCTGCTCCGACCTCACCTTTTCGTCGAAGCTTCAGATAATGAGCGACCGGGATGGGTTTTAAAAGCTCGATGAAAACTGCCTGTTTGAACCTTTGATGAGACCTCTTTTCGCATGTTTGGCGAGGGTTTCAAACGCTTGTCATGGCTTGTCAGATTGACTTGCATATCTTTTCTTAAGTTTAGATTAGCTAAGGACATAAGACCCCTTGCTATTAAACTTGCAAACTATTTGCATAAAAAATTTGTCTGCTTTACAATTGCCTTGCCTCGTTTAGTTCTTTCGCAAGATTCACTCTCTACAATTTTTTAGATTTTGAGGCCGCAAGATTATCTCCTGCGGTGCGAGGAATCTTGAAATGCGTCTTAAAAACATTTAAAAATTTTCTCAAAGATTTATTAAACCCTCGGTGCCCTCACATGGACTCAAAACCACACAGTTACGAGTTCGGACCTTTTCTTTTGAGCGTGAAGGAGCGCGTCCTTCTACGCGACGGCCAGCCTGTCCCTCTGACGCCTAAAGCTTTCGACACGCTGTTGGTGCTCATTCAGAACAGCGGCGTCATCATGCAAAAAAGAGAGTTGCTCGATAAGGTTTGGCCTGACACCTTCGTCGGAGAAGCGACTCTCTCTCAGAATATTTTCACGCTGAGAAAAGTGCTCGGACTGGCTCCGCCCGGCTCCCAGTACATCGAGACCATACCGAAGCGCGGCTACCGTTTCGTCGAGAAGGTTCGTCAAGTTCCGTCTGATTCCGACGCCGCGAAAGAAGAGGCCGCCGCCACCTCGCCCGCTCCCCACTCCGCAGACAAATCCCGTAATCAAAACGAAGCGATAGACTCTCTCGCCATCCTGCCTTTCGTCAGTGAAGGCGACGACACAGAGGCAGAATATTTAAGCGAGGGCATCACCGAGAGCATCATCAACAGCCTTTCACTCTTCTCGAACCTCAAAGTCGTGGCGCGCAGCATCGTCTTTCGCCACCGAAGCAAGGACGCGCATCCGCAGGAGGTCGGGCGGCAGTTGGGCGTGCGCGCCCTTTTGCTCGGGAGGGTGATACATTTCAGCAAAAGAATTATCGTCAGGGTGGAACTGGTGGACGTAGAGAACGGCTGGCAGCTTTGGGGCGAGCAGTACGACCGCGAGCTTGAAGACGTTCTGGCGGTTCAGGAAGAGATTGCAGACCTGATTTCAGAAACCATTCGCTTGCAGTTGCCGGGCAGAGCAAGCAGCCGCCAATTTGAACCCTACACCGAAGGCAGCGAAGCGGGGCAGCTTTACCTGCGCGGCCGCTATCACTTCAATAAACATACGGCCGACGATTATCTCAAGGCGATAGAGTATTTCGACCAGTCAGTCGCCAAAGCCCCTTTTTACGCGCGCGCCTACGCGGCTCTGGCCGACGCCCTCGCCCTCTATGATTTCTACGGCCTTAAACCTTCCTCTGAGACGATGTCTCAGGCCAAAGCAGCCGCCGCCAAAGCGTTAGAAATCGACGACGAGCTGCCCGAGGCTCATACCTCTCTGGCCTACGTCCTGATGCTTTACGACTTCGACTGGATAGGCGCGAACAGAGAGTTTACCCGCTCGCTGAAGTTAAACCCCAACTGCATCCACACACATTACTGGCAGTCGCGCCTGCTGCTCTCGCGCGGTCAATTCAACAGCGCGCTCGCGGCCAGCGTCCGCGCGATGGAGCTGGATTCGCTCAATATCAGCAGCAATCTGCATCTTGGCTGGTGCTATTTCTACACGTCGCAGTACGAGAGAGCGATTGAGCAGATGCAAAAGATTATCGAGATGGAGAGAGATTTCTGGCCTGCTCGGGTGATGCTCGGAAGCGCTTATGTCGAGAGCAACAAGATAGTCGAAGCAATCGAGGAATTTCAACGCGCGTCGAAGGTGCTCGACAGTCCGGTAGTTCAGAGCTACCTGGGGCGCGCCTACGCTTTATCGGGCGACCGAGCGCGGGCGAAGAGAATCGTCGGCGAGTTGAAGCAGCAGGCGGGCAAGCGTTACGTTCCGCCCTATTTCGTCGGCATGCTCTACGCGACTCTCGACGAAAAGGATTCGGCCTTCGAGTGGCTCGAAAAAGCTTACGAAGCGCGCAACCAGTGGCTCGGATTCCTCAAGATTGCCCCGGAATTCCATAACCTGCGCGATGACTCAAGATTCAACAGCCTGCTCAAGCGTCTGAGGCTTTCCTGACCGACGGCTCTCCTCAAAGAACCGAGCTTCCCTTCCGAACGCCGCGTCGATTCTCCTTCCGGCTCGCGTTTTTGTCTCCGAAGCGCGATAAAGACTTCTCTTCGTGTAGCTAGTCGAAATATATAGAAAACTATTTACATCTAAATAAACGCATGTTACGCTCCGGCGCATGATGATTCCGAAGGATTTGATTACTGCGGTCGAGGCACGCAAGATTCTGGGTGTCAGCACGAAGAAGATGGCCGAGCTTTTGCGAGATGGCACCTTACGCCACTTCCCCAATCAGCTCGACAGACGCGAGAAACTCGTGTCGAAGGCCGAGGTGCTGGCGCTCATCCCGCCCCGCGAGGTGGCCGCATGAAGACAATCGCCATCGCCAATCAGAAGGGCGGCGTCGGCAAATCGACCACCGCCGCGACTGTGGCAACCGAGTTGGCGATCCGAGAGTACGAAACGCTGCTCATCGATGCCGACCCACAGGGAAACGCCACGCAAATCTTTTTCAGCCCCGACCAGGTCACTTCCACGCTCTCCGACGTGCTTCTCGGGGGTGGAAGCGAACCGGCATATTCTCTGGTTGAAAAAGGTATGACGACGGCCATCCCCCATCTCGATATGGTGGCGGCAACGATTAATCTGGCTAAGTTCGAGCGAGAGAGTCCGCTTGCCATCACAAAACTGAGGCTCGCCCTCAAGTCCGTCTCCGACCGCTACGATTTTGCCATTATCGACACCCCCCCGAATCTCGGTCTACTGCTGACAGCCACGCTGACCGCCGCCGATTACGTCATTATTCCGGTCAAGGCCGCGCCCTTCGCGCTCTATGGGTTCGACGACCTTCTGGACGCGATTAACGGCGCTCGCAGCCTGAACGACCAATTAAAGGTGCTCGGCACGGTCTGCACCATGTTCGACAAGAGAATGAATGTCTCGGGCAATTCCCTCCTGGAGCTGAAAGAGAAGTCGGGTGAGTGGCTTTTTAACACAGTCATTCACGCCCAAGCCAAACTCGAAGAGTCGCCTTTCGTTCACCAGCCAATTCAAATTTACGCCCCAAACACACGCGGGGCGCTACAGTACGCCGAGTTGACCGACGAAATTCTGGAGCGAATCGGCGTCGCTTCTAAGGCACCGCATCTGAGCGTGGTACAAAGATAATGACGGAAGCTAAACCTAAACAACGTAAGCCCAAATTAGAGCTGCGTGAACCCGCAAAACCCCTGGCGACGCCCGAAGCGCGGCAGCTTCCCGCCGACCATCCGGTGATGGAGATTTTCCGGCAGGCTCAAGCACCCACCACCCACCACCCACCACCCACCACCCACCACCCAACATCTGAAAATCGTTCGGTCGCGCCGGAGCGAGATTTTGTGCGCGTGCCTAATTCCGTCGTTCGAGACGCGCTGACAGCCGGACTCTTCAAAGGCGAAAGCAAGAAGACCTACGATGCCCTCTACCAGCGCACGCGCGGAGCTATCGTGCCGCGCCGCAGCATCCGTGCGACGCTCGCCGAGGTGATGGCCTGGTCAAACGTCAGCCATAACACTTTGAAAGCGCATTTGAAGCATCTCTCCTCCGTCGGCCTGCTCAAAGTCAATTACGTGAGGGGCGATAACACGGGCGCTGAATACGAGGTTTTGACGCCCGAAGAGACACTAGCCCCCCACCACCCACCACCCACCACCCACCACCCACCCTCCAACCAAAATCTGGTACCACCCACCACCCAAAATCTGGTGTTGGGTGGTGGGGGTCAAACTATTGATTCTATTGGTAGTTCCGGCTCCGACAAGACTTCTTTTAAGACTAATACTGAGCGAAGCGATGATGATGAGGCGTTCCGCCCGCTTTTCGCCGTCGCCAAAGAGATTACCGGAAAGGATGCGCCAGTAGCACAATGGCGCGAAGTCGTCGAAGTGCTCATCGCAGAGTTGCGCATAGCGGCCGCACGCACCACCGTCTCTTCCGTCCCTGCCTTCCTCGCAGAACATCTCCGCCGCCGCCTCTGGAAAATCGACAGAAAACAGGCTCAAGCAGAAGGCAGAGAACTGCCGGACGAAAGCAAAGATTCAGGCGCAGAAGATCAGGCCACAGATTGTCCAGACTGTTTGGGTTCAGGGTGGTGGTATCCAAATGGTTTGGAAAAGGGAGTATTGAAGTGCAGACACGACCGTGTGAAGAAAGCATCGAAGGAAGAGACAGTTTAGAATCACGAGGGGAAAGCCGATTATTTACAACAGAAGGGGAGGGAATCAGCCTCTCCTTCCAGTATTTCCGATAAACTCAGTTATAAGTCGCCGGTCGAAATACGGTTGAGGTTGTGGAAGGAACAAAGCTTGATTCTGTGGGTTGAGAATTTCGGTCGTTATTTGACCAGACTCCTGATGCTACAAGCCGCGACGACCCGGCCCGCGGCATATATCGGAGCGTATCATATCGCCAATCCTACTGAGGTCACTTGGATTTCTACGTATCGCTGTCCCGAGCGCATATGCTGCTCGGCCAAGCTGGATCATTAGGATTTTCTCTATTGTTCATTCCGAATCTTTTAACTACTGGAAGGTCGGGAGCATTAAGCAGGACGCCGGTATAACCTGCGAGTAATCCGCCAACAGCGTGCCTCACTTGGTTAGCATCTGTCTCAAAGTATGGTCGAGCGAATCCGCTACTTCCGAATGTCATATCGGGGCGGTTACTCCCTTCAAGACCACTCACAGCCGAAAGTGTAGCAGGTGGGAATTCCGTGAATGTCGTGGCTAACCGAGACGAAGTCCGTTATGTATGAGCAGGCTATGAGCAATGAAACGGAAGCTAATAACAAAATAAAAATTACAGGCCTCATTGTCAGCCGTTCCCTCAATCCATGCACTGCAAGGGTAGAGGAGGTATTTAACTTGGAAGCTCAATGCTGCGTGTGTAGTCCTACGCTAATACAGGTTGAATCCGCATAGTTACGGTTTAAAGGTCACAACACTCTCTGACCGCCTTTCCAATACGCTCCCGTCATTGCGCTTGATTCGATAACTTACAACCTTCTTGCTCTTCTGATCTCGGAGTTCGCCAACAACCTCTCCGAGATATGCTCCAGTCTCTGCGTCATTAGCCAGAGTGACGTTGAAGGTTTCATTAACAACGTACAGAGCCGAGCCAAGCCGCATGATGATCCACCCGCCTACAAGAATCAGAACAAGGAAGAGAGCTACTATCAGAAAATGCTTCTTCGCAAAGCTCGTAATACTGAACATTGCTTGATACCTCCCCTCATTTAGACGCACATACATCCCTTCGTATCGCATTAGCTAACTGATCCGGTCTGATGTTGCCGTCGGAAACAGCAGACCCATGGCGAACAGCAACCTGGTTTAATGCCTTGTCCGCTCTGTGCGACGGTGTATCGGGAACCCTGCCAATAGGTATGGGGTAGGGCCCGGGCATAAAGATATAGTTATTCTCATGATTATCCATGACTAACCCTCCACCCGTCGTGCCCCCACTGAAGCCAGCACGGAACGCACCAACGTAATGGTACACCTGGTTCGGCGAGTTATCGTGTCCACCGGGACGCGCCGGTGTATCATCTCTAAACTCCGGTCTGAAGCCGGTGCTACCGAACTCGTTATAATTAAACCCCTCCCGACTTCGATTGTTGAATCGCTCGTAAAGGGCATCTCTGAAGCCGGAGGCATTATAAACCCACACCCCATAATTCTTTTCCCTCCACTCCGAGGCAAGTTGCGCTACGATGTCGGCGAACCGCTCGCAATCGGTTTTATTATCTTGTCCATGATTCTGCGGTGGTGTGAAATAAAACTTCATATCAGGCATCACGCCCATCGCCGATGCAATTTCTTCAAGGCTGATAAACTCCCCGAAGATAGTAAACCCATCTCCCACCCAGTCCATGAAGGTCGGCAGATAGCCCTGCCGCCCATCGGCGTATGCTCGATACGTCACATAGAATCCTGCCCGGTTGACTCCTGAACAGATGTTGTCGGGGCACTGCGCTGCCGCTCCACCGGCGAGCAGCCCGTCGGTCAAACTGCAAGTGGTCTCGAAGCCGTCAAGATAACAACTCGTGCCGCCCGTCATCGAGCCCGGCAGCAGTTGAGCGACGCGTGCTTCGATGCCAGGGTTTGCCATCTCTGCTCCCTCGCCTCCCGCGTCGGGCGTCTCGAACGGGTCGCTTTCTCCTACGTCCACTCCGAGCGGGTCGAGCCTCGTCAACGCTTCTGTCTTGCCCTGCGAATCGGTCTCCAATTGATCGCCGGTCAACGGGTTGGTCTGCTCCCACACCAGACGCTGTGTGCCGTCGCTCTGGCGCTGCTGGCGCGCCAGCAGCGTGCGCACCGCCAGAATGTAGCTGTTCTGTCTGATGCCGGCGGCGTCGAAGTCTGCGATGAGACGCCCGTCTAAGACAGAAGAGCGCAGGTAATAGGTTTTAGAGGTCGAAGGCTGGTTGGCGTTTCGCTGCGTCGTCGTGGAGGATTGGACTATCAACCCGTCGCCATCATACACCTCGGATTTCGTCTTCGTCGTGGTCAGGAGAGTGCCTGAGAACAGCCTTCGACTCGTCTTCTGCGTGGTCTGAGAGGGTCGCCCCGCCGCGTCGTAGCTGTTGCGTAGCGGCTGATAAGGCAGACCGTCGGGCGACGGCTCGTTTCTGGAAACGAGATGCCCCGCCGCGTCGTACTCCCACGAGGGGTTGCGCCCCTGATTGGTGTAGGTCTCGGTGGTGTTGTCCGGCTGACTCCAGAAGCGTCCTTCCCGACTCGTCATGTTGTTCCAAACGTCATAACCGTAACTCTGGCGAAACGCCCCTTCGGCCTGATACGACCCGCCCACTGCCGCGAAGCTGCGCGCCTCAACTCCCGAATAAGCCTCCTTGAGCCGACCCATCTGGTCGTAAGCATAGGCGCGGTCGTTAATGCTCGCGTTAGTGGCGCGGCTCAAGAGGTCGCTGGCAAACTTCAAGCGCCCGTCGGCGTAGTACTGGAAGTCTCCGCCCTCGGGCACGGCTTCGCCTGCCGCGTTCTTCACGCCAGACAGAGAGTAACTGACGGGCAGTCCGCGCTGGTCGTAGCTGAGCGAGAGGCTGGTGGTATTGCCATAGGAGAGCGACTTCAATGCGCCCGACGCGAGATAACGCAGGTCGGACGCGAAGACTTGCGTCGATGGACTGAAGCCTGTACCGGTGACGCCGAGCAGACGCCCCGCCGTGTCGTAGGAGTAATCGAGGCGCGTTGCGCCCGTCTGGCTAAGATACTTGAGTTGACCGGCGGCAGTGTAGCCGTAGGTGAGCTGGAAACTGGCATCCAAGCCGTTGAAGCGTCGGCTTTCGGCAATCATCTGCGAGAGCGTGTTGTATTCGTAATCGACGCGCCCCGATTCATCGGTCATCCACAGGCGATTGCCTGCCGCGTCGTAGTCCATCTCGACAGGCGCGCTCTGCGCCACGTCTGAGAGGCTGGAAGGCACTGAGTACTCGACGCGCCTCGTCATGTGACGCCGGTTGTAAGCGTAGGTGGTTGTGACGCCCCTCGCATCAGTCGTCTGCCGGAGCGTGTCGTCCGGATTATAGAAGTAGGCGGTCGCATTAGTTTGCAGGGGCGCTTGGCTCGTCTTGAGCCTGCCGTGCCCGTCATAGCTCATCAACGTCTTCTGTATCTTCGCCGGGTCTGTCTCGGCATCTCCGGCGAAGACTTGCGACTCGACTATCTGATTGCGCCCGTTGTAGACGTTGACCGTCGTGCGATAGACGCTCCCCGACGCGCTCAAGGCTTCGTGCTTGGGCTGGATGCTGAGGTCTTGTACCTTCCAGAGACGACCCAAAGCGTCGAAGGTCTGTCGCTGCCGCCTGCCGACCTCGTCCCTGATGGTGACGACTTGACCTCCGGCGCAGCCGCACCCGCCGTAAAGAATCTCTCTGGTCGTGGCGTCGGCGTCGGGGTTGGTGGAGACGAGCGGGCGTCCCATCCAATCGTAGCTCTGCTCCTGATAGTGCCAGCCGGCAGTCAGGGCGTCCGTGGCGTCTTCATCCTGCGGCTCCCACGAAGCGTTGACGGCTGTGGGCGTGGAGGTTTTGATGACGCGCCCCATCTCGTCGTAGACGATGTCCTGTGCGCGATAGCCGCCGGCACCGCCCGGATGGTCTGAAGCCTTGCTGATGACGCGCCCCGCACCGTCTTTGACCTGCCAGGAATGAAACTCTCCCTGCCCGGCTTCGCTAGTGCTGTACTGGTGCACGTAGCTGAAATCGGCGGGGTATTCCCAACGCGTCTTCGCACGGTTGAAGAGGATAACCGCTTCTTTGATGCGGTTGGCCGCGTCGTAAGAGTAGGCTTTGACCGAGTCCTTGAGGTCTTGTGTGCGCGTGACGAGTCCCCGGTCGAAGTTGTACCAGACGCGGGATTTTTTCGGGCTCGGTTGTGCGTGCTGGTCTGGGTCTGTACTGGCTGTCGGGTAAGCGAGCGTGTTGCGGTTAGCTCCTTCGGACGACTCGTCGTCGGCGAACTTGTCCGCGTAGTCTATCTCGGTGCGATGTCCGAGCGGGTCTGTGAAGAAGACGACTGAGCCGGTCGTGTTATAGCCAATCTTCTGTTCGACGGACTGCGAAAGCGCATCGGGGTGCTCGACGTCCCATCTGCGCACGCTTGTCAGGTTGGCGCGTCCCAACACAAAACCGAGGCCGTAAGCGGCGTCGTGCTGAACCGGCTCGCCGTCGTTTCTCAGAAACTCGCCGCCCTCGTCGTAATGGTAAGTCGTTTTGGAGAGCAGCTTTTCGCTTCCGTCGGAGGGGTCTTCTCCGTAGAGGTATTGCTCTCTGACGAGACCGATGATGCGCCGGTCGAGGTAGGGGGCATCCAGATTGTACTCGGTGTGCGTGCGCCTGACGACGACGTTCGTCTCCGCTTTGTACTCGTACGTATCCGAAGGCAAGCGGAAGGCCGAGACGCTGGGCGGCAGATATTCGGTTTTCGTCTTTCTGCGATTTCCCTCGTCATCGGAAATGATGGTTTCCTCGGCTCTGGGATTATCCGGGTAGGGAAGCGCCATGTTGTCCTGCTTCCAGTTAACGACGCTGGTTTTCTTCGGCAATAACGGCAAGGCCGACCCCGGCGTTTGAAGCTCGTAGGTCTCCGTCTTCATCGTCAGCGCTTTCTGCCAGCCCGTCCCGAAGTATTCTTTGTAGACGGTGGTTCGGTCGGGCATGGTCACTTCGCACCACGCGCCCGCGCCGCTCGGGTCGGGTCGATAGCTGGTGACGGCCTCCTCCGAAGGAGTTGCTATCCGGTCGCCCTCATCACCCTTCCAGTTCTCCGCCCACTCGCGCCGCTCGCTGAAGCGCGGGCAGTCGGCATGCGGCGCGGCGTTGTCCTGCGGCAAGTTGTAAGAAGTGTAGGAGAGCGGATGATTGTCGCTTTGAGGACTGCTGTCGGCGGCGTAGTGCGTAATCTTCGAGACCTGTCCCCAGGAGGTGTACTCGAACTTGTAGTACGAGCCGTCGTCGAGGCCGACCTGCGTGAGCAGAGGCAGGACTTCGCCGTTGTGCGGGCCGACGACGGTCATGTTCTGGAAGTTGGTATTGATGCTTCTGTCGGCGTAGCCGAAGGTGGCGTAGACGTGCTCCTGCTGCTGCCCGTTGACAGTCCAGGTCTGCCAGATGGAGATGAGGTTCTGATAGGCGTCGTAGCGGAAGTTGACGGTGCGTGCGAGCGTGTCGGTGACGGATTGAAGCTGTCCGTAGCCGTCGTATCGAATGGTGATGAAGTTGCCGTTCCTGTCTCTGATTTCGGTGCAAAGGTAATCGCCGCCCATCAGCCAGTAGCTGAGACGCGCGCCGTCTGGCGTCCTCAGAGTCAGCGAGCCGTCGCCGTTGTCTATCAACTGCGTGTAGGTCGAATCGGCAGATTCGAAAGTGTTGGCCGAACCGGCGACTTGTCGCAGCTCGACGCGCTGCCCCGATGGAGCGACGAGCAGGTAGGCGTAGCGTTCGGTCTGCGGGTTGTAGAAACGCGGCTGGACGACGGGGAAGCCGAGACGGAAGCCTGGGGAGGGGAAGCCCCGGTCGGCGTCGAAGGAGATGGCCGTGCCGGAGCCGTCGCGCGTCCAGACCAAAGAGTTGTAGCTGAGAGAGAGGCCGAGGTCTAAGCCTGAGCGACCGGGCAGGCCGAGGAGCGGCACGCTCCAATGATAGTTTCCCGAACGGAGGTCTGCGCCGGGCTCTCCCGTGCGATTCGACGGCTCGATGCGCGCCGCAGAGAAATTATAACCGGAGGATGAGACGGAGATGTCGCACAGCTTATCGACCTTCTCGGCGAACTCGCCGCTCTGCTCGAAAGCTCCGAGCGCGCTGGCGCGGCCGCCCGCAGGGTCGGCGTTGACCTGATTTGTCCAGTAATCCCAACCGGCTTGGTCTTCCGCCGCTTCGCGTTGCAGGAAGCCCCTGTAAAGGTCGCCGACGTATTGCCGACTATCGCGGCTGCGGGCGGCATATTCCGCCGACCTGAAGAGCGAACGGCCAAGCTCGCGCGCCTCTTCCAGAAGCAGCGCGCCGCCCCGCGCCTGCGCGAGCCGCTCTCTCCAATGCTGTAGCTCGACGGGGTCGGGCTGGCGCATGAGCACGCCCTGGTAAAAGTCTCTGATGAATTGTTCCGAAGACTTCCAGCAGGGATAAAGCTGGCTCTGCGGAATCACTTCTTTCGGCTGGCTCTGGCTCGACCAGAGAAGCTTGGCGACAGCTCCGCCGTAGTTCTCGAAGTATTCGACGCGGATGTCGTACTGGCGTCCGGCGACGAGAGTTATCTGCGCGCTGTTTTCCGTGTAGGCGTGCTCCGTCCAGTTGTCGATGAGAAGCTGGTTGTTGACCCAAAGCTTCACGCCGTCGTCCGAATGCGTATAGAAGGTATAGACCTCCGAGTAGCGGGGCACAACCTGCCCCGTCCACTGCACGGCGAAGGTCTCCACGCCCATCGAAGGATGAGGCGAGCCGCCCGCCCATTCGAAATTAAGCGCCGCGTCAACGCGCGAGATTTTGAAGTCGTTGAAATCTATCTGGTCGAAGTATCTGCCCCTCAGACCCGCGCCGTTGCCGGAGGGCGTCGAGACCATGACGATGGCCGTCGCCGAAGCCTGCGCGCCTCGGTCGTCGGTGACGCTGAGCGTCGCGGTGTAAGTGCCGTAAGAGGCGTAGGCGTGCGTCGGGTTTGCGCCCGAGCCGTGCGACCCGTCGCCGAAATTCCAGACGTAGCTGGTAATCGTGCCGTCTGCGTCCGTCGAGCCGCCCGCATTGAACTGGATGGCTGCGCCGCTCAGGCCGGTGTAAGGCCCTCCGGCATTCGCCGTCGGCGGCTGGTTGACGACAACGCTGACCGCGCTCGAAGTGGCCGTCGCACCCATGTTGTCAGTCGCCCTCGCCGTCAGGGAATAGCTACCGGCGGAGACGCCGCTCCAGTTGAAACTGTAGGGGGCGGCGGCGTCTTCTCCGAGACGGGTGCTGCCTTGAAAGAATTCTACTTTGGTTATCTGGCCGTCGCTGTCTGAGGCCGTCGCGTTGACGACGAAGCTGGCGGGCGTCGTGTAGATAGTGCCGGAGGCGGGACTCGTGATTTGGACGGTCGGCGCAAAGGTGTCGTTGTCAGAGATGTGGGCGGTGGCGCTCGTCGTCGAGCCGAGCGTGTAAGCGGAGCTGTTGGCGAGAGTGAGTGTGACGGTCTCGACGCCTTCAACCAACGTGTCGTCGAGGGGTGCGATTGTGACCTGTTGAGAAGAAGAGTCTGCGGGAATCGTCAACGCTCCGCCGAGCGAGGTGTAATCGACGCCGTTGGTCGCCGTGCCGGAGAGAGTGTAGTTGACGACGAGCGGCGCGCTCGTGCCGCCCGTCCTGCTGACGTTGAAGGTGGCCGGGTCGAGCCCCTGCTCTGAGGCATTCGTATCCGTCGGGCTGATGCTGACGGAGGGCAGCGTGACCGTCGCGTTGACGGCGTTCGACGTAGTTGTCGCGCCGGAGTTGTCAGAAGCTTTTGCGGTCAGCGCGTAGCTTCCGGCGGGGACGTTGTTCCAGGCGTAAGCAAAGGGTGCGCTCGTATCTTCGCCGAGCTTGATGCCGTTCTGGAAAAACTCCACCCTGGCGATATGGCCGTCGGCGTCGGTCGAGTCGGCGTTAATCTGGATGTTGGAGGCGTTGGCGAAGGTCGAGTTGTCGGCCGGGCTCGTCAGGCTGACGGCGGGCGGCTGATTCGTCGGCGCGGGATAACTTTTGAAGAGCGATTGTACTTCGCCGGCCGTGAGCGTGCGGCTGTAGAGACGCACGTCGTCGAGCTGTCCGTCAAAATAGCCGTAGACCATTCCGCCGATGTCGAGCGGTCGGATAAAGACGTTGCTTCTGGGACTGGTTAGCCCCGTCCGCACAAGGCTGCCGTTGACGTACAGGCGCGGCTGTTTGTTCTGGTAGACGAGCGTGATGTGCGTCCAATTCGTGAGCGTCGCCTGATGAACCAGCGTCGCGGGCATGTACCAGTAAGCGTGCTCGTAGATGCTGACGCCGTTCGTGCCGACCGATACTCCGACGCCCGCATCGCTGCCCGGTCGGTAGCGCGGGTCGTAGGCATATCGCTGCCCGGATGTCCCGCCTGAGCCGGTCGTATCTTCCGGGTCGATTTGATGAGTCGAGCGCGGGTAAGCCCAGAAAGAGAGCGTGAAGTCGTTGGCGATGTCGGTCATGCCTGCGCCGCTCGTGACGACGACGCGGTCGTCCACGCCATCGAAATTGAGCGCCCCGGCTCCGACTCGTCCGGCGCTCCACGTTGCTCCGTAGAGCGTTCCGTTGCTGCCGTGCTCGGTGGCGTCGGCGGCGGTCACCCCCGCGCCCTCGTCGAACTTCCAGCGAGCGACGCGCGTCGCCTCTACGTCGGGCGTGTCGGCCGAGTAGCTGACGCCGCCCGAAAGTGTAGCGTGATTACCGTTGCCGGAAGAGTCCTGCGCCGTCTGTCCGTCGAGCTTCCAGAGGCCGCGCGTCGTGGGCGCTTGCATCAGGTGTCTCTGCGGCGTGAAGTTCGAGGTGTAGAGCGCGCCCGCCGAGATTCTGACTTCATCCATCGAACCGTCGAGGGTGGCGGAAGTGCCATCTTTGAAGCCTCCGAGCGTCAGCTCGCCGGTGCCGCCGCCCGGCACGATGCCCGTATTCTTCGCGGCGCAGAGCGCGCCGTTGAGATAGACCCTCATCTGGCTGCCGTCGAAGACCCCGGCCATGTGATGCCATTCTCCGGCGTTGACGATGGGCGCGCAGATAGCGAAGTCTGAATAGCCGGAGCTGTTGCTGAGATAGAGCTGAGGCATGCCGGCATTGGAGATGAGGAAGTAAGCGCCCGTGCCGGTCTGGCGACTGATTAACTGCGTCCCGCCAGACGTGTTGTTCAACTTGAACCACGTCTCCAGGGTGATGGGGCCGTTGATGTCGATGCTCGTCGAATGTGGCACGCGGACGACTCCCGCCCCGTTCATGTTGACGGAGTGGTCGCTCGGCGTCGGCGTCTGCGTGGAGAACGACGCGCCGCCCTGTGGCGCGGCGTGATTGGCGTTAGCGGAAGAATCGTTGAAACTCTGCCCGTCGAATTTCCAAAGCCCGCGCGTCTGCGCTCCGGCTCTGAGACGCCTGACGGGCGTGAAGTCGGAATGATAGAGCGCAGTCGCGGTGATTCTGGCCTCGTCGATGAGTCCGTTGACATGACCGCCGTTCCAGGTGCCTTTGCCGATGAAGAGATTACTTGTGCCGCTGCCGGGGTAAGTGCCCACGTTGAGAGAGGCTTCGAGCGTGCCGTCGAGATAGACTCTCAACTGGCTGCCGTCGCACACCGCCGCGATGTGATGCCAGACACCGCTCGTCACGACTGTCGCCCCGCTCAGACCATGGCCGGCCTGATTGCTGAGCAGGACGAAGAACTCCAGAGTGCCGCCGGGCTTGAGGCGCAGGATGAATCCGCCGTTTCGACCCGTAGAAGGGTCTGGCGCTCCGTAGCGCTCGAAGATGCTCTGGTAAGCTCCGGTCGATTGGTTGGGCTTGAGCCAGGCTTCGGCGGTGAAAGCTCCCGTCAGGTTGAGGCTCTGGCTGTTGGGCGCTTCGACGTAAGAGGTCGTGCCGTTGAGCGAAAGCGAATGCTCGCCCGCTCCCTGCTGCGTCAGGAGCGTCGTCGAAGCGGCGGCGTGCGGTTGCTCGATGGGCAGAGGACTTCTCGCGTCGGCGGAGAATTTGGAAGCGCTCGCCCGACGAGAGAACGCGGAAGATGAATCGGAGACGACGCTCTCTCGCAGATATTCCGACAAAGGCAGGCTGTAGCTGGGGCGCCCGCCAACCGTCGCCGTCTCCAAAAGAGTTGAAACGGTCAGCGCGTTGAGCCTTGCCAGTAAACGGTCGGAAATCTCATCGTTACTTTCATCCTTCAACGCAACGGGAGCGAACACAGGCGTCGGCGAGGGAAGGGGATTGAGATTCGGCGTCGGCGTGGGCGCAGGACTCGTCGCCCGGCTGTTCTTTTTGCCTCGACCGTGCAGACGATAGCCCCATCGAGTGGAAGGAACCGGCATCGGCGCTGTGGGCTCAGAAGGCTTGTGCCCTCGCGCCGCATCGAGGTCGGGCAGCTTCATACGCGCAGGGCCCTGCTTCGGCGGCCGCCCTTGATTTTGAGGGCGTCGCCGATCTTGGAGAAGGGAACTCGCGCCGTGAGCGCCCTTCATCCTGCCCGCGCTGACAGGTGTGGCTGCATTACCGTGAGCAGAGAACGGCGCGCAGAGAGAGAACAGCAGCGTGTAGGAAAGAAAACAGCAGAGCAGGCGAACTGTCAGACGGCGAGGGGAATGAGCTGAGCGCATAGTGAGTGATAACTCTCTTCTCAGATGAGGCGTCGAGCATTTTCTGACGCGGGTCGGAAGGTGCAAGCAAAGCTCTTCGGGCACAGCATCTCCCGGCGCGTGAGGTTAGTTGTGGAGGTCGTCCCTAATGAAAACTGCTTCGCTACCTGTCAGTGGCGGCGCAGTTTTGTTTTCCCTTCAAAGATGTAGAATCGGCGAGCAGTAAACATCGACGTAGATTGGACACACACGGAGGGCGAGAGCAACGCGTTTGTTTTTCGGGAGAGCCACAGTGGATGAGCGCTGCATCGGCGGAATTCCTTGCGCCCTGTGAGTAACAACTTGAGTGACGAGAGTGACGCGAGCGAGGCGTCATCATAACCCCTCTCGCACGGTTGTCAATATCCAAATTTATTGAGCACTGATTCACTGTTGAAAGAACAAAGAGACGGTTTCGACGCGCCGTGAAAGAACTCGGGCTGCCAAGCCCGGCGGCATGGCACATTAAAGCTCCCCAGTTATACACGTCCGATAACGTCGGCTTGCGCGGCGCGGCTTTGCACAAGAGGCAAAGTTTTCACAATAAGTAGCGCGGCGTCACAAAAAGTTCAAAAGGCATCTATCGCCCGAAAACTAACTACCGAAGAACGTCAAATTTCCAGTCCGTAATCTTTAATCGACTTTTGTAACTCGTCTCTCCTCACCATATTCAATAACCAAGCCGCCGATTATAGCTTTTTCCTCGTCGCTACCCATATCCTATAACTCCTTAGATAAATTTCAGACCGTCGCGCACTATGGATACTATCGAGCGGCGGCAGAAGTAAAGGAGAGCCACTCAAGATTGAATGGCTCTCCTTAGATCAGGTGTTTGGCAGGTAAATATTAGCCTATGGGAAGCGCCTGCTTTTTAAACTGAGCCTCAAGATACCAACGGCGAACCTCAGAGGTTAGTTGTCTATACACCTGTGGATCACGCCCGACAGTGTGAGGATCATTTCCCACATTTTCGCTTACGTTCATAATGGTTCTGACGAGCTTTGTTCCATACTCATCAAAGAACTTGATCGGATCGGTAAGCCACCTGAACCCACCATCATGTTCCTCTAATAGAACACGAAAACCCGAAATGAGAGGGATTGCTAGCCCTTTGTCAATGACAGCATCACCAACCTTGGGGCCACTCATTGGGTCAAGCCAGTAATAGGTCGCTTTGCTTCTGGCAGATCGCTTTTCTTGCGCGTCCTTGGCTTCTTTTCTAGCGAGGAAAAGACCACGTTTCCCTGTATCGTCAGGTGCATTGTACTTCTCTCTAAAGTTGTCCCGTATGTAATCGTAGAGGCGCAAGATGTCTCGACTTACAGGAGCAAGCTTCTTGAAACCGTATTTATCGTCTTCATCAATGAAAAACTCCAACAGCTTGCCTACGTTTTTATACGCCTCTTGAGCTGGCTTCTCTTCCGAGAAGAGAATGGGATTAATCGCACCCAAAACTTGAATGATGTCAAGAATCCCTATAGGTTGTTCGTCGTTCTCACTCACCCTGATGGTATCTTTTGCATAGTCTTTACCTAAAGCTTCCAGCAACCACTCGAATTTGTCGCGGTAGTTGGCTAAAGTCCATGGTTTCAGGGCTACGCTGAAATTGCGAGCTTCTGCAATATCAGCTAAGTGGTTTTCAATTCCTTCGAGAATCTCAATGTGCACGAACTGGTCATTGAAAACACTCTCTGCCGGGTAATGATTTTTACCGCCGTCTGTACCAACTACCTCAGCTATCTTGCGAAGACGACTCTGCTCCTCTGTCACGGCTTTAATGATTGCGTGATAGCTATGACCGCCATCAATAATGCCGTACCTCTCATCTTCCTCTGGGATGACTAGAGTGAGAAGGTTTCGTTTATTGTCGAAATCATAATGCTTTACGGAAATTGTTATTCCTCGATTCAGCAGGTGAAAGCGCCCATCATCAGTTCTTAGAGAACTGATGATCCGTTTAGGGACAGCGCCTTTATCCTTCGGTCTACGAGGGTCTGGATCAAGCGGTATGTCTTGGGGAAGATTGTTGACGTTCACAAGGGCGTGAACGATGCGAACTTTTTCGTTGTTAGGGTCTTTAATGGAACGGACGTGGTCTGCGGACGCAGATATGCGGAAGTTCATTTGTATGTCCTTTCGTTTTTAGAGGCGCAAGCACCTCGTAAAACCGAACCTAAAGGAATTTTTAGGTTCATCATCTGGAGCTAATGCTGCCAGTGACGCGTGGATGCTAATTCATAGGGAGTTATATTGCAAGAGTTTTTTTATGTGGATCAAAACTAACTTATCTAGTAACGCAGACACGCTTCATGATGCCTTCCGCTTCCTGCGTGGGGTATTTGTTCTGGCAGGTCGAATTTATCATCAACGATTACCTCCATTGGTATCTCCGCTGCCCGCGCGTAAGCCAGCACAACCTACAGCATCGTCACATGTCGATTCTTCTCGTAATCATCACAAAATCTTGCACAGGATTTCGTTGGTTTGCGAGGTCTTAGGCTTGCTTCTGAGGTGTTCGTTGCATTTCGCCTTTTGGGAGCAAAGCCTGGATACAATTCTCATGGCTTATCGGACGCGTTCTTTGGTAGATGGCTAAACTAGCGTGGCAACTGTTGGATTCTCCGCTGAGGCTCAGGATGAAGGCTATTAACGCATAACGGGCGCAGCCAGTTTTGAACTGGTCGCGCCCGTTTATTTTCTCTTGCGCCTGTGTGCCGTCGCTGCCGCTTGACGGTTATGCTTTATGCGACATTGTGAGGCCGTGCTCGGTGCTGTCTGTTGTTGGGGTGTGCGGTATTTTCTTGCTGCCGTCGAAGATGATACTCATGCAGGTGAGGCCGGCCTCTGCCTTCTCTAATTCGGAGACATCGACGGTGCGAATGTCGAAGCCCCTCTCTCGGAGCATGGCAGCCGTGCGGCTGGAAGATGCCGTGAGAATCACGACGCCGTCGATGAGCAGCGCGTTGGCCGCCCAGGGCTCTTCGGGAGGAACGTCGATGATTTCAAATCCGTGCACTCCTGAGACATCGACCCAAGACCTGTTAGCCAGCACAGTCTGCCTGCCGAGGTAAGAGAAGCCGGTCGTGAGATGCAGGCAGCCCGTCACCCGCATCGGTATCACCTGATAATCATAAGGTGAGAGATAAGCGTCAAGCTGGGCGATGCCTTCGACGTTGGTTCGCGTCGAGATGCCGACGAAGCATTTGCGCCCGACCATTACCACGTCGCCGCCTTCGAGCGTGCCGTTGCCGGTGATGAATTTGAGCGGGCGGTAATCGGCGATGACGGGAGCTATCGTCTCCACCTCCCGACGCCTACTGGCCGCGCCCATCTTCGGGATGACCGCGACTTCGTCAACGACGACAGCCGTGTCTTCGACGAAGACGGAGTCAGGATAATCCGGCTCCGATGGAAGTGAGATAACTTTCAGGCCGAGGTCTGCGAGACAACGCTCGTAGTCCTTCTGTTGCTGCATGGCCTTTGTCGCGTCGATTCTCTGTCTTGAGAGATAGGTCAATTCGCAGTTAGCGATTGCAGGGCTGACAGCGCGTGTGATTGCAGTGAGCATGATTTGAGCACCTCGCCTTTATTTCATTCTGGGTTTGACGGTTATTGACGGGAGGCTGAAGCCGTCTCGACATCTTGCAGTCGGGCGCGGCTGATTTCACTTCCGAGAGCGAGCTTCAAAGCAGGGTCAGGCTGAACGGTTGCTCGCTGAAGGGTTCGGAAGATTTCCGGGTCGAATCTTTCTCCGAACCGGGAGGACTGACGCTTCGGGAGCATTCGATTCATGCGGCAGCGCCGAGGGTTCGCACGAACCTGTCTGCGACGGCATGCAGAAGCGGTCGCTGAGCGGTGTGGATGAAGAAGTGACCGCCGGGAAACATCTGCAAAGAAAATTCCGCGCTCGTCTGCTCGCGCCAGCCTTCGAGCTGTGGCTCGCCCGTCTCGTCTTCCGTCCCTCCGAAGGCCGTGATGGGTGAATCGAGCGGCGGCTCTTCCACGTACTCGTAAGTTTCGCAGAGGCCGAAATCGGCGCGCAGAATCGGCATTAACAACTGCATCAGCTCGGGCTGTTCGAGCACCTGTGCGGGCGTCCCTTCAAGCTCGCGCAATTTCAGGATGAACTTGTCGTCGGGCAGGTCGTGTATCCGCTCCAACTTATCTTTCAACTGCGGCGCGCGATGACCCGAAACGAAGAGGTGAATCGGCTTCAAATCGTGCTTGCGCCGGAACAGGCGCGACAGCTCGAAGCTTATCAACGCGCCCATGCTGTGGCCGAAGAAGGCGAACGGCTTATCGCAGTACGGCAGAAGCGCTTCAGCCGCCGCCTCGACGAGCGGCGTCAGGTGGTCGAAGGCCGGTTCGAGGATGCGCTGACCGTGACCGGGCAACTGGACGGGGCAGACTTCGACGACGGAAGGAAGCGACGCCTGCCAGGAGCGATAGATGTGCGCCGCGCCTCCTGCGTAAGGAAAGCAGAAGAGCCGGACGCCCGCTCGCGGGTTCGGAGCGGAGGGCAGAAGCCAGCTCTGCCCCTGTCTGTGACGCGCGGCGCGCGGCGTGTCTACGGTTTTCTCAGAGAGTGCGCGCAACAGAGTATTCCACCTCGAAGAGAAGAACGACGGCTCGCTCGAAAGAAGAACGACAGCCGACAGAAGAACGACGGCAAGACGAACGATTGTTCGCGTTACCGGCTTTTACCAACTGCGCCGGAAGAGGTACGACATCTTGATGAAGAAGGTGCGCCCGTTGCGTCGGAAGCCGGGTTCGAGATTGCCTGTGAAGGGATTGAAGCCGTTGCGATTGAGGTCGTCGTTGTAGCCGACGTAGAAGGCCGTGCCGGGGTTGGGCGTGTAGCCGAAGAGCAGTTGCGCGCGAATGTTGGCGGCCAGCGTGTCATAGTCGGCGCGGGCTCGCAGGAAAGTAAAGCGCGTGAACTGCTGCGTGGCGCGGAAGGCGAAGATGTTGTCGTCGAAGGCGACGAGCCCCGTGTCGTGGCGCGTCAGCCTGCTCTTGGTGTAGTCGAGCGAGAGGCGGAGCGTGTCGGTCGGCTGATAGGTCGCGCCCGCGACGATGAACAGCTCGTTGCCGGGGCCAGGGTCGAGCGGCGCGTCGGGGTCGAGCAAGGCCGCAGGGCTCACGCGCGGGTAGCGCAGGCCGTTGCCGAAGTCGAAATCGAAAGCCCCTTTGGTGTAGACGGCCTCGGTATAGAACGAATATTTCTTGCTCGGAGTTGTCCCGGCGAAGATGTAGAAGACCTTCCGGTTGACCGAGCGCTCGTTGTCGTCTCCGGCGAAAGCGCCCGCGCGCGCGGCCGAGCGACGCGCGCCAAACTCGTCCTCGAAAATGCGCTCGTACCCTTGCTGGAACCCGAAGCCGAGATAGGACTGACGGCGGAAGTTGAAGCTGACTTGAGAGTTGTTGTTGAAGAACTGAGAGCGTCCCTGAAAGTTGAACTGCGCCTGCGCCAGATTAAAGAGCTGCCACGACACCAGCCTGCCCTTCGTTTTCGGCTCCGAGTTGTAGCGCAGCATCAATTCTTTGTTGTTGATGTTGATGCGGCGCGTGAAGCCGACATCGGCGCGGTAGTCGCGCGTGCGCCCGTTGCCGAAGAGGCCGTAGCTGAAATGGCGTCCGGTCATTTCATAGCGATAGGCGTAGCCGAGGGCGTTGCCGGTACGGTAGATGTTTCTGTTCTGGTCGGGGTCGTAGTAGAAGCGGCGCGAATGCGTGCCGAGCACCTGAAACTGCAAGGTGGTTTGCGGGTTGATGCGAAAGCGCCCGTCGAAGCCGCCGAGATGGTTGTGCCTCTCGATGAAGTTGTAAGTGGTGGCAATCAGGCCGAGACTGTTCTCCTTGCCCACGTCGCGCTTCAGACGCAGCACGCCGATGTATGAGTTCTTGTCGAGAAACCTCTGGATGCCCGGCAGGATGTCGGGGTCTGTGCGTTCCTCTTCGCTGTAGTTGCCGGGCGCGTTGTCGGAGGCGAACAAAAGCCCGTAGGTGTTTCTGCCCTGCTTGCCCGTGAACTTGACGGCAACGTCCGGGTCGATGATGGCGCGCGTGTGAACGGGCGTCAGAAGGGTTCGGAAGATGTCGATGCCTTCGAGGAAGAAAGGGCGCTTCTCTTCAAAGAAGATTGGGAAGCGCTGGTTGGCGGTGATGACTGTCTGGTCGGCTTCGACCTGCGCGAAGTCTGGATTGATGGCGAGGTCGAGCACCATCGCGGAAGAGATGCTGAGCTTGGCCGTGAGGCCGGGGTCGAAGTCGAGGGGTTGGTTGACGAAGCGGTCGGGGCTCGTGGAGAGCAACGGGTCGTTAGGAAAGACGCGCTGCGGCAGAGCGCGTACACGCTTGCCGGTTTCGGAAAGCGTCAGGCTCGGAATTACTTCAAGCGTGCGCTCGCCCGTAATTCCTTCGATGCCCGTAATCTGTCCCTGCTGGGTGAGAAAGCCCGACTTATCGCGGAAAATAGGCATCCAGGAGTTCTCTTCGTCGTTGTGATACTTGAGATTGCGGAAGACGTGGAGACCCCAGGGCTGGTCTTTTCCGGCTTTGTATCGAAGCGACTTGAAAGGGATGGCGACTTCTACCGTGTAGCCCTCGGGCGTGACCATGCCCCTCGATTCCATCACGACATCGACGCTATAGTCTGCGCCCGTGCCTTCGGCCTGGATGCCGTCCTGCTGCACGCCGAGCGGATTGAAGATGAAGATGTAGGCGCGCCGCTTATCGTTGAAGGTGTCGAGATAGACGCGGACGTTATCGTCCTCAAGTATGTCGTCGCGTTTTGCCACAGTCGCACGCACTCTGCCCGGCTGCTCTGAGGCTTGAAAAGCGAGGTAGAGATTTTTCGAGTCGTAGCCCATCTTCATAATCGTGGGCTGCGAGGGCTGGATATTGTCGCCGGGCTGCGTCTGGAAGAAGCGGTCGAAGACGGCGGCCTGATTCCAGACTTCGTCGTCTAGCTTGCCGTCGATGACGGGCGGCTTCTCAAAGCGAACCAGACGGACGGGCTGAGCCCTCTCCATCGGGGACGGAAGGCCGACTGGCTGCGCGGCGGGTGCGCCGACCTTCGTCGCCTCGACGGTCGTCGGCGCAGCATCGACCGACGGGTTAGTCGTCGGCGCTGTGCCGTTAGACGCGGGTGCGACGCCAGGAGTCGGCGAGGGCTGCGCCTGCTCCTGGCCTCGGACGTTGAAGGCGCAGAAGAGAGCGATGAAGATGCACAACAATAAACCCTTTTTCATTACTCGTTCTCCGGGCTACGAGCCGGGCGCATTCTGGTAAAACTTCGCGCGCGGCGGATACACGCAGGGGATTGTTTCTCTCATCTGTCAACGTCTCTACTCCCGCTCGATTGTCGAGCGACGACGAGAACCTGACATGAACTTTCGCTTGTGCTGACTGATTGTGAGTTCTACAGTTTGAGCTGGCTGCTAAAGCGTCCCTGCGACCGATGCCGACCTTCGAGAGACGAGGCTCGATTCCCGGCCTCCGCTTTGGTCGCAGCACGGATTCCCCGCTCTCACGCGAAGAATTTTCCCGGTCGTGGCGAGAGCTTCCCCGCTCCCTATTTCTGACGCGGCGGGGGCGAGTAGCCGCGACCTGCTTGCCCCTGCTCAGCCGGCAGTTCCCATCTCTTCCATCTTCTTGCGGAGGCTCAAGGGGCGCATGTCCGTCCAGACCTCTTTGATGTAGGCGAGGCATTCTTCTTTCGTCCCCGACTTACCGGCGTCGTTCCAGCCGAGGGCGTTCTCTCTGTCGGCAGGCCAGATGGAATACTGCTCTTCGTGATTGACGACCACTTTGTAGGTAGTCGTGTCTTCTCTCTCGTCTCTATTCATGGCTTCTCCTTAGATTTTGCAGAGATTGATTGAGGCGTGCGCGAGCTGTGCTCGTGCAGGCGCGGGCGTTTGAGGTTAATGCATGAGAAATCGCTGGCCGGGGGGCGGCTGTGCGGTTAGAGGTTCACCGTTAACAGTTGGGGATGGTTTCTATCTTCGAGGGAGGTGATCTTACCATAGTCGAGTTTTACCACAAAATCGGCGACATGGTAGTAGCGGTCGTCGTGGCTGATGACGAGAATCGTCTTGCCTTTGGCCTTCAGCTCGGGCAGGAGCTGGAGATAGAAAATCTCTTTGAAGACGGGGTCCTGGTCGGCAGCCCACTCGTCGAAGACGTAAAAGGGACGGTCTTCGAGGTAGGCAGTCAGCAGGGCGAGGCGCTTGCGCTGCCCCTGCGAGAGCGCGGTCGTCGAGAGCACGCCGTTCTCGACTTCGACCTTGTGGTCGAGATGGAGTTGAAGCAGATAGTTGCGCGCCTGTTCGTCCAGCTTGGGCGTGTGCAGGCCGAGCAGGCTCTCGAAGAGGTAGAAGTCCGAGAAGACGACCGAGAAGAGCTGCCGGTATTGCTCTCGATTCTGGTCATCGACCGTCTTGCCGTTCAGACGAATCTCGCCGGATTCGGGCACGTAGAGGCCGGTGATTAATTTTGCGAGTGTGGTTTTGCCGCTTCCGTTGCCGCCGACGAGAAAGATTAATTGGCCGGGACTGAATTCGAGGTCGATAGGCCCGAGCATGAAATGATTGTCCCTGTCTCCGTGATAGGCGTGCGTCACGCCGCTCAGCACGAGACTGTCGTAGCTGCCGACCTCCCGGACGGGCGTCGTCAAGGCGAGAGCTTCAGACGAATTTTTCTCCAGAGAGAGACCGAGACTCTCGACCTGCTGCATGGCGACGTTGGCGCGGCCGAGCACGGGCAGCGTGTTCAGAATCACTTCCAGAGGCGTCATGATGTAGAGGATGACGAGGCTGTAGCCGGTGATAGTCGTGGCGTTGGTGTTGATTAAAGTGGGCACGAGGAAGATGAGCAGGCCGATGAGCGCGAAGACGAGCAGTTGCCCCCAACTGGCGGCAATCGAGAAGATGATGTCGCCGACGTTGCCGTAATGGCGGAAGGCTTGCGCCGTCGGCTCAAGCTGCTCGTTGAGGAACGACTCGCGGCGCGCGTGGTGCAGCTTCAATTCTTTAGCGCCGGTGGTGAGTGCGCCGAAGTGCTTGAAGAGTTTGTCCCATTCCTGCCGGCAACGGTTGATGTAGCGCATGGCTCGGGTCAGAGGTATCTGGTAGCTGACGACGCCGAAGACCATGAAGCCGAGGACGCCGAAGAAGACCGGCCACGAAAGCCATGCCAGATAGACGAGACAGGTCAGCACGACGGCGAAGTGCATGCACAGGACGGGAAGCGTCACGAGCGCGTTGGCGATTGAGAGGACATCGTCCGTCAGAGTCGCCAGCAGGCGCGGCGCACCGACCTCTTCGAGGTGGCGCAGAGGCGCGCCGAGTATCTTCCGGCTGAGCTTCATGCGCAGGTCGAAGACCGCGCCCCTCGCCAGAAGTATCAGCAGCACGGAGGCCGCCCCGCGACAGACGAGCATTGCGAGGCACAGGGCGGCGAAGCTCCAGATGAGCGCCGAAGTCGGCGAGCCTACTCTGCTGAGCGCCGAGTTGATGAGGATGAGCAGTCCGGTGTTGCTGATTCCGGCCAACACACCCGCGAGAATGGCGACGGCAACCATCACCGGCGCAGAGCGTAGAAGAAATGATATTAGTTTCATAACTGTTCCGCTGTTCGTGTCTTGTAGAGGCAAGACTTCAATCGTTCGGCCAGGATTTTGACGTGCGGCTCGCGCAGCATCGTGTAGTGATTGCCCGGCACAACGCTCAAGTTCAAATTCCCCTCGACCAGTTCGCTCCAGCCCGCGCTCCTTTCGTCGAGGTCGTCTCGAATCTCATCAGAGGCTCTGAAGAGATTAACGTTTCCGGCGTAAGGCTTCGGCACGTATCCCTTGAGCGCCCAGTTGTTCGTCTTGAAAACGGTGAAAAGACGTTGCACCTGTTCGAGGCTCACGCTCTCGGGCACGAGGCCGCTCGCCTTCGCCTGCTCTAAGGTTTGAGCCAACTGCTCATTTGGTTCGAGCGCCGCAAGCTCGGCGTGCGCCAACGAAAGCTGCTCCGGAGCGAGACCAACGTCCTCTGCGAACATTGCGAGCAGCGTCGCCTCGTCCTCTTCCGCAGAAGCGAAGGAGTACGTCGGCACGTAGGAGTCGAGCATTGAAAGTGAGGCGATTTCCTCTCCCTGCTCGCGGAGCTGCTGCGCCATCTCGTAGGCGACGACGCCGCCCATCGACCAGCCGCCGAGCACGTAAGGGCCGGAGGGCTGCGCGGCGCGCAGGTGCTCTATGTAGCGAGCGGCCATCGCCTCGACGCTCGTCAGCGGCTCCTGCTCGCCGTCGATTCCCTGAGCTTGAAAACCGTAGAAGGGCTGCCGGAGGTCGAGCGTGCGCGCGAGGTCTGCGTAGCAGAGGACGTTTCCGCCCACCGGATGCACGAAGAAGAGCGCGGGCTCTTGTTCGCCGGGACGAATCTCGACGAGCGGCGAACGACTCACGGGCGCAGATTGCTCGCGCAACTCTTCGGCCAACTGCTCGACGGTCGGCGCGCGGAAGAGCGACGCCAAAGGTAGCTTCGCGCCGAATTTTTCTTCGACGAGCGAGAAGAGCCGCACGGCTAGCAAGCTGTGGCCGCCAAGCTCGAAGAAGTTGCTCCTGATTCCGACCGTCTCCAGATGAAGCACTTCTTCCCAGATGTGCGCCAGCTCAAGCTCGGTCAGGTCGCGCGGCGCGACGTAATCTTCGCCCGCGCCGCCGCCCGCGCGTTCGGGCGCGGGCAGCGCCTTGCGGTCAATCTTCCCGTTCGGCGTCAGGGGTAGAGCGTCGAGCGAGACGAAGGCGGAAGGAATCATGTAGTCAGGAAGGATGCTGCGCAGCGCTTCTCTCAACTCTCCGACAGCGGCCTGGCCGTCCTGACTGACGACGTAGGCGACGAGCCGCTTGTCGCCTCCCTCTTCGCGCGCCACCACGACCGCATCCTTCACCGAAGGATGGCGCGCGAGCGCGGCTTCTATCTCTCCAAGCTCGATGCGGAAGCCGCGCACTTTCACCTGCTGGTCGATGCGTCCGTTGAACTCCAGCTCTCCGCCGGGCAGCCATCTCACAAGGTCGCCCGTGCGATAGAGACGCGCGCCGGGCTCAGTGGTGAAAGGGTTGGGAATGAAGCGCTCGGCGGTCAGCTCCGGTCGGTTGAGATAACTGCGAGCGAGGCTCGCGCCGCCGATGAAAAGCTCGCCCGCGACGCCCGAAGGCACGGGGCGGAGCTTCGAGTCGAGCACGTAAGCTTGCGTGTTCGCAATGGGTCGCCCGATTGAAGGAGGCTCCTGCGCGTCGGGCGATACCACGCCGCAGGTCGCAACCACGGTGTTTTCGGTCGGCCCGTAATGATTGACGAGCCGGAAGGGCAAGCCGCGCGGCGGCGCGTTGTGCAGCTTATCGCCGCCCGTCAGCACGGCGCGCAGGCCGACATCCGGCGGCCACGCTTCCTTCAGCGCGGCCTCGGCCAGAGGCGTCGGAAGAAAGCACAGGCTGATTTTCTCTGCGCTCAGCCATTCGACCAGCCGGGCGGCAGAGAGACGAACTTCTTCCCCGACCAGAAACAGGCTCGCGCCCGCCGACAGGTAAGGCCAGATTTCCCAGACCGAGGCATCGAACCCCAATCCCGCCAACTGAGTCGCGCGGTCGTTCGCCGTCACCTCGTACGTGCTCTGATGCCACGCGACGAGGTTGAGCAAACTCCCGTGCTGAATCTCGACGCCCTTCGGCATGCCCGTCGAGCCGGAGGTGTAGATGACGTAAGCCAGATTCTGCGCTGCAACTTCAACGTCGGAAAGGTTCTCCGCATCGTACTGCTGAAAGATGGAAGCGTCGCCGTCTAAAACGAGCGCGTGCTCGACCTCGTGCGCCAGATAGGCCGCCAGCTTCTCTTCCGTGACGAGCACGCTCGCCCCCGCGTCGCGCACCATGAAAGAGAGCCGCTCCTGCGGATAGGCGGGGTCGAGAGGCACGTAAGCGCCGCCCGCTTTCAAGACCGCGAGCAGAGCCGAGACCATGCGTGCGCTTCTCTCCAGAAGAATGCCGACGCGGCTCTCCGCTCCGACTCCGAGCGCGCGAAGGTGTCGTGCGAGACGGTTAGCGCGAGCGTTGAGTTCCGCATAAGTGAGGCGTTCGTCCTGAGCCATCAAAGCCAACGCTTCGGGAGTACGCTCGACCTGAGCTTCAAAGAGTTGATGGATACAGCCGACGAAGTACGGACGCCGAGTGTCGTTCCATTCGACGAGCAGTTGATGTTGCTCTTCTTCTGTCAGCAAGGGTAGCTCCGAGATTTGCTGCGCGGGGTTTGCAGCCGCGCCCGCGAGCAGGGTCTCGAAGTTGCCGAGCAGGCGCGTAATGGTTGATTGGTCGAATAAATCGGTGTTGTATTCGAGCGAGCCGAAGAGCTGCCCGTCGCGCTCGACGAAGCTCAGCGCCAATTCATACTTCGCCGTCGTGCCCTGTGTCTCGTACTGGCTCAGCTTGAGGCCGGGCAGCTCCAGAGTCTCTTCCGGCGCGTTCTGCATCGCCATCATCACTTGAAAGAAAGGCGTCCGGCTCATGTCTCTCGCGGGCTTCAACTCTTCGACCAGCAGCTCGAACGGCACTTCCTGATGCGCGTAAGCGCCGAGAGCCGTTTCTCTGACTCGTCGCAGCAGCTCACGGAAAGATAGCTCGCCCGAGAGGTTAGTTCTCAGAACGAGCGTGTTGACGAAGAAGCCTATCAAGCCTTCAAGCTCCGCTCTGGTGCGACCTGCGATGGGCGTGCCGACGAGGATGTCCGTCTGATTCGTGTAACGATAGAGAAGGGACTGAAAGGCTGCGAGCAAGGTCATAAAGAGCGTGCTGCCTTCTTTGCGGCTCAGGTCTTTGAGCGAAGCCGTGAGCGAAGCGGGTATTTCAAACTGCTCGTCCGCGCCGTTGAAGGTCTGCACGGGCGGCCTCGGCCTGTCGGTCAGAAGCTCCAGCCCGGCGGGCGCTCCCTCCAGTTTTTCCCTCCAGTAAGCGAGCTGCGTCTCAAGCACTTCGCCCGTGAGCCACGCGCGCTGCCAGTGTGCGAAGTCGGCATACTGAATCTGAAGCTCGGCGAGCGGCGACTCTTCCCCGTTCGCCAGAGCGTTGTAGAGCGCCGCCACTTCACGCACGAGCACGCTCATCGACCAGCCGTCGGTGATGATGTGGTGCATCGTGAGCAGAACGAGATGCCGGTCTTCGGCGAGCCGGACGAGCTTGATGCGCAGAACCTCGCGCGACAAATCGAAAGCTCGCTCGGCTTCCCCGGCTGCAATGCTGCGCGCACGCGCTTCGCGTTCCTCGTTCGTGAGTCCGCTCAGATCGACGACCGTCAGGCTCAAAGGCGCGGCGGGCTCAATCACCTGTACGGGCTCGCCATCGACGACCGCGAAGGTCGTTCGCAGAGTCTCGTGTCGCCTGATGATTTCGTTGAACGTCTCTTCGAGAGCCGCGACGTTCAGTTGACCGCTCAGCAGAACTGCGAGCGGAATGTTATAAGCGGCGCTCTCCGGTTCGAGCTGTGAGAGAAACCAGAGACGTTGCTGCGCGAAGGAGAGCGGCAGGGGCTCGACGCGACTGACGGGCTGAAGCGGCGGCGGCTCGAAGCCGCGCTGCTCGTCTTTCAACGCGTTCTCGACGTTGGCTGCGAGCCCCGCGAGCGTCGGGTGCTCGAACACCCTGCGCACGGGCAACTCGACGCGGAAGCTCTCGCGCACGCGGGAGACGACCTGCGTTGCCAGCAAGCTGTGGCCGCCAAGCTCAAAGAAATTGTCGCCCAGACCGACGCGCTCGATTCTCAGAACTTCCTGCCAGATGCCGGCCAGCATCTCTTCAAATACGGTTCGCGGCGCGACGAATTCCGTCTCGTGAGAGTATTGCTGCGGGTCGGGCGCAGGCAGCGCGCGCCGGTTGATTTTGCCGCTCGGCGTCAGGGGTAGAGCGTCGAGCGAGACGAAGGCGGAAGGAATCATGTAGTCAGGAAGGATGCTGCGCAGCGCTTCTCTCAACTCTCCGACGGAAGCCTCGCCGTCCTCAGTGACGACGTAGGCGACGAGTCGTTTATCGCCTCCTTCTTCGCGCGCTACCACGACCGCTTCGAGTATGCCGGGCTGTTCCGCGAGCGCGGCTTCTATCTCTCCAAGCTCGATGCGGAAGCCGCGCACTTTCACCTGCTGGTCGATTCTTCCCAGATACTCGACATCGCCGCCGGGCAGTTGCCGGGCGAGGTCGCCCGTGCGATAGAGACGCGCGCCGGGCTCAGTGCTGAAAGGGTTGGGGATGAAACGCTCGGCGGTCAGCTCAGGGCGTTTGAGGTAGTTTCGCGCCAGCCCCGAGCCTCCGACGTACATCTCGCCGGGCACGCCGACGGGGACGAGTTCCTGCCGACGGTCGAGCACGTAGACCTGCAAGTCGGGGATGGGGCAACCGATGGGGCTGCGCCCCGCGTGGCTCAAATCGGCGACGGAAATCGGACGATAGGTGACGTGGACGGTCGTCTCCGTGATGCCGTACATGTTCACTAGCTGCGGCCTCACCTCGCCGTGCCGCTCAAACCAGGGCTTGAGACTTTGTAGCTCCAGCGCCTCGCCGCCGAAGATGACGTAGCGCAAACTGAGCCCGCCAGCCTCTCCGATGCTCTCCTCCGCTCTTATCAACTGCCGAAACGCCGATGGCGTCTGATTCAATACCGTCACTCCTTCTGCCACCAGCAACCGATAAAACTCTTCCGGCTCTCGACTCACCAGGTAAGGCACAACGACTAACTTCCCGCCGTAGGCCAATGCTCCCCATATCTCCCAGACTGAAAAGTCGAAGGCGTAGGAATGAAACAGCGTCCAGACATCTTGTTCGTTGAAGTTGAACCAATGCTGAGTGCTGGAGAGCAGGCGAGAGACGTTGGCGTGAGAGACGGCGACGCCTTTTGGTCGGCCTGTGGAGCCGGAGGTGTAGATGACGTAGGCCAGACTATCGGGCGTCGTGCGGCTCTCACAGTTTTCTTCGCTCTCAGATGCTATCGCTTCCCAATCGGCGTCGAGGCGGACGACCTTCGTCTCCTGGCTCAAATCTTCTGTCAGCAGGTGCGACTCAGTGAGCAGCACGGGCGCTTGCGAATCGCTCAGCATGTAAGTGAGACGCTCCTGCGGATAGGCGGGGTCTAAGGGTACATAAGCGCCACCGGCTTTGAGGATGCCGAGCAACCCGACGAGCATCTCCGTCGAACGCTCCATCAGGAGGCCGACCAGCGTGTCGGCCTCGACGCCCTGACGGCGAAGATAATGCGCGAGTTGATTTGCTCTGCGATTAAGCTCCGCGTAAGTCAGGCGCTCATCTCCGTAGGAGAGGGCGACCGCGCCGGGCGTGCGCGCGGCCTGTTGCTCGAACAATTGCTGA
This sequence comes from Pyrinomonadaceae bacterium, assembly GCA_036399175.1. Taxonomy (GTDB): domain Bacteria; phylum Acidobacteriota; class Blastocatellia; order Pyrinomonadales; family Pyrinomonadaceae; genus DASWNP01. The sequence continues at coordinate 12,103 of DASWNP010000043.1, read as the reverse complement.
AGGGTCTGGCCGCCTGCGTGAGAGGGCGCGTGCACGTTCAGGCTGGCGAGTATCTCGCGTCGCTCGGCTTCGTCGAGCAAGCGCAGCTCGTCGATGCCCTTTTCGGGCTGCTCGACGATACTTGCGAGCAAGGTTTGAAAATGGCCTGCCATGCGCTCGACGGTCTCGGCGCGGAAGAGGTCTGTGCTGTACTCGAAGAGGCCGCTCAACTCGTGCGGGCTCTCTTCTATCGTGAGCATCAAATCGAACTTCGACGTGTTGCCTTCGAGCGAGAAGGAGTTAATCGTCAGACCCGGAAGCTGTGCCGAAGCGTTGGAGCTTTTCACGAGCGCGAACATCACCTGAAAGATAGGCGTATGGCTCAGGCTGCGCTCGGGCTGCAACTCTTCGACGAGCATCTCGAAGGGCACGTCCTGATGCGTCTGTGCGTCGAGCGTCGTTTCCCTGACTCGCTTGAGCAATTCGCGGAAACTCGGATTCCCGGCCAGCTCGGCGCGCAGCACGAGCGTGTTGACGAAGAAGCCGATGAGCGATTCGGTTTCCGTGCGAGTGCGACCGGCGACGGGCGTGCCGAGCAGAATGTCGTCCTGATTCGTGTAGCGGTAGAGCAGCGTGTAGAAGGCGGCCAGAATCGTCATGTAGAGCGTGACGTTCTCCTGCTGGCTGAGCGCCCTGAGCTTTTCGGCGAGCGGGCGCGGAAACGTAAAGCCATGCTGCGCTCCGCGATTGGTGCGAACGAGCGGCGGCGGATAATCGGTCGGAAGCTGTAGGATGGTAGGCGCGCCTTCGAGCTGTCGCTTCCAGTAAGACAACTGCGAGGCGAGCATCGCATCCGTCATCTGCTCGCGCTGCCACCTGGCGAAATCGGCGTACTGGATGGGCAGCTCCGGTAGAGGCGAAGGCGCTCCCTGCGAGTAGGCCGCGTAAAGCGTCGTAAGCTCTCGCACGAGCACGTCCATCGACCAGCCGTCCGAGATGATGTGATGCATCGTCAGCATCGCCACGTGGTCGTCCTCGCCGAGACGAAGGAGACTCATGCGGACGAGCGGCCCGTGCTCCAAATCGAAGGGTCGCGCCGTCTCTTCTCTCGCCAGTCGTTGCGCCTCCGACTCGCGCTCGGGCGAGCGGCTGAGGTCTACAACCGGCATCTCTACTTTCAAGGCCGGGGCGATAACCTGCACGGGCTTTCCGTCTACGCTCCTGAAGGTTGTGCGCAAAGATTCGTGTCGGCGGACGATTTCGTTGAGGCTGCGCTCAAGCAGGTCGGTATCGAGCGAGCCACGCAGGCGAACTGCCGTCGGGATGTTGTAGAAGGAGCTGCCGGGCTCCAACTGGTCGAGAAACCATAGACGCTGCTGCGCGAAGGAGACGGGAACCGTCTTCGGCGCGCGGCTCTTTTTCCTGAGCAGCTCGGCCAAAAGGGCGCGCTTCTCCGTCGCCGAGAGAGTGTCTATCGTTTTAGAGTTGCGGCTCATTCTCAGTCTCCATCTCGCCCAGCAGAGTCGGAAGCAGTCGGTCAACTTCCTCGTCCGAGAGACCCTCAAGCTCTGCGAGCAGGCTGGCATCAACTCTGCTGCGGTCGATGCGCTCTATCGTCTGCGCGGGCGCGCCTCCTGCTGCTGCTACGGCGGAAGCGGCGCTCGCCTGCGCGGGCGCGGCGCGGCGCTCTTCGACGACGACGGCCAACGTCTCGACCGTAGGCGACTCAAACAGTGTGCGCAGGGTGATTTCGACTTCCAGCACGTCGCGCACGCGCGAGACGACCTGCATGGCTAAGAGCGAGTGTCCGCCGAGGTCGAAGAAGTTGTCGTGGATGCCGATGCGTCCGACCTGCATCACTTCCTGCCAGATTTCGACGAGGCGGCTTTCCACTTCGCTGCGCGGCGGCGCGTAGCTCGTCTCCAGGTCGGCCTGCTGCTCCGGCGCGGGCAGCGCGCGAAGGTCGATTTTTCCGGTCAGCGTCAGGGGCAGCGCTTCGAGGAGCACGAAGCTCTGCGGAACCATGTAGGAAGGCAATTTCTCCTTCAGGTAATTGCGCCACGCGCTCGACGAAGCCTCGCCTTCGCCCGCGCCCTTCGCGGCGACGACGTATGCCACCAGACGTTTCTCGCCCGGCTCGTCTTCGCGGAGTATGACCGCCGAAGCCCCCACGCCGGGATGACGGTTGAGCGTCGCCTCGATTTCGCCAAGCTCGATGCGGAAGCCCCTGAGCTTGACCTGCTGGTCAATCCTGCCGAGGTATTCGATTTCGCCGTTGGGCAGGTAGCGCACGAGGTCGCCCGTTTTGTAGAGACGCGCGCCGGGCTCTGCGGAGAACGGGTGCGGGATGAAACGCTCGGCGGTCGCGCCGGGACGGCCGAGATAGCCTCGCGCGAGGCCGACGCCGCCGACGTGCAGCTCGCCCGCGACGCCGACCGGCACGGGTTGCATGTGTCTATCGAGAATGTAGGTCTGAGCGCCGCCGATGGCGCGCCCGATAGAGACCTCCTGCGACGCGACGCTCGAAGCCTTCGGCCCTGCGATGTCCGCGAGCGTCGCCACTACCGTCGCTTCCGTCGGGCCGTAGCCGTTAGAGAGCCTGACGCGGTCGCCGACGCGTCCTCGCCACTCGGCCAGCAGCCTCGGCAGAGCGCGCTCGCCGCCCACGATGACGAGGCGGATTGATTCGGGCAGCGCGCTTATTTCCGTCCGCATCGCTCTGGTCAGCTCGTGCCAGTAGGCGGTCGGCAAGTCGAGCACCGTTACGCCCCACTCGTCGCACTTTTGCAGGAAGGTCGAGGCGGAGCTGAGCATCTCCTCGGTGCGCAGGACGAGCGTCGCGCCGGAGAGGAGCGCCGAGTAAATCTCCTCTGCGCTCGTGTCGAAGCTGATGGGGGAGAACTGCAAAACGCGGTCGGCTTCGGTAACCTCGTAGTAGGAAATAATCTCTCCGACGAAATTGACGAGCCCGGCGTGCCGAATCATCGTGCCTTTCGGGCGTCCGGTCGAGCCTGACGTGTAGATGACGTAAGCGAGATTTTCCGGCTCGACGTTGAGCGCGGGATTCTCCGCGCTCTCGCGCGAGAGCGTCGCCTTCCAATCCGCGTCGAGACGGAAGACTTCGGCAGACATCTGCGGCAGCAGTTCCGCCAGATGCTCCTGCGTGAGCAGGACGGGCATCTCGACGCCTTCGAGCATCAAAGACAGACGCTCTCGCGGCGACTTCCTGTCGAGCGGCACGTAAGCGCCGCCTGCCTTGAGCACGCCGATGAGGGCGACAATCATCTCCAACGAACGCTCCAACAGCAGCCCGACCGGCGTTTCTGCGCCGACGCCCCGGCTTCTCAGGTAATGCGCCAGTTGATTAGCGCGCGCGTTCAGCTCGGCGTAGGTCAATTGCTCGTCGCCGAAGCGGACGGCGACTCGGTCGGGCGCGAGCTTCACTCGTTCTTCAAACAACTCGTGGAGACACTTCTCGGGCTGTGCGGGCTTGGCCGTCTCGCTCCATTCGGCCAGCAGTTTGTGTTCCTCCTCGGCCGTCAGGAGCAGCGTCTCTTCGTAGCGGCGCTGCGGGTCGTCGGCCATCGCCGAGAGGACGCGCAGGTAGGAATTGCCGATTTCCTCTATCTGTTGGGCGTCGAACTCTCGGGTGTCGTAGGAGAGGTTGACTTGAATCTGCGACGAGTCGAGGCCGAGGATAAAGTCTGCGTCGATGGGGAAGTTTGTCTCGGCGAAAGAGACTCCGCCGAGGCTCTCAAGCTCAGAGATGGATTCGAGGCTTTGATAGACGTGGAAATGGACGAAGTTTAAGGCCATCTCGTACAGAGGCTGATTGCCGTGCATCCTCTGAAGCGCCGCGAGCGGATAACGGCGGTTCGGCAGCAGCTCGCGCTCGGCGTCGAAAGTCCGACTCACAAGCTCGCTCCAAGTCCCGCCCGTGAGTTTGAGGCGAAGCGGCAGCGTGTTGAGGAAGAGGCCGAGCACCTTCTCGCCGCCCGCCTCCTCCGGCCGTCCGTTGGTAACGACGCCGGTCGTCACGTCGGTCTGCCCGCTCATCAAGCTGAGGACGCGCATGTGCGCGGCGAGCAGCACGCTCTTGAGCGGCACGCCCGCGCCCTGCGCGACGCCCTTCAGGCTCTCGACCAGCTCCGCCGAGAGCGTTGCCTGCCAGCTTGCGCGCGGCGTGGCGGCTTCCGGCTTCGCCGCCTCTCTGCGCGGCAGTCTGGTCGCGGTAAAATCGCTCAGCTTCTCTCGCCAGAACTCTCGAATCTCTTCGGAGGCGAGCGCCGCGCGCTCTAAAGCCACGAAGTCGCGGAAGGTGACGGGCGGCTGTTCTTCCGCGCCCGCTTCCGCGTCGGAAGCGAAATAGAGATGGAATAGCTCGGTCAGCATCGTCGCCACGCTCCAGCCGTCGAGGATGGCGTGATGCTCGGCGAGCGTCACCTGGAAAGTCTCGTCGGTGCGGCGCTGCACTCGAAAACGAATGAGCGGCGCTTGCGTCCAGTCGAACTTCTGCTGCTTCTCCGCTTCGACGGTCTCGGCGATGATTCTCTCCTGCTCCTCTGCTTCGAGCTGACGCAGGTCTTCAAACGAGAGCAGAGTGGGCACTTCCCTGTGAACGAGCTGCAAGGGCTCGCTGTAGGTGCTCAAATCGAAGGAGGTACGCAGCACCGGATGACGTGCCAGCAGTTGTCGCAAAGCGGCCTCGAACTTGTCGGCATCGAAGGGCGCTTTGAGGTGCGCGCTACTCACGTTGTGATAGAGACTGTCCGACGGATTGAACTCGCTGTGAAAGAGCATGCCCGCCTGTAACTGCGCGAGCGGGTAGGCGTCTTCGAGTCCGTCGGGGAGCTTCGCGCGGTCTTCCTCGGAGACGAGGCTGAAGGGCGCGGTCTTTATCTTCTCCGGCAAGTCTACGCCCGGCTCCTCGTCGGCGAGAGCCCGCGCCAGCTCGCGTATGTTTTGGTGCTGGAAGATTTGCTGGATGGAGACTTCCAGACCGAGCTTCTGAGCTTTGGTGCGAATCTGGATGCTGCGTATCGAGTCGCCGCCAAGCTCGAAGAAGTTGTCCTCGACGCTGACTCGCTCGACGTGCAGCACCTCCTGCCAGACGGTGGCGAGCTTTCGCTCCACTTCGCTCGTCGGCGCGTTGTATTCCCGCTCTGCGCTGACGTGCGGCCTCGCGGGCGCGGGCAGAGCGCGACGGTTGACCTTGCCGTTCGGCGTCAGAGGCATCTGGTCGAGCCGGACGAAGGCGGAGGGAATCATGTAGTCGGGAAGTTTTTCCAGGAGGTAAGCGCGAAGCTCCGCGTTCGTCGGCTCGGCCACGCCTTCCGTATTGACGATGTAAGCGACGAGCCGCTTGTCGCCGGGCGCGTCTTCGCGCGCCAGCACGACCACTTCCCTGACGCTCTCGTGCGAGCCGAGCACGGCTTCAATCTCGCCAAGCTCGATGCGCAGGCCGCGAATCTTGACTTGATGGTCGAGCCTTCCGAGATATTCGATTTCGCCGTCGGGGAGGTGTCGCGCGAGGTCGCCCGTCTTGTAGAGGCGCTGTCCGCCTTCGAGGGAGAAGGGGTCGGGGATGAAACGCTCGGCGGTGAGCGCGGGTCGGCGATAGTAGCCGCGCGCGAGGCCGACGCCGCCGATGTGAAGCTCTCCGGCGACGCCGACCGGCACGGGCTGCATCTGCTCGTCGAGCACGTACATTTGAATGTTCGAGATTGGTCGGCCGATGGGCACGATGCGCCGCTCGCTCGCCCTCCGGCACTCCCAGAAGGTGACATCGACGGCGGCCTCGGTCGGCCCGTAAAGGTTGTGCAGCTCCGAGTCGAGCCGCTCGAAGAAACGCTCCTGCAATTCGTAGGGCAGCGCCTCGCCGCTACAGATGACGCGGCGTAAGGAGGCGCACGCGCTTCTCAGGTCTCTCTCTTCCAGAAAGACGGAGAGCATCGAGGGGACGAAGTGCAGCGTGGTGATGCCCTCCTGCTCGATGATGCGGGCGAGATAGGCGCTGTCCTGATGTCCGCCCGGTCGTGCCATGACGAGACGCGCGCCCGTCATCAGAGGCCAGAAGAACTCCCAGACCGACACGTCGAAGCTGAAGGGAGTTTTCTGCAAGATGCGGTCGGAGTCGTCCAACTGGTAAGCCTCCTGCATCCAGAAGAGGCGGTTGCAGATGGCGCGGTGAGTGTTCATCGCGCCTTTGGGCTTTCCGGTCGAGCCGGAGGTGTAAATCATGTAAGCGTTGTTCTCATCGCTCAGCTCGACGGCGGGGCTCTCCGTGCTCTCGGAGGCAATCTCCGCCCAGTCGCGGTCGAGGCATATCGTCTTGATGCCGGAAGCGGGCACGCGCTCAAGCAGACGCTCCTGCGTGAGCAGCAGGTCGAGCGCCGAATCCTCCAGCATGAAGGAGAGACGATCCTGCGGGTAGGCGGGGTCGAGCGGCACGTAATAGCCGCCCGCTTTGAGGACTCCGAAAAGCCCGACGACCATCTCTATCGAACGCTCAAGCATGAGGCCGACGGCTACGTCCGCACCGACGCCCTGACGGCGAAGATAATGCGAGAGCTGGTTGGCTCGCCGGTCGAGTTCGGCGTAAGTCAGGCGCTCGTCTTCGTAGACGAGGGCGACCGCGTCGGGCGTCGCCTCGGCTTGTTGCTCGAACTGCTGATGAAGCAGGCTTCCCTCCGGGTAGAGACGCTCCGTGTCGTTCCATCCGACGAGTATCTGTCGGCGCTCCGTTTCGTCGAGCAGAGGCAGCTCTGAAACCACCTGCGCGGCGTCGTCGGCGATGCCTTCGAGCAGCGTTTCGAGCGTGCCGAGCATCCGCGCGATGGTCTCCTGCTGAAAGCGTTGCTTCTGAAAACTCATCCGGACGAGGATGTTCTCGCCGGGCGAGACGACGAGCGTCAGGGGATAGTTGGTCAACTCGTGTGTCCGCACGTCGCGCACTTCGAGAGAAGTGCTCGATTGTCTTCGCAGCTCGGCGTCTACGGGGTAGTTCTCGAAGACGAGGATGCTCTCGAAGAGCGACGTTCCCTTCGCCAGCTCGCTCCAGCCCTGCACCTCCACGAGCGGGCTGTACTCGTATTGCTGTATCTCGACCTGCTGCTCGTGCACCTGACTGAGAAGCTTCGAGATGGCTTCGTCGCCGTCTATCCGGACGCGCAACGGCAGCGTGTTGATGAAGAGGCCGACCATCGTCTCGACGCCGTTGAGGTCGGCGGGACGACCCGAAACCGTGATGCCGAAGACGACATCCGGCTCGCCGCTATAGCGACTCAAAAGCAGCGCCCACGCGCCCTGCACGATGCTGTTGAGCGTCAGCCGGTGCTGGCGCGCGACCGTTTTCAAGTCGTCGGTCAGACGCGCGGAGAGGCGTATCTCATGCTCGCCGTACTCTCTCGATTCCGAGGGCGAAACGGCGGGCGGGTTGTCGGCGGGAAGCGGCGTCGGGGCGCTGAAGCCCGCGAGCGTTTCGCGCCAGAAGGTTTCGGCCTTCTTCAAATCCTGCCGACCGAGCCACGCGATGTAGTCGCTGTAGGGACGACCTCTTTCGAGCTGCACGCTCTCGCCCCTGCTTTCGGTTTCGTAGAGGGTGAAGACATCCTTCAGAATCAGAGGCACGCACCAGCCGTCGAGCAGGATGTGATGATGACTCCACGTGAAGAAGTGTCTTTCGTCGCCGAGGCGCAGGAGGGAGAGACGCATGAGCGGCGGCCTTCGTAAATCGAAACCGCTCAGGCGGTCGGCCTCAAGATAAGCCTGCAAGCGCTCCTGCTGCTCTTCGCCGGAGAGAGCGCGCCAATCGTGCTCTTCAAACGGAAGCTCGACGTGCTGTTCGACCACCTGCACCGGCTCTTCCGCCACCTCCCAGACGAAGCCCGTGCGCAGAACGGCGTGACGCTCCAGAACTTTCTGCCACGCGCGTTTGAGCGCGCCGACGTTGAGCTTGCCGAGCACTTCGTAACTCAAAAGGATGTGATACGTGCCCTGCTGCGGAGCGTAGAGGCTGTGGAAGAGTATGCCAAGCTGCGTGTGCGAGAGCGGGTAGACGTTCTCTATCCGGCCGCGCGTCGCGGCAATCACGTCCAGCTCGTTTTGCGTCAGCGCGGCGAGCGGGAAATCCGAAGGCGTATAGCCGCTCTCTTCGCCCATCCGGCATTGCGCTATCAGTTGACGCAGAGATTCGACGTACCCTTGCGCCAGAGCCTCGACGGTCTTTTCGCTATGCAACTCCGAGCCGTAGGTGAAGTTGACGTTCAGCTCTCCGCCGACGACCATCGCATCAATCTCAAGCAGGTGCGCACGCTGGCCGCGCTCGCTGATGGAAGCGCCTGTGCTTTGTCGCACGGGGTTGAAGAGCGATTGCCCGCCGAACATCTGGTCGAACTGCCCCAGATAATTGAAGCTCGCCTCGGCGACCGCGCCGCCCTTAAGCGACAGGGGAGACTCGCCGGCCTGCGCGTCGCCGTCGAGATAACGCAGCAGACCGTAGCCGATGCCGCGTTGCGGAATCCGTCGCAGCTCTTCCTTGATGCGCTTGAGCGCCGCGCCGGGCGACTCCTGCGCCGAAGCTTCGAGAGCGACGGGGAACATCGAAGTGAACCAGCCGACGGTGCGCGTCGTGTCGATTTCAGGACTAATCTCCTCGCGCCCGTGACCTTCGAGATTAACGAGAAATCTTCCGTCGCCCGCCCAGCGCGCAAAGGTGCGCGCCAGCGCCGAGAGCAGCGCTTCGTTAATCTGCGTGCGATAAACCTCCGGCACTTCCTTCAGAAGAGCGCGCGTCTCTCCTTCGGCGAGGCGCACGGTGACGGTGCGCGCCTTCGCAACCTCATTCGTTCCGCCCGCCGAATCGACGGGCAGGCGTCGAACCTCTCCGCCCACGACCTTCTGCCAGTAGCCCGATTCCTGCCGCACCGCGTCTGACTTGGCGTGTTCCGTGAGAGCTTCCGCCCAACGCTTGAACGAGGTGGTCTTGGGCGCGAGCGCCGGTTCTTTGCCCTCCCGAAGCTGTTCGTAGGCGCTCTGCAAATCTTCCAGAATGATGCGCCACGAAACGCCGTCAACGGCGAGGTGATGAACTATCAACAACAGCCGCCCGGCCTGCGCCTCGCCGAGAGAGAAATGCGCCACCCTGACGAGCGGCCCCGACGCGAGGTCGAAGCTCTTTTGCAGCCGCGTGGCGACGGCCTCGATTTCCGTCTCATGCTCCGTCTCGGCCACACCCGACAAATCATGATGTGAGAAGACGATTTGAGTCTCGGACGGCTCGTTGAATTGCTGCCAGCCTTTTTCCGTCTGCCTGAAACGCAGGCGCAGCGCGTCGTGATGCGCGAGCAGGCGCTCGACGGCTCGCTCCATCGACGCGAGGTGAACGTCCGCAGGAACTTCGAGGAGAAGCGACTGATTGAAGTGATGCCGCTCGGGCATCTCTCGCTCGAAGAACCAGTGCTGGATGGGCGTAAGCGGAACTTCGCCGCTTACCGCGCTCTGCTGCGACTCGACCGCCGGAGCGTTGTCGATGACTGTTGCGAGCTGGCTGATGGTCTGATGAGTAAACATCAGCTTGGGCGTCAGACGCAGCCCGGCGCGGTTGGCTCTCGAAACGATTTGCAGGCTGAGGATGGAATCGCCGCCAAGCTCGAAGAAGTTGTCTTCGATGCCGACCTGCTTGATGCCGAGCACCTCGCCCCAAATCTCTGCGAGCACACGCTCGGCCTCCGTGCGCGGCATGGCGTATTCGCTCGCCACCTGCTCGCCGCGCTCAAGCTCAACCTCGGGCAGCGCACGGCGGTCGAGCTTCCCGTTGCCAGTCAGAGGCAGGCGTTCCAACTCCATCACGACGCTCGGAACCATGTAGTCCGGCAAACGCTCGCGCGCGTAGCGCTTCAAACCACTCACGCGCGACCCCGACTCCTGCGCGCCGTCCTCCTGTCCGCCCTTGTGCAGCACGACGTAGGCCACCAGACGCTTCTCGCCGCCAACGCCGCCCGCATCGCGCGCCACGACGACGGCCTCGCGCACATCTTCATGCCCGGCCAGTACCGCTTCAATCTCTCCCAGCTCGATGCGGAAGCCGCGCACCTTCACCTGCTGGTCGATTCTCCCGACGTATTCCAGCTCCGCCGCTCCAACCCTGCGTACCAAATCCCCTGTGCGATACAGACGCGCTCCCGGCTCCTGCCCGAACGGGTCGGGCACAAAGCGCTCGGCGGTCGTCTCCGCGCGCCCCAGATAGCCGCGCGCCAGCCCCGAGCCTCCGACGTACAACTCGCCATGCACGCCCAACGGCACGGGCTCCATCTGTGCATCGAGCACGTAGAGGCGCAGGTCTGGGATGGCGCGGCCGATGAGGCTGCCCGATGCGCTCCTGATGTCTTCGCTCCCGAGCGGTCTGTAGGTGACGTGGACGGTCGTCTCCGTGATGCCGTACATGTTCACAAGCTGCGGCCTCACCTCGCCGTGCCGCTCGACCCACCCGCGAAGGCTCTGCAACTCCAGCGCCTCGCCGCCGAAGATGACGTAGCGCAACTTCAACTCTCCAGCCGCGCCCAAACTCTCTTCCGCTCTTATCAACTGTCGAAACGCCGATGGCGTCTGATTCAATACCGTCACGCCTTCCGCCACCAGCAACCGATAAAACTCTTCCGGCTCTCGACTCACCAGATAAGGCACAACGACTAACTTCCCGCCGTAGGCCAGTGCTCCCCATATTTCCCAGACTGAAAAGTCGAAGGCGTAGGAATGAAACAGCGTCCAGACATCTTGTTCGTTGAAGTTGAACCAATGCTGAGTGCTGGAGAGCAGGCGAGAGACGTTGGCGTGGGTGACGGCGACGCCTTTGGGTCGGCCTGTGGAGCCGGAGGTGTAGATGACGTAGGCCAGATTCTCAGGCATGGCCGAAGCTGCCGGGTTCGTGTCGGGCTGCTCAGCCGTCAGTCCTTCTTCGTTGACGAAGAGCAGGCGCGCGCTCGTTTGCGGAACGCGCTCGGCAAGCGTTTCGTGAGTGATGAGAATAGGCATGCCGACATCTGCCAGCATGAAGGAGAGACGCTCGGAGGGCAGCGACGGGTCGAGCGGCACGTAGAAGCCGCCCGCCTTCAAGACCGCCAGCAGACTCACAATCATCTCGGCGGAGCGTTCCAGCAGCAGCCCGACCGGAACTTCCCTTCCGACGCCCTGCTCGCGCAGGTAATGTGCGAGACGATTGGCTCTCCTGTTCAATTCCGCGCAGGAGAGACGACGCTCTTGAGCGACGAGCGCAACGGCGTCGGGCGTGCGCGCCGCCTGTGCTTCAAATAGCTCGTGCAAGCACGTTGTCTGAGCGGAACTCTCGAACGCTTCGTCCTCCGGCTGCGCGAGCAGTTGCACGCGTTCCTGTTCATCCAGCATCGAGAGACGACCGACGGGCTGCTCTACCTGCGCCGCCATCGACTCCAAAAGCCTGCTCATGTGGCCGAGCATCTGCTCTACCGCTTCGCCCTCAAACCGGCTCTCGTCGTAGACGGCCTCCAGCAGAAGGTTCTCGCCCCTCGGCCCGACCACGAGCGTCAGAGGGTAGCTCGTGCGATCCATGCTCCGCACTTCAGTTATCTTCAAGCTCCCCGGCTGTTCGCGCAGCATCGCGTCTACGGGAAAATTCTCGAAGACGAGGAGATAATCGAACAACTGTCTGCCGCCTCCCACCTCGCTCCACCTCTGCACCTCCACCAGCGCCACGTGCTCATACTCCCTCATCTCTGCCTGCTCTCGCTGCAATCTCCGCAGCCACTCTCCGACTGCTTCCCCTCGCTTCTCTCCCCCTTTCTTCACCCTCACCGGCAACGTGTTGATGAACAATCCAACCATCTGCTCTACTCCGCTCAACTCAGCAGGCCGCCCCGCTACTGTTGTGCCGAAGACAACCTCTTCTTCTGAGCTGTAGCGCATCAACATCTCTGCCCATGCGCCTTCGACCAAAGTGTGCAAAGTCACCCGCTCGCTCGCCGCGCTCTGCCGCAGCATCTTCGTCACCTCGGCGCTCAAGGCTACCTTCCGCTCCGCAAAGCCTCGCCGCTCTGCTTCTCCTTCGCTCTGCTGCTCGCTGCTGCCGATGCTCGCCATGCGCTCCACGCTC
>DASWNP010000042.1:0-74096 GCA_036399175.1 Pyrinomonadaceae bacterium | reverse complement strand
AGCCTCGCCTTCGACCAGCGCGGCAACGTCGTCGAACCTCTCTTGCAGGAACCGCAGCTCCTCGGGCGTGCCCTTCGGGTCGAGCGCGACCGCTTCGAGCCGCAACTCGCGCGCCGCCTCTTCGTCGAGGGAAAGCTCTTCGAACTCTTCGACAACAACTTCATCCCGCGCGGGCGCGTCGGGGTCCACGAACTGCACGTCGAGCGAGCCGCCGTCCGCGGAGGAGCTGACGAAGAGGAACTGGTCGCCCTCCGGGAACTGATGGTTGACGATGGTCATCGAGAGCGGCGCGAGCAGGTAACGCTCGACGGCGCGCTTCAGCGGCCGCGCGCCGAGGTCTGCGGTGAACCCCTTCTCAAGCAGAAACTCGACGGCCGACTCGTCCCACTCGACCGCCCACTGCCGCGTGCGCAGGCCGCGCCGCGTGAGCACGTCGTTCAACTCCTTGCGCAGCAGGTCGCGCATCACGCCGCGCCCGAGTGGCCGGAAGACGACGACGCGGTCGATGCGGTTGACGAACTCGCGTCGGAAGGCGCGGCCGACCGCGCGCTCCACGCTCCCGGCGGCGAACTGCGACTGCTCCTGCGCGAAGCCGACCGAGGCGCCGTGCGGCAGCGTCGCGCCGAGGTTCGAGGTGAGGATGATGACGGAGTGGCGGAAGTCGGCCGTGTTGCCGCGGCGGTCTGTCAGGCGCCCGTCGTCGAAGACTTGCAGGAACAGGTCCCAGACGGACGGGTGCGCCTTCTCGAACTCGTCGAGGAGGACGACGGAGAAGGGCTGCTTGCGGATGAGGTTGACGAGGGCCGCGCTGTCGCTCGTCTCGTCCGACTCGCCGAGTATGCGCGCCAGCGACTCGCCCGTCTGAAACTCACTCATGTCGAGGCGAATCATGCGCTCGGGCGAGCCGAAGAGGAACTCGGCCAGCGTCTTGGCGATCTCGGTCTTGCCCGTGCCCGTGGGGCCGACGAAGAGGAAGACGCCCTGCGGGCGCGTCGGGTCGGTCAAGCCCGCCTTAATCATCGCCACGCGCTCGACCAGACACTCGATGGCTTCGGGCTGGCCGAGCACTCGCTCGTCGAAAAAGGAGCGCAGCTCTCGGATGTCGAGGCCGGAGCGTTCGTCGAGCATCTGGACGGGCAGACCCGTCAACTGCGAGAGCGTGAAGAGCAGGTCGTCGAGCGTGATTTCAAACGAGGATGCGCCGCGCTCGCTTTCGAGTCGGCGACGAGCCGAGTCGAGAAACTGCAAGAGGTTTCCGGGCGCGGCGCGGTCGGCGAGGTACTGGCGCGCAAGCTGGAAAGCTTCCTGAAGCGTCTCTTCGGAGATGAGCGCACGGTCGTCGGATGCCGTGTCGAGGCGTGCCCAGAGGCGCGCGAGCTTGAGCGTCTCTTCGTCGCCGAGCGGATGCACGTAGAAGGTTTCCAGAGCGTTTCTCAGTTGCGGTTTCAACTGCGAGAGCTTTTCGTAGGCGACGGAAGAGGTCTCGCCGACGACCTTGAGCTGGCCGCTCTCGATTTGTGGAAGCAACTGGTCGAGCACGCTCGTCGGGTTGTTCTCGTGACGCCCCGCCCACATCAATTCCTGAAAGTTCGGGATGAACCAGACGACCCGCTTGCCGCCTATCTGCCGGATGAGCGACTGCACGCGGCCTTCTATCTGGCCGATGTACATTTGCCCTGCGATGATGTCGGCGGCGCTCGCCTCGAAGATAGTCCAGCCCTCGCGCTGGAGGCGTTCGGAGAGGGCGCGCACGAGAGTAGTCTTGCCCGTGCCGCGCTCGCCGACGAGCATCACGGAGCGTGGCGGCTCCTTCCCCAGAGTCGTTTCAAGCTGGCGGACGCGCTCCTCCAGAACGTCGAGCATGACGACATCATCGGCGTATGCGCCCGCCTCCCAGACGCGCCCGAACGACTTGAGGAAATCCGTATCGACGCGCGAGCCGCGCCACTCGGCCAATTCTTCGGAGAGCTGTTCGGGGAGGACATCTTTCAACGTGTCGAGGATTTCGGCGAGCGTCGCGGCCTGCTCGGTCGAGAGCGCGCCGAGCCGTCCGTCGAACTCGATCCGCTCGCCCGCGCCCGTGCGCCAGTTGACGAACTCGCGCAGGAATTTCGAGAGAATCGAGTCCGTCCAGTTATAGTCGAGGCGCACGAGCAGGTCGGCGACGACCGCGCTCTCTCCGGCCTGCGCGTCTATCGCCCGCAGCGCGTAGAAGCGCGGCCACCAGTAGATAGTATTGATGCTCTCAAGAATCGGTTGCAGGCTCGTGCGCGCGTCCGTGCGGCGGGCGAGGGCTTCGAGCGCCATGCAGGCCAGCACGGTGTTAGCTCCGGTCGAATAGCTCAGAAGGTCTTCGGGCGTGTAAGCCTCCGAGCGCAGAAGCTCGACGCCCCGCTCGAACCGCTCGTGCTGCATCAAATCTTTCGGGTGCGCGCTCTGGTTGAAATAATCGTCCATGCTCCGCGCGAGCGCATAGATGTCGTTCTCCGAAAGCTCGCTTGCGTTAGCCTGTTCTGACGACGGGCTCGGCGCACGCTCGATGTTCGTTTCGTCGAAACCCTTATCGACTCCCACGAGATTATCGACCCTGAAGAGCCCGCGCGCGTCCGTCTCCGAGTCCGGCTTCTTCACTTCAGACGGCGTTTCACTTCCGCCGTCCGTGCGGGTTGTTTCGACGCCTGCGCTTTCCGCTTCCGCGAGCGCGAGGGATTCGAGGGCGGAGGCTTTCGCCTGGATGGGAGGCGGCTGCAAATCGGAGGAGGCCGCAGGTGCGGCGCGTAGCTGCTCCTGCTGGCGGCGCAGGGCTTCGTTGAGCGCGCGAACGAGGTAGGCGATGACGACGAGAGCGAGCAGAGAGCAGGCGAGCAACCCGACTGTGACGAGGTTATTCATCTAAATCGAGAGGGCATGTCAGGAGATTCTGAAGGTGATGCTTTGCAGGCTCGGCGTGTGGTCGCAATGTTCTATGCGGTCGGCGATGGCGCGCAAAGCCTTCACCTGGACTTTGGTGAGCACTTCCTCCGGCGTCTCGCCGTAGACGAGCACGCCCGGAATCTCCAGCACCTCGGCTAGCCAACCTCCGTCCTCTTCGCGCTCGTACTCAATCGTATAAATCATCACAGGCAGCCTCGAAAGCTCGAACCGATTCCAACCCCGACACCCCGATTTTAACACACGGACTGATGAAGAAATGATGAATTAGGAATGATGAATGATGAATGAAAAGCGAAAAGCTTTTGTCTTTCAATTCATCATTCCGCATTCCGCATTCATCATTTGTCTTCGACGGCGAAATAGAGAAGCAAGAGGTCGGTCGAGCCTTCGTTTGTGATGGTGTGCGCCTCGCCGGGCTCGACGACGATGCACGAGCCGGTTTCGATTCGGTGTTCGACGCCGTCGATGACGGTCGTGCCAGTGCCGGAGAGGACGTTGAAGATTTCGTAGAGGTCGGCGTGCGTGTGCGGGCTGACGGACTGGCCGGGCGCGAGGCGAGCCTGAGAGAGATTCGTCAGGTGCGCCACTTCGCCGCGTCGGAGCAGAACCTTCTTGCGAATCTCGGGATTGTGCGAGACGCCCTCTTCAGTCAGGTCGGCGAGCGAGATAATCTTCATGCGTTCGAGTTCAAGCCGCCCGTCGCGCCTCTTCAGAGAAGAGCGGAGCGCGCCTGACTTTCGTCAGAGCGTTTCAGCGAAACGGGCGAGATGGCCGCGCGAGCAGGAGTCCGAGGGCGGCGAGGCCGACGAGCATGAGCCCGAAGAGCAGGAGCGCGCCGCCGCCTACGATGATGCCGAGGCCGGGCAGCGCGATGCTCGTGCCGGAGGCCAACGCCCATGCGCCCGCGACGGCGAGCAGCACGCCGAAGAGTCCTATCAGGATTAAGGCGACGCGTAGCAGGGCGAGCAGCATCGTTTAAAGCCTCCTTCTTCAGTCTGCTGCCGGGTAAAGCTCTTCGTAGGTCGGGTCGGCGTGCTCCCACCACATGGCGAGGCTCTTCATGTATTCGACCACCTGCCAAAGCTCGACCTCCTGCGGCACGTTGATGCAGAGCATCGACGGCTGCAAGTTTTCGTAGCCGCAGCCGAGCCTTTCGATCTCTTCGAGGATGGGCTGCGCTGTCTCGGACGAGACCGCGAACCTTGCGAAGAGCAGCCGCACCGTCCGGTTGCCGGATTTCTCCACCGTCTCGCTAAAACGCAAAAGTCCGTCTCTTCCTTTTCTGGCTCGCACCACGTCGCTGTGCGAAACGGAATAGGCGAACGAAGGACTGTTGTCGAGCCTGTACAGGCTTCTCCCCACAGGCGACGCCCAGAGTTGTTCCGTGCGCCCGTCTTCATCCCGAAACTCTATCTGTACCCTCTGGCTTTTCTTCGCACTCATTCTCTCTCACCACCCGCTAACTGAAATCAGAAAACCGAACGCGTGCCCCAAGTCTATAGCGAAACTCATCCGGCGCGCGACCCCTTAGAAGCTGTTTGAAAAGTCCCGCAAGGGACTTTGGATAATAGCCCAGCGATTTATCGCTGGGACAGAAAGCTATAACATTGTGCAGTCCCGAAGGGACGATTGAACTGCCTTCAGTCGTCCCTTCGGGACTGTAACCGTTGATGCTCTTGAACCCAGCGATAAATCGCTGGGCTATTTTCATTCTGTCCCTGACGGGACTTTTCAAACAGCTTCTTAGAGAAAGATTCTGCCCGGCTTCTGCTTGAGAAGGATTCTACTCGGGCGTCGGGCCTTTGAAGGCGCGGCGTTCAGGCCAAGAGCAGCGCGTGGCGCGCGAGGCTCGAAAGGTTTCTTTCCAGATGTTCTGCCAGAGCATCGCTCGCGGGCGGCGCATCGCTTACGGCGGGCTGGTCGCCGTCTTCGAGCAGAGGAACGCCCGCCTCGACGAGCGCGCGCAGTTCTCGGAGCAGCGCGGCGCGGTCGCGCGTGCCGTCGAGCATCTGGAGGAGTCGTCGCCCGAACTCGTCTGCGACGTTGACGCTCGTATGACGCAGGCTCGTGACGACGGGCGAGCGTTGAAGCTGAAGGCGCGCGAGCGGGCTGGCGAGTGGGCGCTCGCCGGGCTGTAGAACGAAATGCGAGGGCGCGAGGTGCAGCTCGACGAGGTTGGCCGCGTAGAGCTGCCAGAGGATGTTCGAGAGCAGGCGCGCATCGGTCTCGGGAGAACTCGTCGGCGTCTCGACAGTCGAGCTTGTCGCCTCGACGCCGAGACGACGGTGTGCGGCATGGAGCAAATCGTCGAAGGCGAGGGTGAGCGGCCAAAGCTCGCCGAGATGGACGAGGGCGGCTTTGGCAAGCGGGTTGTCGGTTGAGACGGCGGCTCCCTTGATGCCGTCGAACCGCTCGACGGCGTTTGATTTGATGTCGGGCTCTGCGGAAGCCGGGCGCGCGGGCGAGGCGACGTGGAAGCGCCGGAGCATCTCGGGTCGCGCCTCTCGCCGGATTTCAACTTCGCCGTGACAGAGAAGCGTCTGACGAAAACGGCGACACTTGATGAAGTCTGCGTACTGCTCTTTGAGAACGAGGTTGTCGCTCAAGCCGCGTAGTTTCTCGACGACGTGAGGCGGAAAAGAGTAGTCCTGCATCTCGAAGAAATCGGCTTCGGCCAGATATTGCAAATCGTGGCGGGCGGCCTGCTCGACGAACTGGTAGAAGTAGAACATGGCGTTCACTTCCTCAAGGTCGTCGTGGAAGAAATGGCCGTCGGGGTGGGTGATGACGCGCTCGGCCTCCTTCTCAAGAAGGATTCGGTAGGGGTCGTCGTTCTGCTGCTGTGCGTCGAGCAGAAACTTGAGGAATGCGCGCGCCTGATTGATGCGCTGCTGCGGCTCTCGGATGTTGCGGACGTGAAAGAGCATCATGTCGCGCAGCATTTGTCGGGCGTAGCCGCCGGGATAGGCGTTGTAGCTGATGAAGGCGACGCCCTGCGGGGCGAGGTTCGCGCGGCAGACGGCGAGCACCTTCTCTCGCACGACGGCGGGAACCCAGGAGAAGAGGCCGTGCGCGATGATGTAGTCGAACTCACCGAAGTCGGGCGAGACCTTCATCACGTCGAACTGCCGAAGCTCGATGTTCTGCAAGCCAAGCTCACGCGCGAGCGCGCGTCCCATCTCGACGGGACGCCCGGCGAGGTCGATGCCGACGAAGCGGCTTTCCGGGTAGAGCAGCGCGAGCGGCAGGAGGTTGTTTCCGTCGCTGCAACCAAGCTCCAGCACGCGACAGTTCTCTACGGGCGCGGGCTGCATACCGCAGAGCGTGGCGATGGTCGCCAGGCGGTTGGGGTGCGTCTGCGGAAACGCGTAGCCCGGATACAAAACCTCGTCGTAGAAGTTCGTCGATGTGTCCATTCAAGCAGGGCAAAAGGGAAAAGGGGAAGGGGGAAAGGGAAAGCAGAAAAGCTTTCCGGCTTTGTTCCCTTTACCCTTTCCCCTTTCCCCTTTCCCCCTTTGTGATTTTGTCGATTTCGCGCTCGGCGTTGAGCGCGGGGCGTTGGAAGCGTTCGGCGGGCGCTCGGAGGTTGAAGTCGTTAATGCGCCGGTTGAGCTGGACGAGCTGCTGGCGGAAGGCGCTTTCGGCTTGCTCCCATTCGGAGGTGTGTCGGGCGTTGGCGCGCGTTATTGTTTGCGCTTCGGCGCATCTAGCCCAACTGCGCGCGAGGTCGGCGCGAAGGGCGTCGATGGCGGCGTCTATCTCTTTTCGCTCTTCAATCCAGGGCAGAGTGAAACCGTTGTTTCTGAGCAGGCGATGAGCCGTCCGCATCGAAGGGTCTTCAAATGGGTTCTCGTCCAGATTGAGCGGACGCCCTTTGCCCGGCAGGTTGTCGAACTCGCCTGCCTTCATCGCGTCACGAATCTTCTTCTCGACGAGGTCTTCCCATTTGCTCATCTGCCGCGTAGCTCCTTGAAACGGCTGCTATTTTTTGCTCCGCAAATCCTTGATGGTGGCGCGCACCTGCTCGGCGTTGGGCGCTTTCGGCTTGAGCTTGAGATAGGTTTCAAGCTCGTCGGCGGCGCGCTTGTAGTCTTTCCTGCCCCAGTAGATTCCGCCGAGGTAGTAGTGCGCCTGAGCCATCTGGTCGCCGCCGAGCGCGACGGCGCGTTGCAGCTCGCGCTCGGCCTCGTCGAGCTTGCTCGAACGCATCAGGGCGACGCCGAGATACATGTGCGCCGGGGCGAGCGAGTCGTTGCGCTTGAGCGATTGGCGAAGCTGCGACTCGGCCTCGGCTATCTCCTTCTTCTCAAGCAGGGCGATGGCGTAGTTGAGACGCGTGGGAGCGTCGTCGGGCATCAGCTTGAGGGCGGAGCGAAACGACTCGACCGCCTTGTCGAGCTGTCCCGTCCTGACGTAGAGCACTCCCAGCTCGCCGAGCGCGGGCGCGAACTTCGGATGCAAGGCGAGCGCGGCGTTCAAGTGTTCGACGGCCTTGCCCATGTCGCCCTTGCGCGCGGCTTCGAGACCCTTATCGTAAAGCTCGACCGCAGGCTTCGGCACACCGGCGAAGGCCGGGTTGGCTTCGGGCTTGAGCCGCAGGTAGATGGGCACGTGATAGATGGGTTTCGCGCCCTCGATGTAGATGGATTCGCGCACGGACTCAAACTCTTTGCCGCCCTCGACGTTGAGGCTGTAATTGCCTCCGGCCAGCCCGTTGAAGCTGAAGACGCCGTCGTCGTCGGCGAAGGTGATGCGCGTTCCCGCGTCCTGATGCTCAAGCGTGATGCGGATGCGCGACTGCGGCAGCTTGCCCGTCGGCGAGATGAGTCGCCCCTGAATCGAGCGAGTGCCGCCCGTGCCCGCCGCGTCGCCGCGATGCGCGCCGATGCTCTGCGCGCCGACGACGCTCGAAGACGCGAGCAGCAAGAGCGATGCCAGCAGTAGAAATATCAAACGGGAGAGACTGAGAGGGCGAGCCTTTGACGGATGCGAAGCGAAAGACATCGAACGACTCCTTTGAGAAGCTTTTGAGGCTGGAAACTCCGGGAAACCTGCCGACAACGTGGACGGATAGAATATCACAGCAGGAGAGACGAAGCGCGGAAGAATTTCTACCCCGGCGAAGATTTTAAGATTCCCCGCGCCGACGCGAGATTTCGCGCCGACCGCGTTTGCGGCAGTGAAAGACGCTCGTGCACGGTCTCTTTCATCGTGCGCCCGGCCACCCGGCCGCGCTTCTTTACGCTTAAAGCAGCACGATGGAATCGTCGGGCTCGACGCGCCGCGTGTGCGGCGACGCAGAGCGTGAGATGCTGCTCTTCGTGTGCGGGCAGATGTCGCAGTAAGAGCCCGCGCGGAGCTTGCGTTCTTCGCAGTTGTTGCAGTCGAGGGCTTCGCCGAGTCTTTGCAGGGCGTCGAGCAGAGGCATCAGCAGACGCCCGCGCTCGGTGAGGACGTATTCGACGTGCGGCGGGCTGCCGCCGAAGTCGTGGCGCTCGACGAGGCGGTCGCTCTCCATGTCGCGCAGTCGCCCGACGAGCGTCCGGCTGCTGATGGGATGAAGGTTCGCGAGCAACTCGGTTGTGCGGCGTGCGCCGCGCGCCAAATCACGCACGACCAGCATCGTCCACTTGTCGCCGACCAACTGAAGCGCCCCCGTCACCGGACATCCGTCGCCTTCGCGTCGTCGCATAGTGTGAGCGTCCTTTCGCTGTCTTTCGTCCTGAAGCCCGGGCGAGCCGCCGCCGAGTTTCGGCTCAGGTCTCTCGGTCGCGTCCTGCTGCTGCTGCGCGTCGCCTACGTGCGCGCCCGCGTCTGTCTTGAAGACGGCGCGAAGCTTAACACAAAGGCGCGCCGTTGCGATGCGGGTAAATCTATTTTAAGATGAGCACGGTTCGAGCCATCTTTGTCAGTCCTCCGCCGGTTGACTGCCCGCGTTTCGCCCCACGTTCCACCAAATTTGAGCCCCGAACAACGCCCTCTGAGAGACGACGCATCTCACCTCTACATAGCGGCTAATGATTATGTCATCGGAAAACAACCCCCTCGAACAGGGCGCGAGCGCGCCAGCAGAAGAGCCGACGCCCTTGATTCTTCTCGTCGATGACGAGCCGGTCAATCTCGCGCTCATCAAGCGCCGTCTGGAGCTGGAGCATTACAAGGTCGTGACGGCGGAGAACGGACGGGAAGCGGTTGAGCGAGCGCGCGCCGTCTCGCCCGACCTGATTATCCTCGACGTGATGATGCCCGTCATGGACGGCCTCGAAGCCTGCCGCCGGATCAAGCAGATTCCCGAGACGAGCCACATCCCCGTCATCTTTCTCTCCGCGCTCGACGACATGGAGCTAAAAGTCAACGGCCTCTCAATCGGCGCGAACGATTACATCAGCAAGCCCTTCCGCGCCGAAGAATTGATTGCGCGCGTCCGAGTCGCCATCCGCCTCAAGCGCGAGCAAGACCTGCTGCGCCGGAGCGCCGAACAGGAGCGCCAGCGCGCCGAGGTCGCCAGCGAGATGTCTATGACCGACGCGCTCACGGGTCTCCTCAATCGCTACGGCCTCCAACGCTCGCTCCAACACGAGCACGCGCAGGCTAGGCGCTACGAGCGCCCCCTCTCCTGCCTGATGATTGACATCGACGAGTTCAAGTCGATTAACGACACCTACGGCCACGCGCAGGGAGACGTGGCGCTCACGCAGATTGCGCGCGTGCTCACGGAAGCCGTGCGCCGCTCTGACGTAATCTGCCGCTACGGCGGCGAAGAGTTCCTCGTGCTCACGCCCGAGACGAGCCTCGAAGGAGCCGTCGCGCTCGGCGAAAAGATTCGCCTCGCCGCCACCGCACGCCTCTTCGGCGACGGCGCGAGCGCCTTCCCCATCACCTTGAGCGTCGGCGTCGCCGAGCTATCCGCAATCGAGTCAGCCCACGACATGATTGCGCGCGCCGACGTAGCCCTCTACTACGCCAAAGAACGCGGTCGCAACCGCGTCGAGGCCGCGTCCAAAGAGATGATAGGCTGACGCTCCTATACGACTGCCCTTAAGAAACAAAGAAGGCCACCAAACGCGGCGGCCTTCTTCTTTTTTAGATTCCATCTACACCCGGCGGTTATTTCCCGCGCATGCTCATACACTTGTTACACCACGCTTGCAGCCCATTCCATCGCGCTTTGTTCCGACAAAACTCCGCGACAGGACGAAACGCTTTACACCGCCTGCACCATGCCGTACCTTCCACGCCGACCTTACGCCTGCTCGCTCCGCCGCTTCTGTATCGGTGATTACGATTACAGCGCAGATGTGAGAAAGCGATATTTTCGAGCGACCAGAAAAGCTCGACGCTGATGCCTTCCCAGGGCTCTTTATGTTCGATACTCAGTTCGTCCGCCGTCTCGATTTTAGCCGAGCATTTGAAGCAGACGTTCTCGTCGTGCTTTTGCAGTAGGTGGAACAGCACAATCTTTCGCAAACGATTACTGGCCGTTCCGTGAGGCATACCTAAAAAGGCGCTCTTGCGAGCGCCACGTTTATTCATAATCGTTCGACCTTCGTCTCTGATTATTTAGGTTTTATAGCGCATACGAGACTCGAACTCGTGATCTCCGCCTTGAGAGGGCGGCGTGTTAACCAACTACACCAATGCGCCTCAAGATGCAGCAATTATAGAAGCGAGGCCGCGAAAATGGCAAGCGTGCTTCTGACGGTTGCCGACGCGAGAGGGCAGGCTGAAGTTGAAGGCGAAGTGTTTCAGTTGAAGGTGCAGTGTTTTCGCCTGGGTCGGTTAGAGAGTTGTCGAAGGTCGGGCGAGCGGTTCTTTCGGAGCGGCGCGGGGGCAGTGTTATACTTGGGTGCGGCGCGAGTTTGGGAAGGAAGCTTCTGGGGCGTGTCGCGCCGGTCTTGAAGGTCTCTCCTACCAGCAATTATCTGAAGGTTAAAGCCGACAATTTTATGCAGAATCTTACTGCGGACGCGAACAGGATCTCATCCGGCACAGAGCTTCATCAGACAACAGCCAACGACTTCCAGATGGGTATCGAGGGGTTCACTTACGGCGACCTCTATCGACCTGAGCGCCTGCGCGAGCTGGCCGAGCTTTTCTACGCGGAAGTGCGTGCCGAGGACGAGCATCTGCATAGGGCGTTGACGAGTTATGTGGAGACTCGTGGGGCGGGGCTTGCGGGAACGAAGGCGGAGTCGGAGCTTCTGATTGCCGCCGCGCCGTATCTTTCGAGGTTCGTGGCGCGTCTGTTCGGCGCGGAGCGCGAGCGCGCAGAGTTGGCCGAAGCCATTCGGGCGCAAGACCCCGTCTTCGCTTTCAAGTTTTTCATCGCGCGGCGTGCGTTGAAGCGCGTGCCCGTCGAGCAGGCTTTGAAGGTTGACGCCGGGGCGACGGACGAGGCGCTGGAGCTTCTGCGACGCGCGGCTTTTGCCGACACGCTCGAAGTTGACCGCGAGCTTGGCGTTGCGCGCATGACGGCTCGCCTGCTCGAATGGGAGAAGCAGCTCGAACGAAGCGGCGCTGAAGGGGAAGCGCAGGAAGCGCCGGAGATGAGAGAGACGCGGCGTGAGGTCGAAGCGGCGAGCGGCGCTCTGGTCGCTTCGAGGGAAGCGGCGGGAGTGCTCGTTCAGTTTCAGACCGAGGGCGAGGCGGATGAGGCGAGAGCTTTCGTCAAGTCGTCGCTCAGGCTTTTGGAGACGTGGGCGGCGGCTCTTTCGGCGCAAACGGAGGCGCGCGGGGCTCGCGTGCCTGCCTGGGTCAGTTTTCGCGTCCCGCATCCTTTGAGGTACGAGCATCTGGTGCAGCTCGAACGCCCGCGCGCGGAGCTTCCCGAGTCGATGCGCGGCCTCGAACAGAACCTCAGACGCCGCGATGGCTTCGAGTTGACCGACCCGCGCGCCACCCCGCGCGAAGTGCTCGACGAGGTCAACTACTGCCTCTACTGCCACGAGCGCGACAAGGATTCCTGCTCGAAGGGCTTGCGCGACTCTCAGGGCGCAGTCAAACGAAACCCGCTCGGCATCAAGCTCGAAGGCTGCCCGCTCGACGAGAAGATTTCCGAGATGCACGTCCTCGAAAAAGAGGGCGACTCTATCGGGGCGCTCGCGCTCGTGATGATTGACAACCCGATGTGTCCGGGCACGGGGCATCGCATCTGCAACGACTGTATGAAGTCGTGCATCTTCCAGAAGCAGGAGCCGGTCAACATCCCGCAGGCCGAGACCGGCATCCTGACAGACGTTTTGAAGCTGCCCTTCGGATTTGAAATCTACTCGCTCCTGACGCGCTGGAATCCGCTCAACGCCAAACGCCCCTACGCGCTTCCTTACAACGGAAAGAACGTGCTCGTCGTCGGCCTCGGCCCGGCGGGTTACACCCTGGCGCACTATCTCTTGAACGAAGGCTTCGGCGTCGTCGGCATCGACGGCTTGAAGATTGAGCCGCTCGCCGCAGACCTCACAGGCGAGGGCGGACGACTGACGCCTCGGGCTGTCGGCGACGTGCGCGAGATAGAAGCCGCCTTAAGCGAGCGCGTGCTCGCGGGCTTCGGCGGCGTCTCCGAGTACGGCATCACCGTGCGCTGGGACAAAAACTTTCTCACGCTCATACACCTCGCGCTCGCGCGGCGCGACCATTTTCGTTTCTACGGCGGCGTCCGCTTCGGCGGCACGCTCGACATCGAAGACGCATGGGCTCTCGGCTTCGACCACATCGCCATTGCGAGCGGCGCGGGGCGTCCGACCGTCATCGACATGAAGAACAACCTGCTGCGCGGCATTCGCAAAGCATCCGACTTTCTGATGGCGCTGCAACTCACCGGCGCGTTCAAGCGCGACGCGCTCGCCAACCTGCAAGTGCGCCTGCCTGCCGTCGTCATCGGCGGCGGACTCACCGCGATTGATACGGCGACGGAGCTTTTCGCTTACTACCCCGTGCAGTGCGAGAAGATACTCGAACGACACGAACAACTTGCCGCCGAGTTCGGCGAAGAGGAAATCCTCCGGCGCTTCGACGCGGAAGAGCGCGAAATCTACGCGGAGTTTCTCGCGCACGGGCGGGCAGTGCGCGACGAGCGCGAGCGTGCGCGCGCGGCGGGAGAAGCGCCCGATTTTGTGCCGCTCGTGAGGGAGTGGGGCGGCGTCTCCATCGCTTACCGAAAGCGTTTGATAGATTCTCCGGCCTATCGTCTGAATCACGAAGAGGTGGCGAAGGCGCTCGAAGAGGGCATCAGCTTCGTCGAGAACATGAACCCGCTCGAAGCCGTGCCGGACGAGCACGGCGCGGTCGCTTCAATCGTCTTCTCTCGCATGCGACTCGACGCGGAGACCGGCAAGTGGAGAGCGGGCACGGATGAAACGGGCGCTCCTGAAACCGTCGAGCTTCCGGCGCGCACGGTCTGCGTCGCGGCGGGCACGAGCCCGAACACGATTTACGAAAAGGAACGTCCCGGCACGTTCGCTCTCGACGAGTGGCGCGACTTCTTCGCGCCGCACCGTCTCGAAAGAAACGGCGACGGCGAGCTGCGTCCCGTCCCGGCCTCCAAAGGCGAGCGCGCCTTTTTCACTTCCTACGCAGAGGGCGGGCGCTTCATCTCCTACTACGGCGACAATCATCCGGTCTACGCGGGAAACGTCGTCAAGGCGATGGCCTCGGCCAAGCACGGCTACGAGCATGTCGCCGCCCTCTTCGCAGATGAAACGCGCGCTCTCAGGCGTGAAGACCAGCCCGCGCGTGAAGCGGCGTTTGCAAATCTGGTCGAGCGTCTGGACGAGAATCTGACGGCGCGGGTCGTGCGCGTCGAGCGTTTGACGGAGACGATTGTCGATGTCGTCGTTCATGCTCCGATGCAGGCGCGGAAGTTTCATCCGGGTCAGTTCTACCGTCTGCAAAACTACGAGACGGATGCGGTGCGCGTCGGCGATACGAAGCTGCTGATGGAGGGCTTGGCGCTGACGGGCGCGTGGGTGGATAAGGAGCGCGGCCTTTTGAGTCTCATCGTGTTGGAGATGGGCGCATCGTCGCGCCAGTGCGCGCTCTTGAAGCCGGGGCAGAGAGTCGTCGTCATGGGGCCGACGGGGACGCCTACCGAGATTCCTTCCGAAGAGACGGTGCTGCTCGCCGGAGGGGGCTTAGGTAACGCCGTTCTCTTCTCGATTGCGAAGGCGATGCGCGAGCGGCGCAACCGCGTCGTCTACTTCGCCGGTTACAAGAAGGGCGAAGACCTCTTCAAGCGCGAAGAGATTGAAGCGGCGACAGACCAGGTCGTCTGGGCGACCGACACGGGCGCGGAAATCTCCCCGCGCCGCCCGCAGGACAGACACTTTCGGGGCAACATCGTGCAGGCCATGACGGCCTACGCCGAAGGACGCCTCGGCGAGCGTCTCTTCGACCTCAGCGAAGTTGACCGCATCATCGCCATCGGCTCCGACCGTATGATGGCCGCCGTCAAGGCCGCGCGACACGGCGTGCTCGCGCCGTATCTGAAGCCGACGCACATCGGCGTCGGCTCAATCAACAGCCCGATGCAGTGCATGATGAAAGAGGTCTGCGCGCAGTGTTTGCAGAAACACGTAGACCCGCAGACCGGAGCCGAAAGCTTCGTCTTCTCCTGTTTTAATCAAGACCAACTGCTCGACCTCGTGGACTTCCGCAACCTCAACGACCGCCTGCGCGCCAACACCGTGCAGGAAAAACTTGCCAACCTCTGGCTCGACAAATTGTTCAAAGATGCCGGAATCGCAGCGCGGTAAGCGCGAGGGCGGCACCAGGCGCGTTTCTGCTTTGCCGCCCTACTTCTTCTCGCGCGAGCGCTCGGAGACGAGGCGGCGATAGGCTTCGTCGCGCGTGAGGCCGAGGCGGCGCGCCGCGCGTTTGAGGGCGGCGCGCGGGTCGAGCCCTTCCGCTTCGAGCGCAGCGACAAGGGCTGCGATGTTAGTCTCCGTGTCGGTCGGAGTAGTCTCGGCCGTGTCGATACGAGTGCGGTCGATGAGGACGACCATCTCGCCGCGCGCCGTGTGCTCGGCCTCGAAGTGCTTCGCCAGCTCGCTCAAGCGCCCGCGCCGAATCTCTTCGTGAAGCTTCGTCAGCTCGCGCGCAACGGCCGCTTCTCTTTCGCCGAGAATCTCGCGCGCGTCGGCGAGCGTTTGGGAGATGCGATGCGGCGCTTCGTAGAAGACAAGTGTGGCTGAAAGCTGGCGCAACTCTTCGAGGCGCGTGCGGCGCGCGTGCGAGCGCGCGGGGAGGAAGCCGCCGAAGTAGAACTGGTCGGTCGGCAGACCCGAAGCGACGAGGGCGGCGACGAAGGCGGTCGCGCCGGGCACGGGCACGACTCTCAGGCCGCGCTCGACGCAGGCGCGCACGAGACGAAAGCCGGGGTCGTTGACGGCGGGCGTGCCCGCGTCCGAGACGAGGGCGATTTGAGCGCCGCTCTCGATGCGCGCGCAAAGCTCTGCGGCGCGCTCCTGCTCGTTGTGCTCGTGGTAGCTGATTGTTCTGGTCTCGATGCGGTAGCGGTTGAGGAGCTGGCGCGTGTGCCTTGTGTCTTCGCAGGCGATTAAATCGACCTCGGCGAGCAGCCGGAGGGCGCGCCCGGTGATGTCTTCGAGATTGCCGATGGGCGTGGCGACGAGATAGAGCGTGCCCGGAAAAGTTGCCATGCGCTTTATTCTCGCACACGAGACGCAACACAGACGAAAGCGGCGCGGAGTGTTTCTCTCTCCGCGCCGCTTCGTTTGAAGTTGAACTTGATTGGCCTCCCTGATTTAGAGGGCAGGCGTTTCAACCAGCTTCGATTTTAGAAAGGCCATCTCCAGCCCCGGTCGTTGGGCAGGCGGCGGTCGCGGTTGCGACGGTCGTCGCGACGGTAATCGTCGTCGCGGCGGTAGTCGCCGCCGTCGCGGAAGTTGAGGTTGTAGGCGTCGGCGATGACGCGCAGGTTGCGGCTGATTTCGTTCCAGTCGGCGAGGGTGCGAGAGTCGAGACGCTGGCGACCGACGACCCTCTCGATGCGCGAGCCGAGCTGCAAGAGTTCGCGCGCTTCGCCCTGGCTGCGATACGGGTCGCGCTCGTTGAACCTGTCTCTCAGACGGCGCGCGGCGTTGCGAAAATCTCGCGCCATGTCGTTGATGCGGTCTTCGCGGCGCGTGTCGTCGTAGCGGCTGCGGTCGAGCGCGCTGTCGAGATGGTCTTGGAAATCGTCGCTGCGGCTCTCGACGCGGCGGATGGCTTCGCGCAGCGCACGTGTGTTGTATGAGCCGTAGCGGTCGTTGCGGTTATCCCTGCGTCCCCACCAGGGGTCGTTCTGGCCGTACTGTGCCGAGGCGGTGACGAGGGGCAGGAAGAGAGCGATGAATGCGGCAGCAAACAGAGTTTGAATCGTCTTACGTCGGTTGGTCATCTTCTTAACTCCTTAACAGATTCTTCCAGAGGACGACCGCCAGGGATGCCGCGAGGGGGATTCGATGGCCGGTCGGCCTGCTTTTCAAACGCTCCATCCGGGGACGACAGAAGATGAAACGCGCGCTCTCCAACATGGCAAGCATTGTGCCGCGAAGCAGAAACGCGCGGAACCGCCGAAAAACTCAAGGGAAAAGATTATGAACCGGCGGCCGTCGCAGGAGGATGAAATGAGCGTTGGCGAAACGCGTCTCGCGCCCGCGTCCCAAAACGTGCAGGACACGCCGCAAATCGTTCGTGACGCAGAAGTGGGAAAAAGGAAATTAAAAGGGATGGACAGGATAAAGACAAATGATGAATGCGGAATGCGGAATGATGAATTGAAAGACAAATGCTTTCTGCTTTTCATTCCGCATTCATCATTCATCATTCCGCATTTCTGTTCATCCTGTCTATCCCTGTTTGAATTGGTTCGTCTGAAGGGGTCGAGATTCAGACGCTTAAGAGGCGGGCGAGGTGGCGGCGCATGCGTTCTTCGGCGAGGGGCGCGCGCGCGCCCGTCGGTTCGAGGACGAGCCATTGGGGCGAGCCGCCTTCGTTGCGCACGAGCAGGAGGTCTTCGCCCGCCGAGCGATTGCCGAAGTGAGCGATGCGCCCCTGCGCGAGTCCGCCGCCGCGCACGATGCCGTCGCGGGGCGTGCGCGGCCAGCCCGCTTCGACGGTCAGCGAGCGCACGCCCGCGCTGAGAGTCAGACGCGCGCCGACCATCGTGGAATTGCCTGAAACGAAACGATGCGCGTCGTCGCGCGAGAGCTGGAGGGATTGACCTGTGCGGTTGGCTTCGCCCGCGAGCGCCGTGAAGGAATCGACCAGCCACTCGACGCCGACCTGTCTGACGGCGTCGTTTTCAGCGCGAAGGAAAAGATACTCGGCCACGTCGCCGCGCCCCGACGCGCCCGCGCGCCTCTGCGCCTGTTCAATTCTCTGCTTCCACTCCGCGTCGAGTTCGTTCAAGAGGCTCGCTCCGCTCGGCAAGGGTTTCCGCGAAGCGGCGCATCTGCTCGCGTCGCTTCGCGCGGCGATGTTATCATGCCCCTCAGACTAATCATAAACAGAAGCGGAAACGGATTTTCAAATAGATGAAACTAATGCGCCGCCGCGCGGCAACAGCCCTTCTTCTTTCGCTCGCAATTCTTCTCTGCTCTTTCCGGTGGGATGCTCACGCGACGCCGCAGCAGCGACGCCGCGCTCCGCAGCCGAGCACGAATGCGAACGACGCTCAAGCCCCGTCGCAGACGCGAACGCGCGGAAGGGATTCGACGCCCGTCGTCGTTCCTTCTCAAACAGCTCGTCCGCGTCTCGTGCTGCTCATCGTCGTAGACCAGTTTCGCTATGACTATCTCGAACGCTTCGGCGACCTCTTCGTCGATGGCGGCTTGCGACGCCTCTTGCGCGACGGCGCTTCCTGGACGAACGCCAACTACGACCACATCCCGACCGAGACCGCGCCCGGCCACGCAACTATGTTGACCGGCACGTGGCCTGCCGAGACGGGCATCATCGGCAACGAGTGGTTCGACCGCGACACGGGCAAGCGCGTGACGAGCGTTTCGGACGACGGGGCGCGTCTCTTCGGAGGCGGCGAGGGAGAGCGCGCGTCGAGCCCGCGCCGTTTGCTCGCCTCGACCGTCGGCGACGAATTGCGCATAGCCACCGCCGGTCGCTCGAAGGTCATAGGCATCTCCATCAAAGACCGCTCCTCGATTCTTCCTGCCGGGCGGCACGCCAACGCCGCCTACTGGTTCAGCTCGCAGACGGGGCGGATGGTTTCGAGCAACTACTACTTCAATCAGCTGCCCGAGTGGGTAGTGCGCTTCAACGACGCGCGACCGGCAGACAAGTTTTTCGGGATGCGTTGGGAGCGGCTGCTCTCGGAAGCCGAGTACACGCGCCGCGCGGGGGCGGACGCGCCCGCCTGGGAAAACATCGGCGACGCCAAAGACACGAACACTTTCCCGCACGTCGTCACGGGCGGAGCGAGCGCGCCCGGGCGTGAGTTCTACGACGCCATCAACTATTCGCCCTTCTCCAACGAACTGCTGCTCGACTTCGCGCGTCAGGCCATCACGAACGAAGCGCTCGGCGCGGACGAAGATACGGACGTGCTCAGCGTCAGTTTTTCGGCCAACGACATCGTCGGCCATCGCTTCGGCCCTTACAGCCAAGAGGCGATGGACATGACTCTGCGCGTCGATAGGCAGATAGCCTCGCTTCTGGATTTCGTTGAGTCGCGCGTTGGGCTTCGCAACACGCTCGTCGCCTTCACGGCGGATCACGGCGTCGCGCCGCTGCCCGAGCACGCCGAGGCGCTGAATCTTCCCGGCGGTCGAGTCAAAATCACGGACGTGCTGGGTGCCATCCGAAACGCCATCCGCGCGCGCTACGGACGCACGGGCGGCGACAACGACGGGAAGGATAAGACCGACGATTACATCCTTTATTACTGGGCGGGTCAGGTTAACTTCAATCCGGTGGCGCTCGCGCGCGACCGCATCGAGCGCGAAGAGATAGAACGAGTGGCAGGCCAGGCCGTGCTGACCGTGCCCGGCATCGCGCGCTATTTCACGCGCACGCAGCTTGAGAGAGGCGCTGTCTCACCGGGCGACGAGATTGGCCGTCGCGCCCTGCACGGCTTCAACGCGCGTCGGAGCGGCGACCTCATCATCGTGCAGGAGTCTTTCAAATACGTCAGCGAGTTCGGCACCGGCGCATCGCACGGCACGCCCTACTCTTACGACACGCACGTCCCCGTCGTGTTGATGGGCGCTCGCGTCGCGCCCGGAAGCTACGCACAGCCGGCCGCGCCCTCCGACATCGCCCCGACGCTCGCCGCCCTCCTGCGCTTGCAGCCTCCGAGCAACTCGACAGGCCGCATCCTTATCGAAGCGGTGCGGTAGGGGATGGGGGATAGGGGTTGGGGGATGGGGATGTTGTGAGATGATGTCAGTTAGATTTTGGATTATGAAAAACATTTTGATGAGAATGTCGCTTCTGGTTCTGGCGTGTGCGCTGGGCGGCGTGTGTGTCGCGGCGTGGGCGGGGCAGGGCGCGGGTAAAGGGAAAGCCTTGGGGGGGAGTAAGCCGCAGTCGAAGGCGTCGAGGGATAAGGGAGCGCGCACGGGCGCGGATGCTGCGGAGGCAAAGGCGAAGCTGGATGCGGCGATGAAGCTCGCGCCCGCCGAGAGAGTGGCGGCGCTTGAAGCCTTCGTCAGAGACAATCCGCAGTCGGCGTCGAGGGCACGCGCATTGGAGCTTTTGACGGCAGCGCGAGCGGCGCTCGGCGACGAGCTGCTGCGGACGGGCGACGCGGCGCGCGGCGTCGAGATGTTTCGTCGCGCCGTTGCGGAAGCTCCTTCGGCGATGCCGGATAAGTTGTTCGTCGAAGTCGTCTCGCAGTTGCCCGCCAATCTTTTCCTGCGCGGCGAGAGCGCGGCGGCCTTCGAGCTGGCGCGCGCAATCGAAGAACGCGTCAAAGCAGACCCGAAGCGGCTCGTCTCTCTCGCGGCCTTTTACGTCAACGTCGAACAACCGGAAGAGGCCGCCCGCGTCGCGTCGCGCGCCGCAGGCCTTGCGCCCGACATGGCCGCCGCACAACTCACGCTCGGCGCGGCGCATCGCATCGCCCTTCGTCTCGAAGAGGCCGCCGAAGCCTTCAAACGTGCGCTCGAACTTGACCCAAAATCAGCAGTCGCCCAGCGCAGTCTCGCCGACCTCCAACGCGCCGCAGGTCGTTCCGAAGATGCCCTCACACTTTACCGCGCGCTGCTCGCCGCGAATCCGAAAGACGCGGGCGCGCGCGGCGGCTTGGTGCTCGCGCTCTTCGAGAGCGGTAAGAGAGAAGAGGCCGAGCGCGAGCTTGAAGCGGCCTTGAAGGAAGAGACGCCGAATCTTCCTCTGCTGGTCGGGGCGGCCTGGTGGTACTTGTCGCACGGCGACGCGCTTCGCGCGCAGGAGCTTGCCGCGCGCGCCGTCGAGCTTGAGCCGCGTTACACGTGGGCGCAGATAGCTCTCGCGCGCTCGCTCGTGGTGCAGAAGCGCCCGGTCGAAGCCGAACGCTCGCTTCGCTTCGCGCGACAGTACGGACGCTTTCCCACGCTCGACTACGAACTCGCCAGCGCGCTCGCCGCCGCCGGTCTCTACGAAGAAGCGGCTGAAGAACTCTCGCGCTCCTTCACTCTGAAGGACGGGCAGCTCGAAACTCTTCTCGCCGGACGCATCCCCGCTCGCGCCGAAAGCTTCACGACGCTGCTCGCGCCCGAACGCCGCGCCAGCATCTTTCAGCAATCATCCGCCGACACCGAAGCGAACGCACGCCTGCTCAAAAATCTTCTCGCCTTTCATCTCGCTTTGAAACGCGCGGGCGACGCTCCCACCGACAGCAACGCCGCCGCAGCCGAAGCCGCCGCCTTCGCCTCCGGCGACGACGAGATGCGCGCCTTTCGTCAGCTCTACGCGGCCAGCCGTCTGCTCACACGCGGCCTCGCGCTCCGCGATGCGCTCGCGCTCACCGAAGCGGCGATGACCGGAGTCGAGTCGGCGCTCAATGCGCCGGTCGCCGTCACCGCGCTTCTCGCCGACGACCTGCGCGACCTGCGCGCACGTCACATCGCCTCCGGCACGACCCCGACGTTTCCCGAAGTTCCGCGCGCCTCGCTCGACAAGGTGATGCGCGGGCGCATCGAAGATCTCGCCGGTTGGTCTCTGTTCGGCGAAGGCAAGGCGGCTGAAGCGGTGGTGCGCCTGCGTCGCGCGACGAGCGTGCTGCCGGTCGATAGTCCCTGGTGGCGCACGGCCATGTGGCATCTCGGCGCGGCGCTCGACGCGAGCGGCAATCAAACGGAAGCCCTCGCCGCTTATCTTCGCAGCTACAATCGACAGTCGCCCGACCCCGCGCGTCGCGCCATCATCGAAGGCTTATATCGCCGCGTCAACGGCACGCTCGACGGGCTCGACGAAAGAATCGGCCCCGCGCCCGTCGCGCTCGCAGCCGCCGCGACCACGCCCTCGACCGAAACAGTTCGAGAGACGACGACGACTGCTGTTACTACTTCGACACCGCAGCCGACGCCCGACGCCGCGCCCGCACCGACGCCCGCCTTGACTCTCCCGACGACGACGCCCGCCGCCCCTACCCCCGAACCGACGCCCACACCAGCATCAATCCCAACCACCTCAGAACCGAAAACCGAACCCCTTCCCCAGCCGACCCCGCAAGCCTCTCCCACACCTGCGCCGCAAACGTCCAGCGTCTCTGCCGTAGAGCCGATGCCCGAAGCGACGCCTGCACCCGTGTCTCAAGCGACGCCCGTGCCGACACTCGAAGCGACGCCTGCTCGAACACCCGAATCGACGCCCGCGCCGACTCCGCAGCCGACGCCCGCACCCGAACAGATTTCAGTCGCAACGCCGCTCCCGACTCCTTCTCCCACACCCGAACCGACGCCCGCCGAATCGAACACGACAGCAAGCGCCTCCGTCTCTCCGACGCCCGCGCCGACTCCCGAACAGAAATCCGAGCCAAAAACTGATGCGACACAGGGCGGCGCTTCGCGCGCCGAAGGCGAAGCCTGCGAGCTGGTCGTCAACGAAGAGACGCTGAGCATCGGTCGCAACGGCTCGGGGCTCGTCACTCTCACCCACAACAATCCCGGCAGCTCGACCAAAATCGACGCCGCTACCGCCAACTGGTCTGACATCGTCGTCCTCGCCGAGCCGCGCGCCGAAGGCTCGCCCAACATCGCCAGATACACCATCAGCTCCGTCAGCAACAAACCCGGCACATACGTCGTCACTTTCACCTCGCCCTGCGGCTCGAAGAAGCTGACCGTCACGGTGAAGTGAGGAAAGTAAGCAGTGAGCGGTGAGCAGTGAGCAGTTAAAAGAGCAATCGTGATTCATAGCGCAGCATTTACTGCTGACGACATGCTGCTCACCGCTCACTGCTCACCGCTCACCGCTCACTGCTGACTGCTGCGAGCCGTGAGGCGATGGCCTGTTTGGGTTGCGCGCCGACGAGCCTATCGACGAGTTTTCCGTTTTTGAAGATGAGGAGGGTCGGGATGCTTTGCACCTGGAAGCGCGCGGCCGTCTGCGGATTTTCGTCTACGTTCAACTTGGCGATGCGATAGCGACCACCGCTCTCAGCCGCCAGCTCGTCGAGCACGGGCGCAATCATCCGGCACGGCCCGCACCACGCAGCCCACATGTCGAGCAGCACGGGCAGCCCCTCGCTCGCCTGCAAAACCGCGCTCGTGAAAGTTGCATCCGTCACCGTCAGAGGTTTGCCGCCGCGCGCTTCGGTAGCGGCGCGGCCTGCCTCGTCTCCCAGCGTCGCCCCGCATCTGCCACACACCGCTTGTAGTCTGCTCGCCGCTCTCTCGTCCACACGGTTCTTCGCCCCGCATCGCCCGCAAACTTCAATCGACATGGCTTCATCCCCCTCCAATTTCCCACAGATTAGACTACAACTGCGCCGCCTGAAAAGTGCTCTGAGAAGCAGGCTTTGACGGTCGTCGGCGACTTCACCGGAAAAGTCATTCCAGAGCGCAAGACTGCTGTAACAACACGCGTGTTATAATCGAACCGTTATGACAACAAAATCTTCAGTCTCTAAGCTGACCCGCGCCGAGCAGGAAACGCGGACAGGAGCTGAGCGATTATACGCGCAAATTGCGGACGCGCTGGCAGCACTCACCATACGTTCAAGCGCCAACATCGAAGACCTCGAACTATGCGCCGACCGGCTTGAGCGCGCCGCGCGCGACTTAGCGGTCTGCCTGCGCGAATTGGCTTACGAGCGTAGTCAGATGTCGAAGGAAGAGAGCAGCCGGCTCGTCGCCGTAGGGAGTCTTCAGGCCGATAAATTTTTCAACGCCGCGCAGCAGGAACGACTCGCCGAATTAATGAAGCTTCGACAGGCCGGGAATTTATCAACCGAATTGGAGAGCGAGCTGGAAAGCTTGATTGCAGAAGAACTGGACGGCGCACGACGAAGAGCCGGAGCCTTGCTCGACGTGCTCAAGCCATGAATCCTCGTTATCCGTTCGTTTCCGCTCGCGCCCGCCACGCATGCGAATACTGTCGTGCTCCCGAGATTGTTTTCAATCTGGCATTTGAAGTCGAACACATCACGCCGCAATCACTGGGCGGAACGGCAATGGAAGATAATCTGGCGCTCTCCTGCCGCTCATGCAATCTCTACAAAGCCGATTTCCTTTGGGGTTTAGACACAGTCTCACAGGCGGAATCCCGCCTTTTCAATCCGCGTCGTGATGCCTGGCAAGAGCACTTCCTGCTGGTCGAAGAGACCGGAGAGATTCGAGGCTTAACTGCCGTCGGACGCGCTACCATCTCACGTCTGCGAATCAACAGTGAGGCACAGGTCTCGGCCAGAAAGCAGTGGCTTCTTGTTGTCGGTCTTCTGAAGCAAAGCTAGTTCGTCTCTCTATTACGGTCGGCCGGTTCGGTTTTCAAACTCGAAACTTCTCTTCAGGGAGCGAAGCTATTGCGAGCAGCGCCGGAAAGCACGGGGACGGTCGAGGCGAGGCGGGGGCGACTGCTTCGCGTGCTGGGCGTTGGCTTCGGGCTGGCCGTGACGATTGGCAATACTATCGGCGCGGGGATTCTCAGAGCGCCGGGCGAGGTGGCGGCGCAGCTTCCGAGCGTCTGGTTGTTTCTGGGAGTGTGGGTCTTGGGCGGGCTCTACGCGCTGCTCGGCGCGATTCAGGTCGCCGAGCTTGGCACGATGCTGCCGCGCTCGGGCGGGCAGTATGTCTTCGCGCGCCACGCGCTCGGCTCTTACGCGGGCTTCGTCGTCGGCTGGAGCGACTGGCTTTCGACGTGCGGCGCGACGGCGGCAGTCGCCATCGTCGTCGGCGAATATACGGGCGTGCTCCTGCCTGCGCTCGCGCCCTACGCGACTAGCCTCGCGGCTTCGACCGCCGTCGCCTTTGGCCTCCTGCAATGGCGCGGCGTCGTCTGGGGAAGCCGCGCGCAGAATTTGACGAGTCTCTTGAAGATGCTGGCCTTCCTCGCGCTCGTCGTCGCCTGCTTCGCGCTCGGCGGCGAGGCGCGCGGCGAGACGACGCCGTTAGCCGCGACTTCGACCGAAACAGCCGTGCCCGCAGGTCAGGCGCTTCTCGTCGCGCTCGTCGTGGCCTTGCAGGCCGTCATCTTCACTTACGACGGCTGGACGGGCGTCATATACTTCTCCGAAGAGGTGCGCGACCCTGCGCGCGACCTGCCGCGCTCGCTCTTGGGCGGCGTGCTCTCGGTCATCGCCATCTACCTGCTCGTCAATCTGGCGCTGCTCTACGTCTTGCCGCTTCGTGAGATGTCGGGCGAAAATCTGGCGGCGGGCGCGGCGGCGCAGAAAATCTTCGGCTCGCGCGGCGACCAAATCATCCGGCTGCTGACGGTCGTCTCGATGCTGAGCAGCATCAACGCGCTGCAACTGATGGCGACGCGCGTGCTCTTCTCGATGAGCCGCGACGGTCTATCGTCGGCGCGCACGACCGCAGTCAATCGAGGCGGCACGCCGACCGCCGCTCTCTTTGTGAGCACGCTCGTCGCCGTGCTCTTTATCCTCGGCGGGAAGAGGTTCGAGACGGTGATAGCCGTGCTCTCCTTCTTCTTCGTCGTCAACTACACGCTCTCTTTCATCTCGCTCTTCGTGCTCAGGCGGCGCGAGCCGCAGGCCGAGCGCCCCTTTCGCGCGTGGGGCTACCCCTACACGACCGCGCTCGCACTCTTAGGCTCGCTCGCCTTCCTCGTCGCCGCCATCCTCGGCGACACGCGAGTCAGCCTCTACGCGCTGCTCCTTCTGGCCGCCAGCTACCCGGTCTTCGCCTTAATGAAACGCGGAACGATGAACGATGAACGATGAATATAAGAAGTCTGGAGTCTAGAGTCTGGAGTCTGGAGTCAGAAAACAAAGACGGACTCCGGCTTTGACTCCAGACTTTAGACTCCAGACTTCAGACTTTTTTTCGGAGGTTAAGAGTTTTGAGCTTTGAGGAATACGAGTTCGACGAGCGTCTGGCTTTCGCCGAGACTGTGCCGAGCGAGTGGTACAGGGAGGCGCGCGTGCTCGAAGAAGAGAAGCGGAAGGTCTTTGCTCGAACGTGGCAATTGGTCGGGCGGACGACGCAGGTCGAGCGACCGGGGCAGTATTTCACGGCGACGGTGGCGGACGAGCCCGTCGTCGTCGTGCGCGGCGCGGACGAGCGTCTGCGTGCTCTCTCGAACGTCTGCCGGCATCGCGCCGGGCCTGTCGTCGGCGAGGGCGAAGGCGAGCGTAAAGGTTTTCGCTGCGGCTATCACGGGTGGACTTACGCGCTCGACGGACGCTTGCAGAGCACGCCCGAGTTTGAAGGCGTCGAGTGCTGGCGAAGGGAAGAACACGCCCTGCCCGAGTTTCGCGTCGAGACGTGGGGCGCGCTCGTCTTCGTCAATCTCGACCCCGACGCAGAGCCGCTCGAAACGGTGCTCGAAGATTTGCCCGAGCGGACGGGCGCGCGGCGCGACGACTGGCCGAGCATGCGTCTGGCCGCGCGCAAGGACTGGTATCTCGACTGCAACTGGAAGGTCTACGTCGATAATTACCTCGAAGGCTACCACATCCCCTTCGTCCATCCCGCGCTCAACCGCGAGCTTGACTACGCGCGCTACCGAACCGAAACGCGCCGCTACTATTCCATCCAGCATTCGCCCATCAAGCCTGCGCCCTCCGCGCGTCTGCGCGCCGCCGCAAGCGCCGAAGAGAACACCGCGCAGTTCTTCTGGCTCTTCCCG
This sequence comes from Pyrinomonadaceae bacterium, assembly GCA_036399175.1. Taxonomy (GTDB): domain Bacteria; phylum Acidobacteriota; class Blastocatellia; order Pyrinomonadales; family Pyrinomonadaceae; genus DASWNP01. Next base: position 47,918 of record DASWNP010000042.1, on the reverse strand, counting down.
AACCTGATGCTCAACGTCTATCCCGACAACTACTCGACCAACCTCATCGTCCCGCTCGCGCCCGAACGCACGCTGACCGTCTTCGAGTGGTACATGCGCGACCCCGATGAGCCTTCGACGCAAAGCGAGCTTGAACGCATCATCAGTTTCAGCGACGAGATTCAGCTCGAAGATATACGCATCTGCGAAGCCGTCCAGCGCGGCCTGCGTGCCCCGAGCTACACGCGCGGGCGCTACTCGGTCAAACGCGAAAACGGCGTCCACCACTTTCACGGCCTGCTCACAGAGTTTCTCCGCCGTCCCTGCAAAAAAGATTCGAGCCCGTCACGGCAACCAGGATGAACGAAATCTACCAAAACATTCGCTTCCGCATCGACGACCGCGTCGGGCGCATCACGCTCGCACGCCCGCCGCTCAACATTTTCAATATCGCCATGATGCGCGAGATAGACGCTGCCCTGAACGTGTGCATGAGCAGCCGCGAGATGGTGGCCGTCGTCTTCGAGGCGCACGCGGAGTCGCGCGCTTTCAGCGCGGGCGTCGCCGTCGAAGAGCACGTCGAAGAGACCATCTACCAGATGCTCGATGCCTTCCACGCCATCTTTCGCACGCTTGAGCTGATGGCGAAGCCGACGCTCGCCCTCGTTGACGGCGCGGCGCTCGGCGGCGGCTGCGAGCTAGTCGCCGCCTGCGACATCGTCGTCTCAACCGCACGCGCGCGATACGGGCAGCCCGAAATCAAGCTCGGAGTCTTCCCGCCGGTGGCGGCGATTCTTTTGCCGCGCATCGTCGGCGAGCGGCGCGCGAGAGAGATGATTCTGACGGGCGAGCTACTGGACGCACAGGAAGCCGCGCGTCTCGGCCTCGTCAGCTACGTCGTCGCGCCCGAAGAGCTTCAGCCGAAAGCCGAAGAGATACTGGCGCGCCTGCGCGAGCTTTCCGCGCCCGCCCTCGAATACACTCGCCGCGCCCTCGACACCGCGCGCGGCCTTCCCTTCACGGAAGCCCTCGCGCGCGTCGAAGACCTCTATCTCAACGACCTGATGAAGACCGAAGACGCCCGCGAAGGCATCGACGCCTTCATGCAGAAACGAAAGCCCGCGTGGCGGAACAGATGAGGCAAAAGGCAAAGGGCAAGAGGGAAACAGGGGAAAGGGAAAAGGAAAGGGAGAGACTGAGAAAAGGAGTTGGATAGCGTGAGCAGTCGAGAGAGAGTTGCGCGGCTGTTGCTGGTAATCGCCGGTGTCTCGTCCGTCGTGTTCTTAGTCGCGGTCGGGGCGCATGAGTATCATTACTCGTTCGAGCCGTACAGGTGGGTTGCGCCCGACGCGCCGAGCGAGCTGAGCCGCAGCTTATGGCTTGACCGCCGCGACGCCTACAGGGCGACGGGCTTTATCTCTTTCTCGGTAGCCGCCGCGTCGGGCGCGTCGGGCTTCTTCCTCCGGCGGCACGGGAAACTGCCTTGAGCGGGCTCTAACGTCTAGCACGTTCGGGATGCTTCGTTGACATTGTATCGGGCTAGTTTCTATCATCGCTGTTTCGTGCAGAGGATAAATTCAAGCGGGGCGCAGGTGGTGAGTATGAAGATGGGCGGAAGAAGAGGGGGCGCAAAGATTGCGAGGCGGGCGGCGCGTCGTCGCGCGGGGGCGCGGCGGCTCGTCTCGGTGCTGTTGGTCTTGGCGTCGGTGCTCGGCGCGTCGGGGTGTGCCCGGCTCAAGGAGAGCGTAGGGCTAAGCGTCGCGCCGCGCACGCTGCGCGATGTGCCGGCCGCGCGCCTCGCCTTTCGCTTCGAGCCCGACCTCGCCGAAAGCAACCTCCCCACCTCTTTCACCACCGACGAAACGGAAGAGCCGCTCGCCGCCATCAAGTCGGCCTTCGAGACCAATCGAAGCAGCGACGCGCTGCTTCGCACCATCCCCTCGCCCGACGGCCAGATTGTCCTGGCCCTGTACGCCACGCCCGACACCGCCGAGGGCGATTACCGCATAGACATGTATGCGCCCGAAGGAAAGTTTCTGAGAAACGTCCTGCCGCCCGAGCTGACGGGGACGTTTCCGCAGTGGGTCGAATGGTCGAGCGACGGCCAGCGCCTCGCCTTCATCGGCATCCGCAACGCGACGCCTCTGCCTACGCCCACGCCGCTCGAAGATGTCTTGCCGCCCGTTGTGAATCCTGAACCGCCCGTCGAAGGCGCGGCCACGCCGACGCCTTCCGTAGCGCCCATCATCGCGCCCGTCCCCACTTACAGCACAGAGCAAATCTACATCTGCGACCGCTACGGCTACGGCCTCAAGCCGCTCACGACGCGCGACGGCCTCATCTACTTTCAGTTCGAGTGGGCTCCCGACAATCACGCGCTCGTCGCGCTCGCCTGCAAGCCCGAAGAGTGGGACGCGCGCCGCGCCGAGGACAAGACGCCCGCCGGTCGCCCGCGCATCATCGACCTCGAAGGCCGCGAGCGCCTGCTCTCCGACCAGCTCGGCGAGGCCGCGCCCACATGGTCGCCCGATTCCTCCAAAGTCGCCGCCGCCTTCGAGACCGACGTTGTCATCTACGACGCCGCAGGCGACGCGCCCACCGGCGCGAATATCCCCCTGCGCGAGCCGCTCCTCGCGGCCTCCGCGCGCTACGACGCGGAGAAACTTCCGAAAGCCAGCCCCGCCCCGGCAGCTAATGCCAACGCAAAGCAAACGGCGACCGCGACGCCCGCGCCCTCAGGCGACGGCAACGTCCAGCCGCCCACGTCCGACGCGCCGCTCTCCTTCAACCCCGTCATCCGCCTCGAATGGCTGCAACCCGAAACGCTCTTCGTCCACACGGCCTTCCAACGTCTCTACAAGGGCGGCGAGTTCATACGCAACTATCCGCGCTGGCACGTCCTCCACCTCAGCCCGCAGGCCGCCGTCCTCAGCCGACGCACGCAACCTTCAACCAACATCACTACGAACGCCACAGCCGCGACGCATCCGACGGCTGCGACGAACGCCACCGCCGCCGCGACCCGCGCGCCGACTCAGGACGCACCCTTAGCATTCTTCTCATACTTCAACACAGCCTCGCCCACGAACCTTTTCTGAAAAGGAGCGAATCCCTCAATGGCCTTCAACAGCGTCGCAGAAATCTTCGACTCGATAGACGAAACGCGCCTTCGCCTCGACCAGACGCTCTCCGGCATAGACGACCGGCAGCAGAACTTTCGTCCCACACCCGAAGCCTGGACGATTGCCGAAATCGCCGAGCACCTCTCCATCATCGAGCACCAACTGGTGCAACTGACCACCATGATGCTCAGGAAAGCCGAAGCCGCCGGAATGCTCCGCGCCGCCGAAGCCGGCGAGACGCCCGAACATTTCTCCATCGACCGCTTCGTCGAACAAAGCAAGGGCGAAAAATACATCGCCCCCGAAAATGTCCGCCCGCGCGGCGAACTTCCCCTCGCCGAATCGCTCGCACGCCTCCGCAACTCGCGCGCCTCCCTGCGAGAGCTGCGCCCCCGCCTCGAACAAATCGACGGCGCATCCCTCCAATACCCCCACCCCGCCTTCGGCCCCCTCAACCTCTACCAGTGGCTCGCCTTCGTCGGCGCACACGAAGACCGCCACCTCCGCCAGATTCAAAAGTTGATGCAATCAACGCAATATGAAAAAAGCTCCGCCTCAGATGCGGCTGAAAGCCTTTCGGCGCGTCTTGACATCGAGAATTGACGGTAATATTTTACTTGCGCTCAAGAGACAGCCTTCAGCCGCGTCAGCCCTCGCCCGGACGTTCTGACGCCAGTTTGGAATTGTGCACTGGCACCATAAATATTCAACTGAACGGTCTGCGCTCCGGCACCTCTACCCGCGCACCCTGCGCGTCCAGAATAGCGATGTGAGTTTTCATCGGAGAGCGTTATGTGCTTCAGCAAGAGCCTCAGCCCTCACGCGAAAGATTCCCGCATCGGCCTTCTCCGCGTAAAGATTAACCTTCTCAGGGCATATCCCTCATCGACGTGGAGCATCCCCCTCATGCGCTCATCAATCTTTTTCCTCCTCCTCAGTCTGGTCTGCTCGATAGCTGCTTTCGGACAGTCCCCGCAATCTGCCAGCCGTCAAACAGGCACTCTCACCGGCGTCGTCCAAAGTCCCGAAGGAATGCCTCTGGCCGGAGCTGTAGTGAAGGTCGAGAACTTGTCCACAGGCGACATTATCCCTGCGATGACCGACCTTCAAGGCCGCTTTAACATTCCAAACCTTGAAACTGGCTTTTATAGAGTCAGGATACGTCGAGACGAAGACGGAGCTTTCGTCCTAGATCAATCTGTCCGTGTGGAATCGGGTGCTCCTACTAAGGTAGTTACCTTCACGTATCAAGCGAGGTTGCCCAGAGTCCCCATAGTTTCCCCCAACAGACCTCTGCCCGATAACCCCCAGTCGGCTTTGACTCACCGGAAAAAGCACCAGCGCCCGGGCGGCAGTACGGAGTCGAGCATCGACGTTCTTCAGCGAACCTTCGACAGCCAGATTGATTTTCAGCGTTGGCTCAACAATCTCAGGGAGCAGGGCACACACACGCTGACGGCGATTATTCCTATCTCAAATAAAGAATGCCTGATTGCGCTCGAACCTCTCGAATCTCAAAAGATGATTAACCATTACGTCGAGAAAGTATCTGGCGAGGTGACTCGGGAGAAAGTTGAAGAAGTGCTCAGGGATAATTCGGATAAGAGATTCGTCGGGCTGGCCTACCTCACAAAAGGTTCCGAATTCCTCGTCGTGCTGCGCGATGCAAGATAAACCCACAGAGAAGCATAACATCCCAGCTAAACAGGAAAACGAGACTCCGGCAGAAAGGGCGCAGGAGTGGTCTGAAAGCCAGTCGCTGATGCTCAGGCACGAGGAGTTCATCGCAGAAGTCATGCGCCGTCGTCGGCCAGAGGAGACTTCCGGCACAGATACTCAGCCTCAGAAAACCTGGAAGCAGATTCTCTTTGAAACTAGCGGCGGCACAGCCTTAATCAACGTCATCATCGGCGGAGCATTCGTCACAATCATCAGCATCTTAATCCAGCAGGGATTTAAGGAAAGAGAAGTTCGTCAGGCTTACCTGAAAGCCAGCAGCGAGCAGGCGCTTCTGGCTTATAAAGAGTATTCGGACAGGGAACAGGAAATCGTCAAAGAGATATATGAAGTGATAGGAAAATGCATATCCTCTTCAGATGATATTATCGACCTCACCAGACCTGAATTCGATCCTGAAAAGTATCCTACCCAATCCCTTAGGGATGAGGTTACAAAGGATGCCGTCTCCCTTCAGGAGAAGTACAGCGAAGCCGCGACACAGTGGCGAGCGAGCCAGGCCAAGTTGAAGCTTCTGATAGCTTATTACCACCCTTCGCAGCCGGAGGTGACAAATGGCTGGGACGGCGTCCAGAAGTCTCTGACGGCTTACATGAAGTGTGCGCGCCTGCACACGGTGAACTCTCCGAAGTCGAGCACAGAGCAGGTCGAAGGCGCATGTAAGCCGGAGAAGGAAGAGCTTTACAAGCACCTTGCCGCCTTCACATCGGCCTTAGAGAAGTCGCGCCATTACCCCTGGAAGGTTTGGGAATCTCCTGAGAAATTGAGAGATGAGTTAGAGAAATAGCTAAAGAAAACGCGCCCTCTCAGTTGAAAGCCGATGAGGCTTGCGCGGCGCGGCGAGAGCGCTAAAGCTCTCCGAAGACTTTGTGCTACACTCTTGAAAGCGAAACACGATTTTAACTTCGATTAGCTGGAGCCCGGCCATCTGCCCCTGACGGGCAGACCCCGACTATCTATAAAATTCCTGCGCCCCTATAGCTCAACGGTTAGAGCAGCAGACTCATAATCTGTTGGTTCGAGGTTCGAATCCTCGTGGGGGCATGTAAAATTTCAGGGCGACTCTGTGAAGTCGCCCTGTTTTTGTTTGGTATGGAGTTGAAGGAGGACGAGCGAGTTGAGTGGTAGAGAGAGCATCGGGGTTGGGATTATCGGGACGGGTTTCGCGCGGACGACGCAGATACCGGGTTTCAGGGCGTGCGAAGGGGCGCGCGTGGCAGCGATTGCGAGCGGGCGCAGGGAGAACGCGGAGCGAGCGGCGCGCGAGTTCGGGATTCCGTTTGTGGGCGAGACGTGGCGGGATGTCTTGGCGCGGGAGGATGTCGATTTGGTGAGCATCGTGACGCCGCCAGTGGCGCACCTGGAGATGAGTCTGGCGGCGCTCGACGCAGGGAAGGCCGTGTTGTGCGAAAAGCCTCTGGCGATGACGGCGGTGCAGGCCGAAGCGATGCTTGAGCGTGCGCGCGAGCGCGGCGTGCTGGCACACGTAGACCACGAGCTGAGGTTCGTGCCCGCGCGAAGGCGCATGAGAGAGATGCTGCTTGGAGATGAAATCGGGCGCGTGCGTCATGCGAAGTTCGTCTATCGTGCGGACTCACGCGCTGGCCGGGAGCGCGCGTGGGATTGGTGGTCGGACGCGGGCGCGGGCGGCGGCGTGCTCGGCGCGATAGGCTCGCACGCGGTCGATACGTTTCGCTGGATGACGGGCGCGGAAATCTCGGAAGTCTTCTGCTCGCTCTCGACGCACGTCGCGGCGCGTCCCTACGGCGAGACGAAGGAGATGCTGCGCGTGACGACGGACGACGAGGCCAACCTGCTCGTGCGCTTCAATGGCGGCGCGCTCAGCGAAGGGGCGACGGGCAGCATCTCGCTCTCGGTCGTCGAGGCCGGACGCCCGGAGCACTACGTCGAAATCTTCGGCGAGCGCGGGGCTTTGAGAGCGGAAGAGAACGGCACGCTCTGGCGCGCTGAAGTGGGCGCGGGCACTTGGCGAGAGGTCGAGGTGGAGCGCGGCGATTTTGCGGAAGGGATGCGCGACAGCAGTTGGGCGCGCGGGTTCACGGCTTTTGCGCGCGCCATCGTCGAAGCGCTCAGGGAGGGTCGCAGAGAGGTGGAAGGCGCGGCCACTTTCGAGGACGGCTACCAGATTCAACGCGTGCTCGACGCGGGGCGCGCCTCGCACGAGAGCGGCTGCCGAGTTGCCGTGTAATGCCGCGCGCAGGTTGCAACAACGCTCTCCGACCACCTCTATCACGTTCGCGCTCAGTTGCGGGCGGTTATCAGCCCTGCGATAAAAGTTTGCTTAGCTTCCGGTCTCTCTCTAAAATAGCGTCTGTCAAAATTCCCCTTCCGGCAAAGATTTAGATTCCCCTGTTCGAGTTTGCTGGCGCTCGTGGAAGCGAGTCGCGCCTCTCTTTGAGCGCGCGGCGTCGAGAGACCTGGAGAGCGACCAGTCGCAGAAGGGATTCAATAGATGAAGAGAATCAGAGCCGCTATCGCTATCACGCTGGTCTTCGCCGTCGCAGGATTGAGCGCGGGCGTGCAGGCACAGAGACGGCGACGGACGCCGCAGCGCACGACGACCACCACGCGCACGACGACGACCACGACGCGCGCGACGCAGGCGAGACGGGCAACGCCTCCGCCCGCCAACGCCACGAGCGCAAACGCGATGGAATCGCGTCTGACGGGCGTCTATCGCCTCGACCTGGGCGCGAGCGACGACCCGCGCGCGGCGGCAGAGCGCGTCATCGACAACTCGCCCTTCAATCTCGACCGCGAGCGCGCCGTCGATGAATTGACGCAGCGACTCACCTCGCCCAACCAGCTCTCCATCCAGCGACGCGGACAGAAAATAGACATCGCCTCGACGCGCGCTCCGCGCACGACCTTCGACGCCGACGGGCGCGAGCGCGCCGAGGCAAGCTCCGACGGTCAAACCGTCTACACGCGCGCCGTGCTTTACAACGACCAGTTGATGGTCAGCTCGCGCGGCGGCCGCAACAACGAATACAGCGTCACCTTCGACCCCCTCGAAGGCGGTCGTCGCCTCCGCGTCACGCGTCGAATCTTCTCCGAGCAGGTCGATCAACCCGTCGTCGTGCAGAGCGTCTATCAGAAGACGGCGGCGGTCGCGCGCTGGAGCGTGTACGGCGAGCAGTTGCCGCCCATCCAGACGGCGACGCGCAACACGCCGCGCCCCGCGCCGCGCACGACTGCGCGCAACAGGCCGCCACAGTCGCCGCCCGTCATACGCGAACGCGCGCCGCAGCAGTTTCCGCCGCCGCCAACGCGCGACACGGACGTTTTCGTCGTGCCCAACGGCTTGCAGTTCGTCGCCGAGCTTCAAGACGATTTGACGACCACGCGTGCGCGCGAGGGCGACCGCTTCCGTCTGATTGTCCGGCAGCCCTTCGAGTATGAGGGCGCGACAATCGACGGCTACGTCTCGCGCATCGAGCGCGGCGGGCGCGTCGCGGGTCGCGCGCAGATGATTCTCAGCTTCGAGCGCCTCACCCTGCGCGACGGACGCAGCGCGCCCTTCAACGGCTACATCGAAAGCATTCGCACGGTGAACGGCGAAGACGTGCGCGTCGATGTCGAGAGCACGGGCACCGTGCAGGAGAGCGATAACCAGACCGACCGCACCGTGCAGCGCGCGGCCATCGGCGCGGCCGTCGGCGCAATCATCGGCGCAATCTCGGGCGGAGGCCGGGGCGCGGCTATCGGTGCGGCCATCGGCGCAGGCGCAGGCGCGGGCTCAGTCTACATACAGGGACGCGACGACCTCGAACTCCTTCGCGGCACCCAACTCACACTCCGCGCGCGGACGCCGAGATAGAATAGCTTTCAGCAAATAGCTTTCAGCAATCAGCGTTCAGCGTTCAGCCAATCCGTTCTACTCTAACGCTGAGAGACTGTTTGAACTGAAAACTGAGAGATTGTTTGAAAAGTCCCGCAAGGGACTTTGGATAATAGCCCAGCGATTTATCGCTGGGACTCAAGCCCGCAGGATTTTTAGTCCCGTAGGGACGGGTGAGTCTTCTTCAACCGTCCCTACGGGACTGCGACAGCATCTGCACTCTTCACCCAGCGATTTATCGCTGGGCTATTTTCACTTTGTCCCTCACGGGACAAGAAAATTTCTGTTTACAAACAACTTCCCGGCAATCAGCCATCGGCAAAACGGTTTGGCTGAAAGCTGACGGCTGATTGCTGATTGCTCAAAAAACCTTCGTGGCAACAAAGACGAGACGACAGACAAAAGAGCGCGTGCGCGTCGGCGTCGATACGGGCGGGACGTTCACGGATTTCGTCTACCGGACGGTCGAAGGTACGCGCATCTTCAAGCTGGCCTCGACGCCCGCCGACCCTTCGCTCGCCATCACGGAAGGCTTGCGCCGCATCGCCGCAGAGACCGGCGCGCGGCTCTCGGAGATAGAGGTCGTGCACGGCACGACCGTCGGCACGAACGCGCTCTTACAGAGACGCGGGGCGCGCACCGCCCTCGTCACGACCGAGGGCTTCGAGGACGTGCTCGAAATCGGTCGGCAGGCTCGCCCTTCGCTCTACAACCTGAACGCCGTGCGTCCCGAGCCGCTCGTGCCGCGCGCTCGGAGGTTCGGCGTCGGCGAGCGCGTCGCCGCGTCGGGCGAGGTGCTGGAAGGTTTGAAGGACGCGGCGCTTCGCAAGCTCGTCGGCAAGCTCAGGCGCGAGCGCGTCGAGTCGGTCGCCGTCTGCCTGCTCTTCTCCTTCGCTCATCCAGAGCACGAGCGTCGCATCGAGCGTGCGCTCGAAGCTCTCGGCGTTCCGCTCTCCGTCTCGCACCGCGTTCTGCCCGAATACCGCGAATACGAACGCACTTCGACCGTCGTCATCAACGCTTACCTGCAACCTCTGATGGGCGCTTACCTCGGGCGTCTGAGCGTGGGGCTGCCGCGTCTGCGCGTGATGCAGTCGTCGGGCGGAAGCGTGTCGGCGGGGCTGGCGGCGGAAGAGCCCGTGCGGACGATTCTCTCCGGCCCGGCGGGCGGAGTGGTCGGCGCGCTCGACGCGGCGCTCGGCGCACAGATGCCCGACATCATCACCTTCGACATGGGCGGCACTTCGACCGACGTGGCGCTCTGCGCCGAAGGGCGCATGCGTCTGACGAACGAAGCTACGGTGGCGTCGATGCCCGTCGCCGTGCGCGTGCTCGACATTCACACGGTCGGGGCGGGCGGCGGAAGCATCGCGCGCGTGGACGCGGGCGGCTCTCTGCGCGTCGGGCCTGAGTCGGCGGGCGCTGACCCGGGGCCCGCCTGCTACGGACGCGGCGAGCTTCCAACCGTCACAGACGCAAACCTCCTTCTGGGACGCTTCGGCGGCGCGAACCTCCTGGGCGGCGACTTTCGTCTCGACGCCGCACGCGCCGAAGAAGTTTTGCAGAGTCTCGCGCGCGAGATGACGGCGGCGGGCGGCAAGCGCGTCGATGCGCGCGGGGCGGCGCTCGGCGTCGTGCGCGTCGTCAACGCCGGAATGGAACGCGCGCTCAGAGCCGTCTCGGTCGAGCGAGGCTACGACCCGCGACGCTTCACGCTCGTCACCTTCGGCGGCGCGGGCGGCCTTCATGCCGTCGAGCTTGCACGCGCCTTGCGCATCCCGCGCGTCGTCGTGCCTCGGAGTCCGGGCGCTCTGTCGGCGCTCGGCGCGCTCTCTTCGGATGTCGTCAAAGACCAGAGCCGCACCGTCATGCTTGAAGCGGGCGCACGCGGCAGCCGAGCCGCGCTCCGGCGCACGCTCGAAGAGTTGCAGCGCGAAGGCGCAGCCGCGCTCCGGCGCGAAGGCTTCGAGCGGGTGCGGCAGCGACACGAACGGTTCGTCGCCGCGCGTTACAAAGGGCAGTCGTTCGAGCTTGACCTCGAAGCCGGCGACGAGTTGTTCGGCGCGGGCAAGCTTGAAGACCTCGCCGCCTCTTTTCATCGCGCTCATCAGGCGCGTTACGGCTACGCGCAGGAAGCCAACACGGTCGAAATCGTGAGCGCACGTGTGCGCTCGATTGGGCTCGTCGGAAGTTTGGAGAAAGAGGCGCTGCCGCGATCGGGCGCGCTCGCAGGAGGAAGAAAGAGAGCCGCGCTCGCAAGCGTCGAGCAGCCGCACGCGAGCGCGCTAGTCTGTTTGACGGACGGACGGGTGCGTGAAGTCTCCGTCTACAGGCGCGAAGAGCTACAGCCGTGCGCGCGTCTTCAGTCGCCAACAATCGTCACGGAGTATTCCTCGACGACGCTCGTTCCCTCCGGCGCAGAGGCCATGCTCGACGCTCATGCGAATCTCGTCATCAAGCCCTGACCGCGAACCGAGCCTCAAAGAGCGAGGTTCGCTTCAAACACTTCGGGCGCGACGTTCGCGGCGGCGTCATACGTCGTTGACTTGCCGTGTGATTTGGCGTAGAAGCAGTCTAATTTCCACCCTGTTTTTGTCCCTGACCGAAAGGAGCTTAAATCATGGCCGAGCAAGAGAACGTGAAAATAGTTCAGGAGGCTTACGCAGCTTTTGAGCAGAACGATGTCGAGCGTCTGATGGAGTTGTTCGCGGAGGAGGCCGATTGGTTCGTGCCGGGGCCGGCCGACACGATTCCTTCAGCCGGAGCGCGTCACGGTCGCGAGCAGATAGCGCAGTTCTTCTCCGCGCTTCACGAGTCGGAAGACATCGAAGAGTTCGTGCCCAAATTCTTCGTCGCGCAGGACGAGCGCGTCATCACCTTCGGCCGCACGCTGTCGCGCGTCAGGGCTACAAAGCGCACCTACGAATCCGAGTGGACGCACGTCTTCACTTTCCGCGACGGCAAAATCGTCAACTTCCGCGAGTTCTTCGACACGGCAGCCGCCGTCGAAGCCTACAGAGGTTAGGGACGATTGAATCATTGAATCATTGGCTCATTGAATCAATGAAGAAATGAACCGATGAAACAATCGCTTCGCTTCGACCCGACGACGCTGGAAATCTACCGCGCGCTCTACACTTCGGTCGCCGAAGAGATGGGCATCGCGCTCAGGCGCACGGCCTTCTCGCCCAACATCAAGGAGCGGCGCGATTATTCCTGCGCCGTCTTCGATTCGGAAGGGCGCACCATCGCGCAGGGCGACCACATGCCCGTCCATCTAGGCTCGATGCCGATGGCCGTCGCCGCAGCGCTTCGTCACGCCGCGCTCGCCCCCGGCGACATCCTCGCCCTCAACGACCCCTTCGCCGGAGGCACGCACCTGCCGGATGTCACGCTCGTCATGGGCGTCTTCGACGCCGGGGGAAAGGGGGAAAGGGGAAAGGGGGAAAGGGTTAAAGCCGAAGAACAAGCGCGTGCCGCAACAGGAAAGAATGCTTTGACTCCCCTTTCCCCTTTTTCCCCTTTCCCCTTTTCCCCTCTGCTTTTCTATGTCGCCAACCGCGCGCACCATGCGGACATCGGCGGCGCGACGCCGGGCTCGATGGGCATGGCGACAGACATCTACGGCGAGGGCTTTCGGATTCCGCCGGTTCATCTCGTGCGCGAAGGCCGGGTGGTCGAAGACGTGATGCGGCTGCTGCTTTGGAACGTGCGTGCGCCCGAGGAACGGCGCGCAGACTTCGAGGCGCAGATAGGTTCTCTGAAGACGGGCGCGGCGCGTCTTCTGGAAATCTGCGAGCGCGCGGGCAGGGCGGAAGCGGTCGAATATGCGTCGCACCTGATTAACTACTCTTCGCGCGTGATGCGCGCGGCGATAGCTTCGATTCCCGACGGGACGTATGAAGCTTCCGATGCGCTCGACGACGACGGCACACAGGCGCGCGGGCGAGTGGAGTTGCGCGTGCGCATCGGCGTCGAAGGCGAGCGGGCGCGCGTGGATTTTACGGGAAGCGCGCCGCAGGTCTCGGGGCCGGTCAACGCGGTCGAGGCGATAACGGTCTCGGCGGTCTCCTACGTCTTTCGATGTCTCATCGGCGCGGAAGACGTTCCGGCGAGCGCGGGATTGATGGAGCCGATAGAGGTCGTCGCGCCTCTGGGGACGGTAGTCAACGCGTCGCCTCCGGCGTCGGTGGCGGGCGGAAACGTCGAGACTTCGCAGCGCATCGTCGATGTGCTGTTTCGCGCGCTCGCACGCGCCCTGCCGGAGAGGATTCCGGCGGCCAGTCAGGGCACGATGAACAACCTGACTATCGGCGGCTTCGACCCGCGCAAAGGTGCGGAGTTCGCCTACTACGAGACGGTCGCCGGAGGCATGGGCGCGCGCCCCGCGCTCGACGGCATGAGCGCCGTTCATACGCACATGACCAACAGCCTCAACACGCCCGCCGAAGCCCTCGAATACGCATACCCTTTGCGCGTGCGTCGTTATGCTATCCGCGAAGGCTCGGGCGGGCGCGGCAAGTATCGAGGCGGCGACGGCGTCGTCCGCGAAATCGAAACTCTCACGCCCGCCCGCATGTCGCTCCTTGCCGACAGAAGAACCAGCTCGCCCTACGGACTCGACGGTGGTCAGGCGGCTCTCACGGGGCGCGACCTGATACTGCGTCGCGGGCGAAGCCCTCGCGCCGAGCGCATCGACTCGAAAGGCACCTGGCAGCTCGAAGCGGGCGACCGCGTCCGCATCGAAACGCCCGGCGGCGGCGGACACGGGAAAGCTCGGAGGGGAAAAGGGAAAAAGGGGAAAAGGGGAAAGGGAGAGTAAGAACGCACTAGCTGTTTTCTCCTTTTACCCGTTTACCCCTTTCCCCTTTTCCCCTTGCTTTCGCCTTGCGTTCGTCCATTTTATTGGACGCCCTCTTTTCCAGCCTTCTTCTCGCGCACGACAACCCAAGTCGGTTAGAATACTTCAAAGCAGGCATCGGTTCGGTTGTACGAAATGTTTCGGAGCGCGGGGCTCACCTGTCTAAATATTTCGGTTGTCTCCCTATGAGTTTTGAGCCGGGAACACGTCTGGGTCGTTACGAGGTCGAGTCGCTCATCGGGGCGGGCGGGATGGGGGAGGTCTATCTGGCGAACGACGTGCAGCTTGAGCGACCCGTCGCGCTCAAGGTTCTCTCCGCCGAGATTGCTTCCGACGCTCAGCGTCTTCAGCGTTTCCTACAGGAAGCGCGCACGGCTTCGCGGCTCAGGAGCGAGCACGCCGCGCACATCTACGACGTGGGCTCGACGCCCGACGGCGCGCATTTCATCGCGATGGAATACGTCGAGGGCAAGCCGCTCGACAAGCTGATAGACAATCATCCTTTGGAGGTTTCGGAGGTCGTCCGCATCGGCATACAGATAGCCGAGGCGCTCGAAGAAGCGCACGCGCGCGGCATCACTCACCGCGACATCAAACCCGCCAACGTCATCATCACTCCGCGCGGTCAGGCCAAAGTGCTCGACTTCGGTCTGGCGAAGCTCGCCTCGGCCAACGGCGACGGAGAGCTTTCCTCTTCGAGCGAAATCGCCACGCAGGTCAGAACCAATCCCGGCATGGTGATGGGAACTGTCAGTTATATGTCGCCCGAGCAGGCGCTCGCCGAGCGCGACATCGACCATCGCACGGACATCTATTCGCTCGGCGTCGTGCTCTACGAGATGGCTACGGGTCGCGTGCCCTTCGCGGGCGAGAGCGCGCCGCAGACGCTCAACCGCATCGTCCACGAACTGCCCGAGGCGATGGCGCGCTTCAACTACCACGTCCCGCCCGACCTCGACGTTATCGTCAAGAAGGCGCTCAGGAAGAAGCGCGACGAACGCTATCAGAGCGTCCACGACATGCTCGTCGATTTGCGCAGCCTGAAGGAAGAGCTTGATTACCTCGCTCAGCAGCATCGCTCCGTGCCGCCGAATTTGCGAACGGGCGCATCGGGCGGCACGTCGAACTTCGAGAGCGACGAGCGCGCCACGCTCATGCTCAACCGCGATGCGGCATCCGGGGCGGGCGCGGCGCGCACCGCTTCGCTCGAAAGAGCGCGGACTGTAACTGCCGTCGAAGGCCAGCGAACGAGCGAACGCGAACAGCGTCGGCGAGGTTTGAGCATCACGCTCGTCGTCGCCGCGCTCGTCGCCGTTGCGTGCGTCGGCGGCGGCTACGCCCTTTATCGTCTCGCCGCCGCGCGTCGTCCCGCGTCGAGCGTGCCCTTCGCGTCGCTTCAAAATATGAAGCTGATGCGGCTGCCCGCGAGCGCGTTGACGACCTATGCCTCCATCTCGCCCGACGGCAAATATCTCGTGCGCGTCGCCTACGAGGCGGGCAATCAGAGCATACGTCTGAGGCAGGTGACGACGGCGAGCGAGCGCGAAATCGTGCCGCCCACAGACGACTACTTCCTCGGCGCTACCTTCTCGCCCGACGGCAACTTTATCTACTACCCGCGAGGCAAACGCGGGCAGGGCTGGCGCGAGCTATACCGCGTCTCCGTCCTCGGCGGCGACCCGCAGAAGCTCATCTTCGACATCGATAGTCCCGTCACCATCTCGCCCGACGGCAAGCGCCTCGCCTTCAAGCGGCATGTCCCGAAGAACAACGAAGACAACCTGCTCACCGCGAACGAAGACGGAAGCGGCGAGCAGCCGCTCGTCGTGCGCAAGATGCCCGTCTCCATCGGCACGACCGCCTGGTCGCCCGACGGGCGCTCAATCGCCTACGTCTTGAGCGGCAGAGATAAGGAGGGTTACTACGTTGACATCGAGGAGGTAAACGTCTCGGACAAATCGACGCGCAAGATTCTCTCGGGGCGCTGGCGCGAAATCCGCTCAATCGCGTGGCTCTCGGATTCGAGCGGGCTCGTTATCACCGCGCGCGACCGCGCCTCTCTGCCGAGCGAGCCCGTGCAAATCTGGTTCGTCTCCTACCCCGAAGGGCAGGCGCAGAAAGTGACCAACGACGTGAACGCCTACGCGAGCGTGAGTCTCACCTCGGACGGGCGCTCGATACTCGCCCTTCAGGGCAACGACTCTTCCCAAATCTGGCTCGCGCCTGGCGGCGACTCCGCACGCGCACGACAGATAACCTCCAACGGCATCAACGGCGCGCCCGTCTGGACGCCCGACGGTCGAATAGTCTACTACTCAAACGCGAGCGGCAACGGCGACATCTGGATGATGAATCCGGACGGCTCTGCCAGTAAGCAGCTCACCTTCGACCAGAACAACGACACCATGCCCTCCGTCTCCTCCGACGGACGCCACATCGTCTTCATCTCCAACCGCTCGGTCGGCTGGGGCATCTGGCGGATGAACGCCGACGGCAGCAACGCCAAAGAGCTTGTGCGAAACGTTGACCGCGACTCTCATCCGCACTGGTCGCCCGATTCGCAGTGGGTCTTCTACAACTCGCGCGACGACGCCGGGCGTCTCGCCTACTGGAAAGTCTCGGCCGAAGGCGGCGAGCCCCTGAAGGTGGCTGACGAAAACATCTCCTACTCGCGCCTGTCGCCCGACGGCAAGCTCTTTCTCACGCTCTACCGCGACCACGAGCCCGACTCGCCTCTCAAAATCCATCTCATCCCCGCAGAGGGCGGCGAGCCCGTGCGCCGACTCGACGCTCCCCAAGCCATCGACCAAATCAACTGGTCGCCCGACGGCCAGGCGGTTGATTTCGTCATAACGCAGGAAGGCGTCTCCAACATCTGGCGCATGCCCCTCTCCGGCGGCAAGCCCAAGCAGCTCACCGACTGGAAGACCGACTTCATCGGGTGGTACTCGTGGTCGCGCGACGGCAAACAACTAGCCGCCGCACGCGGCACATCCACGACCGAGATGGTGCTGATTAAAGACTTCAGATAAACGATGAACGCGGAACGATGAACGCGGAACGAAAAGCAGAAAGCTTTGGTCTTTCAGTTCATCGTTCACGCTACCCGCGTTCATCGTTTCTTTAATTTTGATGTTCCGTTAAGCTTCGTTATCATGTAGCAACGAAGCGGCAAGTCTGAAAGCGTTTGAGACGCGGGGAGGCGACGGGCGTGCGAGAAACGTCGGCTGCGTCACGTTCCTTTTCAAACTGTCGGGAGAGTGAAAAATCATGCGCGTCACTATCGGACAGATTAATACTACGAACGGCGACTACGAGGGCAACACCGAGCGCATCCTGCGCGCCATCGAGCGAGCGCGCGCCGACAAGTCCGACCTCGTCGTGCTGCCCGAAGTCGCCGTGCAGGGCTACACCTCTCTCGACTGGTTTCTCGACCGCGACGTGGCGCAATCTTCGCTCAAGCCTCTGGAGCGCATCATCGCCGCCACCGAAGGCTTGACGGCGGTGGTCGGCACCGTGCGCCCGACGGGGCAAACCTCCGGGCGCAAGCTCTACAACTCTGCGGCGGTGATTCGCAACCGCGAGCTTATCGGCTGGGCTGACAAGGCGCTTCTGCCCGAATACGACGTGTTCGACGACCCGCGCTACTTCGAGTCGGGCACGGAGCGCCGCATCTTTCAACTGAACGATGAGACCTTCGGCGTCGCCGTCTGCGAAGACATGTGGAACGATAAGACCTTCTGGCGCGAGCGCCTCTACGCGCACGACCCGGCCGACGACCTCATCGAGATGGGCGCGAAAGTGCTCGTCACCATCAACGCCTCGCCCTTCAACAAGTCGAAGATGGGGCAGCGCTGCTCGATGGTTTCGCACCGTTCGCGCCTCGCCGGTCTGCCAATCGTCTACGTCAACCTCGTCGGCGGCAACGACGGCATCATCTTCGACGGCGCGAGCATCGTCACAGACCATCGAGGCGACATCATCCTCCAGGCCCCGCCCTTCGAGGAGTTTTTCGGCACGGTCGATTTGGATTGCGGCATCCGCGACGAGCGCTGTCTGCCCGGCGACGACATCGAGACCATTCACCAGGCGCTCGTGCTCGGCATACGCGACTACGCGCAGAAGAATCGCTTCTCGCGCGCCGTACTAGGTCTTTCCGGCGGCATCGACTCGGCGGTCGTAGCGACGCTGGCCTGCGAAGCCCTCGGCTCGCAGAACGTCCTCTCGGTGATGATGCCCTCGCCCTTCTCTTCGCGCGGCAGCGTCGAGGATTCCATCGCGCTCGGACGAAATCTGAGCATGCCCGTCGTCGAACACCCAATCACGTCGGCCTTCGAGGCGCTGACGAAAGAGCTTGGACTCGTCAAGCCGACGCGCGGCGGCCAGTCGCTCGCGGCTGAGAACTTGCAGTCGCGCCTGCGCGGCAACATCCTTATGACCATCTCGAACGCCGAAGGACGACTGCTGCTTTCGACCGGCAACAAGTCCGAGCTTGCCCTCGGCTACTGCACGCTCTACGGCGACACCAACGGCGGCCTCGCCGTCCTCGGCGATGTGCTCAAAACCGAAGTCTATGCGCTCGCGCGCCACTACAACCGGCAGAGCGAGATTATCCCCTGGCAGATTATCAACAAGCGCCCTTCCGCCGAGCTTGCGCCCGACCAGTTCGACGACCAATCGTTGCCGCCCTACGACGTGCTCGACCCAATTCTCAAGCTCTACTTCGAGAAGAAGGCCACGCCCGAAGAGATAATCAAATCCGGCAACGACTCGGCGCTCGTCTACGACATCCTCAACCGCGTCGAATCTCCCGCCAACGAATTCAAGCGACGACAACTGCCGCCCACGCTCATCATCTCGCGCAACGCCATCGGCGTCGGTCGCCGCCGCCCCGTCACGCATCGCTACCGCCGCCAACCCCCACAGCCCAACGGCACGAGCGACAGGCCGCTTCAGAGTTGATTGATGCTTCGATTGTGAGCTTCGGTCTTCCCTTGCGCTCGGCGCGCTCGCCCCTACTGTTCCTCGACCGCGCCGTAAGCCCTGAGCAGGCTGACAACTTCCGCGTACTCGGCGTCAAGAGCGAGCTTCAAGGCCGTATCTCCGTCCTCGTCCTTCCTGTCGATGTCAGCGCCCGCTACGAGCAGAGCGCGCACGCTCTCGACGCGTCCTGATTCAGCCGCCGCCATCAGAGGCGTCTGCCCCGTGTTGTTCTTCGAGTTGATTTTCGCCCCGGCGTCAATCAACGCCTGCACGACATCTGCGCCCGCGAGCGAGGCCGCGTAGCCAAGCGCCGTCGCGCCGTACTCGTCCTTTCGGTTGACCTTCGCCCCGGCTGAAAGCAGCACGCGCACGGCCTCGACGCTCGTCTGCTCCGTCATCATCAGCATCAGAGCCGTCTGCTTCTTGCGGTTTCTCAGGTTGACCTCCGCGCCCGCGTCGAGCAGCAGGCGCATCATCTCAAGATTGCCCTTGAGCGCCGCTTCGCTCAGAGGCGTGATGTCCAGCGCATCGTCTACGACGTTTACGTCCGAGCCCGTCCTGAGCAGTTCTTTGACCGCCTCTAAATCTTCCTTCCACACCGCGCGCACCAGCGCATTGCTCGGCTCGGCGATAATCATAATGCCCACCGTCGCCGTCTCGATAAGCGTCCCCTCCGGCAATTCAAGCGTGTGCTCGACGCGCTGCTCTGCGTTGGCCTCGATATCGACCGGGCGCTCGCTCGAATTGAATCCCTCCGCCTTAATCTCAAGCTTGTAAGCGCCCGCTTCGAGCGATTGAAAACTGAAGCTGCCGTCGTCGTTGGTGCGGGCGACAAGCTGAGCCTTCGTCGCTTCGTTCGTCAGAGTAAGCGTTGCTCCGGGAATAGCTGCGCCGGTGGGGTCAGTGACTACTCCGGTAATCCAACCGCCCTGACCGCCTGCGACATTGGCGGGCAGGTCGTTTGCCCGTCGAGCCTGAGCGGCGACGTTTGAATCCTGTCGCGGCAAAGAAGGCGCAGGCGTTTGGGCGAGCGCGGTGGAGGCGAGGCTGAGGGCGGCGCTGAAGGCTCCGGCGGCGAGTCTGGAGGCGCGGCGCGTGATTTTGTGAAGACGCGCCGGCATGTCGGTCAGAATCGTGCCGTCCGTTCGCCGGTAATACCTGATGCAGAGACGCCCCTGCGAGGCTGCGACGAGACGCGCGGCCTCTTCAGTCGTCATCTGCGAAATGTTATGGACGCTCAGCGCGCAATGCTCGCAGAAGCGCACGCGGTCACTGCCCTGCATGCTCTCCCAATCGGCTGCGCAGGGCGATTCGATGCGGATTCGGTTGAGCGGGAAGGTTGGGCTGCTCACAGGCTTTCTCCTTTCGACACGTAGAGACGTTTGGAGAGCCTGGGGAGTCGCTCCGGAAGTTTTGTTGCTGACAGCACGCTTGCGAGGCAAACCGCGCGCCTCGACGACGAACACGCGGTTTTGCCACTCCGATGCTCCAGAGCGCTCCTCAGGTTGTTGGAAGAGATAAATTTATCTGCGAAATTTTGGATGCGCACGCCGCAAAGGAAACGCTCGCACGGCAAAGGACGCCGCCGCGCTGCTCAATTCAAAAGCTCGTCGGTTTGCAGGCCGATGGGCGCTGCGCCCGCGCCCTTCACGCCGTCGATAACTGCGGCGACTGTCCCGTAGAGAACTGTTCGCGGGGCTTTGATGAAGACGGTCTTTTCGACGCGCTCGTCCAGAGAGATGTCCGAGCGATTTTCCATGCCGAGCTTCCATGAACCCTTCGCACGTCGCTCGGCAAACTCGCGCGCCAGACGCGTAGTGACCGCGCCCGGCTCATCCACCGAAGCTTCGGCGATGAGGTCTTTGCCTTTGATTAATCTCAGCTTCGAGTCGCGGCCAATATCGACGACGAGCGTGCGCGGGCTCTGCTCCACCTCTTCGCTCTCAGGCGGCGGCTCGGGAATCAACGTCTTGAAGCGATGCGGCCTCGACGGCGAGACCACCATAAAGATAATCAGGAGCACCAGCAGCACGTCGATGAGCGGCGTGACGTTGATGTTTGGCTCGGCGGTCTGGCCTGTGCGTTCACTGCGCCTCGTCATCCTTCGTTCTCCTTTCGCTTGCCTTCAGGCAAACTCCGACCCCGCCTGTCCGCGCAGGTCTTCTCTCGACACGAAACGTCTTCGATACTCCATGACTTAGACACCCGACTCGTCGGAAAAGTTCCGACGCTTAAGCCGCCTCGCCGAAAGTAAGCGAAGCTGATGAAAGACGCGCACTCGTGCGTCGCTTCAAAAATTTTCGGATGCGCTGCGCAAGATTCAAACTCGGCGTCGTTCAAATTCCAGACGTGGTTGTAGAAATGGTCGGCTCGGCCCCTGACCGATCTGCCGGCGGTTATCTCTCGCTTCCCGCCATCTCAACCTTTCGGAGACTTAATCATTCAGAGACCAGCTTGTCAGGAGGCGAAAAGATGAGTTCACATTCAGTTACGAAACTAAGATGGACGATGACGGCCTTGAGCGCCCTCTTGTTCGCGGCGGCACTGCTGCTCGCGGCGTTTCCTTCGGCGACAAAGGCTAAGGGCAATCGTTACGTTCACGGCGGCGGGGGCAGCCGCCTTCGCGCGTGGCGCGTGACTGCGCCCGTCAGCTACAAGAACCTGACGCTCTTTCCCATCGTCGGAGCGAGCACTGCCCCGGCTGACTCATACATCACGCTGGACGAAGGCATCAAAAACGGGACGGTCGTGATAAGCGAGAAGGGAAGCCGTCAGGTGGCGCGGCGCACGAGGCGAGGGCGCACGTTGCTCAATCAACAGGCGTCTCTGGAAGCTTCGGGCGACGCCAGCGTCAACGAGCTGATGTTGACTAATCGCTCGGGCAAGAAGCTTCTGCTGCTGGCGGGCGAGGTGATTGTCGGTGGCAAGCAGGATCGTATAGTCGAGGGAGACTTAATCGTTCCGCCCGTCAGCGTGCCCATCAGCCTGAGCGTCTTCTGCGTCGAGCACGGACGTTGGAGCCATCGCACGGAGAGAGCATCGAGCGGCGGCGGGCGTGCGGAGACCAGCATCGTTGCGCCCGTGATGAGCGCGCCCGAAAACTTCTCCAGCCTCGGAGCCATCTCTCACCCGAAGCTTCGCGCGGCGGCGCAGGACAAAAAGCAGCAGAGCGAAGTCTGGAAAGAGGTGAGCGAAAACAACTCCCGCCTCGGCACGGCCAACACTACCGACACTTACCAGGAAGTCTACAAGAGCGAGAAGGTCAGCGCGACGATGGAGCAATACATCTCGGCGCTGCAAAAGGAGGTGCTCGCCCCCGGAGTGGTCGGCGTCGTCGTGGCGCGCAACGGCGAGCTGGTCTGGGTCGATGCCTTCGCCAGCCCCGCGCTCTTCGCCAAGTACTGGCCGAAGCTTCTCAAGTCCTACGTCGTCGATGCCATGAGCGAGCAGCACAACGAGCGACGCCCCACCATCGAACAGGCGCAGCTCTACCTCTCGCAGCGCGACGGCACGCCCGCCTCAGCAGGCCGGGACGGCATCTATCGCCTCCTGAAAACCGAGCACTCAAGCTACGCCGTCTTCCGCCTCGAAGACATCTCTCTGCCCTCGCCCCTGCTCCTTCACTTCAACAAGATGCAGAGGTAATAAAAGTAGCAGTAGCCGGTAGTCAGTAGAAAAACGCCTTGAAGCGTTCAGCAGCGAGAAGGGCATCCGAGCAGCTTCATCGCTCAAGATGCCTTCTACTGGTTACTGGCTACTGCTTTTAGTATCTCGCGTAGACGGTTTTGACTTTTTCGAGGAGGTCGCGGCGGTCGATGATGTAGATGAGCTTGACGGCGAGGTCGCCGCCGGTGAGGTGCTCGACCAATTTTTCAAGCACGTCGAACTGGTCGCGCTCGGTGATGCCCTGCGCGTCGAGGTGGCCTCGGTGGCGCATGCGTCGGACGAGTTCAATGAGGGTGAGACGGCCTTCGAGCGTGCGCCCGCCGTGCCGGTGCGAGCGGCTGACGAGGTATTGAACGAGAAGCACGTCGTTGTAGAGCGCGGAGGCGAGAAAGAGGCGCGAGCCTTCGCGCTCCCATCCTTCTTCGAGACGCTGCGAGCGCCTCACCTGTCGCACGCCTTCAAAAGTTTCAGTCCAATCCGTCTTCGGCTCGCGGCGTTCGAGAAAGGCGCGCGTGGCTTCGAGCATCCAAGCTTGTTCGTCCTCGAAATCGAGACGCCGACCGAGCGCGTCGAGCCACTCGAAGAAGAGAGCGCGACGCGTCGATTTCGTCTCGACGAGTTGAAACTGCTCGTCGGCCTTCGGCAGCGACTTCACGAGCGCGCGGCGCGGCGCGTCCGTCTGCTTTCCGCCTTCGATGCGGAAGGTGTCGAGGCGCGCGTGCCAGCGCTTGCTGGAATCACAGTAGGGGCAGCGCGGGTGTTTCTCTTCGGAGTCGAAGTAGGGGCGCTCGTGCTGTGCGGCGGTCAGCTCGGCGACGGTGGGCGCGTGGCGTCTGACCTCGGAGTAAGCGGTGCGAGGGGCGAGGCCGAGCTGCTTGGTGAAAAGCTCGAAGATGCAGGCGAGGCATAGCAGCGTCGTATATTCGACGACCGTGCCGGGCGGAAAGCCCGTGAAGTCTAACTCGAATTTTTTGGCGGTGGCAGGCATCAGAATCAATGATGAATGCGGAATGCGGAATGCGGAATGAAAAGCAGAAAGCAGTTTGTCTTCAATTCATCATTCATCATTCATCATTCCGCATTTGTCTTTAATCCTCGCTCTCAGGCGATGGAGACGAGCGTAGGGGCAGCATCGGAATCGGTGTGGCCGAGGGCGGTGTCGAGTTCGGCTTCGATGTCGCCTGTGGCAGCCGAGAGCGATTTGAAGTCGAAGAGCTTCGGGTCGAGCAGGTGAGTGGGGACGGCGTTGCCGAGCGCGGTCAACATCGAGCTGCGAATGTTGGGAATCTCCCCTTCGAGTTCTGTGATGAGCCGCTTGATACGGGCGCGCTTGAGATTGGTTTGAGAGCCGCAGAGGTCGCAGGGGATGATTGGGAAACTCTTCTGCGCGGCATACTCGGCGATGTCCGACTCGCGGCAGTAGGCGAGCGGACGAATGACGGTGTTGCGCCCGTCGTCGGAGCGAAGCACCGGCGGCATCGCTTTGAGCGTGCCGACGAAGAAAAGGTTGAGGAGGAACGTCGTGATGATGTCGTCGGCGTGGTGGCCGAGAGCAATCTTGGTGCAGCCTTCTTCGACCGCCGTCTGGTAGAGAATCCCTCGACGCAGGCGCGAGCAGACCGAGCAGTAGGTTTTGCCTTCGGGCACTAATCTTTTGACGACCGAATAGGTGTCGCGCTCGACGATGCGGAACCGGACGCCGACTCGTTCGAGATAACCGGGCAGCACGTCGGCTGGAAAGCCCGGCTGCTTCTGGTCGAGATTGACGGCGAGGAGGTCGAAGCTGACGGGCGCACGCTCGCGCACGTCCATCAGGAGGTCGAGCATCGTGTAGCTGTCCTTGCCGCCCGACAGGCAGACCATCACGCGGTCGCCGTCCTCGATCATCCCGAAATCCTTAATCGCCTCGCCCATCTGGCGCAGCAACTTAGTCTTGATTTTGCTTTCGACAAACATCGCTTGTAACAGAGTTTTCAGTTTTCGGTTTTCAGTTTTCAGAAGAGAAGCCGTGTCTTCTGCTGAAAACTGAAAACTGAAAACTGAAAACTGATAACCGTTCTCCGATGAATAATGTTTTAAGGCATTGAGCGTCGAGATGCAACTTGGCAGAATTGAAGCGGTCGGGGTGCGCGGAAAATCGAAACGGATGCGTCGCTCGCCGCCTCCGCCGGCTCGGTCGTCGAGAGCCGTTGACAGGCTTCGACGCGAAACCTAATAATGCTTGTGGCTCAAGGCCGACTCTTCTTTCCCCTCCATCATTCGGCTTCCCGCCGGAGGCCAACTGCCGGGTCGCCTGCCGACGCGAAAGCTACAAACGGAGTGCTCCCCGCTCTCTATCCGTCAATCAAGGAGACTTGCCGATGTCCCCCTTTTCGAGAGCATGCCGGAGGGTTTTCGTCGCCCTCGCCTTCGTCCTTTTCCTGTCGGCCTTCGAGCAGGTTTTCGCCGTCTCTCCCAATGTCGTCATCAGCCAGATTTACGGCGGAGGCGGCGCGGCCTCGCCCAACTTCAAGTGCGATTACATAGAGCTTTTCAATCGCGGCAGGACGACGGTCAATCTCTCCAACTGGGCTGTCCAGTATGCCGCCGCAGGCTCGACCAGCGCGTTCACGAAAACTAACCTACAGGGCTCAATCGCTCCCGGTCGTTACTACCTGATTCAGCAGAGCTGCGCGGGAAGCGGCGGCGGCGCGGATTTGCCGACGCCCGACGTTGTGGGCACGACGCCGATGGCGGCCACGCAGGGCAAGGTTGCGCTCACGAGCGACCAGACGACGCTCGCCGCAGGCTGCCCCGTCTCCGCGTCAATCGTCGATTTCGTCAGCTACGGCACGAACAACTGCGCCGAGGGAGGCGCGGGCACGACGCCCGACCTGAGCGCCACCACCGCCGCTTTCAGAAAGCAGAACGGCGCGCAGGACACAGACAACAACGCCGCCGATTTCATCAACGCCGCGCCCGCTCCGCGCAACAGCGCCTCGCCGATGACTATCCTTCCGGGCTTCCTCATCATCAACGAGTTTCGCCTTCGCGGCCCCGGTACGGGCACGGCCACGCAAGCCTTCGACGAGTTCGTCGAAATCTACAACGCGACTGACCAGTTCATCTTCGTCCAGACGAACGACAACTCTTCGGGCTACGCCCTCGCCGCCTCCGACGGCATCCTCCGCTTCACCATTCCCAACGGCACGGGCTTCGTCCCGCGCGGCCATTTCCTCGGCGTCAATTCCGTCGGCTACTCGCTCGCCGCCTACCCTGCCGCCAGCAACACCACCGCCACAGGCGACACTGCCTACACCATCGACATCCCCGATAACCGGGGCATCGCGCTTTTCAACACCGCCGACCCGACCAGGTTCAGCACGGCGACGCGCCTCGATGCCGTCGGCTTCGAGACCAACGGCGCGACCGTCGGCGAAATCAACCCGCTCTACAAAGAAGGCACCGGACACCCGGCTATCAATCCCAACTTCAACACCAACTACAGCTTCTACCGAAACCTTCTGAGCGGCCTGCCGAAAGACAGCGATAACAACTCCGTCGATTTCATCATCGTCGATCCGAGCGGCACGCCCTACACGCCGCCCGGTGCCCCCAACGTCATCCCGCAGCGCCTCGGCGCTCCCGGCCCCTCCAACTCTTCGAGCCCCACGATTCAGAACACCACAGCCGTCGCCATCAACTATCTCGACACGACCGTCTCACCCACGCTCGCGCCCAACCGCGAGCGCGGCGCGTCGGTCGAAGGATGTCCGAGCGAGTTCGGCACGCTCCGGGTTCGTCGTCGCTTCACGAACTACACCGGCTCGCCCATCACCAAGCTGCGCTTCCGCATCATCGACATCACGACCTTCCCGCCGCCGCCCGGCGCGGCCGACGTGCGCGTCTGTACTTCCGAAGATGCGCGCGTCACGACGAACGACTCCGGCATCTGCGCCACCACTGCCGGAGCCTCTTCGACTACCGCGCCCTGCACCATCCCCGTCGGGCGCACCACGCTCGAAGAACCGCCTGCTCAACCCGACGGCGGCGGCTTCAACTCTTCCGTTGCGGCGGGCACTATCACGCTCGCCAACCCGCTCCCGCACGGCGCTGGGATAGACCTTCAATTCCTCCTCGGCGTCGCGGGCAAAGGCAGCTTCCGCTTCTTCATCGACATCGAATCGCGCCATTGAAGGAAGGCGCTGAAAAACTGTAGGGGCAGGGCAAGTCAACAACTCGTTCGGTTCGATACCACGACGAGTTGCTGATTTGCCCTGCCCCTGCATGCATATAGCCGGTTGAAAATTACTCCGGCTAGGACGCACGCCTCTCGCGTCTCAACCGAGATGCCGGCGGAAGAACTCTAGGGTGCGTCGCCATGCGTCGGCGGCGGCCTGCGGGTCGTAGACCTCGGGGCGCGTGTCGTTGAAGAAGGCGTGGTCTGTGTTTTCGTAGATGTGCATCTCGGCCTGTTTGCCGAGCGCCTTGAGTCTGCCTTCAAGCTCGCGCACCGAGGCGGGAGGAACGAAAGCGTCGCGCTCGGCGTAGAGTCCGAGGACGGGCGCGCGCAGATTTTCCAGAGGCGGCTCGACCTTCGGATGAATGCCGTAGAAGACGACGCACGCACCGACCTGCTCGTTCTTCGACGCCGCATACAGAGAGAGCACCCCTCCCATGCAGAAGCCGACCGTGCCCACCTTGCCGCCCTCGACCGCCTCGTGTCCGAGCAGGTACTCAATCGCGCCGCGCAAGTCTTTCTCCGTCCGGTCGATGTCGAGAGCCATCATCAGCTTCCCGGCCTCGTCGGGCGAAGAGGCCGACTCGCCGTGATACAGGTCGGGCGCGAGCGCGACAAAACCCTCGGCGGCGAAGCGGTCGGCCACCTCCCTGATGTGCGGCACGAGCCCCCACCATTCCTGTATCACGATGACGCCCGCGCCCCTGCCCGACGCCGGACGAGACAGATAACCCCGCGCCGTCGAGCCGTTCGCCTGAAACTCAATCATCTCGCCTGCCATAAAACTCCTCCCGTCGAAATCTCTGGAATAGAATGCCCGGCATAAGTTAAAACAAAAGGGGAAAGGGGTAAAAGGGGAAAAGGGTAAAGGGACAAAAGGGGTAAAGGGTAAAGGGGAAGGGGGAAAGGGAAAGAGCGCGCGGCGAGCGCAACGTGCGCGTCTCAAGTCTTGCCACAGATTATCCCGCTCGACGCCTTTCCTGCCCTTTACCCTTTACCCCTTCCCCTTTACCCCTTCCCCCTTCCCCCTTCCCCTGCCTTCGGCCTCGCGGACTTTTTTTCTTGTTAGTTGTCGCCCGTTGGCATATCATCTGCAAGCGCTTTTGGAGAAGCGACCACAGCCGACGCCGACGGGAAACACCGACCCGGCGTCGGCTGCACTCTCCGTACGGCTTTCAAATACAACACCGACCGGCCTTCAGTCCGGTTTGAAATCAATCCTCGAAGCATACGCTTGTTTGCTCTCGGCTAACTACATCGACCACCAGTGTCAATGGGAGAAGACGATAATGCTTAGAATGGGAAGAAATCCGAAAGAGGAAAAGAGCGATACCACCGCCGACCATACGCCTTCGGCCACGTCGCAGCACGGCGGCTCGACGACGAGCGCAGCCTCGGGCGGCATGAGCGGTAGCGGCGGCAGCAGCGCAGGGATGGGCGGCAGCGCCGCGTCCTCGTCCGACAGCTACTATCAGGGCTCTGTCCATACGCCGACGGCTTCGCGCGCCGTCACCGAAAGCGAATCGCTGGCGCGCGACATCAAGGAAGGCACGCTCTCGGGCTTCGTCGGCAACGGCACGGTCTTGACGGGCGAGGCTTCCTTCAAGGGCATGCTCAGGGTTGACGGCCATCTCTCGGGACGCGTCAGCTCGCAGGACGGTACGCTTATCGTCAGCACCAACGGGCAGGTCGATGCCAACATCGAAGTCTCCATCGCGCAGATTTACGGCACGGTCAACGGCGACATCATCGCTACCAAGCGCATCGAGATGGGCAGAGTCGCGCGCGTCAACGGCAACATCCAGACGCCCGCGCTCGTCATCGAAAACGGCGCGCTCTTCGAGGGCAGTTGCCGCATGGTGCAGGTGAAGGAGGCGCACGACAAACGCGAAAGCGACGCGGCGGCCTCTGCCAGCGCCGCCACCGGCAGCAGCGCCGACATCTCGTCCATGTCCGCTACGAGCGGCAGCAGCCTCGGCGGCGATTCCTCCGATGTCTCCGACCTTTCAGCCGACATCGCCAGCTAACATCAGCGAATCCCTATCGACGACCGAAGACAAAATACCGGCGACGCTTTCAGAGTGAAGCGTCGCCGGTATTTTCATCTTTCGCTCTCGCCCTCGTCTTTCAAACTTACGCTCTGTTAGCCTGCGGCTCGTCGTCGCGGAAGCTGACGAAGCCTTCACGCTTCGGCGTCGGTTGATGCCAGCCCGGCGTGTGTGGGCGGCGACGAATGCGGCTGAAGACGTAGAGGTTGAAGAAGTGCATGATGCCGAGGACGAGCAGCACCATGCCAACCTTCCAGGAGAGAGCCTCTATCCCCTCGCGCGGCGTCTCGACGCTGTAGCCAATCTTGAGAGCGAGCGTCATGTAGCCGAAGTTAATCAGGTAGAAGCCGACAACCAGCAGGTGATTGACCGAATCGGCCAGCGCCTCGTTGCCCTGAAAAACATCGACCAGAAAGACGCGCCCGTTTTTATGCAGCGTTTGCGCCACCCAGATTGTCAGCCCGATGCTGATGGTGACATAGGTCAGATAAGTGACGACGATGGTGTTCATCGCGTGTAGCTCCTTTCCTTCGAGACGAATCGCTGTTCGCCTCTCTCTAAGCTTTGCCCTCCGAAGACGCCCCTCGTCCGGTCTCTTCAACCTCTCTCGCAAATCAATCGACGTGCCGCGCTGCATCAAACTTAAAAGTCCTTGAAAACCTACTCTCCGAGGCTTGAGGCTTCTGGCAGGTTGCGGATTGGCGAGAGTCGGCTTGGCAATCTGCTAAAACCGCAGGCGCGCTTTCGAGCCCGTCACGCGCCTGCTTGAGTGAGGCGCGAGGCTGTGTGTTACAATCGAGTTCAAGCGCAGATGCCGAAGCCACTTTCCCGTCTGTGAACGAAGCTTCGCCGGATGCTCCCGCGAGCCCGAAGCCGTCGCTTCATCTTTCCATCCGAGAAGGAACGGTAAACAAATACTATGAGCGCCATTATCGACACGCCGCCCTCCGCGCAGCCTGAAAAAAATCTGGAAGAGATAGAGACCGTCACCATCCGTTTCGCCGGTGACTCCGGCGACGGCATGCAGTTGACGGGCACGCAGTTCACGAACACTTCTGCCGTCGTCGGCAACGACATCTCGACTCTGCCCGACTTCCCCGCAGAGATTCGCGCGCCCGCCGGAAGTTTGCCCGGCGTCTCCGGCTTTCAGCTCAACTTTTCCAGCCAGGACATACGCACGCCCGGCGACCAGCCCAACGTGCTCGTGGCGATGAACCCCGCGGCGCTCAAAGTCAACCTCTCCGACCTCGAAGAGGGCGGCACAATCATCATCAACACAGATGAGTTCAACAAAGAGAATCTGAAGAAGGCCGCCTACGACGTGAACCCGCTCGACGACGAGACGCTCAAAGGCTACCGCGTTCACAAGCTGCCCATCACGACGCTCAACATGAACGCGCTCAAAGGGCAGGTCGAGCTTTCGCGCAAGGAGATGGACAGGTGCAAAAACTTCTTCGCGCTCGGCGTCCTCTACTGGCTCTACGACCGCCCGATGGAGCCGACGCTCGAATGGATTCGTGCCAAGTTCGGTAAGCTCCCCGAAGTCGCCAAAGCCAACGAGATAGTTTTGAAGACCGGCTACAACTTCGCCGACACGACCGAAGTTTTCACCACTCACTACAGCGTCCGCAAGGCGCAGATTGCGCCCGGCAAGTACAGAAAAATTACCGGCAACGAAGCGACGGCCATCGGCTTCATCGCCGCCTCCGAGCTTTCGGGTCGCCCGCTCTTCTACGGCTCATACCCGATTACGCCCGCCTCCGACATCCTGCACGAGCTTGCGCGTCACAAGAATTTCGGCGTCAAGACCTTTCAGGCCGAAGACGAAATCGCAGCCGTCTGCTCGGCCATCGGCGCGGCCTTCACCGGACACATCGGACTCACCGGCACGTCCGGCCCCGGCGTCGCCTTAAAACAGGAGGCCATCGGTCTGGCCGTGATGACGGAGCTTCCGCTCGTCATCGTCAACGTGCAGCGCGGCGGCCCCTCGACGGGTCTGCCCACGAAGACCGAGCAGGCCGATTTGTTTCAGGCCGTCTGGGGCAGAAACGGCGAGTGCCCGGCCATCGTCATCGCGCCCGCCACCCCCGCCGAGTGTTTCGATATGGCGATAGAATCCGTCCGCCTCGCCTTCCGCTACATGACGCCCGTCTTCTATCTCTCCGACGGCTATCTCGCCAACGGCGCTGAGCCCTGGGCTGTGCCCGACATCGACTCTCTGCCCAAAATCGAAGTGAAGTTTGCCGAAGACCCCTCGAACTTCATGCCCTACTCGCGCGACGAAGAGACCCTCGCGCGCCCCTACGCGCTGCCCGGCACGCCCGGCCTCGAACATCGCATCGGCGGCATCGAGAAACAGCACATCACCGGCAACGTCAACTACGACCCCGAAAATCATCACTTCATGGTCTTGCAGCGTCAGGCCAAAATCGACCGCGCCGCGCAGGACATCCCCGACCTCGAAATCTTCGGCGAGCCGCAGGGCAAAATCCTCGTCCTCGGCTGGGGCTCGACCTACGGCTCGATAACCTCTGCGGTCGAGAAGTTGCAGCGCGAGGGCAAGTCGGTCTCAAGCGCGCACCTGCGCCACCTGAACCCCTTCCCGCGCAACCTCGGCGACGTGCTCCGCAGCTTCGAGCGCGTCACCATCCCCGAGATGAACCTCGGCCAGCTCGCCACCATGATTCGCGCCAAGTACCTCGTCGATGCCATCCCCTACTCGAAGGTCAAAGGCCGCCCCTTCCAGATTCGGGAGATTGTCAGCAAGGTCGAAGAGTATTTGTGAGTCGCAGAGAGACGGTGATGAGCACAACTACCCAACTGATGACAGCCGAAGACCTTCTGAATATGCCTGATGATGGCTTTCGCTATGAACTCGTGAAGGGAGAACTGAGGCGGATGTCACCTTCAGGATACAATCATGGGAAGATTGCGGCTCGGCTGACAGGTGCTTTAATTCAGTATGTCGAAGAACACGAACTCGGCGACGTTTGCGCGGCGGAGACCGGCTTCACTGTTAAGACCCAACCTGACACCGTGCGCGCTCCTGACGTTGCATTTATCCGAAGGGAGCGAGTTGAAGAAGTCAGCAATACGAAGAGCTACGGACGCGGCGTACCCGATTTAGCTGTTGAAGTTGTCAGCCCAAGTGATAAAGCCGGTGCGGTCGAAGAAAAGATACAGGAATGGTTAGAGTCTGGTGTGCTGTTGTTGTGGGTTATCAGTCCGAAGCTGCATGCGGTAACAGTTTATCGTTCTAGCACTGATATTAAGGTTTTGACGGAGAACGACACGCTTGATGGTGAAGATGTCGTGCCTGGATTTCTTTATCCGGTTGCACGCCTGTTTGCTGGCAAACGACAGTGAATGAGAAGTATTTACGAGCTACCGAAAGATTAAGGAGTGAACATGAGCGCAGGAGACCCTAAAGGAACAAACGGGAAACCGAAGATAGACGACGCGGCTATCAGAAGCATCGGCGGGAATGTTTCGGGCAGCGGCCCCGCGCCGGAGAGCGAGCCGGGCTCGGTCGTGGCCGGAGCGCCCGCGCCTCCGCCCGCGAAGTTGACGAAAGGCGATTTCGTCTCCGGTCAGGAAGTACGCTGGTGTCCGGGCTGCGGCGACTATTCCATCCTCAACAACGTGCAGAAGGTGATGCCCGAGCTTGGCATCCCGCGCGAAAAGATTGTCTTCGTCTCCGGCATCGGCTGCTCCAGTCGCTTCCCCTACTACATGAACACCTACGGCTTCCATTCGATTCACGGACGCGCGCCCGCCGTTGCGACCGGCATCAAGGCGGCCAACCCTGACCTCAGCGTCTGGGTCATCACCGGCGACGGCGACGCCCTCTCCATCGGCGGCAACCATTTCATGCACGCCATCCGGCGCAACCTCGACCTCAACATCGTCCTCTTCAACAACCGCATCTACGGTCTGACGAAAGGACAGTACAGCCCCACTTCCGAGTTCGGCAAGAAGACGAAATCCACGCCCCTCGGCGCGATTGACTACCCTCTGAACCCGCTCTCAGTCGCCATCGCTTCCGAAGCTACCTTCGTCGCCCGGTCGCTCGACATCGACGTGAAACACCTCGGCGCGACCGTGCAGGAAGCCGCGCGCCACAAGGGGGTCTCATTCGTCGAGGTCTACCAGAACTGCAACATCTTCAACGACGCCGCGTTTGAATACTTCGCCGAGCGCACCGTCCGCTCCGACCACATGATTTACCTCGAACACGGACAGCCGATGATTTTCGGCAAGAACCGAGACAAAGGCATCCGCATGAACGGCGCTCGCCCCGAAGTCGTCCAACTCGGCGGCGACGGCGGCCTCACCGCCGACGACCTGCTCGTCCACGACATCCACGAGAAAGACCCTTCGGTCGCCTTCATGCTCGCGCGCATGGAATACCCCGAATTTCCCCAGCCCCTCGGCATCTTCCGCTCCATCCAGCGCGATACCTACGAAGACCTTCTCGTCGCACAGATTGACAACGTCATCGCCCAGAAGGGTCGAGGCAGCCTCGAAAAACTCATCAACAGCGGCGACACCTGGATAGTCGAAGGCTAAAGAGAGCACACCAAACAACAGACCCGCGAAGGAGGATGAAGTCCGTTTAAGTTCGACTTCATCCTCCTTTGATTTTCGCCAGCTTCAAACGCGCTTCCTCTTCCGCTCTCTTCCGCTCCGCGCGCTCCTCCTCGCTAAACAGTCTCGTCCGCAGCTCGCCCCTCTCGTCTATCTCGACGATGCCGAGCTTATCCCCTCCCGCAATCAGGTACGTCTCAAGGCAGACCGGACAGAACGCGTAGCCTATCGAGTAATACTCAAGAAAGATGTCGCGCGGCGGATGCGGACGACTCCAACGGCACTCCGGGCACAGAAAGTAACCCTGATAATCCAGACGGACTCTTGTGTAGCTCCATCGACGGTGCGGCATTCGTTGAAGACTCCCGCCCAAAAGCCAAACCCGAGGCGTGACGACTGCCCTTTGATTTGCTATGCTCTCGCCGCTTTTTTGACAACACGGCAACGGCCAATGCGTAGCTCAATTCTCACCCTCCACGAAGAGTGATGAGCATCGCCGTTGAGTTTGAAAGGTTCACACTCACGGCGATTCAGATGTGCGGGCGCATCTTATACCGTACACGGTATAAAGGCAAGGGTAATTCTGCAAGCAGCATCCTTTCGGGAGGAAACTCCTGATGGGAGCGCCGCGCCAGAAGCCCGAACGTCTCGCCGAAAAGCTTCTGGCGATTCGCACCGCTCTCGGAGTCTCTCAGCCTGAGATGCTCCGCCGCCTGGGATTTGAAGAAGTCATCTTCTACAACAGAATCTCCGACTACGAACTGGGAAAGCGCGAGCCGCCGCTCCCCATTCTTCTCCAATACGCTCGCCTCGCAGGCATCAACACCGAAGCCCTCATCGATGACGAGCTAAACCTACCCGACAAACTCCCCGGCACAATCAACCACGAAGAAATCAGCCGCCTCTACAGAGCCCGCACCCGAAAGCGCTAACCCACGCCTCCGCTCCATCCGCTCAACATATTCTTCCTACCTCCCTATGCCTTCCCGCGCCACTCCGCAAGTTGTTCACGTACCTTTCCGGCTGATGGATGCTCTATCTCTTCGAAAATCTTGAGCGCAACTTCACCATGAGCGATAGCTTCCGCACGGCTACCAAGCCTGTCGAGTGCTAGACTCATGTTCCAGAGCGCAATACCTTCACCGCGACGGTCTCCAATCTCACGAGTGATAACGAGTTGCTGCTCATAAAATTCGATTGCGCGGCATATCTCACCCAAATCAGCATAGGCATTGGCTAAACAGCCCAACGCATAACCTTCATAAAGACGGTCACCAATCTCTCGAACAACAACTAGTTGTTGCTTGTATAACTCAATCGCACGGCGCGTTTCACCCAAATCAGCATAGGCAATGCCTAAGTTAACTAGGTTAACACCTTCACCGCGACGGTCTCCAATTTCGCGCTCAATAAGTAAAGCCTGCTCATAAAATTTGATTGCGCGTTGTGTTTCGCCCAAATCAGCATAGGCGATGCCCAAGTTGCCCAACGTACTACCTTCACCGAGACGGTCACCTATCTCACGAGCGATAGTAAGCCGTTGTTCATAGAACTCAATTGCTTGTTGTGTCTCGCCCAACTTAACATAGGCAATGCCTAAGTTGCCCAAGTGCCAGCTTTCAGCCTGTCTTCTCTTCAGTCCTATCGCGGCTTTGAGGGCTATCTGCAACCATGCAATTCTTTCACGCGGATGCTGACGCAAAGGAAGAATATTGTAGCCCCATGCCAGATAGTCATCACACAACGCTAGAGCACGATTGTCCTCTGCCGCGTTTCTCTCTGCCCACGAGAAACCCGCCTGGATATTTGTCCACTCTGCATCGAACAAGGCCAAAGCTTGCATGACAGCATCGCCGCCAGTGAGATAGAGATTGTTGGTAAGCTGAATAACTTCCAAATAGTGTGCGGCGTGTCGCCATTGAGCTTCTCTGAGTTCATCTGCGCTCAGGCGGCTGCGGGCGAAGAGGCGCGCGAGGTCGTGGAGGCGATAGCGGGCGGTGGCGGCGCTCCAATCCAGCAGGCTGTATCTGACAAGCTCGCTGAGGGTGTCCTGTGCGGGGTCGAGTTCTATCTCCCAGATGTCTGCTGCTGACGGAGTAATAAAGCTGTCGGGGAAGACGGCAAGGGTGCGCCAGAGTTTTTGCATTGGCGGGGCGAGCAGTTCGTAGCTGAAGCTGAGGGATGCTTCAACTTTGTCGAGCAGCTTGAGGCGTTGCTGTGCATTGGTCAGGCGGGCGACGTAGTTTGTCGGGCTAAGGTCGATGCGTTCGGCGAGGGCGCTGGCGGCGAGGCGGAGGGCGAGCGGGAGGTTGCCGCAGAGCTTGGCGATGGTGTCGGCGTGTTCGGCGATGCGCGGGGCGATGGTGAGTAGAAGCTTGCGCGCATCTTCAGGCGTGAGGGCGTCGAGATGCTTGGGATGGAAGCCGGGGAGCGTGAAGTGCTGGCGCGAGGTGACGAGCAGGACGCAGGTCGAGGGTGGAATGAGCGGTGCGACCTGTTCGCCGTCGGCGGCGTTGTCCATGAGTAGAAGCGCGTGCTGGTTATGAAGCACGGATTGATAGAGGGCGCTCAATTCGGCTTCGTTGTCGGGGAGTTTGGCCGTCGGGCGATAGGCGTGGATGATGTGCGCCTGCGCGTCGGCGACTGAGAGAGGGCGCGGGCTCGTGCCTTTGAGGTCGAGATAAAATTGCGCGTCGGGGTAGCGCGGGGCGAGTTGCTCCGCGAGCTTGAGCGCGAGGGTGGTCTTGCCGACGCCGCCGAGACCTTGCAGGCCAGAAATGGTGACGCCGCCGTGCGCGAGCGCGGCCATCAGTTCTTTGAGTTCTTCTTTGCGTCCGGTGAAGTCGCGGGGCGGAGGCGGGAGTTGATGGAGCGCGCTTGCGGTCGGGGCTGGAGCGGCGTAGATGTTGGTGGTCTTGTGTCCCTTAACGACATCGCCCCCGATTTCGACGCGCTCGCCCACGATGTGGTCTTCGCCGGTAACGATGTTGCTGTCCCTGACATCGCGGCCTACAGGTGCGTTTTGATTTCCCGCAATGTCGATGCTGGTTGTTTGCGCTTCTGAAGTCGGCTTCGGCTCATCTTTCTTTCGTCGCCATAATCCGACAACGAGCGCCAATGCAGCGCCAGTCCACAGGAGCAACTGCACGAGGTCGCTCAATCCCTGAATCACGTCCGTGTTCGTGCCGACGAAGCTCAGAAGAGGCGGCAGCCATCGTTGAGACGTTAGCGCCAGAGTCGCTAACGCCGCCACCACGAGCGCAGTGATAATCCACTTTTTCATGCTACGCCTGCTTCTACACCGAAGGGTGGGCTGGTGAATTGCAGGAGATAGTTTACACGAAAAGCGCAGAGTAAAGGCGCTGCACGTCAGACGCAGGTCGAGGCGTGCCCGAAGAGCAGGAGGCACAGCCATACATCTCTGTCTGAGCGCCTTCTCGTTCTGGTGTCGCGGCGGCGGAACAAAGGGTGAGGCGCGGTGTCTAAAGAGGCGGACGAAGGTTGCGCGCTCGGAGCACGGGAAGGAGGAAAGACGATGAAGTGGATTATTCGTGTCAGCGCCGCGTTCGTGTCGGCTGCGATTTTCGCTCTGTCGATACGCGAAATCGCTCTGGTAATGATTTGGGTGGTGAATAAAGTGTCGGGAATCTCTATGCCGACGCTCACCGACATGCTCTACGAGTTGCGCGAGCAACAGACGAGCTTCCGCGCGCTTATGTTCGTCAGTTGGTTGGCGGTGTGGCTCTTGTGCGAGGTGGCGTCGCGGCATCGCAGTAGCGCGTCGCGCTCAAGATGGGTTTCGCATCTTCGTTACGCGCCGCTAGCCATCGCCTGCTTCGCGGCGGCTTTCACGTTGTTCAACGACGGCGCGGGGATTCAATACTCGCGTTGGCAAATCACTCGCTACGTGTATGGCGACGCATCGCCGCAGGCCGAGATGCCGCCGCTTGAGCTTTACAACGACCATCGAGGCTTCTGCGGAAACGGCTACTCGGCGCACGAGTACTGGCTCTACGGCGACGCGGCGGCTGCCGGGTTCGAGAGCGCCGACCCGCAAGTTCGCGCCAGAGCTTTGCGCGCCACCGCGATGGTCTACGATTGGCTGAACGGCTCGGAGGACGGGCCTTTTATAGAAATTCTGTTTAAGGCCGAGAGCGACCCCGACCCGTATGTCAGGCAGTTGGCCGCAAGCTATAAGGCGGAGCTGTGGCCAAAGAATGCCTCTGACTGACGAGGCGACGAGCGCATCTCGACGCGTCGCCGCACGCTCTCCGGCAGATACCCCTTTGAGCACCGACGAGAGCCACGCAGTTTTCGTCACTTGCCCTTTTTGCGTGCGCCTGAATGACGTTCTTTGAAGGAGCGTTCACCGTCGGACTCGCCGAGCTTTTCGCCTGTGGGGATGGCGGCGGGAGTGGAGGGCGTGTTGTCGCGTGGGGTTTCGGGGCGCGCGCCCGTGTTTTGTGAGGATTCGTCGGCGAAGAACTTGCTGGCACTTTTCCGCCGACCGCTAAGGGCGGGCGTCTCTTGTTTGGCTTCGAGTGTTTTGTCGGGGGCGCTGCGGTCGTCGCCCATTTGCTGGCCGCGCCGCCGTTCGGCGATGCCCGCTTTGCTCTGCGATTTTTTGCTGACCATGCCTTGCTCCTACGGGTTGCTCTGATAGACGACGACTACTCGGAGTCCGCTCCGCTTTTCTTACCTGCCTGGTTCTGCGGCGCTATCTTTCTCTAACGCGCAGGGGTTCGAGTTCGGATTTGTCGGACTTCGGCGTGGCAGCGCGTGCGCCGTCGCCGGTTGGCTGCGCGGGCGGCGGTGTCTCGGCGACGAGTCTTTCGAGCGTCGCGTCGAGGGCTTCGCCGATGCGCGTGGGAAAGACGAACTCAAGCTCGCGTCGCACGTCTTCGGGTATCTCTTCGATGTCGGCTTCATTGCGCGCGGGCAGGACGACGCGGCGGATGCCTGCGCGATGCGCGGCCAGAACTTTCTCCTTGATGCCGCCGACAGGGAAGACCAGACCCGAGAGAGTTATCTCGCCGGTCATGGAGGTGTCGGAGCGCACGCGGCGTCCGGTCATCAGGGAGGCGAGCGCGGAAGTAATCGCCACGCCGGCCGAGGGGCCGTCTTTCGGAATCGCTCCGGCGGGAACGTGCAAGTGCACGCCGTAGTTTTTGAACATCGACTGGTCGATGCCGAACTCTGCGGCGTGCGACCAGAGGTAGGAACGCGCCGCGCGAGCCGACTCCTGCATCACTTCGCCGAGCTGCCCGGTGATGGTCAAGCCCTGACCGCCGGGCAGAAGCGTCGCTTCGATGAAGAGAAGCTGTCCGCCCATCTCCGTCCAGGCCATGCCTGTCGAAACGCCGGTCGGCAATTCCTTGCGCGCCTCTTCGGGAAAGAAACGCGCCGCGCCGAGCAGTTCCTTGATGTCGCCCGTATCGACTCTCACATGCTCAGCATCGCCCTGCGCAACACGTAGCGCCGCCTTGCGCGCCACGCTCCCGATGCTTCGCTCCAACTGCCGGACGCCCGCCTCGCGCGTGTAGCGCGCGGCGATGAGACCTACGGCCTCGTCCGTGATTTCAAACTGTTCGGGCTGAAGCCCGTTCTCCACGACCTGTCGCGGAATGAGATACTGGCGTGCGATGTGCAGCTTCTCCTGGTCGCTGTAGCCCGCGAGATGAATTATCTCCATGCGGTCGCGCAGGGGCGCAGGAATCGGCCCCAACTGGTTCGCGGTAGCGATGAAGAAAACCTTCGAGAGGTCGAAGGGCAAATCGAGATAGTGGTCGCGGAAGGTGTTGTTCTGCTGCGGGTCGAGAATTTCGAGCAGCGCAGCCGCCGGGTCGCCGCGAAAATCTGCGCCGAGCTTGTCTATCTCGTCGAGCATGAGGACGGGGTTGTTTACGCCCGCGCGCCGCAAGCTTTGGATGATACGACCGGGCATCGCGCCGATGTAGGTGCGACGATGACCGCGCAGCTCCGCTTCGTCGCGCATGCCGCCCAGAGAGAGACGCTCGAACTGCCGACCGAGCGCACGCGCAATCGAACGCCCGAGGCTCGTCTTGCCGACGCCCGGCGGCCCCGCGAAGCAGAGAATCGGACTCTTCGAGTCGGGTCGCAGCTTGATGACGGCGAGGAATTCAAGGATGCGCTCTTTGACATCTTCGAGGCCGTAGTGGTCTTCGTCGAGCACGCGGCGCGCTTCTTTGAGGTCGAGCCGGTCTTCGGATGATTTCTTCCACGGAAGCTCAAGCACGTATTCGAGATAGGTTCGGATGACGTGATAGTCGGGCGCGGCGGAGGGCAAGCGCTCCATACGCCGCAGCTCGCGCTCGGCCTCTTTGTGCACATCCTCTGGAAGGTCTGCCGTCTCCAGACGCTCGCGCATGAGTTCCGCTTCGGCGCGCTCGCCGCCCTCGTCCTCGCCAAGCTCCTTCTGTATCGCCTTCATCTGCTGGCGCAGGATGTAGTCGCGCTGCGCCTTGCTCATCTCGCTCTGCGCTTCCGTGGCAATCTTCGAGCGCAGCTCCATGATTTCGATTTCGCGCGCGAGCCGACCGTAGGCGATTTGCAGCAGCTCGTCGGTCGTGTCGGCTTCGAGCATGGCCTGTTCCTGTTCCAGACCGAGGTTGAGGATGGAGGCGAGGAAGTAGGCGAGCTGGACGGGGTCGTTCGAGCCGAGGACGGCGGTGCGAATCTCGGGCGGCACTTCGGGCAGCATCGCCAGCGCACGCTCGATGAGCGCACGCACGTTCTGCCAGAGAGCTTCGACCTCGTCGGCGTTACGAATAGCAGGCATCGGCATGACGTGGACGCGCGCGCGAAGGAAAGGCTCTTCTTGCGTCCATTGGAGGACGCGTATGCGCTCGGTGCCGTGAACGATGATTTGCAGCGCGTCGGGCGTGCGCATCATGCGCTTGACCATAGCGAGCGTGCCCACCTCGTACATATCCGACGGCACGGCCTCAGCCTCGGCCTCGCGGCCGGCGCGCACGCTGACGCAGGCGATGAGCTTTTCAGGCGTCGCCAGCGCCGCTTCGAGCGAAGCGACCGAGCGCGGGCGACCGACCGACAGAGGCACGACCGTTCCGGGAAACATCGTCGTGTTCTGCAAAGGCAGGACGGCTATCTCGAAGACGCCCGGCTCAGACTGCGCAGTCGTCGTCTCGCCCGTCGGCGACGATTGAGGCTGCAACTCTTGTTCGCCTGTCGCAGAGGGCGTCGAAGGTCTTGCCTCCTGAGCGTCGCTCGTCTCCTGCTTTTGATTGCTCTTTGAAGTTTCTTCAGTCATGGCGTTTGAAAACTCAGCTTGTATAGAACCCTGAACCTTACGCGCCCTGTCCCTCGTCACAATTTTCCGGACTCCGCAGACGCAGGATGAGCAGCCCGTCACGATAGCTTCGCTGAAGCTGAGCGCTCTCAATCGGGCAGGGAAAACGAATCGTCTTCTCGAAGCGGCTGTAGGTTATCTCCAACTGGTAGCAGGAGAGAGTCTCCGAGCAGAAGCCGTCCTGTCGATTGCCGGAGATGTAGAGCATGTCGCCCTCGACGCGCACCTCCACCTCATCGACGGCGACGCCCGCAAGCTCCACCTTCACTATCCAACCGTCGCGCGTCTGGTACACGTCAGCCGACGGATACCACTGCCGCCCCCCGGCGCGCATAAAGCTCGTCTTCGGCAGCAGACGAAAATAACGCTCTATTGATTTAGCCATAAGAATAGTGAGCAGTGAGCAGTGAGCGGTAAGCCGTAAAAGCATTTTGTCTGCACACTGCTCACCGCTCACCGCTCACTTTCTTCTCATCCGAAAACGCGATTCCAGAAGGAGGAGCCGCTGGAGATTTCTTCGAGGGCGTCGGCCAGCTCGCGGTCTTCCTGTGTTTCGAGCGCCACGTCAGCCATCGAGATGATGCCGCGCAGCGTGCCGTCGCGGTCAACGACCGGAATGCGGCGCACCTGCTTGTCGCCCATCTTGCGTATGGCGTCGATAACGCGGTCGTTGGGCTGAGCCGTGTGCACCTCGCTCGTCATAATCTCTTCGGCGCGGGTAGTGCGCGCGTCCTTGCCTTCGGCGATGGCGCGAACGACGATGTCGCGGTCGGTGATGAGCCCGACGAGCTTGCCGTTGCCGACGACGTTGGCCTGCACGCGGTTCATGTCCGGGCGGGTTTCGGCGAGGTCGGTCAAATCGCTCGCCGTGCGCTCGACGACTGGGATGACGCCCGTGTCTTCATCGCGCATCATTTTCGCCACCTCTTCGAGCATCGTCTCGCGCGTCGCTACGGTCACGTCGCGCGTCATAATGTCGCGGCAGCGCACGTGCGAGCGCGTTGCGCCGCGACGCTCCCGCTCGCGACCACCGCCTGTGCCGAACGTGCGACGGAAATATTCGCGCCCTTCATCCCAGAGTGAGCGCCCGCGCTCGTCGTCGTCGCGGTCGTAGCGTTCGCGTTCGTACTGCTCGCGCGCAGCATAAAGGTCGCCGCCACCACCGCCGCCTCCTCCTCCTCTGCGTCGCGTTGGCCGCTCGTCGTAGTAGCGGCTGCGCCCGCCGCCGCCGTAGCCCGGCTCGTCGCGCCGCTCGCCCTGACGGTAGCCGGTTAGATTGCTATAGCGGTCGCGCGCGTAATCGTCGTCGTCACGCGCGCCGCCGCCTGCGCCGCGCCTGCCGTAATAGTCGCCGCCGCGCGGAGCATCCGATTCGTCATAGGCGCCGCGCTCGCGCCCGTAGCGGCTGCCGCCGTAATAATCGTCGTCGTCCCGGTCGTTTCGATACCTCGACATAACTTTCCTCCTGAATAATTTCCGCACATAAAAACGCTCGCGCCCCGCCGGACGACGCCAGCTCAGGCGCGTCCGCCGACGCGAACCGCGCACGAAGAACAGACCTCTTGCCCGCACTCTTCGTCGCTTCTCTCGATTACTTCAAGGGGAACTCTTGCGACCAATTATACCCGCATCGACGGAGATACCAAAACGAGAGGTCGGAGGTCACAGGTGAGAAGTCAGTAAAAACACGGCTCGGCTCTCTGCTTACACTTCTGCGCTTCTGCTTTTTGTCTTTCGCTGACCTCTGACCTCTGACCTCTGACCTCTTTCTATCGCCCAGGCGTGGCATCGGTGGAAGCAACGGCGTTGGGCTTCGTCGAGGGGCAGCCAGAGCAGCTCGTGCTCGGGCGTGAGGTCGGGGCGCGGCTCGTCTGTGAGTTGGCCGGAGAAGAATGTTGCGTGCATTCGGTAGTGGCGCTCGTCCGCGATTGAGTAGTAGAACTGAAGTGCGTCGCCGAGGCGGCGCGTGAGCCGGACGCCGCGCGCCAGTTCCTCTTCGACCTCACGAGCGATTGTCTGCTCCGGCGTCTCGCCCGCCCACGCGCCGCCGCCCGGCAGAAAATATCTCTGCCTATCCAAGACCATTGCGACGCGACCCTCGCCGTCGATAATCACCACGTAGGCTGCGCGCCTCTCCGCATACTCGACGCCCGGCTCGGGAGAGCCGAATGTAAGCTCTTCATTCATGCCTGTTTCTCATGCGTTACAGAAATTTTGAACTACGACCAAGCTTGTCGCCTGCGCTCGGCGGCCTTGCCTCGTTGCTCAGGCGTCAGGCAGTTTGTTACGATTCAAAGACTGATGCAATCCTTCGATGCAAAGTTCGACGCCTCGAAACAACTGCCAAAGCGCACGGGCGAAGTGGTGACGGTCGGGCGCGTCGAGGACGTACCGCCGGGGCGCGGTGCGACCGTCGAGTTGAACGACGGCAGGGAGCTTGCTCTCTACAACGTCGGCGGCCAGTTCTACGCCATCGACAACTTCTGCCCGCACAAAGGCGCGCCTCTCGCAGACGGAAACCTCTACGGCCACTCGGTCGAATGCGACTGGCACGGCTGGCGCTTCGACCTCAAGACCGGCGGCTGCATCAACCGCCCCGCATACGCCGTCGAGCCCTACAAGGTTTCGATTGACGACGGCTGGATTAAGATAGAGATTTAGAGCCCGCACAGGATTTGAAAACAGTGAGAGGCCGCGCCGGACTTTGAAGGTGAAATCCGGCGCGGCCTCTCTTTGTGTTGTGCTGTTTGTCGGGGGCGTTCGTGGTCTGAGATTCGTCAATGCCCGTCGTTGCCGATGGCTTCGACGGGGCAGGCGGCGAGCGCTTCCTCGCAGAGCGCACGCTCCTCCGCGTTCTGCGGCTGCTTGTAGACGAACGAGTAGCCGTTATTATCCGAACGAGTGAAATTATCAGGAGCCGTATCGCGGCACACGTCGCAGTCGATACACTGCGAATCGACATAAAACTCGCCGGGGACGTTCTCCCCCACGCGGTCATTCGGGTCAGCCAAAACTGCCTCCTTAATTCGTAAATCGTGAATCGTCAATCGTAAATAGAAAAGGCCGGATTTAACTATTTACGATTTACGATTCACGATTTACTACTTGATTGCGAGCATGCGGTCGAGGGCGATGCGCGCCCAGCGCGCCGTCTCTTCGGGCACGGTAATCTGGTTGACGATCTCACCCGCGACGAGCGATTCGAGAGCCCATGCGAGGTTCTGCGGAGCGATGCGATACATCGTCGCGCACATGCAGAGGTCGGGCGCGAGCAGCCGGATGTGCTTGTTCGGAAACTGCTCGATGAGACGGTTGACGAGGTTGACCTCCGTGCCAATAGCCCACGCGGAGCCTTCGGGCGCGGCCTCCAGCGTCTTGATGATGAACTCGGTCGAGCCGTTCAGGTCTGACTTCGCCACCACCTCGCGCACGCACTCGGGATGCACGAGCACCTTGACGCCCGGCACTTCTCTCCGCACCTGATCGACGTGCCACTCGCGGAAGCGACCGTGCACAGAGCAGTGTCCCTTCCACAGAATCAAACGAGCGGCGCGCAACTCTTCTTCCGTGTTGCCGCCAAGCTCTTTATTCGGATCCCACAGCACCATCTCTTCGAGCGGGATGCCGAACTTGACGCCGGTGTTGCGACCCAGGTGCTGGTCTGGAAAGAAGAAGAGCTTGTCGGCCTCCTTCAAACACTTGTCGAAGAGCGGCACGGCGTTCGACGAAGTACAGACCAACCCGCCGTGCTCGCCGCAGAAAGCCTTGATGGCAGCCGACGAATTCATGTACGTGATAGGCATAACGCGGAAGTCGCCGCCGACAACGCCTATCGCTTCAAGCTGCTCCCAGGCATCTTCGACCTGCTCGGCAGTCGCCATATCGGCCATCGAGCAGCCCGCGCCGAGGTCGGGCAGAATCACCTTCTGATGCGAAGCCGAGAGAATGTCCGCCGACTCGGCCATGAAATGGACGCCGCAGAAAACGATAAACTCCGCCTCGGGACGCTCTGCGGCCAGCACCGAGAGCTTGAAGGAATCGCCCGTGAAATCGGCGTGGCGGATAACGTCGTCGCGCTGGTAGTGATGCCCGAGTATGACGACACGCGAGCCAAGCTCACGCCGCGCCGCCTCGATGCGCTCGGCCAGTTCCGCCTCCGACAGCCCGAAGTAATCCTCGATGCTCGGCGCAATCTTCAAAGTCTCAACTAAGGTCGTCAACGTCTCTGCTCCTTCCGCGCCGCGCGCCACCTTCGCCGGGGCGGCCTACAGACGCCCCCGCGCCGCCG
Organism: Pyrinomonadaceae bacterium; assembly: GCA_036399175.1. Classification (GTDB taxonomy): domain Bacteria; phylum Acidobacteriota; class Blastocatellia; order Pyrinomonadales; family Pyrinomonadaceae; genus DASWNP01. Next base: position 3,236 of record DASWNP010000042.1, on the reverse strand, counting down.
GCGCGAAACGCGAATCATACTAACTTTGAGAAACACCACGCAAGCGCCCCATCTTCAACCAGCGCCACACTCAAAAAGAGCCCGCGCGAACTACCCGAAAGCCCCTCGCGCGGGCAACAACTTAGATGCGAAATCCACCCGGCGCGATGCGCTCGGGAAGGCAAAAGGAAAAAGGCAAAGGTAAAGAGAATTCTTTCCCGCCTTCCCCTTTTCCCTTTTCCCTTTTCCCTTTGCCTTATCTCAAGGATGCGTCATCTCTTCCGGCTTGACGTACTCGTCGAACTGTTCGCCGGTGAGGAAGCCCAGCTCGATGGCCGACTCGCGAAGGGAGATGCCTTTCTTGTGTGCATTCTTCGCCACCTGCGCGGCCTTGTCGTAGCCGATGTGGGGGTTGAGGGCTGTGACGAGCATGAGCGAGTTTCTGAGATGGGCTTCGATGCGCTCGCGGTTGAGCTGGATGCCGACGACGCAGTAATCGACGAAGCCCCGGCAGGCGTCGTGGAGCAGTCGAATCGAGTGCAGGAGGTTGTGAATCATCACGGGGTTAAAGACGTTAAGCTCGAAGTTGCCCTGCGAGCCCGCGAAGCCGATGGCGGCGTCGTTGCCCATCACCTGCACGGCCACCATCGTCATCGCTTCGCTCTGCGTCGGGTTGACCTTGCCCGGCATAATCGACGAGCCCGGCTCGTTCTCCGGCAGAATCAACTCGCCGAAGCCCGCCCTCGGCCCCGACGCCAGCCAGCGCACGTCGTTTGCAATCTTCATCAGCGACGCGGCCAGAGTCTTCAGAGCGCCGCTCGCAAACACCATCTCGTCGTGCGCCGACAGCGCCGCGAACTTGTTCGGGTGCGGCCTGAACGGCAGCCCCGTCAGCTCCGCAATCTTCGCCGCCGCGCGCTCGGCAAACTCAGGATGCGAATTAAGACCAGTCCCCACAGCCGTCCCGCCGATAGCCAAATCGTAGAGACCCGGCAGCACGAGTCTTAATCTCTCCACGTCGCGCTCAAGCAGACTCGCCCAGCCAGACATCTCTTGCCCCACCGTCAGAGGCGTCGCGTCCTGCAAGTGCGTCCGCCCAATCTTCACCACGTCGGCGAACTCCGCGGCCTTCGCCTCAATCGCCTCGCGCAGACGCTCTACCTGCGGTATCAGCTTATTCAACTCCTCTGCCGCCGCGATGTGCATCGCCGTCGGGAAAGTATCGTTCGACGACTGCGACATATTCACGTCGTCGTTCGGATGCACAGGACTCTTGCTGCCCATCACGCCGCCCGCAATCTCGATAGCGCGGTTAGAGATAACCTCGTTCGCGTTCATGTTCGTCTGCGTCCCGCTCCCCGTCTGCCACACGCGCAGGGGAAAATGCTCGTCGAGCCCCCCCTCTATCACCTCGTCCGCCGCCTGCGCGATGAGCCGCGCCTTCTCACTCGCAAGCTTCCCCAAATCCTCATTCACCAGCGCCGCCGCCTTCTTCAAAATCCCCAGCGCCCGCACCATCTCCCTCGGCATCCTGTCGAAACCGATATTGAAATACTTCAACGAACGCTGCGTCTGCGCCCCCCAATACCTATCCGACTGAACCTCTATCTCCCCCATCGAATCCCGCTCCGCACGCACCGCTGCCTTCCCTCCATCCTGCTCCTGTCCCATCGCTTCCTTCGACATAAAAGAATCCATCCTTTACCAATCTACAGAGTCTTCCGCCGCAACCCTTACAACTTAATACGCCGCGCCACGCGCCCAAGTTTGATTTCGACTCTGACGTGCCGCAGACATCATACTCACGCGACAATCTTCAATGCTTCCCCCTGATTATGTAGCGCGACAAGCTGGTCGCCACGCAACGAAAGCTCCGCGTATGTCTGCCCCTCGTCGTCGCAGAACTCTACCTCATAAACATCCGGCGCTAAAATCTCAACCACCGTGCCAACTTCGCCGCGCTTGAGCTTACGCTCCTGCACATCCTCCAGCAACGCCACTGTGTCGAGTAACTTTATCTTTCTCTTCGCCATCATCTTTTCCTCTTCTTCACATAGCAGGTTGTCAAACGGGGCGCTGTTTCATTATGCAAGATAATCCACCCGCTACGCACAACTGCCCTCCCCCTCTCTGTCCTCATCTCAAAATCTATCACATAACGCTGACCATACATGTCTAGCTCGCCGGGCTGCGCCTCGCTACTACGCGCCGCCTCCAGCAGTTTTTCTCTAAGCTTTGGAGCATCTGCCGCCGTCATGCCAAGTACCGCCGCGAAGACACGCGCTTTGCTACTGCCTCTTGGACTGTCTGGATTCAAGCAATAATCACGCAGCTTTCTCATATCAATAACTGCATTCTCACCATTGGGCAGTAACATAAAGTCAGGTTACAAGTGGCGCAGGCTTCTTAGCAACCCCTTCAAACATAAAGGACGGGAAGACCACACAGACTTTCTCTTCCGTGCTCCTTCCACGTCCTCTATTTCAAATGTCGGTTAATTCTCGCCGCCAACCACCAGCACACGCGCCGACTACTTTTGCATCTCATCCTTCCCGATTCTACGCTGTGGCTTTTTGCGCTCCGAGGCTTTCTTCAACCCCAAAGCCTGCACTTCATTCGAGTCTCTCCCGAACTGCGCCACCACCTGATCTTTCACTCCCAGCATCAGGTTATGAAACTCTCACTCTCTCGCCAGCTCTTCATCCCTTGCCGCCGCCGCCGCAGCCTCCGCCTGCGCCGCCCGCGTCTGCGCCTGATTCAGCGCCGCCTCCGCCGCCACAATCTTCTCCAAAGCAAACGCCGGATTCGCCGGAGCATAACCCGCCACCGCCTTCAAAGCCGCAAAGCTACTCCTATCCGACTCAAGCAAAGCCGGAGCTATCCGCCTACTCTCATTCTTAGCCATTTTGTATCTCCTTTTGTGAGAAAAAAGAGGAAACGCGAGGACATGTGAGTCAACATCAACCACCAGCGAGGCCAGCCCTCATCTTACGCCTCAATCCACCCCTCAAACAACAACTTTCTAAACCCACCCGCACCCCTCAACACATCCATAAACACCGCCGCAAATCCCATTTACACGCATGTAAACACCATTTACATCCCTGCACATCTTATTTACACCCCTGTAAATAACATTCACACGCACGTAAACACCATTTACATACCCGCAAACACCATTGTCATCGCCCCCAACGCCATCGTCATCCCTGTAAACACCATCATCCCACCCTCACAAAGCATTTACAGGGGGGGGG
>DASWNP010000041.1:0-2065 GCA_036399175.1 Pyrinomonadaceae bacterium | reverse complement strand
CAATTATTCAACCGTGAGTCCCATGTTGAGCGCGGTGCCTTCGATGGTCTTGATCGCGCTCTCCAAACTCGTCGTATTCAGGTCGGGCATCTTGGCGCGCGCGATCTCTTCGATCTTGGCGCGCGAGATCGTGCCGACCTTCTCCTTGTTCGGCTTGCCCGAGCCCTTGGGGACGCCGGCGGCCTTCTTCAGGAGGTCGGCTGCGGGCGGCGTCTTGGTCTCGAAGGTGAAGGAGCGGTCGGCGAAGACGGTGATGACGACCGGGATTTTGAGGTCCGGGTCCATCTGCGCCGTCTTGGCGTTGAACGCCTTGCAGAACTCCATGATGTTGACGCCGTGCTGGCCGAGCGCCGGGCCGATGGGCGGAGCCGGGTTGGCCTTCCCCGCCGGAACCTGCAACTTGATATAACCTGTAATCTTCTTTGCCATAACTTTTGTAGCTCTCAGCAATCAGCAATCAGCAGTCAGCTTTTGCTCTTTGGCTGATAGCTGAACGCTGATTGCTGACAAGCTCGAATCATTCGTCTTCAGTAAACGTTACCTTCTCGACATCGAGAAAATTCAGCTCGACGGGCGTCGAGCGCCCGAAAATCGTGACGACCACTTTGAGCGTCGATTTGTCGGCGTTGACCTCCTCGACCTTGCCGGTGAAGCTGGCGAAGGGCCCCGACTTGATGCGCACCGTCTCGCCCGACGCGTAGGTGAACTTCGGCTTGGGCTTCTCGGCCGCCTCCGTCACGTTATGGACAATCTGGTCAACCTCCTGCGGCGTCAGGGGCGTCGGGTTCTGGCCGCCGACGAAGCCCGTCACCTTCGGAGTGGATTTAATCAGGTGAAAGACGTTGTCGGGGATGTGGCCGCGCTCGTCGCACTCGATTTGGACGAGCACGTAGCCGGGGTAGAACATGCGCGACGACTCGATGCGCTTGTTGCCGCGCATCTCGACGACCGTTTCGGTCGGGACGAGCACCTCCGTAATTTCAGTCTGGAGGTCGGTGTCGCGGATACGCGCCTTGAGGCTGTCGCGCACCTTCTTCTCGTGTCCCGAATAGGTATGGAGAATAAACCACTGCTGCATCGCGCATTCCTTCAGGCCCCGCGTCAGACGAGGCCGAACAACCAGTTAATAAGACGCTGAAGCTGCGTAATCAGGAGCGCGAATAGGTGATCGACGCCCCACAGGTAAAGAGCAAAAAAGATGACGGCGATGATGGTGATGATAGTCGTGTTCCTGACCTCTTTGGCCGTCGGCCAGGTGACGCGTTTTAACTCCATCCGCACGTCGTGCAAAAACTGGCTCGTGCGCTCGAAGAAGCCCGCGCGCGGGCGTGCGACGCCGCGCTCACGCCTTGCGCCGCGTCCCTCTCGGCCTTCGCCGAAGCGCGCGGCGCGCGGCGCGGCCACGTCGCTCCCGCCGGTAGTTGCACCCGACGAACTCAAACGCCCCGGCGGCACTTCGGCCTCCGGCACGGCAGGCTCGTCTTCGCCACCACCGCCGCCGCCCACTATCTCGTCATCTTCCTTCTTCGCCACCAAACTTTTCCTTTTCCGCTAAACTGCGCTGGCAGGGGTATCAGGATTCGAACCCGAACTTTCGGTTTTGGAGACCGACGTGCTAACCGTTGACACTATACCCCTTCAGAAATGATGAACGATGAATGCGGAATGATGAATTAAAGCGAAGCAGTTGTCTTTTAATTCATCATTCATCATTCCGCATTCATCATTTAGTCTCTTTGTGTCCCGTGTGAAGACGGCAGCGACGGCAGAATTTCCTGAATTCGAGGCGCTCCGGCGTCGTCTTCTTGTTCTTCGTCTTCACGTAATTGCGGCTCTTGCATTCAGTACACTGAAGCACAATGTTATCGCGCGCCATGTCTCACCTCACAACTCAAACAAAATCCCAAAACTCGCGCCCGTGCCGAGCTACTCAATAATATCGGAGATAGTGCCTGCTCCTACCGTCCGCCCGCCTTCTCGAATCGCAAACCTCAACCCCTTCTCCATCGCTATCGGCGTGATCAATGTGATTTCCATCGCCACGTTATCTCCTGGCATCACCATC